>NZ_JUET01000001.1 GCF_001006485.1 Tannerella forsythia
AAAAGAATGAAAAGTATTGATTTTTAATTTTTTTTAGTAATTTAAGGAACCCGTTTTTTGAACTTAAATTTAAAATTAAAAATTAAAGATTCTTTTAAGGCTTTTTGCGAGGTTGCGAAGAAATAATTTTTTTTCAATCAATTCACGAAAGATAAAGTCCCCCCCCATTTTGGCCGCCTTTATCCACCACCCCTAAATTTAGGGGGCCCCCCCCCCCCCCCCGCATTATAAACTGCTATACAGGAATATATTACCGCTTGCATCCTAATCTTCGATATTGGATTCAGAAAGTTCCGATAGCACTGAACAATAGGGAGCAGCAAATTCTAATTCTTTCGTCTCAAGGACTGACGGAGCATGAAATATCAGATCGATTATACATCTCTTCCTCTAGAATAAAAACGATTAAAGCAAATATAATGAGAAAATTAAAAGTTAAAAATATACATCATGCCATATACCGAGCATATATATACGGTCTTATTATGGCGGTTAATGACAAGAAATATCTATAACGTATCTTTAAAAATACTTTTGTATATAGCAGAAAGAGACTAAAGAATACTGTCTATAAGATTGATTTTGCTCTATCTTTGCAACAAAGTTCTATGTCATTGTGGTTATCTCATTGATGTTGCGAATTGAATGTTTAACTAAATTATTTTAAGCTATGTTACATTTAGATCAAAATCTAAGTTTTGTTAGGGTTTCTCATGAAGATGCTGTTAGTGTTGCAGACTTGAATGTAACTGCAGATGATGTTGGCTCAGAAGTCGCTCCTGGTTGCTGTGGAACCTTTGGGACCTTTGGAACAGCGGGAGGGTGTTGCGGAACTTTCGGCACATATGGATGTGCGGGAGGAGCTGAGATAACGCAACTGTGAACCAGGTCTTAACGTCTGTACCGAATGGGATTGGTTAAATCAGCCGCCTATTCGGTACACACTACAAAAAGTAAAATTATGAAAGCAATAATTCGCATTATAACAATAGTGCTTGCACTCTTATACTGGACATCATCATCTTTAGCAGAAGATATGTCTGAGATTGTCAGTAAGCATGTTGCAGCTCTCGGGAAGCATGCCAATCGCCTACATTCTATACAGATCGAACAGAAACTACTTTCGAATGGAGTAGAATCTATTCAAACAACAATATTGGTGCCTAAGCATTTCTTCTACCAACAGATGATCCTCCAAGGTGGGCAAGTCCTCACCTATGTAAGAGACAGCTTGGGCTGGAGCTTAAATAGCTTTGTATCATCTAAGGTCAGGATGATGTCTCCTCAAGAATGTGCGACTTTCTTGCTACTGAATACTCAGATGCTGGGGCCTATTTATGAGTACGGTACTGACTCTATCAATGGGCCTGTCCAGACCATCACGTTGGAAGGTGATGATAAGATCGAGGAGGAGCCTTGTCATCGAATGAAAGTAGTCTACAAGGGAGGCATAGGAGAGACAGATGTCTATATCTCGAAAAAGAGTTATTTGATTAAGATGACAGTTAATGTACTTGGTAAGACGTTCTTCTCAAACTATCGATCGGTACATGGCATTGTATTCCCCCACAGGATTGAAATTATCAATGCGTATGGTAAAGCCGTAGGAGATGTTTTATCTATAAAGCAAAATCCTTCTATAGAATTTGATAGACTTAAGATTACCCCATAGTATTGTGTTTTATGTATGCCCGCATATTTACACTATACATGCTTTCTCTATGGTTAGCAAATGATGGGATTACTTTCGCCCAGAACAGTAAGAGTGTTGGGAAAGACACACTCTCCATGAGCTACTTACTCTCAGAAGTAGTAGTGACAGCTTCCAAGGTGAAGTATAGGTATCAAGACAATACGCTTATATATAAAGTTGTTGATGATGAAGGGGCTAAATTCGCTATATCAACTGTTGATATCCTACGTAGGACTCCCCTGGTAACAATTGGTGCTAATAATACGCCTATGATTCAGGGGAATTCCAAGATTAAGGTACTCATCGATGGCAAAGAGCTCTATGGGATTCCTTCCAGCCAAGTGCTGTCACTCGTTGCTCCTACAGATATTCAGAGAATAGAAGTTTCTACAATGCCTAGTGCTATGTATGCTGCAGAGAGCATTGGTGGAGTAATAAATATTATTACATCTCGCCAGCATATGAGCTCTTTCTCTGGGGCAGGAAATATTGGTATAGGGAGTAAGGGAAGCCATATCTCTATGACATTGCTCTCTCCCCTCAGTAAGAATTGGAGTATAAATACCAATCTATACGGTCTCATCGGCTATTCTCATATCTCAACTAGTAGAAGCTGGATAAGTACTGGTCGTTTTCCGATCACTTGGCGAAGCGAAGCCACAGGGAACAGCCTTGCACAGCTCTATAATGGAAGTATCACTCTTAGCTATCACCGAAATCCCTCTAAGTTTGATGTTGGTGTTCGTTTTTTTGCACAATACTCTACCCTCAAAGAGCGGGATAAGGGAAAACTGACCAAACTAACAAGTGGAAATGATGTTTATAACTTGTTGAGCAGTTACGAATATAAACTTAATCCAGTTGGGAGCATC
The DNA here is from genome assembly GCF_001006485.1 of Tannerella forsythia. Lineage (GTDB taxonomy): Bacteria > Bacteroidota > Bacteroidia > Bacteroidales > Tannerellaceae > Tannerella > Tannerella forsythia. The sequence goes on from NZ_JUET01000001.1 coordinate 2,566, forward strand.
AAGGCGTACACCTCACTGCTCTATACTCCTATCTCCAATCGCTTAGAGATAAATGGCCAGGACATTAGGGATAAACAATCTCTCATGCTATGGCTCAATGATATTAGCCTGAATCTTCCGATAGGGGGGCGAACCCAGATGGTTGCTGGTGGTCGGTGGGCCAAAAGCCAGATTTTTCATGGAAGTCGTCTATCAGAGCTCATCAATCAACAATCTATCCTATCGATCTATCTGGAGTTTACCCATAGATGGTCTCCTCGACTAAGCGCTATTTTAGGGTTACGATATGAGAGATGGGAGAGACAATGCGAGCAGCAATCTTCCGGGTGGTTTCTTAATTCGTCTCTTACCTATGACCTGGACATTAGAACTAAGCTATCTGTAGGGGTGGGGCAACGCATTAGTCGTCCCTCTCTATCTGAGCAGATCACAGGAAGGAAATATGTTTCGGAAGTCCTGTATGTCACAGGAAATCCCAACGTGGAGTCTGCCAAACCGATCAAAATGGAGATCAGTCTGTCTAGGTTTTTAGGGGCTAATTTTCTGAAATTCTCACTCTTCCATGAGCATAGCAAAAGATCAGTGGCTTTCTACATGAGGCCGGAAAATGAAGAATTGGTTATGTCTCCAGTGAATCTATCCAAGCATATATCCTATGGTGCAAATGCTTGGGGCAATCTTTCACTGTTTAGGGGCGATTTATCGTTCTCTTCTGGACTTAACGTCCAGCATGTAGATATTAGATACAGTGATATCTTCAACAAGGGCTGGATGTGGGATTTTAGTGTTAACATTCATTGCCGTTTGGGAAAATATTATGCGATCAATTTTTTTGGTTCACTTCAGAGTAAAAAGATACACTTACAGGGATATAGCCTCCCATACACGTATAGTAACCTGTCTATAGAGAGATTCTTTGGGGGTGAGGGGACATCTGCACTTGCATTGTCTGTAGATAATCCATTTACTCGAGCTATCAAAGAGCAGAAAGAATACCATACCTATAATGATCTGTATAGCGATCGGGTTGAATACTTTAATCGAGGCATACGACTTATCTTCAAGTATCGCTTTGGGAAAAAGAATATAGAAGACAAAGATATCCAACCAAGAAATATATTAAATGACTTATTATGAATTTATTATTGAGAGAAAAATTGCCTGTTATTCTTCAAGAATTCTTTTGGGATGTAAATGTAAAGTTTCCTCAAGCCCCGAAGCTTGTTGAAGGAATTAGGGTTTATGTTGCTCCCAATGGCTTGGGAATTCAGTTTCGAGGGAGTTCTGAGAGAGTCGCGATCAAAGGTAAGAGATCTATTGTATTATGGGAATGGTTATCCCGTTTACTTAATGGAGAATATACCCTTGATGATATCTTTCATTATGCTATGGAAGAGTCCTCATACCAAGACATTGTGCCTAAACACTTCTGAAGAAACCTATCTACCAATAGAAACAGTATTTCTTACAGCCTTAAAAAGGGATTCTTCTACATTATTTACAAATCCGATATCATCAGGGCTATCATTCTATACAAACAAGGAGGTCGCTTCAATCAAAGGAATATTTGAGGTCATTGAGAGAGATGCTCTAATGTATTGGTGGCATACAAACCTACAGAGTGCAACAGAGATAAATATATACAACTCTGTTAATAAGGTGGTTATAGATCGAATATATAGGATTCTTGAGGTTGGATTAAGAATTAGGCTCTTGAATATATCTAGATTTCCCGAAATTCCAGTCGTATTGTGTGTTATTTCTGGAAAGTCATATCCATATGCAGGATTTGGGATTTCATGCAACACAAGCATGATAAGTGCAATTTGTAAATCAATTGATGAGTCTGTTTCTATTCGAACAATGTCTCATTGGGCTAGATCCTCTGAAAAAGTTGATTGTAATAACTTTGATTGGGTTCAAGAGTTACCAGATCATATGCATTTGTATGCAAATTGGAAAGATTCTCCTATTGTAGAGAAGCTAATGCAAACAGACTTTCCCAAGGTCGATGCTGTATACTATACAAAATCATTCTCAGAGGAGCCATGTCTATTCTTAAAACAACTAGTTGGGTATCTGGATACTCATGGCTACAAAGTATACTGGAAAGATTTGACCCTTCCCGAAGTACGGCATTTAGGAGTTGTCTCAAAGATTATTATCCCCAAAATGATTCCTCTTTCTCAATCACAAAATATCCGATGGTTAGGAAACCTTCATCCTAATCCAACGAAAGCAATTGTTAATCAATATCCACATCCATTTGCATAGCTTATGTTTAAATCAATTCTACCATTAGATATTGAATATCATATCTCTTCCAGAAATAATAAAGCCTTGTTTTCTTCTAAGGCTGATCATCTGAGGCACTATAATGAGTATATCGTAAATCTTCAGCACAATGTGGGGCTTTCTATATATCGGTCAATTCCCCTGGTCAGACTCCCTCCTCCAATAATGATTGCGGATTCTTTTCAAGATGTTGTGGAAAAACGTTGCAGTCGTAGGGATTTTCATGCTCATAATATCCAACTAGATGAACTATCTACTCTCCTGTCTTTAGCAGCTGGATATAAGCAATCTGACCCTTATCTTATACAACAACAACCTACTTCGGAGTATGGCAGAGGAAAAAAGTAATAAATTAGCAGAAGTTCTATCCATATATATAGACCCAAAGTATTTAGTTTTAGGCAAGATTTTGGGAATGAGTATTGCATCATTGTTACAGGTTGCGATATGGATTATAGCTTATGCAGGATACTTCTTGGTTCTGATTTGGTATGATGCAAACTATATTGGGCACTATGATTCTAGTGTGTCCCCAATCGATACACTTATGTCTTTTATTCAGATAAACATCCATAACACTGTTGGCATTGAATTCCCTCTCTTTTTCTTTTTGGGTATTCTTCTAAATGGAGCTATATTCTCTATTATCGCAACTTTGTCAAGTAGCAAAGCAGGTAGATTTTTGATTCCATTAGGAAATATGCTAATTATCTTGACTATTTATTTTGGGATGTATGTTGCAGGCAACCCTGATACTGAAATGACTCAAATATTATCCTACCTTCCAATCTCAAGTTATATCGCAATTCCAGTACTATCTGTATATGGGATACCAAAGATGAGAATATTTATATCACTCTTTGTTCTATCTGTTGGGGTTACCTTAGGGCTGTTGTTGTCTATAACATTGTACAAAAAAAGCTTGAGATGTTAGATATGATAGTACATCAGTACATACGATCATGTGGCAAGTCCTGAGAAACTCTACGCGCGTGTCAGCTTACGCTGGATAACCATCAAAAGGAGGTTGGCAACCAGTGTGGTCCAAATCTGAATCTGTATGGCATTGGCGCCCTCTCCATAGAAGATCTTCAATGGAAAGTTCAGCTTGATCTATTTGAAGAGCAGCTCTATGAGCCAACGTTTGCGATAGATTTCAATGATCTCCCTTGGATCCGCTTTTGAGACGTCTCAGACAATTTGGAGAGGCTATATGGTAGCCATACATTCTCTCCCATGCCTGATGTCTGTTTAATTGTCATCAATTGTTATGGGAAAGTGAAAAACAGATTTGCGGGTTTCGATTAAAACGCTTACCTTTGCTCGCGATTTCTGAACATCGTTTCCAAGAATCGGTCCCATAGCTCAGTTGGTTAGAGCACCTGACTCATAATCAGGGAGTCCTTGGTTCAAGCCCAAGTGGGACCACGCGTTGGATGCATTTGTGCAAAATGCTTTTTTAGAGAATGTATGGACATGGAAAAAACCGTTACGTATCAATCAGAGAAGGGTTTTTCAATACACGACGTGGAGAGACTGCTGTTGGGGCAGAGTCATCTAAAACTATCCGCAGAATCGTTGCAAAAAGTAGAACGTTGCTTCATTTTTTTACGTGAATTTTCGACCGACAAAGTGATCTACGGCATCAATACCGGTTTCGGTCCGATGGCGCAATATCGCGTGGACGACAATTGTCTGAAACAACTGCAATACAATATTATCCGAAGCCATTCGACAGGAGCCGGCGAACCATTGGATCCGATCTACGTGAAAGCGGCTATGATCGCAAGATTATCAACCTTTTTACAAGGTTATTCCGGCATACATACAGACCTCGTGCGATTGCTGACCGAGTTTATCAACCGCGACATCTGCCCGTTCATCCCCGAACACGGGAGTGTAGGAGCAAGTGGCGACCTTGTGCAGTTGGCACATATTGCCCTGACCCTGATCGGAGAAGGTGAAGTTTTCTACGAAGGCAAGCGCCGGCCAACGGCCGAAGTGATGCAGAAAGAGAAACTCTCTCCCCTCGATATTTACATTCGGGAGGGGTTGTCGGCCACGAACGGCACCTCGGTCATGACGGGGATCGGACTGGTGAACCTGATTTACGCCAAGAGGCTGCTACATTGGTCGATCGCCGCTTCGGTGATGATGAATGAGATCGCATCATCATACGATGACCTGATGTCGCCCGGACTGAATGCGACGAAGCGACACGAGGGGCAGCAGGAGATAGCACGTGCAATGTGCCGGTGGGCGGCCGGGAGCAAAGCGATGCGTAAACGCGAGATCGAAATGTTTCAACGGCATACCGAGAAAGTATTCGGACACAAGGTACAGGCTTACTATTCGCTTCGTTGCGTGCCGCAAATATTAGGTCCGATATGGGATACGATGGCCTACGCAGAGAAGGTGCTCGTCGATGAACTGAACTCAGCTTGTGACAACCCGATCGTAGATCCGGAGGCGCAATACGTCTATCACGGAGGCAACTTCCACGGCGATTATATTTCGTTCGAAATGGATAAGTTAAAAATTGCCGTGACCAAAATGACGATGCTGGCGGAGCGACAACTCAACTACCTGTTTCATAATCGAATTAACGACGATATTTTGCCGCCGTTCGTGAATCTCGGCGTACTGGGACTCAACTACGGCCTGCAAGCTGCACAATTCACGGCCACCTCGACAACGGCCGAGTGCCAGACGCTCTCGAACCCGATGTACATCCACAGCATCCCGAACAACAACGATAATCAAGACATTGTAAGCATGGGTGCCAATGCAGCCTTGATGGCTAAAACGGTTATTGAGAACGGCTATCAGGTAATGGCCATCCATTTTATGGCGCTTGTGCAAGCCGTCGACTACCTGAAACTGCAACCGCGGATGGCGGAGAAGACACGCGCTGTCTACGACGAAATCCGTGCGTTCTTTCCGGTCTTTACGGACGACACGCCGAAATACCGGGAGATCGAAACAATGATTACTTATTTAAAATCTTCAGGAAAAAGAATATAAGCCATGAAAGTTCCCGAAAAATATTACGACGAAATCTTCGAATTTAATGGGCTGTGGGACGTCGTGTCGAAATGCGGTCTTAAAATCATAGATAAAGGAGGGAAAAAGACGGTCATTGTCACTGAACTGTATCAGGATAATCCCGGCACTTCGGTTACGTATGCAGGATATGCATTAGCCCGTCAAATCTGTGAACGCAAGAACTTAGAAATAAACAATATTCGCTATTTGGAATGTAATCCCGATACGCAATCTAAACTCTCGTTTTACGATGAGGAGTATTTTGAAGTGACTTTTCCCAAAGCAACGGGAGAAAGTAACCGGGCAACTTACCGTCAACTGTCGAAAGACGAAGTCATGGCTCTATTTGTATAACTTGTCGCACGCATGAACATCACTCCCGGCATAGAAACGCAACCGGCCGCAACCATCAAACAGTTTCAGGAAGCCAAACTGGCGGTTGCTTTAGCTTATCTGTCCGATTATTCGACTTTTTATCAGCGGATGTTCAATCAATATCGTATCGACATAAAGAAAATCAGAACCCTGAAAGACCTGACTGCGATTCCATTTACCGAAAAATCCGACCTTCAGACGTATAACAAAGACTTTATCTGCGTGCCGCAGCATAAGATCATCGACTACATCACCACGTCGGGGACGCTTGGCGACCCTGTGACGTTTGCCATGACGGATGCCGACCTCGAGCGATTGGCTTACAACGAGCAAATCTCCTTTCAATGTGCCGGTGCCAAGCCGGGCGACATCTTCCAGCTGATGACAACGATCGACAAGCGATTCATGGCTGGATTGGCATACTTCCTCGGCATACGCAAGCTGGGCGCGGGTATCGTTCGTGTCGGGAACGGTATCCCCGAACTGCAATGGGACACGATCCGGCGTATCTGCCCTGACACGATCATCGTCGTGCCGTCGTTCATCCTGCGTATCATCGAATATGCCGAGAAGCACGGCATCGATTATCGCCGTTCGAGCGTGCGGAAAGCCGTCTGCATCGGTGAGAACCTGCGCGAACAGGATTTTTCTCTCAATTTGTTAGGGCAAACTATCCGCGAGAAGTGGGACATCGAACTGTATTCTACTTACGCTTCTACCGAGATGGCCACCACTTTCACCGAGTGTCATTGCGGATGCGGCGGACATCATCATCCCGAACTGATCATCTGTGAACTGGTCGACGAAAAAGGAGCACCCGTCGAAGAAGGCGAAGAAGGCGAATTAGTGGTGACGACACTGGGCGTGGAAGGAATGCCGTTATTGCGTTTTAAGACGGGGGATCTGGCACGCTTCCACTGCGAGCCGTGCCGCTGTGGACGGACAACCATGCGTATAAGCCCTATCATCGGACGGCGTAACCATATGGTGAAGTACAAAGGCACAACACTCTACCCGCCCGCCGTCTTCGACGTGCTGGATCAGACGCCCTACGTCGAGAACTATGTGATGGAAGTCAGCGATAACGAGTACGGTAACGACCGTATTGTCGTCCGGATCGGACTGCGCGGACAACCGTCGTTCGACGTGACGAAAGAGTTGAAAGACCGCTTTCGTGCTCGCATACGGGTAGCTCCGGAGATCGAGATCGCCGAAGCCGGCGAGATACGACGGATCAATTATCCGGACATGAGCCGCAAACCTGTGAAATTCATTGATAAACGCAAACATACGGCGAGCCATGCATCATAAATTCAACGATATCCGTCCTTTCTGTACTTCGGAAATACCGGAAGCGATGCAAGTCATTGCCGAAAGCGAACACTTCGAACTGCTGGCACGTTATATCTTTCCGGACAGAGACGTCGAAGAAGTGCGGGAGATGATACGAACTATCCGGACAACGGACGAGTTTCAACTCAACGTGATGTATTACGTGAACGAACAAATCGTTCGCCGCTCGATCACCCGGTTGACTCAAAACAGTTTCGCTCACCTTGACCCCCGAAAGCCATACCTTTTTGTCTCCAACCACCGCGACATCATGCTTGACTCGTCATTGCTCCAATATATTCTGCATATCAATGGCTTTCGTACGACGGAGATCACTTTCGGCAGCAACCTGATGCAGGAAGCATTAGTCACAAACATCGGGCGTGCCAACAAAATGTTTAAAGTGATACGCAGCAGCAACCTCCATGATTTTCTGAAGAATTCGATGCTCCTCTCGGAATACATCCGCCACACCCTCACGCAAAAAGGCGAATCAGTCTGGATCGCACAGCGTAACGGACGTACGAAGGACGGTCATGACGCAACGGACCAAGGGATGATCAAAATGTTCTGCATGAGTGACAAATCCGACTTACCTCGCTCTGTCGGTGAATTGAATATTGTCCCTATGGCGATTTCGTATCAAATAGAACCGTGCGATATCCTCAAGACACGTGAACTGTATCTCTCGCAAGGCGGCGAAAAATATGTCAAACAACCGGATGAAGACCTGAACAGCATCCTCACCGGCATCATGCAACCTAAGGGAAGGGTACATCTCAGCCTCGGCAATCCGATCACGTACGAACAGCTCCCATCCGGCCAACGCCATGCCAACGAGTTCTATAAAGGAGTCGCCTCGTTGATCGATAAGCAAATCTACGCGCATTACAAACTCTACGATAACAATTACATCGCTCATGACATGCGCAGCGGTACATCGACCTACGCCGACCGCTACACCCTTGAAGCAAAGAAGATTTTCGAAGAGCGCTGCAACGCAATGCTACAACAACTCGAAGGAGATCGCAGCACGTTGCTCAATATTTTTCTTGGCATTTACGCGAATCCGGTTGACAATGCACCGAAATGATCGTAATTTCGCTTTTGTACGGGTTTATGCATAACGGAACAATAAACCGAAAAGAAATCAGTTATTTTACAGACAGGATAGACAGCGACAGAAAACGTGAGAAGATATTACGATATTTTTTTATGGGTAGGGACGGCACTGCTTTTACTGGGAGCGTGCAGTACGAAGAAGAACACGGTGGCCAGCCGCCGGTGGCATGCTTTTACTGCCCGATACAACACGTATTTCAACGGTAAGACCTCATTTGACGAACAGTTGGCCGACATGTACAACAACTACAAGGAAAATTATACCGAACGAATCTTCCTGTACCCCATCAGTGCGAAACCGAAGGACAAAAACGAGACGGGCGGCCCGTTCGATCGGGCGATAGAGAAAGGGAATAAGGCAATCAAACAACATTCTATCCGAAAAAAGCCGGCACGCAGGGAAGGATGGCGTAACGATCCGAAACAACTGGCGTTGCAAAACAAAGAGGAATACAATCCATTCCTGAAGCATTGCTGGATGCTCATCGCACAGGGACAGTTTTACAATGCTGACTTTTTGCAAGCCTCGGCTACATTCTCCTACATCGCCCGTCACTATGAAACGGACAAAGAAATGGTCGCTGCGGCACGGATATGGCAGGCACGCTGCTATGCCGAGTTGGGATGGCTCTATGAGACGGAAACAGCCTTGGCGCGTCTGAAAGAAAACGGCTTTCCTGCATCGAACCAAGGGGAATATGACCGCGTTTATGCCGATTACCTCGTGAAAAGCGGACGGTTTGAAGAAGCTGTACCGGAATTGCAGAAAGGAATAGGGAAAGAAAAAAATCGTCGCCAACGTACTCGCATGCGCTATCTGCTCGGACAGTTGCAGGCGGAACTGGGGCAAAACGAGGCTGCTTATCAGACTTTCGGGAAGGTAGCCTCTTCGAACGCCCCGTACGAGATGGTGTTTGCAGCGCGTATCCGGCAAGCCGAAGTGCTTCCACCCGGCCGTTACCCGCAAGTGCTGAAGATCCTGAATCGCATGGCCCGGAGCGATAAAAACAAGGATTTTCTCGATCAGGTCTATACCGCTATCGGAAATGCCTATATGAGTCGCAGCGATACGGCCAACGCGATCACGAACTACGCTCTCGGTATCGAAAAGAGTACGCAGGGCGGACTTGATCTCGCGATCTGCCAAATCAAACTGGGCGATATCTATTTCGCCCAAAAAGAGTATGTAAAGGCACAGCCTTGTTTCAGCGGTGCGCTGAGCGGCATCCGGAAAGAATATAAGGACTATGACCGTGTGGCACTGTTGTCGGCAGCGTTGGACGAACTAGTGGTACATGTCGAAGCGGTGCATCTGCAAGACAGTTTGCAGGCGTTGGCCAAACTGCCGGAGTCGGAACGGTTGGCGATGATCGATAAAATCATAGAGGAAGTCAAAGAAAAAGAAAAGAAGGAAGCTGAAGATGCGCGACGAGAACGCTATCTCGCCGAGCAGGAGGGGAGAGGCAACGATTTCGGCCAGCGTCCGAATATGCAAGCCAACCTTCAATCGCTCTCCGTTAATTCGGGGGGGGGCGCATTCTATTTTTACAATGACCAAACCGTGGCACAGGGTAAGACACAGTTCCAGAATAAATGGGGCAAACGCGTGAATCAGGATGACTGGCGTCGCCGCGATAAAGTCATGAACATGGCTTCACCGCTTGAAAACCGACGCGTAGACGAAGAGAACCGGATGCAGTTCGACGAGGAAGGCAACCCGATCGAGGCGCCTGTCGATTCGATGCAAATGGTGATGGATTCGCTATCGTCCGACCCGAAATCGCGTGAGTATTATCTGCAACAGATTCCTTTCTCGGAAGAAGACTTGGAGGCCTCGAACATCATCATTGCCGACGGATTGTTCAACATGGGTATGATCTACAAGGACAAGTTAGAGAACAAACAACTCTCGGTCGAGACATTCAGGGAACTGGAGCGTCGTTTTCCGGAAAACAAATACCGGATGGATTATTACTTCCAGTCATATCTGATGGGGCTTCGGTACAAAGACCAACCGTTGGAAACGGAATACAAGAACAAACTGATACAAGTCTTCCCTGAGAGTGACTATGCCAAAGCCGTGGCCGACCCCAACTACGAATACAACATCCGCATGATGGACCGGGTACAGGATTCACTCTACGAAACGACCTACAATCACTACCTGGCGAACGACACTTTGTTTGTACGACGCAGCTACCGTCATTTCAGCGAGACATATCCGCTGGCCACGCTGATGCCTAAATTCATGTTTGTCGAGGCGCTCACCTACGTGCAGTCCGGCGACGCAGCAGGTTTCAAAGACGCTTTGCAGAAACTGGTCGAGAAATATCCGTCGGCCGACGTGACGGAGCTGGCCAACGAGATGCTCAAAGGTATCCTGCGCGGTCGCCAATTAGTGCAGGGCAATATGACGGGCATGAAGTGGAACCTGCGCTTCGGGCTTGACGAGTACGGACAGCTGTCGGCAGCCGACTCGGCGCGGCAGTTCGTCGACCATCCGCAGTCGCCACACCGCATGGTCTTACTCTACCCGACCGGAGCCGTCGACCGCAACCAGTTGCTCTACGCCGTAGCTGCATACAACTTTGCCCATTTCGAAGTTAAGAGCTTCGACTTGATCATGGAAGAGGCCGGATCGTTCAGCATGCTAATCATAAGCGGATTCAATAGCTTGGAAGAGACGCTTAGTTATTACGCGATGATCTATGCACCTGAAGGATATGCCTCGGCAATCGATCGTGCCGTATCGTTCTTCCCGTTCTCCGACGAGAATTACGAAACCCTGTTGCACGGTAAGACGCTCGAAGAATACATGGCATTCTTTGCCGAGAAATACGGAGCGCAGGCGCCTGAGCTCGTAGCCCGCTGGCGGATGCAGGTGGCGGCCGATGAAAAAGAAACTGCACACGAAGACATCGCTGTGGAACAGGCGGCCGAGGTCGATACCGAGAACCTTGAAACGTCTGAGACAAAGAAGTTCCCTCAAAAGGAAACGAAAGAGGAAATTTCGGAAGAGATTCACCTCTCGCAACAAGAAACAGTACGGGAAATGCAAGAGCCATTCATCAAAAAAGAACAGGAACAACCTGTTGAAGAAGTAACAGAAGAAGTCGAACCCGAAGAAAAGAACGTCCGCGAAGTCGAGGAACAGGCTGTATCGACAGAAGAACAACAGACCGTCTCTCCGGATACAACGCAGACATCGCAAGATACCGTTCTCGTCAAACCGAAAGAGATCACACTCGAATATTTACAGAAGCGTCGTATGCAAACGGAAAAGAAAGAACGCCTTGAGCAGGAGGAAAAGGAAAAATCCCTTGAAGAAAAGCGTAAAGAAGCAGCAAAGCAAAAGAAGCAACTTCTGAAAGAACGCGAAACGCTTCGTCGTCAGAAAGCCAAAGAAGCCAAGGACCGCCTGAAGCAGAAAGAAAAAGAGCGGAAAGAGAAGGAAAAAGCCAACCGTCAGCGACAGAGAGAAAAAAAAGCGGCACGCAATACAGCGCAAAAAGAAAAAGCTGCCGCCCGCAAAGTCCGAACACGGAAGTGAGCAGACAGCTCCCATACCGATTGATCCGTCCGATGGACTGAGACTTTATCAAATATCACCAATGATTTCCTCCATGTGTGAATTGTGAATAATGTTAAATAATGATAATAGTGGCGAATCTCTGAATATTTCACTATAAAATAATTACCTTTGCATCATAATAAATCATAAAATCATCAAGTCGTTTGATCATTGACGTCAACATGCTCATATCAATTAATAAATAACATTATGAAGAGAAAGAAACTTTTATTTCTGTTTATGTGCTTATGCGTTTTAACCGGCCTCCGATCGCAAGATACCGAATTCTGGTTTGTAGCGCCACAATCCGGAATTCAAACTTTAAATAACGGAGGTTTCGTGTTTACGAATACCTCAACTAATAGTCCGGCAAGGGTTACGATCACCTATTACAAATCGGGACTTTCGGAAACTATCAACATTGGTCCCGGTCAAGGGGCACGTCGCATTATTGACCGGACTTTCTCCACTGCGAATGTGGAAAATATGATGATCAATGCGGGAAACGTGGTACCCTGTGGCATTCATATCGAATCGACGGAGAAACTGGTTGCATATTATATGTTTGATGCAAGTGCGACAAAAGATATCTTTACCTTGAAAGGAAAAGCAGCATTGGGAACGGAATTCTTTGTGCCCCAAACCACCGATGGTTTTTATATCAATGGTGATCCCGGAACAGGCAACAACTATCCGAACGCTTTCGACCAGATAGACATTGTGGCCACAGAAGATAATACAACGGTTACAGTTACCTTGACACGAGACTGTGTCAAGGAATACAATACTGCTACCGGCAATGGAACGGCTGATATTTCAGCCGGTACATATACCGTAACGCTTCCACATAAGGGCGATGTGATTAAATACTTGGAGAAAGGGCATGGCCCCGCGAATGCATTCAATACACTGGGTGGAACAAAAATTGTATCAGATAAACCGATTGCCGTGTCTTCGACCGAAGAGGTAACGAATCACGATATGGTTGCCGATCAGATTGTTCCGGTCGACAAAACCGGCACGCTTTATCCTATTGTGAAGGCCTATTCCGATTCCACGTTAGGCAGTTGGGGTACCCAATACTCGAGAGATCGCGTATATATTATGGCTACCGAAGACGACACAGATGTATTCGTCAATCTTCCGGACGGAAGCCAGCGACAGATCGGCGCAGGATTACAGGCCGGCAAAGCAGCTGCCTTTAACATGGGCGAATTGCATAAGCCTCCTTATGCCGTCAGCATCAAAACGAACAAACGCGCTTATTGTTTGCAGACGACTTCGCAAAGCTATCATCCCGGAGGCGCCGTGCTTCCCAGCATCTACAGCGTAGCAGCCAGCAAATTGTCTTTCTATCAGTTCCCGGCGCCGCTTGCCAATGAAAAAAACGCCATCTTTCTGGCTTATCGGGATACATGCGAGAAATATTTCGAAATCGAATATGGCGGAGTAACGTATAACCTGATGACGCTGGCCGGTATTCCCAGCACAGGTGCTACCGCCGACCAGATGGGACAGATCCCCGGTATTGCCGGATGGAGCTATATGCGTGTCACCCTCCCGGTTGCAGCGGACAATCAGGTCGTCACCATCTCCAACTCGGAGTCGGTATTCTCATTGGGCTATTTCTCCGGAAGCTTAACGCAACATTATGCTACCCTCGGATATCTATCGGCATTCGGCGATTGGAAATTCGATCCGGATACGATCTATCGTTGTGCGGCGAGTGCTAGACCTGTTAATCTGTTGGGAGGGTATGCAGCCAACTATAAATGGACCTTGCCGGACGGCAGTATTCGACAAGGAGCCGACCTGAGTATATTAAAAGCACGCGTACCGGGTATGTATATTCTGGAAATGGACCAGGAATTTCAAACATTGACCGATACGTGTTGGGTCCTTGACCTGGAATGGAATGCCTCCATCAAGCGCCAACCGAACAAACCGGCCAAGATCGGGGTTCCGCAACAGTTCAGCATCAAGATGAATCAGTCGATGCTCAACATGCCTACCCTACGCATCAAGTGGACTTTCGA
>NZ_JUET01000002.1 GCF_001006485.1 Tannerella forsythia
GTGTTATATTAGTCTTATAATCAATCGTTTTATGCTTTGATTTGAAGTTTTAATTTAATGGATAAAAGAAGCTTGTATATCCTTTTTACAATTATAAATATACATCAATATATCGATAGTGCAATATTGTAAATTACAAATGTTATTTGTTCAACAGAATTTATTATTTATCTTTGTATATTCTTTAGATACTAATAATATACAAAACAGGATAAAATAATATACCAATAACGATTTAATCATGTAGTAGTTTATGAATGAGAAAGATCGAATTATGTTGATTATGAATCAAAAGCAGCTTTTGCCATCGCAATTTGCCGAGATAATCGGAATTCAGCGAGCAGCAATGTCGCATATTACATCAGGACGAAACAACCCAAGCTTAGATGTATTAAAAAAGATTTTGGAACGGTTTCCTCATATCAGCCCGGATTGGTTGTTATTCGGTACGGGACCGATGAACCGTCCCGGATCAGGGCCTGCTTCTGTAAACGAGAAACAGGAAGCTCCGAACTTGTTTACTCATGTATCGGATGTGAAAACAGAAGTAAAGAAGGTCCCTATAAATCCAACCGAAACAAAATTGCCTGAACCGGTAGAGGTTAAATCTTCATTAAAAGACGTTTATATTCCTCCTCAAGCTCCTACAAAGGAAATACAGCGGATCATGGTCTTCTATTCGGATAATACGTATGAGTCTTTTGGGCCGGAAAAGAAATAAAAAGCCGTCTCTTTATGCTGAGATATGAGACGGCTCCTTTTTCAAAAAATAATTGTAAATAGACTTGTACCTAAAAATAATAGATTTATATCATAACTGATTTTCTATTGTTTATGCGAATCTCTATCGCTTTTTAATAGGATGTTTACATTTGTAAACCATCAATATCTATACTATATTATACTTTGGTAGCAATTTCGTATCCGGCTTGCAATGCTTTCAGGTTTACGGATACGATCTCATCTCCTTTACGTCTGAAAATCGAACGGATCCCGTCGGCAATTTTTTCATAGTCGATACCGAGGAACGGTGTGGCAGCTCCCAGCATAACCATATTCGCCGTGCGTGGAGAGCCGATCTCCTTGGCGACGGTTTCAACATCAAGCAGTACTTTATGCGGCAACTTATTTAGTTCTGCCATGACCTTTTCCATCTCCGGATAGTTCGGGATATTCGTATAAGGCTTGGTGTTGGTGACTAACCAGCCGTCTTTATTCAGATACGGTAAATAGCGCAGCGCTTCCATCGGTTCGAGCGAGATGATCAAATCGGCTTGTCCGGTAGGAATCAGGTCGGAGGCTATGGGTTTGTCGGAGAGGCGCAGATTAGACTGCACGTCTCCTCCACGCTGGCTCATACCGTGTACTTCCGATTGCTTCATGTATAACCCTTCTTTCAAAGCGGCTTCGCTGATAATGGCGGCAATAGATAATATGCCTTGTCCGCCTACTCCCGATAATATAATGTCTGTTTTCATGTTATTTTGCTTTTTTCTTTCTTGCCAATGTCTGAATACATTCCCGGCACGGTATTAATACCGAAACGCCACGATATTCGATTTCTTCGCGGATGATGTTTTTCATCTCTTCATAGTTCTTTTTCAGCGGTACCATGACGCGAATATGTTCCGGTGCGACGCCGATGCCTGCACAAATAGCCTGAATGCGTCCCGTGCCGGCCGAATCTTGTCCGCCGGTCATGGCTGTAGTTTCATTGTCGGAGATCACGATCGTTACGTTACTGTTGGCGTTGACGCAATCCAGCAGTCCGGTCATTCCCGAATGGGTGAACGTTGAGTCGCCGATTACGGCAACTGCCGGAAATACTCCCGCATCCGATGCTCCTTTGGTCATCGTGATAGAGGCCCCCATATCGATACAGCTGTCGATCGCACGGAAGGGAGGCAATGCCCCGAGCGTGTAACAACCAATATCGCCGAAAACTTTCGGCTCCTGATATTCTTTCAGCACTTCATTCAGGGCGTTGTACATATCCCGATGTCCGCATCCCTGACATAGTGCCGGAGGACGCTGTTCCACAATATCCGGAATCGTATAATAGCATTTCACCTTCTTTCCCAGAGTTTTTCCGACTGAGTCCGGTGTCAGTTCCCCGTCGCGCGGAAGGGTGCCATCGAGCCGGCCTCGAATGTTCAGTCCTTTGCCCGTAAAACCTTTCAGCCACTCTTCGACCACAGGATAGCCTTCTTCGAGCAAGAGCAATTCATCACATTCGGAGGCTATTTTCTCAATCTGTCTCTTTGGCAGCGGATATTGACAGATTTTCAGTACCGGATGCTCAAATCCATCGGGATAATTTTCCGAAAGATAGTTAAAAGCAATGCCCGTCGTGATGATGCCCCGTTTTTTATCGGGCCCGTCGAAATAACGGTTATATTTCGACTCTTCCGAAGCGGCCGTCATCACATCCTGTGCGGCCAGCAGCTGTTTATAACGTTGACGCGCCAGAGCCGGTAGCAGGGTAAACCGCAGCCTGCCGTCGGGCAGGCAATGCATTTTATTCTCCGGACGGGCGGGACGAACCGTAACCCCTGAGCGAGAATGTGCCATACGTGTTGTGATACGCAGCAGAACAGGGTATCCTAATCGCTCGGATAACTCGAATCCATCGTAAACCATATCATACGCTTCCTGCTGATTAGACGGTTCCAGCATCGGAATCATCGCGAACCGTCCGTATACACGATTGTCTTGCTCATTCTGTGAGGAGTGCATCGACGGGTCATCGGCCGAAACGATTATCATACCTCCGTTGACACCGCTCATGGCAGCATTCATGAAACAATCGGCTGCCACATTCAGACCGACATGTTTCATACAACAAAGCGAACGCTTTCCGGCGTAACTCATTCCCAAAGCTGCTTCCATAGCTGTCTTTTCGTTCGTACACCAGCGACTGTGTATATTTCTTTCACGTGCGACGGCCGATTGCTGAATGTATTCGGTAATCTCCGTCGAGGGTGTGCCCGGATATGAATATACTCCGGATAGTCCGGCGTCGATAGCGGCCTGAGCAATGGCCTCGTCGCCCAAAAATAATTTCTTTTCCATGCTATTCTATTTTTTATAACAATGCTTGCAAATTGCGACAAAGGTACGACTTTATGCGACTTGACCAAATTTCAGTAAATGCCCCGCCGATTTAATTCTTCCTGATAACGTCGGGCATTCTGATTATGCTCCGTGAGGGTCGATGCGAAATTATGTCTGCCCGAAAAATCTTCCTTGGCGCACATATATAAATAATGATGTTTCTTGTAATTCAGGACGGCATCCAGCCCCTGAATAGACGGTATCCGCAACGGCGCAGGAGGTAATCCGCCGTACATGTAGGTATTGTAGGGGGAGTCGATCTCTTTGTGTCTGTTTAAGACCCGTTGGATCGTAAAATCCCCCAGAGCATACTTAACGGTCGGATCGGCCTGAAGATATATTCCTTTATATAAGCGGTTAAGATACAGTCCTGCAATTGTCGGATATTCATCGGTCACGGCCGATTCTTCTTCCACAATCGAAGCGAGCACCGCGACTTCGAGCGGCGAGAGACCGATCCGCGCAGCTTTGTTGCGACGGGCATCCGTCCAGAAGGCATCGTATTCGCGTTTCATCCGTTGCATCAGTTTCTCGGCCGAGATATTCCAGTATACCTCATACGTATTCGGGATAAACATCGCTTTGATGGTTGGAGGCGTGAACCCCATCGACCGGCAGTAATCGGAATCGTTCATTAGCTTCATCAACTCATGGCTCTCGATCATCAACTGCTGAGACAGACGGTCGGTAAGGTCTTGCTTCATCCGGATATTGTTAAACGTAACTCGCACGGGAGTCTGATACCCTCGCCGCAGGTTTTTCAAGAGGTCGTAGTTACTCATTCCCCGAGTAACGGCGTATCGCCCGGTATTCATCTTTCCCGGATATTTCAGTAAGCGTGCGGCTTGTCTGAATGTGCGGATATCGCTACATTCGGCCGAATCTTCCAGTTGCCGGCACAAGTCTTCATAATCCTTGTCGGGGTATATGTAGACGTAAGCCGTTTTTTCCGGCATGAAGTTGGGAGAAAAAAAGAAATATGCTCCGCAGCCAATCCCCGATAAAATCAGCAGAAGGATACCGGAACATACGATCCATACCGTCCGTTTGAACCATTTTGATTTGCTCATAGATATTTTCCTGTTGTTGTAAAACAACGGTAAAGATACGTCATTCGACAGGAAAAATAAAAAAACAGTTCCTGATCCTGAATTTTTAACATATCGCCATGCAGCGTTTTCAATCTTTTTTGCATCATCTATTAAAAACTTTTTATGATTATCCGTATTTATACCTAAACTCATTTTTATAGGTTACGCAAGCTACGAGCAATCTTCCAAAGAGGGCTTCTCCCCAGTATCTTCGATTAAACTTATAACAGAATTCATCGAGATAATTTTGTAAGAATTCGGGCT
>NZ_JUET01000003.1 GCF_001006485.1 Tannerella forsythia
GTATGAGGATGCTGCGCTCGTTCCGGACGAATGAGCCGACGTTCCAAATCCCGATGGCCGGACTGCCGGCAGGACTGTACTTCGTGCGCGTGGTCAAAAACGGACAGACGTACACGCAGAAATTGATCAAAAAATGAGAAAAGTGAAAAGTGAGAAACGAAAAGTGAAAAGTGATGCCCTTCGGGCGTTGAATTGTTGAACTGTTGAGTTGTTTGATTGTTGGATGGAAGCTGATGGCTGAATACTGACCGATAAATTACATCAGGCTTACAGCCCTCCGAACAAGGTTGGACGGGACCCCACCCTTACGGGATGGGGCTGAAATATATCGGGTTTGCAGCCCTTTCGGGTAATGGTTATGTACAGGGTACACGGTGTCCGAATGCAAATTTCGCAAATGAACGCAGTACGCACCGTAGAGACGCAATGATTTGCGTCTCTACGACATGTACCCCTGTCATTCCGAACGCCGTGAGGAATCCCGCGAGGAAGAGGAAAGATTCATCGCTGACGCTCTGAATGACAAGGAAAGTGCTCTGAATGACAGGGTAGAGGAAAGGGCAGTTCATGTAGGGGCAAACCTCTGTGTTCAACCGTCATAACGCCGATATGCACATCCCCCTTTCCCCCCTTCCAAGGAGGAATGCGGAACTGACGGCTGACTGCTGTAAGAGCCCTGAAAGGGCGTGTTAATTCAGCCCAATGCGAAGCGCTGGGGAAAAAGGCATCGCGTCTCGGCGAAGGGCTGTAAGCCTGACGTAACCCTTGTCGTACATTCGTACGTTCATTATTAATGGTAAACGCCGAACCGTGTATCGCGTAATTTGGGTTCAATCATCCCGAAAAAGATTGGGAAGCGAGGCTTAAAGCAACAGCGGAATCACCTCTGCTACAATTATCGTTTTTTGACTGGGGGGCTTGGAAATCAAAAACAGATACTTGACTTTGGATTATCAATTGTCAAGCATCTGTTTGTTGGCTCTATGCCGTTTTATCGGACGGCAATGAATTTTTATTTCAAATAGTCGGTAATCGTACGAGGCAGGTAAAAGGTTTCGTTCTTGTCGACATAGACGATCACCGTCTGCAGCCGCATTTCTTCTTTTCCTTTCTTGCCCAGTTTGACAATGTTCGTATAAGGCGTGATGGTGAGCTGTTTTTTCTTGTTTTTCACCACCAGTGTGGGGTTTTCTTTTTCCGTAGCCGGAGGCAATATGGAATACGTATAGCCTTTCAGCACTTCGGTATGCGGTGCGAAGTTGGCGTCGGTCAGCTCGTCCAATTTGCCCGTCAGCCCCACGGCGGCGGTCATATAATGGTTCAGCTCAATATTCGTATGCATTCCCATAGGCAGAGTACCTGCCGGATGATAGGCCGCCAGAAGTACATCTTCGCCCGTATGGCCGTTTGTTGTAAAGCCGAAGCATGTTTTCGAGGTAATCAGTTTGGCAATGAACCCATTCAGCGAGCTGCTGTAGAGCGATGCAAGTGCTTCTTTCTCACTGCGTTCGTTCTCAGAGATCGGACTGTTCTTGTAGCCTTTGCAATGATAGAGACTCTGGAGTTCTTCGTCGGTCAATTCAAAGCCGGCATATTGGCGGAAAATCTCCTGCACGGCCGAAGACGGTTGTTCGTTGAGCTTCTTGGCAAATCCGTCGGCCGAGAGTTTGATTTGTGTAACGGTTCCGAACAGCTGATCTTTCGTGAGTTTGTCGTATCCTTTGCAGTCGCGGCGTCCGAGGCTGAACCCGCTGTTTCCATGGTCGGATACCATCACAACGAGCGTATGGCCGTCGCGGCGTGCAAAATCGAACGCTACGCGGCACGCCTTGTCGAAAGCCAGATAATCGGTCAGCATGCCCACCGGATCGTTGCCGTGCGCTGCCCAGTCTACTTTACTTCCTTCTACCATCAGGAAGAAACCGTTTTCGTTCTTCGAGAGTTTGTCTAATGCTTTTTTCGTCATCTCTTCGATGGACGGTTGTTGTGCCGGGTCGCGGTCGATGTCATACGCCATATCGCGGTCGCCGAACAGGGCCCACATTTTATTCGAGTTGTCGCTGCGCATTCCGGCCATGTCGTTACGGTATACATTGTATCCGTTTGCTTTCAGATAAGCTTCGCCGGCTTCGTCGAGCAGCGAAGTGCCTCCGCCAATAACTACATCAATATCGTTATGTACCATCTGCGGAGCGATCCATTCGTAACGTTTGCGGCTGTAACTGTGCGCCGAGCAGTCGGCCGGTGTTGCGTGCGTAAATTCACAGGTGAAGACTAATCCCGTAGCCTTGTGTTGCACAAGTTTCATGGCTTCTAACAGCGTCGTCATCGGCTGGTAGGCGCGTTTCGGGTCCATCGGATAAATGTCATTTCCGGGATCATGCGGCGGATAGGTCGCCACATAGCCTGTACGACTGGGGTGACCGGTCATATAGCATGAAGTGGTTGGTGCCGAGTCGCCGATCGGAGCGTTCGACGAGTGTGTGCGTACCGTACCACAGATGTAAGGGTCGATAGCCAGCTTGGGCATGTCAGGGTTCATGTACCACTGATACCAGCGGGCGGTAGAGATCGTGGCCAGCGACGTCCCGTCAGGGATCAAGACAATCAGGTTTTTAACCGGTTTTACCTGTTCCGGTTCCATAGCGCGGGCTTGCCATGCAAGACATGCCAGCAAGACCAAAAAAACTGTTTTTTTCATCATGTTAAAGAAATTATTTGTTCCTCAAATCGAGTCAATTTTTCAAGTCCCTCCGTCGTAACACGGAAGCTGTTTTCAATGCCTACGGCTCCCGAGCCTTCGATCACGAACTTCGGCTCGAAGGCAAAGACCATATCGGGTTGCAAGACTTCTTTCGAACGCGGTGTGAGTACGGGGAGCTCATTGATTTCGAGTCCGATGCCGTGACCGACAAACCTGGCCTGCTGGCGTATGCCCATGAAGCAGTCCGCCAGTCCGGCTTTCTCTGCCATCGAGCGGGCTAACTGATACAGCTCGGCGCAAGCTGTTCCGACCCGCGCGGTCGCCTCTACGGCCGCCTGTATGTCGAGCGCCGTTTGATGAGCGCGATATGCCTTATCGGACAGTCGACCGACGGAAAATGCCCGTGTCATATCCGTCTGGTAAGGCGTATAGTTTCCGGCCATATCGATCAGGATGGCTGTGCCGTCGGTCAGCGGCGTACCATTAGCGCCGATGGGGCAAATAGCCGTCTGTCCTGCTCCGCCAAGCGCGAAATCGAAAGGTGAAGAGGCGGCGGCATTTCGTCCGGCCAGCACGCTTCCCATAAAAATGCTCATGTTGGGGCCGTAGGTGCGGAACAGTCCGATGGAGCCGTTGAGCCGCATTCGGTGTTCAATCTCCACCTGCAACTCCAGATCGGTCATTCCCATGCGAAAACAAGAAGGGATTTCAGCGTAGGTGGTTGCATGTCGTTCGGCCGAGTAACGCATCTGCTCCAGCTCCCAGGGGGTCTTTACCATTCTTACAGTGCGCATCAGCGTGGAGGCATTGCCTGTCTCAACAAGAGAGAAGAGCGTAGCCAGACGCATATAATCGTTGTAAGAGAGTCCGTCGGCTTCGAGCATGAGTCTTTGAGGGAGTGGCCGGCCCTGCGCCTTGAAACAGGCGGTGATATCGTCCGGTCGGCGGATAAATATTGCCTGTTCGCCTGCAAAATCGATCGGACGCTTTACGAAAGACTGTGTTTCTCCTTCGGCCGATAAATAGAAATAGCCGTTGAAGACGTACCCGGTCATGTAATAGATATTTACTTCGGAGGCCAGTAAGAGACCTTCCATTCCTGCCCGAACGAGCGCTTCCTGTACCTTCTTTCGCCTGATCAAAAGATCGTCGACCAATGTGCTTCCTGTCATCATTGCCTGGTTTTAGAAATCATCGACCGCAAAGATATAAATTTTTTTTTGTGCTGTTTGAAGAATGCTGTGTTTTTGTGGCATCCATTCAAATGAGAAAAGAAACAAGAACAAAACAGATAAAAAATATCGGATTTCTTTA
Organism: Tannerella forsythia; assembly: GCF_001006485.1. Taxonomy (GTDB): domain Bacteria; phylum Bacteroidota; class Bacteroidia; order Bacteroidales; family Tannerellaceae; genus Tannerella; species Tannerella forsythia. The sequence continues at coordinate 4,019 of NZ_JUET01000003.1, forward strand.
TAGGGTTTTGAAAAGATTTGTATCTTTGCGGAAATTCTGATTGGAAACAATTATATACATATATTATAGTATTAACTTTTAAAAAATAGTTTAGTATGTCACAAGAAAACTTTACCGCAGATCCGCAAGATGTACAGGCTAACAAAGTAATGGCCATCCTTGCTTATTTTGGACTTCTCGTTTTTGTTCCGCTGTTTGCCGCTAAGGAATCGCGTTTTGCACGTTTCCATACGAATCAGGGGCTTATTCTTCTTATTGCAGGATTCGTGATTTGGTTACTATCCACGGTATTGACATTCGTGTCTCCTTTTTTCGGCATTATCGGTCTCTTGAACTTTGTAATCCTTATTTTTGCCATTATCGGGATTATCAATGCCGCTAAAGGTGAAATGAAAGAGCTTCCGTTGGTCGGTAAATTCAGGATCATTAAGTAAACATATTTCATCACTACAAAGAAAAGGGCTGTCTCGGGAAATACGAATCTTCGGGACAGCTTTTTTTTTGAGTTATAAAGACTCTTTTTTATCGTCAATTGTTAATTGTTCGTCGTCTTTTAGATAAGCACCTTCGATCATCAACAAACGGCTCTTTAATATCTCTTCCCGGCTTTGACGGATACGGAGTGTCATCTCGCAATTTGTTTCGAATGTTTGTGAAACGATCGCAGGTTGCATATCTTTCACCACCCGCATGATATCCTTCAAAGAAGGATATTCGAATACCACAGTACATTCCGCATCTACCGTACGCTCTTCTACTTCGGCGGCAGCAATCGCTTCGGCAGCGGCCGAACGATAAGCAACTATCAGGCCGCTTGTGCCAAGTTTGATGCCCCCAAAATAGCGCACGACGATCACGAGGATATCCGTCAGTCCTTTCGAATTGATCTGTCCGAGTATCGGTTTGCCGGCTGTCGATGAAGGCTCTCCGTCGTCGTTGGATCGAAAGGTGGTTCGATCGGCACCCAACATATAAGCCCAGCAGACATGACGCGCATCATAATATTTCTTTCGGCAGGCCTCCACCTGCAACTTAGCCTCTTCGGGGGTACGCACAGGGATGGCGAACGATAAAAAACGGCTGCGTTTCTCCGTATAATAGCCTTCGCTTGTGGCACGAATAGTTTTGTATAGATCGGACATCGGTTGCGGTTATCCTTCTCGTTGTTTTTTTTGTCAGCAGGTCAGTCCGGAATGTGCATCTGCTGTTCTTCCGAATAGGCGCGGAAGTCTTTCATGATTTCTTCGATCTCTTCGATAAAACGCGAATCTTTCACCTTGTCTTTAACATTTTCGTAATAAGTTTCGATGGCAGGAAGTGCACAAATATCCTGACCGCGCAACAGAAAGTAGGGCTCGTCCTTCTCGTTGCATTGCTTGATCATCTGTATCGGATTCTTCATCTTTTTATTTCATATTATTATTGTCAGATAGTTCTTCTTTTAAAAACGGTGCTGTAAAACTCTTTGTCCGCGCTTTTACCAACGCTTCCGGTGTTCCGGTAAACAGTATCTGTCCGCCTTGTTTTCCGCCGTCAGGGCCCATGTCGATTAAATAGTCGGCACATTTGATGATGTCCAGATTATGCTCGATCACGATGATCGTGTTTCCTTTGTCGACAAGTTTGTTCAGCACGTCCAGAAGTACGCGGATATCTTCAAAATGCAATCCTGTAGTCGGTTCGTCCAGAATATAGAGTGTACGTCCCGTATCGCGCTTTGACAGTTCGGCCGCAAGTTTCACCCGTTGACTTTCCCCTCCCGATAAGGTTGTCGAAGGTTGTCCCAGCTTGATGTATCCCAGTCCCACATCTTGCAGCACCTTGATTTTATTGAGAATAGAAGGTATGTTTTCAAAAAACTCGACAGCCATGTTGATGGTCATATCCAGCACGTCTGCGATGGATTTGCCGCGATAGCGTACTTCCAGCGTCTCACGATTATAACGTTTGCCGTGGCAATCTTCGCAAGGAGCCAATACGTCGGGCAAGAAGTTCATTTCAATCGTTTTATATCCGTTCCCTTTGCAAGTCTCGCATCGCCCTCCCGACACGTTGAACGAGAAACGTCCGGGTTTATACCCGCGTATCTTCGCCTCGGGCAGTTCGACAAACAGGTTACGAATATCCGAAAACACTCCGGTATACGTAGCCGGATTACTGCGAGGAGATCGTCCTATCGGCGACTGATCCACATCCACCACCTTATCGATATGTTCCAATCCTTCGACTGACTGATAGCTGAGAGGCGAGCGGTGCGAACGGTAGAAATGTCTGCTCAGGATCGGTTGCAAGGTCGCATTGATCAGGGTTGATTTTCCACTTCCCGAAACGCCGGTGACGCAAATCAGCGTACCTAGCGGGAACGAGACATCGACCTTCTTCAGGTTATTCCCTGTAGCTCCTTTTAACACAAGCCAATGGCCGTTCCCTTTACGGCGAACGGCCGGTACATCGATCGATCTTTTTCCGTTCAAGTATGAAGACGTCAGCGTGTCGGTTGCGATCATTTCTTGCGGAGTACCGGCAAAGACGACTTCGCCGCCCAGACGACCGGCCTTAGGCCCCATATCAACTACGTAATCGGCATTCAACATCATGTCTTTGTCATGTTCCACGACAATCACAGAGTTACCCATGTCACGCAATTCCTTGAGTGAGTCAATGAGCCGTTTGTTATCTCGCTGATGTAGTCCGATGCTCGGTTCGTCGAGGATATACAGCACATTGACTAATCGGCTGCCGATCTGCGTAGCCAGTCGGATACGCTGACTCTCTCCCCCGGAGAGGGTGGACGAAGGTCGGTTCAAGGACAAGTAATCAAGGCCGACTTCCAGAATAAATTCAAGCCGGGAACGAATCTCTTTCAATATCTCCACCGCAATTTGCTGTTGCACGGGCGACATTTTCTTCTCTATCCTGTTTACCCATCGGGCTAACTCGGCTATATCCATCTGAGCCAGCTCGGCAATATTCTTGCCATCGATACGATAATGAAGGGCTTCTTTATTCAGGCGTTGCCCATGACATTCGGGACATTCCGTCATGCTGATAAACTGCTCTGCCCATTTCTGCGCCGAAGCCGGAGCATCATCGTCCTGCTGCATCAGGATATATTTGACAACTCCTTCGTAAGCATAAAGATAGCCGGAATTTCCCATCGATTCGTTCCGAATATGAATCCTCTCTTCGGTACCGTTCATAATCTCATCCATCGCTTCTTCGGGAATCTCTTTAATAGGTGTTTTGATCGTGACACCATGTTTTTCGCAAAGTGCTTCGATCTGCCAGAAAATGAGTGACTTTTTATATTTCCCTAATGCCACGATACCTCCGTTATAAATGCTCATGGAAGGGTCCGGGACAATTTTTTTCATGTCCAGAATATTCACTTCTCCGAGTCCTTTGCAGCGTGGGCATGCTCCATGCGGGGAATTGAACGAGAAGTTATGCGGTGCCGGTTCACTGTAGGATAGTCCTGTCACAGGGCACATCAGTCGCCGGCTGTAATACCGCGTCTCGTCACGGTCGGCATCCAGCAGGAGGATCAATCCATCGCCTTGCTTCATTGCCGTACGGAGACTTTCTTTCAGGCGTTGCCCGTCGGTTGCGGAAACAATCATCTTGTCGACCACTACCTCGATGCTGTGCATCTTATAACGATCCAACTTCATGCCGTGACGTATCTCCTGCAACTCGCCATCGACACGAACATGCAGATAACCTTTCTTGCGTATCTGTTCGAACAGTTCCTTGTAGTGTCCCTTTCGGTTGCGCACTAACGGAGCCAGTATATAGGTTTTCTTGCCTTTGTATTCTTGAAAGATCCGTTCCAAGATTTGTTCTTCGGTATACTTGACCATCTTTTCGCCGCTCAGATACGAATAGGCATCGCCGGCACGTGCATAGAGCAGACGTAAGAAGTCGTATACCTCGGTGGTCGTCCCGACCGTTGAACGCGGGTTTCGGTTCGTCGTTTTCTGTTCGATCGAGATCACCGGACTCAATCCGGTGATCTTATCTACATCGGGACGTTCGATCACCCCTAAGAAATTTCGTGCATACGCCGAGAACGTATCGATATAACGTCGTTGCCCTTCGGCAAAGATCGTATCGAACGCCAACGACGATTTACCGCTTCCACTCATCCCAGTGATCACGGATAAACTGTTACGGGGCAGTACGACATCAATATTTTTCAGGTTGTGAACACGTGCTCCCCAGACGCCGATACTTCCCCTTTCGATCTGCTCGCTTTGACTATTTTCTTTTTTTTTCGCCATAATTATTTACTGAAACATTCCGTAGCCGGTATTTACCGTACCACCCAACGTTTATCGTGCACCGTTTGGTTCGGTTCGTTATAATACATGTCTTTTTTGTTCGGAATCAAGATTGCAAAGCTTTTCCCATTGACGACGAGTTTCGTATCTCTCAACCATGAATTAAAACGTTTCAGGTCGGCATACGTGATGTTATGCGATTTGGCAAATGCTACCAGATCGGGAATATCGTTTGAAACGATCACCTTTTCGCATGAAATCGGACGGTATAAATCTTTCGTATGTAGCACAAAGCCATATTTATACGGATTCTCAAAAATCTGTTTGATGGCGAAAATCCGATATACATAGCGCGATGTCTCTTCGACTAACCACAAATTCAGTGCCGACGCTTCGTTCTGACGAGCATATTCGGTCGAGATGCGCCCCATTCCGGCATTGTACGATGCGGCCACCGAAACCCAGTCGCCATACTTGACATAAGCCTCCCTGAGATAACGGCAGGCAGCTTCCGTAGCACGTTCCACATGGTACCGTTCATCTACTGTCGGGGTAACAATCAATTGGTACTGTTTGGCGGTTGCCTCCATAAACTGCCATATGCCCGCAGCCCGCGCCGGAGAAACGATTCGCGGATCAAGGTGACTCTCGATAACGGCCAGATACTTGAAATCGTCCGGGATATCGTTGGCTCTCAAGATCGGTTCGATCACGGGAAAATAACGGTTTGCCCGTTTGATCATCAGCATGGTCGTTGAGTGAAAGTAAGTGAAGCTGCTCAACTCTCTGTCCATGCTTTCATACATATTATATCGGGTCAGATCGATTTTCTCTCCGCAAAATGTAACATGCGTAGGGACAGCAGGCGTCATGGTGACCGACGAAACAGCCGGCCGTTCCTGCATCACCTGCTCCGAGTCTTGTGAACCGACCGACAGGCATGCCGTCAGGCCGATCCCACCAGTCAGCGAAATAGCAATGATAATTGTGCTTATGTCTTTTTTCATTAGGGTTTTTGACTGTTTCTTCTACTTGATCTTACGACATTAATATCTCCGCTCAGTGTATGCGTTTTTCCGTCGGTTCCCGTATATTCGATCACATAATAATAAGCTCCCGCAGGTACATACTTTCCGCGATACTTACCATCCCATCCTTCATTCGGATCGGTCCAGTGATACAATTCATTTCCCCATCGATTGAATACCCACGCCTGAAAACGTACCACCGACTTATGAACCACCTTGAAAATATCATTCACTCCCGGCGAATCGCCCGGAGTAAATACATTCGGAACCTTAACGACGGTCTCCGTAATATGGATATGGTATGATGTCTCGTTGTGCGTACATTTTCCCGAGCGATCGCTCACTTCGAGCGTTACCTTATATTCGCCCGCCGTATCGAACGTATAATCCATCTCCGGCTCCGTAAAACGGACAAGCGGTCTGTCGCCTGCCGGTTCTTTCTTCACAATCTGCCAAACGAACAGCGAAGCGACGGGAGTATTGGCATACGCTTTAAAATGAACATCGGCCGGAGCGAGCAACTCTCCGTCCTTTCGTGATAGATTCGTTTTGCTTTCCGACGAAACAAGCGTGTCGGCATGTACCTCGATGGCTGCCGTTTTAAATAAATCGGTCGCAGCGGATCGTTCTACTCCGAAGTGACGTGCAAACAAATCTCCCGTCAATTCAATTTTCGTATCGCGTAGAGGTGGACGGATTTGCGTACCGAACGGATTTCCTCTGAGCGTATCCATCGCCAACTCTTCAATAAATTGTTTTCCGGATTCACTCCATTTTTGCGTCAGATAACTTACTTCAAACTCGCGCTTGACCTCGGCTTCTTTTCCGTCCGGCAGAAAGTATGTTAACGACGGCATGTCCACCGTGCCGGCAAGACGTAAGCCCGAGCAGGGATCGGATGATTCGTCAACCTTCAGATGGTTGATGTTAAACGGATATTTGCTGTAATCGATTAGCCAAACATAATGTTTCATCCCCCCGTCATTAACAAAATAGCCGTATCCTTCCGCCGGATTGATCACCGTCGAAGTTGTTCCGTTCTGTGTTGCAGGGACAGCTTCCCATTCATCTTCAACGGTTGCCTTCGTTTTATAACGAAACCATTGATGCGAAGCAGAGGCGGAAGTATATCTGATCGTCACCCCTTCCATGCCATAGACTAAATAGACCTGCAATTTATATGCCGTATTTTCCACCACTTTCAACGGCTTTTTGGTGCTACCCTCGACCTGATACTGTGCCCACAGTTTAGCTCCTGAAAGTATCAGTAGGAGCATACTGCCTGTGATTATCCTAAACATTCTTTTTTGCATACGTATTCCGAATCAGCTTACAAAAGTACAACTTTATCCTACAACGACAAGGAGACTCCACCCACTTTCCTTCACGAGTTTTTTCTATTATCGGTTGTTCGGATGAAAAAATATATGCTATCTTTGCCTAAAAAAAATAATTGAAGAACAATGAATAGATATACCATTCACCTGCTCACCTTTTTATTCAGCTTGTCGATAACGTTTGTTTTCGCACAGGAAAATCGGTCACAACCTCTTACAAATAACGGAGAAGACGAAAATATATTTCACCATACGGTCGAACGCGGACAGACGGTATATGCCATCTCGGCAATGTATAATATTGATAAAGAAGAAATCTATCGTCTCAATCCGACAAGCCGAGACTATATCAAAGTGGGTGAGATATTGAAAATCCCTCAGAAACATGCTTTTGATCATCCCGCTACGGGAACAGAAGACCTACACACGTATCATACCATCCGTGCAGGTGAAACGCTGTATGGCATATCGAAACAATATAATGTGCAGGCTGAAGCTATTACGAAGGCTAATCCAGGGCTGACATCTTTGACTTTCTCTGCCGGAAAGACCATCCGTATTCCGGCTACCCTGATCGAATCGTTACCGACGAGAGCCCTCCAAAAGGTCACGAAAGAAATCGAATATAAAGTCAAGAAGAAAGAAACGATGTATCGCCTCTGCAAGAAATTCAACACGACCAGCAGTGAGCTCATCAAACTTAACCCGGGGTTGAAAAGCGGACTGCAAGCAGGCATGATCATCAAGGTGCCGATGGAAACGGAAGAAACGGTCACGACACAAGCGCATGAAGCGAATGAATTCGATATCAATGCTCTGATTAAGTACCGGAAAGAGATGCAACGTGTCGATGTCGCGAAAATAGCTTTGCTACTGCCGTTTCAAACGAGCGACACAAAGAATTCGGCGCGTATCGTTGAGTATTATGAAGGTTTTCTGCTGGCAGTAGATAGTTTGAAGAAGATGGGCTGTTCGATCGACTTGTCGGTGTTTGATATTGGCGACGGCATACAGAAAACACAAGAAGTGCTCAAAAACGAACGTCTGACGGATGTACATCTGATGATTGGAGGCGTTACAAACGAACAAATCGAGATGATTGCAAATTTTGCCAGAAAGCATGAGATCAAATACGCGATCCCTTTATCGTCGAAGAGCGACAGGGTTACTTCGGGCAATGCCTACGTCTTTCAGGTGAATACCCCTCAATCGTACCTCTATTCCTTTGCGACGATGCGCGCTTGCACATTGTTCGCGAATTACAATGTGATACTGGTCAATACGGGCGATAAAGAACCGAAAATGGAGTTTATCCGCACATTCAAGGCTGATATGAATCAGAAAAATATTCCGTTCCGTGAGATCAATTATAACGAGCGAACCTTCCGTAACGATATTGCCGGCATGCTGAGCACTACAAAACCCAATCTCGTCATGCCTTTATCAGGTTCACTCGAGGCTCTCGTGAAAATCAAAGGGCCGTTGCGCACACTGGCCGACAAAAATCAGGCATATCAACTGACGCTCTTCGGCTATCCGGAATGGCAGACGTACACGAATGAGTGTATCGAAGATTTCTTTGCACTCAACACCTATATCTATACGCCGTTTTATGTGAACAGCCTCTCGTCACAGACACAAAGCTTCAGCGCAAAGTACAGATACTGGTATAAAAAAAATATGAGCCAGACGTATCCCCGTTATGCGATGCTGGGATTCGACACGGGCATGTACTTCATGAGCGCCATCTGTAAACTCGGTGCTCATTTCGAAGACTATCTCCGGCAGATGCCTTACAAGAGCCTGCAGACCGGTCTGCGCTTCGATACGCGCACCAACAACTGGGGCGGATTCATGAATACGAACCTCTACTTTGTGCATTACAACAAAGACTTATCTATCGTACGAACCGAATGAGGACGAAAAGACGGAACTTACTTTTTATGGCTCTGGCTGTCGTGCTTTTTTGCCCTTTACAGGCGCAGGAAACGTTTCATAAGGAATGGGTAGCCGGTGTTTCAGGTGGCATCAATGCTTCGTCGGTGTTTTTTGCGCCCAAGGTGCAGCAACAATTGCTATTAGGGTACAACGGGGGACTGACGGTGCGATGGATTACGGAAAAAAACCTTGGCTTGCAACTCGAAGCCAACTTCAAGCAGCAGGGCTGGAACGAACGTTTCGAAGCGCCCGAAGGTTATCCCAATCCCGAAACGTATCTTGATTATCGATACATCCGCCGAATGAACTACATCGAAATGCCGTTTTTAACGCATATTTATTTTGGTAGTGAACGGGTGCGTTTTTTCTTCAATATGGGTCCGAAAATTGGATGGCTGACGGGTGAAAGCACGGAAGAAAACCTGCGGGGAGCAACCCCCAATAAAACAAATGCTCAGCATACGATGGCGGCCGAAAAAAAATTTGCGTGGGGACTGTGCGGCGGGCCGGGACTTGAAATACGTACCGGAATCGGTTGCTTTCAGCTCGAAGCACGCTATTACTATTCGTTGGGAGACTTCTACAACACTCGCCGTCAAGACGTTTTTTCCAAAGCCTCCCCTCAGGTGTTCTCGGCCAAACTGTCTTACCTGATTCCTATTCGCTGAACGAGCGTTAGCAAAGAGCAATTCTTCCGAATAAGCCGGTATCACAAATTACAAACCATGACGTAATCTTCACTGTTTTCTTTTACGACGGTGAAGCTCAATTGTTGATACCGCCTTGCCGCATCATTCGTTTTCTGCACGGAAAGAGAGGTGCTTGTAAGCAACAGCCCGTACCGGAGCGGCAGACCACCGCAAAATATTCATAGCCTATCTTGTTTCTGTAGGCTAAAAGTGCTTATCTTTGTTGCGATGAAAATATTGATTACAGGAGCAAGCGGATTCATCGGGAGTTTTCTCGTTCAGGAAGCCCTCGCACGAGGCTACGAAGTGTGGGCCGGTGTGCGTAAAAGCAGCTCGCTGAACCGTTTGCCGAAAAACCAAATACATTGTATTGATCTTCGCTACAACGATGTCGACATGCTGACCAAACAACTGCAGGAGCATATCTCGGTGTACGGAGCATGGGATTTTGTCGTGCATAACGCGGGGCTGACCAAAGCCGTGCATCCGGCCGATTTTTTCGAGGTCAACGCCGAAAACACACGCCGCCTGCTCGAAGCCTTGGCTGCAACCGGCGAACATCCGAAAAAATTCTTGCTGATGAGCAGTCTCAGTGTCTATGGCAAAGGTGATGAGCAAACATTCCGCCCCATCTCGCTGGACGATCCGCAGAGACCGGATACCATTTACGGAAAAAGTAAATTGCTGGCCGAAAGTTATGTGCGAAAACAGAAAGCATTCCCCTATATCATTCTCCGACCTACCGGCGTCTATGGGCCGGGCGACAAAGATTACGGAATGGCCATCGCAAGTATCCGCTCGGGATTCGACTTTAAAGTCGGAAAAATCCCTCAGCGGCTCACATTTATTTATGTGAAAGACTTGGCCAAAGCCGTTTTCCTCGCATTGGAAAATAAGGAGATCGTAGACCGCCACTTCTTTGTTGCCGACGGCGATGTCCATACCGATACGCAATTTGCCGGATTGATACAGGAACTGCTTCGGAAGAAACATGTTTTTCATGCGCGTATCCCATTAAGACTCGCGTATCTCGTATGTTTCTGCTCCGAAAGAATCAGCCGTTTGCGAAACCGTCCGTCGACCCTCAATACCGACAAGTATAATATTCTAAAACAGCGCAATTGGATTTGTGACGTGCAACCGTTACACGAAGCGCTTGGTTTTGAACCGTCATACAACTTGCGTAAGGGGCTGGAAGAAGTGATTCAAGCGGATTTCACCCCATCGAAACGATCGAATCGGAATCCATCGGAAACAAAACAAAAAACATGATTTATCGTTAAAAAATCACCCTCAGATCATCGAATACAAAAACATGCAAACAATGAAAAATAACTGTCGTCTATCGAATATCAAACTTTCTCTCTCCCCTCTTCTGTTCGGCTTGCTTGTCCTCTGTTCATCATGTGGTACTTCACGGATGATAAAGCAGGAGAAACTGCTGTATCCCAAACGGGAATTTCGCGGAGCATGGATTCAGACAGTCCATCAGAACGACTACCGTACCCTCTCGGCCCAAGCCTTCCGCGAACTGATGAATGAACGGCTTGACCGATTGAAAGATTACGGCATCAATGCGATCCTTTTTCAGGTACGTCCTGAAGCCGATGCGTTTTATATTTCCGAATACGAACCATGGAGCCGTTTTCTGACCGGTACGCAAGGGGTTGCCCCGGACGAGCCGGATTTTGATCCGATGGCGTTCCTCATTGACGCCTGTCATCGCCGTGGAATGGAGTTTCACGCGTGGCTGAACCCGTATCGTGCCGGAACCACCGACTTTACGGATTTTGCCGATACGCACATCTGCAACACTCATCCCGAGTGGTTTGTAAAGTACAACCGATTGACACTCTTCGACCCCGGGATTCCGGATTGCCGAAGATTTATCCGACAAGTGGTAAGAGATATCGTATATCGCTATGACGTAGATGCGATTCATATCGACGATTATTTCTATCCGTATCCGGTAGCAGGCGAAGAATTTCCCGATGCCGAGAGCTTCGAACGCTACGGCAAACCGGCAGGTTATACCCTCAGTAACCGGAACGACTGGCGGCGCGACAATGTGAACCGTCTCATTCAAGAACTGAAGCAGACCATCACTGCAACAAAACCATGGGTACGGTTCGGAGTCAGTCCTTTCGGAATTTATCGCAACAAAAGCTCCGACAAACACGGAAGCGACACGCGCGGACTGCAAAATTATGACGATCTGTATGCCGATGTCCTGCTCTGGATGAAAAAAGGCTGGGTCGATTATTGTGCACCGCAACTCTATTGGGAGATCGGACATAAATCGGCCGATTATACAACCTTAATTCGCTGGTGGGATAATCAGAAAACCTATGTCCCGCTTTATATCGGACAAAGTGTGAAGCGCACAATGGAAGCCCGACAGCTTACCCCCAAGATGCTCGAAGAACGCGAGTTGAAACACGTACAGGGGCATGTGCTCTGGCCTGCCAATGAACTGCTTTGGAACAACGGTGGAGTGGTAGACAGCCTGAAACGTATCTGGCACCGCTATCCGGCGTTGATCCCTCCTTATACACACATGCACGCCCAAGCCCCCAATGCCGTGCGTAATGTACGGATCGAACGTGCTACCGACGGGATCATACTGCGATGGGATGCTCCCCAGCATTCCGGTCATCCGGAACAAGTCTTCCGTTACGTCGTTTACCGTTTTGCTCAAAATGAAAAGTGCGACACCGGGCGAGCCTCTGCCATTCTTGCCGTGACGAGAGAGCCATCCTACCGCATCATATCAGACCTTACGGGTAGATATACGTACGTTGTGACAGCCCTCGACCGGTTTCATAACGAGAGTAAGCCGAGTAAGAAAATAAAATTTTAACAAATATCTTCCAATCCGTAGGCCTTCAAAAATTATTTTCTACCTTTGTGAAGCAAATAAAAACAACGCCTCCTCTGAAAAAGTTCAGGCATCAGATTTCGCAGCATATATAAATATAATGTATGAAAACGGATAGCATTGTCATTATTCCGACGTACAACGAGAAGGAAAATATCGAGAACATCATCCGGGCCGTTTTCGGCCTCGAGAAAGCATTTCATATCCTGATTATCGACGACGGCTCGCCGGATGGCACAGCCGCGATTATTAAACGACTTCAGAACGAGTTTCCGGAGCAATTGCATCTCGTTGAGCGATCCGGCAAACAAGGTTTGGGAACAGCATATATATGCGGCTTCAAATGGTCGATAGAACATCGTTACGATTTCATTTTCGAGATGGATGCCGATTTCAGCCACAATCCGAATGATCTGCCGAGGTTGTATGCAGCTTGTACGGAACAGGGAGCCGATGTAGCAGTCGGTTCGCGCTATTGCAACGGGGTCAATGTCGTGAACTGGCCGCTCGGACGGGTGCTCATGTCATATTATGCTTCTACTTATGTGCGTATCGTGACCGGTATGAAAGTGCGTGACACAACAGCCGGCTTTAAATGCTATCGTCGGGAAGTGCTCGAAACCATCGAATTGGACAAGATACGTTTTAAAGGCTATGCTTTCCAGATCGAAATGAAGTATACGGCCTACCGGTGCGGCTTCAAAATTATAGAAGTGCCGATTATCTTTGTAAATCGCGTGTTAGGCACCTCGAAAATGAACACATCCATCTTCGGAGAAGCCTTATTCGGAGTATTGAAACTGAAGTGGCGAGGTTTCTTTCGCAAATATCCGCAGAAGAAGAATCATGCAGCTATCGGTCACGGAAAAAAGACAGAAGCATCATGAAAACCTTGATCCGGAATGCCACGATCATCAACGAGGGGCGCTCATACATCGGTTCGGTGCTGATTGAAGGAGATTTTATTTCAGCAATTTACAAAGGAGAGAGCCTCCCTTCGGAGGCAGACATGAAAGGAGCGATGATCATGGATGCTTCGGGGCAATGGTTGTTGCCCGGCGTGATTGACGATCAGGTACATTTTCGCGAACCGGGACTGACACACAAAGGCTGCATTGCCAGCGAAAGCCGTGCGGCCGTAGCCGGAGGAGTAACGACCTACATGGACATGCCCAATACGCAGCCTCAGACAGTCACCTTGTCCGAATGGGAATGGAAGATGCAACGTGCGGCTGAGACTTCTGTAGCTAATTATGCGTTTTTCTTCGGAGGCACAAACGATAATTTTACAGAAATTCACAAGCTTGATCAAACAAGGCTCCCCGGGTTGAAGTTATTCTTAGGCTCCTCGACCGGTAATATGTTAGTAGATCGTCCGGATACGCTACGTCGTTTTTTCGGAGAAACAGACCTGCTGATTGCTGTCCATGCAGAAAAAGAAGAGATCATCCGGCGCAACAAATCGTTTTACATCAACCTGTTTGGTGAGGAATTAGAAGCCTCTTTCCACTCCAAAATACGTGACGAAGAATCGTGCTATGCTTCGTCGTCAGAGGCTGTAGAGTTAGCCGATAAATTGGGGACACGTCTGCATGTATTGCATCTGTCGACAGCGAAAGAACTTAAGCTGTTCGATAACAGCAAACCACTGGAAGAAAAAAAGATCACGGCCGAAGCCTGCATCCATCATTTATGGTTCTCCGACGAAGATTATGCGGCCTACGGTAATCGCATCAAATGGAATCCATCCGTCAAAACCATGGCCGATCGCACAGCCTTACGTGCGGCTGTAGCGGACGACACGATTGATATTGTAGCAACCGATCACGCTCCACATCTGTTATCTGAAAAAGCGGGTTCGTGCCTTGTGGCGGCATCGGGAGGACCGATGGTACAACACTCGCTGACAGCCATGCTCGAATTGGCCTATCAAGGTGTCTTCACACCCGAAAAAATAGTGGAAAAGATGTCCCATCATCCGGCGAGCCTCTTCGGTATCGACCGCCGCGGATACATCCGTCCCGGATACTATGCCGACCTTGTATTAGTCGATCCGGACACGACGTGGACTGTTTTACCCGAAAACAGCTTGTATCATTGCGGGTGGTCGCCCATGGAAGGGCAAATATTTCATCATGCCGTTCAAAAGACTTTTGTCAACGGGGTTTTGGCTTACTGCAACGGACAAATCATTGATTCAGCACGGGGAATGGCTGTCAGATTCCACCGAAATACGAGTAGTGAAAAAGGGTTTGGGAAATAAACAAGTCCCAAAACATGTTTTATAATATAATAATTTATTTGTGAATTAGTGTGATTCGCCGTTATTTTGCGTGTGATAACCTAAACAATCTTTTTGCCTTAGAAACTAATACCTATTAAAATCTTAGTAAAAGCAACTTTTGTAAAAAAGTTGCTTTTACTTTTTTCTCCCTCGACCAAGTTTTCCAAAAACCTGCAAAATAATGACCGTTTCCTCCAATAGTTCCAACATTTTCTCTCTCTGTTTTTACGCATATAAAACTTAATCATACAACACTTTAACAATATCAAGCAAAAAAAATATTTGTATAAAACAGACCAAACGCGTATATTTGAGGGATAACTGAAATCCGTAAAAAACAAATTAAACATTGGTAAAAATTAAATGATAAACAGTTATGAATAAAATTGCGTCTTTTTTAATCAGCATGGGATGCCTTTTTACCTTGTTCCCAATGCGACATGGTTGAAAATCCGAACGACGAAACTCCTATCGTTCCCTCCTCGGATTATGCAAAAATAGCATTCCTTGCTCGAATCACTGACGGTAGTTCGGTACGGAGTCTCTGTATTATGGATAAATCAGGAGGAGGATTGCGAAAAATAGTTGATAAAACAGTGGCATGTCAAAAGCCCGTGTGTTCTCACAGCAGGACAAAATTACTATTCGCTTCCGTCAATTTCAAAACGTGGACTAATCCGGACAATTCCGTTGGAATGAGTAGTGAATACGGATTGTATATCGTCAATACGGACGGTACAGGCCTCTCTTTAATCGATCATATAGGTCCAACCGAAGCGGCACAATTCGGCCATCTTGCCTGGTCGCCTGATGACAAGCAGATCGCGTATGTCAAGTATTCGGGTGAAGGCTTTAGAAAGCACGATTTGATCTTGTACAATATGACGGAAAATACGCGACAATCATTGAAAACAAAAGGTGATATATGCACGATGAGTTTTTCTCCGGATGGAAAATATATGGCTTATTGCGCTTCGACGGAAGCCTGTCATTCTATTTATAAAATGGATATCAGCGGGGGCAACAGTCAATTGATTATTCATAATGGTTCTTCTCCGAAATGGTCTCCACAAGGAGATAAAATCGTATATTCTGCTCAAGGGAGCGAGGGAGAAGCGCAACTGTTTATAGCCGATAGTGATGGACGAAATCAGAAACAGCTTACTTTTACGGTCTCGCCACGAAAGTGGCCGGGTTGGCCCCCCCATGGAAATCAGAATCCACAATGGACACCGGACGGGCGTAAAATCGTCTATGTGTCATGGGAAAATGCCAAACCTGAAATCTTTATTATGAATGTGGATGGCAGCAAACAGACTCGATTGACAAAGGCGGAATATCGAGATGAGAATCCTGAAATAACGCCGGACGGACAGTCTGTTTTATTTTCTTCGAGAAGAACTGATATGATGGACTTCGGCATCGTGATGATGTCATTGGACGGAAGCAATCAGAAAGTCCTCTCTCGTTCAGGAAACTATCCAGTTGTCTGTAAGTGATAAAACATCTTTGTTGCCGAGGATAAGACAAAGAATGTCGGAAAGAATCGAGATGAGGAATGCGACAAAATATGAACTGTTTTTTTGAAGCTGAAAAAATCAACTTACCCCAATTAATTACCCGACTGAAAAATAAAGAGAAGCATGTGAGGATAGCATGAGGTTTTTCGTGTTCTCTCATCAAATCCTTAACATGCAAACAGACAACTGTATAAAAAAAACACGACCGGACAAAAAGTAAAAAATCACTACATGTAGTGATTGTCGTAACAGACGTTTTTATATTCCTTTGCAACTCAAAAAAGTTTAAGGATGAAAAAATTTTATTGGCTGGTGTGGCTTGCGTGTATGGGTATGTCGGTGGAGTCGGTATGGGCAGAGAAGGAGAATGTGCAACCCGATACGCTGAAAACGTATAATATCGATGAAATAGTCATCACTTCTTCGATGAAAGAAACGAACGATCTACGCACGTTTCCGGGTGCCGTTTCTATCTTTACCCCCCAACAGATTAAAGGTCGTCAAATGCAATCGTTGAAAGATATTCGCTCGTTTGTTCCGAATTTGTATATTCCCGACTATGGGGCTAAACTGACATCGGCCATTTATATTCGAGGGGTTGGTGCACGAAGTAGCGGTCAAACAGTCGGTTTATATGTCGATCATGCTCCTTATCCGGATAAGAGCACTTTCGATTTTGAGTTGCCGGATATCCAGCGCATCGAGGTGTTGCGAGGTCCGCAAGGAACCCTCTACGGCCGCAATGCCATGGGAGGGATTATCAACATACATACGCTTTCGCCCCTCCACTATCAGGGCACGAAGTTTTCGGTTTCGTATGGGAATTACGGAGAGCTTCGTGTTAAAGGATCGCACTATATGAAGCCGGGACATTCGTTCGGATTATCGATAGGAGCATATTACAGTCGGAGGGATGGCTTTTTTGAAAATGTTTACACAGGAAGAAAAGCCGACGACGAGAAAACAGCCGGCGGACATCTGAAACTGCACTGGCAGATCAATCCCCGTTTGAAAGCCCTTTATTCGCTCTCGGGTGAATATGCCGATCAAGGCGCTTTTCCTTACGGACTGTACGACGAAAAGACAGGAAACGTGGCATCGGTAAATATCAATGACCCTTCATCGTATCGCCGGACAATGCTCAACCAAAGCCTTTCGCTAACACATGAAACGGAAAAAATCCTTTTCGCTTCGACGACCGGTTATCAGTACTTCGATGACGATATGAAGATGGATCAGGACTTTTCGCCGGCTTCGATTTTTGTATTGAATCAGCTACAGAAGCAGCATGCCGTCAGTCAGGAATTTTCTCTCAAGAACCGTAGCGGCAAGCACTATCAGTGGTCGATCGGAGTATACGGATTTTATACCGGCCTGCATACGGAAGCACCGGTCGAATTTAAAGAAGACGGCATCAAGAGAAATCTGCAATCTGTTTTCGACCGGTTGAAAACGATGAACCCGGAGATGCCCTCGCTCGTTATTACGGACAAATCCATCGATATGCCCAGCACGTTCGACATGCCGTCGTACGGCGCGGCATTGTATCATCAATCGACGTATAAAAACTTGTTCGTCGAAGGACTTTCGTTGACAGCGGGAATCCGGATCGATTATGAAAAGCAAAAACTGCATTACAACGCCAAATCCAAAATGCACCTGACGATGCAAAAGCCACCCGGAATCCCCGAACCGAAAGATATCAGCAGCCTTTATCCCGCTTCGGTAGTCGACGAATCGATATCGTCGGACTTGTGGCAGGTACTGCCGAAGGTATCGATAAAATACGAGTGCTCTCCACGCACGATGACCTATCTCTCGGCATCGAAAGGATATAAAACGGGCGGATACAATGTACAAATGTCGGCCGACATCATGCAAGCCCGGATGCAGTATGATATGATGAACGTGTTCCGGAATTTTGTGCCGTCGATTCCGAAAACCGAACTGATGCCCGTTAAGGATGTGATCACATACCGTCCTGAGACGAGCTGGAATTACGAACTGGGAGTCAAAAGCGAGCTGATACGCGATCATCTTCATGCCGAGCTCACCTTTTTCTATATGGATATCGAAGACCTGCAGGTTACGAAATTCGTGGCCAGCGGAAACGGACGTATCCTGACGAATGCCGGAAAAGCCCGGAGTTACGGCGCAGAAGGATCATTACGCGCCGTTCTGACGCACACGCTCACTGCCGACCTGAACTACGGCTACACGCATGCTACGTTTCGCAATTATCACGACGGACGTACCGATTTCGCCGGCCGTCGTATCCCATATACACCACGTCACACGTTCGGCATCGGTCTGCAATACGCTCAATCGTTGAAGCATTGCTGGATAGACCAATGCTTCGCAGCGGCACAATGTAACGGTGCGGGAGATATTTACTGGACGGAACAGAATGATATCTCGCAGAAATTTTATGCTACCGTGCACGCACAAGCCGGCATACGCAAAGGCATCGTTTCGTTCGAGGTATGGGGAAAGAACCTGACGGATACGGACTATTCGGCTTTCTATTTCAAATCATTCGGCAAGTCGTTCATGCAAAAGGGCAGACCTTTGCAGCTCGGCATAAAACTTAACATTGCGTTTTAAAATCGGAAATCTTCATGGAATTTCTTACTGCATACAACCTTTGGGGGTTAACAACAGGTATTTCAACGTTTCTTATTATCGGACTTTTTCATCCGATTGTCATCAAGGCTGAATATTATTTCGGTACGGGGTGCTGGTGGGCGTTTTTAGCGGCCGGACTCGCACTGACGGGAGTATCGGTTCTGCTCGACCATCTTTTCTTATCGACCTTGGCGGGAGTTGTCGCTTTTTCGTGCTTCTGGTCTATTATCGAGATTTTCGAACAAGCCCAACGTGTGAAAAAAGGCTGGTTCCCTGCCAATCCGAAACGGAAAAAGAAGAAGTAATCCCATATTTGCAAAAGATTAACACAAGTTTCCAAGCCTAAGAGATATAATGCGTGCTTTTTATACGACTTGTCATCAAAACAACTTTGCCAACAGCTCGTTGTCAAAATTATGTTCTATAATATGAGAAAATTCTTCAAAATATCCTTGTTTTGTTTTATTTTTGCATCGGTATAATGCAGGAATAGTTTTTCTCACATCTTGTATTGGCCATGATAAATACAAAAAGATGGTTGTTCGAATGGTAAAATCGTACCCAGAAGATAAAGTATATATACATGAATCTCTGATTATATTGAGAAATATCGATTCGGAGGGGATCATCTTAACACTTGTAAAAAAGAACCGTATTTTCCACAATCGGCAAGTAAAGAGCATTCAACAATAAAAAATAAAGAGCACATATATTGAGAATAATAAGTTGTTTAACAAGTCTAAAAAATGAAAGAATGAGAAAGCGGGAATCATTAAAGCTGATGAAGTGGGCGATGTTTATTTGGTTATGGACATTTCCCGTAAGTGTGTTTGCACAACAGATTACCGTTCGCGGTAATGTGAAAGATGTAAAAGGAGAGCCGTTAATCGGTGTTTCGGTTCTGATATCGGGTACCTCACTGGGTACGATTACGGATGTGGACGGAAACTTTACATTGAACAACGTGGCATCGGACGGAAAGTTGCATGTCTCGTATGTCGGTATGCAATCCGAAACGATACCGGTAAATAACCGTACGGTGATTGAGGTTGTTATGAAAGAAGATATTGCGGCACTGCATGAGGTCGTCGTCGTAGGCTACGGTACGCAGGAGCGCCGCAACCTGACTTCAGCCGTAACGACCGTGACGAGTAAAGACTTTCTACAAGGCGCAGCCAATAACCCGTTACAGATGATAGACGGGAAAATACCGGGAGTGACAATCTCGAATTATGCTATTTCCGACCCGAACCGTAATCCGATGGATAACTTTCAGGTGCGCGGCTCTACGTCGTTTAAAGGGGGAAGTGCTCCGCTGGTGGTGGTAGACGGTATGCCCGGGGCAGACCTGAGACAGATCGCAAATCAAGATATCGAATCTATTACCGTGCTGAAAGACGGTTCGGCCGCAGCGATCTACGGATCACGTGCAGCAAATGGTGTCTTGCTGATTACGACCAAAAAGGGGAAAGCGGGCAAAGCTTCTATTTCGTACGATACTTACATCGAACATGATAGAGTATACCGAAAACCCGATGTCCTGTCGGCCGAAGAGTTTCTGCAAAACAAGCGAGACGAAGACCGTGGCGCTCGCACCAATTGGTACGACGAACTGATCCGCAAAAATAATTTCGGACACACGCATCACATCTCATTGAGCGGAGGAGGCGAAAATGCAATCTACCGCATCTCGGCCGATTACAAAGACAAGAATGCGATCGACATTGCTTCTGCCAGACGCGAATACGGCGTACGTGCGAATTTTAATCATACTACGCTGGAAGGATTATTGAATATTATCGGTAACTTGTCGTATCGTACGACGAAGGAAGATTATACGGATTATAATGCTTTTTCTCAAGCTGTCAAACTCAACCCGACAATACCGGTGATGGATCCGAAAGATCCGGGCAAATATACTTTTCTGAAGGGATATGACACATGGAACCCCGTCGACAGGC
Organism: Tannerella forsythia; assembly: GCF_001006485.1. Lineage (GTDB taxonomy): Bacteria > Bacteroidota > Bacteroidia > Bacteroidales > Tannerellaceae > Tannerella > Tannerella forsythia. Next base: position 24,559 of record NZ_JUET01000003.1, read on the forward strand.
TCAAAAACCGCGACAACTTCGGAAAAAACGATTACAGTACGATCGATTTTACAGCCCGTTTGAATATACTTTCGAACTTGAATACGGAGTTGAAGGTGGCACGTCAGGGACGCTTCTTAAAACGTTACGAATGGTATCCGTCTACACATCAGGAATCGATATCCAACAGTCGTAAAGGACGCGCACGCCTTGAGTCCGAAAGATGGGAGGATTACACCCTCGAATGGATCACCAACTATTACACAACGATTCAGGATGTACATAATATCAAACTGATGGGGGGCTATTCTTATCAAGAATTTAACTGGGAAAAATACGGTGCTGAGAATATGGATTTTCCATCGGATGCGTTGAAGTATAACAACCTCGGAACCGGCCAGTGGAACACGAAAGAAGGCCGTCTGGGAATGTGGTCGGAAAAAGAGAAAGAAAAGAACATAGCTTTTCTGGGACGTTTGAATTACGATTACAAAGACGTTCTTTTGTTGATGGCTTCGTTGCGTTACGAGGGAAGCAGCAAGTTCGGAAAAGATCATAAGTGGGGATTGTTCCCGGCGCTTTCGGCGGCATGGCGTTTAAGCAGTCTACCCATTTTTCAGCAAACGGAGATCGTGGATGATTTGAAACTGCGTCTGTCATACGGTGAGACGGGGCGCTCGAGTTTCCCACGCTATCGGTCGTTATCGCTTTACAGCGGATTCGGAAAATATTTGGATCGGAACGGACAATGGATTCAGGTTTGGGGACCGGGTAATAACTCTAACGCGAGCTTGCATTGGGAGAAACAGATCTCGTATAACCTGGGTGTGGACTATGCTCTGCTCGGACAACGTTTGTCGGGTAGCCTCGATTTTTTCCTTCGCAAAGGCAACGACTTGATCTATGAATATGATGTATCGGTACCGCCTTATCTGCATGATAAAATGTACACCAACGTGATTTCTACGAGTACACGCGGAGTAGAGTTAATGCTTAACTACAACGCTATTCAGACGAAGACATTCAATTACACGACGAACTTGAATGTGTCGTGGGCTAAAACGCAAATCGACTCATGGTCGAACGACGAATTTAAAGGGGAAGACCGCGACGTGTATGATCTACCTTCGCCCGGTAATCCCGGACGTGCACAGATTCTCGGTGAGGGAATGGAGATCGGTACGTTCAGAGGTGGCCGGTATGCCGGTGTAAATGAAAAGGGTGAGATTATGATTTGGAAAGAAGGTATCGTAGGCGGAGAAAAGAAACTGGCTTCACAGAAAAACGATAAAGATCGTGTACCGCTCGGACATGGGATGCCTCGATGGGAAGTTTCTTGGGGACACACCGTTACGTATAAAAACTTCGACTTGTCGCTCTTCTTCCGTGGGAAATTTGACTATAAGATTCTTAATCTGTATCAGATGTATTACGGTTTGACAGCTCAGCCTAAAGTGAATCTTATCCGCGATGCCTATACACGCAACGCTGAGATTAAGGGAGAAAAGCAGATCGTCGATTATTTCCTTGAAAACGGCGACTACTTTAAACTCGATAACATTACACTGGGATATACACCGAAAGTCAATTGCAAATACATTTCAAACCTGCGTATCTATGCTACGGCACGGAACGTATTTACCTTGACGAAATATTCCGGTATCGACCCGGCAGGGGTAAATATCGTCGGGCTGGAGCCGGGGATCGGCAATTTGGATGTTTATCCTTCTACCACGAATCTTTCGTTCGGTATTCAAATTTCATACTAATCTTATAAAACAGAATTACCATGTTGAAAAAATATATAAGTAAAGGATTAATGATCGCAGGTGTGGGATTGGCTGCACTGGCGTGTACGGATCTGGAGGAAGAGATCTTTTCGAACATTGCTTCCGAAAACTATTATCAGGATAAAAATTCGATTGAAGCTGCTCTTGTCCGTCCCTTCGAACATGGACACTGGTGCGGTTGGGACGGCTCACGCTGGATTCTGCAGGAGTTGACTGCCGATCAGTTTGTCTGGACGCAGAAAGGCAAGCACGGATACGACGGAGGTCAGTGGATACGTGCTCACGGACATACATGGACAGAGGAAGAAGGAATTATCAACGGCGGATGGGTAGGCCCCTATCAAGGTATCGGACAGTGTACAAATTATATTGCTGACTTTACGGGGCTTGATTTTGTCAAATATGGTCTGACTGATGCCGACAAGCAGAATTACATTGCTCAGTTGCGTACGTTGCGGAGTTGGTTCTATCTCTTTCTGATTGACTATTTTCGTTCCGTTCCAATCCCAATGGATACGAAGACGAAAGTAGGACAGTCCTCGCCACAAGAAGTATTTGCCTACATTGAAAAAGAGCTAAAGGAGAGTATTCCCGCACTGCCAAAAGAAACGATGGCAGGACGATTCGGGCAGGCCGGAGCTGCAGCATTACTGGCTCGGTTATACCTGAATGCCGAGGCATGGATCGGCCAGAATCGCTATGCCGATGCCCGTAAGGTAGCACAGGATATTATCGACGGGGCGTATGGAACATATAAACTCGATGAGGATTATCGCGGACCGTTTGCCGATGGATTGACCGACAGACAATCTCCCGAAAATCTGTGGGTGTTCCCACATAAGAAAAATGTTTATGAATTCAGTTGGATGTACAATGCCATGATGCACTATCAGGCGCGTTATTCGCTGGGCAACACGTGGGGAGGTTGGAACGGCATCCACCTGACACCTTCGCGCGATTTAGAGGGGAAACCATATACCTATAAATTGGGCAGACCTTACGAAAAGTTCAGCAATGACGATCGGCGTAAACAGCCGTTCCGCACGAATGCCGACGGCACGTACGACGGATTCTTCCTGATCGGTCAACAGTATGCCTTCGATGCTCAAAAGGGGTATGGCTTTACTGACGAGAAAGTGAACGGAACGGAAGAATACAATGGCAAACCTTTGAGTTATGTCGATCAGGTAGGTCGTTTTTCGGAAGGCGCCGAAGGGACCTCGAAAGGTTCACATGTAAATATGGGTGAAGAAAATTCCGGGGTACGCCTGATAAAATTTCCGTGGTTGTCCGAAAGCAAAAACTTGTTCCAAAACAACTGGGTCGCCGAAATTCGGCTGGCTGAAATGTATTATATCGTAGCCGAGTGCATGTTCCGCGAGAACGACAAGGCAGGTGCGGCCAAAATGCTCGACGCCGTGCGGAAGCGTAATTTCCCCGCCGACAAATGGGCTGCTAACAGTTATGAGGCTAACCCTGCCAAGTTGACGGAGGATGAGTTCGTCGACGAACTGGGACGCGAATTTCTGGGCGAGCGTCACCGCCGTACCGACTTGATCCGTTGGAAACGCTATGGTAACGAATGGTGGGATAAGCCGGTCGATACGCGTGACAATACGATCTTCCCAATTCCCAAGAATCAGCTGACCTCGAACGAACTGCTCAAACAGACTACACCGGGATTCTGATGCTCCCCAAAAAACAGATGCCTGACCTTGCCGGAAAGGTATCTGTTTTTTTCTTTTTAACCCGAATTTTTCCTAAAAATCCGCCCAACTGTCACATAGATTACATTTTCAGGGTAAGGATCGAGCTATCTTTGCGCTTGTAAAACGAATCATAAAATAAATACGATGACAACTTTCGACAAAGCGACCGTGATAGCTCTCGAGGCCTCGGTCGATTACACGCAGGGCGGCGTAATCAGTAAACAGGTGACAAAAAACCGGGCGGGAAACATCACGATTTTCTCGTTCGATAAAGGACAGGGATTGAGTGAACACACGGCGCCCTTCGACGCTTTTGTGCAAGTGCTCGACGGTGAAGCAGAGATACGCATCGACGGTGTGCCGCACGTATTAAAAAAAGGCGACTGCATCATCATGCCGGCTAATCATCCGCATGCGCTGAAGGCCATAGAACGCTTCAAAATGTTATTAACGATGATCCGCGGCGAGGAATAAATAAGCTCTTCGGCGCAGAAAATCAAACAAATCCGTTTACATATCTAAAAAAAATCATGAGTGAATTCATTAATAACTCGTCGCAACGCAAAGAGATGTTGCGGCATTTGCTCCTTCGGTTGCATGAAGGAGACAACCCTGATGTCTTACGTAATCGTCTCGTAGAAGTACTGAGTTCGATTCCGTACAACGAAGTCGTGGAAGTAGAACAGGAACTGATTGAAAGCGGTACACTGAGCGAAGATGAAATTCTCGCGTTTTGCGACCTGCATACGGCCGTACTCGACGGAAGTATCGACCAACGCGGCGCCAAGCCGATCCCCGCGGGACATCCAGTCGATACGTTCAAGCGTGAGAACCGCGCTATCCGCGAGCAACTCGACCGGTACGAGGTGCTGAAGAACGAAGACGCGCAGCTGACTGACGCGCAGGCGGCCGACCAAGCCTTGAAACTGCGTGCCGTCTTCAACAGTCTGGCCGACATCGACAAGCATTATAAACGAAAAGAATATCTTATTTTTCCGTATCTGGAAAAGCATCAGATCACGGGGCCTCCCAAGGTGATGTGGGGTAAGCACGACGAGATACGCGAACTGCTCAAAGGCTCCTTCGAAGCGCTGGCGACTCCTTTCCGAAGCGCCGAGGAACTGAATTCGATCGTACAGCTCGTACTTGATCCGGCAATCGAGATGATTTCCGGCATGATCATGAAAGAAGAAGAAATCCTGTTGCCCATGACCATGGATACGTTTACCGACGAAGAATGGTATAAGATTTATCAGGAAACACCCGAATTCGGTTACTGTCTGTTCGATCCTACCGACGAGTGGAGACCCGACGGCGTACAGATCGAAAAACAGGAATACATCACGGCTGATGCCATCCGCCTCTCGTCCGGTGTATTCAGCATCGAAGAGTTGGAAGCACTCTTCATTCATCTGCCTATCGACATTACATTCGTCGATAAGGATGATAAAGTCGGTTTCTTCTCGCACAGCCCCAACCGGGTGTTCGAGCGTAACCGTTCCATCATCGGACGCGACGTGCGCATGTGTCATCCGCCCGGAAGCGTACACATCGTCGAACAGATTCTGACCGATTTCAAGAATGGCAAAGAGAACAAGGCTGTCTTCTGGCTCTCGAATTTCATGGGACGATTCATCTACATCGAATATACTGCCGTGCGCAACAAAAACGGCGACTATCTGGGTGTGGTGGAAGTAACGCAAGATATTACGCAACTTCGCCTTCTCGAAGGCGATCAACGGCTCTTGTCTTATGCACAGAAATAAACCGTTGATTACACCGGAAACCAAGGTGGGCGAGCTGCTGACGCATTACCCCGAACTGGAGGAGTTGCTCCTTCAGTTCTCTCCCGCCTTTGCGACACTGAAGAATCCCGTCCTGCGCCGCACGGTTGCTCAAGTCACTTCGCTCCGGCAGGCAGCCAAAGTAGGGAATGCAAATATTGTAGAGATGGTCAATACGTTGCGTCGAGCGGCGGGACAATCCATTTCGGACGAAAATTTGCTTATCGAAAGCGAAAACGCTCGCGTAGCGTTGGCCGGAAAAGCCCCCACAGCAATCACTTTTACCCTCGATGTACGCCCTGTGCTCGAAAAAGGTGAACATCCAAAAGAGCTTGTAATGAAAGAAGCCAACCGCTTACAAGCCGGAGAATGTATGGAACTGCTCGCCCCTTTTCCACCCGTTCCGCTGATCGAGCTGCTTGAAAAGAAAGGCTTCGCCGTAACTATGGTCGAACCGGGAGACGGAGTTGTACGGACGTTTATCCATCGGTAAAAAGAAGAGATACCCCTGTCATGATCTCCTGAAAAATCGTAGCGTAATGTTTTCCAATCTTCCGTCGCAACGGGAAAGCACAGCTCAATGCAAGAATCCTTCCGGCCATGGCCGGAAAGATTCACACCGGTGTGTTTGAACTGTGTTTCCGGACGAAACAGGCTGCTACGCCTCCAATGCTTTTTCTAAAAGCGCCTTCACCTCATCGGGAAAAATACCGCCTTCGTGCACTTTCTTCCCGTCGATGTAAAATGTCGGGACGTAGTAATAATCGTACTTTTCGGCAATTTCGGGATGTACGGATTCTTCGATCCGGTTGATTTCAATGTCTTTGTATCGGTCTTGCTTTTGAAGCTCGCCGATCGCCGCTTCCGCTTTTTTGCAGAACGGGCAGTTCTCCAGATAAAATAATGTAATCGGTTTCATTCGTTTTTTTATTGTTTCATTCGCGGTTTATATATAATGCACCCTTCTCCACATACCGACGGTTCTGTTACTTACACGTCGCAAATGCGGATACATTTTTCGAGCGAAGCGATTTTGTCCGGTTGTTTAGGCACGAACTCCTGTCCGACAAAACCTTTATACCCGATCTCCAACAGCACCCGCATAATGGCCGGATAGTAAAGTTCCTGCGTCTCGTCGATTTCGGCACGTCCCGGATTACCTCCCGTATGGAAATGGGAGATATATTCGTGATACTTGCGGATGTTGTCGATGATATTGCCTTCCATGATCTGCATGTGATAAATATCGTAAAGCAGCTTGAAATTGGGCGACCCGACACGCCGGCACAGTTCCGCGCCCCAAACCGTATGGTCGCACAGATAATCTTTGTGGCCTACGCTGTTAAGCAACTCCATCGACACGGTCACGCCGTACTTCTCGGCTGTCGGCATAATGCGCCCGAGTCCTTTGGCGCAATTTTCCCATCCTTGCAGATCGGTCGCGCCGTTGCGCCGTCCGGAGAAACAGATCAGGTTTTTCAATCCCGCATCGGCCACCATTGGGATCACTTTCTCGTAGCTCGCCACAAGTTCGTCGTGCAGCGACGGATCGTTAAATCCGCGGTCTATTCCCAATCCGGCTCCTTGCGCCATGGCGACCGTCAGACCGTGACGTTGAACGACCGGCCAGTCCTTCGGGTCTAACAGTTCGATGGATTCGATGCCCAGGTCTTTGCATATCACGCAAAACTCATCGAGCGGATAATCGCCGAAGCACCATTTGCTTACGGAGTGACGGATATTTCCTTTGAGGGGTTCTTTTTTTGCCGCTGTCCGGTCTTTCCGCTTTGTCTGCGCCATCGTTTCCACACCGCCGGCTGCGAGGGCCGCACCGCCGACCAATACTGTCCTGATGGCTGTTCTTCTGTTGATTCTATTCATAGTTCCTGTTGTTTTTTAATTCCACATCGCAAAGATACGTTTTTTTGAAACGCCTCCCCGCGCTCCTCGCGTCCTTTTTTTAGTCGCAGTATGTCTAACCAACCTTTCTTTTTTACCGATACGTGATTTCCATATCATACTCCCATCGGTCGAAATAAAGATTTCCATGGCGGGATTCCACTTCGCCTCGTTGAAAATCGACCGTTTCGCTTCGCGGAAACTCTTTCGGGGGATAGAACGCGCCCGAATAGTCCGAATTGATATACAGCCGGTACGAGTCGATACCGCTCATAAAAAAGAATCGTCCGGGAGCGATCGCTACAGGTCCGCCACGTCCAAACGACACATCGACCGGTACCCATCCCGTATCTTCGAAATATACTTCCGCCCAGTCGTGCAGATTCACTTCTCCCGGATGCGTCATCCATCCGCTCTGCCAGCGAGCCGGGATTCCCTTATAACGCAACATCGTAATCAGCAGCAAGGCGACCTGCCCACAATCGCCCTTGCGGTTCTTGATCACATAGGCAGGTATATCGGCAATCGTCGAATATTCCAGCGCACTCGCCCACGGATAATGAGCCGTGATATAGGCGTAGACGGCTTGTAAAGTCTCGACCGACGTACGGGCATCGCGCGTGATGCTGTCGGTTAATTGGCGAATATCCGCCGAAAAACGGATATGTGGAACCCGTTCGGCCGTGTAGGTCATGAATAATTCATTCCTTTCGTTATAGGGCTTCACCGTAATTTCCGACAGATCGAACCATTCGCCACGCGACGTCACTTCGGCCTCGAAACCGAAGACGGCGGGTTGATCTTTCTTTGCCTGTTGTTCCATATACAGACTTGTATGGACGGTACGGTCGTCCGACAAGGTGTACGCTCCCTGCGTCGTCGACAACAGTTTAACATCTGTCTGCCGTTCTATATCTTTTCGGGGAAAGGGAAGCCATACTTTCAGCGTTTCACCGTCGGCCACCGCATTAGGTTCGACCGTGAGAGTATAACGCAGACGGACGGTTCTCTTCGGAAGCAAGTATTTCCCTTTCGTATCGATTGCCGTTTTATTTGTAAAAGCATCGATCAAGAGCGAATCGCGAGGCGTATCCGACCGGGGGACGGCGTTTTTCGAGAGTGCCCGTGCCGCGGAATCTACTCTGAAAATATTGGGCGCAGCATTACGGAAATAACGCTTTTCTCCGTCAATCGTCCGAAATTCCAACACATTCGATTGTTCCCATGCATTCAAAAGCGAATCGGAAGGCATGAATCCGCAATTCTTTTTAATCCAATCGACCACCTCGGACCTTGTCTTCCGGAAATCCAGCTCCACTCTGTGCAACGAGTCAAGGGTAAACAGGTAAGCCTTTCGCTCTTCTTCGGTAAGCAGCTCATTTTGCATGACACGATCAATCTGTTCTCTTGCGAGGGTATGATTCCCCAGCTCAATCTGCGCGTAAATCTCCTCTTTTGTACTTTTCTTCTGCAAAGAACACGAAGAGAGTAACATCAGAAGAGTAATAGAAAGGAAAGAAATGTTTTTTTTCATTTTATCTGTTGTTTAATCATGTTATTCGAAAGTTGTAAGAAAGATTTCTTTTTAGAAAAACTCACGGAAGGAAAGGTACATGAAAATCCTTTCTATTCATAAATAGAAATTCAAAAAACCATTGCACCGCTTAACCACAAAAAAAGAGCTACCCTTTTTGTGGAGGTAGCTCTCTATCGTTTTTCCTGTACGTGCGCTTACTTTTCAGTGCCTTCTGTGTGATCAGGTTGGATGATTTCCAATAGCTCTACTTCAAATTCAAGCGTTGCATGAGGTTTGATCATCTGACCTGCTCCGCTGGCTCCATATGCCAGCCCGGACGGAATCCATACCTGATATTTGGCTCCCACGGGCATGAGTTGCAACACTTCCTGCCATCCGCGAATCACCTGCGTAACCCCGAAAGTTGCCGGTTCACCACGCTGTATGGAGCTGTCGAACACGGTACCGTCAAGCAGCTTGCCGGTGTAGTGTACTTTCACCTGATCGGCTTCGGTCGGTTTCGCTCCCGAACCCTCGGTAAGCACCTTGTATTGCAGACCGCTTTCAGTCGTAACAACGCCTTCTTTCGTTTTGTTCTCGGAGAGGAATTTCTCCCCTTCGGCTTTCAAGGCCTCGGTTTCACGCTGCTGTACAGCCATGACATATTTCTGAATACGATTCTGTGCATCCTCCGGATTCATCATCAGGGTAGTATCCCCTTTCAGCGCCTTCACCAAAACATCAGTGAAGACTTCCATATTAACCGGGCCGTCGGGGAATGTTTTTAAATTTTCCTTCAAACTTGTACCGATGTTCACTCCCAGCGCATAGCTTACCGTATCGAGTTCCGAAACCATTACCGGTTCCTGAGGAACAGGAGGAGCCACGACCGTCTTCGTCGTATTACAAGACGTTGCAGCCATCATTCCGATAACTGTAACACTTGCGATCATGATGCGAATGTTTCTCATTTTTTCACGATTTCGAGCAACTCTACTTCAAATTCGAGAGTTGCATTCGGTTTGATCATCTGACCTGCGCCGTTAGGACCATATGCCAGTTCGGAGGGAATCCACACCTGATACTTCGATCCTACAGGCATCAATTGCAACACTTCCTGCCAACCGCGGATTACCTGACCTACCCCGAAGACTGTCGGTTCACCACGCTGTACCGAGCTATCGAATACGGTTCCGTTAAGAAGTTTGCCCGTATAATGGCATTTTACCTGATCTTCAGCCGTCGGTTTTGCCCCTGTACCTTCGGTGATCACTTTATATTGCAGACCGCTTTCGGTCGTGATAACGCCTTCCTTTGTTTTATTGGCTGCGAGGAAATCCTGACCGGCTTTCAATTCGGCTTCAGCATCAGCCTGCTGAATCTTCATGACATAGTCATTCACATACGTTTGAGCCACTTCAGGAGTCATTTTCATGGCTGCCGAGTCTTTCATTGCGGCCATCAATCCGCTCATAAAAGCATCGTGATTGACCGGTTTTTCACCGGGGAACGTTTTCAGGTTTTCCTTCAGGTTACTTCCGATGTTAATACCCAACGCATAGCTTGCACTGTCGATCGGAGCGCTTAGCGCCACATTTGCTACTCCACCCTGCTGATTACACGAGGTGATTACCATCCCTGCGGCCACTGCAGCCGCCGTCATTAACACATTTACTTTCTTCATTTTCTTTATTATTATCTATTGATCAATTCCTATCATACAATATCAAGCAGTTCAACCTCGAACACGAGCGTACTGTTGGGTTCAATCGTTTCGCCGGCTCCACGTTCCCCGTAGGCCAGTTCGGAAGGGATGAACAGACGCCATTTGGAGCCCACATTCATCAATTGCAACGCCTCAACCCATCCGGGAATCACCTGCGATACGCCAAACGTTGCCGGTTCACCGCGCTGTACGGAACTGTCGAACACGGTGCCGTTAATAAGTGTCCCATGATAATGGCATTTCACCTTGTCAGAAGCTTTCGGCTTCGTTCCATCACCTGTTTTCAGTACTTCATACTGCAAACCGCTGGGTAACGTTACCACGCCCGCCTTTTCTTTGTTGATACGTAAAAACTCCGCACCGGCCTGCTTATTTATTTCATGCCTTTCAGCCTGTAATTTCATAAAAAAATCATGGAGAATTTGTTTGGCCTCGTCGTAACCGATAGCGGGCTCCGCTTCGGAAAAAACATCCTTCAATCCCTTGAGAAAGTCGTCCATTTTCAATTCCTTGATGCCCGAAGCGCGAAAGTTATTACCAATGCTTAACCCTAAAGCATAGCTGACATTTTCCATCTTTTTTTCGTTGTCCTTTTCTATATGTAAATCAAGGGGGCAAAGGTAATAACATATTCGGTATAGACAACGTCTTCTCTCTGTTTTTTTGCAAGAAGAAAAGAAATTTTGCAGAGTGACGGTGTTTCATCGCATGCAATCGACGAACGACATATAGCCAATAGTAGGGATTGTATAATCCAAATGAATGTTTTTACTTTGCAGCCGAATTGAAACGGGTATTTTCGTATTATGCGGAAGCCATGATACCCATACCAATAGAGCGAGACGATGAACATGACGCGGACAGTAAAAAAGATAACGACCATCTGGTTGCTTATCCTGTTTATAGGATATGCGGGCAGTACGACGCTCTTTTACCATACGCATCGCATCAACGGCCGATGGATTACCCATTCGCATCCCTATTCCGATGCGCCCGACACGGGAAATCATACTCATACATCGGCAGGTTTTGTAACCATCACCTCTTTGAACGCATGGTTAATCTTGGCATTTCTACCGGGTGCTTTCTGTAAACCTTTTACACGACTCTCCGGCATCATCGTCAGCCCGACGATTCATAAAGGCATTACTCGGGAAACAACTTCCTTATCGCTGCGGGGGCCCCCTCACTGTTAAAACTTATTTTTCACCTGTCCGACCTCATGAGTGCCGGACAACAGGAATCATACCGTCATCCGGTATGGAAATACGTCGTATATCCTGATATATAAATTATCAGAACAGGAATATTCTATTTTATTATATCTTTATTCATTAAGATGGAGACCATTCTTGTCTTGTGCCATGCGTTAGCGTTATCGACTATTTACATCTTACAGTACACAGTCAATCAATGCTGGGCAAGGTATGAAAGGATGTGCTTCATCCCAACAAAAACAAATCATATGAAATCATTTTATCGTATACTTTTTGCTTTATTTTTGCTCCCGTCGATGATGCTTGCCGACGGAACAAACGACAGTCCGGAACAGATTAAACGTGGAACGGATGCCAACATTACCGGTCATGTACAAGATGCCACTACAAAAGAGCATTTGCCTTATATCAACATCCAGGTAAAAGGCACCACTATCGGCGTAACAACCGATGCGACAGGACACTACATGCTGAAAGACCTGCCTGTAGGAGACCTTACGCTCGAAGTTTCCTTTATCGGATACAAGAAAGTCACGAAAAAGGTGACTACGAAAGCCAACACTTTGCTTGAAGTGAACTTTTTACTTGAAGAGGAGGCATTGGCTATCGACGAGGTCGTGGTTTCCGCTACCCGGAGCGAGACGATGCGTCGCGAGGCCCCTGCATTAGTCAATGTACTTGACATGAAACTGTTTGAACGTACGCAGTCGACTGACATCTCACAGGGATTGAAGTTTCAACCGGGTGTACGCGTGGAAACGAATTGCCAAAACTGCGGGTTCAGTCAAGTACGTATCAACGGAATGGACGGTCCTTACTCACAGATTTTGATCGATTCGCGTCCGGTATTCAGCGCACTTGCCGGTGTGTACGGTCTGGAGCAAATTCCCGCCAACATGATCGAACGTGTAGAGGTGGTACGGGGCGGAGGATCCGCTTTGTTCGGTTCGTCAGCCATTGCGGGTACCATCAATATCATCACCCGCGAACCGCTGAATAATTCAGCCAGTATCTCACATCAGACACGTGCTTTAGGCGGATTGAACACCTTCGAGAATACAACGAACTTTAATGGAGCTATCGTTTCGGATAACCATAAATTAGGGATTACGATGTTCGGACAGACCCGCCATCGCTCGGGCTACGACCACGATGGAGACGGTTATACCGAAACGCCTGTACTCGATGGTCGTACCCTGGGTTTCCGGGCATATGTAAAGCCGAGCAACTACTCGAAACTAACTGCCGAATATCATAACACCCACGAGTTTCGCCGTGGCGGTGATTTGCTTAAAGAAGAACCTCATAATGCTCACGTAGCCGAACAACTGGAACACACGAACAACACTGGAAGTTTGAATTACAGCTTATTCAGCCCGAACGGCAGACATCGTTTCAATGCATATGCTTCATTCATGAAAGTCGACCGTAAGAGCTACTACGGAGGTGGAGACAAGACGGCCAACGAAATCATGGCCGAAGGTAAAAAGAACATCGAAAAAGCCAAAGATCAGTTTATCGAAAATCTGAAAAAAGCCACCCCCGGTATATCCGATGAAAAGATTGAAGAAGAACTGGCCGCCAACTTCTTTCCGAAAATCAATAACGGATTAAGCAATGAAGACATGCTCGAACTGAACAAGCGTATGGCTTCGTACGGACGAACGGGAGGATTAACGCATATGTTCGGTGCGCAATATGCTTATGAGATGCCCCAACTGTTGTTTATGCCGGCAACTCTTACGGCCGGATTGGAATACACACACGATAAGCTTGATGACGTAAGTGGTTATCGGGAAGCTCCGCTCATGCAGAAAGTCAACACCCGGAGCGCTTTCCTGCAGAACGAGTGGAAAAACAATCATTGGAGCATCCTTCTCGGTGCGCGCCTTGACAAACATTCGCTGGTGAAAGACATGATTTTCAGTCCTCGTGTCAACCTGCGTTACAACCCGTCTCAGGCCTTCAGCTTCCGGTTAAGTTACAGCAAAGGATTCCGGGCTCCTCAGATTTTCGATGAAGACCTGCACGTCGACAATGCCGGCGGCGACCTTATTCTTTCGCAAAATGCACCCGGTCTGAAAGAAGAGACCTCTCACAGTTTCAGCGGGTCGATCGATTGGTATCACCGTATGGGGGCATGGCAGTTGAACCTTCTGGCCGAAGGATTTTATACAAGTCTTGTCGATGCTTTCAGTTTCAACCAAAAAGATACTGTGGTGAAAGGCATGAAACAAATCCTCAAAATACGTAAAAATTCAGAAGGAGCCAAAGTGTACGGACTGAATTTTGAAGGTAAGATTGCCTATCTGAATACATGGCAACTGCAAGCCGGACTTACGGCGCAAAAGAGTCTTTGGAATAAGGAACAGCAGTGGCACGAAGACGATACGTACAAAACGCGCCGTATGTATCGCACACCGAATCTGTATGCCTACTTCGTAAGCACGGTTAACTTTACACGTGATTTCACCTTGTCGATTTCCGGAAACTACACAGGAAATATGCTGACCGGGCACGAAATCCCGACCGAAGATGATGGCAGCTTAACCCTGTTCAACGGTAAACCCTCGGCAACGATCCATCCGGACCGTATGCAACACGGCAAAGGGCAGACAGCAACGACCTACGGTCCGCGTACGTTTCAAACACCCTCCTTCTTCGAGATGGGATGCCGCCTGGCCTATAATTTTCCGATCTATAACGTCTATACGATGCAAATCTATGCAGGTATACAAAATATGTTCAACGCTTTTCAAGACGATTTCGACAAAGGACCGGCACGCGACTCGGCTTACATCTACGGACCAGGCATGCCGCGCAGCTTCTTTGCCGGCGTAAAAATCAGCCTGTAACTTTTTCATAAATTAGTCGTTTGGGGTTGGAGACGGGATATCTCTGATAAGCCATAAAAAACCGAACCGTTGTAAGGAAAACTTTACAACGGTTCGGTAAATAAATCTTTGTTTCAGAAAGCGCTCTAAGCCTGTCCTTCAAGAGAGGGTCAATCAGTCCGTTCAGAAATGATAAGCGACCCTGACGGCTACCAAAGCCTGATCATAATCTTTCGTCAGATTGTATTTCATGTCCGTACCCACCGATATTTCGTCCGTAGCGTAAAGTTCGGCGCCTATCCCGACATTCAATCCCAAACGGGTACGATTTCCGTCAGACCCTTTGAAGTCCCATACAGACATTCCCATGCCTCCGATCGGATAGAACGCAAAATAGCGCGTCACAGATACCACATAGTGGGCATCGAAATCAATGTACCATGCGCTGGCGCCATTGTTACGAAACATATGCGTAACAGAGGGAGCAATACGTACATTGCGCCACACATTATAACGAAAATCAAGGCCGAACGTGACAGATTCACGGTCCAATGCATATCCCGTATTGACGCCTGCCGACGCATGTCCCTGCTGTGCATATCCGGCAGCCGAAAGGAATGCCAGAGCAACGGTTACTATTAATTTCTTCATGTCTTTTTTTATCGTTCAATGATAGAACATCATTGTACCTTCAATTGTTCACCACCTCTACGAACAATTTCCTTATAATATTCTTCGTCGTATCCCGGAAAATCGGGCGCAGCAGGAAGTCCGTACGGGTTACGCTTGAACCGGCCATCCTGCTCTTTCTTCACGTTTCCGTCAATATATTTGACCATCAGATATTCACCCAGTTTCTTCCAACGTGCGGTAGCCTGATCGGCTGTCGTCGTGCTGTACCATGTCAGGAAACGGCGTGCCTCTTCAGGACTTTTTTCATACAATGCCAACGCAGCTTTGTCGATAGCTGGGAGAACCTCACGATATCCGTTCTCCAACTCGGTTTGTACCTTACGAATATCTTCGATCATGAAACTGTATTTATGGTATGCCATATTCGCCACCCAGTTATGAATCCAGAAAGCCGAACTCCATGAAAACGTCAACATATCCCCATTGCCCACCCGGTAGCATTCGGGTACTGCCAGTGAAGAGGCATAAACAGGATTAAAGACAGTCGTGTTGGCATCGTCGACCCCAAACCATAAGATACCGCCAATGGCATCAGGCAGCCAGCTACGCATCTGCGGCACGATGACAAAACCCGTTTGCTGTGTAGCGATGGCGCGTTCGTGCAGGTATTTCTGCCCGTCTACGGTGAAGTGCATCGGACGCCAGCGGTAAGGCACCTTATACGCTCCGGCACCGATATCTTTCGTCATATCCATGCTCGTCCCCTCGTAGTGGTTACGCATAGCCTGTTGTACATCCTGCACCGATAGTTTGCGGTCAGGTTTGATATAAAGCGGCATCGGCTCTTTCGTCGCATCGCCTCTGACAAAAGCCTCGTACTTGCTCATCCCTTTGTCATACAGACGGAAAAACGACCATACACGCGCTTCGCATGCACGCAGTCCGCTGAAATCATAGGGACAGTATGCATTAGCAAAACTAAAGTCTTTGTCTTTACCTTTGAAATACCCTTTTTCACGCGCATACGAAACGACATCGGGTGCATACATACAATTCTCCTTGTCATCGAACGGAATTTGATGGATACGCGATTGGTTGGCATGCGCAGCGATGCAATCGTCCGGAATACGGATAGCGACCCACAAAGCTCCCTTGTTTCCGACTCCTTTTCCGACCATCTCCATGATCCAAACCTCGTTTTTGTCGGCAATTGAGAACGACTCACCACTGCTATAATAACCGTATTCAGCCACCAAGTCAGTCATCACCTTAATCGCTTCACGAGCCGACTTAGAACGTTGCAAGGCAATATAAATCAAACTGCCGTAATCCATAATTCCGGTTGTATCAACCAACTCCGGACGTCCGCCAAATGTGCTCTCCGTAATGGCCACTTGATATTCATTCATGTTTCCGATCACGGAATATGTCTGTGTCACTTGCGCAATCTTACCCAGCGGCTTGCCGGTATCCCACTCCGATACCTCAAGCATCGTGCCTTGCGGATACGTTGCAGCCGGCCAACGATACATTTCGCCGTAAAGCGTATGGGAATCTGCCGAATAACTAATCATAACCGAACCGTCTGTCGACGCTTTTTTTCCTACCAGCAAGCCGGTACATGCTAATACTTCAGAACCTGCCGCCAAAAACAGACAAGCGGCCCATGCGATACATTTTTTCTTCATACGTTTTGATTTTATGTTTCTCATTTTACATCTATGGGCGACAAAGATAAAAGATGTACAACGAAAAGCCAAACTTATTTAACCAAGCCTTCAAAAGCCTGCCCCTTCTTATTTATTCATTGTTGTCCGTTAAAAACGATGGATAAGCCTCCGCCCAATCATATAAATTCGGGAGAATCTTTATTAGAATTTATTTCCCGATAAAACTGAATAATATCAAGATGGTATGGGCACTTTCACCATAAAGTATTTTAACGAGACGTTCTGTTTTTTATCCTAATCAAATACTTTTATCGGGCAGCAATGACAAAAAAATGGCTTTTTTATGTAAGTTTGCAGGAAAAAGAAGGAACGAATTGGACAGGAATCATCAATTGACCGTAAGTTTCAAAGCCATGTACGTATCGTATTACGCACGGATGAAACGCTTTGCCGAAGCCTACATCATGTCGGGAGCTGATGCGGAGAACATTGTACAGGATGTATTTCTCGATTTGTGGGAGCGGCAAGACGTGCTTGAAGGGCATATCAATAAAACGGGATGGCTGTTGACTTCCGTAAAAAACAGATGCGTGGACTTCCTCCGGCACAAGATGGTCGAACAACGCTCGGCCGAGCAGCTCCAAGAGGAATACACACGTACCCTGCAGATGAAATTTGAGTCGCTGAAAGCATTCGACGAAGAATATGTTGCAGAACGCGACATTGAGTCGGTCGTATCAAAAGCCATTCAGACCTTGCCGGAAAAATGCCGACTGATTTTTATCAAAAGTAAAATCGAAGGGAAAAAACAAAAAGACATTGCCGAAGAACTCGGATTATCACTTAATACCGTCGAGACCCAGATGGGGATTGCCTATAAAAAACTGAAGATCGCCCTCGAAAAATTACTCCCCGTTCTCCTCTTTCTATTCGCATGAAACGAGTTGCTTCTTAGCGGATTTTTTATTCTTATACGTTCTATTATCAAAAAATGGAAAAGATGGACGAACAAGTACGGAGATATTTTCAAGGCATGCTTGATGACTCTGAACGATTAGATTTATTGAGAAAGGTGGATACCGATCCTCAGTTAAAATCCGAATTTATCGGGCAGCAGAACATCGAAGCATTATCGCTGCTTTCGGAACAGGAAGAAGACGAATGGGTGGCAAAACGAAAATATTCACAACTCATCCGGAGCATGAAAAAAGAAGGACCTCTCCAATCTTGACCCTCGTTTCCGACCATTTCGGTCACGACATAGTCATAGCAGCGCGTGAACTTGTAAAAAAGAGCAAGAGAAAAAGTGATTTTTCAGAAGCCTGTTTCCCGTCTTGGATCACTCAAAGTTCAATGATTCCTCTGCCCTGACGGACGATGGAAAACGGCTCCTGCGTACAGTCCACCACCGTCGATCCTTCCGTGCAGCCATAGCCACCGTCAATCACTAGGTCTACTTGTCCGGCATATTTCTCTTCTATCAGCTCCGGATCGGTAAGGTATTCCGGTTCATCGTTGCTCTCCCGGTCATAGACTGACATCGAAAGCAACGGATTGCCCAGCGCAACGGCCAGTTCACGTACAATCGGATTGTCGGGTACACGGATACCGACCTCCTTACGGCTTTTGTAGATCTTCGGCAGCTCGCCGCTTGTGGGTAAAATGAAGGTGAAAGGACCCGGCAAACAACGTTTCATCAGTTTGAAAACATGGTTGTTGATACGTGCATATTCGCTGACGGACGACAAATCCGGGCAAATAATCGAGAGATTGCTCTTCTGCGGATTGACGCCTTTGATACGGCAAATCTTTTCTACCGCACGCACATCAAGCGCATCACAGCCCATGGCGTACAGCGTATCGGTGGGATAGATCACCAATCCGCCGTCACGCAACACATTCACCACTTTATCAATGTCTTTCCGGTTCGGATGATCGGGATAAATTTTCAGCAGCATAAAAACAAGTTATTTCCTAATAGAGAGAAGATACAAGTCTCCGAAAAGGCAGACAAAAAAGCACTATTTTTTAATCAGGTTCATAAACTCTTCACGCGTTCGGGCTTGTTGAAACGAGCCGGTAAAGTCGGACGTCGTTGTCAGTGAGTTCTGTTTTTCCACGCCGCGCATCTGCATGCACATGTGTTGCGCCTCAATGACGACCATCACGCCCAGCGGGTTTAACGTTTTCTGAAGACATTCCTTAATCTGAAGTGTCATACGCTCCTGTATCTGCAAACGATGAGCAAAAATATCGACTATGCGCGGAATTTTACTCAGTCCCGTAATGTAATGATTCGGGATATAAGCCACATGCACCTTACCGAAGAAAGGTAACATGTGATGCTCGCAGAGAGAAAAAAAATCGATGTCCTTAACGATAACCATCTGCTTATAGTCCTCTTCCTTAAACATGGCTGAGGCCAACACGGCCTCCGGGTCTTCATCGTATCCCTTGAGCAGAAACTGCATGGCCTTAGCCACCCGCATGGGGGTTTTCTTCAATCCCTCACGATCCGTATCTTCACCCAACAGTTCAATGATTTGACGATAATGCTCGCTCACTTGCCGGCGTACTTCGAGTAATGCTTCGGTCTCTTTCATGCTTACCGAACGAAGGTACGAATTTCTTCTTTCGTAATAAACATCTCTTTCCGGAACGAAGGAAAGGCGGCAATCAACTTTTGCATCATGCCGTACGCTTCTTCGTACGAAAGATAGTCCCCTACACGAAGTCGCCAGAAAGGAGCGGTGTACGACACATACGTCGACAAGCCTGAGAACCGGTTCTTGATCTGCTGCTCCTTGCCGAACGCTTCATCTTTCGAATTGCGCTGATTGTTTCCGGAAAAGATCTGAATACGGTAGCCGGCCGATAAGAGATACACCCGACCGTTCACTTCTTCAGTATGCTCCGAAGCCACCGGCCGGCCAATCATCTGACGGATGGCCGAAGACTGGTGAATCGTCACCGTACCCCGACCCGGGACATCTCGTGTCAGGGCCTCAACGATGGAATCTTGTGCCATCAGCACACAGTTGCCGCACCACAAGAGCCCCAGTATAAACGCATATCGTTTCATAATTAAACGTCTTCCCGGCTCTGTCGCCTTCTTTAAAATGCCTCAATGACGGGCATAAATTTCTCTACCTCGAGCGATGCTCCGCCAATCAGCCCGCCATCTACATCGGGGTTGGCAAACAATTCTTTCGCATTGCCCGCATTGCAACTTCCGCCATACAGAATGGATGTGCTGTCGGCGACCTCCGGACCATATTGCTGCGCAATGGTATGGCGAATGTGTGCATGAATCTCCTGTGCCTGTTCCGCCGTAGCCGTTTTGCCCGTTCCGATAGCCCACACCGGTTCGTAAGCGAGCACCAACTTGCCGAATTCTTCGGCCGATAGCTCGAACAGCGATTCACGTACTTGTGCATCTACGACTTCGAAATGCTTGCCGGCCTCGCGCTCTTCCAGCACTTCGCCGATGCAGAAAATCGGTATCAGATTATGTGCCAACGCCAGCTTCACTTTTTCCTTCAAAATCCCGGGAGTCTCGTGGTAATATGCACGACGCTCCGAATGTCCGAGAATCACGTACTTAGCGCCCGTCGAAGCGACCATCGCAGCCGACACCTCGCCCGTAAAAGCTCCCTTTTCCTTGTCGGCACAGTTCTCCGCTGCCACCCCAATCTTCATCGTGTCGACGGCCGAAACGATACTTGCCAGATGCGTGAACGGTACACCTACAATCACGTCGCAATGTACGGCCTTTCCTTTCAAGGCTGCATTCAAACCTTTGGCCAGCGCCAATCCTTCGGGCAGGGTGGTGTTCATCTTCCAGTTCCCCGCAACAATATTCTTCCTCATTTGTTCAGTCTGTTAATTATATGTATTCTTTATTCCTCGATATCTACGGTTTCGAAGATAATCGTAGATCCAAACCAGCAGCAAAGGTAATACAAAAGCTGCAATTACGGATAACCAAGGGTTATGATCTGTCCGGTTTTCCATACGGTTATCGTTCAAGTATCCGTTTATCACGGTGTCTAATTCATCCTCGCCGGGGATGTCGTTATGATGCCATTTGGCCAGAATCGTACCTTCGCGAAGCAATACCATCCCCGGATTCGAGCGGATGATAGTCTTGAGCAGCACCTCGTCGGCCGTCAGGAAAGGATAATCGGCGCCCGTATGCTTCACCCATTCGGCAATATGTCCGTCGGACGAGCCTGTGACGCCATAGAAAGTCAGCTTATGCTCCATGGCATAATCATACGCATGGTTGATCTCGTCGATATGTTTGTCGCTTGCCTCTTCCAGCCGGTAAGCCACAAGCAGCATGACAATACCCGGCCGGGTAAAAAGCTCATCGGCTACATTCTCTCCCTGCTCGTTAAACAGCCCGAAGGAACTGACCTTCGGTACGAATCCCTGTTTAACGAGTCGCGCATCAACGTACGTCCATGTAGAATCATCGGCCGGAACGTCCTCTAATTTAAATTCTTTCGTTTCGCCGTTCTTCTGATAAATAAATACATATTCATCTTGCGGTGCATCGGGTGGAACCTCCATCAGCTTCGGGATATTCGCTCCCACTTTATACGGACGAAAATCGGTAATCGGCAAATGATTGTAATTCCAATAGCAGAAACCGAGACAGAAGAGGTACGAAAAAAGCCCGACAAACCAATACGACCGATACGTATAGAACGATGTCAGTTGCTTGTAATACATCCATGCAAAAACGGCTGCTGCAAGTAGAACGAGGTTCTTATAGAATGTCTGCCAGTTCGTAATGATCCATGCGTCGCCGAAACATCCGCAATCGGGCACGGGATTAAAAACCGCCAGATAAAGCGTGAGCGGCGTCATGAAACTCATGAAGATCAACACGCCGAGTGTCGTCAGCTTACGGTAGACAGCCGTCAACATACACACACCGAGCATAAACTCAACGGCAATGATGTTGAACGACAAGAGCAACTCGAACCACTTGCCGTATTCCATGCCAAATGAGGCGAGATATTCCCCGGTCTTAATGGCGGTACCCATCGGGTCTATCGCTTTGACCGTACCGGAAAAGATCAATGTCCCCCCCAATAAAACGCGACAACACTCCGCGATCGTTTTTATGAGAATTCGCTTAGGCATCTTCCCCGAAAGTCAGTTTGATCAATCCGAACAGGGCATAATTCACCATATCCCTATAATTGGAAGCGATTCCTTCCGAAGCAATCACCTTCCCGTCGTGGTCTTCGATCTCCTTCACACGGTTCAGTTTCGTCAGAATAAAGTCGGTGTACGAACTGATGCGCATCCCCCGCCATGCCTCGTCATAATCGTGGTTTTTGGCATACATCAGTGTTTGAATTTCTTTCATATGCGCATCATAAAGTTCCAAAGCCCGATGCACATCGATATCGCACGTATCGACAGCCCCCAGTTCAAGCTGTATCAACCCGATCACACCGTAATTCACAATAGCGATAAATTCGGGTCGGATGCCTTCGCCGACTTTACTCACTTTCTTCATCTCAAGGCTCCGGATACGCTTGGCCTTGATGAAAAGCTGATCGGTAATCGACTCGGGACGCATGATACGCCACGAGGGACTGTAGTCCGACAGCTTGGCCTGAAAGACCTCCCGGCATTCTCTGATCACCGCCTCAAATTGTTGTTTGGTATCTGCCATAACTCTACTTTATATAACATCAACGTGCCAATTACGGAAGATGCGACATCTTCCGTAATTGGCACAAAACGCTCTTTTCCTCTTCATGAACAACGCAGCGAACGTCCAACTTTCAAGGTCGTCGTCTTCTGTATCTTGTTCAATGTGCACAATTGCTCCACGCTCACCCCGTGACGCCGGGCGATCGCACTCAAGGTGTCCCCTTTCTTCACTCGATGATAAACGGGCGCTTTCAGACGTGCGGCGGTTTTCGTCTTCTTTGCGGCAGTCACCTTCGACTGAGCAGGCGCAACCGTTTGCCTGCTTTCCGTAACCGTAACAGAATTATCCTCCTGTATCCCGTTCTCCGATCCCCGTTTATCATCTTCTTCCGGCAACTGATCGCTTGCAGTATGTTCTGCTATAACCATTTCTTCTGTTTCTTCTTTCACGACATGCTTTGTACTATGCTTTACCGCACGGTAGCAAATCTCCTGCCCTTCATGCAAAGGGTCCGTCGGGCGGATACGGTTCAACTTGCAAAGCGCATCGACCGTCATGCTATGTTGACGCGCAATCGAATAGAGGGTCTCTCCCTGCCGTACACGATGATAAACAGGCTTTTCTTCTTTTGCAACGGCTGTTTCATCCGCTACCGTTTGTTGTGCTGGTTTCAGCCGTGTGGCTTTTTTCGAAACCCTTGCCGATGTTTTCCCGCAACGGAGCGTTTGTCCGACACGCAGCACAGATGTTTTTTTCAATCCGTTCAGACGGCACAGCTCCGTAACGGAAAGACCATGCTTCCGTGCAATGACTCCTAAAGACTCACCTTTCTTCACACGATGATAAACGATATGTTCGGATGTTGAAGTATAGAGATTGTGCCGGTTACGATAAGAGTCTTTATGAAAAACGTAAAAGTCCTGATGAGGAACACCGTTTTCGAAATCGATGATGTGGCTTGGATCAATGGCTTCGCCGAGAAAGCGTGTTTCAAAGTGAAGATGAGGACCTGTAGAACGCCCTGTATTTCCACCGAGAGCAATGGGCTGCCCTGCTTTGACGATCTCATTTTCGGAAACCAAGGGCCTCGACAGATGACCGTAGATCGTTTCGAGGCCGTTGGGATGACGAATCACTAAATAATTTCCGTAACCGCGACGTTCAAAACTCTTGATTCGTACTTTCCCACTGAATGCACTGCGAATCGTATCGCCGACATGGACTTTCAAGTCAATTCCACGGTGCATCCGGCGACGGCGTGGACCATACTTGGAAGTAATCTTCAACTCATTGTCAATAGGAATTACAAAGGTAGAACAATCAATCCTGAACGAATCCGGCATGACAATATCTCTGTCTCTGGTGCGAAAGGGATTTACCCAGCACGTATCCCAATTGGACTGATATAATTCATCGGCTGGAAAAAGAAGGTTTTCTGCTTCAATCAATTCCTCCTGCGTCGCAAATGTAACCGACTCCAATTCTCCCGTTACAATCTTTTTCTTCGTTACATCCACCCGATCCGCAATAAGTTTTGAGACTTTCCGCTCTATCGCAGGAGTTTTTAGTGCCGCAGGGAATTCTCGTTCCTGCTGTTTCTTCCTTCCTACCGGCTGTCCGTACGCTCCAACCGAAAAAAGGGCAAAGCCACATAAAATGCTTACATGTCGTAGTATAGTCATAGTTTATCCACTTCGTTTTTCAACAAAAAGTGTCCAAAGTTCTGTATTTCCAGCCTACCAGCCAAAAAAAATTATCCCAAAACCATGATAAACAGATAAAAATACGTCCTTACAATAGCTTAAATTGTTTATATTTAGCACCATATGATATTTATATGTTTTACAACATATCTCAAAACTTGCATGAATTAAGTTCAATGTTTCGTATTTCCCTGAAGATTTTTTTTCTTTGCCTGTCATATTGCATAAAATATAGCAAAGCAGCAAAGCAGTTAAAGTATAAAAAAGAACACAAAATACGGCACTTATGCTACTTTGCTACATTACTTTTAACGCATGACTATTCATAAGTGCTATGATGCTTTATACGAAAATCGATATTCCCCGATCCCCTGTCCGTTTTGCATACGAACACCGGACGATGCTCTTCGGCTCCTGCTTTGCCGAATCCATCGGGAAGCGTTTATCCGGCAGTCTGTTTCGTGCGGAGATCAATCCTTTCGGTACACTTTATAACCCTGCTTCGGTAGCCATGGCTATTGAACGACTGATAGAGGGAATGACATTCACGTCCGACGATCTGTTTCAGCATGAAGGCTTATACCACAGTTTCTTTCATCACAGCTCTTTTTCGTCCGTATCGGCCGATGAGTGCCTGCAACAGATAAACGAACGACTGCAACAGGCTGCGGTTATGTTATCGTCGGCCGACCGTATCATCATAACTTGGGGGACGGCATATGTCTATCGGTTAAAAGGGACAGGACAAACGGTAGCCAACTGTCATAAGCTTCCGGAAAAATATTTCGAGCGGGCACGCCTCTCGGTCGAAGAAATCGTTTCACTGTGGGAACCACTGATAGCGAAGTTACAGAAAAAACATCCGTCCCTGCAATGGTTGTTTACGGTCAGTCCGATTCGGCACTGGCGAGACGGAGCACACGAGAACCAGTTAAGTAAAGCGACCTTACACCTTGCTGTCGAGGCATTGCAAGAACGTTTTCCGGTACAGACCGCTTATTTCCCCGCCTACGAACTGATGATGGATGAGTTACGGGACTATCGTTTTTATGCCGACGATATGTGTCATCCGTCACCAACAGCTATCCAATACATTTGGGAGCGTTTTGTCGAAGTATGCATGGATGAGCCTGCACGTTGTCTGTTAAAGGAAGCAGAGGAGATTCGCAAAGCACTCGATCATCGGCCGTTTAATCCGCAGAGCGAGGCATACCGGCGATTCCTGACACAAACTTTGTTAAAAATAGACCGTTTCAATGAGAAAATGCCCTACCTTTGTTTCAAGCAAGAACGAAAAGATATAGAACGACTACAAACCGAACAATAATGATGAAGTATAAGATCCAAGAGATTGCCAAAATAATTGGCGCAACAAACCGCACCCTGAACGACAGTATGATCGATCGACTGCTGATCGACAGCCGTATGTTGTCGTTCCCGGAATCGACCCTGTTTTTTGCGTTGAAAACTCAGACCAACGACGGACACCGATATATCCCCGAATTATACCGGCTGGGCGTGCGTAGCTTTGTCGTCCATCATGAGCCGCCGGAAACACGGATGATGCCCGATGCCAATTTCTTGATCGTCCCGAACGTGCTCACAGCAATGCAAATGCTGGCGGCACACCACCGCAAGCAATTCGAGATACCGGTCATCGGTGTTACAGGGAGTAACGGTAAGACCATCGTCAAGGAGTTGCTTTACCAATTGCTTCATACGGATTTCAACATTGTCCGTTCACCTCGCAGTTATAACTCGCAGATCGGCGTGCCGCTCTCCGTATGGCAGATGGACGACAAGCATACGTTGGGCATCTTCGAAGCGGGTATCTCACAGCCGGACGAGATGGAGAAGCTGCAACGCATCATTCGTCCGACGATCGGCATGATCACGAATATCGGAGAGGCGCATCAGGAGAATTTCGCTTCATCGACTCAAAAATGTATGGAGAAATTATCGCTGTTCAGCGATTGCGATATCGTAATCTACAATGTCGACGATGAGTTTATCGCGCACACGCTCGACAAGGCGTGCCTCTCGCATAAGGCCGTAGGCTGGAGCCGCAAAGATTCGGATGCGCCGTTATACATTGAGAGAATACACAAAAAACAGTCTTCGACCGAAATCCACTGTGTGATGCTGAATCTGGAACAAACGTATGAAATTCCGTTTACCGACGATGCTTCGATCGAAGATGTGATTCACTGCATCGCCCTGATGCTGTATCTGAAACCGACGTCACTCAGAAACAGAAAGGTTTTTGCGGGACTGGAGCCGGTGGCCATGCGGTTGGAAGTAAAAGAAGGCATCAACGGATGTCAGCTGATTAACGACACGTACAATTCCGATATTAATTCGCTGGATATCGCGCTTGATTTTCAGCAGAGCCGTCGTGCGGAAAAAGACCTGAAAACGACCGTGATTCTTTCGGACATTCTGCAATCGGGCATGCTGCCCAAATCATTATACAGGAAAGTCGCAGAGCTGTTCCGCCGTAAGAAAGTAGACCGTATCATCGGGATCGGCCGTGACATGAAAGAATACGGCTCTGCATTCGAGATGCGCGAAAGCGAGTTCTACCTGACAACCGACGAATTTATTCATTCTCCTTCGATGAAAACCTTCCGCGACGAGTTGATTCTGCTGAAAGGTTCACGTGCCTTCCATTTCGAGCGCATCACGGAGCTGTTAGAAAAAAAGGTGCATGAAACGGTGCTTGAGGTAAACTTGGATGCGGTAGTGCACAACTTCAACCATTTCCGTTCAAAACTGCACCGCGACACGAAGATGGTTTGCATGGTCAAAGCCTTCGGGTATGGCGCCGGTTCGTATGAGGTGGCGAAGACATTGCAGGAACATCGTTGCGATTATCTGGCCGTGGCGGTGGCCGACGAGGGCGAGGCGCTGCGCAAAGAAGGAATCTCCATTCCGATCATCGTGATGGATCCGGAATTTAGCAGTTTCAATGTCTTGTTCGAGCGTCAACTGGAGCCGGAGGTGTACAGCTTCCGCCTGCTGGATGCCCTGATGAAAGAAGCCGGACGACGCGGAATCACCTCCTACCCTATTCATATCAAAATCGACACGGGCATGCACCGGCTGGGCTTTCGTCCGTCGGATGTGCGGGAGATTTGCCAACGGCTGGAACAACAAAGTTCACTCGTCGTGCGCTCCGTTTTTTCGCATCTGGTCGGGAGCGACTCGCCCGAACACGACGAATTTACACGGGGACAGATACGCCTCTTCACACAATCGGCCGAAGCCTTGGAAGCAGGATTAGGTTATCCGGTACTCAAACATATTCTCAATTCGGCCGGTATCGAACGTTTCACCGGACATCAGATGGATATGGTTCGCCTCGGCATCTCGCTTTACGGCATCAGCGCCTCGGTCAGCGAAGCGAAGAAGTTACAGCCGGTCAGTTCACTCAAAACAACGATTCTGCAAATCCGCGATGTACCGGCAGGCGATTCGATCGGTTACAGCCGCAAGACATACGCCCAACGCGATTTACGGGTGGCTATTCTTCCTATCGGCTATGCCGACGGTCTTGACCGTCATCTGAGCAACGGGGTGGGCGAAGTCGTTATCAACGGGACGCGCTGCCCGATTGTCGGAAATATCTGCATGGATATTTGCATGGTCGACGTTACGGATGCCGATGCGCAGGAAGGCGACACGGCGATTATCTTCGGTTTCCAACTTCCGGTGACTGAAATTGCCGACAAGCTGGACACGATTCCTTACGAGATTCTGACATCCATCTCGCCGCGTGTCAAGAGGATTTACTATCGCGAATAACGATTCGCCGTCATAGCGGAAGTCATCATCTTCTGCCATTGGCGGTAGCCGAAGACAGGCACAATAGAATAAACAACGTAGGTGACGGCTGTCGGGGTCATTCCTTTCCAGAAATAAAGGGTGGCGGAGACGGCACTCACGACGAGCCAAAACCACCATTGTTCAATATATTTCTGCGCGAGCATCCACATGGCCACGATGCTGAGCGCCGTCGTAAACGCATCGCCGAGAGGCACAGGGCTGTCGGTAAACCGGATCAGCACCCATGCGATCAGGGCGAATAACACACAAAAAACAGCCAACAGTTTCGGCCAGTAAGTCTTGGGAGTATACCGTATGGCCGCTCCCAAGACTGCCGTTTCACCGGATCGAAGGCTTTTCCGTTTGAGGGCAGACTCGCTTTTCCACCACCGGAACCAGCCGTAAGCGCTTGCCACGAGGTAGTAGATGTTGATCCCCATGTCGGCATAGAACTTATTAACAAAATAGATATAGATATAGAAAAGAGGGATTACGACCCCTACCGGCCACAGCCAGATGCTGGCTTTATATTCCAGCCACAGATAGATCAGCATGATCGCGGCTGCAACGATTTCAATCAATTCATATCCCATGTTGTTACGTAAAAAAGTTTCTATGTTCTTAGTCATACGGCGTCCGGACGGCGGAACAGCATATTCTTCGCTTAAAATTTCAGCGTTACACGTGCCATCATATTCGTTCCGGCCTGTGCGAAGTACCCGGAATCGGTCATACGTTTACCATCGAGGATATAGCTGTATGTCCAGCCGTTCGTTTCGTACATTTCGTTAAAGAGGTTGCGGATATTCAAGTCGAGTCCGATCTCTTTCATGAAACGGGGACGGAACGTGTATCCGATGCGCAGGTCGTTCACAAAATACGGATCCAAACTGCGCTGGCGCGATGAGGTATTGTCAAGATACTGCCGACCGACATACGACGACATGAAGGCTGCCGAGAAGCCCCTCCAATGGAAGACGAAGGTGCTTCCAAACGTCAGATTCGGAGAAAAAGCGATATCGGTCGTACCGAGATTTTTGGAGGTTTGAGGCAAGTCGTTCCCGTTGGCATCGTACGTATCGACATATTCCGTAAAGTTGCGGATTTTGTTGCTGCTCAACGTCAAGTGCCCGTTCCAGTCGAGCCACGATGCCACTTTTACCCCTCCGCTCAACTCGACTCCCATCCGGTAGCTGTCTTTGATGTTCGAGGTCAGCTGCTCTCCGATTTCACTGATTTTACCGGTAAGGATTAACTGATTGTCGTAATCCATATAGTACAGGTTCAGACCGGCACGAAAGATGCTTCCCGTGTACCGATAGCCGGCTTCGTAGTCGTAAAGCGTCTCGTAGGCAGGCTGTGCCGAAGGACCGTTCTCGGTGAAGTTATCGCGGTTCGGCTCGCGATGTGCCACGGCGAACGAAGCATAAGCATGATGACCGTTTCGCTCGAACGAAAGCCCGGCTTTCGGATTGAAGAATGAGAAGGTCTTCTTTACACGTACCTTATCACCGGCTTTATCATCGCTTCCGTTGATTTGGTAATCAATGCCGCGATATTGCAGGTCGGCATAGGCGCTTAGCGAAGGCAGGAAGCGACAGGTCGCTTTCACATAAGCGTTATAGTCGAGTTTCTCGCCACGGTTACGGTAATATTCGTGGTTGGGTTTGGGCAGCGCGGCTGAGGTCTTAACCCAGATGACACGTCCGAAGTGATCGCCGATGTAATTGTTGGCCGATGCACCGAAAGAAGCCTGCAACCGGTCGTGCGTATAATTCATGCGGAACAATGCCCCGTAAAAATCGTTTCTCAACCATTTACGACGAACAAGATCGGTTTTCTTGTGAATCTCACCCTTGGCATCTACATAGTTGTCGAGCTTGTACGATGCGTACTTCGCACCGGCCTTGTAGTCTTCGTAATATCCTTTCCCGTCGGTATAGTGCAGCGTTACGTTCAGGTTCAGTCGGTCACTGAAACGTTGCGTAGCGAGCAAGTGATAATGATGCTGCCAATAGTTGTCCGTCTGGTTATCGTAGAATTTCGTTTCGCCGTTCTCCTTATAGGCCCCGCAACTGTTGTAACGACGGTTTGTTTTAAGTTTGGCCGAATCAACCCCGTTCCATGCCTGATAAGTCACTTCGCTGCTGCCGAAAGTCTGGAACTTGATCATTGTTCCGCCGTTGTAATATGCAGCCGAGCCGTAATACGAATTCATATCCGCCCGGGCGCGTTCGATATACCCGTCGGTCTGCACATTCGAATAGCGCGCATCGAACACGAAATGCTCCCAAAGCAGTCCCGTCCCGCCGCAGAAAGTGTTCGTAAATGTCCCGAAACTGCCGGCCGACGAAACGACTTCGAGGTACGGTTTGAGCGATGGACGTTGAGTCTGCATCGAGACAGTCGCGCCGAAAGCGGCCGCACCATTGGTCGAGGTGCCTGCTCCGCGTTGAATCTGAATATTTTCGACCGACGAAGCGAAATCGGGCATGTTCACCCAAAAGACCCCGTGACTCTCCGAATCGTTGACAGGTACACCGTCGACCGTAAAATTGATCCGGTTAGCATCCGTACCGCGCACCCGCATGGATGCGTAGCCTATGCCATTCCCACCATCGGAAGTAACAACGACCGAAGGTGTCTGCATAAATAAATAGGGCAACGACTGCCCGGTATTGTTGGCCCTGAGTTCCGCCGCCGACACATTGCGAAACGCCACGGGCGTCTCTTTCCGCGCCTGCACGGCCGAGACTACCACCTCGTTCAGCTCATACACACTTGTCGAATCGACCCTTTCCTGGGCCATCACCGATACGCCGGACAACAATAAGCCGGCTACTCCATAACAAATCTTCCTCATTTTCTTTTCGTTTTAAATAAAATGGGGAGCTACGAAATATACAGAAAAAAAGAGACAAAAAAACCTACATCTTCCTACGCCGGCATTACCCGGATCAGGTGTAAGGGTATGATCTCAGCCTGTAAAAGTAAGGCACCCCTGTTATATAAATTCGGAGGCAAAGGTAATCATTTTTATCATCAGACGTTCATCTAACCCGGATTTTTCGGGAGCTGACGCATCAAAACCCGATTGAGGACGAGATGCGGTACGGGACGAAGATAATGAGAAATATGCGCGGAAACTTCCGTGCATCGACGAAAGGCTTAGCGAGCTTCGCGGAGACTTCCGGAGGCATCCTTACGAAGGCGCTATTTCTCTCTATTTTCAGCCATCTCAACGAGTCGTTCGGAGCGCTGCCCGACCGATTGCCTCCAAAAAGTCTTTATTCTTTTCTACCGGCGCTTTAATCAGCTCCGGAACATTATATGTGTACGTAAACGTATCGTAAAACTCCGGATCTTTCTGCGGAAGCAGAAAAGGTTTTCCGGCACGTCCGGTACGACGGTCGAATGCGGCCAGATAAGGACGCGCCCAAAGTCCGTCCATACGTTTACTGCTAAAAACAAACCAATCGCCCGACGAGGCCCACGTATGATAACTGTCCACATCGTTGCTGTTCACTTCGTCAAGCACACGTATCGCTCCGCTTTGCAAATCCATCAGATACAAGTCGCTTTCAGGATGCCAGATCGAGAAGTTCCCGTAATCGAACTGCGTAAACATCAAATATCGTCCGTCGGGCGAAACACGCGGAAAAGAAACGGAACGACCGAAAGCAGACGCCTGATAGACGCATTCAAGATCGTACAGGCGTTCCTCTTTTTCGTCGAAACGAATGCGATACAAGTCGTACCGGATACTGTCGAGCGGCATTGCGGGAGCATACGCTGCCGCACGACAAAAATAAAGCGTTGTTCCGTCGGGCGACCAAGCAGGAAAAGTCTCCATATAGTCCCGTGTATAAACGAGCGAGTCGGTGAACATCCTTCGGGTCTGCGTATCGTAAAGTACCAAATCGGCATCGAGGTCGGACACTTCAATCGGTTTCTTGCCCGAAGCGTGAAAGAACTGCTGGATCTCATTCATCGAAAAAGCGATGTAACGTCCTTGCGGATGCCAGACCGGATACGTCGCCCCGTTTTTATACCCTTCCGGTTTGAGGTTCACCTTCTCGGTCTGTCCGTTACGGCGAATCAGCGTCCCTCCTTGCTTTCCGCGTATATGCAGCATCATCGTCGCAGGTGAGTTGAGAGTGAACGAATGGCAGTTCACACATTGTTTGCCGAAGTCGCGGTTTTCCAGCAGCGGAGTCTCCTTATACGAAGTCAAATCGCGCTGATAAATTCCCATTTCGTTCCACAATTCATACCCGGGATACAGGAGACGATAAACGAGAAAAGGGTCTATCGGATGCTCGGATACGGTGTCGATAATATCCGCATAGCGTATCCACTTTTCTTCTTTCAGCAAACTGATACGAAAGAAAATCTCCTTGCCCTGTGCCTCTTTCAGCAGACTTTTCCATTTTTTTTCCGGGATATGCACCGTCGGATCTTTGCTGCGAATGAGGATCGTCACGTTTTCCGCATAACCGATCTCCGTCTGATAAGCCTCCGCCGTATCACGGATGACGAAATTGGGCGGAGCTATATTGATGGGAAAGGTAACGCCGGCATAATCGGGATATATCTTCGGCTGTGCTTCACGATGTGCTTCGGGAGCATGATAGGAAACGCATCCGGCAAGCACGCAAGCAATCAGCAACAGGAAGTATGCAAGAGATCGAGTATTCATATCGATTGTTTCTAAATTTGTCGTTTAATCACGGATCACTTTCGGTCCGTAAGGGCTGATATAATTGAGGTAAAACCAGTACGTATTCCCAAACTCGGCCTGTAAGGCCTCCATCTGTTCGGCTTGTGCCAGTCGATAGTAACGATCGAAACGGCGCTTAGTATCTTCACCGACGGTAAGGCCGGTCATCTCAAACACCTTCTCCCGGCCTACGCCAAGTTCGTAAATATAAAGAGCTTCCTCATAAGTCTGCGGTAAACGAGGATAAGCAAAACGGCGCATAAGCGGGAGATTTTGAGCAAACCGCTCCACGTGATTACTCAGCAGCAAATGGCTCATCAGGTATTCAAAAGCCATACGATTGGTCGTATCTTTTTCGCACAAATACCGGAGTTCGGGACCGAGATTCAACACATTGGAAAAACGTGCAGGAATATCGTCGACGTTTGGCAGCGCATTTCGAGGCAACGACGTATCGGACGTACCGGCAAGCTGTTCGAGCCGGAGCGCTTCGTCACGATAGAAGAGCGATTGCTTCAGCAGATTGATAAAACGCTGCGCAACGCGCGGACGACCGTTCGAGAGATTATAACGAGCCAGATTTAGCAGGTGCGGCGCCGTCTCTCCCCACACGACCATCGCCTCGAACTCCCAGCGATGTGCCTCGTTAAGGTAGCCCAATTTTTCATAAAGCAAGTATCCGTATTCGCTCTCACGACTGTTTCCGTCCCACGGAAAATAGAGGCTCTTGACCCCCAATGCCTGCGGATAGTCAAACAAGCGATAAGGCAATGAACCGGTATGATATAATGCCAGATTGTGAAAATAAGCGATCAGATGATTGCTTCTCCCGCGGTTAAGGTAATTTTCGGTATATTCCAATACTTTGTTCCAATCTTCGGCCTTAGCTGCCTGCTCGGCCTTAAGCATGATACGCTCGCCTACGGAATACGATTTCAAAAAGAATACATAGCCACCTGCCGCGTATACGGTTAGGAGAATTACGGTCAGCCAAATGCGGCCATAACGGCCGAAAGGCTGCGGCCAACGGACGATTTTTCGTTGCGGTCTTACAAATAGCAGCAGCAGATTGATCAGTAACAAAAGCAGGAACACCCCCACGACCGTTTTGAGGGAATGATCGACAGACATGGTATAAAAGAAAAGGCAAAGCGAAGGGACAACGGCCGGTTGCAACGGATCTTCCCCTTCGATGAATATTCGGATGATACGGTCTGTTAAAAAATAAACGGAAGCAAGTATAAAAGCCAATAGAGCGCTTCCCGCCGTGGGATTGTAAAAGAATTGAATCACAAAATTCGTGACGTATTCCAGCCAGCCTTCGGAGGCGAAGATCTGTCGCCGGTACGAAGTGGAGTAAAGAAACAGATGATGCTGCTCATGATACGTAATTACGTGCGACAAGGCTCCCCGATAAACCGTAAAATAAACGAGGAAAAGCAGGCTGAACAGAACGTATTTCAAATATTTCATTGTATGGTAAAAAAAGTGAATAAGGCTGCCCTGCAAAAAGAATTGCAGAACAGCCTTTTTATACCGCTTAGGCGGCATTAATTCGGATAACCCGGATTCTGTGTCAGAGCCGGATTCAAATCACGCTCCTCCTGCGGGATGGGATAGACGTAATTATGATCTTCGTACTTACTACCGGTCAACTTCACATTCTCTCCTTCGTAGAGAATGCAAATCTTTCCTCCGTCTTCTTTTTTTGCATCGGGCGAATCGACCAGCTTGTATTTCAGCCCGAGGAACGGTTCATTGAGCACTTTTTTGGCAATACCCCAGCGACGAATATCCCACTGACGTTTGCCCCCTTCGAGTGCAAACTCCACGCGCCACTCGTTACGGATACGCTGACGCAGATCGTCCTGTGTCCCGCAATACGTCGGTTTGCTTGCATCCGTCTTTTGCAGCTCAGGCATACCGACACGTTTGCGCACGGCATTCACAGCCTTGAACGCCTCATCATCGAGCGGTGACAACTCATTCTTAGCTTCGGCATACGTGAGCAACACCTCGGCATAACGTATCAATACGGCATCTTTACCCATATCCCAGCCTTTTGACAAAGGATCGATGGACGGATCGAGCCATTTCTGCTGATAGTAACCGGTAGCCGTGGCATCGCCATGCTGACCGATTCCGGTCGGAGCAGCCGATTTCAACGGAGCCACGTTGATGGTCACCCCGTACAGGGTCTCTCCGTGGT
This sequence comes from Tannerella forsythia, assembly GCF_001006485.1. Taxonomy (GTDB): domain Bacteria; phylum Bacteroidota; class Bacteroidia; order Bacteroidales; family Tannerellaceae; genus Tannerella; species Tannerella forsythia. Next base: position 59,450 of record NZ_JUET01000003.1, read on the forward strand.
GCAGCACATTCACTTCCAGACGCGGGTCGCGCTTCTCAAAAGGCTTTTTCGGATCGTAAAGCGTCGACTTGGCAATCGGAGCACCCTCGATATCTTCAAAAGCATCGACTAAGCTCTGTGTAGGGTTAATACCACCCCATCCTTTCGTCGGGAAAGCTTCCCAACCGATCAAAAACCACGAGTTTTCGGCTTCCTTGAATTGTTTAACCAGAATAAATTCCTTGCATCCGTCGGCCTTCTCCCAGAAGAGTTCCTGATACTTGCCGGTATTCTGCTCATCATATAAATTATATTCGTTCAAGTCCATGACTTTCTTCGCGCTTTCGGCAGCCACATCCCATTTCCCATAATATAAGGCCGCACGTGCCTTCATAGCCAACGCAGCCCCTTTGGTTACGCGACCATATTCCGATGAGCTCCAAGACTTAGGCAAATATTCGATGGCTTTATCGAAATCTTGCATCACCTTTCCGTATACCTCCTCACGGGGAGTACGCACGATGCCTTCCTGATCACTTAACGATAACGGCTTGTCGATATAAGGAACATCGCCGTAGCTGCGTATCAGATCGAAATACTGGAATGCGCGGAAGAAATAAGCCTGACCAAGCACGCGATTCTTCTTTTCGCCGTCATAGTTGGGAATAAGATTGACCTTACTGAGCACGATATTCGCTTTACGGATCGCTGCGTAGCTCCCTTTCCATCCGAAATCCTGTGGGTCGTAAACTCCTTTCGAAATATTTCCGGCCGCCCATTTGATACCGTGCACTGCATCGTCCGAATTAATCGCATCATCCACGTCCCAGTAAGGGAGTGAAGTATACAGGTTTGAGACCGCTTTTTCCGCATCGTCGGGCGATCTCCAAAAGCTCTTATCCGATAGCTCTTCAAGGGGATAACGATCCAGATCGACACAGGAAGTCGTTCCCAGCACGGCTATCGCAGCAGCAATATATAGATGTGTTATTTTCATTGTTCTTTTTATTTTAAATAATTTAGAATGTCATTTTCAGTCCCAGTGAAACTTTCTTCACGTTCGAATAAAAAGCTCCTCGCGTATCCGAAGGCGATTCGGGATCTAATCCGTCAAGTCCGGAGAAAGTCAATAAATTCTCACCCGAGACAAAGACCTTCAACCGGTCGATACCTGCTTTGCCAAGCAATTGCTTAGGAAGGGTATAACCGAACGAAATATTTTTCAGACGGACATACGAAGCATCTTGAAGCCAGAACGACGAAACAGCATAGTTCGTCTGTGAGTCTTTGGTGATACGCGGATACGAAGCGTTATGATTCCCCGGCGTCCAGCGGTCGAGGTGTCTTTTGAGTACTTTTCCACTGTTGAAAAAAGAATATGAAGCCTCTCCCGTGTAATAGGCATCGACGTCGAAAGCGCCTTGCCAAAGCATCGAGAAGTCAAAATCTTTATAATAGAGACCCACGTTTAATCCGCCGGTCCAGCTCGGAAAGTTTTTACCGATTACCCTACGGTCGTCACCGGCAGTGATTTTTCCGTCTTCATTCAGGTCTTTGTATTTAATATCGCCCAGCTTTTCACGTCCCAAACGCTTGGGATGGTTCTTCAGCTCTTCTTCGGTATTAAAATAGCCGTCAGCCACGAATCCGTAGAACGAACCGATGGGATGCCCTTCCAAACGCCAGATATTTTCGTTATCCGGATCTTTCCCCTCGGTACCGAACATATTCGTGATTTCGTTCTTTACGTATGCTACATTGAAGTTGACGCTATATCTGAAATCTTTATTGATACGGTTGTTGTAGAAGACATTCAAGTCAAATCCGGTATTCTCCACATTTCCGGCATTCTGCGCCGGAGGATTCATCCCGATCACGCCCTGAACAGGGAGGTAAAGCAACATATCGTTTGTACGTTTTTTGTAAAGAGACAGTTCGAAGCCGACCATGTTGTTCAGGAATGCAGCTTCAAGACCCAATTCATAGTTGGTCACGGTCGCCCATTTCAAGTTTGAATTCACGTAGCGTGATTCATGCACCGTCGAGTAAAGCGTATTGCCGAACATGGTCAAGTGATTTTTAGCATTATAAGCATACGTCGAAACGGCCGGATAAATATCATCGCTTTTCAACTCTTCATTACCGGTTCTCCCCCACCCCAGACGCAACTTAAGATTGCTGAGCCAGTCGAAGCGATCTTTGATAAATGCTTCTTCGGAGAGTCTCCATCCGGCCGAGAAAGCCGGGAAGAATCCCCAGCGGTTATCTTTCGGGAAACGCGACGAGGCATCGGCGCGCATGTTGGCCTCGAACAGGTATTTGTTCTCGTAATCATACTGAATACGTCCGAAGTATGAAAGACGCGCCGTTTCATGTCCGCCGTCAAGGTTTTTTTGCGACGAGGCATCGAGCGTATTGAGCGATTCGGGAAGATCATCGCTTCCACCGCCGGTACGACTCGTTTCGGTGTATCGATACGTATATTCCACCTGTTCGGCACCTGCCAAAAGACCGATCGTATGTTTGTCGAATGTTTTGTTGTAATTAGCCAGTAACTGCGATGTGTACCAGTTCCAGTTATAATAATTATGATATCCTTCGCGCTTACCGGAGTCAAACTTACTATATTCCCAATGTCTTTTGAACTTACGCAGATCACGGGCATCGTGGCGTAGCGAGTAAACCCCTTTGATGCTCAATCCTTCAATCGGAGTCAAGGTAAGGTAAGCTGTTGCATTGAGTTGCTGATCGATCCTGCGGTAAAGTCCCGTGCGTCCCTGATGGGCAACAGGGTTCTTCAGGTTGTTGTAACTGAAATTCCCGTCTTTGTCATAAATCCCTAACGTAGGGGGAATACGGTTCACGTATTGCAGCAATTCCGCAAATCCTTCAAACTCGTCCCGATCCGTTCCGCGATAAGCCGAAGCATTCAATCCGACACTTACCCACTTGTTGATTTTCGAGTCGAGATTGATACGACCATTATACCGGTCATAGCTTTTTTCCTGCGACAATCCGTCCTGAAAAAGATAAGCCAGTGAAGCCATATACGTCGTACTTTCCGATCCACCGCTGATCGATACATTGTGTTGCGTTTCGAGCGCTCTCTTTTTCATTACCGCATTATACCAGTCCGTGTCGGGATGTCCGATCGGGTCGGAGCCATCGCGGAATTTCTGGATATCTTTGTCTGAGAACGGCAGCGGAGCATTCGGATTTTCGTTACGTGTAGCTTCGTTATACAACATGGCAAAATCGGCTGCTCCGAGGAAATTGAGTCGGGCGGTAGGGCTTGCCCACGACACTAATCCGGAATAATTGACACGGGCGCTCTGTCCTGCTTTTCCTTTCTTGGTGGTGATCAAGATGACCCCATTGGCAGCCTGCACACCGTAAATAGCCGACGAAGCGGCATCCTTCAAAACAGAAATCGACTCGATATCTTGCGGATCAATCGAGTTCATGCTTCCCGGTACTCCGTCGACAATTACCAACGGACTGGCAGCATTGATCGAGTTCTTACCGCGGATGGTGATCGTTCCCGTCTGGGCGCCCGGCGCACCGGAGTTCTGGATCGTCGTTACTCCCGGCATCGTTCCGGCCAGTGCGGCGGAAACGCTCGCCACCGGACGCGCCTCAAGCGCCTCGGCCTGAAGCGAAGCAACGGAACCCGTTAAGTTCGCCTTCTTTTGTACACCGTAACCTACGACTACGACTTCGTCCAGCACCTTATCGTCAGACCTCATCGTCACGTCGATCGTTGTTCGTCCGGCCACCGCCACCGTTTGGGTTTGCATCCCCATATAGCTGAAGGTAAGTTTGCCTCCGGATGGCACATTCTCCAATACATACTTCCCGTCGATATCGGTAATCGTACCGATCGTGCGGTTACTCTCTACCACAACGGATGCTCCGATAACGGTCAAGCCCGTATCGTCCACGACCGTACCGCGTACAGTAACGGTCTGAGCAAACGTTCCCAACGATACTGTCCACAGCAGGGCAAACAGTATTCCTTTCCATTTACAGATTGAATGTTTACGTTTCATTCTTAATTGTTTTTAATAATACTATGTTTATTGTTCCATTCGTTCATCTCATCTACAGTCTTTGCGTTCCGGGCATAGAAGTATCATCTCCTTTCGTGTCCGAAAGGAAGCATACCGGTATCGGGCCGTACAAAGAAATACCGCCTGCGATATCGGGAAAGAATAAATTTGGTTTCGGAAAAAACGGGAGAAAAGCCGGTTAAAAACTCGGCAGAATAATTAAATAAAAGCACCCCCCCCATGTTAATATTTGCAAATATTAACAAAAATATCTTTGCCATACTCTCGTATAGAGTGCAAAAGCCTCGAAAAGTGTTCTTATTCCTACTTATCGACATCTTATTATCTGACTTTGTATGGCTCACTTTTTTATCTTCAAGCTGTTTTTTTTAGAATCCGCAAAAGTATCCGTTTTTTTTAGAATAAAATAACAACCATATATGTTATATAACATGTTTTCAATTCAATTGAGTCATTCGCAAAGAAAATTCACGCTATCCCCTGCATAACGACGTATAATTTTATCATTTATTGATAAAATAATTTTCAAAACACATTGTTCTCTCACAGACAACGCCATGCGCATGACAAGATGCAATCGTAATGAGTTTTGATTTTCTCCTTTAAAAGAGTTGCAAAGCAATATGGGCACAAGCTTCAGCGTCGGCGAGTGCATTATGATGATTCTCCAGGTCGAAGCCTATATGTTGAGCGACGGTTTCTAATCTGTGGTTGGGCAGATTGGGGAATACTTTGCGTGCACGTCGGCAGGTACAGAAGAACTTATTGGTATGCAACGGGAGTTTATAAGCGGCAAGCACGGCATGCAGACAGCCTTCGTCGAATGGACTATTGTGGGCTACAATAGGCAAATCGCCTATTTGGGGCTTGACCTCGTCCCATATTTCGGGGAAGAGGCTCTCGGTGTCGGTATCGTGCCGAGTGATACCGTGTATCTTCGTGTTGAAATAGTTGTAAAAATTCGGGTAGGGTTTTATCAGTCGGTAATAGGTACGCGTAATCTCAGCATTATCGACAAAGACGAGTCCTATGCTGCACACACTGCTGGGGTTTCGGTTGGCGGTTTCGAAATCTAATGCAACGAAAGTGTTCATTATCTAAATCGGTGTGTATAGTACACAGGCATTGGGTTAGTTAGTAGTAATATTTTGGGGCAAAATTAGGAATAAGTTTCGGGTTGTGCAATATTGATAATCGGGAATATATCGACTGTTACCTGAACCAGAGGTCGAAAGTCTGGTTGCGGTCGAGGAAGACGACTTCGCCTATCTTGGGGGTAATCACATTCAGACTGTCCTCTTTGGCGTATGCCTGTACGTTGTTTAGCGGTTCGTACCAAGGGTGTTGTGCCAACACAAATTTGGAATTATGCCCTGTGAAATAACGCTTAGCACCTATATCGTTGAGGGCTTTGCGGAGGTCGGCAGGGAGGAAGTGGATATGCTTCCAATTCTCGTTGTATTGACCGTTTTCCATTAGAGCAAGGTCGATATTGGGGAAGCGTTTGCCTATCTCGGCGATATGTTTGCCGTAACCGCTATCGCCGCCGATATAAATAGTATAAGTGCCCGTCTCGAGCGTAAATGACCCCCAGAGCGATTGCCTCTGCTTGAGCCCGCGTCCCGAGAAGTGGCGAGTAGGCAGACAGGTCAATTTGAGGTCGGCAATGTGGATTTCGTCGTTCCAGTCCAACTCCGTAATTTTGGCTGTATCGAAGCCCCAATATTCGAAATGAGCCCCTACTCCCAGCGGACAAACCACGTGCCCAATGCGGTCTTTGAGCTCTTTCATTACTTTATAATCGAGATGATCCCAATGGTCGTGAGTAATGATAAGCACCTCGATAGTATCGGGCATATCAGCCGATGAATAGTTGTAAGTCGCCTCAAAAGGTTTTACCATAAACGGAAAAGGTGACGCCGAATGAAACACAGGGTCTACAAGCAATTTGGTATTGTTTACATTGAGCAAGTACGACGAATGCCCAAACCACACCATCGTATTGTCGGGCAGGCTATGCAGGTCAGTTTGCACAGCGGGGAGTGCTTTCTTAGGAGATAGGTCTTTCACATCGGGGAAGAAGAAATCGTACATAGTTCGCCAAGTAGACTTGCGTGAAGTCATTTGTGGGGTTTCTTCCAAGTTACGAAACTCTCCATTCCGATAGTTAGGTGACTGCTCGATACGTGCCAAGCGTTTGCCTGACGGTACTTTTCCAAAGCTCGGCAAGTTCAGTACAATAGCAGCCCCGATGCCAATGACGGCAACGAGGATTAGAATAGTATATAACATTCTTTTGAGGATTTTTCTTAACATTCCTTTTCTTAATATTGTATAGCCGACAAAGGTAAGTAAAATGTTCGGTATAGACTATACCTTATTTTCTGTCGGATTCTGAATATTGCCAAACTAGTAGGCAGCCGTTACACCGCCGTCCATCAGGAAGTCGGAACCGGTGATAAAAGCTCCGCGATGGGTGAGCAACAATTCGCCTACTTCATCGGGAGTAGCGGCACGCCCCATAGGTAACTGTGCCAACATACGGCGGTAGCCTTCACCCCTTGGACCGTTGAGTTCGTTGTTTGCCAAAGGCGTGATCACAATACCCGGACTGATGGTGTTGATACGGGCTTTCTTCTCACCCCAACAGATAGCCTCAGCCATTATGCGTAAGCTGTTTGCACGCTTGGACACCTGATAAGCACGAAGCGAATCGGCGATGTTTTGGGTGATAGGCAGATTCAATAAATCTTCTGCCTGCGAGCAATAGCAATCCCTATTGCCCCTGCTCCTATGACTACGATAATGTCTTTAATGAATCTCCGCATATTTACCTAAAATAATTATCTTTGCAAAAAAAATAAGGCAATGACACTGATCGATTTTTTATCTCACTTTCCAGACGAAGAAAGCTGCAAGCAAAAGTTTAAGGCATATCGCGACCAAGTAGGAGTTGTTTGTTCC
>NZ_JUET01000004.1 GCF_001006485.1 Tannerella forsythia
TACAATAATGGCGCTGACGACCACCGACAATGCCATCTTTACGATGATTTATGCTTCCACATCTTGGACAATCCATAGTTTTTTTTTCAGCAAAGATAATAGTACTATATAAATTTAACAATACCCTCTTTTTTTTCGATGCATGCCTGCTAATGCTTTGTTGGCAGCACAACAGAGCAACTGCATTAAAAACTATTGTTAAGTTGCGATAGTTCTTGCAAACATTCCAGCCTTAACGATCTAATAATTAAAAACGACTTTGTTGCAACGGTTGACGTCTGATTATCAAAAGATATAGGTGTATATAAAAAACAACCTAAAAAAAAAACAGCCGTTTAATAATCAGCAATATAGCAAAATTAATATTTTATTACAGGCAAAATATATCATTGTTTTTCACGGATTTATCCGTTGCAACAAAGTCATTAAAGACTGTAAAATTCTAAAAAAACAAAACATATACTAATACAACAATGCCAGAATTGTTCTGGAAAAAGACCAATGCAGACATGGTTGGACAGCATTCTTCTCACAAAAAAGAAATGATTATCCCATCATTACCAAAATATTGCACCGTCAAATAAAAAAAGTCTGGTGTGGAGCAACTAATCAACGATAACCTGACTGACTGGAACGGTAGAGGAACTAAAATCCCCCTCTTATTGTCGTCCTATTCCAAGAATTTATGGCTTAGAAAACTCTTTGTATAGAATATAACAAAACACCCAACCCCACCTTATCAACATTATTATAAAATAATTACGCCCCATTCGATTTATATTCCTTCTCAACCACCTCGATCGCTTTTTCGAGCAGTTCGTCACGTCCTTCGGCAAGTCCTTTTACAGTGGGCTTGACTTCAATATCCGGAACAATACCGACACGCTGGGTCTGACCTCCGTCAGGATAATAAACACCAAAGCCTGAAATCCATGTTTTTATTCCGCCGGGAAGAAAAATATCCGATACTCTACCATCTGCTCCGGACGTTTGGCTACCGAGGATCACCGTGTTTTGCCCGGCTCGAAACATCATAGCCTGATATTCTCCTTCACTTAATGTGTTTTCATCGACAAGAACAACGACTTTGCCTTTATAAGAAGGCCCTTTGGACGGGTAGACCGTATCGCACGGCGTAAAATAAAACTCTCCGGGATGATTCGGATTTCCTCGCGTGCATTTTCTGAAAGGTGTTTCAGACGAGACAAACCATGAACTTAACGCTCGACCTGCAAGAACCGGGCGACACCGAAGATCGATTACGATGCCTTTCGTATGTGCAAACACCTTCCGGATGACGGGAACATCCTCTTCTCTTAAAATCTCATCCCGAATAAATCCGATGTCTTTTCTTTTGCCTATCAATGTATAACGAGTCGTATCACTAGGATAAAATTCGACATAGTAAGGATGCAATAAACGAATGTCTTTTTTTCGGCTTTCTCCCGATGAGAGATAATTTAATCGAATAACAGACCGATTGGATCGAAGCATCTCAAACTCCATATTTTTCAATCGGGTCGGCTCGTTCGATGCCGGAAAATACATACGTAAACTGTCGACGATGGCCTGAACCGGCTTTCCGTCAATATGAGTAATGATATCTCCCTTTTTCAGCCCCATCACGCTATCCGCCGCTTCGGTAGTCAGTACCGTGTCTCTCAACGCCCGATATCCCGAAACGACTAATTTGTCTTCCGCAAAACGGACTTTTATCGGAGAATTCCACTGGCCCCCAGACCGCCGTATTTGATCGCCTCCTTCGAGCAAGTTAGCCGCATGCGAATCGCGTATCTCCGCAATCATCCGCAAAACAGTCCGTTCGTATCCTAATCGATCGTTTATATCCATAAAGTATGGGATGTACTCAGCAAGTACTTCATCCCACTTTTTATCCGTCAGATATTTGGAAGGATAAAAATAATGCACCATATTCCAATAGCGATACAAAGCCAATAGTCGGAATCTGGCATCGGGAACGGACATTTGCTCATACTTGTTTTCGTGCAAAAACAGCGGACTTCCGAAATGTTCAATCAGCACGTAATAATGATGTCCGTAATGCCTGTTTTGATAGATATACCGAAGTCTCTCTTTCAAATCGTTGTCCATATCGCTGTTTTCGACCCATGTCAAATCGGGCTTTATAAATACCTCCCCTAAAACCGGGCGATCGATCGTATTTAACGGGACAAAACCGAGTTTATCAATCCACTCGGATATCAAACGGTCTCGTTGTTTGTTATCATCCGCTTGTAAATAATCAGGAAGAAAACGAAAGAGTTCGTAGTCCCAATTATATTCGCCTTTTGCGATGGCGGGATGATGATATTTCAGAAATCCCCATATCTTTCCCAAAAGAACCAAGTCGTCTATCTTCTGTTGATTCAGGTCGGGAAAGTCGATCATGGCGCCTTTGTCGAACTCCTTGTCGCTTTCGGCGGCAAAAGGAGGAATTTCGTAAGGTGTAAGCTCCTCTATGTCCTTCCCGTCTACAGTCAACTTCAAATCATCGAACCATACTTTTCCGCCACCCGATAAAGAGACGCTTAGTATAAACTGTCGGGTATTGGCCGGATTCATATCCAACGTGAGCTCATATTTTTGCCAGTCGGATGTTTCGTTTACATTCTTTACAGTGCCGGACGCAACAAAGTTTTTCCCATCCGGATGATCAATGCCCATCCATAAAGAAGAAAATCCATCTGTTACCTCTTTGTTTTTGATATATCCCGACAATGTGATCTTTTTTCCCTGATAAGTATTCGGTACAAAAAACAGGATTCCTATTTCTGAATCCGGGTTATCTCCAACATATTCGAGGGAAACGGCATACTTCCCCGATCTCGTATGGACGGAATCCAAGGAAATTTTGTAGTTGGAAGGTTTGCCTGTGCCATAGCCGGACCAGCCTTGAGGAAATCCGGCTTCGACTTTTTCAAAATCCAAATTGTATGAACTCGTCTGCTGGGCTTGCCCATTGATAGATAACAAAAGTAATAATACGAATATAGATTGTGTCACTCTCATACCTCTTACATGTTTTATTCTTTTAAATAAAGCTTATTTAATTAATTCTACAAAGATAGTTTCTGAGATGCTTTTCTATACCACAAATAAAGCTTTGTCGGATATAGGAAATGGGCTGTATGTAAATTTTTCTAAACATGTCGCTTAATTTTGACTGATTGCTCATATTATCTTAACAATCAATAGTTTAATTGGCAAAATGCGTTATTCAGCAAACTCTAGTTAGGACAACATTGCATTAAGCCCCAAAAATCAATTCAAACAATTTTTCACTTTTTGCTTGTGTCATTTTTTTTCTAATACGATATCTCCGCTGATTAAATGCTGGACGACTTATGCTTCCCATGCAACAATTTATAAAAGAGCAATCTTGCCCAACTTTAAAGAGGCAACAAAAAAGAATATCTTCCTTTGTCAATTTCGGACACGATGTTTGCAAGACTCCAATTAACCTCTGGAAAATCTCAAAAACATCCACACACAACTGCTTTCTCTCACTAAAGGTGAGGCATTTACTTCTTTTTTTTCTTTCTACTAACAGATAAATATCCGTTTTTACAAACAACAAACATTCCAATCGAATTACATCTTCTAACCATTCATTGTATTCCATTACGTATATAATATGTATTCCATCTATGACAGCAAAAACAATTCATCCCAATTCTGCTCATCTTGAGCTATATATGAGATTAATGCAAGCCCTATTCCAGATATCCCAGTTAATAGTGAATAATCACATTCCCAACCATTCAGTACATATGTTTTATATCCAGCTAGACCATCATTAAAAATGGAAAAATTCAACGTTTTTTCTATCCAATAATCCCAAGCATCAGCAAACTCTCTTTGTTGAGTTTCTATATACATTCTACGAAATATCATGGAAATTCCTGAACTCCCATGACAAAGACCTGCGTCCAACACTCCTTCTTCTTTTAAATTCCGACGTTTAGTTGACTCCATTAAAATTCTCAATCCTGCTTTTTTATATTCTTCATTTTTGAGTATCTTCCCAGATTGCCATATGGCCATACCAATCCCAAGATCACCATAACACCATGCCAAGCGGCTTCTTTTGTTATTTTTTAACCCATCATTATATACGAAATCGGGGAAAAAATAGTCGTAATGTAAAGAATCAAATTGTTGTGATAATATATAATCAACAGAGCCTATCAGCATGTCTACAACCCTTCCATCTGTAATACCTTTTTCTAAAACCCGTGATAAAAAGACAATAATACTTGAAATACCATGAGATAAAGCAAGATTATACACCGACTTCTTTTCATTAATTATCCTTGTACCCCATTTAAAATAGCAAGATTTTTTATCTTTTATTGCTGTATTATACAGAAAATCTATCAATTCATAAATGTATTCGATGGCATCTTCCCTTTTTAAAAAATAAAATCCAGCCCCCAAAGCTCCATGCATAAAATCATAATAATTACGCTGAATATCATATCTCATTAATGTAGTAATATATTTATCCAATATTGGCTGAATTCTACTTATATCCACCCTCAAAAAATCATTATCACGCATAATATCAAGCAAATATAAAACTCCAGTCAAACCATCACAAAAAGTATATAATCGCATCTCCTCAGAAAGGCGATTGATTAACGTCTCAACATATTTATCTACCAATAAAATATGTGTTTTGTTTTTAGAGTATTTCAAATAGTAAAACACAAACAATAAAATACCATATTCTCCCATATATAAACCTAAAGTTTTTCCTTGCTGTTTTTTTCCAAAAACAGCTTCTGCTATCAAGTTTATTTTTTGATCAACAATACCGTTTTTTTTATTTGTCATAATCGTATAATTTTCTTATTTTTTTACATATTCCTACCGTGGAAATTTAATGTTGTCAAAATAAGATTTTATTTTTTTACAATATTTAATCAAATAAAAAACAAATAAATTAATCTCCCCAAATGGAGACATATATAAATAATCTATCTTATTTTTAATCAACCCTCGCCTCATTAATCTATAATAATTAAAAAAAAATCAACCTTTTTCATTTCAATCGTCAAAAATACACCTATAAAAACAAGAGGAGATTGTCAATAATCTCCCATTCTTGTTTTTAACAAATAGTTTGGTTTTATTATTAAAGCCCATTAGTAAACAGATTTTATGCAATAACCATGTGGATATCTATACCTATGAATTATGCATAGGTGCATTTATTCACATCCATACTACAACCATCACAAGACACCATTGTGTTCGTAAATCCAATGGTACTAATTGTTAGCCAAGTAACATGTCCTCCACCCAATTTTTTCATCTCATCGTTTTGAAGTTTTGTCACAACTTCTTTGTTTAAAGACAATTTTTCAACTTTTTCATCACGGTAAAATTTTAATATGTCGGGAGCAAAGATAATTATCCTCCCTTTCTTGCTCCAATTTATACTCCGCTTTTCTAACGAACGGTAGCATTTTTCCTAACGAACGGTCGTTTTTTTCCGATAAACGGTATATTTGCCCTTGACTGCTGTTTCATAAATCCACACAAACACACGCTATCTTTATCCGGAAATACCGAGTGACTAATTGAAAAGACACTTATTCATTGCGCACTTTCACCGCCCCATAGAAAATACCTTTCAAAATATATCATTATATCGTTTTTATAATCCGCACCACTTGTTTTTAAAATCACTCATCCGTCGGCGAGCAACAGTATACAATTCGTCATCATATTGCATTACCACAATCATTTCTCCATTTTTATGTCGGACACTTTGCATATGGTACAAATTTAGAATATACTTTTTATTGATACGACAAAAATATTCCGGCAAACAAGTTTCTATTTCCTTTAATGATTGATCCTCTAATAGTTCTTTGCCTGACAGCAAGCGGATAACCGTATATCCCTGTTCCCATCGCAAGGACAAAATATCGCGATATTTTAGCTTGATATATCCGTCATTTTGTTTCACAACCATATGCGTTGGATAAAAGACCATTTTGCTTTTTGTCAATTTTAGTTGTCTCTCTCTCTGTAAATGCACTGCAATGTTTCGCAGTACAGTACCATCATCTACCGCCTTATATCCGATCTTCTGTTTTAGGGACTTTATCAGTAGCCCGAAATCCGGAGAAAAAGATGACATCTGTTCACGATCAGACAAGTGTTTTTCTCGAATTTCCACATAAGAAATTAATCCGGCCAACTCATCAATAGCATCTTCTTTCTGTATTTGCATTCGGTTAAGATTCATCAATCGCCTGTCCAATTCATGCCAAACATCCTCATCTATTTGCACAAAGCCTTGTCTCATCAAGTGCAAAAGTCCCCAACCGACACCGGACAGTCCATCGGAAAATCGATATGAAAAGTCCGAAGGGATGACTAAGGATGACTCCATTAGCCTGTCTGCAAGCTCCTTATATGGCTTATTCCGATTGAAGTGTGCATAATGATACAGTAAAATGATCAAGCCTAATTTTCCGCCATACAAACCGACATGGGGCATTTCGTCTACTCGAAGAATGTGCTGACTGAGCAAGCGATCCATTGCCGGGGAACAAAAATAATTCTTCATGTTATCCATAATTGACAGGTATTTAATAGATATAATTCTTTACGACTTAAGATTCATATAAGCTCCTTATATTTTGTTTCATGGAGGATATCTCATATTTCTGAAGATAAATTTCCCTATATCCGCAATTCTTCTGCAGCAGTTTCTGCTCGATCTTACCGGCTAATTCTTCTACCGAAAGGATTGCTCCATCTTCTTGTTCCTCAATGCTTATTTTGCATTCGTCCTCATCAAGCATTTCATTCAGTCCTGTTGTTGTCGATATAATCATCGGAACATCGAACATCATCATTTCAATCGCGACATAACTGCACTGCTCATGAAAAGAAGGCATTACGCCAACATCCGCGATCTGATAAAAACGATACAATTCTTTCTTCTCTATACGACCTGTAAACGTGATCCGATTCCAATAACCTTTACATTTTTTTAAATAGATATTATAATCTCCGTCTCCGATAATCACCAAACGACATTCCATACGGGACGAAAGTATTTTAAATGCCTGTATCAGGTAATCCAATCCTTTTATTTCATCTAACCGGCCTGCAAACAGAATGATTTTTTCATTGTCCTTAAAAAAGAGCTTTTTTCTTATACTCAAACGTTCTTTCGGAGATAGCGGAACGTATTCGTCTTTCAATCCGTTATGGATCAACACAAGTTTTTCTTCCGGTATTCCATATTCTTCTCGCATAAGAGCATATGTATATCGAGCTAAACAGATAACCTTATCTGTTTCTTTAAAAAGTATTTGCTCTTTGTCGTATAAATCGCATATCATTCGCTCTTTGTCGGTCTTAAGGGTTTCCTCCTTCTTACGATGAAGGATTTCTTTATAATAAGTCGTATTTCCAAATATCTGAAAACACCATTCCTGAAAATGTACGGTAAAGAAGATGCGACTATCGGGGTATGCCTCTCGTATACATGGTATAAGCGAATATTCCTGATAATAGTTCAAATGAAATATCAAACGATCATTTTTTTCTATACGGATAAATTGACGTATCAAGAACCAGGCATGCCGGATATATCGTTTGTTGTATCCGGAGAAAACTGGTGGAATGGAAGGAACATAAAACATTTCGACCTCCTTCTCATTTTTAACGACAGACTCTTTTTCATCCGAAGACAGGTTAACGACATGCAATGTAACGGTTTCCAAGCCTTGTAGACATTCCATCATCTGCCGAACATAAGTACCTATGCCATATGCAGCAGCCCGGCTTCCCTCATTCAATAAATACACATGGATCATTTCAATAGTATGTTCAGTCCGTATCCGGCACATCCGTTTTCCAATCCCGGCGGCCCATCTGTAATATTTTTATTCGGCGGAGAAGTGCCTGATATACGGATCAATATCTGCTCGGTAGCCCCCTGCCATTCTTCCGAATTGTCCGGTATATTTTCCCATTCCGACAAATACAACGCATCAAAAGGAACAGTATCCGGATTTCGGCATGGTGAATTCAAACGAGTCCGGATATAACATGAAAGTCCGGGAAAGCCCGAACGGAAGGTTGTATCGGTGATACGCCGTGGATCATACTCCATAATTTTTCGGTCGATATCTTCCAATATCTCGTCCGAATCACCTTCTATATAACCGTTTTGCAGCAAATATTCGATTCCCCAGCCGATACCGCACAGTCCGTTCTCAAAATCGAATGACATTCCTCTATGAATATCTTCATATACCTCATCCAATAATTCCCCGGCAAATTCTTCGTAAATCGGATTGTTTGTATAGCGTGAATAATGGTAAAAGAAAATCACAATACCCATCTTCCCGTGGAATAATCCAAGGTCATCCAAAAAACTGCTATTTATTATCAGGTGGTTAGCAATTCTTTCAAGCAAGTGTACTTTTTCATGTTGTAATTGCATAGCATAATTACCATAAAACATCCGATCACAAATTTAGAACATACTTTCCATACATGCAAATTTTCCAAGTGAAAAATGTCTCGTAGTGACTTTATTTAACTTTTTCATATATGCACTTCCCGAACAATATCACTGAGCCGACCTGTTGCACTTGTCCCAAGGCCAATCCTTTCACCCCTACGCAACGGTTTTCATAACTTAGCCTTATCTCATCGGTTCAACCTTATACCCACGTTCTCTTAATTTGGCAATTAATCCGTCGGGGCCAATCAGATGTCCTGCTCCGACCGCGATTAGCGAAGATTCTTCATGAATCATCGGAATAATGTTACTCATCCATTGTTCATTGCGTCTGGAGCCTAATATTTCAAAAAAGTGTTCCGTCATTTTTTTGAAATGTTGTTTCTCTTCATTTTGAATGTTTTCGAGCTCTGAAAAATTCATGTTCTGTTTATTCAGCGAATCAATAGCCATCAAACCGCTCATGCTTTGTTCTTTATATAATTTGGATGCAAGGTTCATTGAAGCAGAAAACGTTTCAGGATATTGCAATATTGCTTTTAAAGAGGCGGCTTGGTATTTCAGATTGATCGAATATCTAAGAGAATCCAAATAAGCGGTTCTCTTATTTACTTCCTCTAAGGTTTCCATAAAGAGTGTCTTTTTGTAATTTTGCTTCCCGATTAGTAAAATAAATCGATCCATACCCGTCTCTTTTCCTCTAATATTTTGATAGGCTATCATACTTATAAAGAACGAACACCAGAACATTGGTTTGTATTTGAAATATTGAGGATTCCCTTCTCTTAGTATTGAATCGACAAACTGAAAGTCACTATCGCTATATAATGTTGCATAAGTACTGTCTTGGGGCATGTAAACATATTCAGCAAGATCTATTTCCTGATTATCCAAATCATAAGCATCACATTCTATTGCCACCTGCTTAGCCGCGTTAAAAGCTTTTCTGAATCCCGAAATACTATCCAAGAACGTGCGACCAACATTGTGCATCGTTCCCAAAAGATATGAATCATTTTGTAAGCCGTTGCCCGAAATTCTCCAAAGTAAGCTGTTTTCATTGTTATTCAATTCGGCCTCTTGTGTTGATTGAGCCGAACAAATCCCTATTGAAAAGGACGAAAGTAAAAATAGGGTAATTAAGATTCTCTTCATTTTTTCTGTATTTTTGTCATTATAATAAATGTGAGGTGAATAAAGACGTAAAATCCGGATCAGGCACTTCTAATAAAGATACAGTAAGTTTATGTTCATCGATGAGAAATTTATCAAAGAAACTATCACAAGCAACATCTTGCATACAGGAATTACATACCGCAACTGTTTTCATAACTTAGCCTTATCTCATCGGTTCAACCTTATACCCACGATCCCTTAACTTGGCAATTAATCCGTCGGGGCCAATCAGATGTCCTGCTCCGACTGCGATTAGCGAAGAATCTTCATGAATCATCGGAATAATGTTACTCATCCATTCTTCGTTTCGGCCAGCAATTAATACATCATTCATAAATTTAAATCTATCACGTACAATTTGCGGAGTATCCTCAAGTTTTAGCTGTTTAGTTAAAGAATCTACCGACAACTGAGTTAATGCTTGTTTGAAATAATATTTCTTCATTTGATCCACGAAAGAACGTATACTATTGGGATGCTTTAATGTGTGTTGTAACATTTTAGCCTGATCGTGCAAGTCCACCACATACCCTAATGAATCAAATTCAGTTACTTTTCGACCGACATCTTCAAGAGTTTCCATAAAATAGATTTTCTTATCATTTTGATATCCAATTAATAAAATAAATCCATCCATAGTGCTCTGTATGCTTTTGATGCTGTCATATATTACCATCTTGGTGAAGAAATTACTCCAAAAAAACGGTTTATACTTGAAATATTGACGGTTGCCTTTTTTCATTATGGAATCGACAAACTGATAGTCATCACCGTTGTAAAGCATGGCATAGGTCGTATCTTGGGGCATAAAGATATAGTCTTTTAGTTCTTCTTTAGGTTTAGAGCTTCTATTAGACTCCGCTGTATAATAGAAGTCACATTCTACTGCCACCTGTTTAGCCTCTTTAAAAGCTTTTCTGAATCCCGAAATAGTATCCAAGAACGTGCGATGAACATTGTGCATCGTTCCCAAAAGATATGAATCATGTTGTAAACCGTTGCCCGAAATTCTCCAGAGCAAGCTGTTTTCATTGTTATTCAATTCGGCCTCTTGTGTTAATTGAGCCGAACATATCCCTATTGAAAAGGACGAAAGTAAAAATAGGGTAATTAAGATTCTCTTCATTTTTTCTGTGTTTTTGTCATTATAACAAAAGGATTTTAGCCCACCTGTCATTTTCTATATCGGAAGCAAACAGGGATAAAAGACTTCCGGGAAAACCTGTAAACAGCGAAAGATTCTATTATCAAGTGATTCGCAATTCTTTCAAGCAAGTGTACTTTTTCATGTTGTAACTGCATATATATTACCATAAAACATCCGGTCGCGAATTTAGAATATATTTTCCACACATGCAAATTCCCCAAGTGAAAAAACGCCTCATAGTAACTTTATTTAACTTTTTCATATATGCACTTCTCGAACAATATCACCGAGCCGACCTGTTGCACTTGTCCCACGGCCAATCCTTTCACCCCAATCTTAAACAGCTTTACCTGGATACGTTCCCATTGCCAGCGTTTTTGTTTTTCACAGTTGTTGAGTTTGATTTCCTGCATGCCGGTGATTAGCTGTATGATATTACTCTGTTCTCCGGCGGATTGGGCAAAACGTCTGTGATCCAACTCGCGGCGATACCCCATAAAAGAGAGTATCCATACCACATACAAAGCATTACCGACAAGAAAAATACCAAGAACAACTAAATTATAATAAGCCAGCACAATGGCGAACACAAAGAAGTTGACAAATGAAAAAAGCGTACTGATGGAATTGCCCGTAAGAAACGATTCGATACGTCCGTGATCACCGATACGCTGCATGATATCACCTGTCATTTTTGTGTCGAAATAGCGAAGAGGCAATTTCATCAATTTGGCTAAAAAATCCGAAATCAAGGCGATGTTTATCCGTGTATTCATATGCAGCAATATCCAGCTGCGGATAAACTCCACGGAAAGGCGGACGATAAAAATAATGAGTTGAGCAATCAGAATCAGCGTGATAAAACTCAGGTTCCCGTCACAGATGCCGATATCCACCAGTGACTGGGTCAAAAACGGGAAGATCAGTTGCAGGATACTCACTACAACCATTCCCAGTATTAGTTGAACAAGCTGACTTCTATAAGGTCTCAAGTATCGAAGGAAATACCGGAGACTGCGATTGCGATTTTCTTTTTCATCCTCGCGATCGTAAAACTCCGGTCCGGGTTGTAGAAGCAGAGCAGCTCCTTTATCTTCGTTCTCTTTCTTTGTACTCAGCCAGCATTTTTTTAAATCGGCTTCGTCGTAGGTTACTAATCCTAGTGCCGGATCGGCCACATAAATTCGATATCCGCCTTTTTTATTCTTCTTTATATTGTAAACCACCACAAAATGGTTCTGATTCCAGTGTACGATGCAGGGCAACGGGGCTTCTTCGACAAACTGTTCGAACGAAATCATAACTCCTGATGTACGAAAGCCGATATATTCTGCCGCATCGCTTATACCCAATATGGAAACTCCTTCACGTGTAATAAACGAATGTTGACGAAGGGTTTTCAGACTGTAGTACCTGCCATAGTGCTTGGCTATCATGCGCAAGCAGGTTGGACCGCAATCTATGGAGTCTAGTTGAAGAGAATACGGAAATAATATCAACATACATTAAATCACACAAATTTAATTGCTATATAAAGGTTCAGAATTCGATTGAGGATAATAAAGCTATCACAATAAATAACAAAACAGAAAGTGTTTATTGCGAATATATAGACATAAATTCCCTTGGAATATCTTATCCAACCTTTAACATTCTCACCACCAGGACTATCGCACCACACATAAGCAAATTAGCAAAAAATGAAATTTACACACTATTAAAGAAATTATACTTGGAAAAATTTTATAATTAATAGCCAATTTTCAACCTCCAACACACTTATCATTGATGCTAATACTGGAAAATACATTGGGATCCGAGAATTATTGTCATTAAAAGTAATTTTCTTGAATTACTTATCAGAACAACGTAAATATAAAAACTTTACACTCCTATTCTCCCTCTCAAGCCATTTGTATAAATAGTCGCTCCTTAATATTTGCTTAATATTTTGTGATTCAACAAAATAATATTGAAAACAGTTGCATATATTTGCAGGAATTTGTATCTTTACAGAATAAAACCCTGCGAATTATGTTAGGAAAATT
>NZ_JUET01000005.1 GCF_001006485.1 Tannerella forsythia
AAATAATTATCTTTGCAAAAAAAATAAGGCAATGACACTGATCGATTTTTTATCTCACTTTCCAGACGAAGAAAGCTGCAAGCAAAAGTTTAAGGCATATCGCGACCAAGTAGGAGTTGTTTGTTCCAAATGCGGAGGCACGGATCATTATTGGAAAAAAGACAAGGAGCAATATGAATGCAAACACTGCAAAACGCGCACCACGCTAAAAAGTGGAACGGTAATGCATAAATCGAAACTTCCTTTTCGTTATTGGTTTATAGCCATGCATCTGCTCACGTCAACGAAAAAGACATTTTCGGCCAAAGAAATCCAACGTCAATTGGGACATAATCGTTATCATCCTATTTGGCATATGGTTCACAAACTTCGCGAGGCCATGGGTAAAAGAGATGATGAATATGTCCTTGCAGGTTGTATAGAATTGGATGAAGGTTATTTTTCCACAGAGATGAGTCAAGAGGAAAAAGATAAACCCTTGAAGCGTGGACGTGGCAGTCAAAAGAAAAGCAAAGTTTTAGTAATGGCAGAAAGTGAAATGGTTGAATTTCCGAAAACCGGTCAAAAACCACGAAGAGTCGGCTATTTGAAAATGAAAGTAATCGATGACTTGAAAAAAGAGACCATTAATGCAGCGGTTCAGCAGTTAGCTTCCGGAGCTAATCAAATCGACACGGATCATTCTACCTCTTATGTGGAATTGAAAGACTTTGTACCTAGACACAACTCTCAGGTGATTCCCAAAGAGAAGGTGGGGGAAGCCTTGCCTTGGGTTCATATCGCCATCAGCAATGCCAAGAGACAGTTGATAAATACGTTCCATGACATCAAGCCCGAATTCTTACAAAATTATCTCGATGAATTCTGTTATAAGTTTAATCGAAGATACTGGGGAGAAGCCCTCTTTGGAAGATTGCTCGTAGCTTGCGTAACCTATAAAAATGAGTTTAGGTATAA
>NZ_JUET01000006.1 GCF_001006485.1 Tannerella forsythia
AAATCGATATCCAGGCGCACACCGTCAGACTCTTCAGTGAAAGTCGGGGTGATTTTGCAAGGTTCAGATTCCACGCTACGGGCTTTTTCAGTCAGCGCCGCCAGCGTTTGCTCTGCTTCTGCGCGGTTTGCAAACACGCGGCTGTAAGACGCGGTGCAGTCGGAGTTGTCCATAATGGTGCCAACATCCATACAGCAGCAAACCGGGGTTTCATCAGCACTACATTTACTCATCGTTGATTTCCTCTGTATGTGCACCCAAGGTGCCAGATAAACGTTGTGGATATTTTACGCTTCCGGAAAGTGCTGCTCCAGTTGTTAATTCTGCAAAATCGGATAAGTGACCGAAATCACACTTAAAAATGATCTAAAACAAAATTTACCCGAATCCATGAGTGCGCCACCTCC
>NZ_JUET01000007.1 GCF_001006485.1 Tannerella forsythia
GCCAGACTGTGCCGGTGAACCATTCTTCCGGCGCGCGGCGCGTCGGTATGGAGCCGCTCGATTTTATGTCCATTCGGTTTCTCCCGGGGTTTCGGCCGGACCGGCCGGAGGCTGGCTTTCAGGCAATGGCATCATGCTTGCCGAGGCGATGACGGAGTCGAGAAAGCCGGGGAAGCGATTGTCGAGATCGGCACGGCGCAAGGTCAGAAACCGTTTCGTTCCATCGGGCCGCACATTGATCACGCCTGCCTCCCGCAGCTTGGCGACATGATAGCTCAGGGCTGTTTTGGAACCAAGCTGGGTAAATTGCCCGCACGTCATGGCGCGTTCGCCATTGCGCGCCAGAATGGCAATGATGTTCAAACGCGTCTCGTCGCCAAGCGCTGTGAAG
>NZ_JUET01000008.1 GCF_001006485.1 Tannerella forsythia
AGTGACCTATAACCGGGCTACATTCAGGGCAGCGTGGAATAATACCGATTTTGCATTAATGGAACTGAGAAACTCTCCCGCCGGCGACTCCCGTTTTTCATGGTTGGGATGGGATCGAAGCGGCAATACGCCGACTTCGGGTACGGGGATTCACCATC
The DNA here is from genome assembly GCF_001006485.1 of Tannerella forsythia. Lineage (GTDB taxonomy): Bacteria > Bacteroidota > Bacteroidia > Bacteroidales > Tannerellaceae > Tannerella > Tannerella forsythia. The sequence continues at coordinate 159 of NZ_JUET01000008.1, forward strand.
CGTCGGGAGATGTCATGAAAATTTCTTTTGATTATAACAGCCTTTCCTCAAATACATCAATAATTTCTTGGAAAGGAGGGATATCCTCTCCAGTAAACACCCATTGGATTGTAGGATTGGATAGTGGAACAATGGAAGGAGGTTCGTCTGGTTCCCCTTTATTTGATCAAAACAGGCGAGTTGTAGGTCAATTGCATGGTGGGTTCTCAGGTTGTGCCCCCATAACAAAATATTTTGGTCAATTTCATCATTCATGGATAGGTGGAGGAACGAACAGTACGCGATTGAGTAATTGGTTAGACCCCTATGGAAGTGGTGTAATGACAACGAATACCTCAAGATATATCTCCATCTCCGGTCCTGAAGCATTTTATCGCCAGGCAAGTTACGCTATTACGAATTTACCGGCTGAAACAACTATTCGATGGAAATGCCGGAATGACAAAACAAAAATTATCTCCGGGCAGGGTACTCCAACCATAAACGTATCAACGACCATACCTTCCGGTGGATATCAAGAAGTCATAACCGCTCAAATAATTCGCAATAATATAGTTATAAATGAAATCAATTATCATGTCTTGGTAGGATTCCATATTACCTCAATTGAATATTTCCAATATTCCGGATATAATGTTCTAATTGCCAACACGACATTAGGAGAAAATTCAGAAGTATCCGCCACATGGGAAACAAATGCGAATATTATAGAGTTTCCTTATTCCTATGATGCGTCCTTTATTGGAAGAGAAAACTGCACAGCCGCCATCACAGCCAATGAAAGCGGAGTTTATCATGTATGTGCTCATGCAAAATTTCATAATGATATTTCTCTGGCATATTGCAGGGATATTTATATTCAAGTTGATCGAAAGAATTACCGCTTCTCCCTCTCCCCCAACCCGGCCACGGACGAAGTGACCTTGCAGCTGACGGAGACGGACGAGGCCAGTGGATCAAATGTGCTTTCGACCGACAGAACCTCCTACGAAATCCAGCTCTGGAGCGGTATGAGGATGCTGAAATCGTTCAAAACGGATCAGCCGACCTTCTCAATCCCGACGGTCGGGCTGCCGGCAGGACTGTACTTCGTGCGCGTCGTCAAAGACGGACAGACGTATACGCAGAAGTTGATTAAAAAGTGAGAAGAGTGAAAAACTAAAAGTGAAAAGTGATGCCCTTCGGGCGTTTGGATGTTGAAATGTTGAGTTTGTTGAGTTGTTTGATTGTTGGATGGAAGCTGATGGCTGAACGCTGAATACTGATCGCTAACGATCATGTCAGGCTTACAGCCCTCCGAACAAGGTTGGACGGGACCCCACCCTTATGGGATGGGGCTGAAATATATCGGGCTTGCAGCCCTTTCGGGTAATGGTTATGTACAGGGTACACGGTGTCCGAACGCAAATTTCGCAAATGAACGCAGTACGCACCGTAGAGACGCAAATCATTGCGTATCTACAACATATACCCCTGTCATTCCGAACACCGTGAGGAATCCCGCGAGGAAGAGGAAAGATTCATCGCTGACGCTCTGAATGACAAGGAAAGTGCTCTGAATGACAAAGGAGGAGCTCTGAATGACAGGGTAGAGGAAAGGGCAGTTCATGTAGGGGCAAACCTCTGTGTTCACCCGTCATAATGCCGATATGAACATCCCCCTTTCCCCTCTTCCAAGGAAGAATGCGGAACTGACGGCTGACTGCTGTAAGAGCCCTGAAAGGGCGTGTTAATTCAGCCCAATGTGTAGCGAAGCGAAGCGTTGGGGGCAAAGAATACCCACTCCTGCGAAGAGGGCTGTAAGCCTGATATAAAATGTTGATTTATTTAATGGTCGAGATGTTTTACTTAAAAAAACTTGCGTGCTTTGTGTAACTTTTGCGTTCCTTGCGGTGATCTTACCGCCAAGTTCGCAAAGAACGACGCAAAGGACGCAAAAAAACAGACAAAATATTTGCATCTGATCAAAAAAATATTTATACCTTTGTCGTACATAACAAAAAAATATAAGACTATGGAAATAACAGCCGACACTCCACCTGACAAGCCGAAGCGCCTCGCAAACCGCACCGGAGGCACAGCGTAAAAGAAATATCCGGAACGCAGAAAACAAGTATAAACTTTAAAAAAACAGAAAAACATGAAACAGAAAATCATTTTATGGATAAGTACCCTGCTTTTACTAACAGCAGGAGCGGGGTGTAAGAAAGAAACACTTCCTCCGAATCAAGCCAAGGGAAAAGTTTTGGGGCCTACAGGTCCTTGCCAGGGGTACGCACTCTATATTGAAGTGGAAAACCCCAAAGGTATAGGACTTGAAGGGAAAGGCATTCCCGCCGGAAGCGGAAGAACGTGGAATTACCGGAATGCAATTTCAGTGCCTCTTTTTAATCGGATAGGTTTGCCTGTTGAGCTTATGGAAGAGGGCACGTGGTTGCACTTCGAATATCGGGAGATGACGGAAGAAGAAAAAAACCGAAAGCTTTTTCAACCGGATGAACCGGTGATATGTCTAATGAATCAAATTCCACCTCCAGCCAATACCTATATGATAACAAAAATCATTGCACATAAACCATTAAAAATAAATCCATCATGAAAAAGAATATTATCATTTTGCTTCTGCTATTTACAGCCGGAGCACACTTGTCCGGACAGCAGCGCTATTATTGGTCGGCAGGAAAAAAACAGTTTTTAACCGAGGTCGAAAACAAATTTGTTGTAAAATTATCGTCATCCGTATCGTCGCATCAGACAAGAAGCGCTTTGCAAGGAAACAGCAAAATACACTCTACTGACCGTTTGGAAAATTATACGGAAGTTGTCAACTCCGAAGCGCTTTCTTTACACGAAATACGAAAGCTGCCAGGTGTTGTCGATATTCTTCCTGCTTATTCCATTAATAAAGAACTGTTATACGTAACGGGAGAGATATTGTTAGCACCTAAAAAAGGCATTGAAATTAATCAGATTATTGCATTAACCAAGAATAATGTAAAGGTTACTTATAGAAGCAAGTACAATACTTTTGTATTGGATGTAAATGATTGGAGCAAATTGTTTGAGTATGCAAACCGGATATATGAAAGTGGGAAAGTGGAGTATTGCCATCCGAACTTCTCTTTTCCGTTACGCAAAACTCAGACGCAAACCGATCCGCTTTATCCTCAGCAGTATTACCTAAACAATACCGGACAGTTTGGCGGGACAAACAATATCGATATTAATGCTCCTGAAGCATGGAATATAACCACGGGGAATACATCCGTAAGAGTAGCGGTTATAGATGACGGTGTAGAGGCGCACGAAGATATGGCCGGACGTTTGCTGCCCGGCTTTACGGCGAGGTCATCCGCAGAGAACCCCAACAGAAACGGTGCTCCCAATAACACTAATCCTCCTTCAACTCCTTATCCGAACGACAATGACAGCCCTATAGGTCATGGACAGGCTTGCGCAGGGATTATTGCCGCAAATCATAATGGTATGGGGATTAGAGGTATTGCCCCGCAAGTTCGCATAATACCCATCAATATTTTTAATGACTGGTTTATAGACCAGATATTTAATGGGTATTACTGGATGGATTTTGTTCGATACAGAGAAACTGTCCAGGATATAGCCAATGCCATTGATGCAGCTTGGGATACTCACTCTGCCGATATATTAAGTAATTCTTGGGGATATGGTACAACTCCTAACAGCGCGGATGCTATAGTTGCCGCAATCAATAGGGCGCGCACTCAAGGAAGGGATGGACGCGGCTGTCCTGTTATTTTCGCCTCAGGTAATGCTTGGGGGCAGCAAGGGGTTACGGATGTCGCTTTCCCCGGTAATGTAGAGGGTGTTATCACTGTAGGAGCAATTGATAACAGAGGTAATATTTGGAATTACAGCCAGCGTGGAGCTTCAATGGATTTGGTTGCGCCGAGTGGTGGTGTTCCTGGAAATATTGTAACAACAGATAGAATGGGTAATTTCGGATATAATAATACAAATTACACAAACACTTTTAATGGTACTTCCGCCGCCTGTCCTCAAGTAGCGGGTGTCGCCGCATTGATGTTATCCGTAAGACCCGATTTGACCGAGGCGCAAGTGAGGACAATACTCCAAAATACGGCAAGAGATTTAGGCTCTGCCGGATTTGACAATACGTATGGTTACGGCCTTGTGGATGCTCATGCTGCCGTAGCCCCTCGCCTCTCCGGTCCCTCATCGGTCTGCGATCAAGCTACCTATACGGTAGAAAACCTGCCACAGGGAGCAACGGTACAATGGAGTGTAAGCAATAATAATGTTACATTGACATCAGGACAAGGAACCCATACTGCTACTTTTACTAAATTTCGTAACGGAATGGAAATTATTCATGCAGAAATATTGTTTAACAATATAAGAATTGCATTATTAACCAAAGAAACCTATTTTGGTGCACCATCTATCAGTAATATCATCGGAGAGCAGAGGGTTCCTACAGGCCAATATGCTTCATATCGTGCCGTTATAAGCAATAATGCACCTATTCCTTCAAGCTATCAATGGATCTTAAATCCCCTGAATGGCAACTCTCTGTATGGCAACGGTACGGAATCGATTGATATTGCTTTTTATAATCCCGGCTCTTATCAACTTGTGTGCAGAGCGACAAATGAATGTGGAGTAGGAGATTATTACACCATGGGAATTGGGGTTTACGATAATCTTTATCTCACCCTCTCCCCCAACCCGGCAACGGACGAAGTGACCTTGCAGCTGACGGAGACGGACGAGGTCAGCGGATTAAGCGTGCTCTCGACCGAGAGAAGCGCTTACGAAATCCAAATCTGGAGCGGTATGAGGATGCTGCGCTCGTTCCGGACGAATGAGCCGACGTTCCAAATCCCGATGGCCGGACTGCCGGCAGGACTGTACTTCGTGCGCGTGGTCAAAAACGGACAGACGTACACGCAGAAATTGATTAAGAAGTGAAAAACGAAAAATGAAAAGTGAAAAGTGATGCCCTTCGGGCGTTGAGCTGTTGAATGGTTGAGTTGTTTGATTGTTGGATGATAGCTGACTGCTTGAAAACTGACCGCTAACGATCATGTCAGGCTTTCAGCCCTCTGAATAAGGTATGGGTATCAATTACCCCACCCTTGCGGGATGGGGCTGAAATATATCGGGTTTGCAGCCCTTTCGGGTAATGGTTATGTACAGGGTACACGGTGTCCGAACGCAAATTTCGCAAATGAACGCAGTACGCACCGTAGAGACGCAATGATTTGCGTCTCTACGACATGTACCCCTGTCATTCCGAACGCCGTGAGGAATCCCGCGAGGAAGAGGAAAGATTCATCGCTGACGCTCTGAATGACAAGGAAAGTGCTCTGAATGACAAAGGAGGAGCTCTGAATGACAGGGTAGAGGAAAGGGCAGTTCATGTAGGGGCAAACCTCTGTGTTCACCCGTCATAATGCCGATATGAACATCCCCCTTCCCCCCTTCCAAGGAGGAATGCGGAACTGACGGCTGACCGCTGTAACAGCTCCGCAGGGGCGCGTTAATTCAGCCCAATCGAAGGCGAAGCGAAGCGTTGGGGGAAAAGAATACCCACTCCTGCGGAGGGCTGTAAGCCTGATATAAAATGTTGATTTATTTATATGGTCGAGATGTTTTGCTTGAACAAACGTGCGTGCATTGCGTAACCTTTTCGATCCTTGCGGTGATCTTATCGCTAAGTTCGCAAAGAACAACGCAAAGGACGCAAAAAACAGACAAAATATTTGCATATTCTCAAAAAATGTTTCTAACTTTGTAGTATCATCAAAAACGCATGGCTATGGAAATAACAGCCGACACTCCACCTGACAAGCCGATGCGCCTCGCAAACCGCACCGGAGGCGCAGCGTAAAAGAAATATCCGGAACACGGAAAACATGTACAAACTTAAAAAACAGAAAAACATGAAACAGAAAATTATTTTATGGATAAGTACCCTGCTTTTACTAACAGCAGGAGCGGGGTGTGAGAAAGAAAGCCATGCCTCTTGCTCATGCGAATGTGTGGAAGAGAAGATTCCGATTGTAACCCTTAAGAATGAAAATGCCCATTTTCGATATATAAAAAGGCGAAATGATTTTGCTTTGGAAATAGAGAATAAAGAGCTTGTACGTGGACTTTATCTTATCCCCCGCGGATGTGATATTCCTAAAAAATACAAAGAAGATGGCCTCCCCGTTATAATCAGTGGAGAAGTCTTTGATTGTAGCGAATATATCAAGCCGTGGATTAAACGGGATCCTGTTTACTTTATTAAATTATCAACTATAAAAAAGAAATGATCATGAAAAAAATAATTTTATCCATATTGGCTTCTGCATTATGGATCAATGGCTATTCACAACGGACATGTGGTTCTGAGTTGAATATGGAACAAATCCGGCGGACAGAACCGTTAAAATACCAGCGGATAACGGATTGGGAAAATCAAATAAAATTACATTCTCGTAGTGTGCCTTCTTCCACAATTCTGATCCCGGTTGTAGTACATGTAGTATACAATAATTCAGCGCAAAACATCAGTGATGCCCAGATTATTTCTCAAATACAGGTATTGAATGAGGATTTTCGCCGAATGAATGCCGATCAGGCAAACACTCCTTCAGCTTTCGCTAATCTCGCTGGCAATGCTAATATTGAATTTAAACTGGCCAGAAGAGATCCTAACGGGAATACAACAAATGGAATTACCCGAACATCGACTTCCACAGAAACTTTTTCTATGGAAATGGACAATGTTAAATTCTCAAATTTGGGTGGAAATAATGCATGGAATACAAGACGTTATTTGAATATCTGGGTCTGTAATTTAGGCGATGATCTTTTAGGCTATGCCCAGTTTCCATTTGAATTTCAAACAAAACCCAATACAGATGGAGTCGTGATTCACTACAAACACTTCGGGAGAGATGGCAGTGCTGAATCTCCCTATGATAAAGGCAGGACAGCGACGCATGAAGTAGGGCATTGGTTAGACCTACGTCATATTTGGGGAGATGATGGGGGCAGTTGCTCTGGTACTGACAATATTGCAGATACACCGAATCAGGGAGGGTATAATGAAGGATGTCCTTCGTTCCCTAAAACAGATCATTGTACAAACACATCACCCGGGGTTATGTTTATGAATTATATGGATTACACGTATGATGCCTGTATGAATTTGTTTACAAAGGGACAAGTAGAGCGTATGAGATCGTTATTCGATACCCAAACAGGTATCAGACGTGAAATGCAGATTTATGCGAATGAATTAACGAATCCACTTTCTTTCTCCATTACAGGCCCTTCGGAATTTTGTGACAATGCGATTTATAAAATTGCAAATTTGCCCACGGGAACCACCGTTCAATGGAGTACTTCTATGTCAGGGAACCCGTATCCTTTGATAGCCAACAATTCTCCTCAGACAAATCAGTGTACCTTGTATAATGTTTACAACTGTTCTGCTGATATCTTTATATTGGCAAAAATATACCAAGGAGCATCTCATATGGTAACACTCTCTAAAAAGATAATTGTCAAAGATAATTCAACTGTCCAAAAAGGACGATATGTACAAGAAGAATGTACGTTTTATGGAGTGCACCATCCATCCATAACCGGAGAATTGATAGACGGGGCAAACTTCTTATATCAAGGATGTATGACAAGAATTTATCTGGATAATATGTACAGGAAAACAATTGAATTCACGGGAAGTATTCCTCCATTATATTGGTACTATGTTGAGAGTCAAAAGATGTTATTATTACAATTGCCTTTAGGGTCTGGAGGAATCCCTTTTACATTCAAAGTGAAGGGGGGCTGTCAAGAAAAGACTCTTCTTTTCTTCTCTCGGACAGGCAATCGCAATGTGATATTCACCCTCTCCCCCAACCCGGCAACGGATGCAGTGACCTTGCAGCTGACGGAGACGGACGAGGTCAGCGGATTAAGCGTGCTCTCGACCGACAGAAGCGCTTACGAAATCCAAATCTGGAGCGGTATGAGGATGCTGCGCTCGTTCCGGACGAATGAG
>NZ_JUET01000009.1 GCF_001006485.1 Tannerella forsythia
TTAAATGTCTTTGATAATGTGGCCTTTCCGGTTCGCGAACATACAAAGCTTCCGGAAGAAATTATTCGTCCTTTGGTGTTGATGAAACTACAAGCTGTTGGATTAAGAGGTGCGCAGGCATTAAAAGTTTCAGAATTGTCTGGTGGCATGGCTCGACGGGTTGCCTTGGCAAGAGCCATTGCATTGGATCCTGACATGATTTTTTATGACGAGCCTTTTGTTGGACAGGATCCGATTACGATGGGAGTGTTGATTGAGCTCATACGCAAACTAAATGACAGCCTTAATTTAACCAGCGTGGCGGTGTCACATGATGTGAATGAAGTATTATCCATCGCAGACTACGCCTGTGTTCTGTCAGAAGGAAGGATTATTGCTGAAGGCACGGCT
>NZ_JUET01000010.1 GCF_001006485.1 Tannerella forsythia
TGGTGCGCGTTTTGCAGTGTTTGCATTCATATTGCTCCTTGTCTTTTTTCCAATAATGATCCGTGCCTCCGCATTTGGAACAAACAACTCCTACTTGGTCGCGATATGCCTTAAACTTTTGCTTGCAACTTTCTTCGTCCGGAAAGTGAGATAAAAAATCGATCAGTGTCATTGCCTTATTTTTTTGCAAAGATAATTATTTCTGGGCAAATATACGGATATTCATATAATTATATGTCGAGAGGATATCAGAAAATGCTAAAGTCTTGCGGCTTGATTACCATGCCGAGACGAACGACGCTTTTGAATCTGTCGTAATCCAGCAGATTCTCACCGTATCCGTTATAATACTGGAGAAACAGATACTGGTTTTCATTCTTATGCAATTTATAGCTAAGTTCCCATTGCGTATTGAAGCTAAAGGATTTGTTACGCCACGTAGCAAGTATTCCGGCTTGAATCCGTCGGTTACTTGTACGGTAACTGAGTCCGAAGTGTCCCAAACCGTTATATCGGAGAATATCCCGGTTGTTCTCACCATCGATAATCGGTATCCAGGCTTTGAGCTGTAATTCCACATGCGGACTGGCCATCAAACTTCCGCTAAGCGATACTTTGTTCCAGCTACGCGAGGCTTCTCGATCTTTTCCGTTCGATTCGTGTTCAAGCATCAAAAAAGCCTTTCCGATATATCTATTCTGATAAACAATCAGGTGTCCGATTCCAATGCCTGGATTGAAGTTCATATCACGTATCGGCAGAGATTCTTCCAATACATTCCAAACCGTCTTTTGCGTAAACTGAAGAAACAAATAAGTGTCGAACGGCAATTTGCTTTTGGTCAGACGCTGGATCACGCTGATTTGAAATTTCACATTCGAGTTATCTGCTTTAATCTTCTGACCGACAGGGATGCCACCGATAAAATAATTATCCTTAAACACCCCGAAATACGGGCCATTTTCAATCATCGCACGCACACTGTCGGCATTATAATTCGTTCGTGTCGCCTCGATCCTCTCCCTGAGGACCGTTCGGAAACTGTCGATACGGCTCAACGCGCCCTCCCTTCCCGAAGGCTGCTGCGCATAGAGAGAACAATAACTTAACAACAAAAAGACAAATGAATAAAAAAATCTCATTTCCCAAGTACTTTGTTCTTAGGGGGTGTTGCGATAAATTCTTTCAGGTAAAGCGGTTCAAAATACGCCGTGTCGACCAATCTCTTCTCAAGGAAAGCCTCCTCGGCCAGTGGCACCATCGCTGCAGCCAATGGATAAATCTCGTCAAGAAAGACCGTATTTTCCGATGTAAGAACGGGCTGGCACTTCGTCGCACCATCGCCAAAGAAGCAGATGCGTCGCGTCTCCCGCCATGAGGCGTAACTTTCGGGTGTAATGATCTCTGCCCTTGTTTCCCGCACAAGTTGTAAACGGGCATTGTAAAGCGCCGAATAGACTTCCATTCGTCGGGCGTCCATCATAGCGCAATACAGGCAATCGGTGTCTCCGTGTTTTCGGATGGCTTCCGAAGCGAGCAACTCCAGGGTCGGCACGGCAATCAGGGGAACACCTGCTCCCACACATAATCCTTTGGCCAACGAAATGCCAATGCGCAATCCGGTGTAAGAACCCGGACCGGCGCTGACGGCTACCGCATCAAGCGCTCCCTTTGCCATGAGCAGGGCTTCTTCGACAAACAGACCTGCCAAAGACGCATGCGAAGGCCCTTCAAACGATACTTTCTCAAAAACGATTCCCCCTCCTTCGGATAAAGCGACGGAACAAACCTTAGTCGATGTCTCGATATGTAATATTCTCATTTCTTGATCATGATTTTCGGACAACAAAGGTATCATAAAATCGAAAATGATGTACCCAACGAGTAAAAATACATACGGGCAGATTGCGAATTCTTCCTCCTGTCAAATCATTATCGGTTTACCGGCCAACAACCGCCATTTTGTCATATTCTTACCAGTGGCATTTTATTTGTCGTTTGTTTGAAGACGACAAGATAAACAGTCGAAAAACAAAAAAGAAGGAGGAAAAACAAATGAATCTGAATAATTTTACAATCAAATCACAGGAAGCGGTGCAAAAGGCGGTCGAGTTGGTCAGGATGCAGAACCGGCAAAGTATCGAAGCCACAGACCTGTTAAAAGCCGTTATTCTGACAGGAGAAAGTATGATGCAGTTTCTGTTTCAGAAGCTGGGCATTCACGCCGCGGGCTTAAATCAGCTGTTAGACCGCAAACTCGAGTCGTATCCGAAAGTAACGGGAGGCGAGCCTTACCTGAGTCGTGAAGCCAACGCGGTACTGCAAAAAGCCATCGATTACTGCGGGAAGATGGGCGACCAGTATGTTTCGCTCGAACATATCGTATTGGCGCTGCTTACGGAACAAAGCGACGCATCGCAGATGCTCAAAGACGCCGGCATGACCGAGAAAGAGCTGCGTGCCGCTATCGAAGAGTTAAGGAAAGGCAACAAAGTGACGAGTCAATCGGCCGAAGACACCTACGATTCGCTGAGCAAATACGCCATCAACCTCAACGAACGGGCACGGTCGGGCAAGCTCGATCCGGTGATCGGGCGCGATGAAGAGATTCGCCGCGTGTTACAGATACTGAGTCGCCGAACGAAAAACAATCCGATTCTGATCGGTGAGCCGGGAGTCGGTAAGACGGCGATCGCCGAGGGATTGGCACACCGTATTGTGCGGGGCGACGTGCCGGAGAACCTGAAGAGCAAACAAATCTTTTCGCTCGACATGGGCGCTCTGATTGCAGGAGCGAAATACAAGGGAGAATTTGAAGAGCGTCTGAAAGCGGTAGTCAACGAAGTCAGCCGGTCGGACGGACAGATTATTCTGTTTATCGACGAGATTCACACGCTGGTCGGTGCCGGAAAAAGCGAAGGCGCGATGGACGCGGCCAATATCCTCAAACCGGCGTTGGCACGCGGAGAACTGCGTGCGATCGGTGCGACGACACTCGACGAGTACCAGAAATATTTCGAGAAAGACAAAGCGTTAGAACGTCGTTTCCAAACAGTGACGGTCGACGAGCCGGACGAGGCCGACACGATCTCGATCTTACGAGGCCTGAAGGAGAAATACGAGAATCATCACAAGATACGCATCAAGGACGATGCGATCATTGCTGCCGTGCAGCTTTCGAGCCGTTATATCACCGACCGTTTTCTGCCGGACAAGGCGATCGACCTGATGGACGAAGCGGCGGCACGTTTGCGGATGCAGGTCGATTCCGTACCCGAGTCGCTCGACGAAGTATCGCGTCGCATCGCTCAGCTCGAAATTGAGCGCGAAGCCATCAAACGCGAAGACGACAAAGCCAAGCTCGAGCAATTAAGCAAAGAAATCGCCGACCTGAAGGAAGACGAGAAAAAGCAACTGGCTCGCTGGCAAAGCGAAAAGAATCTGATCGACCGGATTCAGCAGAACAAGATCGACGTCGAGTCGCTGAAATATGAGGCCGAGCGTGCCGAGCGCGAGGGCGATTACGGTAAGGTGGCCGAGATACGTTACGGAAAGATCAAAGCCAGGGAGGAGGAGAACGCAGCCATCCAGACTCAGCTCCATGAGATGCAGGGAAGCGCGGCAATGATTAAGGAGGAGGTCGACAACGAGGATATCGCCGACGTTGTGTCGCGCTGGACGGGCATCCCCGTCAGCAAGATGATGCAGAGCGAGCGCGACAAACTGCTGCACCTCGAAGACGAGCTGCACCGGCGTGTCGTCGGGCAGGAGGAAGCGATCCGTGCCATTGCCGACGCCGTGCGTCGCAGCCGGGCAGGGCTGCAAGACCCGAAACGCCCCATCGGCTCGTTTATCTTTCTCGGTACCACAGGAGTCGGGAAAACCGAGTTAGCCAAAGCGCTGGCCGAGTATCTGTTCGACGACGAGAACATGATGACCCGCATCGACATGAGCGAATATCAGGAAAAATTCAGCGCCACCCGGCTGGTCGGAGCGCCTCCGGGATACGTCGGCTACGACGAAGGCGGACAACTGACCGAAGCCATCCGGCGCAAACCGTACTCGGTTGTGCTCTTCGACGAGATCGAGAAGGCGCACCCGGACGTGTTCAATGTGTTGCTTCAAGTACTCGACGATGGCCGACTGACCGACAACAAGGGACGAACCGTGAACTTCAAGAACACGATCATCATCATGACGAGCAATATGGGCTCGGCGCTGATACGTGAAAATTTCGAGCGGATGACGGCTGCCAACCGTCCGCAGGTAATTGCCGCGACGAAGACGCAGGTACTCGATTTGCTGAAGAAAAGCATCCGTCCCGAGTTCTTGAACCGTATCGACGAGATCATCATGTTCACGCCTCTGGACGAGTCGGAAATCCGCCAGATCGTCGATCTGCAGCTGGAAAATGTACGGAAAATGCTGGCCGCAAACGGCATCACCCTGCAATTTACCGACGAAGCCGTGACATATCTGGCCGAGAGAGGGTACGACCCGCAGTTCGGTGCGCGCCCCGTCAAACGGGTAATCCAAGACCTCGTGCTCAACGAGCTGTCGAAAGAAATCCTTGGCGGCAAGATCGATCGCGAGCGTCCGGTCGTAGTCGGATTCGACGGCGGTGAATTGCATTTCAAAAATTAAACACATCTCTGCCGCGGAAACCGGGGTTCCCGGGGCAGAGTTCTTAAATTTATACCATAAATTGTAACTTTACATGAGTTATATTTTGTAAAAACAAATAAAAAAGGTATATTCTATTCTTCTGTTTCTCTTCTGCGGTATTGCAGGAATAAACGCCCAGAAAGCAGAAAAGACCGAACGCCTCGGCGTTCGTCCCTTGGGCCTCGGGCGGTCTAACCCTTTCGGGACGTTGAGGTGTTGAGGTGTTGAGTTATTGAATTGTTGAGCTGTTTAGTTGTTGAGCTGTTGAATTGTTGAGGTGTTGAGGTGTTGAGGTGTTGAGCTGTTGAGCTGTTGAATTGTTTAGTTGTTGAATTGTTGAATTGTTGAATTGTTGAGTTGTTGAGTTGTTTAGGTGTTTAGATGTTTAGTTGTTGAATTGTTGAATTGTTTAGGTGTTTAGGGGTTTGGGTGTTGAATTGTTGAGGTGTTTAGTTGTTTAGTTGTTGAATTGTTTGCTGACGGCTGTAACAGCCCTGAAAGGGCGCATTAATTCAGCCCAATGTGCAGCGAAGCGAAGCGTTGGGAAAACAGCCCCCCCCTCGGCGGAGGGCTGAAAGCCTGACGTAATTCAGTTGTTAATGGTCAATGGTTATGCCGGGTTATCCGAACGCAAATTTCGCAAATGAACGCGAATGGACGCAAATACACATAAACGAACGAAAAGTGAAAAGTGAAAAGTGAAAAGTGAATACCCGAAGGACTTTTCGTTTTCCTATAACAATTAACCATTGACAATTAACCATTAATTTGTCATTCCGAACACAGTGAGGAATCCCGCCCCGGAAAAGGAAAGAGATTCTTCGCTTCGCTCTGAATGACAAATATCCGAACGCAAATTTCGCAAATGACGCGAATGGACGCAAATACACATAAACGAACGAAAAGTGAAAAGTGAAAAATGAAAAATGAATACCCGAAGGACTTTTCGTTTTCCTATAACAATTAACCATTGACAATTAACCATTAATTTGTCATTCCGAACACCGTGAGGAATCTCGCGGGGTAAAGGAAAAGAGATTCTTCGCTTCGCTCTGAATGACAAAAGCGGGCAATTTCTCCATAAATTCGTCAAGTATTTGCCGGTTGAGTAAATCCAACCCTCCTCTTTTGAAATTATTTTGCGGATCAGTAGACTTTTCCGTAACTTGCGGCGTATTTAAATTGTTATATAGACACAAGGGCAGAAAGAAACGAACATTACAAACATTAATTTATTACATTTGCAATGAATATGAAAAGAGCAAATCTATGGGTGATGCTGATGCTTAGTGCAGCGATATTGCTCTCCGGTTGTGGGGCAAGCAACACCGCCAAAGGAACGGCTATCGGTGTAGGCGGTGGTGCGGCAGTCGGTGCGGGGGTCGGTAAGATTGCCGGAAATACGGCGCTGGGCGCTGTGATCGGTGCGGCGGTAGGAGGTGCGGCAGGCGCCATCATCGGCAAGAAGATGGACAAGCAAAAGAAGGAATTGGAGGAAGTACTTCCCGAAGATACGAAAGTGGAAGTGGTTGAGGAAGAAGGACAGGCACCGGCTCTGAAGGTAACTTTCGACTCAGGCATCCTGTTTGCAACGAACTCAAGCACCGTTAGCGAAGCTTCGAAGTCCGCACTGCGTAACTTAGCTACGAATCTGGAGAGAAACCTCGACACGAACCTCCGCATCGTAGGTCATACGGACAACACGGGAAAGGTGGATTACAATCAGACGCTTTCCGAACGACGTGCAAAGAGCGTATACGATTATCTGGTAGAGCAGGGAGTCAGCACGAAACGAATGATGTACGAAGGCAAAGGTATTCATCAGCCGGTAGCCGATAATACGACTGTCGGAGGACGCGCACAGAATCGCCGTGTCGAAATCATGATCAGTGCAAACGAAAAGATGGTAAAGGAAGCCAAGCGAGAAGCCGGAGAATAATTCTTTTTCACATCGAATTTACATTAATTTATTTAATAAACAGAATCTATGAAGAATCATATGGTGAGCTTCATATTAGCGGGGTGCTGGTTCGTATCTGCGACGGTTGCAGGCCAAGAAGCCTCGAAGATGGACCGGTTTATCGACGAGCTGATGAGCCGAATGACGCTGCAGGAGAAGATCGGTCAGTTGAATCTGCCTGTATCGGGAAATATCGTCACGGGTGAAGCTAAGAGCAGCGATATTGCGGCGAAGATTGCACGTGGCGAGGTCGGTGGGCTCTTCAATCTGAAAGGGGTTGCGAATATCCGTACCCTGCAAGAGATTGCCGTAGAAAAAAGCCGTTTGAAGATACCGCTTCTCTTTGGAATGGATGTGATTCACGGCTATGAAACCGTTTTCCCGATTCCTCTTGCGTTGGCATGCAGCTGGGACATGGACGCCGTGAAACAGTCGGCGCGTATCGCGGCTGTGGAGGCTTCGGCCGACGGCATCTGCTGGACGTTCAGTCCGATGGTTGATCTCTGTCGGGATGGCCGTTGGGGACGGATGGCCGAAGGAGCCGGCGAAGACCCGTATCTGGGCGCACAGATCGCCCGGGCAATGGTCGAAGGGTATCAGGGGCATGATTTATTTGCCGGGAACACCCTCATGGCATGCGTGAAGCACTTCGCTCTTTACGGAGCCTCGGAAGCCGGACGCGATTATAATACGGTCGACATGAGCCGGCGCACCATGTTCAACGATTACTTCCCGCCGTATAAGGCAGCCATCGACGCCGGAGCCGGATCGGTGATGACTTCGTTCAACGTCGTCGACGGTATCCCCGCAACAGGCAACAAGTGGCTGCTGACCGATGTGCTGCGCAATATATGGGGCTTCAAAGGCTTTGTCGTGACGGATTATACGGCCATTGCGGAGATGACCGAGCACGGCATGGGCGATCTGAAACAAGCCTCCGCGCTCGCACTTCGTGCCGGCACAGACATGGATATGGTCTCCGACGGATTTGCCGGTACACTCGAAGCATCGCTCAACGAAGGGACAGTGACACTCGAAGCAATCGATCGTGCCTGCCGGCGGATATTGGAGGCCAAGTACAGACTGGGACTGTTCGACGATCCTTACCGTTATCTGGATGCCCGTCGGGCCGAAAAGGAAATCTTCACCTCGGCGCATCGGGCCGAAGCCCGTCGCATAGCAGCGCAAACGTTTGTACTGCTCAAAAACGACGGCGGAATATTACCGCTTTCACGCAGCGGACGTATCGCGCTGGTAGGCCCGATGGCCGACAGTCGCTTCGATATGCCCGGAACGTGGAGTGTCGCCGCCCGTCCCGAAGGATACAAGTCACTCTACGAGGCAATGAAAGACGCCGCAGGCACGAAGGCGGAGGTCGTATACGCCAAAGGGTCGAACCTGATGCACAATGCCGGACTGGAGAAAAACGCGAAGGCTTTCGGAGGCCCGGAAAGAGACGGGCGTCCGGCGGAAGCAATCCTGCATGAGGCGCTCGAAGCAGCTGCCGGTGCCGATGTGATCGTAGCCGCTGTAGGCGAATCGTCGGGGATGAGCGGCGAATGCAGCAGCCGAAGCGACCTCACCTTGCCCGACGCCCAGCGCGATCTGCTGGCCGCCTTAGAAAAGACCGGAAAACCGATCGTACTCGTGTATTTCTCGGGCCGCAGCACGGTGATGACGTGGGAGAACGAACATATCCCGGCCATTCTTAACGTATGGTTCGGAGGAAGCGAAGCAGGCGACGCCATCTGCGACGTGCTGTTCGGCGACCGGGTGCCGGGCGGACGGTTAGTCACCTCCATGCCTAAAAGCACCGGACAGCTCCCCCTCTACTACAATCACTTGAATACCGGACGTCCCGAACGCCAATGGTTCTCCAAATTCCGCAGCAATTTCCTCGATGTAGACAACGATCCGCTTTTCCCGTTCGGCTACGGACTCTCGTACACGACTTTCTCATACGGTGAAGTGCGGCTCGACCGTCATACGCTGCACGAAGGCGGCAAAATCACGGCTGCAGTCGATGTAACGAACACGGGGGCATACGACGCCGACGAGGTGGTACAACTCTATATCCGCGATGTGGCAGGCAGTGTCTCGCGGCCGGTCAAAGAACTGAAAGGATTCCGGCGAATCAGTCTGAAACGCGGCGAAACGAAGACCGTATCGTTCGATGTCACGACGGACGATCTCCGCTTTTATAACGCCGACCTCGACTATGTGTACGAACCGGGCGAGTTCGAACTGATGATCGGCCGTAACAGCGCCGACGTCCAAACGGTTCGGTTTAGTCTTGAATAAAACAGGAACATCGCGTACTTTTTAGTGATCTTTGTAACGGATTTCATGAGTTTGAGACATCCATTTGTCATACCATACATTCCCGTCATCATGCAGCTCCTCCTTTTTTCATGCGGAGGCGCATATCATGACCAACAACTGCTGCATGAGGCGGGAATGTTATCGGACTCGTTGCCCGCAGATGCCTTGACAAAACTGCAAGCCGTCAATAACAGTGGAAACTTCAAGAGACCCGACTATGCAAAGTACGGACTGTTGCTTACCCGTACGATGCTGATGACGGGGAACCGGATTCCTTCGGACTCGCTCGTCAGTCTTGCGATTGCCTATTATCGAGAGACAAACAATTCTACCGCACTGTTCGATGCCTTGTACACCAAAGCGATGTTTTTCTTCTCTACCTCGGCGTATGACTCGGCGGTATATTAAAATGAAAGTATGGACAAGAAACATTTTCTTATGGCTTTTCTGCTATGTGGCGGAATGATGTTACCGGGATGCAAAAACGAAAAAGCAACCGGATTGAATGACATGGATGTGGTCGCTGAAAAAGTGAAAGTCGGCGACTCCGAAGTGATTTCGTGCGATCTGACGAAGCTCAAAGATACGGTCGATCTGCCGCTGAGCCTCTTTGCGGAAGAGTTACAGCTGGTCAAGCTTGATAACCGTGACGAAGCATTGGTAGGCGGTGGAGCAACATTCGTGAGCAAACATTATATTTTGGTGCGTAACAACCGTAACAATCCGTTCAAACTATTCGACAAAAGCGGCAAGTTTATCACCGCGATCGGAGCATTCGGACAGGGGCCGAACGAGTATCAGAATGTGTATGACGAATGGCTGGACGAGCAGAGCGGGCAGATATTCCTCCTCCCGTGGCAAAGCGACAAGGTATTACGTTTTAACTTGCAGGGTGAACCGCTCAACCCTATCCCGTTGAGATACCGTGTGCCGAAAGGCAAAATCTTTGTTGATGCCGGCGCGTCTAAAATCTCGGTTTTCATGTTGCCCTTCGCCGGTGCTCCTGCCGTGGCATGGACGCAGGATGTATCCTGCCAAATTTATCGTCGATAAGCACACGCTGAAAGGCGCATTCTACAAAATACACAACGACTATTTAGGCGATATACCTCTGGAATGGCCTACGTTTTATAACGGATATTATGTATGGAATGTGGATCCGGGCGATTTAATCGACCAATTGGATGCGCAGCTTAAAAACAACACATCGTTAAAAGAAAAAGCACGTAAACGTTTACAGGAGATTCGCAACGATATTCGTGAGAGCGATAACAACTATATCTTTTATGCGAAACTAAAGAAATAGCCCCCCCCCTACTCCCTCACATTTTAACGATGGATTGGATAGAATTTCTTCAAAAAAAAACAGGCCAGTCAATCTATTAGAAAAGGCGGATTCCGATATTCGGAAGTCCGCCTTTGGAATAGTTGCGGAGGCAAGATTCGAACTTACGACCTTTGGGTTATGAGCCCAACGAGCTACCACTGCTCCACTCCGCGATATAGCCTCAATTTTTTGTTTGAGGCTGCAAAGATACAACATCGTTTTGAAAAAACAAAATATTTCGTTTTTTTTCCTGTACATTCGTAAATTGCAACTTTTTTATCTATTTTTGCGCACAAATTCAACAGAAGTGTGCAGTTTATGTCCATAACCGTCTCCAAAACGCGTGATACCTTAGTTGATGTCGCTCGTCAACTCTTTGCTCGCATGGGGTATCATCATACGACAATGAACGACATTGCACAAGCTTCGCAAAAGGGAAGACGCACGCTATATACCTACTTCAAGAACAAAGACGATATCTTTTCGGCAGTCGTGGAAGCGGAGCTTAACAAGCTGCTCGAGATGCTGCTTGAAGTCGCCGCGAAACAACTACCGGCCGACGAGAAACTGATTTCTTTCATATATATGCGGTTAGATGCGGTCAAGACGATCGTATTCCGTAACGGAACATTGCGGGCTACGTTCTTCCGCGATATTTGGCGGGTCGAGAAAGCCCGTAAAAAATTTGATCAGCGCGAAACGGAGATCATCTGTAACATTCTGGAAGAAGGTGTCAAAACAGGTATCTTCCATGTACCCGACATCCGGGTGACGGCGCTGATTATCCATCATGCACTGAAAGGACTGGAGGTTCCCTACATCCGCGGACATCTCAGCGACTCGGAAAGAGACCGGATCATTGAGCGGCAGAACATGATGAATCTCATCTTCAATGGTATTAAAATCAAGAACAATGTATATTAACGCTACAGGATTTTATCTTCCTGAACAACGGATTCCCAATTCATTTTATACGGAAAGAGCAGGACTGACGGACGACTGGATTGTGCAGCGCACCGGCATAAAAACACGAGCGCGGGCGCAAGCCAACGAGAACATCAATACGATGGGGCTCGAAGCCGTACGAAACGCCTTGCCTTGGCTCCCATACGATATTAAAGACGTAGACCTCATCGTGGCTGCCACGTATTCACCGTACGACACCGTCGGCACAGCCGCTCATGTCGTACAGCACGCCTATGGAATTGAGAATGCCAAAGCATTCACCATCTCGTCGGCCTGTTCGTCGTTCGTGAACGCGCTTGAGATCATCGAAGGATATTTTGCTTGTGGGAAGGCACGCAAAGCACTGATTATCGGAGGAGATAAAAATTCGGCATACAGTAATGAGGACGATCCGAAGGCCGGCCACCTTTGGGGCGACACGGCCGTGGCTTTCTTTATTTCGAACGAACGCGTACATGAAAAGGACTACGAAGTGCTGGAGATTTACACCGAGGCGCTCGGTACGCTCGGGAAAGGCCCTGAAGGCATCCAGCTGCGTCCGCGCGACGGGGGAATCCGTATGCCCGAAGGCAAAGACGTCTTCATACAGGCGTGCACGTACATGCCTAAAAATGCCAAACGCCTGCTGGAAAAGAGAGGCTATACGTTCGACGATCTCAGCTACTTCATCGGACATCAGGCTAATCTGCGCATCTTGAAAAACATCGCAAACAACCTCCGCATACCCGACGAAAAAATCCTGAGTAACATCGAAGGACTGGGCAATACCGGCTCGGCCAGTTGTGCGCTCGTCTTCGCCCAGCATATCGACCGGTTCAAGAAGAATGACCTTGTGTGCATCAGTGTTTTCGGCGGCGGATATTCGGCCGGTGCCTGTCTCATCCGTATATAATTAATACACTATAAAGACTTTACGAATTATAAACCTTTAAAAATTCAATAAAAATGAAACTACTGGAAGGAAAGACAGCCCTGGTGACAGGCGCTGCACGAGGTATCGGAAAAGCGATTGCCCTGAAATTTGCTTCGGAAGGAGCAAACATTGCATTTACCGATCTGGCGATCGACGAGAACGCACAGGCGACGGAAAAAGAAATCGCGGCCTTTGGCGTGAAAGTGAAAGGATATGCCTCGAATGCGGCGAACTTTGACGAAACGCATCAGGTGGTCGAAGAGATTGTGAAGGACTTCGGCGGTGTGGATATCCTCGTCAACAACGCAGGCATCACGAAAGACGGCCTGATGCTGCGCATGAGCGAAGCACAATGGGATGCCGTCATCGCCGTCAACTTGAAATCGGCGTTCAACTTCATTCACGCCTGTCTGCCCGTCATGATGCGCCGGCGTAGCGGAAACATCATCAACATGGCTTCGGTCGTAGGTGTACACGGCAATGCCAGTCAGGCGAACTATGCGGCTTCGAAGGCCGGCATGATTGCCATGGCCAAGTCCATCGCACAGGAGATGGGACCGAAAGGCATCCGCGCCAACGCCATCGCTCCGGGCTTTATCGAAACAGCCATGACGGCAGCGCTGCCCGAAAACATCCGCGAAGAATGGATCAAGAAAATTCCCTTGCGCCGCGGAGGTACACCCGAAGATGTAGCCAACATCGCCGTGTTCCTTGCTTCCGACATGTCGTCGTACGTTTCCGGACAGGTACTTCAGGTCGATGGCGGAATGAATATGTAACGAGGGCGAAGCACACAAGCCTTCTCCCGAACAAAACCCGTATTATGAAACGGACAAACGATTTTCTTACGTGGTGGTTATGCCTTGTCCTGCTGTCTTTCTGCGTACCGATGAATGCACGGTATTCCGCGCCCGCAGAAAGCAGCGGCATGGCTACCTCCGGTAAGCTCGAACACATTGATCCGTTGCCGCGTAACAGAGACGCCGCACGGAAGATAGACCCCGTCATCGCGCGCTATCTGGAAGCCGTCCGTTCGGCCGGCCACGATTTGCACAGTGTCATGGTCGTGCAGCATGGCGAAGTAATTGCCGAACATTGGTTAGGCGATCATGCTCCGAATCAGCTGCACATCCTCAACTCCGTCAGCAAAACGTTTACTTCGATGGCCGTAGGCTTTGCCGTGGCCGAAGGGCGTATCCGGACGACCGACAAAGTCGTCGATTTCTTCCCCGATAAACTACCGGCAAACGTAGACGAAAAGCTGAAGAAGATGGAAATACGCCACCTGCTCACCATGTCGTGCGGACACGATACCGATCCGACATCCAACATCCGTCAGCATCGTGACAAAGACTGGGTTGCCGAATTTCTGGCCGCTCCGCTCGCGCATGAGCCGGGCCAGGTATTCGTTTACAACAGTCTGGCCACGTATATACTTGCAGCCATCGTGCAGAAAGTTACAGACGAGAAAACGGTCGATTACCTCCGCCCGCGTCTCTTCGATCCGCTCGGCATCGACACGGTGAGATGGGATGAAAGTCCGCAGGGCATCAACTGCGGCGGATGGGGGCTCTACGTCCGTACCGAGGATATGGCCAAGCTCGGACAACTCCTCCTGCAAAAAGGACAATGGAAAGGGCGACAACTGCTTCCCGCCACATGGATCGACGAAGCCAGCACTTCGCACATTGCTTCGCTCCCTGCCGGCGCACGCCGCGAAACGCTCAAAATTAAACCCGAAGACAGTGACTGGTTGCAAGGCTATGGTTACCAGATGTGGCGATGCCGACATAACGCTTTCCGTGCTGACGGCGCCAACGGACAGTTCATTGTCGTCCTGCCCGAAAAAGACGCTGTTATCGTCACTACGGCACACATCGGCGACATGCAAGCCGAACTGAACATGATTTGGGAACATCTGCTGCCCGCTCTGTAGTCGTGCAGCGGAACAAAGACACCTTTCTACGGATCAGAAACAAGATGCCGCGACATATCCGACGACCACATGACGTCGGCCCGATGATCTGTATGAAATCCTAAAAAACGAAACGTATGGAAGTCATCTACGAAGACAATCATTTGATTGCGGTAAACAAAAACTGTCATGAGCTGGTGCAGGGCGACAAAACGGGCGATACCTCGCTGGCCGATCTGCTGAAGACGTGGCTGAAAGAAAAGTATGCCAAGCCCGGCAATGTGTTTGTGGGTGTCACGCATCGCCTCGACCGTCCGGTGACGGGCGTCGTCGTCTTTGCCAAAACGAGCAAAGCGCTTGCCCGGATGAACGAGTTATTTCGCACAGGAGAGATAAAGAAAACGTATTGGGCTATTGTACGCAATCGTCCGCCCGAAGTAGAGCAAGAGTTGACACACTGGCTCGTACGCAATGAGAAACAGAACAAAAGCTACGTTTGTACTCCGTCACAAAAACGGGATGCGCGAAAAGCCGTATTACATTACCGCCTCCTCGCGCAATCCGAAAATTATTACCTCCTCGAAATCGACCTGCAAACGGGCCGGCATCATCAGATCCGCTGCCAGCTTGCGGCCATCGGTTGCTCCATCCGGGGAGACCTCAAATATGGCGCCGGTCGCTCCAATCCCGACGGGGGAATCAGCCTGCACGCCCGTCGCGTATCGTTTGTTCATCCGGTATCGAAACGACCGATTAATATCGTCGCGCCCGTACCGGACGAACCGCTTTGGAAAGCGCTGACGGAATAAACACACAAAGCGCCCACCTCCGACGGAAAGAAAGGAGGAGCTATTCCTCCCTCCTATCCGATCTTATTTCTTAGCAAACAGTTCTTCGAGCTTCTTATTTAACTCGTCGCCCATCAGGTTGCGTGCCAGAATCGTGCCGTCCCTGTCGACGAGGACGGTGCACGGGATGCTGTTCACACCGTAAAGTGCCGCACCGCCGGACTTCCAGCCTTTCAGGTCGGAGAGATGAATCCAGTCCATCTTCTTTTCTTTGATCGTTTTCAACCAAGCCTCTTCCTCCTTGTCGAGCGAAATGCCGACAATCTCGAACCCTTTCTTGCGATACGTCTTGTACGTTGCCGTCAGGTTCGGCATCTCATGCATGCACGGTCCACACCACGAGGCCCAGAAATCGATCAGCACGATCTTCTTACCTTGTCCGACGTAATCGGACAACTTACGCATTTTTCCTTTCGGATCGGGCATCTCGAAGTCGACGAATGTCTTCCCCGGAGCAACACTTTTCAGCACTTCAAGGTGAGCGACCATCGGGCCGATACCGGGAAGACTCATAAACGTCGAATCGGCTTTGGCGAAGATGGCTTCCTGTTCCCCTTCATCAATATAGTAGCGAAATTCGTGCAACAGCTTGGCTGCCGACAGCTTTGTCGGATTCGCCTCGATATACGCTTTCACGGCATTCAACACGTCCATATCAATCTGATACGCCTTCTTTTCCGCTTCCCGATCGCCTGCCCGGATGGCTTTCACCAAGTCGGCATACCCTTTGCGTGCGGTCGCAATCGACTCGCGTACAGTCTTGAACGCATCATTTTCCGGCGTCCCCGTCACATACGAAAACGTATCAAGCACGGCTTGCATTTTTCCATCCTGCAAAATGAAAAAAGTCGAGAATGCCGACGATTCGCCCGGTCGTGCCGCCTCCTCTTCTTCAAAAGAAAGTTTACAGAGCTGTCCATTCGTTGCAGCGCCCTCGAACGTAAACGCATTCTTCGAAATCAGCGCACTGTCAATCACCCCTCCTTCTTTCCCGAAAGAACTCAGATAGACGTATCGCCCTTCCACGTCCGTACGCGTCTCGGCAATCCGTCCCTCAATCACGTAACCGGCCTTTTGTCCGCCCCGGTTACACCCGGTTAAAGCGGCTATCGAAACCGCAAGTACAAAAATCTTTTTCATAACAACCATCTTTTAAATTTTCAATCCAATCTATCTACATTTTATATAACAATTTATATAACAATCACGGTACTCAATGGTTCTCCTCTATTTTTCCTTTTCTTTTCGGAGATTCCCTGACAAACGGGAGACAAAGATACGCATATAAAAACCAAAATTTGCAAACATCATCGGGGTTATATTATTTGTCCGACAAAAAAATCGTTTGAGATAACCAATACCCATTGATAGAATTATTGAACAACGCATAACCATAAACGCATCATTCGTTTTTCTCTTTGTGTTTTTTTATCAAAGAATTGTTGTTTTAAAAAAATCATTTATTTTTGCGCCGTAATTCAATATTATAGCAAAAATGAATCTATATCATTGGAATGTTCTTTCCCCATTGAGTATAACAGAAACGAAAGAGCCTCTATATAATATTTTCCTGTCTCCGTCACCCCATAATCTGTGACGATCATACCTGCGAACAATACTTTTTCTATATTAATTCTTTATAACAACAAAAAAAATGAAAAGAAAGTACAGATGGAATTATTCCCGTCATTTACTGACCTTGCTCCGAGGACTCCTCATTTTCTTCTGCTTAGTCAGCACAATAGAGGCGGCACAGGCGCAAACGACTGTCAGAGTAGCTGACGGCTATCCGAAATTCACCGGCGGAAACCGATTGGTAGCCTACGGTGAACCGCTTACCATCGCCTATCGGTTTACTCCACAGGGGGGACCCCTGACCGACGCCAAGGTACAGCTTCAATTGCCGAACGATGTCGAAGTAGAGAATCCTCAAGTGACCATAGGCGGCATCGGAATCACTAAAACGCAGGCCGGGCAGACGGTCACGCTGAGTTTTAACGGAGCCATACCGAAAGATCACGAAGTGGAAGTACAGGTCGATGTAAAAGCGACTGGCTGTATTACACCCGGTGTTGTTCAATTCACGGTAAAAGTGTTGAGCGGTACGGATTCCAAGGTGAGCGCTAATCTTACAGCCAATGCTGCACGGCCTGTTCTGCAGATCGGCTTGCCGGCAGGCGGCGACAATATCAATTTCAACGGTATCCCAACGACACCCAAGACTGTCACTACGTATTTGAGGACAGCATCAGCCGACAAAGCATCGTCGGCACAAGTGACATACACCGTCAGTACATCGGAAGTCACACTTTCCGAGTTTAAGCTCAACGGCAGCCCACTGACCCCCACCGAAACGAACCTGCCCGACGGGAAACGTACCTACACGCTTACTTTCGCTTCACCTGCAACTATGGGAGGCAGCATGATCGACAACACTAACAGCAAACAGATCACTTTCAAGGCTGTAGGTACGCCTGTCATCTGCGGCTACCAGAAGATTTCCGCCACGGCACGCTTTCCACATAACGGCGCCGCATGCCATACTTCGTCCGAGCAACAGATCATGCTTGCGATGGGCGGATCGGGCTCCACACCGGCATTTTCGGCTACCAGCTGTCAGTACGTAGCCGCAAACAACAGCAGCGCAGCACCTATAGCCCCTAAAGACGTCCCTAAAGACGGCTCGCTTACATGGGTCAGAACAGTGTTTACCAACAGCAGTACCGCCGCTATCCGCAAGTTCTCCGTGGATTGTAGAATTAATGGGGGCCTTAGTTATTACGGCTGCATCGACACATCCAAAATATTCGTCCAGAATGGCAACGGTCCTTTAAAAAAAATCTCTCCCCTTAAACGTTACACCTACGGCTTTAACGACAGAAAATTAAAATCGTCGTTTACGGGTATGATCGATAATTTCATCAACATGGAAGTCTATGAGATGATTCCGGCCGGTCAGACCGTGACCCTCTATGTAGCCACTCACAACGGCAATGTATTCGAGGAGCCGACAAACGAAAGGTTCCGGTGGACCGGTTACGGTACTCCAGACTGTCATAGCTTGGAAGTCTTCATACATTCCATAGAAGGCTTTTGTTCAAAGAATACAGGAAAGATAAAAACAGAAACGTTACCGAAAGTAATTCTCCCTATGTTTACCAATCAGGTAAGCATAAACAGTCAGACATGTAAAGGGGAACAAACCTTTAAACGAACGGTACCGATCACATTAGGCCAGATCGATGCAGCTCCTTCCGTGTTTACCGTAACAGCGCCGGCGTGGCTGAGTATCGAAGACTTAAAAATAACGCTCAATGAAAATGGGACAGGCTCTTTCCCTGCCACCGTAACTTTTACTCCGACCTCTCATTCGTCTAGCAAGCGTTCTTTCAAGATAACATCAAGCGCAAGCATTTCGGGCGCAACTCGAGGATATCTGCATGTTACCTTCAAGTCGCCTGCTTGTGTCGCACCATTAACGAATCGTTCGGATACCATTTATTATACGACCGACCAACTATGGGGCAGTACAACCCTGACGAAAGTAGGATACCTGAAGCAGGGGGTCAGTCATATCTGCAAGAGTGAGGGCATCGCCCTTGATACGTTCTACCTCAAGCGTCACGAGAATTCCGTTGGATATAAAGATACCGATAATGACGGTAACCCTGATAACGGCACTCAGAAACTGCCCGAGGCGGATGTCAACCACAAACGCTTTGCCAGCGAAGACGAAGGTTCATTCCATTGGAGGGGAAAAGTAGAAGGCTCGCCGGGAGATCCGGATCGTTACGAATACCTTTATCTGCCGATAGACGGTACGGCGGCCGTCGCGAGAAATACGGTATACGGATTTATCCCGAACCTTAGCAGCGGCCATGTCGAGATAAAAGTAAACGGTGCAAACAAGACCAATGATGCCACGGTTGACCACACGGTCATGACGGGGAATAAAAACTACTTCATGATCCGTTATCCGGACAAATTCAAACCTGGTGACAATATCGAAATCCGGATCGATTTTACCCCTGCTATCCGAGTGAATGGAATATATACAATTACGAATGCTACCTTGACAAGCTATTTCAAGGTGAGCGAAAACGCATTGACCAATCCGTTTACCGAAGGAAAAGGCAGCGACGATATACAGGTGAATGGCATAAATGCCCATTTAGTAAAGCCCTCATCAATATCGACATACGGCGGCAATCCTATTGTCGTATTCGAAAGCAGAATGCCCAAAACGAATCTGCTATTCGATTGGGAAGCGACCATGGTTTACCTTAATGGTAAGTTCGAAAATGAAGCGCGCTATTTTTATTACGTGAAAAAGGTAACCTACAAACTGCCGCCGGGTTATACGATGGAAGATCAGATCACCGTAAGCAAAAGAAACGATCCATCGCTCGGTACCAAAACACTGACTTCCGAACCGGGTTCTACGCCAAGCGAGAGAACCTACGACTTCTCCAAACTATTCCAAACCGACAATCCTGCCGGCACGCTAACCGGAGGCAAGTGGCGGCTCTGGAAAGACCAGTGGTACTTGGATCCGAAAGTAACATTGAAGATCAATCCGTCGTTGGTTCAGCACGACACTTCCAAAGTGGTTATTACACGCACTTTTCATAATCTCCGCACCGGACAGGACGAAGAATTGCATTCAACGTATTGGCCGCTCTTGATTTGGAATTCCAAAGCAAACTTCACCATCGATCAGCCGAATACCGATATCGTTTCCTATGGCCCTTATACCACCGGGCCACGACTGAAGTTGAGCAACAAGACCTCCGCTGCCTTGAATAACATATGGTTCTACTTCAAAGGAAAAGTAAAAGACGTTAAACTGATCGCCAACGGTATAGAGCATACGGGCATTAATGTCACCGGCACTGACGGCGGCTGCTGGGTAAACGTACCCAACCTGCCCGCAAATAACGACATGATCTATAACCCTGTTTATACCAGTTTAGTCACGGAATGCCCCCACAGCGAGGTAGCAGTATATGCCTGCTCGGCCTTCGGTTCGACATGGACTCCTACGACTACCGCTCCGCTGGATATCGACGACGAACATATCATTGATAAAAAAATCTTCCGTATCATACTTTCTTCTTCAGCGAAAATTGACGGCACGATTACCAGCAACCTCAATACCGTCAAAGCCAGCCCTAACGATGCATCCAACGCTTATACAGTCACGGCTGAACTAAGCTCCAACGCATCCGAAGGGATGGTGAAAAATGTGGAGATGGAATTCAAGGTACCCATAGGACAAGTCTATGTGCCAGGCAGTGCCGAAATCGAATACCCTATAGGCACAACGAATCCGTTACCGAGCGGTTCGACGTTAGAAAGCGTGTTAACTAACACGTTTGGACCCGCATCCGACGACAGCACTGCGCGTTCCGCACGCCTGAAACTGAATGATACCGGTCTTCCCGCATTGGGAAATAACGTAATTCTGCCCGGTGCATCAGGCAATCCGCCCGCTGTAGATACGGTAAAGCGCACGGCACGCATCCAAATGAAATTCAGAGCCTTGTGTTCAACTCAAATATTCGATCCCATCAAATATTCCGGCATTGTATATGGCAAAAATATCTGTGGAGGCAATGCAAACGGGGATGGAGTCTCGATTGTATCGCAGAATATCAAACCGGATATAAACTACGATTACGATTTCGAGATGCAAATAGCCCCCCAATCAGCGACATCCGACCATACATCCTTTGCCTTTAACGAAGGTTATACTCGAGACACGCTGAAGCTCACTATTAAGAGACACTACGGTTCGGCTCAAGATATGAAATCCGGAGACTATCTCGCCGTAGAACTGCCCAAGGAACTCGACATCGATAGTTTTTATATCCATTATAAAGGAGTATCGGGAAGCCTGAGTGGGCTAAATAAACGCGACTCCATTGTCGGCAATACCATTGTTGCAGGCGTGCGTACACTCAAGCTGCCTTTCCCGATCAGCGAATATAACATAGACGCAACCAAGGGATACAACTCCGTAATCCATTGCTTCATCCCTGTTATCTATACACCTGACGGACAGACACGGGCAGGAAATCCCATCGATTCGATACGCAGTTCCATACGCAGTACGGTGACATTTAAAGGAGGCTGTCCCGATCTACCGATGAAACTTGGCCTTAAAACACAGAAAGTCGCTCTCTTCACGGCTGTCGAGTATCCTCATATCGCATGGATTGGTGACACGGCACGGTTCCAGATCACCAGCCACGGGTTCGACGGCAAATGGTACAAAGAAAAAACCGGTGGAATAGTTGCAAACACCGAGAATCCGTGGATCAATATTCCCACCGATACGGCGATGGTAGGCGATACGGTCTTCTATTTCACCCCTGTAATAAACAATACGGAATACGGGAATGGTAACCTCCGTCTGCCTTATCGTGTCCGGATATGGCTTCGTCCATGGTTTATCAAGAATCTGGATACGATGAAGTATATCTGTACCGATCACGATACGCTTCGTGTCAAGGCCGGCGGTATGGATGTAAGTTACAGATGGTACAAGGACGGCGATTCCATCGCCGGAGCAACCGATACGTTCTTCGTAGTTACTCAGCCGGGCAAGTATCATGTGATGGTCAAGGATACCGTTACACCGCCCAATATCATCAGTTCGGATACAATGAACGTATACTTCCGTGAGTTTCCCGTTATCACCAAAGACCTCAAAGCCCCCCGTCGAGACTGTGACAGGCTCAGCTACGTTTTGGAAGTGGGCACCCAAGGGCATCATCTGCTCTACCAATGGTACAGAAACGGATTGCCCATACCCGGAGCCCATCAAAGGAGTTATCGCGCTTTAGCCAAAGACTCTTCGGGATTCTATCGCGTTACGGTCAAAAACATCTGCGGCGACAGTATATCCAGCCGGCAATGTTACATCAGTTTCTGTGATGAGAAGATAAGCGGGATAGGAAGACGCATCGAACTGATCGTACCCAATACGGCCGAAACGACCCCTCCGGCAAACGGTTTGATCTATGTAAACAGTCGGCAGGATTTCGTATTCACCATAAAAGCCAGAAAAGGATACAGCGTAAAATATATGACAATCACCACCGACAGCCCGATATGGACAGAATTCAGTGGAGGTATTCAGCGAACAATGCTTTCCGACAGTGTAGTGCAAGTGCGCATACAAACGGTCACAAGAGACCTGAAAGTAACCGTATCGGGTATTACTCCGTTAGCCAATACGAACATCACGGAGCAACCTCAAAAGGCATGGGCGCATAAAGGCAAACTGTACGTAGAGACGGAGCGCAATGAAACGGTCTATATTTACACTGTGACGGGACAACTGTACAAACGCGAAGACGCACAGGCCGGTTTGAGTGTTTTTGACCTCGAAAGCGGATACTATATCATTCGATTGGCCAGCGGATATTCCGGTAAAGTCTTTATCGAATAAGTCTACCGTCCATTCAAAGTAACATTTATCCAAAAGGGTATCTGTCAAATCATCCCGGAATGATTACAGATACCCTTTGTACTTTTTTCATATCGGATCATTTCTCCTGCGAAGCCTTCCTGCGGTTATCTCAACTGCATCTATACAACAAGCGACTTGTCGTGATCGGGAAGAACCTGCCCCAATCTTTTTCACGATTTTATTTGCCGGTTTAAATCTTTGCATTAACTTTGCACCGCAAAGCACTTTAAAAAAATGGAAAATAAAGAAGTATTCAACACCTTAAACGAAATCAGGTCTTTGATGGAGAAATCGTCAAAGGTTTTGAGTTTAAGTGGTGCATCGGCCATTTTAGTCGGGGGGTATGCGTGTATTTCGGCAGTCGTGGCGTATTACATGCTGGGCGGTACGGGTGGATGGTCGCAAGACCTGCTTTCGTTTCCGCGCCTGCAGGTCAACACGCCTTATCGCATGCAGTTAATGCTGATCTTTGCGGCAATACTCGTTGTGCTGTGTCTGACCACAGTATTCTTTTTCTCACGACGGAAAGCAAAACGCAGCGGACAGCGATTCGTGTTCGACCGTACAGCCCAACGGATGTTACTGAACTTTTTTCTGCCGCTCGCTGTAGGCGGTATTCTCTGCCTCTCGCTGATCTGGAAACAGCACTACGGACTGACCTCGTCAGTCATGCTGATTTTCTACGGCATCGCTTTAATCAATGCCTCGAGTTATACGTATTCGAATACGCGCTATCTGGGTTATGCCGAACTGCTGCTCGGTCTGGCCGACAGCTTTGTCGAAGGACACGCCTTGTTATTCTGGACCATGGGCTTCGGAGTCTTTCACATCGTTTACGGCATTTTCTTTCATCTCAAATACGACCGGCCTACCCCCACCCGATGAAACCGATACCGGAAGATCTGAACAAAGCGTTTGAAAGCAAGGTGCGGTTAGGCATCATGTCCGTACTGATGGCCAACGAATCAGTCGATTTCGTCACGATGAAATCGCTGCTCGAGTTGACGGACGGTAACCTGGCCAGTCATATGCGCAGTCTGGAAGCGCTCGGCTATCTTCAGAGCAGCAAGCAGTTTATCGGACGTAAACCGAATACGACATTTGCCATCACGAAGAGCGGACGTGAAGCATTCATCGCCCACATCAACGCCCTCGAAGCCTTCCTGAAAGAACGGATGAAACCATATCAAAAATAATTTTTTTACATATAAACTTTGCAATTCAAAGTTCTTTTCATATACAAGCATTAATTTATCCATAATATAAACAAGTAAAAAAAGAAAAAAATGATGGAAACTCAAAAAATCAATTCGCAAGCAGAACACAATCCGACAGTCTCCCGGCATGAAGTTCCTCCTCTTGTCAGAGACAGGTTGAATTTACCTCCGCATTGGCGGATGTTCATCAAAGTAACATTGATCGGAGTATTGACCGTACTGCTGATGATCCCGATGATGATGATCGAAAACCTGATCGGTGAGCGAGAGCGAACGGCCGAAAGTGCGACCGACGAGGTACATCAGAAATGGAGCGGCGCGCAGACCGTGCTCGGCCCCGTGCTGACCATCCCGTTCAAAGAAGTCGTCAGAATGGATAGTGACGGGAAAACTGAGAAAATCATCAGCGTCATCAATGTACTGCCCGAAACACTCGAGATCACCGGCGACATCCGAACGGAAGAACTGAAGCGCGGTCTGTACGAAGTCATCGTCTATAATTCCCCCATCAAGATGAAAGGGACATTCGTGTTGCCTGAAGACCTGAGCATTTCGGGAGGCAGCCTGAACGATCTGCAATTAGATGAGGCGATGATCAACATCGGTATGTCTGACCTGCGCGGTATCGAAGAACAGGTAACGATGACTTTCGGGGAACAGACGCTGGTTTTCAATCCGGGTATTCCGCATAGCCAGCTGCTAACCTCGGGCGTATCGTGTAAGGCGGATGTTCGCCCTCTGTTCAGCCGCAGGCAAACTGTGTCGTTCTCCGTAAGACTGCAACTCAAAGGATCGGAGTCGCTCTATTTCGCTCCGCTCGGTAAGACGACGAGTGTAGCGCTGACCTCAGACTGCCGAACACCAAGTTTCACCGGTGCCTTCCTGCCCGATCATCGCAATGTAATGGAAACGGGCTTTACGAGCGACTGGAAAGTGATGCACCTGAACCGCAACTACCCACAGGTGCTAACCGAGGACAACTGGAACGACGAAGTTGATCAATCGGTCTTCGGCGTAGATATGCTGATGCCTGTGCAACATTATCAAAAATCGATGCGCTCGGTCAAGTATGCGATGCTGATCATCCTGCTCACGTTTGTCGTCAGTTTCTTCGTCGAAGTGCTGCAAAAGAAACAGGTACACCCGTTTCAGTATCTGCTTATCGGGTTGGCATTATGCCTGTTCTATTCACTGTTGATCTCCATCTCGGAGCATACGGGCTTTACGACAGCTTATACCGTGGCATCGGCCATGACCGTGTCGCTGATCACATGCTATATGGCCGGCATACTGAAAATCAAACGCACGGCATTGACTGTCGGTGCACTGCTGACCTGCCTGTACGTGTATGTTTTCGTACTGATACAAATGGAGACATATGCCTTGCTTGCAGGAAGTATCGGGTTGTTTGTGATTCTTGCGGTTGTCATGTACGTGTCGCAACGTATCGACTGGAGCGGCCGGGAATAAGGAGGGACAGACAGATCAAGCCGTTCGTCCTCTCACTTTCCGAAGCGAAGTAAGCCATAGCCCGACAAAGGTGATGGCGCCGTTAATCATCAGCATCTCATATCCGAACCGGTAACCTGCAACATGCAACACCCACTGTTCGAGAGTAAAACAGATCAGGGGCGAGGCGATGCATAGGTATGGTACATACCGGTCGATCGGTTGACGTTTCGTAAACAGCCCGAAGGCAAACAGCCCCAGCAGCGGGCCATACGTATACGAGGCGATGACATAGATCGCATCGATCACGCTGCGATTATTCAGCGCTTTAAATATCATGATGATGACGACGAACAGCGCCGAGATAAGCAGATGCACGTTCATACGTGTCTGTTTGGCTTTCTTCGCCTGCTCTTTCTCGATGCCGAGTATATCGACGCAAAACGAGGTGGTGAGCGCCGTCAACGCCGAGTCGGCACTGCTGAAGGCCGCCGCAATGATCCCAATAGTGAAAAAAATCAGGATCGTGCTTCCCAAGATGCCGGAGGTACAAAACATCGGGAGGATATCGTCGCCCGAAGCCGGCAACGTGATTCCTTGCCGTGCAGCGAGCGTGAGCAACAGGACTCCGAGACAGAGGAACAAAAAATTGATCGGCGTAAAAGCCAGTCCATAAGTGTACATATTCTTCTGCGCATCCTTTAAACTCTTGCACGAAAGATTCTTCTGCATCATGTCCTGATCTAATCCGGTCATCACAATGGTAATGAATATGCCACTGAAAAACTGTTTTACGAAATGCTGCGTACTGCCCCAGTCGTTCCACTCGAACATACGAAAATGGGGACTGTCCGTAACCGCCTGCCACATGCCCGTCATGTCCAGTCCCATCCGGTCTTTTACTTGCCAGATGATCACCACAAGCGTCCCGACAAGGCAGAGCGCCTGCAACGTATCGGTCCAGATAATCGTCTTCACCCCACTGCGGTAAGTATAAAGCCAGACGAGCAGGATGCTGACGATGACCGTAATCCCGAACGGAATATTCCATGTACTGAATACGTAGGTCTGCAGGATAAGCACCACGAGATAGAGCCGCGCCGCCGCACCGATAATTTTCGAGAGCAGGAAGAACGAGGCCCCTGTTTTGTAACTCCGCCGCCCGATACGCGTTTCGAGATATGTATAAATGGAGGTGAGTTGCAACTTGTAGTAGAGTGGGAGCAGCACATTCGCAATCAACACATAACCAAAGAAGAAGCCGAGCACCGTCTGCATATACGTCATATCGATCTGGCGTACCCAGCCGGGCACCGAAACGAACGTCACCCCCGAGAGAGACGAACCCACCATTCCGATGGCCACGATATACCATGGCGACTTACGGTTTCCCAAAAAGAAAGCATCGTTACTCGAACTCTTACGTCCCGTTATCCATGCGATCAACAACAACAGACCAAAATAGGCGACAATAATCAGAAGAATAAGCTGACTGCTCATAGAAATTGCGTATTTTTTGCTTTAGTTTTTTGCGATTTTATTTTTGCAGGCAAAACTACGCTTTTTTCCCGATTTGGCAAAAATGTCGTATCTTTGTGTTTAGTTTGAAAAAAACGGAGGACAGATGATGCAACAATCAGGTGAATTCAAACAATTTCAGAAATTCCTGTCGGAGACGAAAGGAGACTTTCATGTGCTTGAACAACGCGTTCCGGTAGAGAAGCAGTTGCAGTATTTCAAGTTCTCCGACCGGTTGAGAAAGGAAGCTGTTCCATGGACGGAAAACGACTTCGAGCAATTCGAGAGCGACCTTTACAACCCCGAATCGACCGGGGAATACAAACGTCGTATCCTTTCCATATTTGCCGTGTCGAAGGATGTCAAGTCGTACCGCAGATTGGAACGCTATGTGCAGTCGCCCGATCCGGAACTGACCGACTGGGCGTACATGGCGCTGATGGAAAGCCGGATCATGCTGGAGTCCGAACTGTCGGAAGAGAAACAAATCTATATCTCGACCGGACTGGGCGGCAAAGGCCGGAAACTTCGTTTCTACCTCCTGCTTCAGACAAACGGAAACAAACCGTTCCTCGATTATCAGCGAAACGTGATTGAGCGGGAGTTTGCTTTTGCCATGCGGAACGCAGACTGTGACATCGAACGGCTAACCGTACACGAGACCTATGCCGACCTGCTCGCGCTGATGCCGATACGTACCGACATCAAACAACTGATCGAGCACATTATCGAAGAATGCAACCAATACGGCGACTTCCTGTCCAAAAGTTTTACCGTCACGAATGTAAAAGAGTTGAACGATGAAGAGATCGCCCGGATCATCCATGGTGAAAAGAATGAAAACGACACATCGGACAAGGAGGAATGAAAAGTCTGTCTGTAATTATTCCCTGTTTTAATGAAGAAGAGGTTCTTCACGAATCGTACAGACGCACCAAGGCCGTTTTGGACACGTTGCCGTGCGATGCCGAAATCATCTATATCAACGACGGAAGCCGTGACAGGACACGTATGATACTCGATGAACTTGCAGCCTCCGACCGACGTGTCAAAGTACTTCATTTTTCCCGTAACTTCGGCCATCAGCCGGCGGTATCGGCGGGTATCAGGAATTGCCATACCGACTTGGCCATCATCATGGACGCTGACCTGCAAGACCCGCCCGAACTGATCCCGGAGATTCTCGCACTACGCGAAAAAGAACAGGCGAACAGCATCTATTGTGTGCGTCGCTCACGCGATAAGGAGAGTTTCTTCAAACTCTTTACCGCCCGTCTGTTTTATCGGACGATGAACCGGATGAGCGAAGTCGAATTTCCGCTCGACACGGGCGACTTTCGCCTGATCGACCGAAAAATCATGAACGAATTCAACCGACTGCGCGAACATGGCAAATATATCCGGGGACTGGTCAGCTGGATCGGCTTCAAACAAGTACCTTTCTATTACGAGCGCAAGGCACGCGTGGCCGGCGAGACGAAATACCCGTTGAGCAAAATGATCCGATTTGCGTCAAACGCCTTACTGTATTTCTCGAAGAAACCGTTGCGATTAGCTATGGGCTTGGGATTTATCGCCGTCATCATCGGAATTATTCTGGCTATCTGGTTTATGCTCGGCAAGTTGTACGGGTTTAGCAATGCCGAAACAGGCTGGACTTCGATCATGACCGTTGTCGTCTTTTTCGGAGGTGTCCAACTGCTTACTATCGGCGTGCTGGGACAATACATCGGCGTGCTCTTCGACGAGATCAAGAACCGGCCGGAATATATCATCGACGAGAAGCGAAACTATACGGACAACGAAACCGATTGATTCATCCTTCGCTCTTCCGCATCATCCGCCAAACCATATAGAGAAGTTGTATCGTTACGAGAGCGATAACGATCCATACGCCGTATGTCTTCAGAAAGACCATCCACGGATGAGGAGGCTCGTCCGAATCGCCGATATGTTCGATCGAGACGACGGATAGATGCGGCAGATCATCCGACACACGTTTACGAAACGTCAAGTCATATTGCGGTGCATGGGCTGTGGCATCGCCATACGTTAATGTATAGCGTCCTCTTTTGAGTTGCGCCACCGCATAACGACGGACAATCCGCGCAGCAACCGAATCGATTCGGAGCGGTTGGTCATCGCCGTTCGCGATCCGGAAACGCAACGTATCCATGCTGTGCGGCAGACTTTGAAGAGCTTGTGCACTGCCGGCTTCGGAGCGCAATCGCCCGATTTTCGTACCGGCCAGCCATACCGCCCGATCGTAATCTTCGGGAGCGGAAATGTAAAACACCACGTCTTCAAAGCGATAAGGATAGGGAAAAGCCAACGTCAACTCCGTCTGCTTCCGAGCGTTATCGGTACGCAGTGCGTAATGCGTGGCGGGTATCTTCATCAGGTGACGGATGTGGGTATCTCCCGCTCCGTTACGTCCGACGGAAAGGATGTTCAGCGGTGCCGACAGCGAATCGTTTATCGACAGCAGATAATAACGATAGTCGGAAACCGGAAACGAGACGGTCAGCAGTGCTTCCGTCCCGCGCACCTCCGCTTGCTCCGAGAACCGGAAGCGATCTCTCACCGCATACCAGCTTTCACCATCATTGCTGCCTTTGAGAATGGCTTTCTTGTCGGTATCGGCATGTTTCACCCGTACCGTAAACGACGAAATACGTTCACCATCCGTTTGAATCCGGATATCCGTCTGGAACGTTCGCCGGATCAGCTCGATGGGATATGGTTCGAAGTCACGGCCTCGACTGACGGATGTTGCTTCGTGCACAAAATACGCGACCTCTCGACCATGCTCGTCACGAATACGCAGGTCGGCCAGATCGTCACGGGCTGCGCCGATCAGCGGAGCCGGCAAGTCGATGGCATAAAAACTGTCCGCCTCCACGGGAGGCAAGGTGGCGCGATACGTTTGCGCCATCATCCCGCTGCCCAAAAGCAACAGCAGGAGACCGGTAAGTGCAGCCTTACCCGTTCTCTTCCTTTTCGGTTTCATCACGTTCATCGCTAAACAATACGTTTTTCAGTTTCTGATACAGAAAAGACAGCAGCAGAAGAATGACACCAAGCAAAATAAATACGGCAATCTTCCCTGCCATCGGCATGGTCCAGACATCGACGATCAGCAATTTACCGAGCACCACGGCAAACACGCCGAGGCTCAATATCCGAAGCGTCTTGAGGTGTCTCCGCATCCCCAGGGTCATCAGAGCCAACCCCGCCACCGACAGAGCGATGGAGAAGCCGGCGCTCAGGCTGTCGTCCCATCCGACGGTATGCAGCAGGTGACGCACAGCCAGCGTCCACGTAGCGGTAGCCAATAGGCTGAGGTAAATCGTAAATCCATTACCGGCCGAGCTTCGTGCCGGCGTATTCCGATAGTAGAGGACACCGCCCCACACCAGTTCGGCCACGACCGTTGCAAGAATCATCCACGCCGTACGGCCACTTTCGGCCTCGTAAGGCAAAATGGCGTAGGCATAAAGCGCGGCACTGACGAGCATCCCTGAAAAGTACGCCCACGACCAACCCGCACCGAGCCGGAAACGTCGTGACAAGACGATGCTCAGGAAGAGGATATAACTCGTCTGAAACAGCAAAATATGGCTTTCCGCAACGATAAAACGAGACATCTCCCATACCACCACCATATTTCCGAGAACGACGGAAAGCAGGATCAGCACGGCATTGCCCGGCGTATATCTCAGGATATACGTTTTATCGAACGCTTCACGATAACGGCTTATCAGCACGGCGAGCGCCAGATAACTCAAGCAAACAAAAGCATTCGTAACAAACAATTTGTTGGCAAAGATCGTTTGCCCTTCCGTCAGACCGATTGCGTAAGGAGCGATATCCATCACGAATGAAACCAACGTAAGCAGTATGAGGATAAAGGAAAAGTATGCGTACATCCGCGCTTTCGATTGGGCGTAAAGCCATCCGAGCAACACCATCTCAGAGGCCCAAAAGAGGGTGATGAACGTGCCTTCGAGCTGAACAGGGACAGCAAGGGAGACGAAAGTCAGCACAACGCCAAGCAACGTATGAAGCAGGAACCGATATTCGAGCCGGCGTTTCCGCAACCACAAAATGGCAGCCATATTAACGATAGCGATACCCAGCGATAACAACCCGTCGATCTTCATCGGAAGCAACAGTTTATCGATAAAAAAGAGACCGAACCCCATGCAAGCAAAATTATTCAGCACGACGGTCGCCAACAGCATTCGGTTAATCCATACCCATCCCCGATCATTACGCAGGATGGAGAGCAGAGGCAAGAGGAAGATCACGTAGAAAAGCAAGGCGAAAAGAAGTAACCGCAACGCCATGTTGGGGTCGATCACGCCCGTATTCATCAGAAATACGAACATAATGAGGCAGGTCGAGAAGAACGAAATCATGGGTAGCTCGACCCACTTTTTGAAGAGTGACAGCACGAACATACCGAAGTTCAGGATGGCGATGTAGGAAAACAATACCATGTAGTTGCCATCGCCGCTGCTCGTCAGGAAGGGAGCGATATACCCTCCGAGGAGCGCAATAACAGCCAGCTCGCGCCGGTCGTACAGAACGGAAAGTACAGCCATAAATACGGTCAGCACGACGAGAATCACGAAAGCGACCGGCTGAGAGAACAATTGATAATAATGGTAAGCCACGGCTACGGTGACGTAGAATGTAGCAAAAGCGCCACCGGCCAGCAATGAACTGAAAGCACGGTATTTCTTCTGAAGCCTTGCGGCAATAACCAGCAGACCGGAGCCTGTAGCGAAGCCCAGAATCGTTCGCGACACTTCGTTGATCCACTCGTTATCAATGGCGTATTTCACAAACAGCCCGATACCGACGACCAATACGAAGATACCGATTTTGCCGAACAAGTTTCCGCCGATAAACTCTTCGTAGTTTATCTTTTTCACTGGCTTCGGAGCGGGAGGAACAGCCGAAGCAGCAGGCATCGACGATTTTACGGGAGGCGGTACGACCTCAAAGGGCGCGGGAGGCGGGGGTACAGGCGCGGCGGAAGTCATGATCTCCCGTGGCGGAGGAGGAGGTACTACGCTTATATATTCGCGTGTTTCGGTCTCTTCCTTCATCCTGTCCGTCTGTGAGGGAACGGCCGGAGGCTCGACCGAACGTTGCATAGCAGGCACAGCCACCGCCTCTTCTTCGGTCGATGTATCCGACTTCTTTTCCAGCAACTTTTCCAACAGAGCCTCCATTGAAAGAAGTCGTTTCGAAACCTCACCGATACGGCCAAGCAGTACGGCCCAGCCGATAATCGGCAAAACTATAAAGAGTAAAATCAGAAACAGAATAATTCCAAATTCATCCATACGTTTTTACTTTTCATTCGTTATTGACCGAGCAAACATAGACAAAAAAAACGATATTTTACCTCGGCAAACAGTCCAAACGTACAGAGACAATACAGTAACGACAGGACAAACGTAAGGATTACCGGCATATCTTTGCGATATATCCCCCACTCTGCCCGACATGTGTACAATTTCCCTCAAAGTCGTGCAACATGAACACGACCGGGAGCAAAGTCATCAAAAATAACAGGGTCGACATCTATTATATGGTGATTTCGATCCGATTGCCGTCGGGGTCAGTCACGACGCTTTCGTAATACCCGTCGCCCGTAATGCGCGGCCGACCGACACACGCATACCCGTC
Source organism: Tannerella forsythia (assembly GCF_001006485.1). GTDB lineage: Bacteria > Bacteroidota > Bacteroidia > Bacteroidales > Tannerellaceae > Tannerella > Tannerella forsythia. The sequence goes on from NZ_JUET01000010.1 coordinate 32,281, forward strand.
GGCCACCAGCCTCGCAGTCAACCGATCGACGGCCTCACGGCTGCCTGTACTGAAAGCGAGGTGAATAAACCCTTCACTCAACGCCTTGTCCGGGCGTTCTTCCATATCGGGACGTTCCATAATCTCCAGACGGGTATCACCTGTAAAACTCAGAAAATACGTTTTCAATCCCGTATTCGGGTTATGATACATCGTGCCGGCCGTAGCCCCGAAATACGTTTCGTAAAATGCCCGGCAAACTTCCAGACGCCTTGTATATAAGGCTATATGATCTATTTTTATCATCAGTAAATAATCAATTATCAAACACCTGCTATCAGCAAAATCGTATTTAGTCTATGGTATTTTTTCGATCTTTTCAGCTATCTTCCATACGGTTTAACCATGCATCGAATCTCGGAGCCTTCGTTCTGATACATTCCAGACCTATTGCTTCGGCAATGATATTACCATAAACCACTTTATTGTAGCCTTTGATAATACTTTCCAATCGATGGGAAGGAGAGGTCGTTTTATTATTGTTAATCATTTCCGGATTGGAATAACGATTAAATATTTCTTTCAACTCTTTTTTTCCGATTAAATCCGTCGGAGAAATCTGCTTATGGAAAACATCCATATCGCAAAAAAGCAATGCTTCAAATTCGTGCAATTGGAAATAAGGAATAAACCTGTGACGAAAGTCCGGATCAATATTTTCCCGCATTGCCTGCTCCAGACAATCCATACGTTCATTCTTGTCCGGAATCTCATGTGCACTATCCCATTGTGGAAATTCGTGTTTTTTGTATACACCGTAATAATCGATAAAAGTAGTCACATACGCCTCTTTATCAACTTTCAGATGTGTCTCTATTTCTTTTTTCAGCAACTCCCATCGTATAATTCCTCCTCTTGAAGCCCTGATTAATGATGGATGAAAGAAAATCTGCTTACGGGAGAACGCCGGTGTCAACATTTTATTCACAAATTCCTGTTCGGTCTGTCCTTCACAAATAATTCTAATCCTTTTCATATATTTACATTAGTTATAACAACAGGTTGCCCCGTGCGGATGATATTTCTCTTCCATAGATCGTCAATCGTATAATCTTCAAGCCAAACAGCCAACTCTTCGGAATCAAGCCGTGTGAAACGACTCTCTCCGTCAATTTGATCGACGGTTATAATGTCTTCCGGATCAAAATGGCTGATTAAATCGGTCGATTGAGTAGCAATAATGACCTGATAACCTTTGGCAGCTACCGATCGGATCAATCCGGCAAGTTTGGCTATTGCTGCCGGATGCAACCCCAGCTCCGGCTCATCGATGATGATGGTCTGTGACAAACCGGGTTGAAGAAACAAGGTTGCCAAAGCTATAAAACGGATTGTTCCGTCGGATAAATCGCTGGCGCCGTATACCGTAGAGCTGTATCTGCTTTGCCACCGGAGCTTGAGATTACCATTCTTTTCGGGACGCAGAAAAAAATCGAAAAAATAAGGAGCAATGCTTTGGATTGTCTGAACAATCAATTGATAAACGATCGGTTCTTTTTCCCGAATATGATACAATAAAGCGGAGAGATTACTTCCTTTTTCGTAAAGATAAAATATATCGTTCTCGATATTCGATACCTTATTGAAAGGGGAATTTTCACCGGTATCGTGAAAATGATATTTGGCTAATTGATCCAGATAACGACGAATATAATAAGCTCGCGGTATTGTCTGAGAACTCAGTTTTGATTCGGGCCCTAACTTTCCGGATGTAACATCAAAAGGGTTCGGGTATTGAGGATTATCATACCACAACGCTTCTTCGGTGAAAATAAAACGATCATCTCCTTTTTTCAAAATAAAAGAATATCCATTAGTATTCGGGAAATGAAGATGAGCCGAAATTTCGGTTGTCACTTTTTCTCCTTTATGCAAAAAGGTATCGATTCCTTTCAGAGCTACAGATTCCTGCAAATTACGACGGTATATCTGCTTTAAAAAGTCAAAAAAAGAGAGAAAATTACTTTTACCACTACCATTCGCACCGATCAGAATATTGATGGGCTTAAGTTCCAAACTTAATTGACGGATCGATTTATACCCGTTTATATCGATTTTATTCATTGATTATTTATCTTTTGCTCTATTTAAAAGACAAAAATACAAACTTTTCAGGATATCCTCTCACCATCGCAACAAAACGTACAAGACCTGCCGGTCATACCTGATCGCACAAGCCGACGATGCCCCTCTCTCCTCCGCCTTCCGCCTATCCACAACCGGATTTTCATTTACCCTAATACAATTCTGAAAATTATCACGTATCTTTGCATCCCTAAACAAAAGCAAAAAGACGATGGAAAAGCAAATCCGACTGAAAGATAAGGTGTTTGAATTATATATCCCCGAAAAGGAAATCGTCCGGGCCATCGAACGGATGGCCGAAGAGATTCGGCGGGATATGGAAGGAAAAGACCCGCTCTACGTGGGGATCCTCAACGGAGCCTACATGTTCGTGGCCGAGCTGATGAGTAAACTCCCGGTCACGAGCGAACTGACCTTTGCCGCCTATTCGTCATATCACGGCACCAAATCGGACGGCATCGTCAAAGAACTGCTACCCATCCGCAGTAATACACGCAACCGCCCCATCGTACTGCTCGAAGATATCATTGACACGGGACTAACCATGCACTACGTGACGCGGCGACTCAAAGAAGAAGGTGCCACTGATGTGCGTCTGGCTACAATGCTCATCAAACCCGCGTCGCTGCAATGTGACCTCCACCCCGACTACGTGGGCATGGAAATCGAAAATGACTTCATCGTCGGATTCGGACTCGACTATGACGGACTGGGACGCTCGACACGCGACATCTACCAAATCAGGAACAATTAATTATCATTTCATCTATAAGAACTTATGTTAAATATCGTAATCTTCGGTGCACCCGGCTCAGGCAAAGGGACACAAAGCAAACGAATGGTCGAATATTACGGCCTCGATTACATTTCGACGGGTGACATGCTGCGCAATGCGATCCGTGAAGGCAGCGAACTGGGAAAAACGGCTCAAACATACATCGATAAGGGTCAACTCGTTCCGGACGAGCTGATTATCCGCTTGATCGGTGAATTCCTCGATGGCAAAAAAGACTCGAAAGGTGTCATCTTCGACGGCTACCCCCGCACCATCCCGCAAGCCATTGCCCTGAAAGAGATGCTTAACGAACGCGGTACGGATGTCTCGATCCTGCTCGACCTGCAAGTCGACGACGACGAACTGATTGCCCGCCTTGTCGAACGCGGGAAAATATCGGGGCGATCGGACGACAACCTCGAGACCATCCAGTCACGCCTCGATGTATATCACACACAGACCGCTCCGCTGGCTACGCACTACATCAGCGAAGGAAAACATGCGGCCATCAAGGGAACCGGATCAATCGAAGATATTTTCAACCGCATCGTCGAAGTGATAAAAAAAGTAACGGATCGCTAAAAAACGTATTGTTTCATGATGCAACAACCATCCTGAACATGTCCTATGGCCGAATCGAATTTCGTAGACTATGTAAAAATTTATTGCCGCTCGGGAAAAGGAGGGGCAGGCTCTGCCCATTTCCGGAGAGAGAAGTACATCCCGCGCGGAGGCCCTGACGGCGGAGACGGCGGACGGGGCGGACATATCTATCTGCGCGCCAACCGTAACTACTGGACCTTGCTTCACCTCAAGTTCGAACGCCATATCCTCGCCACCTCCGGACAGGGAGGAAGCAGCAAACGCAGTACCGGTAAAGACGGCGAAGACCGTATCATCGAAGTGCCGTGCGGCACCGTCGCCTTCGATGCCGAGACAGGCGAATACCTTTGCGATGTCACCACCGACGGTCAGCAGGTGATGCTGCTGCAAGGCGGACGAGGCGGACGAGGTAACGTGCATTTCAAAACAGCGACGAACCAGGCGCCCCGCTATGCACAGCCCGGCGAACCGTACCGGGAACGCATGGTCGTGCTACAGCTCAAATTACTGGCCGACGTCGGTCTCGTCGGTTTCCCGAATGCAGGGAAATCAACGCTACTCTCAGTCGTTTCGGCAGCCAAACCTAAAATCGCCAATTATCCGTTTACCACGCTCGAACCGAATCTGGGCATTGTCAAATACCGCGACAATCGCTCGTTCGTCATGGCCGATATCCCCGGCATCATCGAAGGCGCCAGCGAAGGCAAAGGATTGGGACTCCGCTTCCTTCGCCACATCGAACGAAACTCCCTGCTTCTGTTTATGATCCCCACCGACGCCGACGATATTCGGAAAGAATATGATATCCTGCGTAATGAACTGGAACAGTATAACCCCGGTCTGGCCGACAAAAACAAGGTGCTGGCCATCACCAAAAGCGATCTGTTAGATGATGAACTGAGGAAAGCCCTGGCCGAAGAACTCCCTGACGATATCCCGCATCTCTTTATTTCATCGGTCACGGGCGCAGGAATTGCGGAACTCAAAGACCTGCTCTGGAACGAACTGAACCGAGAAACGTTTCACGACGCCGAACAGATTGTCCACCGCGATATGGACATGCGCTTCGTCCCGATCGACGACGAAGAAGATTGGGAGATCCCGGCTGTCGAAGAAGAGGAACTCCCTGATGATCCGGACCTCGATGAGGGAGACGATGACGAAGCGTTGCGTTGAAATATTTCGACCAAACGAACGTGTGTGCTTTACATAACCTTTTCGGTCCTCGCAGTCATTTTACCGCAAAGTTTGCAAAGAGTGCAAAAGAACAAATTACGGAAAGTTGTATTTTGGCCTTCTTATGGAAAATAAAGAATTGACACTTTTAGGGACAGCGACGACTTACCGGCAAGATTACGCGCCGGAAGTGCTGGAGGCGTTCACGAACAAACATCCCGAACGCGATTACTGGGTACATTTCGAATGCCCGGAGTTTACGAGCTTGTGCCCCATCACGGGACAGCCCGATTTTGCAACGATATGGATCGATTATCTCCCCGACGTAAAGATGGTGGAGAGCAAGAGCCTGAAGCTCTATCTCTTCAGTTTCCGCGGGCACGGCGCTTTTCATGAAGACTGCGTGAACCTGATCATGAACGACCTGATTCGCCTGATGGAACCGAAGTATATCGAAGTGACGGGACTCTTCACCCCGCGCGGCGGCATCAGCATCTATCCGTATTGTAACTACGGCCGGCCGGGCACGAAATATGAAGCGCTGGCCGAACAGCGTCTCTTCAACATACAGGCCGGAAACTTACGTGCCGGACGGTAGGCGGGGACGGGTGAGGGGCTCCATGAAACCGGCAAACAGAGCGGAAAAAGAACACGAAAGGGATGCGTCTTCGTGTTTGTTTGAGACGCATCTCTCCCTTTATGTTTACGAACCGTCCCGTATCGTCTATTTTTTCAAAAGCCTCAGATGCCAAGCGATGCCCTGATCTGTTCGACCTTCTTCATGGCTTCGGCCTCGGCCGTCCGCAAGTCTTCAGCCGTACGGACATCAGGGATGTGTACCTCGCAATAAAACTTGATCTTCGGCTCCGTGCCCGACGGACGAACCGACACTTTCGTATTGTCTTCCGTATAATATTGCAGCACGTTCGAGGTCGTAGGCATGTGCAGTGCAAACGTTTCGTTATCGGTAAAACTGTGTCCTTTCAGCGAAGCATAATCGTAGATCAGCGTCACTTTCGATCCGGCAATCTCCGTCGGTGGATGATTGCGGAAACCGTTCATCATCGCCTCGATTTCTTCGGCGCCGCTCTTGCCCTTCTTAACGACAGAGATATTCACCTCTTTCGAGTAGCCGTATTCGAGATAAATCTGTTGCAACAACTGATAGAGCGACCATCCTTTGTCTTTTGCCCAAGCCGTCATCTCGGCCAGAATGCAGCAGGCCGATACGGCATCCTTGTCACGCACAAAGTCCTGACAGAGGAATCCGTAACTTTCTTCTCCACCGCCGATATATTGTTTCTTGCCTTCGTTTCTGCGCATCACCTCGGCAATCCACTTGAAACCGGTATAAACATCGTACATCTCGACGCCCTTGCGCTCCGCGATGGCGCGAACCGTCTCGGTCGTAACAATCGTTTTGACAATGTATTCCCGGCCGCTTAACCGTCCCAGTTCCTCCCAGCGCGTCAGCAGGTAATAAACGAAAAGGACGACTGCCTGATTGCCGTTGATCAGCACCCATTCGCCGACATCGTTCTTCACGGCTGCCCCAACGCGGTCGGAGTCCGGGTCGGAAGCCAGCACCAGCTCGGCGCCGGTCTCTCTGGCCTTCCCGACAGCCATCGACAAGGCCGCCGGCTCTTCGGGGTTAGGCGATACGACCGTCGGGAAATCACCGCTCACCACATCCTGCTCAGGCACGTGAATGATGTTCGTGAACCCGTATGCGCCGAGCGCTTGGGGAATTATACGTACCCCCGTACCGTGAATCGGCGTATACACGATCTTCATGTCATGATGCCGCGCAATCGAGTCGGGCGACAGCGAAACAGTCTTCAAGTCCGCGATGTACTGCTCATCGATCTCCTTACCGATCAGTTCGATCAATTCCTTCTTTCCTTCGAACCGGATATCGGCCGCGTTGCGGATTTTATTGACTTCGGCAATCGTGTTTTTGTCGTGCGGAGCAATCATCTGCGCTCCATCGTCCCAATATGCCTTGTAACCGTTATATTCCTTCGGATTATGCGAGGCTGTCAGGATAATACCGCTCTGACATCCCAGCTTACGGATGGCATACGATATCTCCGGTGTCGGTCGGAGGTCTTCAAAAAGATACACCTTGATGCCGTTGGCCGAAAAAATTTCGGCCGAAATCTCGGCAAACCGGCGGCTATTGTTACGACAGTCGTGACCGATAACGACTTTGATCTGTTCCAACTCCGCAAATTCTTTTTTCAGGTAGTTCGACAAACCCTGCGTAGCCGCTCCGACCGTATAAATATTCATCCGGTTACTGCCCACGCCCATGATGCCGCGCAATCCTCCGGTTCCGAACTCCAAATCCTTATAGAAGGCTTCGATCAGATCGGTCGGGTCTTCCTTGTCGAGCAGGGCCTGCACTTCGTTACGCGTTTCTTCATCATACTCCGAACCCAGCCAGACCTGAGCTTTCTTCCTCACCTGTTCTAATAATTCCGTATGTTCCATAATCAGAAATGATATTATGCTTTATTGTGTATTTATTTCTTTTTTCTCCTTTCTCTGCCCAATAAACTTTGGTAGAAAGTCAGACAAAGATAGGTTCTTTTTTTCAGATAATGGTACGCATCGGTTCAGATTTCATTCATCCGATATCGATTTCTTCACTTCCGGAGGCCATTTATGAAGATGGTACGTTCCGGCTATGCCAAACCTGTTATCACCATTCGAAAGCGGCATGGTAGACCGTGCGGTTCTCGCAGCCGTCGGTTACGGTCATCCGGAGAGTATGCCGCCCTCGTGTGAGGCGTTGACGGTCGAAGAAGTAACGCGCGGTTGCTTTCTTGCCGTCGAGTTCAAAGAGAGCGAACCGGCCGTCTATCTCGCCGCGATATTCCTCTATCCCGCTCAGATTATCGGTCAGGCGGAGGATAATCATTTCTTTACTTCTCCAGAGAGACGAATCGACGGCGGTAATGACAGGCGGCACCGTATCGGCATCGACGGCATAGCGTTTACCCAGTTCGGTGATGTCGGCATCGATCCAGCCGTCGCGATACGATCCGCCGATCCAGTTCTTTCTACGCCCATCAACCGAGACGATGCCGTATTTTCCTTTGTCGGCCAGCGTATCGGCGAGCAGGTGAAGTGAGAGATGCCCGTTGCGATGCAGCGGAACGGGTGTATCATGTACCGTGTGAACCTCGGAATAATACGCCGTATCGGCGTATGAGGAGTGACGAAAATACAAATCGTTATACAAGTTACCGCGCGGGATATGCATCCGGATACCACTTGCCCCGAAGCGGTTTTCCCCGCTATGGTAGAAGTGTGTCGCACCGGCCGTATCGGGCGGAAGAATCGTCTGCGGGCGTCCGGTCACGGCCAGCGCAAGTCGTCCGGTATTGCCAAACGCATCCGTGAGTTCAAATTCGATGTGGTATGTCCTTGCTTCGTCGACGGTCAGATAGCCGCGGTTCTTACTGGTCATAAACCGCAGGCGGTTACCCGGCTCGACAAACGTTTTCGTATAAAACGATTTTTTTCCGCGCCACTCGGCAAAGTCGACCCACGCATTGAGGTAACGCGTCTCATCGAACGAAAAACGGTCCTGATAGCTGTGAAACATTTCTTTGCCGTCAACGCGCATTGTGATTTCCTTTACACCGTACACGTTGCTCGTGCCGTTCATATAGTCGTCGATATGGATACTGAAACCGATCTTTCCCCACGCTTCCGTTTTACCCGTCACCGACTGCCGGCCGTCTTTCGCAGTGACAACCTTAATATGCTGCTTTTGCTGAGACCCGTTGACGACGCCCTGTCCTCCGACGGGGCAGATCATCACGGAACGTACCTTCGGAGGCCGCGTATCTTTGATTTTGTCCTTGTAATACACGATCGGATCGACCGGCTCGCCTGTGCGCAGATCGCGTATCTCGAAATGCAGGTGAGGCCCGCCCGAGCTGCCCGTGTTGCCGCTCAGGGCTATCAACTCGCCGGCCTTGACCGGAAACTGCGACGGTTCGGGCGACAAATCGACGGAGAAACGCTCCTGTGCGTATTGCTGTTCTTTGACATACGTTGCGATATGGCCGGCAAAGTTACGCAGATGACCGTAGACCGACATCGTACTGTCCGGATGCTTCACATAAAGCGCATGTCCGTATCCCCACGGCGACACGAGGATGCGGGAGACATACCCGTCTTTTACGGCGCAAATATTTTTTCCTTCGACACCCTGCGTCTTGAAATCAATCCCCGAATGAAAGTGATTATTGCGCAATTCTCCGAAATTCCCGCTCAGCAGTATCGGGATGTCGACAGGGCTGCGAAACGTCTGCGCCGAAACGGTAAGCCCTGTGAGACCCAGACAGACGAGCAGCATTTTCTTCCATTTATTCATCGTCCTACTCTATTGCTCTTCTATAAAAAAGTTATTGGGGCAAAGATAAGAAAAACTCCGCCACGATGGGCAGATGGTCGCTGAATCCGCCTTTGTACGTGTACCCCTGATACGTTCGGCGCGGCCGCTTATCGTTATGTCGTTTGTCGTCGGTCAACAGAAACGACGGGGCGAATATTTGCGTTCCGCCTTCTTTCAGACGCGCCTTCCATGGCAGGCTGACGAGCATCTGATCGAGCTGAGACCACTCGCCGTTAAATTTATGGCTTCCGGCAAAGTTCAGCGTTTCCTTGTCGGCAAAGAGATTCGTCAGTCGGTGTTCGGGCTTGGCGGCGTGCGTCATGACGGCGATACTCTCGTCGGCCGGCGTATCGTTGAAGTCGCCCATTACGATGATATGCGTGCAGCGTCTTACGCTATAAAGCGAGTCGCACAGTCGACGCACACACAGCGCGGCATCGATTCTGTCGGGCTCTGTCTTCTTCTTACCGGCCGAGCGCGAAGGGAAATGGCATACCAACACATCGAGCGTATCGCCCGTAACCACCCGTCCCCATGCATGCAGGATATCCCGCGAACGTTTTCCTTTGCGTGTAAAACGGATCCGTATCGAACGTTGACCGAGCAACTTAAACCGTTCGTTCCGATAGAGCAAAGCGTTGTTGATACCGCGCGGGTCATTCCCCCGGGTGATGCAGTAACGATAGCGATGCTCCTTCAGAGGTGTACGATGCAGCAGATGGGTCAGCACGGTGTCGTTTTCCACCTCACAAAGTCCTACGAGTGCGGGCATATCCCATTTACCCACGGCCGTGATGACTTTGGCTGTCTGCCGCAAACGCTCATAATAACGTTTTGGCGTCCATTTCCGTACACCATCCGGCAGGTATTCATTATCGTTCGTGACCGGATCATCTGCCGTGTCGAACAAATTCTCCACATTATAAAACATCACCTGAAACGACTGCATGCGAATCCGTTTTGTCTGCGAATCCGTACATTGCGGAAGCAGGAACAGGAAAACGGCTGTTGCAAAAATCACCTTGTACATTCTTACATTTTTGCAGACAAAGGTAGAACAAATCGAGGGATTGCTCTCTCCACACATCGCGTAAACATCGGAAAACGCCTGTGTATAACCGTCAATTGTTAATGGTTGTTAGCATTCTTGCAACAATTTATGCCGGAATGTGGGGTTAAGAAGAAAAATGATCCGACGATAAGTAGTTGCAACGTGGCGAAAAGACAGGAAAGTACCCGGCGAAGGTATCGCAAAGTTGCGAAAGCATGCCGAAGCACTTGGGGAAGCTGTCGCGAGGTTGCGAACGTATTTTTTAGTGCCTCCGCACATATTGGAGAATTTTTTCCGTAATTTGTCAAGGTTCTGTTTTAAAACATCGAAAAAGTATATACTTTTGCGCGAAAAATCAGAATCAAAAATACATATAAGAAACATGGCAAATGTGGTTAAAATCAAAAAAGGCCTGAACATAAACCTCAAAGGCAAGGCGCCGTTGGAGTATGTCCATGCCGAGGCTGCCGACAGCTACGCGATTGTGCCCGACAACTACGTCGGCATCGTACCCAAGGTGCTTGTTCGCACAGGCGATAAGGTCAAGGCCGGTTCGCCGCTGATGATGGACAAAGTCTATCCGGAGATCAAGTTCGTATCGCCGGTGAGCGGCGAGGTGACGGCAGTCAACCGCGGCGAAAAACGCAAAGTGCTGAGCATTATCGTGCGCCCCGATGCACAGAACAAATTTGAAACATTCGACATCAAAGACCTGACATCGTACAACGTTGAGGGATTAAAAGCTCTTCTGCTCGAAACAGGTTTGTGGCCCTGCATCAAACAGCGGCCATACGACCGGGTGGCTATCCCTTCGGATACCCCGCGCGACATTTTCGTCACGGCTTACGATACGGCGCCGCTGGCACCGGATTTCGATTTTATCGTCCAAGGCGAGGAAGACTTACTCCAAACCGGTCTGCAGGCGCTGACGAAACTTACGCAGGGCACCGTTTACCTCGGTGTGAAACCCGGCTCACCGCTACGCAGCATGAAGGGCGTTGAAGTCGTGGAACTTTTCGGTCCGCATCCGGCAGGCAACGTCGGGGTAATGATCAACCATCTCAAACCCGTCAATAAAGGCGAAACCGTTTGGACGCTTCGTGCAGCAGACGTGCTGACGATCGGCCGCCTGTTCAAAGAAAAGAAAATGGATTTTACACGCACCATCGCGCTGACCGGCTCGGAGATGAACGAACGCGGCTATACCAAAGTAATTGCCGGATGCCGGATCAACAGCCTGACAGACGGACGGATCGCAGACGGACATGTACGCGTGATCAGCGGAAACGTACTGACCGGTACGAAGGTGACGACTGACGGTTTTCTCGGCGCATACGATACGCAAATCACCGCCATCCCCGAAGGCGACGACGTGAATGAGTTCATAGGATGGGCTATGCCGGGCTTCGGAAAGTTCAGCATGTCGCACAGCTATTTCTCGTGGCTGCTTGGAAACGGGAAAGAGTACAGCCTCGATGCACGAATCAAAGGCGGCAGGCGGGCCATGATCATGTCGAACGAATACGACAAGGTTTTCCCGATGGATATCTATCCCGAATACCTGCTCAAGGCCATCATCGCTTACGATATCGATAAGATGGAAAGCCTCGGTATCTACGAAATCGCACCCGAAGATTTTGCGCTCTGCGAATTTGTCGATACGTCGAAAATCGAGATTCAGAAAATCGTCCGCAACGGACTCGACATGCTTTATAAAGAAATGAATTAATCGAGAAAAAAGTTGCTACCCCGACGGTACAAGCTGAAAAGTGAGCCTTTCGCGGCATCCGGTTGCGGTAAACCCTTCCGCCGATCGCAAACTGCGCAAGTCATGATTCGCCGGCTATCGCGGGCTAAACAAACGAACTATTGATATTAATCATAAACAAATAAATAAAAGTGAAAGCGTTAAGGAATTATCTCAACAAGATTAAACCGGCTTTTGAGGAAGGAGGCAAACTGTCGATGTTTCAATCCGTATTCGACGGATTCGAAACGTTCCTGTTTGTCCCCAACGCAACCTCCCGGTCGGGCGTACACATTCACGACAGCATCGACTCGAAACGTACCATGACCGTGGTGGTCATCGCACTGATACCGGCGTTGCTCTTCGGAATGTATAATGTGGGCTACCAACATAACCTGGCCATCGGAGCCGTACAGGACTTGTGGTCTGCGTTCCTCTTCGGTTTTCTGGCCGTACTTCCGAAACTCATCGTTTCATACGTCGTGGGGCTGGGTATCGAATTTGCCGTAGCCCAGTGGAAGAAAGAAGAAATTCAGGAAGGATTTCTCGTTTCGGGGATGCTGATCCCGATGATTGTACCGATCGACACTCCGCTGTGGATGATCGCCGTGGCCACGGCATTTGCCGTGATTTTCGCCAAGGAAGTATTCGGCGGAACAGGATATAACATCTTCAATGTAGCGCTCGTGACACGTGCGTTCCTCTTCTTTGCTTATCCGGCGGCCATGTCGGGCGACAAGGTGTTTATCCGTACGGCCGATATGTTCGGTCTCGGCGCCGGCACCGTTGTCGACGGTTTCTCGGGCGCCACACCGCTGGGCATCGCCTCGACGGCCACAAGCTCCACAGGCTATCCCGTGTTCTCGATGGATATGATCACCGGACTGATTCCGGGATCGATCGGCGAAACAAGCGTCATCGCCATCGGGCTGGGCGCCATTCTGCTGATATGGACGGGAATTGCAAGCTGGAAAACAATGTTTTCCGTCTTTGTCGGCGGCGCATTGACCGCACTTATGTTCAATGCTTTCGGGATAGAAGGCAATGCCATGGCGAATATGCCGTGGTATGAGCATCTCGCATTGGGAGGCTTCTGCTTCGGTGCCGTATTTATGGCCACCGACCCTGTGACCTCCGCACGTACGGAAAAAGGCAAATGGATCTACGGACTTCTGATCGGCTTTCTGGCCATCTGCATCCGTGTGCTCAACCCCGGATATCCCGAAGGGATGATGCTCGCGATCCTGATGATGAATATCTTCGCACCGCTAATCGATTACTATGTGGTGGATGCGAACATCAAACGTCGCAACAACCGTGTTAAACCAATCGCTAAATGAAGGAGGAGAAGAGAATGGAAAAAGAAAAAAAGAGCAAAGCCGGGCTGAATACGAACAGCAACACTTATACGGTGCTGTATGCAGCCGTAATGGTCGTTTTCGTCGCACTTCTGCTGGCCTTTACTTCGCAAGCATTACGTTCGACCCAGAAGGCCAACGAAGCCAATGATAAACGGCAACAGATTTTGCGTGCCGTCAACGTTTCGGTCCCGGCCGACGAGGTCGAAGCCAAATATAACGAACTGATCAAAGAAGCGTTCCTCGTCGATGCCGACGGACAACGTACCGACGGTGACGCCTTTGGCGAAGAGGTAGAGAAAGCCTTTGCGCGTGGGGTCTATCCGGTTTTTGTGGCAACAATCGACGGACAGACGAAATATATTCTGGCCATGTACGGCGCAGGCCTCTGGGGGCCGGTGTGGGGCTATCTTTCGGTCAACGATGATTGCAATACGGTCTTCGGCGCCGATTTCAGCCACGCCAGCGAGACGCCCGGATTAGGAGCAGAGATTACGTCAAAAGCGTTCTCCGGACAGTTTCCGGGGAAGCAGCTCTTCCGCGACGGAGTGTTCAAATCGATTGCCGTCGTGAAAAGCGGAAACAAAGCCGAAGGACAGGATTATGTAGACGGGATCTCGGGTGGAACGATCACGAGTAACGGCGTCAACGCGATGCTTCGGACAAGTATCGGCAGCTATGCCCAATTTTTAACGACACAAAAACAGTAAGCTATGGGATTATCAACAAAAAATAAAGAGATTTTATTCAATCCGGTAAACAAAAACAATCCGGTAATCGTGCAGATGCTTGGTATCTGCTCTGCTCTGGCGGTGACCGTGAAGCTGCAACCGGCCATCGTAATGACGCTCTCGGTAATCGCCGTGGTAGCTTTTGCGAATGTGATTATTTCGTTGCTGCGTAAAACAATCCCGAACCGTATCCGTATCATTATCCAGCTCGTGGTGGTGGCGGCTCTGGTAACGATCGTCAATGAGGTGCTGAAAGCCTTTGCTTACGACGTGAGCAAACAACTTTCCGTTTATGTGGGACTAATTATTACAAACTGTATCCTGATGGGACGTCTCGAAGCCTTTGCGCTCGGTAACCGGCCGTGGGAATCGTTCCTCGACGGAGTCGGAAACGGGGTGGGCTATGGTATTATCCTCATTGTGGTTGCTTTCTTCCGCGAATTGTTCGGATCGGGCACTTTGCTGGGATATCAGGTCATTCCGCAGGCCTTCTACGACCTGGGTTACGTAAATAACGGTTTGATGATTATGCCGCCGATGGCGCTTATTCTTTGTGCACTGATCATTTGGATTCATCGTTCGCGCAACAAAGATTTGCAGGAAGAAAATTAACTCTTGAAACAACGTAATAAATTATGGAAAATATATTAAGTACCTTTATCCGTTCGATTTTTGTCGATAACATGGTCTTCGCATACTATCTCGGTATGTGTTCGTACCTTGCGGTGTCGAAAAACGTGAAAACGGCGCTGGGTTTGGGACTGGCGGTTACGTTTGTGCTTGTCTGCACCCTTCCGATCAACTATATGCTCGAGAACTACGTCTTGAAAGAAGGTGCGTTGAGTTGGCTCGGCGAAGGCTTTCAGGATGTAAACTTGAGTTTTCTCGCGTTTATCCTCTTCATTGCCGTGATTGCCTCGTTTGTACAACTCGTCGAAATGATTGTCGAGAAATACGCCCCATCCCTCTATGCTTCGCTGGGAATCTTTTTGCCGTTGATTGCAGTAAACTGCGCCATCATGGGTGGTTCGCTGTTCATGCAGCAACGTGCGTTCGCCAACGTCGGCGTGGCTACGGTCTACGGCTTCGGGTCGGGTATAGGCTGGTTGCTGGCTATCGTCGGTATGGCGGCTATCCGTGAGAAGCTGGCCTATTCGGATGTACCGAAGCCTCTTCGCGGATTAGGGATCACGTTTATTCTGACCGGTCTGATGGGAATTGCTTTCATGTGCTTCTCGGGATTCAAAATTTGAGTATTAACGCATAAACAGTATAAAAAATGGTTTTATTGGAAATCTCAGGACTGACCGTCGGGACGAGTGTGGTGGTCTTTCTGATCATCGTGCTGCTGCTGGTCGTGCTGCTGCTGGCTGCGAAAGCCAAGCTTGTGCCGTCGGGCAATGTAAAGATGACGGTAAACGGAGAAAAAGAAATCGAAACGCCGATTGGCGGTACACTGCTCGGCGCATTGCAGAGCGGGAATATCTTCCTTTCGTCGGCATGCGGCGGTGGCGGCAAATGCGGTCAGTGCCGTGCGCAGGTGCCTGAAGGAGGAGGAGATATTCTGCCAACGGAAAAAGTCTTCTTCTCCCGTAAACAAATCAAGGATCATTGGCGTCTGGCATGTCAGACAAAAGTGAAAAACGACATGACGGTTCAAGTACCCGACGAAGTGTTCGGCGTGAAAGAATATGAATGTACCGTCGTTTCAAATAAAAACGTGGCCACGTTTATCAAGGAATTTATCGTGGCGCTCCCTCCGGGCGAACACATGGACTTCATTCCGGGGTCGTATGCACAGATCAATATCCCGAAATATTCGATGGATTACAATGTAGATATTGATAAAGCATCGATCGGAGCGGAATATCTGCCGGCATGGGAACAGTTCGGCCTGTTCACGCTCAAATGCCGTAACGACGAGCCGACGATCCGCGCCTACTCGATGGCCAACTATCCGGCCGAGGGCGATCGTTTTATGTTGACGGTGCGTATTGCTACGCCGCCGTTCAAGCCGAAACCGCAGGTAGGATTCCAGAATGTGCCGTCGGGTATTGCCTCATCCTATATCTTCATGCTCAAGCCGGGCGACAAAGTGACGATGAGCGGTCCTTACGGCGATTTCCACCCGAATCTCGACTCGAAGAACGAGATGATCTGGGTGGGCGGTGGTGCCGGTATGGCCCCGCTTCGCTCGCAGATTATGTATATGACGAAAACGTTACATACGAGAGACCGGAAGATGTCTTACTTCTACGGCGCCCGTGCCTTGAACGAAGTATTTTATCTGGAAGACTTCCTCGCCATTGAGAAAGAATATCCGAACTTCTCGTTCCATCTGGCGCTCGACCGTCCCGATCCCGCAGCCGATGCGGCCGGGGTGAAGTATACCGCCGGATTCGTGCATAACGTGATGTACGAAACGTATCTGAAAGATCATGAAGCGCCCGAAGATATCGAATATTATATGTGTGGTCCCGGCCCGATGTCGAAAGCCGTCGAAGGATTACTCGACAGCCTAGGCGTGCCGCCTGAGAACCTCCGATTCGATAATTTCGGCGGATGATGATCGTCCGGAAAAGATTGAACCGACAAAAAAATGCGGGAGAGCTCGAGCTCTCCCGCATTTTTTTGTCTTCCCTGCTTCATCGTTCAATAGCTACCTTTAACCTACGTCCGGCTTCGGGCATCGTCAACACCTCACCTATCCGTTTTAACCCTCATTCCCCCACCGGATAGTCCGGATAGAGGAGATATTTTTTGCGCATCTGTTTGTATTCGTCGAGACCGGATTGCCATGTAGCGCGGATTTCGGCTTCGGGTACTCCGGCAAGGATTTGTTTGCGCAGCGCATCCGTTCCGGCCAGCAGATCGAACCAGCGCGGGCGGTTGAAAAACAGCTTTTCGTTTCGGCCGGTGCGAGCAAAGAAGTCGATGACGAAAGAGAGCGTAAGGCCTCCTGCGAAGGGGTAATAACGCAGGTCGTCACCGTAGCAGGTTTTGTCTTTATAAAGCGGAGCGGTATCCATGCCGGGAATAGCCGTGGGGACGAAGGTGAACGAGCCAGTCTGCGGCAGGGTATATCCGACGATCTGAAACGGGAAATGCGTTCCCCTCCCGACGCTCATGCACGTCCCTTCGAAGAAACAGAGCGAAGGATAGAGACGAATGGCCTGGTCGTTCGGCAGATTCGGGGAAGGTCTGACAGTCGGTTGATAAGCGTCGCCATGTTGCCAGTTCAACATCTTGATAACAGTCAGTTTGCAGGTGGCGGCCGAGGGCAACCACCCTTCGCCGTTGATCATTTGCGCCAGTTCGCCGACGGTCAGCCCGTGCAAAACGGGGATCGGATGGACGCCGACAAACGACTCAAATCCCGGCTGACGGACCGGGCCGTCTACATAGTCGTTCGGATTCGGGCGGTCTAACACCATCAGCTCCTTGCCCTGTTCCGCACACGCTTCCATCAGGTAATGCATCGTACTGATGTACGTAAAGAAACGCGCCCCCACGTCTTGAATGTCGAAGACAACGATATCCACGTCGGCCAACTGTTCGGCGCTCGGTTTTTTGTTTTTTCCGTAAACCGAAACGATGGGGACACCCGTTTTCGGGTCGCAGCTGTCGTGAACGGTCGCACCGGCATCGGCCGTACCGCGAAAGCCGTGCTCGGGAGCAAAAACTTTTCTGATATCGATCTTTTGTGCCAGCAACGTATCTAACAAGTGCGTAAAACCGGTTTCGAGGATCGAGGTATGATTCACGGCCAGCGCCACCCGTTTATCTTTCAATCGTGTACAGATACTGTCCATCCGTTCGTTACCGAGTACGACACGCTTGTTCCGCTGTTGCGCGAAGACAGTCCCTGTTGCTGCAATGCAAAGCGTCAGGAACAGAAAAAATGCGATTATGTTTCGTTTCATTGCAAATAATATTTTTCTTTTTCGGGGTGTAAAAGTAGTTGAAAAAGGGGAGAAATCCGACAATTTATCCGTATTTTTGCGTGTATTTTTCTTTGATGAAGTATATGAATCCATTGGAAATTATTCAGACCTATTATCATCCGGAATCGTGGGCTTACGAGATTCTGATCACCCACAGCCGCAGTGTAGCCGATAAGGCTGTGGCTCTGGCCGAGGCCCATCCGGAAATGAAACCGGACATTCCTTTCATTCGCGAAGCAGCCATGCTGCACGACATCGGGATCTTCCTCTGTCATGCCCCGGAGATCGACTGCCATGGCGAAGCGCCCTACATCTGCCACGGCTATCTGGGCGCCGACCTGCTGCGCAAAAAAGGGTATCCGCGCCACGCGCTGGTCTGCGAGCGTCACACGGGTACGGGGCTGTCGCTCGAACTGATCCGGCAACGCAACCTGCCGGTTCCTCTTCGCGAGATGCGCCCCCAGTCGCTCGAAGAACAACTGATCTGTTTTGCCGATAAATTTTTCAGCAAAACGAAGCTCGACCGTGAAAAACCGATCGAGAAAATCCGCAAAGGTCTGGCTGCGTACGGAGAAGACGACGTGGCGCGTTTCGACGCCTGGTGTAAACTCTTTTTAGGAAAATAACCGCCACATCCTCGTTAAATTGTGCTATTTTTGCGCCCGAATACATACGGGACGAAGCATGTTTCTAAAGCAAATGATAGGATGGATCGCCTGCGTATGCGCTCTTTGGACAAACACACGGGTGCAGGCACAGGAGTCTGTGACAGCCGTCGAGTCGTTAAACGATTCGATAGCCGTCCGGCAACCGGACAGTTTGCTGCAGATCGCGGCCGACAGCACGTTACAAGTCGACACGGCCGCCGTCGATACCACCGCCCGTAAAAAAAGCATGCTCGAAGCGCCCGTCACGTATCAGGCGAGCGACTCCATCGTCCTGACCGGCACAAACATGGCCTACCTCTACGGAGAGAGCAACGTAAAATACCAGAACATCGAATTACAGGCCGAACGGATCGAGATGAGCATGGACAGCAGCATCGTCTATGCCACATTCGCCCTCGACTCTGTCGGGGCGGAATACGGTTATCCGCTCTTCGTCGAAGGCGAACAGCAAATCGAGGCAAAGAGCATGCGTTACAATTTCAGGTCGCGCAAAGCGTATGCCAACGAAGTGCTGACCCAGCAGGGCGAAGGCTTCCTGACGGCCGGAGTCACGAAAAAGATGCCCGACGACGCCATGAACCTGATCAACGGCCGGTATACGACATGCGACGAGCACGATCATCCGCACTTCTACATCAAAATGACGAAAGCGAAGGTCAGACCCGGAAAAGACATTGTCACCGGACCGGCTTATTTGGTGATCGAAGACGTGCCGCTTTTCCCCATCGGGCTGCCGTTCGGTTTCTTTCCGTTCTCGAGCACATACTCGTCGGGGATTATCATGCCCACGTATGGCGACGAGATGGCGCGCGGCTTCAACCTCCGTAACGGCGGATATTATTTTGCCATCAGCGATTACATCGATCTGGCGCTTACGGGCGAGATTTACACGAAAGGATCGTGGGGCTTGGCCGCCCGCTCGTCGTACCGGAAACGGTATAAATATTCGGGATCCGTCGATGCTTCTTATCTGGTTACGAAAACGGGCGACAAAGGACTGCCGGATTACAGCGTATCGAAAGATTTCAGGATCGCGTGGACGCATTCGCAAGATATGAAAGCCAATCCTTACCGCACATTCTCGGCCAGTGTGAATTTCTCGACCAGCAGCTACAGCCGCAATCAGCTCAATATGTTGTACACGCCGAATGCAACAGACAACAACAAGGGATCGAGTATCAGCATTTCGCAACGTTTCCCCAACAGCCCGATCAATATCTCGGCCACGATGAACATCAACCAGCGCTCGCAAGACTCGTCGCTGAGCGTCACCCTGCCCGATATGAGCATCTCGATGAGCAGTATTTATCCCCTCAAACGCAAACATATCGTAGGCAAGGAACGCTGGTACGAAAAAATCTCCATCTCCTATTCCGGTTATTTCAGAAATACGATCCATACGAAAGAAAACGAGTTTCTCAGAAAGAACCTCATCAAAGACTGGAAGCACGGCATGCAGCATGCGATCCCGATCAGCGCGACGTACAACTTCGGATTCCTGAACATATCGCCCTCCGTCAATTATACGGAACGATGGCTGACGGACAAAGTCTACCACAAGTACGATACGGCACGTAACGCGCTCATGCCCGTCGATACGGTCTACGGCTTCTATCGTGTCTATAACTATAATGCCGCCATCTCGGCTTCCACAACCTTGTACGGCTTCTTCAAGCCGTGGGCGATTTTCGGAGACAAGGTCAAGATGATCCGGCACCGCATGGAACCATCCGTTTCGTTCAGCATGTCGCCCGACTTCGGCAGCCGCAAATACGGATATTACGAAGACTATTCGTATGTGAACCGTCAGGGAGAAACTGTGACCGGCGTCTACTCGCCGTTCAAAGACGCGATGTTCGGCCCGCCGGGAAGAGGCAAGCAGGGCTCCATCAACTTTGCGGTGGAAAACAACGTGGAGATGAAGATACGCTCGGATGCCGACTCGACGGGAGAGCGAAAAATCAGCCTGATCGAGAAGCTGGGCTTTAACATCAGCTATAATCTGGCGGCCGACTCGTTCAAATGGAGCGACCTGAACGTGGGGCTGAACCTGCGGCTGAGTAAAAGTTACTCCTTGATACTAAACGGTGTTTTCGACGTCTATACGTATGGTTACGATGCCAAAACGCAACGGGCTTATCCCATCGACAAAACGCGCTGGCAGGCGGGGAAAGGCTTTCCGAGACTGCGGTCGACGAGTACGAGCTTCTCCTATACCTTTAATAACGACACGTTCAAAAAATGGTTCGGAGGCAGAGGAAGCCGGAAAGACGAAGATTCGCCGTCGAACAATACGGAGAATGAGAATCCGGACGGCAAACAGGACGAAACAGGCCAGACTAAGGGAGGCCGTCTGCGAAAAGCGAAAAAAACCAATGCGGGCGAATACGACGAAGACGGTTACTACAACGCCGCCGTGCCGTGGAACTTATCGTTCCATTATAATATGGGATTGGGGTACGGTAACTTTAACCCCGAAAAGATGGAATATAACTACCGGCTGACGCACAATCTGAGTTTCAGCGGAAGCATTCAGCCGACGAAGAACTGGCGCATCAGCATGAACGGTTCTTTCGATGTCGAACACGGGAAATTTCACAGCCTCACTTGCAGCATCTCGCGCGACCTGCACTGCTTCCAGATGTCGGCCAACGTAATCCCCATCGGACCCTATAAATCGTATTCGTTCTCGATTGCCGTCAACTCGTCGCTGCTCAAAGACTTGAAATATAATCAAAGCAATACGAACCGCGACCAGCAAAGCTGGTATTGATTACCAGTCGACAGGCTCCTGCCCCGAAGCGATCAGATAATCGTTCGCACGGCTGAAATGTTTATTCCCGAAGAATCCGCGATGCGCCGACAGAGGCGACGGATGCGGCGATTTCAACACCAAATTGGCCGACGCATCGATCCGTTCGCCTTTTTTCTGCGCGTATGATCCCCACAACATATAAACGATGTGCTTGCGCTCGGCATTCAACTGATGGATGACGGCATCGGTAAACGTCTCCCACCCTTTCCCCTGATGCGATCCGGCGGCATGAGCACGCACCGTCAGCGTGGCGTTGAGCAGCAGTACACCCTGATCGGCCCAGCGCGTCAGGTCACCGCTTCGAGGCATCGGTTTACCGAGATCGTTCGCGATCTCCTTGAAAATATTCACGAGCGACGGCGGAAAAGGCGTCCCGTCCTGCACCGAGAAACAAAGTCCGTGCGCCTGGCCCGGCTCATGATACGGGTCTTGCCCGATCAGTACGACTTTCACCTGCTCGAACGGGCAATGCGCAAACGCATTGAAAATATGCGCCCCGGAGGGATAGACCTTCGTGCGCTGATATTCTTCGCGCACAAAATTCGTCAGCGTTTTGAAATACTCCTTCTCAAATTCGTCGGACAGCCGTTCCTTCCAGCTCTGTTCTATTTTTACATCCATAACTTCTTGGGCATTGACGATGCGACGGTTCATGATTCGCATACGGCAGACAAAGGTAATGGAATAATCCGAAAATTTGTAGGCCGACGGTTGTCATCTGTCAATTATTTTTATATCTTTGCGGCGTTTTTGGCCCCGTAGCTTAGTTGAATAGAGCGTCAGATTCCGGTTCTGAAGGTCGTGCGTTTGAGTCGCACCGGGGTCACTTCCCTTCTCGCCCGATTTCCTTCCCCCCCCCCCTTTGATGATATGAGTGACCTCTGAGGTGACATGAGTAACCGGCTGAGACTATATGCAACAAAAGATTACCGGTTATACTATCTTTCCGAGCTACACCGAAGCTTGAGCGGAACGGAGTGTTTAAATACCCACTGAAACACTTATTGTATATATCCTTTGTACATTTTGTTGTTGTTTAATCTTGTTCAATTCCTAAGATTAAAAGTGGAACCGGAGGATTATTTCTCCCGTGTCTTAAAACATTATAAACTTCACCTTCATAATATGCAACTCCGCTACTCATTTGTGCTTGCATTTTCTTTGTTGGCAAAACTTCAATTCCAAGGTTTATCACACCTCCAGAATAAAAAAGCAAATGCTTTACAAATAAGTCAAACGCTACAAAAGCATACTTGCCAAACTGAACTTCAACAGCTATCTGATCTTTTACAAAGTCTGTTTGCTTATATGAAGATATAGGATATTTAATTCCTTTTGAAATTAAAAAATCTTTCTGTTTATCGTATGGCAACATAATTAATTCAGGAAGAATTTTTTGGTCTGTTGTTATGTAATATTGATAACGACTTTCATTCCAACCAAGTTCTTTGAACTTTTTATTAAAGGTTCTATTTAGTTCAATCGGGCTATAAAGCATTTTTCCTCTCATAGTTTTTTCCTTGCTTTCTTTGGTCATAAAGTTTGACGCATCGATACTTCGGATAGTATCTATGATTTCTTTGTAAAGCTTTTTATGATGAACAAGAAGATATTCTTCTCCATTTAAATGCGAATATTTCTGGGCTATTTTCATTTTTAATAAGTTTTTTCGGAATATTTTACATTAACATTCTCCAATTCAAGCTGTAACCATTCTTTAGGAACTTGAGATACCTTATCATTGGCAGATGGTTTATGAATCGGTTTATTTATGGGCCTGATTTTTAATTTACCTTCGTTAAAGTCAATAATCCTTTGTTTAGCGATGTCACAATATTCTTTCTCCTTTTCAATTCCTATTACATTCCGATTATTTTTAATCGAGGCAATTACTGTTGATCCAACACCAGCATAAGGATCAAGCACCCAACTTTCTTCATTCGTTAGTGCAAGAATGCATCTTTCAACCAGTTCTATCGGAAATTGGCAAGGATGTTTTGTTTTTTCCGGATGATTGGATTTAACATTTGGTATATTCCACATTGCCGTTTCCCAATCTTTTGCGACAATCTCCCAAATATCGCTTGGGTTTTTACCAAGAGGATTTCCCGATGGCAACCCCTTTTTTTCTCCTTTAAAATGAAGTTTCCCGGGGTATTTTGCCGGGACTCTTACATTGTCGAGATTGAAAATATATTCATCTGTTTTGCTAAACCATAGAATAGTTTCGTATCTTCCGCTAAACCTGTTTGAGGCGTGTAATCCATGTCCAAAATGCCAAATAATCCTATTACGTAATTTCAATCCGTGTCTTTTAAAAATCTGATAATAATAAATATCTAAAGGGAAAACTTCTCCTTTGTTTATATAGTTACCAACTTGCCAACAAAGACTTCCTTTGTCTGATAGTGTCCTCACAAGTTCGTTTATTATTTCTTCTTGTGTCTCTAAATATTTTTCTATACTCGTTTTTGTTTCATACGATTTGCCAACATTATAAGGAGGCGAAGTTATGATTAAATCAAATTTTCCATCTTCAATTCCTTTAAGAACATTCAAACAGTCCCCATTTATAACGTTATGAGAAATATCAGGTCTAATATATTTAAATAAAGGTTCTTTAGCTTTCATCGTTTTCAATTTTCCATGCTGCAAATTTAATATATATCCACCTATTTCCTGTCTTAATTTTTACGAAGTTGTCAACGAAAGTCTTTTTACAATGAATGCCAACTTTTTGGTAACAGCACGACTTTGTTGCAACGGATAAATCCATAGAAAACAGTGATATATTTTTGCCTGTAATAAAACATCAATTTTTCTATATCGCTGATTATTAAACGGCTGATTTTTTTAGGTTGTTTTTTATATACACCCATATCTTTTGATAATCAGACGTCAACCGTTGCAACAAAGTCTAACAGCACTAAGAAAAACTATCCCGAACCTCGTTTCCATAAAACGATTTCACGATTCATGCTTTTTTGTTCAGCAGGGTCATGAAATACGCATCGGCGAAGCCATGATTCGTATGCAGCCAGTCCTTTAAAATGCCGCATGAGGTGAATCCGCTGTCCAGAAATAAGTTTCGGCTGGGTTCGTTCGATACGGGTACAAAGACATAGAGCTGGTGTATGTTCAGCAACCCGAAAGCATAAGCCGTCAGCAGCGACAGGGCCTCCTTCCCGATGCCTTTCCGCTGATGCGCCGGATCGACCAGAATACCTACTCCGGCACGGCGATGCCGAGGGTCGAAATCGAAGAGGTCGACCGTCCCGACCGTCTCTCCCGAAGCCTTCAGAACCATCATCAGCCGCAGCTGCTTCTGTGCGTATATATCGGCGTCGGCATGTTCCAGATAGGCTTTCAACACGTAGCGTGAATACGGCACAAGCGTGCTGCCGAACTCCCACAAGGACGTATCATTTTCCCACGCGTAAAGCAGATCAAGATCTTCCGGTTCTAACGCCCGCAGGCGTATCGCGTCATTCTCCAGCCATTTCATCGTTCACGCCTCCGTTTTTTATCTGCCCGGCGAAATCAACTGTCCGCTGTCGGGATAATACATATGATACACACACGATTTATCGGGGTTTCTGTCCATGAAAAGCAACATCTGGTCGAACGTCATGTCCGGATAGCAAAAGACCATATCCGTATATTCGTTCATCCGCACCCGGCGCGAGAGCGCATCCATCGCCCGGCGCTCATCCAAATCCCACTGACGGAAAACGACAGCCTCCGGCAACCGCTCAGCGACCCGGTCTCTGGCCGTCTTGAGAGCCTCCGCACGACAGAAAATCAACACACTGCGACGCTTCGGCTTCGGCGTTTTCGTCTTTTTCCACCCGAACAGACACGCGACTCCTTTCCGCAGACCGACCGAAGTACGAATCAGCCCCGACATCCATCGCCCCGATCGCGGATAATGCTTCCGATAGAAAATAAGCATCGCATCGTAAAAAGCATTCAGGTATTTTTTGTCGGCATAAGCCGTGCTTTCGCCTTTGTAATGCAAGATACGCTCGGGAATATAATAATTTTTATAACCGCCGAGAATGATTCGGTACGACAGATCAATGTCTTCACCGTACATAAAAAACGACTCGTCGAACAGTCCTATCCGATCGAGCGCCTCGTGACGCAAGAGCATGAACGCCCCTGACAGTACCTCGACTTCATGCTGCTTATCGGGACTAAGATACGGCAAACTGTAAGCCGCATACCGGCGGGAATGCGGAAAGAGTTTCGAGAGACCGAACAACTTGCAGAACGCCACCCACGGCGACGGAAAGCTGCGCTTGCTCTCGGGCAAAAAAACGCCCCGGCCGTTAATCATCTTCACCCCGACCGCACCGGCTTCGGGATGTCCGTCCATAAAATAACACAACGTGCGCAGACTGTCTCCTACGATCGTATCGGGGTTGAGCAGCAACACATATTCGCCCCGGCAAATACGAAGCGCCTGATTATTCGCACGGGCAAAACCGGAATTATCCGTATTTTCGATAAACCGCACATCCGGAAAACGGGGACGCAGGTATTCGATCGAACCGTCGGTCGAAGCATTGTCTACGACCCATATCTCGGCATCGAAACCGTTCGTAGCCACCAGCACCGAACGCAAGCATTGCTCAAGCAAATACTTTACATTATAATTTACGATGACGACCGACAGCTTCGTTTCGTACATAACATTATAATTTGATCGATTCGTTAAAATCCACCCGGTTCAGGATCGAGCGTCCCAACGTCACCTCGTCGGCATATTCAATCTCGTCTCCCACTGAAATGCCGCGGGCGATAACCGTCACCTTCACCGGATAAGCCGACAGTTTGCGGTAGATAAAGAAGTTCGTCGTATCGCCTTCCATCGTTGTGCTGAGGGCAAACATGACCTCTTTCACCTCGCCCGAAGCCACACGCTTCACCAAGCTGTCGATTTCGAGATCGGCCGGCCCGATCCCGTCGATCGGCGAGATGATTCCGCCCAGCACATGGTAGAGACCGTGAAACTGCGACGTGTTCTCTATCGTCATCACGTCTTTGACATTCTCCACCACGCACACCGTCGAACGGTCGCGCAACGGGTCGGCGCAGATCGCGCAGTAGCCCGAATCGCAGATGTTATGACACACCTTGCAATACTTCACGTTACGACGTAAAGCGAGCAGAGCCTTCGAGAAACGCTCCGTATAGTCCGGCTCCCGACGCAACATATGCAAGGCCAATCGCAGAGCCGTCTTCCGCCCGATTCCCGGAAGCGTAGCCAACTCGTTGACGGCATTTTCCAGTAAAGCCGAAGGATATTGCTGATTCATCACGTTATTTCAGCTCCCGTCCGGCATACATCTGTTCATAATACCTGACATAATCGCCTTGGGTGATTTCTCCGATCCAGTCCTGATGCTCCAGATTCCAGCGCACGGTCTTCACGATACCGGCATCGAAACTTGTCTCGGGACTCCATCCCAACTCGCGGGTGATCTTCGACGGGTCGATCGCATAACGCTGATCGTGCCCGAGACGATCCTTGACGAACGTAATCAGGTCGTCGTTGATCCAGTCGACCGACCAGCGCCCGTCGGGGCCCATCTCCTTTTTCTTGAGCACCTCACGATATTCGGGATGCTCGGTCATCAGTTCATGAACCGTCCGAATAATCGTCCGCACAATGTCAATGTTTCTCCGTTCGTTATGTCCGCCGACATTGTACACCTCACCCGCACGGCCACGATGTATCACCGCATCAATCGCCTTGCAATGGTCGGTGACGTAAAGCCAGTCGCGCACGTTCGATCCGTCGCCGTAGACGGGTAGTCGCTTTCCTTCAAGGATATTCTTGATGATGAGCGGAATCAGCTTTTCGGGGAAATGATACGGCCCGTAATTGTTCGAACAGCGCGTAATGCTGACAGGCATCTTATACGTGTCGTGATAAGCCGAGACAAAATGATCGGCGCTTGTTTTCGAGGCGCTGTACGGGCTGCGTGGCGAAAGAGGTGTTTCTTCGGTGAAATACCCCGTTTCACTCAAGCTGCCGTAAACCTCGTCGGTCGAAACCTGATGGAAGCGTACACCGGGCGTCCACGCCGGATAGCCGGCCTCGTCTTTACCCGTCACCCACGCCTTCCGCGCGGCATCGAGCAGGTTCTGCGTTCCGAGAATATTCGTTACGAGAAACAGTTGCGGGTCTTCGATGCTCCGGTCCACATGACTCTCGGCCGCAAAATTGACGACGTAGCGTATCGGATATTTCTCAAACAATCCTTCCACTAAGGCGCGGTCGCCGATATCGCCTTTCACGAAGTGACAGCGACGGCCGTCAATATCATCCTTGATCGTTCCCAGATTGCCCGCATAGGTCAGCATATCAAGCACAATAATCTGCGCCTCGGGATACGTGGCGAGCATATATTTCACAAAATTTGCACCGATAAAACCGGCACCGCCAGTCACTAAATAAGTTCCCATCAATCGCTATGTTTTAATCTTCAAAATTTACCTCGGCATCTCCCAGAAAAGGTAACAGACGGTCTTTCTCCGACGTAACAGCCGGAGCACCCTCTTCCATGTTCCATGCTATGCCGATTTGAGAATCGTCGTATCGTATTCCCCGCTCATGACTCGGCATATAGGGGTTATCGACCTTATACGTAAAGACGGCCGTCTCGCTTTTCACATAAAAACCATGCGCAAATCCTTGCGGGATATACAACTGACGTTTATTCTCGGCCGACAGTTCCACGGCTACATGCCGCCCGAACATCGGAGAGTTGCGACGAAGATCGACCGCCACATCGACGACCGTACCCACGATCACGCGCACCAATTTGGCCTGTGCATAAGGTGCCAGCTGATAATGCAGTCCGCGCAGCACACCCCGCGACGAGCATGATTCGTTCTCCTGTATAAAATCCACTTTTCCGATATACCGCTCGAATTCCTGTTGTTTGTAGGCTTCCATGAAGTATCCTCGTGCATCGGCAAACACGTAAGGCTCTATCATCCACACACCGGGTATATCCGTCTCTATGAAATTCATCTCCTCTTCTCTCGATTTTTTTTTTCGAGAAACAAAGATAAGCACTTTTCCGGCAATCGGGCAAAAGAAATTTCAAAAGATTTTTGTATATCCGAAAAATGCCGTATCTTTGCACCGTGAAATGTTGGTTCCTTGGCCGAGTGGTTAGGCGCCGGTCTGCAAAACCGTTTACGGCAGTTCGATTCTGCCAGGAACCTCACCAACATCACATCGTGATGATGACGGTATAGAAAATGGTCCGTTTCGAAACATAGGGTTCGGCGGACCGTTTTCATGTCGGGCCATAGAGTGAAGCCGCCCCACCTGCTCAACTCTATTTCAGCCAGATAAGTAAGACCTTTTCTGCAGAAAGAGCATTATTGGCTTTGCCGTTCCCATGGCTTTTTACTATCTTTGCTCCCTCAAAAAAAACAGAAGCACTCATGATTACAATTAGCGGTTTGGATGTTCAGTTCGGTAAACGAACATTGTTTCAGGAGGTCAATCTCAAATTTTTGCCGGGCAATTGCTATGGCATCATCGGGGCGAATGGCGCCGGCAAGTCGACCTTTCTGCGTGCCATCAGCGGGGACCTCGATCCTACACGCGGAACCATTTCGCTCGGGCCGGGCGAACGGCTGTCCGTCCTTGCGCAGGATCACTTCGCGTTCGATGATTACACCGTGCTCGACACCGTACTGACGGGGCATACCACGCTTTGGGATATCATGAGCGAGAAGAATGCGATTTACGCCAAAGAAGATTTTTCGGACGAGGACGGTCTCCGCGCCTCGGAGCTGGAAGAAAAGTTTGCCGAGATGGAAGGCTGGAATGCCGAAAGCGATGCGGCAGCGTTGCTCAGCGGACTGGGAATCGAGGAAGCGCTCCACGACAGGATGATGAAAGATCTGAGCGGTAAGCAAAAGGTACGTGTCCTGCTGGCGCGTGCCCTGTTCGGCAAACCTGACAACCTGCTGCTCGACGAACCGACGAACGATCTCGACCTCGAGACCGTGGCATGGCTTGAAAATTACCTCTCCAACTTTGAACATACGGTACTCGTTGTCAGCCATGACCGTCACTTTCTCGACTCCGTCTGTACCCATACGGTCGATATCGACTTCGGCAAACTCAAACTTTTTGCCGGCAATTACAGCTTCTGGTATGAATCGAGCCAGCTTGCCCTGCGCCAACAGCAGCAACAAAACAAGAAAGCGGAAGAAAAGAAGAAAGAACTGGAAGAATTTATCCGCCGTTTCAGTGCGAACGTAGCCAAGTCGAAACAAACGACAAGCCGCAAAAAGATGCTTGAGAAACTAAATATCGAAGAGATTCAACCTTCGTCGCGCCGTTATCCGGGTATCATTTTCACTCCCTCGCGCGAGCCGGGCAACCAGATTCTCGAAGTCAGCGGCCTGACGAAAACACTCGACGGAAAGATACTGTTCAAAGACCTGAATTTCAATGTCGAAAAAGACGATAAAGTTGTTTTCATCAGTCGCGACCCGCGTGCCATGACCGCTCTGTTCCAAATCATCAATGGGGAGGAAGAAGCCGACTCGGGTACATTCAAATGGGGACAGACCATCACGACAGCCTACTTGCCGCTCGACAATGCGAAATATTTCAATTCGGACTACAATCTGCTCGAATGGCTCGGACAGTTTGCCAAAGATACGAACGAAGTTTTCCTGAAAGGATTTCTGGGACGTATGCTTTTCTCGGGCGAGGAACTGATGAAGAAAGTAAGTGTACTCTCGGGAGGGGAAAAGATGCGCTGTATGATCTCACGTATGATGCTCAAAGACGCCAACACGCTCATCCTCGACACACCGACGAATCACCTTGATCTCGAGTCGATTCAGGCCTTCAATAATACCCTGACCAACTTCAAAGGCAATGTACTTTTCGCCAGCCACGACCACGAATTTATTCAAACTGTGGCTAATCGCGTGATCGAACTTACCCCCAATGGCAATATCGACAAGATGATCGAATACGACGATTATATCTCCGACCCGAAGATTGCCGAGATGCGGGCGAAGCTGTATGAGGGAAGCTAAACGATGCCCCCTTTCATATGCAGGGCGGCCATAAACCGTTTGATCACTTCCGGCTTACCCGTATATTTGCCTTTATCTTCACTGATCTTACATGTTTCATTATAAAAATCCCACGATTCCGTAATCTTCACTGCTACTAATTTGATGACGATATTCATCGGCCTGATGCCGGGAAAATCGTTCGTAAAATGTGTACCGATACCGAATGAAGGCTGGCATTTATCTGCGGCATAACGATGTATGGCTATAGCTCGCTCCACATCGAGCGCATTGCTGAACGTCACCTGTTTGGTGTGCGAATCGATGCCGAGAGACTGATATTTTTCGACGATCTTGTCAAGCTGTTCAAAATTATCACCGCTGTCGACACGAAGCCCTTTGAAGAGATTGGCAAAATCTTCCGAGAAATTGAGACTGAAGATATCCCACCCGAAACTGTCATAGAGATAGGTTCCCAATGCCCCTCTGAACGTATGTCTCCAGGCTTCCATTGCCATAAAGTTAGCCATCTGCGGACCATACATCCCTCCGATAGCGCAGACAAATTCATGGGCCATCGTCCCAATAGGTAAAAGATCGTATTTCATCGCAAGATAGACATTGCTTGTACCGACAAATTTGCCGGGGTAATGATGCGCATGTTGGCAATCTCTCATCGCCCGAACCACAACATCTTCGGCCTCGAACGAAGCCCGTCTTCTCGTCCCGAAATCGCTGTAAACGCAACCGGCCGACAGCAACCTTTCGGCCTTCGCATAACTTTTCGTATAATACGTTTCGTAATCGAGCGTCTCAACCTGTCCGGTAAATAAATAGTACAATTCGGAGATGATCGCGAGAAGCTTAACCTCGAGCAGAATCGTATCCGACCAATATCCTTCGATTTCGATATGCAGATGCCCTTCGTCATCCTGCCATGCTTTCACCCATTCGCGGTTGAAACGAAATCCGCGGAGATAACGGTAAAACCAGTCCGGAATGTAATAACATTTACGTTTCATAAACGCCACCTCATCCTCTGTAATCACCACATTCTCCAACAAAGCGATCTGACGGTTCACTTCGTCGGCAAAACCTTCGGGATAGACGGTTTCATTCCGGTCGACAAATACATACTTGACCTGCGCCCTCGGATAGTTATCGATTACGGCACAGCACATCGTCATCTTATAAAGATCGTCATCTGTAAAGTGATTGATTATTTGTTTCATCCTGTTGGTTGAGTACATGAATTAAACATTCTTCCGCAAAAGAGATCGAATTCAAAAAAACACCTCCGAAGGCCGTAGAACGTCCCCCTCGGAGGTATCTAATTACTTATTTTTTTTAAAAGAATCTTTCTGTTTATTTTGCATAGCTGACAGCACGCGTTTCGCGAATCACGGTGATCTTCACCTGACCGGGATACGTCATCTCGTCTTGAATCTTCTTGGCAATCTCGGTCGAGAGGCTTTCCGTATCTTTATCGGTAATCTTATCGGCACCGACAATCACCCGCAACTCGCGACCGGCCTGAATGGCATACGTCTTTAAAACTCCCGGATACGAAAGGGCCAATTGTTCCAAGTCATTGAGGCGTTTGATATATGCTTCCACAATCTCGCGACGTGCTCCCGGACGCGCTCCCGAAATAGCATCACATACCTGAACGATCGGCGCCAACAGGGTCTGCATCTCCATTTCATCGTGATGAGCGCCCACCGCATTACAAATGTCCGGTTTCTCCTTAAATTTCTCACACAATTTCGCACCATAGAGAGCATGCGGCATTTCAGGCTCA
Source organism: Tannerella forsythia (assembly GCF_001006485.1). Lineage (GTDB taxonomy): Bacteria > Bacteroidota > Bacteroidia > Bacteroidales > Tannerellaceae > Tannerella > Tannerella forsythia. The sequence continues at coordinate 64,551 of NZ_JUET01000010.1, forward strand.
TCATCAGGCACTTTTCCTATGTCATGTAACAATCCGGCGCGACGTGCTTTTTTCGGGTTCAGTCCCAGTTCCGCCGCCATGACGGCACACAAATTCGCCGTCTCACGCGCATGTTGCAGCAGGTTCTGTCCGTACGACGAACGATACTTCATCTTTCCGATCATCCGTATCAGTTCGGGATGCAACCCGTGGATACCAAGGTCGATCGCTGTTCGCTTTCCGGTTTCCACCACTTCTTCTTCCACTTGTTTGCGCACCTTATTAACAACCTCTTCGATACGTGCCGGATGAATACGTCCGTCCTGTACCAACTGATGCAAAGCCAGACGAGCGACTTCACGACGCACCGGGTCAAAGCCGGAAAGCACGATGGCTTCCGGAGTATCGTCTACGATGATTTCGATGCCGGTAGCCGCTTCGAGAGCGCGAATGTTACGGCCTTCGCGTCCGATGATTCGTCCTTTGATTTCGTCCGAATCGATGTGGAATACCGTTACTGAATTTTCAATCGCCGTCTCGGTCGCCACGCGTTGTATTGTACGGATAACGATTTTTTTCGCTTCCATATTAGCCGTCATCTTGGCTTCTTCCATGATTTCATTCACATAGGAGGAAGCATCCGTTTTAGCCTCATCCTTAAGTGATTCTATCAAGCGTTCTTTGGCCTCATCGGCCGACAGGCCGGAGATTGTTTCCAGATGGACAATTTCCTGCTGGTGCAATTTCTCCATATCCTGTTTTCTTTTCTCAATGACTTGCAGCTGGTTATTCAGGTTTTCCTTGACAATATCGACCTCCGACATCTTCCGCTGCAATTCCTCCTGACGCTGAGTGAGCGCCATTTCGCGCTGTTTTAACTTCGATTCGCCCGACTGTATTTTGGCATTACGTGCCGTGACCTGTTTCTCCAGATCTGTTTTCAATTGCAGGAACTTTTCTTTTACTTCCAGCATTTTGTTTTTCTTCATGACCTCCGCTTCCTTCTCCATCTCTCGGAGGAGTGCTGTGCGGCGAGATTTCGCAAGGAATGTCATTACGATCCAGGCCAACAGCCCCCCCACGAAAAAAGCAATCATCATCCATATCCAATTCATTCCATCTACTGTTTAATTGTTATAAAAAAGCACATTTCCGGCATGTCTCTTCATGCCAACCCTGTGTGCATAGACTTTTATATTCTCGTTTCGAATAACATAGAAGTGAAAAGTCATCTCTCTTTCAGATAATGTTCCAGTCTCTCCGTCCATTGTTGTATCTTTTCTACGAAAGGCTGCGTATCGTTTTTTTCTTCCAGCGGAATCATATCCATCGCCAGCTGGACGGCAACCATCGCCAAGAGGTCTTTATCGTCCAATGATTTGGAGAAATAGGCCTTCCGCTGCAGATACATCTGCTGCACCCGTTTGGCTGCTTCACGGGCCCTTTGTTCCGTCCGTTCATCACCTCGCCTGATCTTCACCGGATATTGTTTCCCCGCAATCTCCAGGTGTATGATAAACTCGTCTCCTTTCACTGTTATCCGTTTAGTAGTGCCAAGCACCTATCTACTTCACGAACTAATTCCGACAACCGTCGCTTCGCCTCTTTTTTCTCTCCTCCATCGGCAAAGGCAATGCTTGTGGCAGTCAGCATGTCCGTATATCTGGCATTCAATATCCGGTATTCTTCTTTCATCTGCCGTATGGTTTCGCTTAAGTCTTTGATTTTTTGATCCTGCTCATCACACAATGTGAGCAAGTCCTGCAACCTGACATCCAATACAGCACACAATTCCATTTCTTTCCCGGCCATCTCGTACCAAAATTGCAACAAAAGTAAAAAGAAGTATTTAAAGATACAACTTTCCGTCATTTTTTTTACCGACAAAATGAAAAAAGGGCTGCCTGACAACCAATCAGACAGCCCTTTTTCTTACATGTTACGGAACTACGACAGCCAGAAGTAAATTTCGGAATCTTTTTCTTCCGATTCCAGCTTTCCTTCCTTAGCCAACCAACCAATGGCGGCAAACAATTCTTTATCCGCTCTCAATTTTGTCTCTTTTTTGAGTTCTTTCACACTCATCCGGCCCGCCTTACTCAAGGCTCTCCATACAAGACCGGCATTCGTTCCAATTAACTTAACCATAGCTGTTTTTTCTATATCTTTATTAATGGGTACAAAAATACAACAAAAAAAGAAATCATCGAATGATCAGATATCTCAAAACAGTATTTTTTAACATTACCGCCCGAAAAACCTTTTATTTTTTTGTATTTTTGAATTATCGACAACTTTTTTAAATAAACAATGCAAACCTTTTTCCGTATTTCGGTTACTCTTCCTCATGTTGCAAACGAAACGCCTTTCCCAACATCCGGATGATGTCGGAAGCGATCAGACTTTCGTCCGACAATCGAGCTACGGCCAAATCTCCGGCCATCCCATGCAGAAAGACTCCGACAACGGCAGCTGTTTCGGGTTCGTATCCCTGAGCCATCAGACCGACAATCACACCGGTCAACACATCTCCGCTGCCGGCCGTTGCCATACCCGGATTACCTGTGGTATTGATGTAAATATTCCCCTGCGGCGTACAGACTGCCGTATAGGCACCTTTGAGGACAATGCATTGCGTATGTTTCATAGCCATTTCGGCAGCTTTATGGAGTCGTTCATATCCGTTGACACTATCCCCGAGCAGCCGGTCCAGCTCTTTCGGGTGAGGCGTCAAAACGGTACGCGGGGGCAACAGAGAGAAGAACTCTTTATGTTGTGCCAGGATATTCAACGCGTCGGCATCAAGGAGCAATGGCTTTCGGAAAGTCTTCAACAGTTGCTCCAGCATCTGCACGGTCTGCTTTTCCGTTCCCAATCCCGGTCCGGCGGCGATAGCGTCATACCCGTCCGTATCGGGGAGCACCGAGACACGGTCTGCATCTGCATCGAGGCTGAGCATAGCTTCGGGAAGGGCTGTCTGAAGCACCGTCTCTCCTCGTTGAGGGAGATGAACCGTCAGCCTTCCGACACCGCTGCGCATGCAGGCTCCGGCAGCCAGCAAGGCCGCACCCATCTTGCCCTTGCTGCCGGAAATCAGCAGGGCATGCCCGAAGTCGCCCTTGTGAGCAAACACATTGCGCGTACGGAGAATACCCGTCATATCTTCATCTTTAATCAGCATATAAGGTGTTTTTGTCCGTGCCATGATATCCGGATGCAATCCGATAGGCAGTACTTTCCATCGGCCGACATACGCAGCATTCTCGGGCAGTACCATGGAGAGCTTCGGAAATTCGAACGTGAATGTCATATCGGCCTGAATAATGCTATCCGGATCATTCTCCCGATTATCTTCTCCAAAAAGTCCCGACGGGATATCGATCGAAACGACCGTCGCATCAGACTGGTTAATATAATCGACGACGGCCGCATATCCGCCGCTCAACGGCCGGTTCAATCCGGAACCGAACAGCCCGTCGATCACCACATCATGTTCAGAAAGTATGGGGGGCGTAAAATCTTCGATCACTTCGTTCAAAAGTATTTTCCCATCCGCAAGTAGACGCTGCTTGTTGGCCTCGCAGTCGGGCGAAAGATGGCGTCCGGGATTAAAAAGATAAACTTCGATCCGGTAATCGTCTTCGGCCAATAGACGGGCGATAGCCAAAGCATCCGCTCCGTTGTTTCCCTGTCCGGCAAAGACAATGACGCGCGACTGTTTGGAGTAGAGACGCCCAAATTCATTGACGAAAGCCGTGGCCGCACGTTCTACCAAATCGACGGAAGCAATCGGTTCGTGATCGACCGTATATTGATCAAGCTCCTTTATTTTCGAGGTTTCAAATATTTTTATCATATCGGTTATAAACTTTTGAGCACCCAAAGATACGGCATTTTTTACGTTGGGGCGATGAAGAATACGCTAAATCGAAAGCGATTTTAACTATTTTTGTGAGTAAACTAATTTATATTTGTCGGGTCTAAGACAACAAGAAAACCGCAGTTTTCTTTAAAAGAACAGGAATATGAATTATTTTAAAAGACAGAACGTCATGAAAAAGTTAATCATTATGGTAGGCTTGGGATGGATGATCGGCCTGTTAAACGTGCATACGGCAGACGCTCAACACGTAACGACAATCATTCATGTTAATGTAGACCGTCAGCCGGCATGGGGACCTGTCGGTTACGATTATGTAGAGTATTATTATATCCCGGAGTTGAATATCTATTTCGATGTGGAGAACGAGCTGTTCTACTATCGTCATGGCAGGGGGTGGATCGAAAGTCCATACTTACCGGCACGCTATGCGAGATACGATTTTTATTCACTGTATAAAGTGGTATTGAACGATGTGATCGATCCGTGGCGATACAACCGCCACCATCGCCGTCGGTACGCGCGCTACCGCTACAATTACGCACAGATTCCGATCTTTTACGTGGACGACTACCGCTACGAGTATGCGCGATATAATGCCTGCGCATGGGTAGAGCCTCGTTACATGGAGAATCGTTCGTATTATGAAAACGTAGAGTTACGGAGCAATCGGAGCACCGAATCGCGTGTATCGTCGGACGAGAGACGCGGAGGAGCAAGCAGTCGCAGTGAAAGCAGCCGGATATCGAGTCATCGCAATTCCGATACGGAACGTTATGAAGAAAGGAGCTCTTCCGGATCAAATCGGAGTATGCGCAGTTCGAGAGAAATCTCGTCGGGTAGCGATCGCGGCCGTTCGTCGGGTGTATCGTCGGAAGGACGTCGTCGTTCCGAGGACGATTTTTCGACCAATACACGCAGCCGAAGCGAACGCAGCTCAGCAACGAGTTCGAGTCGTAGTGATCGATCGGCCGACTGGTCGACCGGTAATGACCGGAGTCGTTCGTCGGAGGCATCGTCCGAGAATCGCAGAAATCGTTCCGGAAACGATGTATCCTCTTCTACACGCTCCAGCAGTAGCCGTAGCAGCAGCAATTCATCCTTAGACAGCCGCAAAGGCCGTTCCGGCGATGATTCGTCAAGTTCCATGCGCAGCAGCAGAAGTGAGTCATCTGTGAGTAGTCGGAGCGACGAAGGCAGCCGGAGTCGTTCATCCGAAAGTCGATCGTCCGAGAACCGGTCGGAACGATCCGGTTCGGGCGGAAGAAGATAAATCGTCTCTCCCGATAAAGATGTGAGGTAGTGCATTGGTAAATCGGTTTTTTTGCTTATTTTTGCATTTCTGAAAAACAGAATAAACATATGCATCTACCTACATTAATATCCGATCTGGTCGTCATCATCATTGCGGCCGGTTTGATGACCCTCCTCTTCAAGCGTCTTAAACAACCTGTGGTACTGGGTTATATCCTTGCCGGCGTATTGGCGGGACCGTCCATCCAATTCATTCCCACTGTGTCCGACACGGTCAATATCAATACATGGGGGGAGATCGGAGTCATTTTTCTGCTGTTCAACCTTGGCCTCGATTTCAGCATCAAGAAACTGATGAAAGTAGGGGGGACGGCTATCGTGAGCGCTATGACGGTGTTAATCGGAATGATGACGACGGGATATTTAGTGGGGACGGCTATCGGGTTAGACCGAATGAACTGTATCTTCCTCGGGGCGATGCTTTCGATGTCGTCCACCACGATTATTTTCAAGGCTTTCGATGAAATGGGATTGCGTAACAAGCAATTTGCCGGCGTAGTGTTCGGTATCCTGATCGTCGAAGACATTTTCGCGGTGCTGATGCTCGTGCTACTCTCTACATTGGCTGTAAGCCAAACTTTTGAGGGCCAAGAGTTATTGCTGAGCATGACGAAACTGGCGCTTTTTCTGGTTGGATGCTTCGTCTTCGGGATCTATTTCATTCCTTCAATGCTGAAAGCGTTGAAAAAAATCCTTAACGATGAGATGCTGCTCATCATCAGTATCGGGCTTTGTCTGGGGTTGGTTTACGTGGCCGACTGGATCGGTTTCTCGTCGGCATTAGGCGCATTCATGATGGGGGCCATCTTAGCTGAAACAATCGAGGCCGAGCATATTGAGAGCCTCGTCAAACCGGTCAAAGATTTGTTTGCGGCCGTCTTTTTCGTATCGGTCGGAATGTTGATCGACCTGAATATCTTGTGGGAATACAAGTGGCATGTAGCTGTACTTACTATCGCGGTGATGATCGGACAGTTATTCTTTGGCAGTTTCGGTGTGTTACTTTCGGGAAAGCCTATCAAGACGGCTATACAGAGTGGTTTCTCGCTCACTCAGATTGGTGAGTTCGCTTTCATCATCGCCTCACAAGGTATCGCGCTCAAGGTTATGGAGCCTCACCTTTATCCGCTCATTGTCGCCGTTTCGGTGGTGACCACCTTTTTCACGCCTTATCTGATCCGGTTAGCCGAACCTGCATATAATGGGATTGAGAGAGCTTTACCACCGTCATGGAAACAATTTCTGGATCAATATACCTCCGGTTCCAACACGATCCGCCACCAGAGCGAATGGCGAAAATACCTGCGCTCCATGAGCCGTATCGTAGGAATTTATCTGGCCGTAACACTCGTTCTGATCTTTGTCTGGTTGCAACTTGTCGCGCCGCTCATCCGTCAATTCCTGCCCGGACAAAACGGTAACATTCTCGCACTCGTCCTGCTCATCGCCCTGATGGCTCCGCTCTTGCGCGCCATCATGATGAAGAAAAACCGCTCGAAAGCCTTCCGCCATCTCTGGAACGATAGCAAATACAATCGCGGTCCCTTAGTCTCGCTCATCGTGTTGCGTATCATCGTGTGCATGGGCCTCGTAGCTATCCCCACTTCGGCACTGCTCAGTACGAAATGGGGCATTGTGCTCGTCGCTTCGCTGAGCGTCATCGCCATTATGATCTTCTCCAAACGCGTCAAGAAACATTCCATCCTTATGGAACGCCACTTCGTCAGTAACCTTTCGGCACGTGAGGCGGAAAGCGAACGACGTGCCCCTATCCGGCGCGACTTCGCCAATCATCTGCTCGAACGCGACCTGCACCTGACCGATATTGAAGTGCGTCCCCATTCACCCAGTATTGGTAAAACACTCAAAGAGCTAAATTTCAGACAGAAGTGTAACGTTAATATCGTTACCATTATACGTGGCGAACGGCGTATCAACATCCCCGGCGGAGACGAATATCTCTATCCGCTCGACAAACTTATCATCGTCGGGTCGGACGATGACATCCTGCACTTCCACGATTACATTGCCGAGCGCTACCATCAGGCCGATCAAGAACGACGCGAAGAGGAAGCCGATGAGATGAATATCGAACAGTTTACGATTTCCGAAGGCTCGCGGCTCATCGGCCTGTCCATCCGCGAGTCGGGCATCCGTGACAAGGCTCAATGCCTCGTCATTGGTATTGAACGCGGAAAGACGTCGATCAAAAACCCGCCGCCCTCCACCGTTTTCGAAGAGGGAGATATCGTGTGGATTGTCGGCGAGCGCCGCAAAGTCATCCATCTGAGCGAAGGAAAAACCCTCTGAAAACAATAAATCTTCGTGTTGAAAAATAATTTCGACTACCGGACGGATAAGCAAAAATATTTGTTTAGCTTTGTCAGCCAAAAAGGGACCGACAGGTCGGAAAAGCCGCCCGAAAACGGCTACCGGTCAAAGACCTCCCGCAAGGGTAATCGGCATACAACCGATTCGCCTTGATGATATACATCGTAGAATTTTCGTCTGATTATTAATATAACATGATGATATCGTATAGAGAAAGTCTGCGCCGGTTGCGCAATCCGTCTTTCGAGAACATACGGGCTATTGCCCGAAACTTTATCCCTGCTGCGGATAAAGACAACGCCATTCCCGCTTCGTCCTCTTTCTCCGCCTCCGACCAGGACATGTTAACAGACCTCTGCGAAAACGGAGTCTTATGGAAAACGAAAATCGATAAAACACTCGAAACCATACCCCGCAAAATCTTTCAGGACGACGTGTTCGAAATCATCGACTGGCAATGCGGCCAAGGGATTCACACGGTTTGTTTTTTCGACTTCCTTAAAAAGAACGGTATCGAAAACCGCGTGCGTAAGATTACCCTTATCGATTCCTCGCGCGAGGCCCTCGAGCGTGCCGTCTGGCACATCAGTCCCTACATGGACGACCCCGACCGGATCAGCTGTGTCTGCAAATCCGTAAGCGAAGTCCGAAAAAAAGAGATCGAAACCCGACAGCCGATTACGTTTCATTTCTTTACCGATGTACTTGAGCAACCGGAACTCGATCTCAAGCGTATCGCCGAGCTTGTCGGGTACGGCATACACGGCAAACATTATTTCTTCTGTACAGGAAACCTCATGCATAACAACCGGCGAATCGATGCATTCTACCATTACTTCGACTCGCCCGAGACCTTAGCCGACGAGGAGCTGTATCCGAATGTCCGACAGTCAAACGGCATCAAGATCAAAGCCTTTAAGCTTGAGAACAGCAACTTCAACCTCAAGTACGTCAATTACTATCCTGCCGTGCAATACCATGCCGCCTACCGGCTGGATGCCGTGAAGAGAGCGCTTCAAACGGCCGATGCGGAAAAGACCGAGGCACTCTACCGAAGCCTCACATGCTTCGAAGTATCGGCTCACTACGATCTTGGAGGAGGCGCACGCGAAAATGTACATCCGCTGTTTGCCGTACTGAACAACCTCGTGACCCGCGGACGGCCCACACAAGCCAGTCCGCTTCTCGAAGAAGCTTTTGCCCCATTAGGTAACCGACGCATCGACCTCGACGGAGACCTTCGTTACGATACACGGGGATTGCATGCCGAAGACGTATTTGACGCTTTGCACATCATCGATCCCCGCCTGAATCTGGACGAATCGAATTACAATAACAAGTTGCTCGAAAGCGATGCCGAAAAGACATTCATCACCCGGATAGTGCCCCAGCCGTTACGTCAGCTGCTGCAACCGCAGCGCAATCTCTATTCACTCACTAAACAAAAGGCATCTCATACGCAACGAATCGATTTTGCATGTGAGTTCCCCTACCCGACCAAAGACGAAAAAGACTTTTGGCATGACGGATGCGCCATCGAAATCCATGAGACACTCTTTCACTCCGGCATGGAGCAAAAACGCGCCGACAAACAACGTGCCGATGACCTCTCGGCGATTCATTGGGATTGCCGGCAAGTGCCGGAAGAGGAATTGGGCGATTCGCATTTCGGGTTTCTCGGAAGCGAATACGTAGCAACCGTTTTCAAGGTCTTCGACCGGCGTTTTGACGACGACTGGGTACGGACACTGCAATATGTCCTTTCACCGATCGCCGTCGCACGTATCCAAAAAGTTGTGCTCGAAGCCATGATCTCCCGACGGCTTGAGATCGCACGCGACATGTGGTCGGTACTCGTCATCGAACGTGATGTACCCTGTGCCGCTCTCGCTCTGGCCGACTTGAAAGAACATTTCAACCATCTCACAGCGATGAGTGCGGAGTATGCGGGACTGACATTCCCTGAGGTGAAACTGACGATCGTCAGCACACCCGAATTTATCGGCTCGCCCCTGCATGGAAACACTGTGCCCCTGGCGGAGGTGACGGATGAACTGCGACGGAAGACATACGATTTGATCATCGATATATCTACGCTGCGACGAACCGACATCGAGAACATTTCGTTTGTCGGCTTTACGGAGTGCCGTAACCAATGTTTCTTCCATATACGCTCATCACACTATGGACGCAGTACACGACACATGTATACCACCGGCCGTATCACCTATCGGCCGTTGACGTTCAAAAACGCACGGCAACAGTACGAAACTTTGCCGGATACCTCACAGCACCTGCGTTACTTCCTGCAGCTGCTCTTCCGCAAGAACGATTTCATACCGGGGATGTTGCCCGTGCTGAGTCGCATCCTTCAGAACCGTTGTACTGTCGGCCTCGTGCCGGCCAATGGCGGCAAAACCGTGATCCGGAAACTGACCGCCATGATGCAGCCCGGTATCACGGTTATCGCCGTACCCGATACGGAGGCCGTACAGGTGTTGCACCGCGAATGGATCGATGCGGGGATCGATTGTGTGACGGCGCTCCACGCCGGCCTCGACCGTACGGAACGCGAACGACGCGAGCGACGGACAGAGTCGTCCGAAACGTTGATTATTGCGCTTTCCTACGACCAGCTCGGTCGATTTCCGCTCTTGCAACGTTTCAGGTATATGCAGCAGACGGGCGTATACTTCGCCACAGGCATCCTCGACGAGGTGCAGGGACTCTCGGAATGGAGTCCCGACTTCCTGCCGGCATCGATGCTCGCAGGTCAAACGCTCTACCGGCACACCTTGCCTCAACAAGGGAAAATAGCCCTTTTGGGGCTGACCGAACGGGCCTCGTTCGACATGCTCTTCGACATCGAACAGGCGCTCTCGCCCGGCGATGCCTGCCCGACAGACCGAGACCGGCTCGTGTTGTGCAAAAGCGCAGGAGTGCCCGAGTCGGCCTATCGGAAAGAACGCTACCTTCGTTATTTTTGTGGTCTCGAAGCCGAAAACGAATGCATCGAACACCTGATCGGTTATGCTCCTGTCTCCTGCCTCGAAGGAGATCGTACGATACCGGCCAAAGGATGCTATTTCCCGCTCACACTCGATAATCTGCCAGACGAACGTATCCTTTTCCTGCCATACCCCGCCACAGAGCGCGACGGACCCAAAGACGACCGTTCCAAGAAAGACCCGCTCATGCTCTACACCAAAGCATTCTATCGCATGAGCACCCTCGGACTGATGAAACAAATCACCTTTGATGAAGCACAACAGCAATACCGCATCGTTCTTCAAAAGCAACCGGCCGGAGGATATTACCGGCAGCTACGTAACTATTTTCTTCGTTACCATACACGGAAACAGGCGGAGCAGGAAATGGTCAGGGCTGAAAATCTTTCGCCGAAAACAACTTTCCACGACGCTCTTCGTGAAGAACTGTGCCGTTGTCTTCTTTACATGAACGAGTTCGTTTACCGGCGCATCGCACTGCAGCAACAGGAAACGACGGAGATTATCGCCGGTAACGGCAATCCCCTCACGTATCATCTGACCGAAGATACGCAGAACGGCAGAGTGTCTTCCCCGGATATTCTGTTCCGCTATATGCATCGGATCAAAGATGACGCGACAGAACAAAACGGATCGCCCAACAGTCGCGTCAGAGAATTACACGAGGCCGTATGCACACTGCGCCGCTCATTCGACGGAAACAACCCCACCCTTTCGCTGCTTAATGCCTTTTGCCTCTTCCATAGCGGCACGGACGGAGAAGAAATGCTCGAATGCGATTTGCATGAAAGTTATGAAAACGGCATGGTCGGCTTTTACCGTTCGATGGCGAATATCGCCGATTTCCGCGAACTCTTTGATGCATATAATTGTTATGTACGAGGCGAGACCGACTATTTCGCCACTACCGGAGACTGGACGGAGGAAGTGCGCATACGTATCGATATCATGCGTGCCGCCGACCTCCTTAACCTCCATCTGGCGCAAACGAAGATGATACAACATAAATATCTGGAAGAATGGAAGCAATAGAAAATATCCATAAAGCGTTGCTGCAACTCCGCGACAGCTTGACTCACCTCAATTCCGCCCGCGAACAGGTATCGCAAGTGACGGCGGAGAGTAAAGAAATCATTGATGCGACAGCTCGTCTGGCCGACGACGTCAGGCTACTGGCCGAAAAAATCAGTGAAGAGACACAAACGGTTATCACCCGGTTTGAGGATCGACTTAATGAGTCGCAGGCGGGACTGACCGGCGTGATCAATGAAGGGAAAGAGTTGTTTGCAGCCGAGATCGCTCAGTCACAACAAGCTACGACACGGTTGAAGACCGAGGTAGAGAAGACCCTGCAGCAGGCTTTGGAAGCGACAGTACGAACATTGGACGATGTCAATGCCTCGGCGCGGAAAACCCTTGAAGAAGCAGCCGCCGCTTCGGCCGCCTCCCTTCAGGAGTTAACGACGGTCTCGACCGACGCTATCGAGGTGCAGCAGGCCGAGATATCCGATGCCCTCGAATCCATGGCGGAATATTACAGCCGTATGCAGACCCTCATCGATAAGTTATCGGAGCTGGATTTGTCCGGTCAGGTACTGTCTATCGAGAAAGAAATCGAGCAGATAGAAAATCAACAAAACACACTGAGTGAAGAGCTTCGCAGCGAAATGAACAAGATCAGAAAGAACCAGTTCGTTACGTGGGCGCTCCTGCTCATTTCCCTGTTCCTGATGTTCGTTCTCAAATAGATTGTCCGTATCAAAAAATGAAACTCAAAATAAAATAACTATTTATGTCAAAGAATACGATCAACAAAGTACTTGTGTTAGGTTCCGGTGCTCTCAAAATCGGACAGGCCGGCGAATTTGATTATTCCGGCTCTCAGGCGCTGAAAGCTTTACGTCAGGACGGCATCCGATCAGTGCTGATCAACCCGAATATTGCTACGATCCAGACATCGGAAGGCATTGCGGACAAGGTTTATTTCCTTCCCGTGACGCCTTTTTTCGTCGAAGAGGTGATCAAGAAAGAACAGCCCGACGGGATCCTGCTGGCTTTCGGCGGGCAAACGGCGCTGAACTGCGGCACGCAACTGTATAATGATGGCACGCTCGACAAGTACGGCGTGAGCGTGTTGGGTACATCGGTCGAAGCGATCATGGACACGGAAGACCGCGACCTGTTCGTCAAGAAACTGGATCAGGCCAACCTGAAAACGCCCGTCAGCCAGGCCGTGGAGACGATGGCCGATGCAGTCCGTGCAGCCGAAGAGATCGGCTACCCGGTAATGATCCGTTCCGCCTATGCATTAGGCGGTCAGGGAAGCGGTATCTGCCGGACAGAAAGCGAACTGCGAACACTGGCCGAAAGCGCTTTTACGTTTGCTTCGCAGATTCTCGTCGAGGAATCGCTGAAAGGCTGGAAAGAAATCGAATTTGAGGTGATTCGCGACAAGAACGACCATTGCTTCACCGTCGTAAGTATGGAGAATGTCGATCCGTTGGGGGTACATACCGGTGAGAGCATCGTGGTGGCGCCAACCTGTTCGCTGCGTGACGACGAGGTAAAGAGGTTGAAAGAAATCTCAGTCAAGACCGTTCGCCATCTGAATATCGTGGGCGAATGCAACATTCAGTATGCCTACAGCTCCGACACGGGCGACTACCGGATCATCGAAGTCAATGCACGTCTGAGTCGCTCATCGGCTTTAGCCTCGAAAGCCAGCGGCTACCCGCTGGCGTTTGTGGCAGCCAAGCTGGCGCTCGGTTACTCGCTCGATGAGATCGGCGAAATGGGTACGGTCAACTCGGCCTACAAAGCTCCTGAGGTCGATTATCTGATCGCCAAGATCCCGCGCTGGGACCTGACGAAGTTTGCGGGTGTGAGCCGCCAGATCGGCTCCAGCATGAAATCGGTCGGCGAAATCATGTCGATCGGTAAATCGTTTGAAGAGATTATGCAGAAAGGCCTGCGTATGATCGGACAAGGCATGCACGGGTTTGTAGGTAACAACAACCTCACGTTCGAGAACCTTGACGACGAGTTGGAAAACCCGACCGATCTGCGTATCTTTGCCGTAGCACAGGCATTGGAAGAAGGATATACGATCGAGCGTATCCACGAACTGACGAAAATCAACCCGTGGTTCCTGAACAAACTGAAAAACATCGTAGATTACAGCCGCGTATTGAAGCAATACGACCGCATCGAAGACTTGCCGGCCGAAGTGCTGCGTGAAGCCAAACGAATCGGATTCTCCGACTTCCAGATTGCCCGCTTCGTCGAACAACCGGACGGCAACATGGAAAAAAACAACCTCCGCGTACGGGCATGGCGTAAAAGACTCGGCATCCTGCCCAGCGTGAAACGTATCCACACCGTTGCCTCGGAACACCCTGAGCTGACGAACTACCTCTATCTGACGTACGACGGTACGGAGCACGATATTCCTTATTATAAGCATGACAAAAGCGTGATCATCCTCGGGTCGGGCGCATACCGCATCGGCTCGTCCGTCGAGTTCGACTGGTGCTCGGTCAATGCGGCACAGACAGCGCGCAACCTCGGCTATAAATCGATTATGATCAATTATAACCCCGAAACGGTTTCGACGGACTATGACATGTGCGACCGGCTGTATTTCGATGAGCTGTCGCTTGAGCGCGTGCTCGACGTGGTCGATCTGGAGCAGCCCCGAGGTGTGATCGTGTCGGTCGGCGGACAGATTCCGAACAACTTGGCCATGAAGTTGTACCGACAACAAGTACCTATTCTCGGCACTTCGCCCGTGTCGATCGACCGTGCCGAAAACCGGCACAAGTTCTCGGCCATGCTCGACACGCTCGGCATCGATCAGCCACGCTGGGCAGAGCTAAGCAGCATGGACGAGATCGATGCATTCATCCGCGAAGCAGGCTTCCCCATTCTGATCCGCCCCTCGTATGTGCTGAGTGGTGCGGCTATGAATGTCTGCCACACAAAAGAGCAGATGATCGAATTTCTGAATATCGCGGCTCAGGTATCGAAAGAATACCCCGTAGTTGTGTCGGAATTTTTGCAGGATGCCAAAGAGATTGAATTCGACGCGGTGGCACAGAACGGCGAGATCGTAGAGTACGCCATTTCGGAACATATCGAGTTTGCCGGCGTCCACTCAGGTGATGCCACACTCGTATTTCCGGCACAGAAAATCTACTTCGAGACGGCACGACGCATCAAGAAAATCAGTCGTAAGATAGCCAAGGAGCTTAATATCAGTGGTCCCTTCAATATCCAGTATCTGGCCAAGAACAACGACGTGAAGGTGATCGAGTGTAACCTCCGCGCCTCACGTAGCTTCCCCTTCGTGTCGAAGGTGCTGAAACAAAACTTTATCGACACGGCAACCCGCATCATGCTCGATGCGCCCTTTAACCGTCCCGACAAGACGGAGTTCGACATCGACTGGATCGGAGTCAAGGCTTCGCAGTTTTCGTTCGGCCGACTCTCAAAAGCCGATCCCGTATTGGGTGTAGACATGAGTTCGACAGGCGAAGTCGGTTGTATCGGCGACGACTTCGACGAGGCGCTGCTCTCGGCCATGATCGCCGTCGGCAATACGATTCCGCAGAAGAACGTCATGGTTTCTTCGGGCGGCGCCAAGAGTAAAGTCGATCTGTTGGAGCCTTGTCTCTTGCTCGAGGCGAAAGGATATACGATCTACGCCACACAAGGGACCGCCCGTTTCCTGAACGACAACGGTATCCGGGCGATACCGGTCTGCTGGCCTGACGAAGGAGGCGGTGAACTGAACATCATCGAAATGTTCAGCCGTCATGCATTCGACTGGGTCATCAATATCCCGAAAAATCACACGAGACGGGAGCTGACCAACGGCTACAAAATCCGCCGTGCGGCGATCGATCATAACATTCCGCTCATTACGAATGCACGTCTGGCAAGCGCATTTATCCGAGCCATTTGTAACCTCTCCGAAAAAGATATCTCGATCAAAAGCTGGCAGGAGTATAAATAAGGCTGTACTCACGGTTAGCACTGCCGAACGTGAAGCCGACCGGCATACGGCGCGAGACGAAGGGAGTTCCCGTTGTTTCGCCGTATGGCCGGTTGGCTTCTTTACAGTCCTCATATAATCTCAAATTACGCGATACACTGTTCGGCGTATACCATTAATAACGGACGTACGAATGTACGACAATGGTTACGTCAGGCTTACAGCCCTTCGCCGAGATGCGATGCCTTTTTCCCCAACGCTTCGCTTCCGCTCTTCCCCCCTTTGAAGGGGGGGGCTGGGGGGATGTTCCTCTGCGTTCGGATACCGTGTATCCGGCATAAAAATTAACAATTGACAATTAATTTGTCATTCAGAGCGAAGCGAAGAATCTCTTTTTTGTCACTTTTGGCTTGACCCAAAAGTAACCAAAAAGTCAAGGCTTCGTGCGCTTCACACGCCTTCGCGACGCTTGCATGCCTGAAAATCAGGAAACTCGCTTCGCTTCGGACAGCCTGATTTTCTTTCGCCCTGCTCGCTGTTCCGTCGGCTCACCGCCCGAGGCCCAAGGGACGGACGCCGAGGGCGTTCGAGGCGAGATTCCTCACTACGTTCGGAATGACAAACGCGGTTATTTGCGTTGATTTGCACCCGTTTGCGAAATTCGCGTTCGGATACCGTATAACACGCATAACCATTACCCGAAAGGGCTGAAAGCCTGATATAATCGTTAGCGGTCAGTATTCAGCGGTCAGCCAACAAATCAACATGTCAACGAATCAACAACTCAACAATTTAACAATTCAACAATTTAACAATTCACCGCCTCTGCGGGGTTTATAAGAGCTGAAGGCCTGAATTAAATTCATTCTTATTGGTTCTATTGCCGAATCCGGGATAATGAATATTTAACAATTATCAACCGGACAATACAAAAAAAATGACTTTTATCCCCAAAAAAAGTTTGTATATGATTTTTTTTATATCTTTGTCATCAAATATATGAAATGACCAAGGGCGTCAATCTCATAAAAACGAGACATGAAAGAGAAGAAGACAAACTTTAATATCTTGATGAACAATATTATAAAAAGTGTTCATTCTCTTCGTGTGCACTATTCTGAAGGAAAGAAAGAGAGCTTGCCATCAATTATCTACCCCCCCCCGTTAATATTATTTAACAAAAACATCTATAGGCGTAGCTGCCTTTTCGTGTGGCAGAGCATCGGAGCACGGAATCGTTGCCTAACGACGCACCGAAGATTCACAAGTATCGACGCGAATGCGGCAAAAGACAACACTCCGTTCAGTGCTTTTTGTGCATCCTTTGTGAAATTTGCAGTTTATCCGACGGCCGATTGCTGAAAACGGACGGTTGATCGCCAATGGTCAAACAAGGATTGAAACGTTATATTACGCAGACAAACCAAAAAAACGAACCATTATAAACAAAAAAAGTATGAAACAGAAAATCATTATGCTAATGACCTTCCTCCTTATCGGAGCAGGGTTTGTGATGGCTCAGACACAAGTGCAGGGCACTGTCGTCGATGAGCAGGGAGAACCGGTTATCGGGGCCTCGGTGGTGCTCAAGAGCGACCGTACGAAAGGAACGGTGACCGATATGGACGGTAAGTTTACCTTTGCGGCACCGACAAACGAGAGATTAGTGATTTCGTACATGGGGATGGCTACTCAGGAAGTGGCTGTGAGTTCAAATGTAAAGGTTGTTATGGTTGCTGACTCAAAGATGCTGGATGAGCTTGTCATTATTGGTTATGGGGTAACGGCGAAGAAAGATTTGACAGGGGCAGTAGCTACCGTTTCTGCAGATAAGATTAAAAGTGTCCCCGTTCTATCCGTAGGACAGGCTCTCCAAGGTAAAACAGCCGGACTCCAAGTCGTAAGTACAGGTGGACGTGCGGGGGATGCTACCCAAATAAGTTTACGAGGGAACGGTTCATTAAGAGCTTCAAACGATGTGCTATATGTCATCGATGGAGTTCCGCAAGACAACATGAAGAATGTTTCTCCTCAAGATATTCGGAGTATCACAGTCTTAAAAGATGCGGCCTCGACAGCCATTTACGGTTCAAGAGCGTCTAACGGTGTTGTGCTCATAGAAACGGTAAAGGGAAATTATAATCAACCGACCGTTGTATCCGTAAATTCCTACTATGGCATTCAAAATCTCGTTCATACTCCGCAGTTATTGAATGCCGCCGAATATAAGCAGGTAATGGATGCATCACGCATAAATTATGAAAACGATATCCAAGCCAAGTTACTTGCAGCGCCGAAAGACCCGAGTATTTTAACTCCTCTTCCGGCCAGTAATATTGATACCGATTGGCTCTCCCTTGTTTTGCGAAAAAATGCAAATATGCAGAATCATCAGATAAGTGTTACAAGCGGAGGCGAAACAACGAAAGCTTATTTCTCGGGCAATCTTTTCATGCAAGATGGCATTGTTAAAAAAGACGCTTATACCGCAGCAAGATTAAGGGCTAATTTGGAGCAGAAGATAAATAAATATGTAAGTGTAGGACTCAACTCTTTCTTTACCTACACAAAAGCGACTCCCGTGGTTGATGATAACAATACCTATCAACCGTATTCCAAAGCATTGGACGCTCGCCCCGATGTGGCTCCGACCGATGAAAACGGAAAAATATTGAGGTATAATTTCGTGAACCCGTTATTCGGGTTTGAACGATACGTTACTGATATATGGCAAAATACAGGAGGGAACGTCTATTTCAACATAACCCCATTCGAAGGCTTGCTGTGGCGTTCTGCTTACAGTGGAAATATTAGAAATAGAAGATACAACCGCTTCGATGCCCCCAACACACGTCGGGGAGAAAACGGAGATGGAGTACCCACAGGATATGGATATTACGAAACAAATAATATCAGGGATTACCAGATTGAGAATACCATCAATTATGATAAGACGTTATTTGAGGATAAATTAAAGCTAAATGTGCTTTTAGGACACTCTTTCCAACGATGGGATTATGAAGATTCATACGTTCAAGGTGAGAAGTTCCCTTCGGATGATTTACGCTGGCTCGTATCTGCTGGAGAAATCAATAAAGGTCGCAGCTATATCAAGTCGATGGCTCTTGAATCTTATTTCACTCGTTTGCAATTGAACTGGGCGGACAAGTACCACCTGATGGCTTCGATACGCCGAGACGCATCATCCAAATTTAATGACAAAAATCGCACAGGCTATTTTCCCGCTATCTCGGCCGGATGGACGGTTTCTAACGAAGAATTTTTTAACGTATCATTTGTCTCCGACTTGAAACTGAGAGCTTCTTACGGATATACAGGAAACCAGTCAGGCGTATCCTACGCTTCGGGACAAAACTTAATCGGAGCCGGACAGAATTACGATCTTCAGCCGGGACTCGCTACAACCGATATTTATAACCCTGATTTAACATGGGAGAAAGGACGATCTGCAAATATCGGTTTCGATATAAATTTATTTAGTCGGGTAAATGTCAGCTTCGATTATTACGATAAGAAGACAGAGTCTTTATTAAACCGTATCAATGTTCCGCAAGAAACCGGTTTCAAAACCATGTTGGCGAACGTGGGGAATATCTCTAACAAAGGATTTGAAATATCGTTTGACGCAAACATCGTGGATCGTCGAGATTTCAAATGGAATGCGGGAGCAAACTTTTCTTATAACAAAAACAAGGTGCTTAGTATCGGAACGGAGGCTGGGAGATATTCTACCGGATTCGTTTCTATCATACAAGAGGGAGAAAGTCTGGGATCATTTTCTCTTTACGAAGCGAAAGGAGTAGCTAAAGAGAAATTTGAATATAAAGATAAGGACGGAAAAGTAACCAAGACGGTGTTACCCGGAGATATGATTTATGTTGATCAGAATCAGGATGGAAAAATTGATGATAAAGACAAAAAGGTTTTTTCGGGAGGAATTGCTCCGGTCTATGGCGGACTCTTCACTCGATTGAATTACAAAGGTTTTGACTTATCGATTAGCGGACATTATTCCATCGGAAAGAAGATTTATGCATTTTATAAAAAAGATGCGTTGAATGGAGGTGCGGTTGGCGCTCCTTCCTATTCAAACAACATGTACAAAGAGATGCTGTCCTATTGGACTCCCGAAAATACCTCAACCATGATTCCACGTCCGCATATGGCAGCTGAGATCAGCGCCTGGAATACGGAACACTCTTCTCGCTTTTTGGAAAATGCCGATTATCTGCGTATCTCAGATATTACATTGGGATATGATTTAAAATCGATTAAAGCATTGAAATTCGGTTTTATCAATTCTCTGAGAGTCTATGTACAGGCGCGCAACTGGTTCACCTTTACAAAATATTCTACGGGAGACCCGGAAACGTCATATGTAGATCAGTCTGCCGAAAACAGTCAAGATAAGAGTGATGGCATGAAAGTGCAAGCCGGTGTTGATTTGGGAGGCATTCCGAATACCAAATCATTTGTTGTAGGATTAAATATTAGTTTTTAAAAATAAATCGTTATGAATAAGGTAAAATATTTGATATACGTTTTTGTTCTGACGCTTGGTTTAGCATCATGCGAAAAAGAACTCGATATTCCTTCCGAGGCTTCATTGAATGCGGAAGCAAACCTCTCGGAGCAGGATGTGGATAGACTTTTAAACGGCTTGTACAAGAAAATGAGGCACCCTAACGGTTATGGATTTTTCGCAATCATGAATACCGAGATCATGGGAGACAACTACAAGCCTGTAAAGTTCCAATGGTTCCAAGTACAAAACTTTTACGAACACAAGGTGCCTGCTTCCGACATTTTGTTGAGTTATTTTTATGCCGATTATTATAACGGTATTGATCGGGCAAATATAATCATCAAAGTGCCTACGGCCAACAAAGACCAGATCGGGAAAGCTCGCTATTGCCGCGCATTGAGCTATTTAAGACTCTTTGACATGTTTGAGCGTCTTCCGCTTGTCGACGAAAACTATGATAAACAACCGATCGCTCCGTCTGCAAAAGAAAAAGTGCTTGAATTTATTATTGAAGACTTGAAGTTTGCAAAAGAGAATTGTAAGGAATTTGATAAAAAGGAGTTGGTCAACTCACAGAAGACTCCCTCCAAAGAAGCCGCTATCGCTCTTTTAGCAAGAGTGTACCGGATTGCAGGAGACATTCAAGCCGCCGGGAAAGAAGCGGAACTCCTTCTATCGGGAGGAAAGTTCTCTTTATCCGCCAACCCTTTAAATCGATCAAGCGAGGTTATCTTTATGTTTATTGGTACCAAAGCAGAGGAAGTCGGCAGTTGGGGATGGATCATGAGTCCTCAGGCAAAAGCGTGGAATTGCTTTGCCGCAGCCGATGATTTAACGGCATTGGTTCAGGGAGACGATACTCGTAAGATATTGTTTGATTTCGAGAATAAGGATAAAAACGATGGATACGTTTATTCGAAAAAATATAAGACAGAAGATAACTCGGATCTATTAGTGTCACGTATCGCAGAAATGTATTTATTATCGGCTGAGGCAGGGAATAATGCCCGATTGAAAGAATTGCAGACAGCAAGAAAATCTTCCTTGTCATTAGAGGATGAGCGTCGTTTGGAAATGTCATTCGAATGGACCAGATGGCAGGATTTGAAACTGAAAGGAGAAACCTATGTTCTTCCTTATCCTGAAAGAGCAGCAGAATCCAATCCACTGCTGAAATAAGTATTCCTGAAAGAAACAGGGTCCATTGATTTCGATCATCTTACAAACTCACCGCGCAGAGGCGTAATTTCCTCTGCGCGGTTTTTTCATTGCTGCCCGGTTGGTCGCATGGTTTGCAGATGAAGAAGACGGACTTTACACCCTTCACATCAAATTCGGGCTGCAAAACAAATATCTTTACGGGAATAAATCTCTACGCCGACTTTCCCCGTTTTGCGCTTAAAAGCCTTTATTTATATGGAATCATCTGCGTTAATTATCCAAAAATATTTTCGTATATCGGCATTATTTTCTAATTTTGATACAACATGTTTGTCTCTAAGCTTAAAAACAGTCTTATGCTTCCCCAAAACAGAGACATAGCGCGTAAAATATAAAGAAGAAAACGAGGAAGACAAAATGACAACAGATCAGATCAAAGAAATTATTGAGCGAAATCAAGAAGACATCGCATTTATCGTAGGTAATGGAGTGAATCGATACCCGAACAATCCCAATGCTCTTTCATGGGACGAATTATTGATACAATTATGGAAAAAGGTTTTACCCGAAAGGGACCTGTCAAGTATACCTGTGGGTATTTCATTGACGGAATTTTATGACGTCTTAGAACTTGAAAATACGCAAGAGATTAATCTTCAGAAAGAGGTGGCAGACCTTATGCGAGAGTGGCAACCGTTGGATCACCATATACAAATTATCCATCGCATGAAAGAATTAGATGCTCCCGTACTGACTACCAATTTCGAGGAAACGCTCGCACGAACCTTCGAATATCAGCAGTATAGAACGGAACAAGAAGGGTTTACGGATTTTTATCCATGGTCTACATACCATGGAACCAAACCATTAAATTTACCGACCGATGGGTTTGGGATATGGTACATAAACGGTATGATCAACTATCACAGAAGCATCAGACTCGGGCTAAGTCATTATATGGGAAGTGTGGAAAGAGCAAGAAACTTATTGCATAAAAGAGAAGATGAAGTGCTTTTTACAGGCAAAAATAATACACAATGGAAGGGGTATAAAACATGGTTACATATTATTTTCAATAAATCGCTTTTTGTTTTCGGCTTAGGACTTGAAGAAAACGAACTCTTTTTACGATGGATACTGATAGAAAGAATCAAGTATTTCAAAAAATTCCCTGATAGAAAACATAAAGGATGGTATATCAATAAACGAAGTAATAACGGGACGGATCAAGGCAAGAAGTTTTTTCTCGAAAGAGTTGGGTTTGAAGTAATCGACGTAGACGATTATGCTGAGATTTATGAGCATATATGGACATAACAAGCTATGAACTAAAGATCGGAAATCATGGAAGATCAATCGGATAAACAAATATTTCGCTCACGGATAAGCATCTTGCTGATCGTATCCGTATTCGTCGCTTTCATATCGGTATCTATACCGCTTCTTCAAAACAAGGCGTACACCGATATCTGTGTACTTGCCTGTTTGTTCTTACTAATCGTATTTCTTTTTACAGGAACACGTTATATCATTTCAGGAAGTACATTGAGTTTAAAAATAGGTTTTATTTGCGGATGGAGTGTAAATATTGCCGATATTCTTTCGGTAGAAATATCCTATAATCCGGTTTCTGCCCCTGCTGCATCTCTCAAGAGACTGCGTATAGATTTCTCGAAAAGAAAGAAATATTCTTACCTGTTAATCTCTCCGGCAAGAGAGCAGGCTTTTATAAAGGCGTTAAAAAAAGTTAATCCGAATCTTTGCGTTCACCTACCCGAAAAAAAGGGGATTTGGCGTATACAAGATTGGGATATTTAATTTCCGGATGCACATCGCCCTGCCACTTTTACGTCTTTAACGATCGTTTTACGGCGGGGCAGTCCTTGAGTTGGTTAGTTGTTTAAATGTTTTTGTTTAGCAATCTCGGTAAACAAAAAAACAACATATCAATCATCGCAGCTCAAGTCTTTTATCCGAATAGCACATACAGCACCGGAATCAGTATACCGGCCAGCAGATACCATTTACCGGTCCCGGCCATGCCTTTCTTCCCTTTGACGATGAATAACCCCGACAGCGCAAAGAAAATCAGCGAAAAGGCAAACAGGTCTGCCATGATATTCCAACCTCGAAGCCGATTGTAATGCAGTCTGTTGATCGCATAAATAAACGTATTCTTTTTATGCAGTTCGTAATCGACCGTGCCTGTTTCCGAGTTGTACACGCCTACGCCACCGTTCAGCATCAGACGAGCATGTTCCTCGTCGATGGTCATGATCTTCTTCAACTCCGGAAGTCCTTTGTCGTTCCAGATCACCGACAGTTCTTCGTGCGATAAACCTTTGTCGAGATGTAATGTTTCTTCCTGCGTTCTGAATGCCGGATCTTTCCCGTCCATGTGATTGAGCAGGAAGCCCGAAATACCGTAGACGAGGCATACACCGACCATCAGGAATCCCAGATCGCGGTGTATGACCCGTAGCCAACGGCTCATTTTGTTTTTGGATCCCCCTTTCGCGGGGCGAAAATCTTCTGCCATGCTTATTCAATCACTTCGTAGCGTTCGCCGTCCATGTAGTAAATCGAGTAGTAATCTTTGTTATGCGCTTTCATCCATTCGCGCATCTCGTTGATGTTGTTCAGTTCGGCCTGGCATGTTTCGGCCGATCCGTCCTCCTTGTGTTTCTTCTCATTGACTTCTTCTTCGTATTGGTCAATGTATTCCTTCGTCAAACGACGTTCACGAACGATGCCCGTTATGGCCAGTTCCGAACCGGTCAGTTCGCGGTTGAATCCGCCGATTTCACCGCCCGCCTCTACACGGAACGACGTGTTGGGATCGTCTCCTACAATAAAACAGCGCTTTCCGGAATGCTTGCACGTATGCGTCACGAAACCTCGTACCGTAACGGTCTGATCAACCATACGGTCAGCCACTTTCAATAAACTGTCGAGCTTATAAACCGGCACTTCGGAAGCATGCGCTTCTACATTTTCCTCTTGACCTGCGCGTTGTTGTTCTGCGCTTTTGTTGTTACATGCTGCCATCGTCAGCAAAGCGGCAGCTAAAAATAAAATCTTTTTCATCGCTTCATGTATTTATTATGTTTATCATTCATCTATTTTTCGGCATCAGCAACCATGCGACGATACCCGCTATACCGGTGAGAGCAACAAAAAGTGCGGCAAAGAGCTTATCACTCCGTCGGGAAGCAATGACTGTGACAAGCAATGCCAGCAGCAGATTGATTGCCCACGCACGATATTCCGTAACATGTAGCCGGGGATAAAGAAAATGACTGTCCGGTTCCTGAAACGTGATATAAAAAGGGAAGAGCCATCCCGACACCTTATCCCAGCGGTTCGGTTCTCTTGCAATGGCATGTTCGGACACTCTCTTCAAGGTCTCGGTCTCCAATCCGTAATACCGGCGTCCCTGCGGCGTGGTGATAATTACCGTCCAGTAGAGTAGGTTACCCATCACCGTTACCTCGTCACAGTCGATGTCGATCGGGTCGAGGTCCAATTTCACCGGCACGTATTGCCCTTCGCGACTCTCTAAGATATACAGCCCCCCCTGCCGGTCGAATAGAAAGCCGTAGAAACGTTTATTCGACGCCTCATACATCGAAAACCAAGCCATATCCATGTCTTTATCGATACGTGTATCCTTAACGAACGGACGATTGTTGACCATTTTGAGGTGATAAAGCCGCCCCTGAGAATCGAGAGTGAAATAGCCTTCGTCATACGGTTTGCGCGGATTCGGATTGCCAACGACCCAACGTGCGGGGAATGTATAGCCGGCTTTTTCGAGCGCCCGTGCAAACAAATCGCTCTTTTCCCGATTAACGGTATTCGTCTGCACGTCGATAAACTCGATCCCGTCTTTCAGGCGAAACACATCATCCGGCATTTCCAACCCGACTCGTTTGGGCATTGATTCGAAGAGGATATACAATCCTTTATCCGGTGTCTTCCGCTCTTTCGGAGTATACCGGAAGACAACTGTTGCAGCCCGTAACAGAGGCGGGCTGATAGCCGTACCGCAAATGCTGTCGGGCAGACGTCCGTCGGCCATAAGCTGACGATAATTGAGGAATGGCATCAATGAGTCGAACTGCGCCGTCGTATATTTATTTCCTTGCAGATCGCTGAGCGGCATCTCCTTGTCTTTATAATCTATGATGCCCCAATCCTTCATCACCGCACTGTAATAGACGAATGGATAGCTGTCCGGCGAATCCGTAGCCATCCGGACGAATGACGGGATGATCCACATCCCCGTAAAAGTGACGAAGAGCAGAATCGTATAGTAAATAAATGGTTTGCGTATCATATACCGTTATTTTTTACGAAATATTATCCGGGCGATCCGTCTTTGAACCGTGCAGCGGAATAGAACGGGAAGCTAAGTCCTGCAATAAGTATAAGAGTCAGGCAGGGCAAAAAAGTCATATAAGCGCCTGATGGGGCATCCATAAAGAAAAGGTATAACCCCGCGGCAGCCACGAGTGTATTGGCCACACGCCTGCGCCATACGGGTTCCACACAAACCCATGCCGTAAAAAGATAGCAGGCAAGCCCTCCCTCGAAATAAGGCAGAAGTTGCCAGGTCATCGCATGCAGCATTTCAACAGCATAATGACGGGAGAGTCCGGCATACAGCGCCACGTACATCGGCAGGAAGGCAGCCGACAGTATGGCCATGCCATACAGCAACGTTACAAAGACAATCTTCGACTCGCGTAACGGCAGATGAAGGGTTAGTTTCAATCGCTTGTCCGTCATCTCCGGGATAAACTGGGCCACTCCGAGCAGCAGACCTGTCAAAAGCGGA
Source organism: Tannerella forsythia (assembly GCF_001006485.1). Classification (GTDB taxonomy): domain Bacteria; phylum Bacteroidota; class Bacteroidia; order Bacteroidales; family Tannerellaceae; genus Tannerella; species Tannerella forsythia. The sequence continues at coordinate 90,603 of NZ_JUET01000010.1, forward strand.
AACCATTTCGTGACCTCCGGCACGAGTGACATGTCTTTTAACAAGACAGCCGACCAGGCCTGTACCGCCCCGTTGACGCGAAGCGTCTGCTCCATCTGTACCAACGCGTACACCAGCAAGGCAACAAGCAGCAGAAGTATAAGCCCAACCGTCCGCCGCGTCTTGATCCATTCTTTATAAAAGATTGCACTGAACATAATCGATTAATATTTTCCGGTTAAACCGATAAATGCATCTTCGAGCGAGAGCTGCTCCTCTTTCAACCCGTTCACCCCACAAGGCGACAAGACCTGTTCCACTTCCTCCTTCGGGGCAAAGGAGTATGTCTCCCACCGGTTACCGGTCCTTTCGGTATGCCACAACCTCTCGTCGGCCGGTATCTTCACTCCATCGCAGACAAAGCGGAAACGCCTGAATCGCTCCATGATATATCGAGTCGGTTCATGCAGCAGGATACGTCCGTAATCCATAATCATGCAGTCATCGATGAGCATCTCCATATCCTGAATGATATGGGAGGTCAGGAAAATCGTTTTGTTCCCGGCCGTAGCATACTCCCGGAGGTATTCAACGAACAGACGACGGTAACCGGGATCTAATCCCATCGAGAAATCATCCAGAATGAGCAGATCGGGGTCTTGGGCAAATAACAGACCGAGCGCCACCTGCGAACGTTGTCCGCACGACATGGTACTGATCTTCTGGGTCGGCGTAACCTGTAATTTCCGTAGAAGCTCGTAGTAGGCATCCCTCTTCCAGTTTGGGAAAAAACGACTGTAAAACCGCTCAATCTGTTCAACGTTGAAGTATGTATGCTGGATATGTCCTTCGAGTAGCAGTCCGATACGCGCTTTCGTCGAGGGAGAGAGCGATTCCATCCGCTCGCCGAAGATACGGCAGATGCCCGAACGAGGTTTAAGGTATCCGTTCAAGATATTGATGATCGTCGTTTTGCCGGTCCCGTTCTTACCCAGAAGTCCCAGAATCTTCCCTTGTTTGACTTCAAAGTTCAGATTCTCATAGATTAGCTTCTTGCCGTAGTAATGAGTAATATTTTCGCAGTGAATAATCGTTTCCATTCAAAACCAAGCACACTAAGTGAATAATTTTCAAAGATACGCAAAACATTTATGACTGCATGTATCGTGTAAATAAAAAAAGTCGCCCGAGTATTTTCCCGAACGACCTTTTATTTAAATAACAGGACAAACGATCAGTCTACATTCAGCGTAACGCGTTTAAACGCAGTTACCGTCAATCCCTTGTCTTGTTGTTGGAGATACTGTTCAACCGTGAGTTTCGCATCCTTCACGTATTCTTGTTGCAACAAGGTGTTCTCTTTGTAGAACTTCTGCAAAGCACCTTCAGCAATACGATCCAGCAGGTTTTCCGGTTTTCCTGCTTCGAGGGCTTTGTCGCGGGCAATCTGCTTCTCCGTATCCAGCACGTGCTGAGGTACATCGGCCGGGGTCACGGCCACCGGATTCATGGCGGCTACCTGCATCGCGATCTCGCGGGCAACCTGATGGTCAAGCTCCTGATTGAACGCCACAATAGCAGCCAGCTTATTGCCCGGATGAATATACGATACCGTAGAAGCTCCTTTCACATATTCATATTCTCCAAGTTCCATCTTCTCCCCCGTAACTCCGACACGGTCCGTGATATGGTTCTCGATCGAACGACCGTCACTCAGAGCCATCTTAAGCAACTCTTCTTTTGTGGCCGGCTTGTTACTCATCGCCGCATTGAGAATATCCTGTGTCAAGGCTACAAAATCTGCATTTTTAGCCACAAAATCCGTTTCACATTTCAGGGCTACGACTGCCGCAAAGTCACCGTTTTCGGTTGCCAATACACAACCTTCGGACGCCTCGCGATCGGAACGCTTCGCTGCTACGGCCTGTCCTTTTTTGCGAATAATCTCCATAGCTTTGTCGAAGTCGTTGTTTGCTTCTTCCAAAGCCTTCTTGCAATCCATCATACCCGCTCCGCTCATCTTGCGCAAGTGGGTGATATCTGCCATTGTTACTGCCATAATATAGTTCTTTATGATTAAATTTCGTCTTCTTCTCCCTCTTCATTCGAAGCGGCAGTTGCTCTCGGAGTCTCCTCCTCTTCTTCTTTTTTCGCACGTCTGGCTCCCGTTTTTGCCCGACGTTCGCGTCTCGGTGTCTCTTCACCGTCTTCGCTTACGGTCTTTTCCGACTCCTCTTTATCTCTGGCCGCTTTACCTTCCTGAAGACCTTCGTTAATCGCTTCGCAAAGCACGCCCAAAATCAAGTCGACCGATTTCGTCGCATCGTCGTTAGCCGGAATAACGAAGTCTATATTCGTCGGGTCGGAGTTCGTATCGACCATGGCAAACACCGGAATACCGAGGCGATTGGCTTCACGCACAGCAATGTGCTCCTTCATTACGTCTACCACGAACAGGGCTGCCGGCAAACGATTCAGGTCGGCAATCGAACCGAGCATCTTTTCCAGCTTGGCACGCTGACGGGTAATTTGTAATTTCTCACGTTTGGATAGATTATCAAAAGTGCCGTCCTTGCTCATCCTGTCGATCGTCGACATTTTCTTGATGGCTTTACGGATGGTCGGGAAGTTAGTCAACATACCGCCCGGCCAGCGTTCGATCACGTAGGGCATACCCACCGACGTTGCTTTATCGGCTACGATCTGCTTGGCTTGTTTCTTAGTCGCCACAAACAGGATCTTCCGTCCGGAACAGGCGATGTTCTTCAGCGCTTCCGCCGCTTCGTCTACTTTCGCAGCGGTTTTATACAAATCAATGATGTGAATACCATTGCGCTCCATAAAAATGTAAGGAGCCATTGCAGGATTCCATTTTCTTTTCAAGTGTCCGAAATGAACGCCTGCTTCCAATAACTGATCAAAATTTAATCTTGACATTTCTTTCTTTTGTTGTTAAATCGTTTACATTCTGTTTCATTCAACCGTCCGGTAGTTCTCCGACATTTCTCCATGCAGAAAAAATCCGGACAATTTAGATACTAAACGCCTTTTCTACTTGCAAGCAACTCACAAATGACATTAACGTTTACTGAACTGGAACCGTTTACGCGCTTTCGGACGTCCCGGTTTCTTACGTTCTACCGCACGCGGGTCGCGTGTTACGAAACCTTCGGCCTTAAGTGTCGGCTTCGACTCGGGATTGATCTTAATCAATGCGCGTGTGATCGCCAGACGAGCCGCTTCCGACTGTCCCTTAAATCCGCCGCCGACCAAATTCACCTTGATATCGTATTGGCCGTCCACACTCAACACGCTGAGGGGTTGCTTCACTACGAATTGCAGGATCGGGGAGGGAAAATAATCGGACAATTCACGGCGGTTCACCGTAATTTTTCCATTTCCTTCGCTAACGTATACACGGGCAATGGCCGCCTTACGTCTTCCTATTGCATTTACTACTTCCATGAAATTTAGTTAAGTGAGTTTATATCTATCGACTTCGGCTGCTGGGCTTCGTGCTTATGCTCCGAACCTGCATAGACATACAGATTATTGAGCAATTTATCTCCCAGACGGTTCTTGGGAAGCATGCCTTTTACCACCTTACGGAACAGACGGTCTTCTCCTTTCGCCATTAATTGGGCGGGAGTGATTTCACGCTGGCCGCCGGGATATCCGGTATGCTTAAAATAAATACGGCCGTTCCACTTATTTCCCGTCAGAACGACTTTGTCTGCATTAATAATAATCACATTGTCACCACAGTCAACGTGCGGGGTGAAATTCGGTTTGTACTTGCCGCGTAATAATTTGGCGACTTTCGTACAAATGCGTCCCAACGATTGGCCGGTTGCATCGACAACCACCCACTCCTTGTTTACAGTTGCTTTGTTTGCAGAAATGGTCTTAAAACTTAACGTATCCACTGTTATTTCTTTATAAATTAATACTAAAAAACGCGCCTTCACTCCCTTTCTACTCTTCGGACACAGAAGAATTTAGCAAGGTGTTAAGAACGAACTGTTTGAACACTTTAGATAATAATCGGGTGGCAAAGGTACGACTTTTATCCGAATACACAACACAAGCTCAGGACTTTTTTCTTAGAGACGACATATTAAAAGACGATTTCTATCGTTTGTTGAGGTCTCAATCCGGCTGGTTTCTTCTGAATTCGGGGAATAAAAGAGTTCAAAAAAGTCTTGAGCCACTCGATAATGAAGGAGTTGATCTTTTGAATAATGTATATAATTTGTGCTGTTTGTCCGGTCCACTTTGACACAAGGCGCATAATGCCTGCTTTTTTCAACGATTTGTTCAATAATGCCGTCGGCGTACCTATGACATCAATGCGAATAATCGCATCCTCCAAACTCAAGTATTGAATCAGTTGTTTAATGCGTCAGCCCTGGGATTTCTCCCCTTTTTCAACTACTTTTACACCCCGAAAAAGAAACATATTATTTGCAATGAAACGAAATATCCTGTCATTATTTCTGCTCCTGATGCTTTGGGTTTCAGCAACAGGGACTATCTCCGCGCAACAGCGGAACAAGCGTGTCGTACCGGGTAACGAACGGATGGATAGCATTTGCACCCGGTTGAAAGATAAACGGGTGGCGCTGGCCGTGAATCATACCTCGATCCTCGGAACCGGTTTTACGCACCTGTTAGATACGTTGCTGGCACAAAAGATCGATATCAGAAAGGTTTTTGCTCCCGAGCACGGCTTTCGCGGTACGGCCGATGCCGGTGCGACCGTTCACGACAGCCGCGACCCGAAAACGGGTGTCCTCATCGTTTCGGTTTACGGAAAAAATAAAAAACCGAGCGCCGAACAGTTGGCCGACGTCGATATCATTGTCTTCGACATTCAAGACGTGGGGGCGCGTTTCTTTACCTACATCAGTACGATGCATTACCTGATGGAGGCTTGTGCGGAACACGGCAAGGAGCTGATGGTGTTAAACCGCCCGAACCCGAACGACTATGTAGACGGCCCGGTGCGTCAGCCGGGATTCGAGTCGTTTGTCGGCGTCCATCCGATCCCCGTTTTGCACGGGCTGACCGTCGGCGAACTGGCGCAAATGATCAACGGCGAAGGGTGGTTGCCCTCGGCCGCTACCTGCAAACTGACTGTCATTAAAATGTTGAACTGGCAACATGGCGACGCTTACCAGCCGACCGTCCGACCTTCTCCGAATCTCCCGAACGATCAGGCCGTCCGCCTCTATCCTTCGCTCTGTTTCTTTGAAGGGACGTGCATGAGTGTCGGGCGGGGAACGCATTTCCCGTTCCAGATCGTCGGGTATACCCTGCCGCAGACCGGCTCGTTCACCTTCGTCCCCACGGCTATTCCCGGCATGGATACTGCTCCGCTTTATAAAGACAAAACCTGCTACGGCGACGACCTGCGTTATTACCCCTTCGCAGGAGGCCTTACGCTCTCTTTCGTCATCGACTTCTTTGCTCGCACCGGCCGAAACGAAAAGCTGTTTTTCAACCGCCCGCGCTGGTTCGACCTGCTGGCCGGAACGGATGCGCTGCGCAAACAAATCCTTGACGGAGTACCCGAAGCCGAAATCCGCGCTACATGGCAATCCGGTCTCGACGAATACAAACAGATACGCAAAAAATACCTCCTCTACCCGGACTACCCCGAAGCAGAGTGAGGGTTAAAACGAATATTTCAGGCTGACGATGCCCGAGGCCGGACGCAGGCCGAACGTGGTCACGAACATGTCCGTGTCGCGGTAACGGATATCGGTGTAGGTGTCGGCATCGGTCAGATTCTGTAGCTTTAGTTCCAGCTCAATGACACGAGAAGGCTGGTAGCGAATGCCCACATCGACGAGCCAACGTTGTGTGCGGCGATTATCTTCCGAAGGATGATTCCGGTAATTCGTTTGGCCGAACAACTCGACATTGCGCAAGGGTAGGAGGGTCAGGTCCGCATCCAGGCCCCAGCTCTGTATCACTGATTCGGTATTGATCGTGCCGGTGCGTACCGTTTGTGTAAACCGATCGAACATCCCTCTGATTCTTACTATCATCCAATCGAAAGCCCGTACGTTGAGGGACGGGTTAAGCGACATGATCCGATTGACATGCTGCACGCGCAGCCCTTGCCGCGACCGTTCGCCCGACGTTTGGGTATAGCTGCTTGTCAGCGCGATAGTCGTATTTTGATCATGAAAGTTTTTAGCGATATAGAACGTGCCTGTTACCATGTCGGCATCGTTTGTCGTTCCTGTCGTGCGTGAAGTGATCGAGCCGTCGGATGCGACCGTTTCTCCTTTCAATATATTGTGGTGGGTACGTCCGACGGCAACGTTGAGCGTGGAAAAAAATCCTTCCATCGTGTTACGGAAAAGGTATCCTGCGGTGAGGCTGCTCGTCCGCCGATAAGCCAACCGCCCCGATTCACCGCCGGATAGCTTGTTATAGCTGTGCTGCACGGGGTGGATGAGGAACGACAGCATGTCGCCCGTTGTATGGGTGATACCGGCACCGGCCGTTACCGAGAAGCCGGGACTGATGGTGTAGCGGGTGTTTATGCGCGCGCCGACGTAGGGACGGTCGTACCGGAATGTTTCGGCCGACTGGCGGTCGCGATAACGGATGTGGACGTATCGAACCGGTATGTCGAGTTTGATGCGCACACGATCGCGGTCGAAGACGTACGATGGCGTAACGACAGGCTGCAACCGGTATCCGCCGTTCAGGTTACGCGCCTGTAGAGGCATCGTGCGATTGTCCAGATCGGTATCGACGCGATCGTGCTCAGTCTCCATCGTCACGTCGAACCACAGGTTATGGTAAGCGTTCAGTCCTTTTACGAACGAGGTGCTGTGATTCGTGTAGAGCGATTGTCCGAGTACGCGCTGTGTCACGAGTCGCGCATGGTTGCTACCGTCTACCGTGAGCCGGTTGCCCGGCACGACGCTGCCACGGATATGCGACTGCAATCGGTAAACGTTCGTTCCCCGGCGCCACATCAGCGACAGTCGGTTGTTGAGCGCTGCCTGTCGTTGCGTAAAACGTTGCCGAAGTTCGGCGGGAAGTTGCAGGCGGGTATCTGCCTCGCCGAAACCGAACCGGAAGTCGGCCGTGTTGGAAACAAATTCCTGTTCGGCATTTTTTTCATAGACGACGCTGGCCGTCAGGTCATGGTCGGCGGCGTCGGTGCTCAGTGATTCGCGGGCTATGATGGCGCTGTCGGTAGCGACGAAATACGTGCTGACCGATTCGCGTTCGTAACGGCGGCGAGCTTCGGCATAGCCCAGATTGAATGTCAGCGTGGAGTACGATCCGGTACGACGGATCGTGTTCAGTGAGGCAGATGCTCCGGACGAACGGCGTGTGCGTGTCTTGACATCGCCGGGCACCGTGAAAGGCAGATCGGGAATCAGTCCGTCAGCCTTGTTTTCGCCGCCTCTGCCGAAATGGTCGGTTAACTCATAGCCGGCTTCGGCGCTGCAATTATCACCTTTCAGCGTGGCCAACATTTGTCCTTTCGTGTGGGCTATAAAACCAAATAATTCGGCACGATAAAGCATGCCCGGACGATAACCGATACCGCCCAGTACGTTGCCTGCGGGGCGTGTCATACCCTTATTTTTCAGTTTGATATTCAATGCGGCATTTTCGCTGAAATCAATATTTTTGAGCAGGCGAACGGGTTGATGGTTTTCGTAGACCTGAACACTGGTGATCTGGTCGGCACCGATATTACGGGTAGCCAGCGTGTAGCGTCCGCCGAGCATGTCGAGTCCTTCGATATAGAATTTGTTGATCGCCTTACCCTGGTATTCGATTCCTCCACCGGGCTTGACGGTGATGCCGGGCAGCTTGCGCAGAATATCTTCTACGGTGCGATCGGTAGGAGCGATGAACGAAGCCACGTTGTAGTTAAGCGTATCGCCGTGCGAACTGATGGGCGCGGCTTTGACCGTTACTTCTTTCAGTTTGAAAGCAGACGGAGCAAGCGTCTGGTCGATCGTGGCCGATTGCGCCGCTACACGCCGGCTGACGGTGCGATAGCCCAATACGGCGAACTCCAGCTCAATCGGCTGCTGTTGCTCTGCCAGCGATAACCGGTAACGTCCTTCCGTGTCGGTGATCGTATAGGCCAATACTGCTCGTGTCGTGTCGGCTTTTATCGCTTTTACGATGGCATCGGGGATGGCATGACCGGTCTCAACATCGGTCAGCCGACCGGTAATCACCGTTTGAGACAAGGCGGCTACCACCGTAAGGAGGTTGGCCGACAGGATGTAAAACAGTATCCGCCGGATGGACATACGCGTTATTCCAATTCGATCGGGTTATGGAACAGTTGTCGTTTGGGAACAGGCATTTCTTTTCCATCGACGGTTTTACCCGCAAGCGGACTGCCGGACATGATTTTGCCGGGATCGGAACGATAGTCGTTCAACTGTTTGTTGAAACGTTTACGGGTGGTTTTGAACGGTTCGGATCGTTTTCGCATCGAGATATTTTCTGTAGGGGTGCGGATGGAAATAGCCGTGAAATGCTGATCGCCCGTGGCATCTTCGATTTGCAGGATGAGTCCCGGCAATCCTCCGAACTTCCAGGGACCGTCGCTTACCGGAATGTCGGTTGCATACCAGGCTGTCCACGCGCGTCCGCGGAAGGTGGCAGTGGCTTTCCGGCACGCATATCCGCAGACGGTTTTCGTTCCGTCGCTCAACTTCCAACCGATGACAATCGTATCGGGATAGACGTACCGGTCGGTAAATACGCGATCGTAATACGAAAGAGTTTTTGTACGATGGTCTTTGACGATGGTGTATTTGGATGCTTTCCAGCCTTCATATTGATTGGATATGGCCGTGAATTGTCCGAATGTGACTTTGGTGATATCCTCCATCCGGCACATGACGGAGTCGATGCGATAATCCGGATAAGCTGCATATTTGGAAACGCGCTTTCCGACCTGCAGGATATCGTAATAGATTTCGGTCTTTTGCAGGCGCGGGTCTTTTACGGTATATTCGTAAATACATTCCAGTGTTGCTTGGTCGAGATGTTCTAACGGCTCAAATCCGGCATACTGGTTAGCTGCTGCTCCCTTTACGGTTATTTGCCCATAGATGACGATGTTTACAAGGCTTGTCAATAGTAATGTGATAAATATTTTCATCGAAAATCGGGGTATGTAATATAAAACCTGATTTGACAGTGATAGGTCGTCAAATCAGGTGTAATTGTTTTTAAGTCTCATCTAATGTTTACAAGGAAAAATCTAATTCAACGGCACGATCCGAGACCCAATCTATTTTACCTCTTTGTCCGTCACAATATGCTTCGTTAAGTTCTTGAAGATATTCCCCGAAATCATATCCATTTTTAAAACATTCGGGCCCTACAGTCATACCTTCCACGCCGCACCAAGTCTTAAAATAGATTCCGGCGAAAACTTCTGTGGAAAAAAAGATCCCCACTACAACAGCTAAAACACAAAAAAATTTTCTTTTCATAATTTTTATCCATATAAAAAATGATGTGACAAAATTGTCATTTGCAAATTTCTATGGCTTTTTTTATATGGCCAAATAATAAATGTTAATATATGCAATGGGTTTTGTTTTTTCATTATTCCAGCTCGATCGGATTATGGAACAATTGCCGTTTGGGAACGGGTATTTCTTTTCCATCGACGGTTTTACCTGCAAGCGGATTGCCGGACATGATTTTGCCGGGATCGGAACGATAGTCGTTCAATTGTTTGTTGAAACGTTTACGGGTGGTTTTGAACGGTTCGGATCGTTTTTGCATCGAGATGTTTTCCGTCGGGGTGCGGATGGAGATGGCCGTGAAATGCTGATCGCCCGTGGCATCTTCGATTTGCAGGATGAGTCCCGGCAATCCTCCGAACTTCCATGGACCGTCGTTTACCGGAATGTCCGTTGCATACCAGGCTGTCCACGTGCGTCCGCGAAAGGTGGCTGTAGCTTTCCGGCAGGTATATCCGCAGACGGTTTTCGTTTCGCCGCTCAACTTCCAACCGATGTCAATCGTATCCGGATAGACGTACCGGTCCGTAAACACACGATCGTAATACGAAAGAGTTTTTGTACGATGGTCTTTGACGATGGTGTATTTGGATGCTTTCCATCCTTCATATTGATTAGATATGGCCGTCGCTTGGCCGATGGTAATTTTCGTAATATCCATCCGGTAAATGACCGAGTCAACGCGATAAGCCGGATAAGCTGCATATTTGGAAACGCGCTTTCCGACCTGCAGGATATCGTAATAGATTTCGGTCTTTTGCAGGCGCGGGTCTTTTACGGTATATTCGTAAATACATTCCAGTGTTGCTTGGTCGAGATGTTCTAACGGAGAAAATTTGGCATACTGGTCAGCTGCTGATCCTTTTACAGTTATTTGCCCGTAGGTAATTGGGCTTATCAGGCTTATCAACAGTAGAGCGATTAATGTCTTCATCGAAAATCGGGGTATGTAATATAAAACCTGATTTGACAGTGATAGGTCGTCAAATCAGGTGTAAATGTTTTTAAGTCTCATCTAATGTTTACAAGGAAAAATCTAATTCAACGGCACGATCCGAGACCCAATCTATTTTACCTCTTTGTCCGTCACAATATGCTTCGTTAAGTTCTTGAAGATATTCATTGAAGTCGCATCCATTTTCGAAACATTCGGGCCCTACAGTCATACCTTCCACGCCGCACCAAGTCTTAAAATACATTCCGGCGAAAACTTCTGTGGAAAAAAAGATCCCCACTACAGCTAAAACACAAAAAAATTTTCTTTTCATAATTTTTATCCATATAAAAAATGATGTGACAAAATTGTCATTTGCAAATTTCTATGGCTTTTTTTATATGGCCAAATAATAAATGTTAATATATGCAATGGGTTTTGTTTTTTCATTATTCCAGCTCGATCGGATTATGGAACAATTGCCGTTTGGGAACGGGTATTTCTTTTCCGTCGACGGTTTTACCCGCAAGCGGACTGCCGGACATGATTTTGCCGGGATCGGAACGATAGTCGTTCAATTGTTTGTTGAAACGTTTACGGGTGGTTTTGAACGGTTCGGATCGTTTTTGCATCGAGATGTTTTCCGTCGGGGTGCGGATGGAGATGGCCGTGAAATGCTGATCGCCCGTGGCATCTTCGATTTGCAGGATGAGCCCCGGCAGTCCTCCGTACTTCCATGGACCGTCGTTTACCGGAATGTCCGTTGCATACCAGGCTGTCCACGCGCGTCCGCGAAAGGTGGCTGTGGCTTTCCGGCACGCATATCCGCAGACGGTTTTCGTTCCGCCGCTCAACTTCCAACCGATGTTAATCGTATCCGGATAGACGTACCGGTCCGTAAACACACGATCGTAATACGAAAGAGTTTTTGTACGATGGTCTTTGACGATGGTGTATTTGGATGCTTTCCATCCTTCATATTGATTAGATATGGCCGTCGCTTGGCCGATGGTAATCTTCGTAATATCCATCCGGTAAATGACGGAGTCGATACGATAATCCGGATATGCCGCGTATTTTGAAACGCGCTTTCCGACCTGCAGGATATCGTAATAGATTTCGACCTTTTGCAGGCGCGGATCTTTTACGGTATATTCGTAAATACATTCCAGTGTTGCTTGGTCGAGCGGTTCTAACGGAGAAAATTTGGCGTATCGGTTGACTGCCGCTCCTTTTACGGTTATTTGCCCATAGATGACGATGTTTACAAGGCTTGTCAATAGTAATGTGATAAACCCGGATTCCGCGATAGAAAAAATAAGAATGAATTTAATTCAGGCCTTCAGCCCTTGTGCTCCGTGCGGGCTAACCCCTTCGGGGCGTTGAGGGGTTGAGGGGTTGAAATGTTTAGTTGTTGATCTGTTTACTGACCACTGTAAAAGCCCTGAAAGGGCGCATTAATTCAGCCCAATGCGAAGCGTTGGGGAAAAAGGCATCGCATCTCGGCGAAGGGCTGTAAGCCTGACGTAATTCAATTGTTAATTGTCAATTGTTATGCAGGGTTATCCGAACGCGAATTTCACAAATGGGCGCGAATCAACGCAAATAACCGCGTTTGTCATTCCGAACGTAGTGAGGAATCTCGCCTCGAACGCCCTCGGCGTTCGTCCATGGGCCTCGGGCGGTGAGCCGACGGAGCAGCGAGCAGGGTGAAAGAAAATCAGGCTGTCCGAAGCGAAGCGAGTTACCTGATTTTCCGACCTGCGAGCGTCGCGACGACGTGCGAAGCGCACGAAGCCTTGATCTTTTGGTTACTTTTGGATCAAGCCAAAAGTAACGGAAAAGAGATTCATCGCTTCGCTCTGAATGACAAATTAATGGTTAATTGTTATGCCGGGTACACGGTATCCGAACGCAGAGGGACATCCCCCCAGCTCCCCTTCAAAGGGGGGAAAGAGCGGAAGCGAAGCGTTGGGGAAAAAGGCATCGCATCTCGGCGAAGGGCTGTAAGCCTGACGTAACCATTGTCGTACATTCGTACGTCCGTTATTAATGGTAAACGCCCAACAGTGAATCGCATAATTTGGGATAAACCTCTATCAGGAGCTTACGGGTAGCTCAAGATTGATACCTGGCTTAGGTCGAACTCACGTTAGTTATTCTCACAACAAAGAGGTCTCTTTTATCGGACAGCAAGAATCGTTTTTACGCAAAAACGGCTGCCGTTTTCGATACTGAAAAGGGCAGCCGTTTTTGAATAATTTACGCCTCACCAAGAGGATCAACTCTCCGGATTACCGAAGAATCACCTTATAGCTTCGATCGGCGA
>NZ_JUET01000011.1 GCF_001006485.1 Tannerella forsythia
CGATAGCACCCCAGCAACCACCAAGATCACCGACACCACGGATGACACGACGGTTAGCCTAAGTGCGACCTCAAGCATCACAGAAGCCGGTGCGGATGTTGTTTACACAGCGACACTGACAAATGCATCAGAAGGCGTGACCACGGTTACGCTCAGTAATGGTGAAACGATCAGCATCGCAGATGGGGCAACCTCAGGAACAGCAACGGTGACGGTCGCAGCAGACGAAGATGTCTACCTAGATGAAGAAACCATCTCCGCGAAAATCGAGACAGCCACAGGCGGGAACTTCGAAAACCTCGTTATCGATAGCACCCCAGCAACCACCAAGATCACCGACACCACGGATGACACGACGGTTAGCCTAAGTGCGACCTCAAGCATCACA
>NZ_JUET01000012.1 GCF_001006485.1 Tannerella forsythia
CATCTAGATGTGTATAAGAGACAGGTGTTGTTGTCGATCGGCTTGGCGCATATATTTAACCAAGTGAATTTATGGGAGCTTAACTGGCTATGGCTGGCGGTGTTTGCCAGTGCGATGGGATTTCAAGCGACCTTTACCGGGTTGTGCCCTTCTAACTTAGTCGGTAAGCTGTCGAAAACGGGTGAATGTTGTCCGGCGGGCAGTTGCAGCACAACATCTCAAACTGAAAAGGCACAGAAAGCAACTTCTCAGGCGGGTTGTTGCGGATCAGATAGCAGTGCGAAAAACAGTGCGAATGACTGTTGTGGCTCGCAATCTGGGGTTGAAATTAAGGTATTGGGAACAGGTTGTGCCAGTTGTGACAATGCTGTGAAATTGATTCAGTCGGTGGCGTATCAGAAA
>NZ_JUET01000013.1 GCF_001006485.1 Tannerella forsythia
TCGATAGAGTGATTGAGCTGATTGCAGGTATTTCTTGCGGCTCCAGAGTAGTCCCCATCGCGTCCCGCCAACTTGACGCCATAAAAGCGTTGCTCGAATGCCTGCCAGCAATAATGCCCTGATTTTATTCGCAGTTTTTGGATTTTGCAAATGTCCGTGTTGGCCGTTGACGATAATTCTTGGGCTGATTTGACTGATGTTTTCGGAATAGGCTCTTGCAAGTGTCGCGATAACATTGTCATGAAAATCGCTAAAATGCTCTCTCTGTGAGCGAGCCGATTCAATAACGCGAGACACTTTCTGCAAAGCGCCTTCCGTTTTAGAGACATTCTTGTCCAAGATCATCAAACTTAAAACATATTTGGTAATTTCAATATTACGTGATGAAACAGCTGTCTCTTATACACATCT
>NZ_JUET01000014.1 GCF_001006485.1 Tannerella forsythia
CTAAAGAAAATGCTGGAAAAGATTAAGGAAAATCTTTTGCGTTCTATTTTTTACGGGTTTCTGCCAAAGGAAAAAATATACTTTTATTCCTTTTTATTCAAGAAAATCAATTGTTAAGGAGCGACTACTTATCTTGATATGTCGGGCAACGAACTGGATTATGAAGAGTTTATCAGGCGTGTAAGTATTGCCCCAGGAATGACAAAGAAACTTGATATTCCAGCATACGAACATGGTAGGAACTATCACTATTATAAATCTGAAAACATGCCTGGAGGCTCGCCATCGTTCAAGATAAAGTTCCAACTCAAAGATTATAATGTTGAAGAAGAAGTAGCCGAGGAGTCTATTGATGACAATCCATTAAGCACATACGACTATGACCGTTCAAGAGGAAATGAAGGACTATATACGATTATTGCCATTGTAGGCCTTTTTTTCGTCATCGGTATAACTGTTGGCCTGTATGTGCTTGTTGCTGTCATGGCTCAAAAACGAAACCGACGCGTGGTAGTGTGGGTGCTCCTGAGCCTATTGGCCACACCTCTACTGATGATTATCATCCTCTTGGCTATCGGTAAGAATGAAAACTATATCGAAAACCATTATGACAGGGAATAATATGAATCAGAAAGCACTTATACCAAGTCCCGAAGACTGCATCATGTGTGTAAAAGTAGGGAAAGTAAAAAGGGAGAATCTTTATGAGATGACCCGTAAGTATTGGAAGGTTGATATAAACCGAGCGCGAAAGGCTACTCACGTTCTTGCTATCGTTAATGGTATTGTGGAAGAAGTCTATAATCCTGTCAATTGGAAATACACAGAAGATCCTAAACACATTGGGAGGTGTGAGTTTCTGGGCGTTTATATTGTATGATTCATGGAGTTAATTCTATCCATACTTTTCATTGTCGCTATCATCGCCATAACCATATTCGGTTGGTGGTATAACTCCCCTCGACAAAAGGGAAAGCGAGGTGAAATGAGAATTCATGATATTCTCATGCAACTACCAGACGAATACCATGTGATGGATGATGTCATGCTAAAGACAACGAATGGCACGACACAAATAGACCACATTGTAGTGTCTAAATATGGAGTCTTTGCCATAGAGACAAAGAACTATCGAGGTGAGATATATGGCAATGATAATATCCAAGAGTGGAAACAGATAATCGTGACTAAAGTAACTTACCCCAAGAAACCTTGGAAGACATACACCTACGTTACCAAGAACCAGTTCTATAATCCAGTAAAACAGGTAGTAGGACACATGTATAGGATTAAGGAGAATCTGAAAGAATGGCCTTACCTAAAAGTTATCCCCATTGTCGTTTTCACTGGGAATGCTGATATTAGTAGAGTTTCGTCTGCAGGCCATGTTATTTATGACACTGCTCTTCTTTCCACAATTCAAGCATATCAAACATCGTACATTACCGATACTGATATAAAAGTAGTTGTGGAACGTCTTTCTTCAAAGAACATACGTGAGGTAGTTGATAACAAGACCCATGTTCGCAACGTAAAAGAAGCAAAGTACAGAACAGATTCAAAAATTTCATCAGGTATATGCCCACAGTGTGGAGGTACGCTTGTACGGCGAAATGGGAAATACGGAAGTTTCTACGGTTGTTCCAATTATCCTCGATGCAAGTTTACTACTCAGTCTTACTGAGTAGAGTCGTATCATCTGCCTAATCTTCTGCAATGATTATCCCTAATCCTCTGTATCTCTTCCTGATGTTCCGCTTCATCGGTGTATAGAAACTCGATGTAATTAGCCTTCCTTGCCCATTCTTCATTGGGTATGGCGAACTCACGAAGCAGTACATGCTTCTCATTGATAGTGTTCAATCGGGCATTGTCATAGGCTATATTTCCATGTGGGCATACAGCCGGAGGCTTCGATAAGGGAACAGAGCCTTACTTGGTGGGGTATTTCCCTCCTTGCTTAAGTATCGGAAAACATGACGAGGTTGATACTTGCATACGTTCTCCCACACGTCTCCCATTGTACACTTGTGCAAGTGAATACGGAGCTGCCGCCCTATGTCCATTCTCATTCCTATTGCCATATCCTTGGTTGCCTGTTCAAATAGGTACAAACAGGTGTTTAGACTTGGGGAATTCGGTATCCCCTCCTACCGGTGAGCACCTGTCTGACGGGGCAAATATAGATGTCCTTCAAGCCAATTTTACCCCCTTTTTATTAGTGCGTACTTGTGGCTTCGATTTGGTTACTTATGGCTTCATTGCTTGTAACTAACTTATACACAATAGATAGTGACTTTGCACCCAAGCAATGAGCCGGTGCATTGAAGGCATTAGGAGACATTCTTTTCGAGAAGGTAACGCACCGTCCTTCGGGACGGATTTATTTGCGTCCGTGCAAATAGCAAGATATGTCTTGCGTTACCCGAAATTATTTCGGTAACTCAAAACCCTTGCTCTTGCAGAGGGCAGAACACCTCCGAAGTCGGTGTTCTTGAATAGAAGTTTTCGTTGTTTTGATAGTCTGTCTTATCGCGAACGCTTTCTAAAGGAATACGATAGTGTTTAACACATTCTATTTTCCCTAAGAGAGAATTACAAACCATTAAAATCCAAAGTAAAATGACAAAAAGACATGTGGGGAGACCCCTGAAAAAAGAAAGAGCCAGCCATTGCTGCATGGTTCGGTTTACGGACACTGAATTTGCTCGTTTCCTGACGTTATTCGAACAATCAGGGCTTCAAAACAGAGCCGCTTTCATCAAAGCAAGGGTCTTTAACGAGACATTTCGGGTGATAAAAGTCGATCGTTCATTGCTTGACTATTACCAAAAGCTGACGACTTTGTATGGACAATTCCGCAGTGTGGGAGTAAATTACAACCAGACAGTAGTTGCAATGAAGAGCAATTTCACGGAAAAGAAAGCCTTTGCTATGCTCGCAAAGTTGGAGAAACTGACACTTGAATTAGCAATAATCGGAGGTGAAATCGTGCAATTGACTCGTGAATTCCAAGAAAAATGGCAACATCGGCAGTAACCATTTTACATTGTACTGTTCTTTATGGATGAAAAAATCAGGCTTCCATCTCGTTTGGGGAAGCCTGATTGATTATTTGCATGCAATTACCGTTTTTTGAATTTTCCTCCTTTCAGGTCGCTCTCTACCATTCGTTTGTTCAGTTTCTCTCGGAGTTCGTCAAGGAAATATGTGCGACTGTCGTCCTTGCGACGTTTCATATTCATATAGACGTTGTAGCAGTTCTTGATTTCCACACCGAAGATTTCAGAAAGAGCGTCTGCCAGTTCCTCTACACCAATCTCTCCATCATTGATACAGTCGCAGGTGTCAAGGGCATAAAGTAGTTCCACCAAGTCTGTCGCCTTGCCTGTCCAGTGGAGTTTCTTGGTTGGTTTGACAGACAAAGCAGGAAGAAGCCCCTGCATTCGCATCTTCAGCAACTTCAACTCTGTGTCAATGACACTGAGTAGTTCTGACACATTTTTCCCCCTCTCCGTTTAAAGGATACGCCTTTTGCATAGCTTGTAAGCGACAGCGAGTGTAGCGGAGGATACGAAACAACGAGACAGTATCTTCTTCTGTATCACATAGAGCAACGACCTTCAATATAAAATTGTCCGATGCCTTTTGTACTTGCTCTTCTGTAGAGCAAGACGAAATTATCGTCTTGAAGTCTTCCGTTTGAGTGAGTCTCAGCATAATTATATCTTTTAAGTTCAACATTATATATTTTCTGTCGTGAGATGTGATTGATGACCTATCTCCCTGTGAATTCGGACGGCAAAAAGCAGCGTCATCAAGGTTGCAAAGACGTCGGCAATAGGCTGGACATAGAGTACTCCTTTCAATCCCCAATACGATGGGAGCAGCAATATAGTAGGGATAAAAAACAAACCTTGCCGTCCGATATTGAGTAACAGACTTTGCCTTGCTCTTCCGATTGCCATATATAGTGTGGAATACACAAATTGGAATCCGAAAGTGAAGAACATAATCGTATTGGCTCTAAGCGCAATTCTTGCTATTTCCTGCATTGTTTCGTCTTTACCGAAACAACTGATGATAGGAGAGGTAAAAATGACTATAAGAATACTCCAGAGCACACAAAACGAGGTTGTGAGTATCAGAGAACAGCACACCGCTTCCCTTAATCTTTGAAAATTGCCTGCCCCGTAGTTATAGCCTGCCATAGGTTGGAGTCCTTTTACAAATCCGAAGACCACGTTTGTTCCCAATGTGACGATTTTCAGGACGATACCCACAGCCGCAACAGCCTCTGCCCCATATTTCACAGCGGCTTTCTGCAACAAACTGATGGAAAGGGTCTGGAGCAGTTGCAAAAAGAGCATAGAGATACCAATCTTAATGATGTCTGCGTATATTCTTATCGTGGGAGCGAACAAGGCAAGAGATACTTTTACCTCTGCTTTCGTAAGGAAACGGATGTAAATAGCTGTCGTGACGATTCTTGAAAGAATGGTTGCCCATGCAGCACCTTCCACACCCCAATTGAAAGTGTAGATAAACAAGGGGTCTAATGCAACATTGACGATAGAGCCGATGATCATTGCCGACGCAGATGTCTTCGACGCACCTTGTGAAACAATGATATTGGACATGGACACATTCAATGTTCCTATGACACAACTGATGATAAAAAGCCTGCCGTAGGATTCTGCCAAACTCATCATCTCCTCGTTTGCTCCCATGAAAAGTAGGATGTCCGGCAGGAACACATTGCACACAAGGGCAATGAGAGCTGCCAACATCACAGAGGTAATCACTGAGACGGAAGCTACCTGACTTGCCTTGACAACCCGTTTCGCTCCCAACAGACAGGATATATACACTCCGCCTCCGACACCGAACATTAGTCCTATCCCAAGAAATAACAACGATATAGGGAAAACAACAGATACAGCGGCGACAGGAAGAGTTCCAAGACGTGCAACCCAAAAAGTATCTACCACATTGTATATTGCCATAATCAGCATTGCGATGACAATAGGTATCCCCAATTTTGTCAGGGCTTTCATCATACTTCCTTCTCGCAAAATATTTACAGCGTTGTTCATCCTTATAATCCGTATCTTTTTAAGTGAATAAAGTTCGCTGCAAAGGTACGGTGGGATACAGGCTGTCACAATAGACGGACAATGGTAATGATAGCACTATTCGTGGTAAGTCCTCCTGAAGAGCGCGGGAGAAACGCCTGCAACCTTGGTAAACAGCCGTGTGAAGTAGGAGTAATCGTTAAAGCCTAAACTATGTGCAATCTCTTTGATGGAATCTGTAGTATAGACCAATTGACGTTTAGCCAACAAAATAATCTCGTTTTGGATATGGTGGCTCACACTTGTCCCCAGAACAGAATTTACAGCTTCATTCAGGTAGGCAACGGTAATGTTCAGCCGCCCGGCATAGAATGATGGCGAACGGTTGCTTCGGATATTGCTTTCCAACAAATCCCGAAATTCCCATACTATTTCCTTGTGTCTGGTCACTGTCCCCTGTAATTTGGATTGAGCTATCGTTACATTTACAATGTTCTCCACGACTAACCCTACAATGACGGTGGTCAGTCGCTGAACGACTGCTTTGGCAGATGGATTTTCCATGCCACTCAGTTTGCAGTCAAGAAGTGATAATAATAGTTTCTGTTCCGATATGTCGGATAGTTGTATTTGAGGGCGACCGTATCTCTCAAGCGTTCGTTTTTCCTCCTTATCCACCAATACCGAGTCGATAACCAAGAACTTTGCGGAAAGATTGAAAGCGTCGATGATACGGTGTACTTGTCCCGGACGGATGATAGCCAGGCTTCCTTTCCCGAAAGTGTATTCCTCAAAATCAATATTCAGACGGCATTGCCCA
>NZ_JUET01000015.1 GCF_001006485.1 Tannerella forsythia
GCATTGCACTCACCGGCACCGGCCTGACGGTACAGGGCGCCAATGCATTGACCATCGGCAGTGCGCTCACCGGGACTGGCGCGCTCACCAAAACCGGTATAGGTGCCGTCACCTTGACCGGCGCCAATACTTATAGCGGCGGCACCACGCTGGCCGCCGGCAGCCTGACGCTGGGCAATAACACTGCGCTGGGAACCGGCACGGTGACTGCAGCAGGTGGCACCCTGTCGGGCACCACCGCACTCAACCTCGCAAACGCCTTTACGTTGACCGATAGCCTGACCATCGGCGGCAGCAATGCGGTGCGGCTCGGTGGCGCCGTCAGTGGCGGCGGCGGTTTCATCAAGACCGGTACCGGTACCTTGACCCTGGGCGGGACCAATACCTATACCGGCGGCACCGCGCTCAATGCCGGCACAGTGGTGCTGGAA
>NZ_JUET01000016.1 GCF_001006485.1 Tannerella forsythia
GTTCCGTTGTAACGCAGTCCGACCGAGTTGTTGTAGGTGTTCAGTAACTCGCCGTTGTCGACGTTCGAAGAGAATGAAATGCGATTCGTGAAATAGTCCGTCCTGACATTCAGCGAGATGTTGTGTCGTTGATACGAAGCGGTGCGGAAAATCTCGTCCATCCAGTCGGTACGAGTCGTACCGACCCACGGGTTTTTGGCGGTATCCCACCCGGTCGGGATCGACAGTTCCGCCTGGGTGTATGACGTTCGTCTCATCCGAATCTGCTCTTCGGCCGTAAGCGACTGCGGCAGGCTCATGGCCCGGCGTATTCCCAAGATACCCCCGTACGACATGCCCGGG
The DNA here is from genome assembly GCF_001006485.1 of Tannerella forsythia. Classification (GTDB taxonomy): domain Bacteria; phylum Bacteroidota; class Bacteroidia; order Bacteroidales; family Tannerellaceae; genus Tannerella; species Tannerella forsythia. Next base: position 343 of record NZ_JUET01000016.1, read on the forward strand.
TTGCCTTTCTTCGCTTTCTCCGCCGTGTCCATTCGGACT
>NZ_JUET01000017.1 GCF_001006485.1 Tannerella forsythia
CAGTATCGATATGGACTTTATGAACCTGAACCAGACTGCACATGGCGGTCGCGAGTTCGGCTTCATTGGCGCGCGTATGCGTCAGCAACATGCCGTGGTTACCGGTCACTGGCAGGATAAACAAGCCCATGAGCGTATCGGCTCCTGGATGCGTCAGGCGGTCTCTAAACAGGATACCCGTCATCTGAAAGTCTGCCGTTTTGGCGATAACATGCGTGAAGTGGCGGTCACCGATGGCGATAAAGTTGCCGCACAGATCAAGTTCGGATTCTCCGTCAATACCTGGGCGGTTGGCGATCTGGTGCAGGTGGTGAACTCCATCAGCGACGGCGATGTTAACGCGCTGGTCGATGAGTACGAAAGCTGCTACACCATGACGCCTGCCACACAAATCCACGGCGAAA
>NZ_JUET01000018.1 GCF_001006485.1 Tannerella forsythia
GAATAATAGAGGCAGTCGAGCTGGAGCCGGCCCAGGTCGTGCTCGGTATTGACTGCGTCGAACCGCGCCTGGTGCAGCTCCTGCTCGGCATTGAGCAGATCGACCAGCGTCCGCGTGCCCATTTCGAGATATTGCGCGCGATAGAGCTGGCCGGTCTCCGCCATGTCCGCCTCGCGCAGGTTGAGCGTGTCGAGCAGCCGCGTGAGGCTGCCGATCTGCTGCCGCGCATCGGCGTGCCGCTGGCTCATCTCGTTGCGTGCCTGGCGTGCGGCGGCCTCAGCGGCCGCAAGCGAATAATCGGCGCTGCGGACCCGCGCCCGGGTGGCGTTGCCGCCGAATATGTTGCTCGAGACGCTGAGTCCGAAGCTGTAGGCGCTGCGATCGGAGAAGGGTGAGCAGATATCCGCCGCAGCGTCGCCGGCGAGCGACAGGGTGGGCA
>NZ_JUET01000019.1 GCF_001006485.1 Tannerella forsythia
CTAAAGAAAATGCTGGAAAAGATTAAGGAAAATCTTTTGCGTTCTATTTTTTACGGGTTTCTGCCAAAGGAAAAAATATACTTTTATTCCTTTTTATTCAAGAAAATCAATTGTTAAGGAGCGACTAAATAAAAAAATACAACTATTAATTTCAAAAAGCGGATATACTAACCCTTCTTAGCAAACAAAAACCAAATATCGAATTACATGTAAATCAATTCCAATTTTAATCGAGAATATATTCACAAGGACTATCTGCCTTCTGAATACATCTTTACTATCCAATCCCAACAAGCATCATTACCGACAAGAAAATCCGACCATTTATTTGGTATATAAACAGTAGGCCGAATATGAGACTCATCGCATTCATCCATATTGGGACGATTAAAAACCTTATGACTCACATAACCTTTTACCTTTGTATTCGGCAATTCCCAAGCCAATAAATCCCCGTAACTACAAGGTTTGTAAGAACTGTTACCACCAACCACTAGACCTATTTCATTATCAATCGATTCAGTCACAAGCATACCAGCACTACTATACGTATTGCTATTTTGGATAAAAATAACGTTACCATTAAAGACTTTATCGCTATCCGTATTTACAGTGTAGATATTTTCGTTTTTTTGAAATGGAAAAGAGTCTTTTTTTTCTGATAAATAGGATACATCATATAAGCGCCCTAACTCATAATCATCACCTTTATTGGATAAAATGTTTTTATATTTCTCTGATAGCAAGGGGTATTGCTGCTCCCATAATTTTGAAAACCGTATTTGAACTTTTGATTTATTTATTTCTTTTATAGGTTTTAGCCATGACAATAATTGTTTGCATAACATACTATTCCCCCCCCGATTATTCCTAACATCCACAACCAATGTTTTTATACCACCTGCTTCCACCTCTTTAAACATATTCTCTAAAAAGCTATCAAACCTTGGGTATAAAAGAATTTTTTTTTCTACTTCATCTGAAATATCCTTCCAGCCTATACCCCTACTTTGATAGTATTGCTGTAGAAGAGATTTTTGATCAATACAGGAATTAAATTGCAAGTAACAAATACTCTTATCAGAATATATTTTATAAATAAACGGCATTTTTGTATCTTGCCTAACAGAATTTCTGCAACTATCAGGTCGCTTCCATATAATATTAAGCTCATTCATATGTACTGGTTTTAATGTCATTCTAGTACTATCAGAAAATGTAAAGCATAAAGAAGAATCCGCAAAACAGTTCGATGTATTTTTCCATAAAGAAAAGACGGGTAAAACATTGACAACATTCTTATAAAAACAGAAAATATTATCACCGCTTATTAGAGTTTTAAAACTTTCTACTACCTTCAATATCGTGTGACCATTAACTTCTGAAATCTCCTTACCAAGATACTCTTCCATTCCTTCACTTATCCCTCTTAAATATATTTTTTTATCATCATCTAAGAAAACTGCGAATGGATATATCATACTTTTTTTATAATCAGGCAACAAAGTACTATGTCCATCTTTCAAATGAGAGAGTGCAGATTGTAAATAAAATCTAAAATCAGCAACACTCTTACACAAAGCCATCTTCGTATATCCGTCTTTTCTTAAACTATCAATGTCAATTGGTGGAGTATTTGAAAATGCAGGATGAGTCGTCTCTATCATATTTACAAACAAAAGAAAATCTTTCTGATAAACATTTCCATTTAAATATATATTTAAATCTTCCACTATCTTATTCGAATATTTATTAAATTGAATATTTTGTCCTTTTAACAAAAGAGAGCTCAATACACCAATCAATAAAACCATATTATAACGCTTTAACTTCATGTCTTTATGTTTAAATGTTTGAAAATTTGAAATTTGTTAACGCATGATCAGGAAAAGACGACGACTAATGCAAACCATCAATACCCCGGCTTTGCGCCCATAATAGATAACGTATGTCCAAGAAATCTTCTAACATGGATTTTGCTGGAATACAGCAATCTTCTTTTGTGTTTCTTAAATCTGTACAACCACCATCACAGGATGGAAATAAAACACAAGATCTACATTTCTCATCGAATAAAGCATCGTTTTTAATCATCATATCCGCAAATAATGCGTAATCAGTTATGATATCTGGTTTAAAAATACTACCTACAATTTTATCCTTTAAACCTAAATGATGCCAGCATTTATATAACTCTCCACTTGCACCCACAACAAAAGCATTTAAAGATTGACACATACACCCCTTTCCCACTCTTGTCGGATATAAAGAATGCGCATATACCCTGTTATTATAATATAGATTTTTAAGAAAAGACGCCTTACTTCTACTGTCATCGTAGCACTCTCCCAACTCCTCCCTCCCTATGTAATTCTTGACAAATGCAGGGTACAAATTCACTCGTTTATTATATTTTAAACGCAATAATCTATATAAAGGTTCATATTCTTTTGAGTTTTCCTGCAAAACATTCATTCTTACTGTTATATTAACCTTATTAGACACCGACAACAAGAGATCAATATTTGATAATATTTTATCAAAACTACCTTTTCCATTCACTAGATATCTTGTACTATCATGAGATTTTTTCGTCCCATCCAATGTGATTTGCATACCACCTATTTTAAGCTCATCTACAAAATCTACTATTTTATCTATATTATATCCATTTGTGATCATATATGAGCTATAATTATTTATGATTGCTTGCATATTATTTGACAGCTTTCGAATAACGTCTATTGCTAGAGTAGGCTCTCCACCATACCATATTACATTAAGCTTTTTAATATTTTTTTTTCGCTTCAAAAAATCAATAATGCCACTCTGAACTCTGTCGGTCATCTTCTTTTTAGCTTTATTACCTTCATAACAATAAGGGCAATTAAAATTGCACGCTTGCGTGGGGGCAATTGTCAATGACATAACGTCTGGATTAAACCTTTGAGTAATGGCGGATAACACTATTTTATTTCTTTCATTTTCATTTGATTCTACAATAAAACGTTTATCAAACAAAAAACGATATTGTCTATCTTTTGCTTCAATACAATTGGGATCATTTTTTATTTTTATAATAGTCTCATAACCTTCCTGATTCAACTTTACAAACATATTTGACAAAGAACTATATAACAGATATGCTTGTGCTTTTTCTGAATAATACATATAGTTATAAATACTCCATTCCATAATAAACAGTTTGTTTAAAGCGCCCAAAAAAACAGCCTTGCCAATATTTATATTGCAATAAATCAAACAACTATGCCTTTTTTTGAGCACACATTATACACTACACTTATGAATGAAATGCATCAATCCAGCAACCATCAACAGAACAAGCGTCAATGGGACACAATTGTACAGGACATGCGTTTCCACCACATGCGTTTATTAGACAACCGTCACCACCGCATGCATTACCTCCACATGCATCAGTTACACAAGCATCACCTCCACAGGCATTGCCTGCACAAGCATATACCCCTCCAATAAGAAAAGACTGTTCCATATGGGACAATTGACTTTTAGACAATCCATAGTCAATAACCTCAAAAGATTTTCCTTTTTTCAATCTTAGTTTTTCTAATTTTTTCATCACGGTAAAATTTTAATATGTCGGGAGCAAAGATAATTATCCTCCCTTTCTTGCTCCAATTTATACTCCGCTTTTCTAACGAACGGTAGCATTTTTCCTAACGAACGGTCGTTTTTTTCCGATAAACGGTATATTTGCCCTTAACTGCCGTTTCATAAATCCACACAAACACACGCTATCTTTATCCGGAAATACCGAGTGACTAATTGAAAAGACACTTATTCATTGCGCACTTTCACCGCCCCATAGAAAATACCTTTCAAAATATATCATTATATCGTTTTTATAATCCGCACCACTTGTTTTTAAAATCACTCATCCGTCGGCGAGCAACAGTATACAATTCGTCATCATATTGCATTACCACAATCATTTCTCCATTTTTATGTCGGACACTTTGCTTATGGTACAAATTTAGAATATACTTTTTATCATTATTGTCCACTAAAAATCGCTAAGCGTTCTTTTAGATTATTGATATTTAGATAATTGTAGAGAAAATCCGAGAGAACGGACTTGAATTGGCAAGGAGCACAATCTTTTTTCATATCTTATGATATGTTTAAAGATAAGTATGTATTCGCTCAACTTACATCCTTCTTGGATAGAAGCAAGTTTAATCGTATTGTTGCCAAGTATCAAGGCGACAAATACGTCAAGTCCTTCACCTGTTGGAATCAACTCCTCGCTATGATGTTTGGCCAGCTTTGTAATCGTGAAGGTCTTCGAGACCTCATAGTTGCATTGCAAGCACATCAAGAGAAGTGGTAC
>NZ_JUET01000020.1 GCF_001006485.1 Tannerella forsythia
CCCTCTTTCCCCTCTCTCCCCTCCCTTCGTTCTCCCTCTCTTCCTTTCTCTCTTCCCGCATCTTCTTTTTATCTACCTTTCACCTCCCTTCATCCTCTCCCTCATCCCCTTATGACTTCCTCCTCCTTCCTCCTTCTTCCCTCTCTTCCTCCTACCCTTACTCTTCTACTGTCCCTTCCTCTTCCTCGTCTCTCCTTCTTCCCTTTTGCTTTTCTCTTCCCGGTCCCTTCTTTCCCTTCCTTCCTTCCTTCCCCTTCTCTTCCACCGCATTATCCATTGCCTCCCCTACTCCTTTCTGCCGTTCGGCCATTTGTTTGATTTCTTCGTTCTTCACACCCTGTATTCTCCCTGTTTGTATTGCTCGCCCTTTCTTCTCCGACTGCCGTTCTCCCTTGTATGTTTCTTCGACCCTGCAGTCTCACCTTCCTCCCCTTCGTCATTGAGTTCCACCGCATGCCAATTATTTCTGC
>NZ_JUET01000021.1 GCF_001006485.1 Tannerella forsythia
CATCTAGATGTGTATAAGAGACAGCCTTTCAGGGGGTAATGAAGAAATATAAGGACACGATCGGGTCGTTCAACACACCGAATATCCGCGTCGTTGACGGTTTCAAAACCATTGGAAATCTCGTGTCCTTCATCCGGGAACAGAATTATGTCGTGCTGGCCGATAGCGGACCTGCCCATATCACCAAGCTGTTTCAAACGCCCGGCATTGGTATCTATAGCTCGGCCTCTGCCACCGTTTTACAGGGCCGCCATCACAACCTTTACCCTTGGCAAAGCAGTTATAAAGGCGAGTTCTGCGAAGCGCCCTGCGGGCTTGCAAAATTGCGCGCAACCACATCGGGTGAAATCGGCTGCATGGGTAGCCTCCGACTTCCAATGTCGGAACTCGGAAACCTGCCGGTCAATTCTGACAGGGCACTGGCCGAACGGCTTGTGACCGAAAATCCG
>NZ_JUET01000022.1 GCF_001006485.1 Tannerella forsythia
CTATTTTTTCTGCCAATATTATAAAAATCGTCATAGTCACTCTGATGATTTATTTTATCATTTTCGTAAAGATGGTCGCTGAATGTCCTATAATCCTGCGAAGCATAACGCCAGGCGGCCACGCTAAAGTGAGTGGCCGTTTGCAATAGATATTTATTATAGGCGACCTGATAGCTCGTACCTTCGTGTCTGGTATCATTATTTAACTTACTACTCGATCGGGTAGCGTCAAAAGAGATGGCACCCAGCGGTGTATTCCAACCATTTCCCAGAGTTATAGCATTATAGTTATCGGATAAAATCGTACCCGATTATGTGATCAGGTTGTTATTATTTAGATTAATGTTTAAGTTTTTTAATTTCTTGATGTGAAGTTGATGA
>NZ_JUET01000023.1 GCF_001006485.1 Tannerella forsythia
AGTAGGGCAACTTGAAGAGCGGTCAAATCAAAAGCATTTGTAAGGAAAACGAATTGACGATTCTGTTCTTCATCCCAATACTCAACCTTACGGATTTTGATTGGATAGTCCTTTGAGGACTTATAAACAGTCAATATCCCTTCTGAGTCGGAAAGGACATTTTTAGGCATTCGCCTTTTCCATTTGATAGACTTGAATTGAAGACTTTTCTTCGCTCTCACAACAAAGGAAGCATCAGCCATATCAATCTTATACAATTCCTTGAAGCTGTTATAACCTCTATCGAAAATGTAATAAGAACCTGATTCATAAGAAATCTCACACATCGCCCTGCTGTCATGTACCGAGGCATTGGTGATATGGAAAAATGTCGGTACCTGAGTTTCTATATCGTATAGGGTGTGTATCTTGATACCACCTTTATGCTTACGGAATTTAGCCCACCAGAACACATCTAGACATAAATCTATCGTTGTAGAATCAAACGCATAGACGTTGCCACCAAGATTGAATATATTCGTCTTTCGTTTTGTTCTAGCTTGCTCGACCATGTAGTATGCGAAGTCTTCAAAGATATGGTAATCTCTGTTTTCATTAGCTTTCGAAAGATTGCTACGAGTAACGGATTTACCCAATCCAAGATGGTACCACTTCTCTTGATGTGCTTGCAATGCAACTATGAGGTCTCGAAGACCTTCACGATTACAAAGCTGGCCAAACATCATAGCGAGGAGTTGATTCCAACAGGTGAAGGACTTGACGTATTTGTCG
>NZ_JUET01000024.1 GCF_001006485.1 Tannerella forsythia
GTTACTATGCGTTTGGTATTTCCCGCCAAGGGTCACGCCACACCTGTAACAAGTCAGGGAGGAAACAATGCAGGGAAGCGACTACGATAACAATCTGGTTGAGGTCCACCAGCATGGCTGGGAAAACTGGACCAAATTCATGCTCTGGAGCGTCATTTCAATTGCCGTCCTGCTGTTATTGATGGCGGCATTCCTGCTCTGATCGGCTGTATATTTCAGGCATAAAAAAACGCCCCGCACATGATGCGGGGCGCTTCTTATCCGGCGAACCGGAAACCGTATTTCATATCGCTTAACCGACGATGTCGGAGCTTTAAGGCTTAACCGACGATGTCGGAACTTTAAGGCTTAACCGACGATGTAAGTCCTGTCTCTTATACACATCTAG
>NZ_JUET01000025.1 GCF_001006485.1 Tannerella forsythia
ACCCTCTTCCGTACGGAGGGCGTAACCGCGATCGATCGAGACGTTCGAGACGGGACTCACACCCGTGAGTTGAATCGTCAGCGGCTCGACCACTTTGGGAAAGACGAGCGTTACCGTTCCGTCTTCGTTATGGGTGATGCGGATACCACCTTGTTGTTCATCGCGTATCTTCGAGTCCGTCTTCACCTGTATGTATTTCAGGCTATAGCCTTCGGCCGGGGTGAGCCTCATCGTAAAGTCTTTCTGGCTTTCGATATAATGAATACCCGCGCCGGGAACCGTCGTTACGTTCGGATACGTACCGATCACAATCTCATGTACAACGTTGGGGTATATGGTATTCGGATGGTATTCGTATGCTCCCATATCTACGATATCGTCATAAATCCTGGCCAGACTGCCCAGATCGAGACCGAGAGCTTCGGTATACCCTGCCTTGGCCGGATGGAGCAGCACGGTCGAGGTTCGGTTGCGGAATCCCGACAGCACGAACGGGTTATAGCCGCTGTTCACCGAAGGACTGGTGCTCGAGAGGCGGTAGTTGCCGTCGCTGCGAGGCGTCAGATCGTCGTCGTATCCTTTGCGACGGAATACGGGGTTGCGATCGATGTTTCGTCCGCCATCTTTTCCGAGCGTTGCACTCCATCCGCCTACATTACAATGGCTCCATACGGGCGTTCCGCCTTCGTTCATCACGTCGGACCCGAGTGCCCCACCCGTAAGGTTCCCCCAGAGGATGCTGTTGCGCAGATGGGGATCACCGCCGTTGTTATAGAGGCCTCCTGCCGTCGGGGCTATATTTCCGCTCACGGTGTTATTGACCGAGAGGAACGCACTTCCGCTATTATAGATACCGCCACCCGCTGTGGTGGCCCGGTTGTGACTGATTTCGGTGTTGTAGATCAGCGCGTCGCCCGTACGTCCCATGCAGCCGCCGTTATATCCGCCGCTGATATGGATGCCACCTCCCAAGTTCGTCGCCGTATTGGATGTAATGATCGAGTTGGCTACGGTCCCCGAAGCCCCGTTCTTGAAGAGAATACCCGCTCCTTCCGAGGCCTCTCCGCCACGGATGATGAATCCGTCGACACGGGCATCGCGACTGACTCCGCAGCTGCCGTTCGTATAATTCGTCGATCCGTCGAAGACGACGACGTTGCTTCCGTTACCGTTCATGATCGTCTTATGCAAGGTGTAGTTCCGTTCGTTCAAATCCGTTTCCCATGCACCGAAGCCGCCGTAGATTTCGACACTGTCGTAATCGATCACATACGACTGGCCTTGCGGAGGCATGTAGTTCCCTTCGGCCACCCAGATACAGTCGCCCTGAGAAGCCAGGCCAAGCGCCTCATCGATCGTCGGGAAAGCATTCGGCCAGTTCGTTCCGTCACGGCGTCCGCCACGTACGTTCCGGTCGACAAAGTATCCGAGGTGCTTTTCGTGAAGCATCAAATCCATCACGAGGGTCGTGTCGCACGTCACTTCGTAAGCCCCCGTACCGGCTGTGGCCGAGAGATGAAGCGTGACCTTTTTCTGTCCGGTCGAGTTCCAAACTACCTTCGGACTGGCCGCTACCGATGTAGACGGGGTTCCGCCCTCGAAAGTCCACTTGATGCGTAGGGTAGGCATGTTGAGCATCGACTGATTCATCTTGATGCTGAACTGTTGCGGAACCCCGATCTTGGCCGGTTTGTTCGGTTGGCGCTTGATGGAGGCATTCCATT
>NZ_JUET01000026.1 GCF_001006485.1 Tannerella forsythia
AAATTTTTTTCCTCCAAGATAGTAAAATTGTGGCTAAGAACACGCAGAGGAGGGGACAGAAAACAGAGCGTCGGCCTTGTGTTTTTATCTGCCCGGTGTAAAATCTCGAGGATTTTATCTAAATTTGCGATATATTTTATTGTATTATTTATAAGCATATATAATTATGGCCAAGCTCAAGTACAAAATTGCCGCTCGCAAGCTCAATATCGGCTCGTAAAAGGGCAAAACCGTTTACATTGCCCAACCCGTTAATCTGGGAAGAATCAGTTTCGAAGACTTTGTTAAAGAGGTTGCCGACGGCTCTACCGTCGATGCCGCCGATGTGAAAGCCGTGCTTAGTCGGCTCCATGTCGTAATCGAACGTCTGACGGCTCGCAGTTTCTCAGTCGAGTGCGGAGAATTGGGAACTTTTCGACCTTCGTTCGGAAGCAAATCGGTAGAAAAACCGGAAGATTTCAAGGTGTCGATGATTCGTCCCGCCAAAATTCTTTTCACGCCCAAGCCTGCTTTCAAAAATTCTCTTCGTTCCACGGGATTTGAACTTTACGGTCAGGACGAGGCATCATCTTCTGCCGATACAGGGCCGTCAACGCCTTCAGGCCCCGATCAGGGAAGTTCCGGCGGCGGTCTGTAAGTGCATAAAAGCCCGATGTATCAGCTTATGCTTTTCATCGGGTTATTTCTTTTGTATAATGTTCCCTATTGTGAAACCGTTCTTTTCTTTTCGACTACGATTCGTGGGACAATCTCTTCCGTGCCGATTACAAGGGTGGCTCCGAGGTTGAGAGCATTTACAAGGCTCCCGATGCCATCGGCAATCTGTTCCGAACGGAAGAGCGCAAAGACCGCAAGTATGGTAAGGGCGGTCGATTGCTTGAAGACCGTAAATACTCCTACCATTACGATGGGGAAGGAAACCTTGTTCTGAAACAACGATTGAGGCCCGACGAGACGTTAGCTCCGCTTTGGCAGGAGGGTGATTGGGCTTATGAATGGCAGGGCAACGGCATGCTCCGAAGTGTGGAAGCGTCCCGATGGCAAAACGGTCAGTTTCGAGTATGACCCACTCGGTCGCCGTATCTCGAAGACATATAAAAATAAGACTACCCGTTGGGTTTGGGACGGCAACGTGCCTCTACACGAGTGGACGGAGGAATCCGATGTAACCACGTGGCTGTTCGAGGAGGGTACATTCATACCTGCGGCAAAGATAGTTGGCGATAAGTTCTACAGTATTATAACGGACTACTTGGGTACACCAACTGAGATGTTCAATTCTGATGGAGAAAAAACATGGTCGGCAGAATTGGATATTTATGGCTCTGTTCGTAACTTTGCCGGGCGTTCTTTGAGCGATTGTCCGTAGGTATCAGGGACAGTAGAGGATGAGGAGACAGGGCTTTATTACAACCGTTTCCGTTACTACTCGCCTGATGAGGGAATGTATATCTCCCAAGACCCAATAAGATTGGATGGTGTAAACCCTACTTTGTATGGTTTTGTATGGGATATCAATTTCGAGATCGACCCATTTGGACTTTCTTGTACTAAACGTCTCAGAAAAAATATGAATAAAGCCAATCGACAGATGGCTAAACAAAATGGTGCGATGGCAAGAAGATGGAAAAAATTCAAAGGTTCAGCAGCACACCATATTGTTGCGGGAGACCACATGGATCCAAATGCAATAAAGGCAAGAAGTATCCTATCCAAGCATGGAATTGATATAGATGATGCAGCCAATGGTATTTATTTAAAACATATGGATCCTAATAGTATTCAACCTGGAGCCTATCATCGAGTAATTCACACGAAAATATATTTTGAAAATGTCGCCAATAGGTTAGAAATTGCAGATCTAATTGGAGGAAAGAATGGAGTTCTGGATGAATTAGACAATATTGCAGGAGATTTGCTTTTTAATAAGAAAATTTGGTAACGATATGGATATATATAGAATTAAAAACGACTATCTATTTAAAGGAATATCAAGTAGAAATGAATTGATTATAAATCAATTCGATTCCTTTAGGGGACAAAGTCTTGTCTCAAGCTGGGAAGCTCCTGTATTTGAATTGCTTGAAAATGTTACAAAGGTTAATTCAGAAAAAAAAGAAGAAGAGAGAAAATGTATTTCTTTCGATTCGAGGTGTTATGGCAATATCTTTATAATAAATTCTATCTTTTTAGACCTGTTCAAAGGATTGAATGTTGAGTTATTGCCTATAAATATAGTTGGAATAATTCCTTCTTATTTATTTGTAAATGTGTTAAATGTAGTTGGTGCGATTGATTTCTCAGGCTTAGATTATAAACAATCGATGGATATGATGAAAAGCAACGACATTCGTTTTGTAAAAGAAGAAATCAATGAAGTTAAGATATTCAGAGATCAAAAAATCATCAACTTCTACTATTGCACAGAAGAATTTAAGGAGATGTTCGAATCTAAAATGATTTCTGGGATTCTTTTTGAAAAGGTTGGGATAGCTCGATGAGACTTGGGATAATACTATGTACCACCTTCTCTTCTTAGAAGCACTGAAATTTTGTTGGCGAAGAAAATAAAATTACTTCGCCAACAAAATATTTTTTATGATTATCCGCACTTATACCTAAACTCATTTTTATAGGTTACGCAAGCTACGAGCAATCTTCCAAAGAGGGCTTCTCCCCAGTATCTTCGATTAAACTTATAACAGAATTCATCGAGATAATTTTGTAAGAATTCGGGCT
>NZ_JUET01000027.1 GCF_001006485.1 Tannerella forsythia
GTCACACTCTCGGACGTTACGCTGTACGTACCCTAGGGCATGGTCGATACCTACAAAGCGAAGAACGTGTGGCAGGATTTCGATACTCAGGAGACGCCTCCCATCTTGTCCGCCGCCCTGACCGACGCCGCGCCGATCGCCTGCACTGCCGGCAGCACGAAGCAGATCAAGGTGCAGGGCAATAAGAAGCGGAAGGCTGCCATCCCCGCCGCAGCGCAGACGTGGCTTGAGTCTGCAGGCGGCGACGGCCTAACGATCGTCTCCGAAAGCCCGGACCCGTCGCTTACGGTGACAGCTAAAAATGCGAACGGCATTACCGCGGCCCGCACGCCTACGCTCGATTTCGTGCTTGTAGACGGCAGCCGCCCCGCCACGCCCGCTACCGTC
>NZ_JUET01000028.1 GCF_001006485.1 Tannerella forsythia
GGATAGGATATGAAAAGAAATAAATTCAATAAAGTTTGGTTTTTATTATCATGAAGAATTTTTTTGATGGCAACTTTACTATACACTGTGTATAATAAAACGGATAAAGTTGTAATTATTACAAATTTCGACGGATTGATTCTTTTTTTCATTTTCATCTATGGTTTAGATTTCTTTTTATAGTTTCCAATAAAAAGACTAGCGATTTATTATAGTCTTTTTCTTCCAATCCTATTTGAGAGAAAGTTTTTCGAAGCATTATTTCTACATCTTGATACTTATCCAACGTAGTGTCATAAGTTAGAGATTGGTTTAAATATAAATTTATAGCCTTATCTTCTAAAAATTTTGTCAAATAAAAATCTTCCTCAGATAATTTTCTCTGCTCTACAATATTATTGTCATTTGCTGCTTCAGCACCAACTGTTTTTACGGCAAAATGTACCCAAAAAGCGACTTCTACGACAGCTACAGTTGCAACAGCAAAATAAATAGCTAAAGCAATAGCGCATATCGGGGAAAGCTCTGCATCAATGTCAATCGCTGAACGCATATCGGATACCATTTTCATATTCCTAAAATCTTCTGATTCCAATAATGTATTTAACTTTTTTATAGAATTGGATTGTAAAAGACCTTTATTTTTTAATATTTCTAAGAATAATTTGAAATCTTGCCTATTTATTGCATTCAGAATATCATCACTACCAAGAGCAAACAATAAGTGGTTCCCCAATGTCCATTCGTTACAATTCTTGTTCGTAGCCCCCTATCTGTTGCGTACTTAATACATCTAGCTAATCTTTGAATTCCGATTAAAGTGCATTCGCCTCCGGTAAATACAACTGTTTTAAGAGATGGGAATTCCCTTACGGATAAGTCTATGTAATATATTATATCCTCATATGTCATTTTCTTACTTTTTACCGGAGAGCAGTTGAAACAACAATTAGGACAAGCACTTGTACACTGATAGGTAACTATCAATGATAGTGTGTGAGGTTGAATGAGCTTTATGTTTAAATCTAAGAAAGCCATTTTATCTACACAGTTTTTAAGATGCAAATTATAATTCACAAATAATATTTTTGCAAATGTATAAAATTTAATCGTTATTAAATGCTATATAAAAATAAATAATATCAATCTGCAATTCGGCCCCATCGGCTTGCTGTATGCCCAACTTGCGAAAATAAGCGCTCTATATCGACTTACGCGACACCTACCACCGCCTTTATGATTACGAAACGACCCGGGAGATCGAAGACAAAGAAACCCGAAACCGCCTGAATACCCTGTACGACCGTTTCGTCGGCGCTTACGGACATCTCAACGCCCGTAAAAACGCCGAACTTCTGCGTATGGATACCGGCTGCTCCGACATCTTCTTTCTGGAGCGAAGCCGGGACGGGCAGTATATCAAAGCCGACATCTTCGACCATCCGACGGCTTTCAGCCAAACGGCGCTCCGGACGGCGGAGACTCCGTTGGAGGCCTTATCCGCTTCGCTGAACAAATACGGAGAAGTCCGTCTCGCCTATATGGCCTCTCTTTTGCCGGAACAGGAAGAAGACGAGATTGTCGCCGCACTCGAAGGTCGTATATACTATCATCCCATAGAGCGAGGTTATCAGATCGCCGACCGGTTTATCTCCGGGAATGTCATCGAAAAAGCGGAAGAAATCGAACAATGGGTGTTACAGCATGGAGAGAACGAAGCTGTCAAGAAAAGCCTTTCGGCCCTGAAGGCAGCGATTCCGACACCCATTCCGTTTGCCGATCTGGATTTCAATTTCGGAGAACGATGGATTCCGGCAGGCATTTATGCCCGATTCGCGTCGGAACTCTTCGAAACCGAGGTTCATATCGGATACAGCGCACCGGCCGACGAGTACACGGTCAAAGCTCCGACGAAGAATCTGAAAATATCTCATACTTATGCGGTCAAAGGCGAGTTCAAAACCTACGACGGAATCAATCTGATGAAACATGCGCTTCACAATACCATTCCCGATATCAGCAAGTCGAAAACGGTTCTTGACAAAGAAACCGGAAAAGAGAAGCAGATCAAAGTACGGGACGGGGATGCCATCCAGCAGGCCAATACAAAGATCGAAGAGATGCGGGAGCAGTTCAGCGCATGGCTTATCCGGCAGCCCGACACCTTCAAGGAAAAGCTTGCCGACCGCTACAACCGGCTGTTCAACTGTTTCGTAAGACCGCAGTACGACGGCAGCCATCAGACCTTTCCGGGTCTGGACGTAAAGGCATTGGGATTCGACGATTTGTACAAGAGCCAGAAAGATGCCGTATGGATGCTCAAGATGAACGGTGGCGGCATCTGCGACCATGAGGTGGGAGCCGGCAAAACGATGATCATGTGTACAGCCGCTTACGAGATGAAACGGCTCGGTCTGGCGAACAAACCGATGATTATCGGCCTAAAGGCCAATGTGTACGATATTGCCGCCACATTCAGCAAAGCCTATCCCAATGCACGTATTCTCTATCCCGGCAAAAACGACTTCACCGTCCGAAACAGGGCAAGGATTTTCAGCGATATCAGGAACAACGACTGGGATTGCATCATCCTGACCCACGAACAGTTCGGAGCCATTCCCCAATCGCTCGAAATACAGGAGGGGATTTTTCAAAAAGAACTCGACTCGGTGGAAGAGAATCTGGAAGTGCTCCGTCAGCAGGGACGGGAAATTTCCGGACGAATGTTGAAAGGGTTGGAAATCCGGAAAAAGAATCTGGAGGCCAAACTCACCCGGATTGCCGACGACATCGCCGAACGGAAGGACGATACGATCGATTTCAAACGGATGGGAATCGACCACCTTTTTGTGGATGAAAGCCACAAATTCAAGAACCTGACTTTTACGACCCGTCACGACCGGGTAGCGGGGCTGGGCAACAGCGAAGGCAGTCAGCGTGCCCTGAACCTGCTCTTTGCCATCCGCACCATTCAGGAACGCACGGGCAAGGATTTAGGGGCGACCTTCCTTTCGGGAACGACCATTTCCAACAGTCTGACCGAGCTGTATCTGCTGTTCAAATACCTGAGACCGCAAGCGCTCGAAAAGCAGGGAATCGGAACGTTCGACGCATGGGCAGCCGTCTTTGCCAGGAAAAGCACCGACTATGAATTTTCGGTGACCAACGAGATTATCCAGAAGGAGCGATTCCGCACCTTTATCAAAGTCCCCGAATTGGGAGCGTTCTACGCCGAAATCTGCGATTTCCGCACGGCGAAGGACATCGGGATCGACCGTCCGGAGAAACATGAAATTCTGCATCACATTCCGCCGACGCCCGAGCAGGAAGCCTTTATTCAAAAGCTGATGGAATTTGCCCGTACCGGTAATGCCGAGCTATTGGGTCGGGAGAAGCTCTCCGAGCGGGAAGAAAAGGCGAAGATGCTTATCGCCACCGACTACGCCCGCAAGATGTCGCTCGACATGCGGATGATCTCTCCTTCTTACGAAGACCATATCGACAACAAGGCTTCGCACTGCGCCCGACTGATCCACGATTATTACCGGAAATATGAACGGGAGAAAGGTACCCAGTTCGTTTTCTCGGATTTAGGCACGTACAAGCCGGACGAGTGGAACGTTTACAGCGAAATCAAACGAAAACTGACCGATGATTACGGCATCCCTGCGTCGGAAATCCGTTTCATTCAGGAATGCAAAACGGAGGCTGCCAAGAAAGCGATGATCGTGGGCATGAATGCCGGCAGCATACGTGTCCTGTTCGGCTCCACCGAAATGCTCGGAACGGGCGTCAATGCCCAGCAGAGGGCTGTGGCGGTGCATCATCTTGATACGCCCTGGGTGCCCAGTGCTCTGGAGCAACGGGATGGCAGGGCAATCCGCAAAGGCAATGAAGTAGCCAAGTTCCATGCCGGGAACAAGGTCGATGTCATCATCTACGCCGTGGAAAAGTCGCTCGACAGCTACAAGTTCAATCTGTTGCACAACAAACAACTTTTCATCAATCAGCTGAAGACAAACTCCCTCGGAAGTCGAAGCATCGACGAAGGTGGCATGGACGAAGCAACAGGCATGAATTTTTCCGAATATGTAGCCGTACTATCCGGTAATACCGACCTGTTGGAGAAAGCCCGGTTGGATAAGAAGGTGATGGCGATGGAGAGCGAGCGAAAGAACTTTCTTTACGAAAGAGATACGGCACGTTCGCAACTGGCGAAACTTCAGGGCGCAGTCGAGTTTCATGAGAAGAAGATCGCCGAAGCCGGGAAAGACCGGACGGTTTTCGAGGAGCAGGTAAAGAAAAACGAAGACGGGACATACCAAAACCCGATACGGATCGATGGAGTGGAAGAGAGCAGGGATATCAAAACGATCGCCCGCAGGCTGAAAGAGTACGAAGAGAAAGCCCGGACAGGCGGTGAGCACATGCCGATCGGCGAATTATACGGCTTTCAATTATCCGTCAAGAGCGAAGCCTCCATGAAAGAGAGTTTCGACTTCGTGGATAACCGGTTCTTTGTGAAAGGTTGTGGCAGCATCTATTATACTTACAACAACGGACATTTGGCAGAAGACCCCAAACTGGCCTGCATGAACTTCCTGAATGCCTTGGAGAAGATACCCAGAGTCGTCGAGAGTCACCGGAAAGAACTGGCTGCGACACAAGCCAAGATACCGACGTTCGAAACGATGGTTTCTGCCGTATGGAAGAAAGAGGAGGAATTGCAAGAGCTGAAGAGACAGGCCGCGGAGCTGGATCGCAAGATCGCCCTTTCGCTCAAAAAAGAGGACAACAGCGAAGTGAAACCGGAAGAAACGGTCGCTCCCGATGCGACAATCGCAGTCGATGTGCCCTTACGGGAGGAGTTAAAAAGGGAACGGTCTTCCGAGCGGAATCATACCGATTGGAAAGAAATACGGGAGGATGAAAAAATCAAACCCAGCATAAAGCCCGGAAGGTGGTGAAAATCTTATCAATGTGACAAGATTGAATATTCAGTAGGTAAATCTCATACAACAATCTTACATACCTTAGTGATACAGCAGAAGATTACGGATGATGGGGCTTGGCTTATATTCAACGACTTTTCATAGTAGGATTATTACGTACCCTTTCATCTCATGCATCTCATTGACTCAGGTTTGTTTTTACTTGCACATACCCGTTTTAAGACATTATAATATATATATAATAATGAATATCCGTGTTTATACCTAAAAAATCCCCTGAATTTACTGAATTACAATAAGTTATTGCGACAAACCAAACTGTTTGTAAGCTGTTATTTATCAGGGAAATATATTTATCTTAGGTATATATGCGAACATTCATTATATAATACTAAAAGATCATTGTCTTGCAATGCTCAATATCTTCAGAGGTCAAACCCTTTTCTGTTAGAAAATCACAGAATTTCTCTCTCTGCTGGGCTATACGATGCCGGATAAAAATAAGATGTCCAATATCTTTAAGGGTCTTTTTGATTCTCTCATCTCCAGATTCAGTTGAATAATCAATACCGCAAAACGTAGAAATATCTTTATGCAGGATTAAATAATATATTGCAGAGATCAGTATACTTGTTGTACATGCAATATCAAACTTTGCCATATCGAACTGTCCCACATAATAGGCCATTAAACCCAGATTAAGCCGTTCTCTCAGATTGGCAAATTCCTTTGCGGTTTCATTCTTTGTCAATTCCCATAGAAGTATCTTTTGCATGACCACGTTGTTTTTCAATTCTGTGTATAGATTGATCAGCGTTTCTACATAAAAAGTTTCGTCTTTCTCTGTCGACAAGGAAGTGAGGTCTATTAAACGGCGAAACCAAAAATCATACCGTGACAGAAATTCTTTTATCACATTTTCCACACTTTCATATCTTCGATAAAAAACATTCGGTTTTACATTTGCTTCGCTGATGAGGTCAACCAATGTTATTTCATCAATATTTCGCGTTTGAAGCATACGCTCAACCGCAGCTATTAGGTCTGCATCTATTTCTTTGACAGACCTGCGTTTCCGTTTATCTCCTTGTACCATATTCGTCTAACTATAATATTCTATTCAATGCGTCTGCAAAATTAAGTATATCTTCTTCCGTGTGCGTGGCTAAAATACCAGCTCTTATCCTCGGGTCATTTTCTTTTACTGCCGGATAAAGTATACCCGGAGCGAAGAAACCTTCACGAAGAAGTTCCGAAGAAGTTTCTTTGATATATTTTTCTCTGTTTTTGGGTCTTAGAGGAAATATGGCCGATTCCGTTGCACCAAAACTGATGTTTTGTTTTAACAAAGCTTTTTTGAAAAGTCCTATATTTTCCCATAAACGCTTTTGTCTGGTAGAATCCTTATCCATGATTTCAAGAGCTTTCAATGCAGATGCAGTAGCTTGTGGAGTTGGGGCCGCCGAGAAAACCGAATTCGGGACAAAGTATCTCAGGTAAGAAATTAATTCTCCAGATGCACAGACGAAGCCTCCGACAGTACCAAATGATTTGCTAAGAGTACCTGTCAGTATATCGACATTACCTTGTCCGTGAATAGCATAATGTGAAAGTGTCCCTCTACCATGTTCTCCTAAAACTCCGATTCCATGAGCATCATCAACCATCAAATATGCTCCATGTTTTTTTACTATTTCAATAATTTCAGGCAGTTTTGCCAAATCTCCCTCTTGGGAATACACTCCATCAATAATTACTAACCGGGTTCTGTATCTGGCATTAAATCGTTTAAGAACAAAGTCCAAATAATCAGGATCATTGTGCCCTATATACTTCGTATTAGTGGTGTGAAGACCGCTTAGAGCACTTGCATGAATAGCCGTATCAATAAACGCTATATCTTGCTTACCCATAAGAGTTTGAAGAACTCCTTCATTGATCCCGAATCCGGAGGAGCAAATAAGTGCATCTTCATATCCCAAAAAAGAAGCAATGCTTGTCTCCAAAGCTCTATGAAGTTCCGTATATCCACCAATGATAGATGCAGCGCAGCATCCAGTTCCATACTCTGATAAAGCAGCGATGCCTGCTTCAATTGTTTCCTGACATGAAGAAAAACCTAAATAATCATTAGAAGCAAAATTTATGTATTCTTTGGTCTGTAGGCCAATTTCCGGGATTGACAATGTGATACGAGACCCGATATTAGATTGCGATTTGGTGAAATATGTCAGATACTTCATCTCTTCGCTTTCCTTTGTATATGCAGAAAACTGTTTTGCTCTACTCTTTATATCCCCTGAGCTCAAAACCCCGAAGTCCCTTATATTAAGCATGTTATAGTCATTCTTCAAACCCACAAAACACTGATAGATAATTTGTATTATCTTATTAAGGTGTTTTTGTTTGCCTATATTGTATTCTTACTTATCTTTGTAGGCGCAAAGATAGTTCTTTGATGTGGGTTTTCAATATCCCTTGATAGGTTTCTTTTAGAAGTTGTTATAGAGATTGTTTTTAGCCAGAAAAAGGCAAGACATATTTTATAGCATCACTCATAAATAATAGTAAGACACATGAAGAGAAGGGAAAATCAATATAAATACTAACCCCTAAAAGAGTAAAAAGATGAAAAAGTTATCGTTACAGAGTATTGGACTATTTTTCGCTGCTGCTGTTCAGACGGTATTTCTGACAGGGTGCGAAAACCGGTTTGACTTGGAGGACATTCCGCAAGAAGCGGAAATCCGGACACGCTCGGCCGTAGGCGAGACGGATAACGGCAGAGAATACCTGGGCCGTAATTTTTACCTGACAAGTTCGGATGAAGTGGTTTCGGACAGTCGATCCGGAGCAGAAAGGAAAATGCTGGCCCGTACATTTAACATTCAGACCGGTTCTGTGGGGAGCAATTACTTAGGTGTACACGTCATGGCATGTTATACCGATAAGGATGGAACATTGCAGCAAATCGAAGTGTGGGTTAATGACGAATATGCCGGAGAGCTTGACATTCGTAAAGCCGAATGGGATTTTGTTACGCTCAAGGATGGAAAAACAGTCCGGCTGCGTCAAGGAGCCAACAAAATTACTTTCTTGTCCTCTTTGCCGTATTTTCCCGAAATAGACGCTATTCAAGTTGAATCGGCGCGGCAGGCACTCATAAAAGAAGATCCTCAGTATAATGCCTTTATCGCTCTGCTGAAACAACAGCAGAATGCTTCGACGAGCAAGTTGGAGCAGGAAGAAATCATCCGGATGACATCGGAGAGCGATGACGGTCTAAGTGCTTCTTCCCGCTCTGTGGGCAGGTCAGCTTATGACCAGAGCTGGAATTGGCAAGTGACCCCACGCGAACTCAGTAATCCCGACGGAAATTACAGGCACCTGGTTTGTGTTCCGGTTACTTATACTTATCATCGCAAGCTGTCATTGAGCAGCGGAACGCATACATTTATGACCACTCCCATCGAAGGAGACAGCTATTACACCGTCGATCCGGTTATGTATTTATACAAAATCGATGATCCTCACAACCATACGTATTATAATGATGATGCCTCCGGGCTGGGACGTCACGCCCAAATAACTGAAACATTGCCTGCCGGAGAATACTATCTGGTTATCCGGGCATACAGCAGTTATTATGCCTCTACTACGACGGGAAGACAAGGTTTGGTCAATGTCTTCCAGGATGGTTATATTCTGAATTCACAATGTCCGATAGCCGGTTATTCCGTGGATGTCGATTCTCCGAACACGGGTATCATCAACTATTTTACAGCGTACACGACAGGTATAGCAGAGTTCTTTCTGGAAGAAAAAGGAAGCAAAAAAGTGAAATTCTTCGGCGAATCCTATTTCTACGTTCCCCCCATGGAACAGATGTGGTTCAACGATGCACGCGTGAGGTTGACGAAGCCATCGAGTCAGGCCCGATACAATATGATTATATCTTCCGTAGGTGCTTTCGGTGCTTATTACGGCAACTGCGACGTGTATGGTTCCTGCCAGCAGGTAATGTCCGGAGACTTGGTTGCCAACAGTTTTCCCAACTTGATGGTAAACGATGGCATATACAGTAGCGGAGGAGAGACCAACGTATATAACTGCGCGTCATGGGCCGGAGGCTTAACATACGGCTGGACGTGGGGAGGCATCTATGAAAGCAATACAAGTCCCTATTTGGTTGGTCCTTATTACGGCGATCCTAACGTATGGAGCAGTTGGGACGCTTTCTTTGCCAACAACCCGCAACGATATGCCGGCGCGACTGTATACACACGTGAAAATGCCGATGCAACCAATGGAGAAGTAGCCGTATGGTCCTATAACGGAAACATAAGCGGAGTTACTCATTTCTCGTGCAGAGGTACAGCCAATGACCATCCGCACGGTTACGCATGGGAAAGCAAACCCGGAGCACTCAGAAGAATCTTTCACCCGCGCGATGCTCTTAGAGGTCAAGGCATGTATTCGTATGGTCAAGTGTTCGCTTATTATAGAGATGCTAATAAGCCGGCCGGTCCTTATCCCAATCCCGGTTTGAGGAAAAATTCTTCCCAATCCATTTCTTTCGAAGAATCGGTACGGAGAGGTTTGACGGTGATTGAAAAGGTGGAACTTACTCCGGTCGAAAAAGAAACGTTCACACGGAAAAGCAAAGAGAAAGGGTTGACTGCAAACAATCCCGAAATAAGAAAGCTGTATGAGGCCTGGGACAAAAAAATCTCTTCTCAATATGCTCATATCAGCAACCCGTATGTGCTTATGGAGATTCAGGAAGGGAAAAACCTGATCGCATATTGCCGGGAAAAACAACAGGAGGCTCTGGTATTCTTTATCAACCTGTATTTTAACGATAGTCGCGAGACTGCCACCAAGGCAGTGTCCCACTATATGTTTTGCGTAATATTTTCAGAATATGGTGCAGAAATCGAGGCGATAAAAAATGATTGGAGACGTAATCAGTACAATCAAAAGGGAGCTTATATCGCACCGGTTCCTGAAATGTTCGTGAAGAAATTCGCAAAAAGATTGTTTAATAAATTATTATAGGAGGAATTGTATGATGAAAAAAATGTATGTATTTATTTTATGTCTGATCGTTTTCGCCGGTTGCAGCCAAACGGACAATGAACCGGCTACCGAAGGGAAATCTTTGATAACGGCCGTCACAAGGAGCGGCAATGTGGAAGGGATCGTCTCGGAATATGAAACAGCATCCGATGATGAATCACAATATGGTTCGATTTCTGCAAGGCTCGCTTTCACGGGAGACGATATCGAATGGTTCAATCCGAGAACACGGGAAATTAGATTCAGAAAGATCAACTCTATTCCAGTCTACGCACGAATAGAGATGAAGGTAGGGGAAGAAACGGTCTTTACGATTGTTGCGCATATAAGTGATGCTGTCAATCGGGCGTACAACAATCTTGTGTTATTTTATGACATGGAGAAGAATGCCTATTTTCTGAACGATAATTGGCCGGATTATTGGGACCCGGAGGGTACTCGCCGGAATGCGGAGAAAAGAGCTCCCGGATGGGCTAAATTCCTAAAGCAATTGAAGAAGGAAGGCAAACTCAAATGATTTAATCATTTTCCTGTAGAGAGAGAGGATGCGGCTCCCTTGCATCCTCTCTCATTTTATTGAAGCATTAACACAAAGAACAAGATGCAGGATCAGGTTATCATTTGCGACTTGGACAACACGATATTCGATACTTCGAGCATCGATCCCGAGTTGTTTGCGTCGTTGCTTCACAAAGCAACCGATTATTTATCAGGACGCTTTACCGCGGAAATCATCCTCTCGATCATTCAAGACATCGTATCCAATCCGTTCGACAGGGTATGCGAGAAGTACGGATTGCCCAAATCAATGATATTACCTGTCTTGGATGAATTGAACGGTATCTCTCTGGAGCATTCTGCCATGGTGCCGTATGAGGATTATGCCGCTTTCAGAGCGATACCGGCATATAAGATTTTGGTGACTACCGGATTCAAAAGATTACAAGAGGAAAAATTGAGAAAACTGCAGATAAGTCAAGACTTCGACCGGATAATCATCAACGATCCCGTCTATGCGAATTCGAGCAAACTGGATATCTTCCGTGAATTAAGCAGGGAATTGGACCTAAAAGACCGAAAGACGTATGTGGTGGGCGATGATCCCGCTTCCGAAATAAAAGCAGGACGGGAGTTGGGATTTACAACCGTCCTGATGGTCAGAAAGGAATACCTTTCCAACCCCTACACCGATTATATTGTCTCCTCTTTCGAGGGTTTGAAAGATCTTTTGGGAGATGATATCATTTGATTGTTTCCTTCGTTCGATACTTCTGGTTCTTACTTTGGGGCTTTTCAGGAATGGTCATTTCGATCTTTTCCTGCTCTAATAAAGGACGGAGGTATTTCTTCTGAAAATGATCGCGGTTTCTTAAACCCACAAACTCCATCATCTCTTCTCTGCTGCGAGGCGTTTGGCAAAATGAAAGTAGCAAGGCGATTTTATCATGTATGGTATCATGTATGGTATCATGTATGGTATCATGTATGGTATCATGTGGGGTAACAGACTCAGAACGATAATTAACGTTCGGAATAGTCAGGAAGAAGTCATTCTGTTTATTCACAAGGAAAAACGGCTTTTTTTCTTCCGTATAGCCATAAAGATTCTTCGTTGCTTCAAAGATTTTCTTTATCCCGCTTCCCCGACGCTCCATATACCTTAGCCGGCTGAAAATGTCAGCTAATATCGGATTACGCCTTTTAGAAATATAAGAACCGTCGCTCATGGGCTCCAATTCTCCCCCTCCATAGATTCCCCCGGGAGATGAGATAACTAAACGGTCGTCATACATTTCCACATGAACTTCAGTTCCTCGAAAATCATACGTCCTATGGATAAGAGCGTTCACCACGCCCTCAAAATAAGCACGTTCGGCATAGTCGGGTTTCTCCACTCTTCCATTAGCTGTTTTAGTCCATCCTTTGCGGGTATTTCTGCGAATAAACTCAGTGGCACTTTTTAACAAGTATATCAGATTGCCACTATATTCTGCATCATCCGTCGCATCTTCATGCACTGATCCTCTTTGCAACCCACTCCAGCGTGTACAGAAGACTCTGCTGTCAGGTAACGGACATTGGTCGGCAAAAAGCAATCCGGCGTTTGTCAAACGACCATCTTCTACCGCCAAACCGAAAGAAACATAGTCGCTATCTGACATATGCTGATTCAAGGTATGCAAATATGTCGCCTCCAACAATGTAAAACTATAATCTGTGCGCAGTCTCTCCGTTATTTGACTGTCATATGTTTCGTTTCTTCCTTTCAGTATAAGCTCATTGAGCTGATAATCGGTTGCCGGAACAGACTCGTCTCCCATACGTATATATGCTGTATGGTGATGATCGTGAACATAGTAGAAAGGAGTATGTTTTCCGGAATCCACTCTGACAGCCAGAATATCTTTTCCTTTCTGTTGCAGGGGGATGCACTCAAAAACCGGACGCGGGGTGATACGAGCCACAATCAGCTCTGTAATTTTGCTGATTGTCAATTGAATATCCTGTATGCCAATTATCCGGCGCGTGCGATCTTCCACACCGAAATAGAGCGTTCCTCCTATTCCGTTGGCAAAAGCGCTTACACTTTTCAGCCAGCTTTTGGCATTTTTAGTCTCAAGCCGTTCTTTGAAGTCACTGTCACCTGATTCGGCTACAGCAATATCCGTTATTTCCCTCATGTGCCTATTTATATATCGGCAAATATACTCCAAATAAATGAAAATATTTTTTGCGATAGGATTTATTAATATAAAATGATTATCCGCACTTATACCTAAACTCATTTCTATAGCTTACACAAGCAACCAGCAATCTTCCAAAGAGAGCTTCTCCCAAATATCGGCGATTAAACTTGTAACAGAATTCATCTAAGTAATTTTGTAAGAATTCGGGTTTGATGTCATGGAACGTATTTATCAACTGTCTCTTGGCATTGCTGATGGCGATATGAACCCAGGGTAAGACCTCGCCCACTTTCTCTTTGGGGATAACCTGAGAGTGGTGTCTCTAGGTACAAAATCTTTCAATTCTACATAAGAGGTAGAATGATCCGTGTCGATTTGATTAGCTCCGGAAGCTAACTGCTGAACCGCTGCATTAATGGTCTCTTTTTTCAAGTCATCGATTACTTTCATTTTCAAATAGCCGACTCTTCGTGGTTTTTGACCGGTTTTCGGAAATTCAACCATTTCACTTTCTGCCATAACTAAAACTTTGCTTTTCTTTTGACTGCCACGTCCACGCTTCAAGGGTTTATCTTTTTCCTCTTGACTCATCTCTGTGGAAAAATAACCCTCATCCAATTCTATACAACCTGCAAGGACATATTCATCATCTCTTTTACCCATGCATTATTGTCCACTAAAAATCGCTAAGTGTTCTTTTAGATCATTGATATTTAGATAATTGTAGAGAAAATCCGAGAAAACGGACTTGAATTGGCAAGGAGCACAATCTTTTTTCATATCTTATGATATGTTTAAAGATAAGTATGTATTCACTCAACTTACATCCTTCTTGGATAGAAGTAAGTTTAATCGTATTGTTGCCAAGTATCAAGTCGACAAATACGTCAAGTCCTTCACCTGTTGGAATCAACTCCTCGCTATGATGTTTGGCCAGCTTTGTAATCGTGAAGGTCTTCGAGACCTCATAGTTGCATTGCAAGCACATCAAGAGAAGTGGTAC
>NZ_JUET01000029.1 GCF_001006485.1 Tannerella forsythia
AAGTCGCTTTATTTGGACAACACGCCTCGTTCACCCCTACTCTGATCAAACTGAACGAAAGTCAGAGAGACAAAATCGAAGCCATCTGTGATGTCCGCCAACGTTGGAAAACACAAAAAGCCTGGCAAGCTTTCAGTCCTGACAAGGCGTTTCTCGGATGGGTCATTATTGACAAGGTCATCGGAAAACACGAGTTTATAACCTATGCGACAGCAATCTCCCCTAAAGGAGAGGTATTAGGCATTGAAATTATGGATTATCGTGAAACCTATGGTGGAGAAGTCCGTCAGACTGATTGGCGAAATCATTTTGTTGGCACGAATAAAAACAGCCCTTTAGAGTTGGCGGAAGACATTCCCAATATCAGTGGAGCCACACTCTCTTGCCGAAATGTCACAAATGGGGTTAAACGCTTACTCGCATTGTATGAAGTGGCACTTAAACCATG
>NZ_JUET01000030.1 GCF_001006485.1 Tannerella forsythia
ATTTGATATTCGTTTAAAAACCTAACAGATTAATCAAATTTTTTTTTCGATTTTTATAAACAACTGTTTTTTGAGTTTTCAGCTTACTTCATTTCTTCCTGAGAAAGTAACTGGTAAAAAAATCCCTCGAAAATCAAGAGGTGTTTCCGAGGGAAGAATATCTGTGAATTTGTTAGATAATCAATTAAATATATAACGTAAGCTTAGTTGCATATAATATGTTGAAGCATATCCTATGTTAGGTCTATATGTTTCTTTAAGTATTTCCTTTCCGTTTTTAAGAAAGTTAAAGATTGGTTTTACTGAGCCATTTCCTTCTATAACTTCTTTCATATTTGCTACTTCTAAGATATTATTTTTATTTACGCTATGACGGATTCCCCATTTACTGTTTAGAAGATTTCCTACATTTATGATATCTAAACCTACTTGTATTGTATTTCGTTTTCCGCCGGCATGTATAAAGAAATCCTGCAAAATTTTTATATCGAAAGTATTTACCCAAGGCATGAGTGCACCATTACGCATCGCATATTTTCCTTTGTGAGTTCTTAAATAAGCATCTTGTTCGACATAATTCCAAAAGTCGGTTTCTTGTTGCGAAGCCGTATAAATAACTTTACCGTAATTAGGGCTTTTTTTATTCGTATCGAATAGATCGGCAAATGTTATTTCAGATTTGTCTTTCGGAATATAAAGCACAGCATTGCCTCCTCCGTCATTATTTAAGTTGTTCGCGTATAAATAAGAAAAACGACCTGATTCACCGCCTTCATAAAATAAAGATACGGTTGTAGCGAAATATTTGGCATACTCTTTTCTATACGAAACAGAAGCTATTAAGCGATTGGGTAAAATATAGTTCATATAACCTATATCATGAGAGTTTGAACCGTAAGTACGAGGATCATTGAACCAAGCAGAACCTACTTGATCACCGATTCCATCGCCCGAGCTCTTTCCGTAACTATGTGTATAGGCTATTGAAGCATCAAAACCATTTTCAAACGATTTCTGTAATTTTGCCGTGATAGACCAATATTCATTTTTTCCTGCATTATTAAGTAAATATACATTCTTTAATTTAGATTGATAATATTGTTTTTTGGAAATAGGACGTTGATCCGGATATCCGTTTATTTGAAAAGCATCAGGCTTTAATCCCACATTCGTTACAGCTACCGAATGAATATCTTTACTATAAATTCCTTCTAGTGAAGCATTCATATTCCATGGTAACTTGACGTCAATGGCAAGGCTACTTTTCCAGTTCTGTGGTAATTTTAAATTATGATCTATTTTTACTATTGCTGAGGGTAATGCTGGTTCTGCTTTTAGTCCACCCGGATAGATTTCATTTAAAATTTCAGAAGTTGTCGGTTTAAATGATGGAATTGATTTACCTGAATAAGTTGTTTGTAATACTCCTGCATCACTTGCTTGAGCTACAATCCATACAAAAGGAATCGTTCCCGTAAAAAGACCAGTACCTCCTCGTAAAACAATAGAACGATCGCCTTTTATATCGTAATTAAATCCTAAACGGGGAGAAAATAAAACTTTGGCTGACGGTAATTCTCCCGTATCGAATTTTTTGCTGTCAAAGTCTAACTCTGCAACTTTAGGATTATATGTATTTATTTTCGGATAAAAAGGTAAATCAGTTCGTATTCCGGCTAATATTTTTAATCGTTCAGATATATTTATCTCATCTTGTGCATATAAGGTAAACTGGTTAAATTTAAAAGAAGGAAATGCCTGTGAAATGGAAAGATCGTTGGGATGTGTAATTGCAAATGATTTTGCAGGCTTATTTGAAATAAAATCGTCCCATGAATCAAAAGCATAATATCCTGTTCCAAAACGTTGAAAACCATTTTTTGTATGATTATATTCGAATTGTAATCCGGCTGTAATGGTATGTTTATTTACACCAAATGTAACATCATCATTTAAAGTAAAGGATTCAACTTTTCGTAAATTTCCGTGTGAAAAAAGTTCTGTTCCGAAACTTACGAATGGAGTTTTATCTTTTAATATATCTACAAAAGGAAATGCTTTACCGGAAGTAGAACGAGGTTCGTCTTGATTTGTATAAGTAAATCTGAATAAATTGCTTAATTTTCCAAATGAGGAATTTAATTCGGCAGCAACAGATGAAAAATTTTGTTCTTGAAAATACCCGGTATTTTTATACCACATTGCATACATTCCCCTTCTATTATAACTTCTGTCATAAGGTGAGGGGAAAATTTGGGATGATGAAGTGCTTGGGTACAAAGGTTCTTTACTTTTTGTGATGTTATATCGGATATTTAAACGGTGATTATTGTTTATATTCCAATCTACACGAGCTAAAAATTTCATTCCCGGACTCTCGTTTGAATAATTTTGATAGGGTCCTGTTTCATAACCGTACGTTTCGGAAAGATATTTACTGATCATATCCATTTCGCTGGCAAGCGGACGAGCGATATTATTTGATCCGTCAGTATAAGGATTACCATCTGTTGCAGCTATTCTTGATGGACCGGGAACAATCGTTTTTTCCGTTTCATAGTTAATGAAAAAAAATAATTTATTTTTAATAATAGGACCTCCGAAACGTATGCCGTACAGGTTATATCTACTTTCTGTGCGCTCAAAAGTCTGATCTTTTACTTTATTTCCTTTAAATTTTTCGTTGTTCAGATAGGTATAGACTGATCCTCTGAATTCATTATCGCCTGAACGAGTCACCGCATTAATAGAAGCTCCGAGAAATCCGCTTTGTCGAACATCATAAGGAGTTACGCTTACCGATATCTGATCAATCGCATCTAAAGAAATCGGTGAACCGTTTGCAGGCATACTTTGTCCGATACCGAACTTATTGTTAAAAGAAGCTCCATCAATTGTAATATTGTTTTGTCGGTAAGTACCTCCTCCAATAGCTGCTCCATTTGCTTGAGGAGTAAGTTTCGTAAAGTCGGTCAAACTTCTGCTAACTGAAGGTAATGTGCTAATAATTCTTGTATTAATATTGGTCACAGCACCGGCTCTGTCGCTGTTCATATTTGAACTTCCACCTTTTGCTACAATTTGAATTTCATCTAATCCGACAGCTTCTTCTATAAGTTGAATGTTTAATACATAATTTTCACTTAATGAAAGTGTTATTCCGGTTGTTACCGATTTTTTGTATCCGATATATGATACTTCTAATTTATATGGACCACCTACGCGCATTCCATTCAGGTTATATCGTCCATCTACGTTGGTAATTGTTCCATACGTTGTTCCCGAAGGTTCATGTGTGGCGACAATAGTTGCACCTATCACTGCTCCTTCTTTATCTGTCACGTGTCCGCTCATACTTGCGGTCGTTACCTGTGCTTGTATTGCAGTAGTTGTCATAAGAAGAAACATTACTGCAAGAAATTGAATTTTTTTTATCATAAGTGCTTATATTAATTAGTTAAATAAATTTCTTTTTGATTCTAACGATTATGTTGTTTCTATGGGTTTGTTCGATAATCAGGCATTTTATCGTTATTTTTCAACCACTTCCGTACGAGGGTATTGTGGTGTGATTTGTTTTTTGTTTCGGATATACTCCACAAGAGTTTCTTCCGATGTTTTGTCGGTAATCTGCGGTGCTTTTTTATGCTCGTACGTATATGCCGATGCAAGATAATCATTGATTCCAACGCGGTAATATTTGTTTTCGTCGAGCAGTTTTCCGTTTGCCATTTTCATTTCGACGAGTTCCGCTATACCGTCTTTTGTGAAAATTTTGTATGTCATCCCCGACACAAATAAGTCAGCGCGTTTGTTCCTGCGTTTATGTGAGTTTTTGATGAGTGAACGGATTTCGTCAGGTTTCATTTCGATGATCACGATACGGTTGTTAAACGGGTCCAATTCATAGATTTTTCCCATGGTAAGGTCACCTTTTTCGATTTTCCCGATGCGTACTCCGCCGGCATTTTGAAAGGCGAAATCCGTTTGATGTACGTTTACGATGGCATCGGTCATCAGATTGCCAAGCGCTTCTTTCCCGTCAAATTGTTTTCCTGCTTCTCCAATGATTTCATTCATCGGCGATTCGTCGTGATATTTAGCGATTAATGCTTTGATGGATTCATCTTCGTCACGCAGTTTGGAAAGGTTAATCAGCTCATTTTTTCTCTCAACCACTTTGCCGTTTCTGACTGTAAGCGTTGTTTTACCGATATATTTCAGATATTCGTTTGCCTGTGTGATCAGAACATTGTTTACGATGATTCCCGTATCAAGTTTCGTGTGCGTATGTCCACCCACGATTAGATCCAGTTCAGGCATACGTTCGGCGATCTCTTTATCTGTATCTATACCTGTATGTGTCAAAGCGATGAATACGTCACATTGATTTCGTATCTCCCGTAATGCGCAGAGCGCTTCCACAGGGTTTGTAAACGTAATGCCTTTTACTTTGTCGGGATGTGTAGCAGGAATGAGCCGACCGTTTACGTTTTCGATCTGAATGGCTGAGATGATGCCGATTTTCACTCCGTCGATTTCGATCGTGGCCGAAGGTTCGGGTTGTTTGATGCAAAGGCTGTCGTTAACCGTCATGTTAGCACAGAGGAACGGGAATTCGGCTTGAGCCATACGGTCGCATAAGATATGCTGACCGTAGTCGAATTCATGGTTCCCGAATGCCGTAAAACGATATCCGATGCGGTTCATCAAGTCGATTATGGGAAAGCCGTTACCGTATTTCGGACAGTAATCGACGATCGGGTTACCCGAGAATAAATCACCTGCGCTTAATACCAATACATTCGGATTTTTTTGTCGTTCTTGTTCGACGTAAGCCGCTACTTTCGCGTAGTCATCAATATGTGCGTGCATATCGTTTGTTGAAAGTATAATAATCTGTTTGTCCTGTTGCCCGCATGCTACGCAACAGAACAAAATGATCCATGTAGTGAGTTTCTTCAACATAAATTCCGTTTTTTTTTATCTTTGGTGCAAAGATAGTATATTTTATATTACATTAGTGTTGCTTTGCTGTTTTTTGTTATTTCTGTTTCGTATCTTTTCCAAAAAACGTATCTTTGTACAAAGTAGTTCGTTAATGAATAAATTTTATGAAAATCGGTATTCTTTCGTCGGGCGGAGATTGTCCCGGCATCAATGCGACGATTCGCGGAGTAGGTAAAACGGCCATCATGCACTATGGCATGGAGGTGATAGGCATCCATAACGGCTTTACGGGTTTGCTTAATCGAGATACCGAGCTCTTCACGGAACGAACGCTTTCGGGTATTCTGAATCTGGGAGGAACGATTCTCGGGACTTCGCGCGAGAAACCTTTCAAAAAGATTATTCAGTCCGGTGACAATAAAAAGCCGGAGATCATCTGCCGGAACTATATGGAAATGGGACTTGACTGTCTTATCTGCATCGGCGGAAACGGTACGCAGAAGACGGCGAACAAACTTTTCCAAATCGGACTGAATGTGATTGGAGTACCCAAAACAATCGATAATGATATTTACGGTACGGACCTCACGTTTGGGTTTGATACGGCAGTCAATATTGCGACCGAAGCGATTGATCGTCTGCACTCGACAGCCAGTTCGCACAAGCGTGTGATGGTTGTCGAAGTGATGGGACATAGCGCCGGATGGATTGCACTCTATGCCGGTATGGCAGGTGGTGCAGATATTATCCTTATTCCTGAGCTGGGTTTTGATATTCGTAAAGTCAATGAAAAGATATTGCACCGTTTGCATCTTGGCAAACCGTATTCCATCATTGTGACAGCGGAAGGACTGAAGACGGATTGTCTCAGTCCGGCTGATTATATTTCGCATGCCGTGGGAGAGGCGACGGGCATTGAAGTGCGTCAGACAGTGCTTGGATATATTCAGCGCGGCGGAAATCCCTCTCCTTTCGACCGCAATCTGGCTACACTTCTTGGCGGTCATGCGACCGAGCTTGTGGCTCAAAAACAGTTCGGGCGTATGGTCTGTTTTAAAGACGGAAAAATCGGCTCCGTGCCGCTCGCCGAAATTGCGGGCAAGACGAAACGCGTATCATCCGATAATGAGCTTATTAAACAAGGGGAGCGTATGGGGATTTCGTTCGGGATATGACAAAAGGTATTTTTTGATTGCTTTTAATTGTCTCATGATCCTCGTGGTCGTTTATTCGTCCGATGGAGATGGATTTCGGAAAGATTAAAGCTGTTGTATAATTAACTTGAGATGGATATTGAAGCATTGCGCACTTACTGTTTGTCGCTCTCGCCCGAGGTGGAAGAAAAGTTTCCTTTCCAAAAGTTTCGGGCTGCACGTGACGTCCTGGTGTTCTACATCGGCGGCCACATGTTCTGTTATTTCGATATCAACGACTTGAGTCGTGTGTCGATGAAATGCAGCGAGGAGGAGGCTATACTGTTGCGCGAGCAATACGATTGCATCGGACTGCCCTACAATGCGAACAAGAATTTTGCGAAATATTGGATTGGTATCGACATCACACGAGCTGACGACGAATTGATAAAGCGATTGATAAAGGGCTCACTTGAAATTGTGGGCAAAAAAAGTATAACAGTTTAAAATAAAGAACAGGAGAAGCCGGGCTGTCGATAGCCGATGTTGACAAGCGTTATCGCACCACCTTGTCGTTCTGTAAGATGAACTATATGGGCGTGGTGCTCACAGGTGGTTTCTTGAATATGAGCGATGGCAAGGTAGACCCTGCTTTTACGCCATAGGCCGACCAACATGTTGCACGCGTCATGGAGAATTGGTTCTATTGCGGAATCTGGGATAAATACGCTACATCGGGGCTCGCTCCCTCGGGCTTGAGCGAAGATTGGCGTTTCAGTTCGGTAATCAGGCTTTGCATGTTTTTATCTGTGCGAATCCTCCGGATCGCTTTTTTGGCCGCCGTTTGTTGCGACTCTTTCTTTGTGTAGCCTGTGCCTGTGGCTAACGGATGACTTTCAACCGATACAGTGGTATGAAATATTGGGTTTTTGTTTTTGTCTGAATAGATGTCTGTCAGTTCGAAATCGATTCTCAATTTTTCTTTTTGTCCCCACTCCAACAAATTCGATTTAAAGTTCATCTCTTTGCGGGCTAATTTTTCCAGCGACAGATAATGACCGATCATTCGCTCTTTGACAAACTTGAAGCATTTCCGATATCCGTGATCCAAATAGATGGCGCCGATCAGTGCTTCGAGTGCATTGCCATATACGCAGTTGTTGTGAGAGTTGGGGCGAATGGAGGCAACGGTCATCTTGTCGAGCCCCATTTCGAGGGCTATACGGTTCAAGGTCTCACGTTGTACGATTTTAGAGCGTACGCTGGTCAGAAAACCTTCTTTTTTGTTCGGAAAATGTTTGTATAGAATATCGGCTACAGTCGCTCCGAGGATGGCGTCGCCGAGAAATTCGAGCCGTTCGTTATTATGGGGTCGTTTGCCGTCGGGAAAGTGTGACGAGCGGTGTGTAAGCGCCTGTTCGTAGAGTTTCACATCGTTCGGATGGAATCCCAACAGTTGGGATAAGGACAGATAAGGCTCTTTATTCTGAGGAATAAAGAGCCTTTTTAGTTGTTGTAAGAACAAACGCACGTCTATTTCTCAAATTTTTTCACAATTACACTGGCATTGTGCCCGCCAAATCCAAACGTGTTGGATAATGCAGCCCGTACCACGCGTTTTTGTGCTTTGTTAAACGTAAAGTTCAGTTTGTAATCAATCTCAGGATCATCGTCTCCCTCGGCATGATTGATGGTCGGAGGAACGATATCGTCACGTACGGCTAACACAGCGGTTGCCGCTTCCAATGCGCCGGCAGCGCCTAAAAGATGACCGGTCATTGACTTTGTTGAGCTGATATTCAGTTTGTAAGCATGTTCGCCAAAGACATCCTTGATGGCTTTTACTTCGGAGATATCGCCCACAGGAGTAGACGTACCATGTACATTAATATAGTCTATGTCTTCCGGTTTCATTTCCGCGTCTTCCAGCGCATTCCGCATCACCAGCTTTGCACCTAATCCTTCGGGATGGCTTGCCGTGAGGTGATGAGCGTCTGCCGAGAGACCTGCGCCTGCTACTTCGGCATAAATTTTTGCACCGCGTGCCAGAGCATGTTCCAGCTCTTCGAGGATCAGACAGGCTGCTCCTTCTCCGATAACGAAGCCGTCGCGGCTTTGACTGAACGGACGGGAAGCGGTCTGTGGCGAATCGTTGCGTGTCGAGAGCGCATTCATGGCGTTGAAACCTCCCACCCCCACAATGGCGATGGCGGCTTCGGCACCTCCGGCTACGATCGCATTGGCTTTGCCCAAACGGATATAGTTGAACGCATCGGCAATGGCGTTTGTCGAAGAGGCACATGCCGAGACCGTGGCAAAGTTGGGGCCTCTGAAACCATATTTCATCGAGATATGACCGGCCGCTATATCTGCGATAATCTTAGGGATAAAGAACGGATTAAAACGTGGCCCACGCTCCGCATCGTAGTCCCGTACTTCGTCTTCAAACGAACGGATACCCCCGATACCGGCGGCAAAGATCACTCCGATCTGGTTCAGATCTTCCTTTTCCAAGTCCATTGCTGAATCTGTCACGGCTTCCGTCGCTGCTACGAGCGAGAGCTGTGCATACCGGTCATACTTGCGCACCTCTTTCCGGTCGAAGTACTGCAATGGGTCGAACCCTTTGACTTCGCAGGCAAATTGTGTTTTGAACTTGGAGGCATCAAATTGAGTAATAGGCCCTGCGCCGCTTACCCCCTTCTGCAAAGACTCCCACGTTTCCGCGGTGTTGTTGCCGATAGGAGTAAGAGCACCGAGACCCGTTACTACGACTCTTTTTAATTCCATACTGAATAAAAAGCAGATTACTTCGCGTTTGCTTCGATATAAGCAATAGCGTCTCCTACCGTAGAGATTTTTTCAGCCTGGTCATCCGGAATGGAGAGGCCAAATTCTTTTTCAAATTCCATGATCAACTCCACTGTGTCAAGAGAATCTGCTCCCAAATCATTCGTGAAGCTTGCTTCGTTTGTTACTTCCGATTCTTCAACACTCAATTTGTCAACAATAATCGCTTTTACGCGAGATGCTACATCAGACATAATTTTTTGATTTAAATGAATACTGTTTTTGCAATACTTTCTATTTTTGCAGTGCAAAGGAAAGAATTTTTTATCTTACAGAACAAATTTTTAAGGCAAAAAAACTCGAATATTGCACATTTTTATGTTTTTTGTGCATTTCTTGTTTTTGGGAAAGCGATGAAAAGGATGGTTATTTTCGCTTCGGGCGATGGGACAAATGCAGAGAATATCATACGATATTTTCATGATAACGAAATGGTTGAAGTGGTTTCCGTGTACTCCGAAAATGCTTCTGCCAGAGTACACCATCGTGCAAAACGGTTGGGGATTCCTTCCATAACTTTCCCGAAAGAAAGTCTGTCCGGTGGCACCTCCGTTTTGAAGAAATTGGCTGAAGATGGCGCCGATTTTATTGTATTGGCCGGTTTCCTGAAGAAGATTCCGGACGCCATTTTACGTGCTTACCCGAAAAAAATTCTCAATATTCATCCGGCTTTGCTCCCCAAACATGGGGGGAAAGGAATGTATGGTATGCGCGTGCATCAGGCTGTCGTGGCTGCCGGCGATACGGAATCGGGGATTACCATCCATTTTATCAACGACCGATACGATGAAGGGCAAGTTGTTTTTCAGGCACGTTGTCCGGTTGCTCCGACCGATACTCCTGAAGATGTGGCGACTAAAGTACATGCCCTCGAATATGCGCATTACCCCGCCGTGATTGAGCGCGTTCTGCTCGGCGAAAACTTGCACGAGTCGTTTTAGCATCGTATCTTTGTGCAGAGCGTATGATTTTTGACACAAGAGAATGGCAAAAGTATTGATCATAAGATTATCGGCAATCGGCGACGTAGCCATGACAATCCCTGTCATTTATTCGGTGGCGCGAGCTAATCCTGAGGACTCGTTTACCGTACTGACGCAGTCATTCCTGATACCGATTTTCATCCATCGTCCCGAAAATGTACGAATCATCGGTCTCAACACGCAAAGCACGGAGAAGACGCTATGGGGGGTGTTGCGTTTCGCTTTTGCTCTGACCGGGTATAAGTTCGATAAAATTCTCGATCTGCACGACGTTATTCGCAGCAGAGTGATCGATTTTACTTTCCGGTTACAGCGTAGACCGGTATATATAGTGGATAAGATGCGGGAAGAGCGTAGACGCCTGACCGGCAGACCTCCGAAAACCATCCGCCCTCTGCGGCTTGTATCGGCGCGTTATGCCGATGTTTTTCGGACTGCCGGATTTCATTTTACCGATACCTTTATTTCTTTGTACGAACAACATCCTGCCGATGATGCATTGATTGCATCTATGGCCGGCGAGAAGCAAGGTAAATGGATCGGCATCGCGCCGTTTGCCAAGCATCGCGGGAAGATTTATCCCATTGACGAGATGGAGGAAGTCGTCAAATCCCTGTCGGGGCAAAACGACATGACGATCTTTTTGTTCGGCGGAAAAGGCTACGAAGAGGCGGTTCTCGATCAATGGGCGTTTCAATATCCGGGTGCTCGGAACATGGCCGGGAAGCATCGGCTGGATCATGAACTGGCGCTGATCAGTCGTCTGGATGTCTTTCTGTGTATGGATTCGGCGAATATGCACTTTGCTTCGCTTGTCGGGACGAAGGTGATCTCCATTTGGGGGGCTACCCACCCATATGCAGGTTTTTACGGCTATAAACAGCCTTACGACTTGGCGATACAGGCCGACTTGCCTTGTCGGCCATGTTCAACGTACGGAAATAAACCTTGTTATCGTGGCGATTGGGCCTGCTTGTCACAAATTACAGCCGAACAAATTGTTCGAAAGATAAACGACTATCTGAGTAAGGCATGAGATTCGCGATTCATCCGGCGTATTCCGGCGATGAGGTTGAAACTTTCTTGGAGCAGCTGCCGATGATGTTTGATGGGGAAGGAGAGATGCTTTACGATAAACGCAATCAGGTGAAACGTTTCGTGTTGCCTTCGGGACGTCCTGTGGTCGTGAAACGTTTCAAAAAACCGATACTGATTCAACGGATCATCTATGGATTTTTCAGGAAAACAAAAGCTCAACGTGCTTACCTCTATGCAGCTGTTTTGCGTCATCGCGGCTTTGGTACGCCGCACGAGATTGCCTACCTTGAGCAACGTCGGAGGGGGCTGCTCTCTCATTGTTATTTTCTTGCGGAAGAAGATGGTGCGCCGGCGATCTATGAACGTCTTGTTGCACAGCAGCCTTTCGATCGTGTCATTGCCGACGATTTTGCAGCGTTAGTGGCGGCATTGCATCAAAAGAGCATTCTTCACGGCGACTTGAATCCGACGAATGTACTGTTCCGCACACGCGACGACGGGCATTATACCTTTTCTTTGATCGATACGAACCGGATGCGCTTCAAAGCCCTCGGGCAGAATTTTACGGCATACGAATGCCTCAATAACCTCACCCGGTTCGACGTACAGGATGAGTTGTATCATTATGTGCTGAGAAGATACATAGAATGTATGGGGTGGGAAATGGAATCCTATTTTGCTCAAGGGATAGAGATTAAGCGGATTTATGATGAACATAGGAAGAAACGAAAAGCATTTTTGAAGAAATTCAAATGAGGAGAAGGTTAAGGTTGTTGTTCGTCCGCGGTATGACCTGCTTTCTGCCGATGAGCGGACAAATCGTCGGTATGTTATGGTCATTATGCTGAAAATATTCGTACCTTTGACCGATTCAATAATAACGTTGCCGGTATTGCCGGAGTATAAATTAAAAAAATAACGATGAAAGCAAACCGATTTATTGCTGGAGCAATCATGATGATGTGTGTGACTTTCGGATGCAAGAAGCCCGAACATTTTATCACCGATTCTACTTACCGAGATCAAGTGTCGAAAGATTTCGATGCGAAAGCCGAGTTATTTGCCGACTCGTCCCTGTTTGCCGTTTTTGATACGGAGATGACTGTGCCCGAACGCGAGGCCATGCAGTTCTTGTATGCCTACATGCCGGTGGGCGACATTGCCGACTACGACGGGCAATTTTATCTGAAGAACGTGCGTTCGTCGTTTGCCGCACGCAAGGAGATGCCTTGGGGCAAAGATATTCCCGAAATGATTTTTCGTCACTTCGTGCTTCCCGTGCGGGTCAATAACGAGAATTTAGACGAGAGCCGGATGGTGTTTTACGAGGAGTTGAAAGACCGTGTAAAAGGTTTGTCGCTGCACGATGCCGTGCTGGAGGTCAATCACTGGTGCCATGAGAAAGTTGTTTACATGCCGTCGGATGCACGCACCAGCTCGCCGCTTGCGTCGGTACGCACGGCGTATGGCCGTTGCGGTGAAGAGTCGACGTTTACGGTGGCTGCTCTACGCTCGGTCGGCATACCTGCCCGTCAGGTGTATACGCCTCGCTGGGCCCATACCGACGATAACCATGCGTGGGTCGAGGCGTGGGTCAACGGCAAGTGGTATTTTTTGGGTGCCTGCGAGCCTGAACCCGTACTTAACCTGGGCTGGTTCAACGCTCCGGCGTATCGCGGCATGCTGATGCATACCAAAGCATTCGGAGCGTATAACGGTCCGGAAGAGGTGATGGAACAGACGGCATGTTATACGGAAATCAATGTCATCGATCATTATGCACCGACCGGCAAGACCGTTGTAACCGTGACGGACAGCGAAGGCAAACCGGTAGAAGACGCGCTGGTGGAGTTCAAGTTGTATAACTATGCCGAGTTTTATTCCGTGGCGCGTAAGAAGACCGACGATGAAGGCCGGTGCTCGCTCGCTGCCGGGAAAGGTGATATGCTTGTATGGGCTACGAAAGACGGACGGTTTGGGTATCATAAGGTATCGTTTGGGAAAGATGATGAGGTAACGATTACCCTCGATAAAACACCGGGCGACACGGCAACTGTCGAACTCGATATCGTACCGCCGGTAGAAGGTACGATCGCTGCCGAGAGCGAGGTGACTGACGAACAAAAAGAAGAAAACGCCCGACGGATGCACGAGGAAGACGAGATTCGAAACCGTTACGTCGCAACTTTCTTTACGGACACGATGGCTGTTGCATTGGCAAAAGAACTGTTGGTGCCCAATCACGAACTGAAGGAAATCATGCGGAAAAGCCGCGGAAACCATGCAGAAATAGAGAAATTCTTCCGCGAATCGGTCAACCACAAAGATCTCTACTCCGAGATGGCCGGAGCCCAACCCGGAAGCGTGCCAATCGAGGCGATCTTCCTGCTGTATAGAATTTCCGAGAAAGATTTGCGCGATACTCCCGCCGACGTCCTGCTCGATCATTTAGACAATACACCGAAGATCCCGGAGAATCTTTACGAAATAAAGAAGACCGTCTCTAAGGCTCCCTCGGAACTTGAGAGCCTCTTCTATTTTTTCGTTATGAATCCGCGTATATGGAATGAGTATCTGACACCTTACAAGAAGTTTTTCGCCGAGCAAATTGATGCTTCGTTAGCAACCGAGGCACGCAAGAATCCGCAAGCATTAGTCGAATGGGTGAAACAACATATCACTGTGCGCAACGACCTGAATCCGCAACGTATCCCGATAATGCCGATAGGTGTCTGGAAGGCGCGCATAGCCGATACACATTCACGCAATATCTTTTTCGTTGCTGTGGCACGCAGTCTGGGCATCCCTGCACGTATCGAATCGGTCACCGGCAAGGTCCAATATTACTGCCGCGGATGGCTCGACGTTGATTTCGAGGCGGCCGCCAGTCGGGCGAATGCTCCGCAAGGAGCGCTTTCAGCCGGTTATCAACCGGTCAAAGCGCTCGATAATCCGAAGTACTATAGTCATTTCACGATTGCCCGGCTGAAGGACGATGCCCGGTTGCAGACGCTGAACTTCGAGACGGAGGCTGACATGGGGGCGGGCGATACATGGAAAGACCTGCTGCAATCGCCTTGTTCCTTGCGATTAGACGAGGGGAACTATGTACTTGTCAGCGGTACGCGTATGGCCAGCGGGAAGGTGCTGGCGCGTCTGAGCTTCTTTCCTATCGAAGCAGAAAAGAAAACGACGGTCGACCTTGTGATGCGTCACGACGATGCCGACATCCAAGTGATCGGAAACATCAACGCCGAAGCGAAGTATCGTACCGAGAAAGGTGAGGAAACGACAATCCTCAACACCACGGGACGCGGTTACTTCGTCATCGGTATTCTTGGTGCACGTCAGGAGCCGACGAACCATGCCATGCGTGATATTGCGAAACTCAAGGCCGATTTCGAACAATGGAATCGCAGTATGATCCTGCTTTTCAAAAATGAACAAAACTTCAAACTCTTCGACCGGAATGAGTTCGGCGAATTACCTTCGACCATCACGCTCGGAACGGATGAGAACGGCGAGATTTCGCGTATGGTTACCGACGCGATGAAACTCTCGAATCCCGACAGCCTCCCGATCTTTATCATTGCCGATACCTTCGGACGGGTCGTATTCGTTTCGCAGGGGTATACCATCGGATTGGGCGAACAGATGATGAAAGTGATTCATCAATTGTAAAATCCCTTCGGATAGATAATTAAGGGTTAATTGTCATTCTTCGAGTACACGGAATCGCAATTGATCATTGATTCGAGACGCTCCCCCCCCCGGGTGTCTCGAATGACTTATTACAGACATGAAATAACAGGCTGAATATCATTAGTAATGACCGGTTTAAAAAAGAAAAGGTCTTCAGAAATGAAGACCTTTTTTGGAGTGATCCGCCTGGGGCTCGAACCCAGGACCCCATCCTTAAAAGGGATGTGCTCTACCTGCTGAGCTAGCGAATCGAACTTGAAGTACTTTTTTTTAATGCGAGTGCAAAGGTAATGCTTTTTTTGAAGAAAACAACGAATACCGTAATTTTTCCGTATTTCTTTTTTCATATTCATATCTTTGCTTCTAATATTATATATAGATATAGATAAAAAATGAGGAATATCATGATTGATCGGTGGAAAATCATTTTGGCCGCATGTCTCTGCTTCGGTACACAGACAATTTTCTCCCAATCCGTTCCTGCTCCATTAAAGTGTTTCTTAGACAAGCCGATGGTTCGAGGAGCTTCCGTCGCATTGATGGTAAAGGAAGTAAGCAAAGGTGACGTCATATACGAGTATGAAAGCAAGCGTCTGTTGACCCCGGCTTCGGTGATGAAGACCATTACGGCAGCAGCTGCTCTTGAAATCTTAGGTGAAAACTTTCGCTTCGAGACGTCTGTTTCGTACGACGGAGAAATTCGCGACGGCATCCTGCACGGTAATTTGTACCTCTGCGGAAGCGGAGACCCTACGCTTAACTCGTCTGAACTTGATACCCCGAAAGACAGTGTGCTGATGCTTTGGGCAGCCGGTATCCGCAAGGCCGGCATCCGCGAAGTTGCGGGAGCGCTGATTGCGGACGAAAGCATTTTCGATACCGAAGGCGTATCGATGAAATGGATGCGTGAAGACCTCGGAAGTGAATACGGACAGGGGAGCTATGGGCTGAACATCTTCGATAATCAGTTCCGTCTGTACCTTGAGAGCGGAGTGGCCGGTACAACTCCGGCGATCAAATACTGTGAACCGGACATACCGTCTCTCACGTTTCACAACTATCTCAAAGCTCTTCCCGCATCTACCGACAGCTGTTTTATCATCGGATTCCCATTTTCCAATGAGCGATACCTCTACGGTGCAATCCCTACGCGCTGCTCTCACTTCAAACTGATTGGCGATATTCCCGACCCTGCGCTTTTTTCAGCCCGTTACGTTCATACGTTCCTTCAACGCGAAGGTATCCGCATCAAAGGGGCTCCTTCGTGCCATCGCATCCTTTCACAGGCTGGACAGTGGAAAGAGACACCCCGCAAAACCTTGATCACAACTTATTCGCCTCCGCTTAAGGAGCTCACTCGCATATTTTGTTTCGTCAGCCATAACCTGTATGCCGACGCCGTGTTCAAAACGCTCGGGTTACGTTATGCTCCTTCCTCGAAAGAGGCGATCTCTTCTTTCGGAAGGGGAGCACAGGTCATCACACAGTATTGGAAGCAAAAAGGGATCGACACCTCTTCGCTCCGGATGTTCGACGGGAGTGGTCTGGCCATTACCAACAAAGTAACGGCCGAATTCCTGTGCGACGTATATACTTACATGGCCATGCGTTCGAAAGCATCGGAGGCCTTCGTGCATTCGTTGCCGCAAGCAGGGATAGACGGTACCTTGCGAAACATGATGAAAGGAAGCTCGTTGCAAGGAAAAGCGCGACTGAAAAGCGGCAGCATGAGTCGTGTCCTGTGTTATGGCGGATACATCGATCACGACGGGAAGCGTTATGCCGTTGTGATCTTAGTCAATAATTTCACCGGAAAAAGTCGCCGGATGAAAGCCTCTATCGAGGAGTTACTACTCTCCCTTTTCTAAAAAACAACACAGGTCTGAATTAAAATCACTACATTTGTCGCTTAAAAAAAACGGAAGAACGTTTACAGCAGCTGCGAATATGAGTGTATCAATTAAAGAAGTAACAACAAAAAAGGATCTGAAGAACTTCGTCAAGTTCAATATCGATTTATACAAAGACAACCCGTATCATGTTCCCGGACTTATCGAGGAGGAAATGATTACCTTATCGAAAGAGAAGAATCCTGCTTTCGAAAACAGCGAAGCGATTTATTTTTTGGCGTATAAGGATGATAAGATCGTGGGGCGGATTGCCGGGATGATTGTCCATGCCAGCAACAAGATCTGGGGACAAAAATATGCACGTTTCGGTTTTGTCGACTTTATCGATGATCCGGAAGTTGTCGATGCCTTGTTTCATGCCGTAGAGGCATGGGCCCAAGCCAAAGGTATGGAAGCTGTTCACGGGCCGATGGGCTTTACCGACATGGATCACGAGGGGATGCTGATCGAAGGGTTCGACCAGCTCGGCACGATGGCAACGATCTACAACTATCCGTATTATCCCCGACAGATGGAACGGATGGGCTACGTGAAAGATCAGGACTGGCACGAGTTTAAAATTTATATCCCGGACGCGATCCCCGAAAAACATTTGCGCATCGCCGAAATCGTGAAAAAGAAATACGGCCTCAAAGTATTGAAGTTCAAAAAACGAAAAGACATTCAGCCGTATGCGCGCAAAGTCTTCGAAACGCTAAATGCGTCGTTCGCTCCGCTCTACGGGTTTGCCGAACTGACCCCGAAGCAGATTGATTACTATGTAAGGATATATATTCCGATGTTGCGTCTTAACCTGATCACGTTGATTGTGCGCGAAGAAGACGATGCGGTAGTCGGCTTCGGTATCTCGCTCCCCAGCCTTTCGCATGCCTTGCAAAAGGCCAAAGGGCGACTCTTCCCGTTCGGTTTCATTCCACTGCTCAAAGCAATGCACTCGAAAACGAAGATTGTCGATCTGTATCTGATGGGTATACTTCCCGAATATCAGAACAAAGGCGTGAATGCACTTCTTTTCTGCGACCTTATCCCCGAATATATCAAGCTGGGAGCGGAGTACGCGGAGAGCAACATCGAGTTGGAGACAAATACGGCCGTACAGGCGCAGTGGGATTATTTTAAACGTGAGCATCATAAAACACGAAGGGTCTTTATCAAAAAACTGATTTGATTTATGAACGAATACGCAAACCTTTCGCAAACGACGGTTTACGAAGATAAAGATATTGTCACGCTCGAAGGACTTGACGCCGTTCGCAAGCGTCCCGGTATGTATATTGGCAATACGCACGGCGGCGAAGATCGGCACGATGGCATCTACGTCCTTCTGAAAGAGGTCATCGACAACTCAATCGATGAGTTCCGTATGAAAGCCGGCACCCGGATCGATCTTACGATCGACGAAGGGCATGTATCGGTACGTGACTACGGACGCGGCATTCCGCAAGGTAATCTGGCGAAAACCGTCTCGACGCTTCATACCAGCGGTAAGTTTGGCTC
The DNA here is from genome assembly GCF_001006485.1 of Tannerella forsythia. GTDB lineage: Bacteria > Bacteroidota > Bacteroidia > Bacteroidales > Tannerellaceae > Tannerella > Tannerella forsythia. The sequence goes on from NZ_JUET01000030.1 coordinate 18,064, forward strand.
CGAGGCATTCAAGAAGTCCATCGGTCTGAACGGAGTCGGTATCAAGGCGGTCAATGCGCTGTCTACCGATTTTACCGTCGTATCGTATCGTGATCAGGTAGAAAAAAAGGTTGAGTTTCAGCGTGGAAAACTTGTCTGCGACGCTGAGGCTGTTGAGACGAAAGAGAGAAACGGGACTCTTATCCGGTTCACGCCCGACCCTTCCATTTTCGAAAATTACGCATACCGTCACGAGTTTGTAGAGACGTTGATTCGCAACTATTGCTACCTGAACTCAGGACTGTCCATTTATTACAATGGAGAAAAATATATTTCGGAAAAAGGTCTTGAAGATTTGCTCAATGAAAACATCACCGACGAGATTCTTTACCCTATCGTACATCTCAAAGCGAACGATATAGAGATTGCCTTTACGCATGTCAACCAGTCGCGCGATGATTATTATTCGTTCGTCAACGGACAGTACACTTCGCAGGGAGGCACGCATCAGGCCGCATTCAAAGAGTCTTTTGCACGTACGGTGAAGGAGTTTTACAATAAGAACCTCGAAGTGGCCGATATCCGTAGCGGACTTGTAGCCGCTATATATATAGGAGTAGAGGAGCCGGAGTTCGAATCGCAAACAAAGATCAAGTTAGGCTCGCGAAACATGAGTCCGAAAGGCAATCTGTCGGTGGCCAAATTTATCGGCGATTTTATAAAGAAGGAGGTCGACAATTACCTTCACAAGAATCCGGAAACAGCCGATGCGCTCTATAAAAAGATACAGGAATCTGAAAAGGAGCGGAAGGCCATCGCCGGAGTGGCAAAATTAGCACGGGAGCGGGCTAAGAAGGTGAACCTTCACAACCGTAAGCTGCGCGATTGCCGTATCCACCTCAATGACGGGAAGAGCGATAACAAGACCGAGAGCAGTATCTTCATTACTGAGGGCGACTCGGCCAGCGGTTCGATCACGAAAAGCCGTGATCCGAACTTACAGGCCGTATTCAGTCTGCGTGGAAAACCGCTGAACTGCTTCGGTCTGACTAAAAAAGTCGTGTATGAGAATGAAGAATTCAACCTGCTGCAAGCCGCCTTGAACATTGAAGACGGGCTGGACGGATTGCGCTATAACCGGGTCATCATTGCCACGGATGCCGATGTGGACGGCATGCATATCCGGCTCTTGCTGATCACGTTCTTTCTCCAGTTCTTCCCCGACTTGGTGAAACAAAAGCATGTATTTATCCTTCAAACCCCGCTCTTCCGCGTCCGTAACAAACAGAAAACCATCTATTGCTACAACGAGGAAGAGAAAAACGCGGCAATTCATGAATTGGGAAAGAATCCGGAGATTACGCGCTTCAAAGGATTAGGTGAAATTTCTCCCGACGAATTCAAACATTTTATCGGGAAAGAGATGCGCTTGGATCCTGTTTCCATCAAAAAGGAAGACGCGATCAAGGAACTGCTCGAATTTTACATGGGAAAGAATACGATGGAGAGACAAAATTTTATTATAGACAATCTTGTGGTAGAGGAAGACCTCACCGCCTGAATGCAGACACATGGAAAAAAGAAGAGCTATTTTCCCGGGAACTTTCGATCCTTTCACGATCGGCCATCAGTCGTTGGTCGATCGTGCATTAACGTTAGTCGACGAAATCGTCATTTCCATCGGAATCAATTCGGCCAAAAAAACATATTTCTCATTAGAGGAGCGAGTGGCATCCATTGAACAACTCTATCGCAGCGATCCTCGCGTTAAAGTCATGTTGTATGACTCGTTGACCGTCGATTTTGCGAAACGCATAGATGCCCGGTTTATTCTGCGCGGTATCCGCACCGTAAACGATTTTGAGTACGAGAAGTATATGGCGGATGTCAACCGTGAACTCACCGGTATCGAAACGTTCATTCTTTTTACTGAGCCCGAATATACACATATCAGTTCCAGTATCGTGCGCGAGCTGTTACAATATGGCAAAGATATCTCCCGTTTTGTTCCTCAAGAAGTTCAACACACATTAAAACAACAAAAATCATGAACAGAATTTTATCGATCCTTATAGTCTGCATATTGCTTTATTCATCGGCTCATGCGCAGCAGCGATCCGACATGGAAGCCCGGAAGCTCTCCATGGCATTGTATGCCATCAGCAACTTATACGTGGATAAGACGGACGAAAAGAAGCTGGTAGAAGATGCAATCGTCGGGATGCTTGAAAAGTTAGACCCTCACTCCGACTATTCGGATCCGGAGGAAACGAAAGAGCTGACGGAGCCGTTGGACAGTAACTTCGACGGCATCGGTATCCAGTTCAATATGCTTACCGACACGCTCTACGTGATTCAGGTCATCTCCGGAGGTCCTTCGGAAAAAGTAGGACTGATGGCCGGTGACCGGATCATCATGGTAGACGATTCGCTGATTGCCGGTGTGAAGATGAAAACGAGCGACATCATGAAACGGCTGAAAGGCCCGAAAGGTACCGAAGTGCGTGTGAAAGTGAAACGCGGTACCTCCAACGAATTGCTCGAATTTAAGATTATCCGTGGCAAAATACCCGTTTACAGTTTAGACGCTGCTTATATGGCCGATGCAACGACCGGATACATCCGCTTGAATCGTTTCGCCGCCTCTTCGAACGAAGAATTTAACCAAGCGCTCGACAAGCTCCGCAAACAGGGTATGAAACATCTGATTCTGGACTTGCAGGGCAACGGCGGAGGCTATCTCCATGTGGCGTGTGCCTTAGCCGACGAATTTCTCGGAAAAGACAGGCTGATCGTCTATACAAAAGGGAACAGACAGCCACGCGAGGAGGCCGACGCTACCGAAAAAGGAGGATTTGAGAACGGACGGCTGATCATCATGGTCGACGAGTCATCGGCTTCGGCGAGTGAGATCGTCTCCGGGGCCGTGCAGGATTGGGACAGAGGCATCATTCTCGGACGCCGCACGTTCGGCAAGGGACTTGTACAAAAACCGATCCCCATGCCCGACGGATCGATGATCCGCCTCACTGTCGCACGTTATTACACGCCTTCGGGACGATATATTCAAAAACCTTATAAGAACGGTCAGGCCAAAGAATATAATCGTGATCTGATCGAACGGTATAATCGGGGCGAACTGATGAATGCCGACAGTATTCATTTTCCCGATTCCTTGAGATTCAATACCTTGTTGAATAAACGCACGGTCTATGGGGGCGGCGGAATCATGCCCGATATTTTTATTCCTTTCGATTCGACGCGTTACACCGACTATCACCGGAAAGTAGCCGGGATGGGAATCGTCAACCGCGTAGCGATGAATTATCTCGACAGGAATCGCAAGGAACTGAGCAGGAAATATCCGGCATTCAAAACATACAGGGCGAAGTTTGAAGTGACGGATGAAATGCTTCAAGAGCTTCAGAAACTTGCGGCCGACGAGAAGATCGAATTTAACGAGGAGCAATATCATCGGTCCAAGCCGCTGATTTCGCTTCAACTTAAGGCGCTTATCGCACGCGACTTGTTCAATATGAACGAATACTTTCAAACGATCAACGACGACAACGAAAGCCTGAAAGAAGCCCTGCGTATCATCAACGACGAGGCTGTCTATCGCAAGGTGCTCGGACAAAGTCAATGACATGAAGGGAATGATCGGTTAATAAAAGAAATTATCTTATGGAATCATGGAATGCATTTATCAGCCTGTTGAATGAGATGTCGCCCTACCTGTTGCTGGGCTTCCTCTTTGCGGGACTGCTGCACGTGTATGTACCGCGGGGAATTTACATGCGCTATCTTTCGCAGAATGATTTCCGGTCGGTACTGTGGGCGGCCTTATTCGGTATTCCATTGCCTCTGTGTTCCTGCGGAGTGATACCCACAGCCATGTCGTTACGCAACGAAGGGGCAAGTAAGGGAGCAACCGCCTCCTTTCTGATCGCTACGCCACAAACAGGGGTCGACTCCATCATGGCGACTTATTCGCTTCTGGGACTTCCGTTTGCTGTCATCCGTCCGTTCGTGGCGTTAGTGACCGCGTTTGTTGGCGGAATGGCGGTGAACCGCTTCGCCGCCGGCAGTGAGAAAGAATCGAACGGATCATCTCCTTCTCCATGTGAGACCGGATGCTCCAACAATAACAATTCCTCCCGTCCGAGACGATCCAACCGTCTGATTGAAGCGCTGCGCTACGGATATGTGGAAATGCTTCAAGATATTGGCAAATGGTTAGTGATCGGGTTGGTGATTGCGGGACTGATTACTGTCTTCGTGCCTACAACCTTTTTCGAGCAGTACGCTGACACCCCGATAAAGAACATGTTACTCGTACTACTCTTTTCTGTCCCCATGTATCTTTGTGCCACGGGGTCTATCCCGATTGCTGCGGCACTGATGCTGAAAGGCATGTCGCCCGGTGCGGCGCTCGTCCTGCTGATGGCGGGGCCGGCCACGAACATGGCGGCTATTCTCGTTATACGCAAAGTGATGGGCGCAAAGACCCTTATCACTTATCTTGCAGCCATCATGATCGGTGCAGTCGGCTTCGGGCTGGTAATCGATTATCTACTGCCTGCCGAATGGTTTGCGGCTCCGCTCACCGTCACGGCTGCGGCCTGTTGCCAGCCGGATACACCCTGGTTCAAGACCTCGTGCAGCATCCTGCTTGTGCTACTGCTTGTTTATGCTTTTTTCTTGAAATACAAACAAAAACCTGTACAAATAAACGATATGACAGCAAAATATAAAATTACCGGCATGAGTTGCAACCATTGCAAAGAAAGTGTGGAGAAAGGCCTTGGCAAGTTGGCGGGCGTCACTTCCGTAAGCGTTGATTTGAACAGTGGGACGGCTTTTGTTGAAGGCACCGCTACGGAAGCCGAAGTCAAGGCGGTGATCGACGATCTCGGCTTCGGGTACGGCGGAAAAGCATAAGGCAGAACGGATGGAACAGAGGCGCCGCCCGCCCGTCTCGTCGTGACCCGGAGAAAGAACAGGCGCAACGTATCATATATAAGCGCCTGTCGGGCGAAGAGAAAGCATACTTTTCCGGGCACGGATGCCGCTTGCAATAAATACTTTTACGACACGTTGTATAGAATAAGTTTTGTATCTTTGCAACGCTTTTTAGGTCGCCCCGCACGATGGGAGTGACGTGGACTTGTTGTATGGAGAAGACAACAAAAAAGATGATCAAACAGGTTCGTTTTGCCGTGGTGGGTTGCGGACATATCGGCAAACGCCACGCGGAAATGATCGCCCGTGAAGAGGGAGCGGAGCTGGTGGCCCTCTGCGATATCCGACCCGAACTCGTATTGGGTATCGAGGCATATAAAGTACCTTTTTTCCGCAGTTTGGATGCTTTATTAGAAAGCGGTATTCCGTTCGACGTATTAAATATCTGTGTGCCGAACGGTCTGCATGCCTCGATGGCTATCCGGGCGATGGAAGCAGGCTGTCACGTGGTCATCGAAAAGCCGATGGCGCTCTCTGTAGCCGATGCCGAGAAGGTCATCTACACCGGTCTGAAACACCATCGACAAGTCTTCTGTGTGATGCAAAACCGCTATTCTCCGCCTTCGGTCTGGATCAAAGAGATAATTGAGTCGGGACGTCTGGGACAGATTTACATGGTGCAGCTCAATTGTTACTGGAATCGCGATGAACGTTATTACAAACTCGGCGGGTGGCACGGAACGGCCGACTTGGACGGCGGCACACTCTTTACACAATTCTCGCATTTTATTGACGTGATGTACTGGCTTTTCGGTGACATTACCGACATACAGGCGCGATTCGACGATTTCAATCACCATGACACAACCGCGTTCGAAGACTCGGGCGTCGTTCACTTCCGTTTTACGAACGGAGGAGGTATGGGCTCGTTGAACTACTCGACTGCCGTTTGGGATAAAAACCTCGAAAGCAGTATGCTGATTGTGGCGGAAAACGGAAGTGTGAAAATTGGCGGACAGTATATGAACGAAGTCGAGTATTGCCATATCCGGGACTACGAGATGCCTGTCCTGCCGCCTACGAATCCGGGCAACGACTACGGCGCCTACAAAGGCTCGGCACAGAACCATCACCTCGTGATCCGCAACGTGGTGAATGTGCTTTCCGGTAACACCTCCGATACGATAACGACGAATGTACTTGAAGGCATGAAAGTCGTCGATATCATCGAGCGGATTTATGCGTTGAAAAATATCCGGACAAAAAATGATTAAATAACAAATTAACATTAATAATTATGGCAACCGTTGTATCATCAAAGAACACCAAGACAGAGATTCTCGAAGCATACGAAAATCTTTTGGAAGAAGTGCAGAAAGCCAAAGCCAATCATCCTAAACTACAACAGGAAGAGAAGCAAAATAAAGAAATAAGTGATCGTGTTTCCGACTTGTCAAAAGACAATATCGGAAAAAGTATTGAAAACCTGAAAGTGACTTTAAATAGTTCGTTAAACGAATTATTGGAAGGTCTTTCCATCGAATATAAGAAATTATCCGATATAAAAACGGCCATTGCAGTTGAGGAGAAGAAACTCGAAGACTTGTACTCGCTCACGGCCAATACCGACTCGTTAGCCACAATGCTTCTTGTACAGAAAGAAAAGAAAGAAGCCTTCGAAAAAGAAATGACTGAAGCAAGACTTTTATGGGAGACGGAGAAGCTGAAACACAAAACGGCAGAGGAGGAGTATGTCAACGAAGTAGCCAAGCAACGTAAGCGTGAAGAAGAAGAGTATACGTACCATCTGAAAACAGCAAGGCAAAAGGATACGGACGAGTATAAATCCAAAGTGCAGCAACTCGAAAGAGAGCTTCAAGAGAGAAAAGCGCAGTTCGAGCAGGAAATGATGGAACGTGAAACAAACCTCAAAACTGCAGAAGCAGAATTGGTGGAGTTGCGCAAATATCACGCCGAGTATCCTCAGATGTTGGAAAAGGCGCTGACCGATAAGGAGACGGAGATCACAAAGAGCTTAAAGACGGAGTATGAGTTTAAAAACAAACTCTCCGAACAGCAGAATGAGGCAGAGATTCGTCTGAAAGATCAGCAAATAACCTCTCTGCAGGAAAAGATAAAAGAGCTCCAGGCACAGGTAAAAGAGTATGCCGATAAGGCTCTTCGTGCTGAAACCAGTGTAAAAGATATTGCATTGAAAGCGATTCAGAACTCTTCAATACCTCGCTACGTAAAAGAAAAAGAAGGAGAATAATATCTAAATGCCTGAAGCGACACTGAAAGAGAAAACAGCCAAGGGCTTGTTCTGGGGCGGAATCAGCAATTTCGTACAGCAAGTGATTGGTATGGCTTTTGGTATAGCCATCGCCCGGATCCTTTCGCCCGACGATTACGGATTAGTGGCGATGCTGGCCATCTTCACGGCGATGGCCAATGCGGTTATGGACAGTGGCTTTACTACGGCGCTTATCAACAGAAAAACTATCGAACACAGGGACTATAATGCGGTCTTCTGGTTTAATGTCTTTGCGGCTATTGGAATGTATGTCATTCTGTTTTTTACGGCGCCACTGATTGCCCGGTTTTATAACCAGCCGGTGCTGGTTCATCTTTCTCGAATCGTCTTCCTGAGTTTTATCCTTGCGTCTTCCGGCATTGCACACAACGCCTATCTACTTAAAAAAATCATGGCCAAGCAACGTGGAATCATCGATATGGCGGCGGTGTTCTGTTCGGGTGCAGTCGGGCTGGTATTGGCGTTAAACGGTTTTGCGTTTTGGGGATTGGCGGTGCAGCAGCTGTCTCAGATAATGATTGCCGTAGTGCTGCGCTGGTACTTCTCGCCATGGAGGCCGACATTTGAATTTGACTGGGCCCCGCTCAAAGAAATGTTCGGATTCGGAGTGAAGATATTTATCGGTGTTATTGTGGGTATGTTATCTGCCAATATCTTTTCCGTCATATTGGGGCGTTATTATGGAAAAACGGAAACGGGTTATTATAGTCAAGGTAATAAATGGGCCTCTTTGGGTAATTCTGTTTTGTCGGGGATGATAACAGGAGTGGTACAATCCGTTCTCGTAGAAGCTTCGGATAATATACATCGGCAGGTTAATGTGTTTCATAAGTTAGTAAGATTCGGTGCTTTTGTTACTTTTCCTGCAATGTTTGGATTACTTTTTGTCGGGAAAGAATTTGTTTTACTGACGATCGGTGAAAAATGGCTGGGCAGTGTCATATTTTTGCAGTTATTCTGTATTTGGGGGAGTTTTGGTTTCTTGGAATCAATCTATGTGTATTTGCTGATTTCCAAAGGAAAATCGGATGTTTATGTATGGGTCATTACTGCCATGTGTTTCTTTCAGATATTAAGCGCTTTATTAATGAGGCCATTAGGAATCATACCGATGATTACTGCCTACATCGTAATTCGTTTAATGTGTTTCTTCCCGAATCACTATTTTACAAATAAACTGATTGGTATTAGATTTTCATCTATAATAAAAGATATATTGCCATACTTTGTAATTGTAATCTTTTCCATTGGAATGACGTGGTTTATTACGAAAAATATTGGAAATATATACATATTATTCTCTGCTAAGATCATATTAGTTGCTGCCTTTTATATTGGGATATTATGGATGACAAACTCCGTTATTTTTAAAGAAAGCCTTGGTTATATATTTAAAAAAACATACCGCTATGCTAAATAATAAATCCATATTGATTACCGGGGGCACTGGGTCCTTTGGTAAAATGTTTGTTAAAAAGATACTACAAGACTATCCAAACGTAAAACGAATTGTTATTTTTTCTCGTGGCGAATTAAAACAATACAAAATGCAGCAAATGTATCCTGCAAATAAATATCCTCAAATGCGCTTTTTTATTGGTGACGTGCGAGATGCAGAGCGTGTTAAACAAGCTTGTGAAGGTATAGATGTAATCATTCATGCTGCAGCGATTAAGCAAGTTGACACAGCAGAATACAATCCGGAAGAGTGTATAAAAACAAACGTTGGAGGAGCACAGAATGTTATTCGTGCAGCTTTATACTGTGGAGTTAAACATGTTATTGCTTTATCTACTGATAAAGCTTGTGCTCCGATTAATTTATATGGAGCAACAAAACTAACTTCAGACAAGTTGTTCACGGCGGCCAATAATATTAAAGGGGGGCGTAATATCAGATTTTCAGTTGTTCGTTATGGAAATGTAATGGGATCACGGGGCTCAGTTATTCCTTTCTTTATAGAAAAAAAGTATCAAAAAGCAGCATATCTCCCTATAACCGATCAAAGAATGACTCGATTTAATATTTCTTTGGAGGCCGGGGTGGATTTGGTTATGTATGCAATTGGACATCATTTAGGGGGAGAAATTTTTATACCCAAAATCCCATCTTATCGAATTATAGATGTTGCTCAGGCGATTGCCCCCAATATTCCGATAAAACAGATTGGTATACGACCCGGAGAAAAACTTCATGAAGAAATGATTACTATCACAGACGCTCTAAACACATTGGATTTGGGGAATTATTATGCCATATTACCGGCAGTATCATTTAATCATACTTCGGCGGAATACATAAAGCATCATAATGCGAAATATGTTCCGGAAGGATTTCACTATAGTTCTGGAGAAAACTCGGACTGGGAGACTGTTGAATCAATACGTGAGAAGATAAGAAAATATGTTGATCCTCATTTTAACGCATAATGATAACAAGACCGATACCATATGGACATCAAAAAATAACGGTGGAAGATATTCAGGCTGTTATAGAAACACTCCGATCGGATTTTTTGACACAAGGGCCTAAAATAAAAGAATTTGAAAATGCTTTTGCCCAATACGTGGGAGCAAAATACGCTGTTGCAGTTAATAATGCAACGGCTGGATTACATTTAGCTGCTATTGCTTTATGTATTAAACCTGAAGACAAAGTTATTGTTACACCACTAACATTTGCAGCAAGTGCAAATTGCATTCGGTACTGTGGAGGTAATGTCGTGTTTTGTGATATTGACAAAGACTCTTATTTGATAGATATTGACAAACTGCATAACATACTTAGTTCATCTCCTATGGGAACATACCAAGGAGTCGTGCCTGTCGACTTTGCTGGATATCCTGTAAATCTGGAGAAACTTCGCCAATTAGCTGATGAATATGGCTTATGGATATTAGAAGATGCTTGTCATGCACCAGGTGGTTATTTTGTTGACAATCAAGGAGATATACAAATGTGCGGTAATGGTACATTGGCCGATATTTCAGTATTTTCATTTCATCCAGTGAAGCATATTGCTACCGGTGAAGGGGGAATGATTACAACAAACAGTAAGATCTTATATGATAAACTTTGTCTTTATCGCACTCATGGAATAACTAAAGATCCTTTGTTAATGCAGGAAAATCATGGGGGGTGGTATAATGAAATGATAGACCTTGGGTATAATTATCGTCTTACTGATTTTCAGGCAGCATTAGGAATTTCACAGCTTAAGCGAGCTGATACGGGTATAATTCGCAGGCGACAAATAGCCGAGAACTATAACCAGGCTTTCAAGACAATACAAGGTATCAAGATTCCTTATGTAGAAGAAAGGTATCATCATGCATATCACTTATATGTTATTCAGGTAGAAGATCGATTAAATTTATATAATTACCTACACAAAAATAATATTTTAACACAAGTACACTACATACCATTACATCTAATGCCGTATTATCAAAAGAGAGGAAATAAAAAAGGAGATTTTCCGATCGTTGAAGCATATTATCAACATTGCTTAAGTCTGCCAATGTTTCCTTCTCTAACCGAAGAAGAACAAAATTATATTATAGAGAAAGTGATTAATTTTTTTATCAAATAGACAGGATATAACAAATCGAAAGGAAACGATTCCCCCTTGGGGAAGCAGAACTTGGCAATTTGTCAAAAAAAAAGAAAGACGAAGTTGCGAAAAATAAATCACCTCTTTCTTTGATAAGAAAAAAAAGAATTAAAGCACAAATGAGGAGTTTACAGAATAAACTGATTATAGGAACAGTTCAATTTGGATTGAATTATGGTATTAATAATATGTCAGGTCAAGTTTCAATTGATGAAGCAGATAAGATCCTTGCTTTAGCCAAGAAAGCGAATGTTTGTTTCATAGACACTTCATCTGCATATGGAAATAGTGAAAAAATATTAGGAACTATATTAGACAATTATCCACGAGGTTTTAATGTGATATCTAAATATCCCCAAAGTGACAAGTCTGTATATGACATGTTTAAAGAATCGTTAAAACAAATGAAACAGAGTCGGTTATATGGATATTTGGTACACCATTTTGATTTTTATAAAAAAAATCCGTCTATATGGGATAGTTTTCTCAGGTTAAAAGAGCAAAAATTGGTTCAAAAAATAGGGTTTTCTATTTATCACATAGAAGAATTGGAATTCCTTCTTAACAATAAGGTAAAATTCGATCTTGTGCAATTCCCTTATAATATCTTTGACAGACAATTTGCTCCTTATCTGAGTATACTTAAAAATCTCGGAGTGGAAATACATACTAGATCCGTATTTCTTCAAGGTTTGTTCTTTAAAGAAATCCTCTCCTTGCCCCAAAAACTTCTCCCTCTTAAATCACATTTAAATGAATTGCATAAATATTGTGATGCTCATTCTATAAGTATAGAAAAATTGGCATTGGGGTTTGTGACAAGCAATCCGCTCATAGATAAAGTCTTGATAGGTGTGGATGGCATTAAACAATTTGAAAAGAATATCGCTATTTGCAATTATTGCATATCGGATAAAGATGCTTCCTTTGTTTCATCCATAGATGTTACAGAAAAGAATTTACTGAACCCCGTTAATTGGAATTAAAATGAAAATATTGGCTATTACTCAGGCAAGATATGGTTCTACACGTTTACCGGCGAAAATATTAAAGGAAGTTGCGGGTAAGACATTGTTGGAGATACATATACATCGAATTCTGCAATCAAAACTAATTAATGAATTAAAAATAGCAACGACTAACGAAGAGGGAGCAAAGTATATAATTAATATCGCGAACATATTAAATATTGGATATTATCAAGGTTCAGTTGATGATGTTTTGGATCGCTTTTGTAAGACTGCAGAGCCTGAAAATCCGGATTATATTGTTCGTTTCACATCAGATTGCCCATTAATAGATCCATCTGTTATTGATGATGTAATAAGATTTACTATAGATGGTGATTATGATTATGTTGCAACAGACTCGAACAGTTATCCTGATGGCCTGGATACGGAAGTTTTCAAATATTCCGTGTTAAAAAAAGCTTGTGAAGAGGCTAAGATGAAATCAGAAAGGGAACATGTAACTCCATATATATGGAAAAATGGAACAGCCAAAGGGGGCGATTTGTTTAAGACATACCATATCCCTTGTGATAAAGGAGATTTTTCTCGGTTTCGTATTACGATAGATGAAATAGAAGACTTTGAGGTAATCAAAATTTTAATTGAACATTTAGGATATCAAAAAGGGTGGACGGAATATATTGATTATCTATCAAAAGAAAGGAGTGTTTTTGATATTAATAATCAATACAGACGCAATGAAGGATATTTAAAGTCAATAAATAATGATTTAAAAATAAGATAAGCGCAATGAATAAAGGACAGAATTTATACAAGAAAGCTAAAGGATTGATTCCCGGTGGAACAATGTTATTATCGAAAAGGCCTGAAATGTTTTTGCCGGAATTTTGGCCCGCATATTTTAGCAAAGCAAAAGGATGTAAAATTTGGGACTTGGATGGTAAGGAATACTTTGACCTCTCTCTTATGGGAGTTGGAACAAATACATTAGGTTATGGTAATGATGAAGTTGATGAGGCCGTTACTTGTACAATTAAAAATGGTAATTTATCGACACTCAATTGTCCGGAAGAAGTGGAGTTAGCAGAAAAATTGATCGAACTGAATCCATGGGCAGACATGGTTCGTTTTGCTAGAACTGGAGGAGAAATAAATGCAATAGCAATTCGAATAGCTCGAGTTGCAAGTGGAAAAGATAAAGTGGCTGTATGTGGATATCATGGATGGCATGATTGGTATCTTTCCGCTAATTTGGGGAATGAGGAAAGATTAGCGGGCCACCTCCTTCCCGGATTGGACCCTGCCGGCGTACCAAGAGTACTACAAGATATGACAATCCCATTTAATTATAATAACTTCCAAGAATTACTTGACATTGTCAATAAGAATAATGTTGGAGTCATTAAAATGGAGGTTTGTAGAAATATGGGGCCGGAAGATAATTTTCTTCAAAAAATACGCCAATTGGCATCAGAAAGAAAAATCATTCTTATTTTTGACGAATGTTCCAGTGGGTTTAGGGAAACGTTTGGAGGATTATATAAGAAGTATAATGTTGAGCCGGATATGGCTATTTTTAGTAAAACAATAGGAAATGGTTATGCTATTTCTGCGGTAGTCGGTAAACGTCATATCATGGAAACGGCCCAAAAAACATTTATCAGTAGTACCTTTTGGACAGAAAGAATTGGTCCGACCGCTGCAATTGCAACCCTGAAAATTATGAAAAGAATAAAATCATGGGAGATAATAACAAAAATTGGACTTGAAAACAAAAAAAGATGGCAACAGATAGCTGATAAATATGGTTTGTCTATAACCCAATGGGGAATTCCTGCATTGGCCGGATTCACTTTTAACAGTGAGAAAAATCTTGCATATAAAACATATATAACTCAAGAGATGTTAGCAAAGGGATATTTAGCAGGAAACAGCATGTATACATGCATCTGCCATACAAAGGATATTCTGGACGGATATTTTTATGAATTAGACAAGCTTTTTGCAGATATTAGGGACTTCGAAGATGGTAGAGACATAACGAAAGCCCTGAAAGGTCCTATGTGCCATGGGGGATTTAAAAGATTGAATTGAACATTAAGAGTCCTATTACAATACATGTTAAAATGAAAAAGATAAAAACTATCACAGATTCTACCTCCAAAGAAGAATGTATAAGAGAAAAATTCTGGGATTTGTTTGAGAGTTGTCCAATCCCTCCTTCTGAAAGATTGAACAATATAGGATTATTTTTAAATCGGCAGACCTTGTCTCGAATTTTTTTTATGAATAAATTGTATCAAAAAATTTTGAATATCCATGGGGTTATTATCGAATTTGGCGTTAGATGGGGACAAAACCTGTCTTTGTTCTCCTCTTTTCGAGGGATGTATGAACCATACAATTACAATAGAACAATTTATGGGTTTGATACATTTTCAGGGTTCCCCAAAACAAATGTTAAAGACGGGGGGGGCGGTAAAAACAGTAAACTATTCGGTAACTGAAGATTATATGGAATATCTTGCAAAAATTCTTGAATATCATGAGAATGAAAGTCCTATTTCTCACATTAAGAAGTTTCAACTGATAGAAGGTGATGCCTCTCAAACGATAAAAACTTTCTTAAAAGAAAGACCTGAAACAGTCATTTCTTTAGCTTATTTCGATTTTGATCTATACCAACCTACTAAAGACTGCCTTGAGGCTATACTTCCATATTGTACCAAAGGATCTATTTTGGCTTTTGATGAATTAAATTGCAAGTATTTTCCGGGTGAAACAATTGCCGTTCGAGAAGTATTAGACCTGACCAAATATCGATTACAAAGAGATAGGCAAAATCCATATTGCTCATATATAAAACTGTAAGTATGACAAAAAAAAAGATATTCGAAATTGGAGAGTTTAAATATATCAATTTTACTCATCTTTCTAGAGATTCATCCTTAATAGAGAATGTTAGACAGTGGAGAAATCATCCAGATATCAGAAAGTATATGTATAATGATGATGAAATTTCAGAAGAGGAACATCAAATTTTTATATCATCATTAAATAAAAGGAAAGATGTAACATATTGGTTCGTTCACTATAAAGAAAATCCTATTGGAGTAGTATCTTTGGTAAAGATAGACGAATCAAATAAACAGGCGGAATTAGGTTACTATTTAATTCCCAGAATATTAAATAGCGGATTGGGGCTTACTTTTGCTTTTCACAACTTCTTGTTCTCCTTTAAATGTCTAATGTTTAATATTTTATTTGGTGCCACTCATGCCGATAATAGAAATGCTCTTCTTTTAGATAAATATTTGGGATGTATTATGGGAGAATATTTGACAATAAAGAAGAATGGAAACAGCCGAAATTTTTTGAGTTGGACTTTGAAAAAAGAAGATTTCATGAGGGATGGTTTAAAAAAAAATGATATTAGGCTTTTTGTTCGGTTTTGTAGGGAATCAAAAATCTGATAAATATGCTTCAAAAATTTAATTTCCATCATATAGGATACGCCGTATGTGATATTGCAGAGACTGCTTTTTTTTACACATCCGAAGGATGGTCTATGAGCAAAATAACAATAGATAAGGTACAAAACAGTCAAATAGCATTTTTATCAAAGAACGGTCAACCTCTAATCGAGTTGGTGTCTCCAATTGATGATAAGTCGCCAGTCTGTAAGATTCTTGAAAAAAACGGTGTGACACCTTATCACATTTGTTATGAGGTGGATGATATATATGAAGCGATAAAAATCATGCGTAAGAAACATTTTATACCATTATTCAAGCCCGTAGAGGCGATTGCTTTTGAGAACAGACCTATCTGTTACATATACAATAAGAATGTTGGATTGATAGAACTATTAGGTAGTTAACCTACGTTTCTGTCATAGATGGAAAATACGATTGTTCTTTGTGCTCTCAATATGAAATATTATATCTATAGAAATATGACAATAGAGAATTTCTTCAGCAATATTGAAGCAACATTCTCTGGTTATGAGGACATTTCAACAATAAATGTAGATGTGGACCGATATGTTTGGTTTTATTTGCCCCCTCTCATATGTGATATACAAAAAATGGCCGATAAGATATACAGCTATACAAATATGTTGAAAATGACAGTATTCCAACTCCCTAAAAATAAAACGCTTATTTGTTTTACAATGCATCTTGTTTTTGATATTAACAATATTATATCGGATACTCGCATTAGTGATGCTGTCACCCAATACAACAAGGCTCTTTATCATATCGCATCACAAAATGAACAAGTAAAAGTTATCGATTTTGCAAAATTTCTTTTACGTTATTCCGATTGTGACCAGATTGATTGGAAATACTATTTTATCTCACAAATGGCTCTTAATCCGCGACTGGCTAAACCGTTTAAAAGCTGGTTTGAACATCAACTCGATGCAATAGACCTTAAACGAAAGAAATGCCTTGTCTTAGACCTTGATAATACTTTGTGGGGCGGTATATTAGGTGAAGATGGACCTAATGGTATAGCCCTTGGGGGAGATTATCCGGGCAAAGCATTCCTATACTTTCAACACTGCCTCGAAGAACTTAACAAACAAGGAATAATTCTCTCCGTGTGTAGTAAAAATAACATAGACGATGTCATGCAACTATGGGATGAACATCCCGACAATATCCTTAATCAAAAACATTTTGCATCTTGTAAAATAAATTGGATGAATAAAGCTTCTAACATTCAGCAGATAGCGGAAGATTTGAATATCAGTACAGACAGTATGGTTTTTATTGATGATAATCCTGCAGAACGTGCATTGATTCAAAAAATGTTACCTGAAGTCATTGTTCCTGATTTTCCCGAACAACCCTATTTATTACCTCCATTTATTAAAGATGTTGCAGAGAGATATTTTTCTGTCTACAGATTAACAAAAGAAGATTTAAATAAAACCGAGCAATACAAAGCGAATTTGCAACGACGTGAAGCTAAAAAGATGTTTTCTAATATGGATGAATATCTGAAAAGCCTTGACATTATTCTTTCTGTCCGTGAAGTGAATGAAAAAACACTGGCACGGATTGCTCAAATGACACAGAAAACAAATCAATTTAATCTGACAACAAGGCGTTATACAGAGATGGATATTAGAGACTTTATTAATAATAATTCAAAAATATATACACTTTCGGTCTGTGATAAATTTGGAGACAATGGTATTACAGGCTGTTCTATAATAACTTTTGACCACAATAGAGCGAATATAGATACATTTTTGTTGAGTTGTAGAATATTAGGAAAAAACATCGAAATGGAATTTATTCATTATATTTTAAATGAGCTCAAAAAACATGGCCTTGATTCAGTAGATGCTTCATATATTGCAACAGCAAAGAACAGTCAAACCTCTGAATTTTATGATCATGCAGGTCTATCATTAGTAAGAGAGGAAAGGGGCATTAAATATTATTCATTGAATTTAAACTTATATCATTATACTCCCAGTATATATTATAAATATCAATAAAAAAAATGAAAGAGAAGATAAAAAAAATTGTATCCTCTGTCTTAAAGATGCAAAATGTGACAGATGAAACTGCACAAAGAGATTGTGATAAGTGGGATTCTCTAAAACATTTATATCTCATTGTCGAACTTGAAGATTCATTTGGAGTTTCATTTGAACCGGAAGAAATAGCAGAAATGAAGGATATCAAGTCTATTTATGAAATCGTTGCAAGAAAATTATAATATTTCTGCAAAATATTATATCTTGTAAAACGTACAAAAGGATGGGCAAACGTCAGATTATATTTCGTGCAGATGCCGGCAAGAGGATTGGATACGGGCATTTTGTACGTACATTGGCTTTGGCGGATATGCTAAAAGAAGAGTTTGAATGTGTATTCGTTACGCAAGACCCAACAGAATACCAAAAAAGAGAAGTTGAACGAATTTGCCCTCTAATAGGACTTCCTTCTGACAACAGTAAATTTTCATTGTTTTTAAGAATGCTTTCTGGCAAAGAGATAGTGGTATTAGATAATTATTTTTATTCAACTGATTATCAAAAAAAAATAAAGTCTAAAGGGTGTAAATTGGTCTGTATTGATGATATGCATGATAAGCATTATATTGCAGATGCTGTGATTAATCATGGATTAGATAACCCAAAATTGTTTGATGTTGAGCCATATACAAGGTTGCTTCTTGGGTTGGATTGGGCTTTGATACGTAAACCGTTTCGATGTTCTGGTTCCATTCGGGATCGAGAAAAAGGGCATATTGCTATTTCTTTTGGTGGCGCTGATTGGAATAATCTTACAACAAAATTCTCTGAAAAAATCACGAATGACTGTGAAATAGACAGAATTACAGCAATTGTGGGGGATGCATTTCCATTTGAAAAGAAGCTGAAAAAGGTTGGTAAAGTCCAAATTGTCAAAAATCTAAGTGCTTTTCAGATGGCTGACTTATTTCGTAAGGTTGAATTTGTAATACTTCCATCAAGTACAGTTTGTATTGAAGCATTAGCTTGTAAATGTCCCGTAATTGCAGGATGGTATACAAAAAACCAAAAAGAAATGTATCATTCTCTATTAAAAAATAAAAGAATAGTTGGTTTGGGTTTTCTAAATGAGCGGACGATCCATGGTTTATGTAATGTGTCACAAATAAAGAGAGGGGATAATGATGTTAAAATCTGGGAAATACAAGATATCTCAAAAAAATATATCCATGCTTTTCACGGAATATAACAATGTTGTTTTTTAAGATATTCTTCCTACGGAAACACAAAGTAGACGCAATAGTAATTGATGAAGGGTGAAAAATTTCGCAAAAAAACAATAGAAAATTCTCTTGATTTACTTTTGGTGAATGTGACAGTAAATAATTGAGATAATTTAACAATAAACGTATGATATTTGCAGTCTTGTAAAAATATGCAAAGCCAATTCAAACAAATAATTCGTAATACAATATGAAGACAACAATTGTAGCAGAACTATCAGCCAATCACAATGGAAGTATAAAAATCGCTATTGAAACAATTAAATCGGCAAAACGCGCTGGTGCTGACGCGATTAAGTTTCAAACTTACACTGCTGAGACAATGACTTTGAATTGTCATATGCCGGATTTTAAAATAGCACAAGGTACTTTATGGGATGGGCAGTATCTATATGATTTGTATCAGAAAGCATATACACCATGGGAGTGGCATGATGAACTTTTTCGAATAGCAAAAGAAGAAGGGCTTCTCTGTTTTTCCACTCCTTTTGATAAGACGGCTGTTGATTTTTTAGAGACATTAGGAAACCCGATTTATAAAATAGCTTCATTTGAGATTACAGATATATCGTTAATCGAATATACGGCAATGAAAATGAAACCAATGATTATATCAACGGGCGTTGCAATGCTCGAAGATATTCAATTGGCGGTTGACACCTGTCGCGCAGTCGGTAATGATGATATAACACTTTTAAAGTGTACCTCTTCTTATCCAGCCCCAATAGAGGATGCAAACTTATGCATGATTCCAGATTTAGCTAAGCGCTTTGGTGTAAAATCTGGATTATCGGATCATACATTAGGGTCTATCTCTGCTATTACGGCAGTTGCTCTTGGAGCAACAATGATTGAAAAGCATTTTATTATGGATCGGTCTATAGGAGGCCCTGATGCGACATTCTCCATGAATGAAGCAGAGTTCAAACAAATGGTGAAAGATGTTCGTGATGCCGAAAAGATTATTGGAAAAATAAAATACGAATTAACTGATAAAATGAAAATAGGGCGTGAATTTAGTCGTTCATTATATATTGCTGAAGATATAAAAGAAGGGAATATACTTACAGAACGAAACGTGCGATCTGTTCGTCCTGGGTATGGTTTACATCCCAAATATCTAAAAGATATAATTGGAAAGAGAGTGAATCGAGACTTAAAAAAAGGAATGCGGTTGGACTTAGATTACATTAAGAAATGATTGATGTTTTAAATTTAGAATGGACCTCATATCCTTCAAGGGATAGAAATACGGCAACTTTGATTTGTAATTATTTAAAGATGATGGAATTTTCCGTTGTGGAAAGGTCTGTATTTCATGGATTTGAAATGATCAATAAGTACCATCCGTTATTATTATTTATAACAAATGGGACGGGTGCTAAAATTAATTTCCATATAGTTAAGTATGCAGCATTAAGAGGAATAAAAGTAATAACGTCTGTTTCAGAAGGAAATTTTAAAACCTCAAGCGAGACCCTACCTGAATTTGTATGGGGATGGAATAAAGATCATGTTTTCTATGAAAGAATAAACATGCAGTGGAGTGAACGAACTAGAAAGATGACTGTAGATGCGTATCCACAATTTCAGTCACAAATAAAAGTTTCAGGAGCAGCAGGATTTGATTATTATAAAATAGTTAAACCTCTCAAGAGAGATGTTTTTTTACACAAATATCACAAAGAAGGATATAATAAAATTATAGGTTGGGGATGTTGGGATTTTGCTGTCGCATTCCCTGGAGATACAAGATATGAATATTTTTTATCCTTATATGGAAGTGATACAATTACTCGATTTCAAAAAGATCGTGATTTATCAAATCAAGTATTATTAAATATCATCGAGAAGAATCCCGATATTTTGTTCTTACTAAAAGAACATCCCGGAAATACAAGAGGATTATTTGAATCAGGAATAGCCGGAGCCGAAAAATTCCCCAATGTCCTTATATTGAAAAAAGAATCAATCGTTGATTGTATTGCGGTAAGTGATTTCTGGATTACGTATGAATCTACGACCGTTATTGAGGCATGGCTCTTAGGGAAACAAACATGCTTGTTAAATCCTACGGGAATTGATTTTCCACGGGCGAATGTGTATAAAGGTTCTCCGAATTACCCTGATGTACCTACATTGCAGGCTGCAATTGATTCCTTCTATTCAACGCATGAATTGCCCGGCTTTCAGGCAATGGAATCGGAGAGAAAAGAAGTGATCAGGGAGACGATACAATGGGATGACGGACTGAATCATGTCAGAGCCGGAAATGAAATTATCCGTGTTTTAAAAGAAGAAGAGAAGCGAGAGAAAAAAAGAATTCCTTTTGATTTGAGAAAGATTAAATGGAAACAATATTTGCTTTCACGTGGGATCCCTCGAAAAACAAACAATTTTATTTATGACAAACTGAGAGGATTTGATCACGAAGAACTGTCTCAACGGAATGCAGAAATATATAATCAACAGATTGCCTATTATAAAAAAATGGGATTATCAAAAGAGGATCTACGAACAATAACAGTAATATAAGTATAGAGGTACAATGGATATAGGGCAAATAAGAAAAGACGTACATGCATATTATCATTCCATATTTAATGATAAATATGGTAGATATGTGAGAATCCTGGAACTCTTTCCTCCAATAAAAGAGTCTGATTGCATTCTTGATTATGGTTGTGGGACAGGTTGTGTCAGTCAATATTTTTACAACAAATACAAATGTAAAGTTGATGCGGTAGAGCAATCTGAAATAGAGTTAACGAAAGCAAAAATAAGTTTTCAGGGGGGGGGTAAAATGGATGACTATTCATGAATTTTCATTTCCTGAATTAAAGTACGATCTTGTTTTTTCATCACAAGTAATAGAACACGTACATAATGTTGGTAATTATTTATGTAGAATAAATAGAATGCTAAAATCAGGAGGATGCTTGATTATCAGTTTGCCAAACATTATAAACCCTAATTTTATATGGGGGACTTTCTTTATATCTACTGATCGTCTACGAAGGCATTCTATGGAAATGTTGTCAAATTATAATAAGGTGCATAATCATATTAACGCATGGGATGCATATAATTTTGTTACCTTATTGGCTTCGTGTGGTTTTGAAATGGAAGCATACTTACCAATAGAAGGAGTTGCCCAACCTTACTTTATATGGAAAAGAATTCCTATAATAGGGAAATGGCTACCTGCGTACACCAATAAAAAGAATCGTGGAAAGAGGGGGAATTGGTCATATACAATGAGCTTTAGATTCAAGAAAGTAAGAGAGGCATGTATCGAAAACTATGATTGAATAAAATAGTTAAATGAGGAAAATCTATTTTTTTACCAGATCATACTTGCCTAGTGTAGGAGGGGGAGTGATAACACGATTGAGAAAGGTGGAAATATTCCGTAATGCCGGTTATGATGTGACAGTTGTGACACCTAATTATGAGAATAAAACCATAATTTGCTCAGAGAATTTGATAAAAATACCATATTTAAATAATAAGATTGATTTGTGGTTTGAGAATTTTGGCATTTATGAAGATTATTTAGATAAATGGGTGCGTACTTCATATAGATACCTAAAGGATAGGATAAAAAAAGATGACATCCTTTTTTGTACGAGTGGCGGTGAGTTGGGTATGATAAAATTAGGTTTCTTGTTAAAGAAGAGTCTGGGATGTAAATTTGTGGTTAATTTTCATGATCCTATTAATTATACGACGGTTAATGGCCTAAGTCGTACTCCTCCTGTTTTTGCTGTAAAACGAGATGCTTTTGAGGCTAAATATGTTCCAGAGGCAGATATGGTTATTACATCTTCTATGACTTTAAATTTGGCACTAAAGAAGAAATATCCTCGGATTAAAATAGTTAAAAACTGCTATCATGGTTATACAAAGAAGATACCAATTAGCATAGAAGAAAAAAAGAACTCTTATCCGCTTAGAATTCTTTATGGTGGGGTATTGGCGAAAGAGCAATCGCCTGAAATATTGGCGGAAGCTATTTTGAAAACGACAAACGTAGAGGGAATATTTATTGGTAAATATGAAAATTATACACCAATGTTGAAATATGATAAGTCTGATAGGATTAAGTTATTGCCAATGATGTCTCACGATCAATATATAATAACAATGTCAAAGAGTGCCGATATTGGTTTTCTCTCTCTGAGAGGAGATTATTGGGGCGCTTGTGTTCCTTCCAAATTATTTGAATATATTAATATGGGACTACCTGTGTTAGCTTCTATACCATTAGGTGATGCATTTGATATTATTAATGAGAATAACTATGGAAGAGCTGTTTATTATAAAGATATGAATGGGTTAATAGAAGCTATAAAATACATGTCTAATCCTGATACTCTTGATACTATGCGAAGAAATGTTTTTGAAGATAGAGAGAAATGGGCATTTGATGTCAACTTTGCAAATGTATTAGAATGGATAAAAGAATTATAATAAGATGTGTGGAATAACAGGGTATATCTCGAGTTCAGCTCATATTTTAGTTTCTGATTTTTATAGGGCACATAGATTAATTAGACATAGAGGTCCCGATGATGAAGGCTTTGTTATGTTGAATCAGGGAAGACAATTTCACTCTTATAGGGGAGATGAAACGATTGATCATTTTCGGAAATTGCCACATCTATTGACTGAAAGTACGACAAATTTTATATTTGGTCATCGGAGGTTGTCAATATTAGACATCACATCTAAAGGACATCAACCTTTTTTATCTGATGATGGAAATTATGTAATAACATATAATGGTGAAGTTTATAACTATAAAAATTTACGCGATGAATTGGAGTGTAAAGGATATCACTTTCACTCGGATTCTGACACAGAAGTTGTATTATACTCGTATGTAGAATGGGGGAAAGGATGCTTTGCCAAATTTAATGGTATGTGGGCATTAGCTATTTATGATAAAAAGAAAGATGAAATTATTTTGTCAAGAGATCGTTTTGGCATAAAACCTCTTTATTATACAATAACGGGAAATGGTTCTTTTTGTTTTGGCAGTGAATTGAAATTTATTAGAGCTTTAGATACTTCTTTAGACGTAATAAATAAGAATGTTGTTCGTAATTATTTGCAAAGCTGTTTCTTAAATAATACAGAAGAGACTTTTTTTTGTAATATTAAAGAGTTAGAACCAGCTCATCTTTTGATATTATCCAAAGGCCGTATAGAGATTGAAAAATATTGGTCGTTTACTCCACAACAAACTATTACAGACATAAATGAGGCAGTAGAGCATTTTTCTTTACTTTTTGAAGATTCAGTGAAGCAATATATACAGTCTGATGTGGAAGTTGGAGCCTTGCTTAGTGGAGGATTAGACTCAAATTTAATTGTTGGTGTAATGAGTAAATTAGGGTGTAAACCACAATGTTTTTCAGCTGTATTTGAAGATGAAAGGTTTAGTGAAAAAAAATATATAGATGAGAGTGTGCAATATTATAATTTGAATGCCCATTATATATATCCAAATCCTACGGATTTCCTGAAAGATTCATATGATATGATGTACCATATGGAAGAACCATTTAGATCATTGTCTGCCTATTCTGGTTTTTATATATATAAATATATGCAAATGCAAACGGCTTCTGTGAAAGTTGTATTGAATGGGCAAGGAGCAGATGAATTATTTGGGGGATATACCAATGATTATTTTGTGTTTTTTGCGGAACTTTTATTGCAGGGGCGTATAAGTAAATTTTTCAGAGAAGTTCATCTCTTCTCTAAAAGAAGACGAATTCCTTTTAGCTTGATATGTAGACATATTTTGAGGGCTTGTCTTTTTAATAATAATTTTCCGGAGCATTGTTTATCGGGAATAACGAAAACCCCACTAAGGGAATATTTACGTTATGAAGATAGAAATTCAATGGCTTTTGGGATTGAGGCTAGAGTACCTTTTTTAGATTATCGAATAGTTGAGTTTGCTTTATCTTTATCTACTAGTTTGAAAATAGATAATTTTATAAATAAAAGAATTGAAAGAATTAGTGCAGCAGGGACAGTGGTTGACTATATTATAAATAGAGAAGATAAGATGGGCTTTGTCTCTCCCCAAGAAATGTGGCAACAAACAGATCTAAAAAGAGCGTTTGATGAGGTTTTTTTAACAAAGAAATTGAGTGCCATAACGTCTATGCCAATAGACCCCTTACTGAAAGAATATGATAATTATTGTTCTGGAAAAAATGAGAATTGGGGGAAAATATGGAGGATTTATTGTTTATATAAATGGGAGGAAATGTTATAGGTTGTGCAAAGTGTTATACCTGAAAGAAATATAGTTGTAGTTGTATTTTGTGTGGCAAAAAGTAAGAGAAACAAGTCTTGTAGAAAATTTCAAACTGGGAACATACATCAATCGGACAGTACGGGGGGGGCTATTTGACATAGAGCACACCGGAACCGTCAATTATGGGGAGCGAGGTGTCAGCGGCATATAAAGAGCTAAAGGATGATGCATGAAAACCAAAATACGGAATTTAAATCTTCGTGGCGTGAAGAATATATCCGTTACATATCGGCGTTCAGCAATAGTGAAGGTGGTTTTTTGTATCTGGGAGTCAATGATGAAGGTGTGGTTATCGGATTGGACAACGCTGAAAAATTATTGGAAACATTGCCTAATCTGATTAATCAAAAAACAGGGATTCTACCGGTTGTTAAAATAAGAGATGAGGGTGGAAAACGGTATATTGTCCTTACCGTGCATCCGAGTATTGTCCCGATTTCATATCACGGTCACTACTATATACGGAGTGGAAGCGTAACGACTGAACTGCAGGGGCCTCAGTTGTCCGAATTTCTACTCAAAAAACACGGGGTTACCTGGGAGGAAATTGAGGTGGATGATTTTACGGAGGAAGAATTGGATTTGGAAACGATAGAGCGTTTTAAAATATTGGCCAGAGATCGCTTGCCTTATGTTAAAGAAGAAAAGTCAAAGATGATTTTGCAGAAACTCAATTTGATCAAAGGAGATAAATACAAACGGGCCGCGGTGTTGTTGTTTGCTAAAAATCCGCAAAAATATTTTCTTCAAGCCCGAATCAGGATTGGAAAATTTTTGAATGAAGCGGAGATCCTTACCAGCGATATCGTGGAAGGAAACCTGTTCAGACAAGTCGATTTGTCTTTAGATATCCTGCGAACCAAATATTTGCTCAGTCCCATTTCGTATGAAGGGATTTATCGACGCGAAAAACTGGAATATCCCTATGAGGCTTTGCGTGAAGCGGTGCTTAATGCCGTTATCCATCGTGATTATATGATTACTTCCAATATTCAGATTCGCGTATATCCCGATAAATTGGAGATCATGAACGATGGTAAGCTACCGGGGGAAATCACGGTAGAAGACCTTAAGAACGTCCATAATTCGATTCCTCGTAATTTCTTGATTGCGGATACTTTTTATAAATCCGGGCAAATAGAGAATTGGGGGCGTGGAACGATTCGCATCATTAAAGAATGTGTCGATAACGGATTACCACAACCGTTGTTCTATGTGAATAAGCACCTGTTTACGGTTCGTCTTCTTTTGAATCGTACCGATAAGGTCACCGATAAGGTCACCGATAAGGTCACCGATAAGGTCACCGATAGCTTATCCGAAAAACAAAAAAAAATCATGTCGTTATTACGCGAAAATAACAGAATGACGTTATCCGATTTGTCTGAAGCGTTGGGAATATCGCGTCGTAAGATAGTAGATCATACCAATAAACTTAAAGAAAAAGGGGTGCTGATGCGTGTAGGAAATAATAAATCCGGGTACTGGCAAGTTATCATGTCTTCGGAATAGTATGGAAGCGTTTTTAAAGAAAAAGAGGAATCTTTGCAATTTGAGGAAGGATAGACTGCAGAAACAGGCAGCCACTGGAAAATAAACAAACGAGAATAAAGGATGTGTTGGAATCTGTAATAGATAAAGAATAGACAGAAACAATGAACAAAACTATTTGCATCGGTTTAGGGTATATCGGTTTTCCGACAGCGGCGATGCTGTTACTCCGCATGAATGGGATAACAAGACAAAAAGTAAAATAAGGCACATCATTATTTTCGTTTTTCGGCAAAAAGTAAAATAAGGCACATCATTATTTTCGTTTTTCGGCAAAAAGTAAAATAAGGCACATCATTATTTTCGTTTTTCGGCAAAAAGTAAGAAAAAATAATTTCAATGGAGAATTTCAAATCAGGAACCTATATCAATCAAGGCTACTACAAAAGTTTTCAGCCCGAGCCGATTAATAGAGCATGGAAATTCTCGGACATGAATGTATTTCAATTGCTCAGTCAAGCAGACCGCCATTTGGGACGCCTTGATATGTATTCGGAATATGTGAACATTGACTTCTTTGTCCGTATGCACGTCGCCAAGGAAGCAACACAGTCGACTAAGATAGAAGGTACACAGACGAACATCGAAGAGGCTTTTCTGAAAAGGGAAGAAATCGAGACCGAGCGGAGAGACGGTTGGGAAGAAACTCGTAACTACATTTCAGCCATGAATGAAGGGATAAATCTCTTGCATACATTGCCGTTCTCGTCACGTCTGATACGGCAAATCCATAAAATTCTGCTGCAGGGGGTACGTGGTGAACATAAACTTCCCGGTGAATACCGAAGCAGCCAAAACTGGATTGGTGGAGTTTCTTTGGCCGATGCTGTTTTTGTGCCCCCGATACATACCAGTTTGCCGGAATTGATGTCCGATTTGGAAAGATTTGCCAACGATAGTCTCAATCCTTTGCCCGATTTGTTAAAAATCGCAATCATACACTATCAATTTGAGACGATCCATCCATTTTTAGACGGAAATGGCCGTGTGGGACGTTTAATGATTACTCTTTATTTAGTCAGCAGAGGTATCCTGAAGCAACCTGTTCTGTATTTGTCTGATTTCTTTGAGAAGCATCGGACACTCTATTACGATAACTTAATGCGAGTACGCACACATAACGACCTTAATCAGTGGCTGAAATTCTTTCTGAGAGGTGTTATTGAGACTGCCCGGAAAGGAGTAGAAACATTCGACAAAATTCTACAGCTTCAAAAACATACTGAGTCGAAGATAAAAGAACTGGGTACAAAAGGTAAAGATGCCGACAGAGTAATCGATTTTCTCTACCGAACTCCGGTTATTGATGCTCAAAAAGTGGCGGAGGTTACAGGAAAATCGCTCAAGACCGCTTATGAGCTTATTGTTAGGATGGAAGATTTGCGGATACTAAAAGAAATTACAGGGGCTTCCCGTGGCAAACTGTATGTTTTTAAAGATTATTTGAATTTATTTTATTAATTAAAAGCCGGTGACTTTTCTTTAAACATTCAGAAACGATAGCGCATAGTGGTTTTATCCATAAGAAAAAGAATTTATTTCTTTAAGAAAGACCTGCAATTTGAGGGAGGAGAGACTGCAGGAACAGGCAGCCACTGGAAAATAAACAAACGAGAATTAAGGGATGTGTTGGCATCCGTAATAGATAAGAAACAGACAGAAACAATGAACAAAATTATTTGTATCGGTTTAGGGTATATCGGTTTTCCGACGGCGGCGATGCTGGCCGGAAAGGGACTGACGGTGGTTGGTGTCGATATCAATGAACGGGTGGTCGAATCGGTGAATAAGGGTGAGACGCACATCGTAGAGCCGGGATTGTCGGAAGTGGTTGAACAAGTCGTGCGAAGCGGACATTTGCGCGCAACGATGCGGCCGGAAGAGGGCGACGTATACCTGATTGTCGTTCCGACACCTTTCAGAGGCAATCATGAGCCGGATATTTCGTATGTTGAAACGGCGATACGTTCGGTTATTCCCCTGTTGAAGAAAGGCAGTCTACTGATTATCGAATCGACCTCACCGGTAGGGACGACCGATAAAATGAAACAGCTCGTTTACGCCGAACGCCCGGAATTGGAAGGAGCCATTTACATGGCTTATTGTCCGGAAAGAGTACTGCCCGGCAATCTCCTTTATGAGCTGGAATATAACGACCGGGTGATCGGGGGGATTGATGAGGCTTCGACGCAAAAGGCCATGGAGTTTTATACGCTCTTCGTGAAAGGTAATCTGCATAAGACGAATGCCAAGACGGCCGAGATGTGTAAGCTGACGGAAAACTCGTCGCGCGATGTACAGATCGCTTTTGCCAACGAACTGTCTCTGATTTGCGACAAGGCCGGAATCAATGTTTGGGAGCTGATCGAGCTGGCCAATAAGCATCCTCGGGTGAATATCCTGCAGCCGGGTTGCGGTGTCGGCGGACATTGTATAGCGGTCGATCCGTACTTTCTGACTTCGGAATTTCCGGTAGAGTCACAGTTAATTGCCAAATCGCGCGAACTCAATAACTATAAAGCTTTCTGGTGTGCGGAAAAAATCAAAAACACCATGTTGGAATATGAGATGAAACGTTCGCGTAAGCCTGTCGTGGCGATTATGGGATTGGCCTTTAAACCGAATATCGACGACCTGCGGGAAAGTCCGGCAAAGTATATTACCCAAAAAGTCATGCAATCCGAGCCGGAAAATCTGCTGATTGTAGAACCCAACATACACGAACACCCGATCTTTAAGTTGACGGACTACCAAGCGGCTTATGAGCGGGCGGACATTGTCGTTTTCCTTGTTGCGCACAAAGAATTCAAGACGTTGGCATGGAACGAACAGAAAGTGATACTTGATTTCTGCGGGATATTCAAAAAGTAAGATGATGAAAAGAGTAATGTTAGTCTTCGGGACACGTCCCGAGGCGATCAAGATGGCTCCGCTTGTGCAGGAATTCCGAAAACATCCCGATCAATATGAAACGTTGGTCTGTGTAACGGGCCAACATCGGGAGATGTTGGATCAGGTGCTAAACATTTTCGGGATTGTTCCGAACTACGACTTGAACATCATGAAGCCGGGGCAGGATTTGTATGATGTCACAGCCCGAATCCTTTCCGGTATGCGTGATATCTTAACCCGGACCCAACCGGATGTGCTGCTGGTACATGGCGATACAACCACTTCGATGGCTGTTGCTTTGGCAGCATTCTATCAACAAATACCGGTAGGGCATGTGGAAGCAGGACTGCGGACACATAACATTTACAGTCCGTGGCCCGAAGAGATGAACCGGCAGATTACAGGCCGGATTGCAACATACCACTTCTCTCCTACACCGTTAAGCCGGGAGAATCTGCTGCGTGAAGGCATCGACAAGAGCCGTATTCTCGTCACCGGTAATACCGTGATTGATGCGCTCTATGCCGTAGTCAATAAGATGAAAGACGATGTTCCTTTACAATTATCACTCGAGAAAGAGCTGAAGGCCGCAGGCTATGATACAGGCCGATTGGTGACGGAAGAAGGGCGTCGCCTTGTGCTTATCACCGGGCACAGGCGCGAAAACTTCGGTGATGGGTTTCTACATATCTGCCGGGCGATTAAAATGTTGAGCGAGAAATATCCGGATGTCGATTTCGTTTATCCGATGCATCTGAATCCGAATGTTCGGAAACCGATCAAAGAGATTTTCGGAGAGAATTGTCAATCCAACTTATTCTTTATCGAGCCGCTGGAATACTTGTCGTTCGTATATCTGATGGAGAAAAGCCATATTGTCCTGACCGACAGCGGAGGCATACAGGAGGAAGCCCCCGGGCTGGGTAAGCCGGTACTCGTTATGCGTGATACGACGGAGCGTCCTGAAGCGCTGGAAGCCGGAACAGTCAAGCTGGTCGGAACGGATTATGATAAGATTGTCTCGGAAGTTTCGTCTTTGCTGGACGATGCCCAATATTACGAAAAAATGAGCCGGGCGGTCAACCCATATGGCGACGGAAAGGCTTGCGAGCGGATTGTTAACTCTTTTCAGCTTTCTTAAAAGATGAAAGTCATCTATGTAAATGTAACCATTCCGTCTTACACACATCCTTTATTGGAGCGAATCGTGTCAAAAGGATGTGACCTGATAATGCTTTTACCTCAAAACGATGACAAGACAGTCGGAACGGGAGTAAAACGTGCTGAGGCAAAAAAAACGTCCTATCGAATTTGTTATAGTCGCTCAAAGATCAAATGGTACGGTAAACCTGCCTTGATTGATCTGAAACATATTTTATTGGAGGAGAAACCGGGTATTCTGATGATCGGATGGCCTTATTTTTTGCATCTGTTTTTTGACCGGAGTATTCTCAAACTTATGAGGAAGAATAAGATTCGACTAATTCTACAGGAAATTCCTTTTCAAACCCCTCCTTTCGGAAAGCTGGGCTATTTCAAGGAGCATCCGGTATACAATGAAAACATGGAGCTACAAAGTCACGGATTGTGGTTTTATCTCCGTGCCATATTAACGATGTGGATACGGCGGTATATCTACAAAAAGGCAGATGCAACAGTCAACTATGCTTCTTGTGCATACGATGTTCTTCCTTCTTATGGAGTAAAGAGGGAAGATATCTTTGTTCGCTATAACACATCGGATACAGATGCATTATTTGAGCAGCGTGAAAAAGTGATATCAACACTTCCAATGCTCAAAGTATGTCCGCGTATTCTTCATATCGGACGATTGGTGAAATGGAAAAAGGTAGATTTGCTGGTTGAGGCTTTTCAGAAAATATCCGAAAAATATCCGGATACCGAACTGGTCATTATTGGAGATGGCCCTGAAAGACAAACACTGGAACAACAAGTCCTACAACTCGGATTAGAAGACAGAACTGTCTTTACGGGAGCAATTTATGATCCTCTGACATTGGGACAATATATGCACGAATCGAGTGTATATGTGTTGGCGGGTATGGGAGGCCTCTCGATTAACGACGCGATGTGTTTCTCTTTACCCGTAATTTGCTCCGTTTGTGACGGAACAGAAAAAGACCTGATAACAGATGGGGTAAATGGGTACATCTTTCAAGAAGGCAACGTTGATAGCCTCGCTTATAAAATCGACTTGGTTTTATCAGATAGAGCAAAAGCAAAAGTTATGGGAGAGGCTTCATATCGGGTAATAAAAGAAAAAATAAATTTAGAAACCGTTAGCCAGCGGTACATAGATGCGTTTAATTATGTAATAAGTAAACAACAATGAATAACAATCTGACCGATCGCTCTTTCTGGAAAACATACTGGAAAAACTATCAATACGGAAAAGTACCGCAGAAGATGTTTTTTGACCGTTTTCTTCCCAAAGATTTAAACCATAAGTCATTTATTGAGATCGGAGGTTTTCCGGGAACGATGTCCGCATATTTTCATCAAAAATACGGATGTTCGGTATCGCTGTTGGATTTCTATATCGATGAAGAGATGGTCCGTGAAACGGAGCGTGTCAATGACATAAAACCCGATACGATTGCCTGTATCGAACAGGATTTTTTTAACTTTTCTACGGACAGAAAATATGATATTGTTTTCTCTTTGGGATTTATCGAGCATTTCAACAATACGCGGGATGTAATTCTGCGGCATGTAGACTTACTCGCTTCCGGCGGACTTTTGCTTATTGTCTTGCCCAACTTGTTAGGGCTAAACGGATGGATACAGCACCGGTTTGATAAAGAGAATTATGATGCACATAATTTAAAGTCGATGGAGATCGATCGATTAAAGAAAATCATGGCGACATTCTCTTTGAAAGATTTACGTGTCGAATACACAAGAAAACCGATCGTATGGTTAGAGCCTAAGGCTAAAACGTCTTTAATGATCCGGCGGATGGTAAAGATGATAAGTTATGCGATCAAGTTGTTTCCCGTCAAAGGGAAGTTTTTGTCACCCTATATTGTGATTGCAGCGAGAAAATAAGATGAAGATACTCCTGCTCAGTACGTTTGAGTTACAAGGGGGCGCCGCCATCGCCTGCAAGCGTTTGCAGCAAGCGTTAGAGAAGCAGGGTATATCTGCTAAGATGCTGGTACGTGATAAGCAGACGGACGACGAACGGGTTTGCAGTATTTACGAGAAACAGCCTAAGTGGTTCGGCAAGTTCCGATTTTTATGGGAGCGTCTTGTTATCTGGTTAAATAACGGTTTTTCACGTCATAACTTATTTGCCGTATCGATTGCCAATACGGGATATCGTATTGACCGGCATCCTCTCGTAAAATGGGCGGATGTTATTCACTTGCATTGGGTCAATCAGGGTTTTCTATCCTTGAAGAGCATTGCAAAATTATCCTCATTGGGTAAACCTGTTGTTTGGACGATGCATGACCAGTGGGCATATACCGGAATATGTCACTATACCGGGGGATGTTTGAAATATTACACACAATGTCAGGCGTGTGCCAAACTAAAGCATGCCTGTAAAAAGGATTTATCTCGACGTATTTTTAAGAAAAAGGCGGAAATCTATCGTTCCGGAAAAATCACGTTTCTCGGTTGCAGCCAATGGATCGCTGATGAGGCACGAAAAAGCGCACTGTGTCATGAATCGAGGATCTGTTCCATCCCTAATGCGATTGATTGTACAGTTTATGAAAAAAAAAACAAAGCGGAAGTTCGCCAATCGCTCCATCTGCCCACAGATAAGAAATTGCTTTTATTCGGGGCTTGCAAGGTGACGGATGATCGGAAAGGTTTTAACTATCTGAAGGAGGCTTGCGAATATTTATCCCGACGGGAAAAAATATCGAAAGATGAGCTTCTGATTGTCGTTTTCGGCGGAAATTCGGAAGAAATTGCAGCCTTATTGCCTTATCCGGTATATCATGTCGGTTATATTCGTGATGCGGAGAAGATGATCGATTTATATAATGCGGTCGACCTGTTCGTTATTCCTTCGATGGAAGATAACCTTCCGAATACCATTATGGAAGCTATGGCATGCGGTATTCCTTGCGTCGGATTCGATGTGGGGGGAATTCCCGAAATGATCGATCATCGGCAGAACGGGTATGTGGCAGAATATAAGAATGCAGACGATTTAGCTAATGGTATCCATTGGATTTTGGAAGAAGCTGATCCGGAAATACTTTCGAAGAATGCACGTAAGAAGGTTGAGCAAAGCTATAGCGAAGAGATCGTAGCCAAACAGCACATAACATTATATCACAGTCTATTGTCATAATATATGTCTCCTCTGTTTTCCATTATCACCGTCACTTACAACGCAGAGAAAGTGTTGGAGCGGACGTTGCGAAGCGTTGCGGAACAATCGTATGCAAGGATCGAATATATTGTGATCGACGGAGCATCGACGGACGGGACGATGGAGATAGTTACGAGTTACAAGTCACAAAGTCCGGGATTGGTTCGGTTTGAAGTGATATCCGAGCCGGACAAGGGACTTTATGATGCAATGAACAAAGGACTTCGGGTGGCGACAGGCGATTACGTGTGGTTTCTCAATGCGGGTGATACGTTGCAGTCGCCGGAGACGGTGGCTCGGTTGACCGAGGTGGCCGAACGGAACGGAATGCCGGATATCCTTTACGGAGAGACGGACGTGGTGGATGAACAGGGGAAGTTCTTGGC
This sequence comes from Tannerella forsythia, assembly GCF_001006485.1. Classification (GTDB taxonomy): domain Bacteria; phylum Bacteroidota; class Bacteroidia; order Bacteroidales; family Tannerellaceae; genus Tannerella; species Tannerella forsythia. The sequence goes on from NZ_JUET01000030.1 coordinate 52,203, forward strand.
GGCGCGTCGGCTGAAAGCGCCGGAGCATTTGACATGGAAGAGTTTCTGTACGGGTATGCTGGTCTGTCATCAGGCCTTTGTGATGAAGCGGGAGGCGGCACCGGAGTACGATTTGCAATACCGTTTCTCTGCCGATTTTGACTGGTGTATCCGTTGCATGAAACAATCCACGGCGATTGTCAATTCACATCTGCGTCTCATCCATTATCTCGCGGAGGGGATGACAACCCGCAACCGCAAGGCGTCGTTGAAAGAGCGCTACCGGATCATGTGTAACTATTACGGCACATTCCCGACCCGGATACGACACCTTTGGTTTGCCCTTCGTTTCTATTGGGCGAAGCTTTTCGGGAACAATTATTAGTGAATCGACATTATAATGTAAGAATTGAAAAGATAGAACATCATGAGCGATACATTGAAAAAAAGTTTGCCGCATATCTTAGCGGTATTGTTGTTTTTAGGGCTGTCCGTCATTTACTTCGCGCCGGAAGTATTCGACAATAAAGGGCTGATGCAGGGCGATGTGACGAGCGCACAAGGTTGGGGAAAAGATCTTGTCGATTACTATAAAGAAACGGGAGAGCACGCTTTCTGGTCGAACCGTATGTTTGCGGGGATGCCGCACAATTACGCGTATGGCGCACCGATCTTCAACATCTTCAGTTATGTGAGCCGTGTGTTCTCGCTCTACTTCCTTTCCGGAAACGCCTTTGTGGTTTTCCTCTCTCTCATCGGTTTCTACATTTTTATGATCGCTTTGGGGTGCAGACATTGGTTAAGTATCATCGGGGCGATCGCTTATGCGTTCGCGTCGTTCAATCTGATCAGTATTCATGCCGGACATGTGAATAAATGCCTTGTGATGGCCACGATGGCACCCGTTATCGGAGGAATTATTCTCTGCTATCGCAAGAAATATCTCTGGGGAAGCATCGTCACGCTTGTTTTTACGGGGATGAACATACTTTGGAGTCATCAACAGATCAGCTACTATCTGTTGATGATGATTCTTGTGTTGGCTGTAGTCTATTTGATCTATGCCATCCGTGAACATACGTTGCCCGATTATTTCAAATCGTCTGCTATTCTACTGGTCGTTGGTTTGCTGGCTATTGCTCCGGCGTTAGGTTCATTGATGAACTCGGCCGATTACGTAAAAGAGACGATGCGCGGCGGCGCCGTGTTGAAAGCCGATCCCGACGGAAAGAAAGAAAGCTCCGGACTGGATATCGACTATGCGTTCAACTGGAGCTACGGCAAAGGAGAAACGATGACGCTGCTGATACCTAATTTCTACGGAGCCAGCTCGCATTACGATATCGGCACGGATTCGGAGTGTTACCATTTCTTCAGCCGTAACGGACAGGCCGCACAAGGAAAACAATTCTGTCAGTACGCTCCGGCTTATTGGGGCGACCAACCTTTTACGGCCGGACCGGTTTATGTGGGAGCCGTCGTCTGCTTCCTGTTTGTGCTGGGGCTGCTTATCGTGCAAGGGCCCGAACGATGGTGGTTGCTTGCCGTGACCCTGATTTCGTTCGTCCTGTCGTGGGGGAAAAACGCCGGGATCAATGAGTTTCTGTTCCATCACCTGCCGCTGTACAACAAGTTCCGTACCCCCTCGATGGCACTCGTTATTGCGGAAGTATCGATGGTCGCACTGGCCGTGCTTGCCGTCAAAACGTTTCTTGAATACAAAGACGAGCGGAAGAAGCTGCTTCGTCCGTTATCGATCTCGGCCGGCATCACAGGAGGGCTGTGTCTGCTCTACGCTTTGTTCGGCGGCAGTGTGATGAGCTTTACAAGTCAGGCCGACACGCAGAATTTCGGTCAGTATCCCGATCTGCTGGTGGCTTTGGTCTCCGACCGTCAGAGCCTGCTATCGGCCGACGCGTGGCGCTCGTTTGTGTTTATCGCACTGGCGGCCGCGGCGTTATGGCTGTATATAAGAACATCGTATAAAACAGGGTATCTGCTGGCCATCTTCGGCGTACTGATTTTTATCGATGCGTGGACCGTCGATAAGCGTTTCCTGAATCACGACAGCTTTGTGCCGAAGAAGAAATCGCGCGAGATCGTGGCGACGGAAGTCGACAAACTCATCTTGCAGGACAAAGACCCGAACTATCGGGTATTGAACTTGACGAAAAATACGTTCAACGAGTCGGAGACGTCGTATTTCCATAAATCCGTCGGCGGATACAGCCCGGCCAAGCTGCGCCGTTATCAGGATATAATTGATTATCATTTCTCGCAACAGGGCATTAACCCGAAGGTGCTGAACATGCTCAATACACGTTATATCATCGTTCCGACTCAGCAAGGGCCGCAGGTGCAGAAGAACGACCGGGCGCTGGGTAATGTATGGTTCGTGAACGAGATTCAGTGGGTAAACTCGCCCGACGAAGAAATCGTTGCCTTAAACGACTTCGATCCGTCGCAGAAAGCAGTGATCGACATGGTCTGGAAAGAAAAGCTGGCCGACTGGGAGCAGTTACAACATGCGACGGACAGCGCGGCTTCGATCCGTCTGACTGACTGTGTCAATCCGGGTCATCTGCTCTACGAGAGCAATAGTACGCAACCTCGTCTGGCCGTCTTCTCCGAAGTGTTTTACAAAACATGGCGTGCGTATATCGACGGGCAGGAAGTGTCGCCGGTGCGGGTGAATTATATCTTGCGGGGATTGAAGGTGCCTGCGGGTCAGCATAAGATCGAGTTCAAGTGCATCGATGAGGTTTATCTTCGCAGTGCGAAAATCTCCATGACCGGCTCAATCATTGTGGGGATCGTCCTGATAGGACTGCTCGGTTTCGCGCTTTGGGATGCTATCCGGAAGAAAAAGCCGGCCATCGCCGAAACTTGACGCGCAAAAATATAACGAAATCTTTTTTAACCCAAAGTGAGGCTGTCTCAAAAGCAAAGACAGCCTCTTAAAAAAAGAGGCGTCTCGTTTTGAGGTGGCCTCTCTTTATTTGCAGGAAAACAATCACCATCATTTTCCATACCATGTTATAAACATCTGTGATTATTGGTTGCCTCCGCGATGATTTTCGCGATGCGGACGGCCTCCATTGTCACGACGGCCTCCGTTGTTGTTTTGACGTGGCGGACGTGCGGGACGTTCCGCTTCCTTATATCCTTCAGGTTTCGGCATCAATACTTTGCGAGAGAGTTTGAACTTGCCTGTCTTCGGATCGATATCGACCAGCTTCACCGTGATGCTGTCGCCTTCACGCAGTCCTGTTTCTTCGACCGTTTCCAGACGTTTCCAGTCGATCTCCGAGATGTGCAGCAGACCGTCTTTGCCCTGCATGAATTCGACAAAAGCGCCATAGGGCATGATGGATGAAATCTTACCTTCATACACTTCTCCTACTTCGGGTACGGCAACGATGGCCTTGATGGCACGCATTGCAGCATCGATCGATTCTTTATTCGTTGCCGAGACCTCAACAATGCCTTGATTGTCGACCTCTTCGATCGAGATTGTTGCCCCGCTCTTCTCCTGAATCCCCTGGATAATCTTCCCTCCCGGGCCGATTACCGCACCGATAAATTCTTTTCCGATAATCAGTGTCTCGATGCGTGGCGCATGAGGCTTAAGTTCGGCACGTGCTTCGGGCTGAGCGTCGGTAATCTTTCCGAGGATATGCATACGTCCTTCCTTGGCTTGTGCAAGGGCCTTTTCAAGAATCTCGTATGAAAGTCCGTCCACCTTGATATCCATCTGGGTCGCTGTAATACCGTCCTTCGTACCGGTCACTTTAAAGTCCATGTCGCCGAGATGGTCTTCATCGCCGAGGATATCGGAAAGAATCGCATAGTTCGTCCCTTTGTTTTCCGAAATCAACCCCATCGCAATCCCCGATACCGGCTTCTTGAGAGGCACACCGGCATCCCGTAACGCCAACGTCCCGGCGCAGACGGTCGCCATCGACGACGAACCGTTAGACTCGAGAATATCCGAAACGACACGCACGACATACGGATAGTCATTCGGGATCATCCGCTTGAGTGCACGGTGGGCAAGGTTTCCGTGTCCTACCTCGCGACGTCCCACACCGCGTTGCGGTCTGGCTTCACCGGTCGAGAAAGGCGGGAAATTGTAGTGTAGCAGGAAACGGTCACGTCCCTGATTCAACACGTCATCAACAATTTTCTCATCATTCTTCGTACCCAATGTGACGGTTGTGAGCGACTGTGTCTCACCGCGTGTAAAGATTGCGGCTCCGTGAGGCCCAGCCAAACAGTCGGTTTCGATCCAGATGGAGCGGATATCGGTTGTTTTCCGACCGTCGAGGCGCTTGCCTTCGTCGAGGATAGCCCGACGCATGGCTTCTTTTTCCACGTCGTGGTAGTAACGGTCGATCAGCGCCCCTTTCGTCTCCAACTCTTCTTCCGTATATTGAGCTTTGAATTCTTCTACGATCTTTTCAAAAGCTTCGGCACGTTCTTGTTTGCCCTGTCCCGAAACGGAGATCGCATACGCTTTGGCATAGAGGTCGTCGTGTACTTTCTTACGCAGGTCTTCGTCGTTCTCCTCATGGCAATATTCACGTTTAACCGTTTTTCCGCATGCAGCTTCGAGCTCTTTCTGAACGAGGCAGTGCTTTTTGATGGCTTCATGCGCCACCTTGATGGCTTCGAGCATCTCGCTCTCCTGCACTTCGCTCATCTCGCCTTCTACCATCATGATATTGTCATACGTGGCGCCGACCATGATGTCGATATCGGCCTTTTCGAGTTGCATAAAGGTCGGGTTGATGATAAATTGGCCGTCGACACGTGCCACACGCACTTCCGAGATCGGTCCTCCGAACGGGATGTCGGAAACGGCGAGGGCTGCCGAGGCGGCCAGTCCGGCCAATGCGTCCGGCATATCTTCACCGTCGGCAGAGAAAAGTATGATGTTTACAAATACTTCAGCATGATAATCGTCCGGGAACAACGGACGGAGTACGCGGTCGACTAATCGAGAGGTGAGCACTTCATAGTCGGAGGCTTTCCCTTCTCTGCGCGTAAAGCCGCCGGGAAAACGGCCAAATGCCGCAAATTTCTCCTTATAATCTACCTGAAGCGGCATAAAGTCCGTACCGGGCACTGCGTCTTTTGCCGCACAAACCGTGGCCAACAGCACTGTGCTTCCCATTCGGACAGTTACGGAACCATCAGCCTGCTTGGCCAACTTCCCGGTTTCGATGGTGATGATCCTTCCATCACCTAAATCAATCGTCTTTTCAATTACATTCATCTTTGTTTCTTTCGTTACGTCTAAAAACATCTAACTTCTTAAAATTCGGACAAAGGTAGAAAATTATTGACAATTAATCGTGAACGCGTCGTTTTTTTTCGGAGAAAGAGTCGTTGAGGGCCTTCTTCTCCCTCCTTGAAACAAGAAGAATGATATACCGCGAAAAGACTATCAGGCAGACCAATGACAACCTTCATCAAGACTTCGTTAGCATATCTCAGATTTTTTGTCTACGTTTGCAGAGAAATACATCATTCATATCTAAAATCATGGCAAAAGAAATCAAATTACTTTCACCGCAAGCCGTTTGGGGATATTTTTATGACCTGACGCAAATCCCGCGTCCGACGGGACATACCCAACAAGTGACGGAATATCTGAAAACGTTCGGCAAAGAACAGGGTCTGGAAACGCTTCAGGATGCGACAGGCAATGTGTTGATACGCAAGCCGGCTACGGCGGGATATGAAGACCGTGAAACCGTCATCATGCAATCCCATGTCGATATGGTGCCGCAGAAGAATGCGTCGGTAGTGCATGATTTTCTGACGGACCCGATCGATGCGTATGTCGATGGCGAATGGGTGACGGCTCGTGAGACGACGCTCGGCGCCGACAACGGCATGGGGATGGCATTAGCCATGGCGGTATTGTCGGACAAAACGTTGAAGCACGGCCCGCTCGAAGCTCTGTTCACGATCGATGAAGAAGTAGGGATGGATGGCGCCTCCGGCTTGAAACCCGGTTTTCTGAAAGGACGCATTCTGCTCAATGGCGACTCGGAAGAGGAGGGGAGGTTATATGTGGGCTGTGCCGGCGGTATAGACTTGAATATTTCTTTCCGTTATCAGGATGGAGCGCCACCCATCGAAGGGGATGTGGCCGTAAAAATTCTGCTTACGGGACTGAAAGGCGGCCATTCGGGTGTTGATATTCACCTTGGTCGCGCAAATGCCAATAAGCTGATGTTCCGCTTGCTGAAAGTGGCTGTGTGTGACTATGGCGCACGGTTAGCTACAATCGACGGCGGCTCGCTGCGCAATGCGATCCCTCGCGAAGCAACGGCCGTGATCACCCTTCCCGCCGACAATATCGAAGCTCTGTGGGAATTTATTGCCGACTATCAGGATTTATACCGCTCCGAATATAAGGGAATCGAGGAAAGCCTCTGTCTTACGGCCGAGATGACCGAAGCGCCGTCATCGCTAATCCCTGAAGAGATTCAGGACGATCTGATCAATGCCGTAGAAGGTTGCCAGAATGGGGTCATCAGTATGTTAAACGATTTTCCGGGGACGGTAGAATCCTCATCGAATCTGGCTGTCGTGAAGGCGGAAAACGGGGCGATCGATGTGAAGATTCTTGTACGAAGCTCATCGGAGAGCCGTAGGGAGTCTGTTTGCTCGTCGCTCGAAAGTGTCTTCTCGATGGCCGGCGCCAAAGTAGAATACGACAACGTCTACGGTGGCTGGCAACCGAACATCGATTCACCGATTCTGCGGACGATGGAAACGACGTACGAAAAACTTTTCGGGCAAAAGCCGGTCGTATCGGTGATGCATGCGGGTCTCGAATGCGGAATCATTCAGGAGGCATATCCTGATATGGATATGATTTCGTTCGGGCCGGACATCCGGTTCCCGCATTCTCCCGACGAAGCCGTTCGTATCGATTCGGTCGAAAAGGTATGGAAGCTGCTGACGGCTACTCTTGAAGATGCACCGCGTGCGTCGTCGTAAGAGGCCTGAAAGGCGCGCCCCTGTTTCTTGAAAAATCGTTACCTTTGCCGGTTCAATTTGAATGATTGCATGATGGCAAAGAAGACGGTGAAAGAAAAAGAAGAAGACGGGTACATCCTGATCAAGGGGGCGCGTGTCAACAATTTGAAAAATATCGATGTCAAGATTCCGCGCGATAAGTTCGTAGTGATTACCGGACTGTCAGGCAGCGGCAAGTCGTCGTTAGCATTCGATACGTTGTATGCCGAAGGCCAGCGACGCTATGTGGAGAGCCTCTCGGCTTACGCCCGTCAGTTTCTGGGACGCATGAGCAAGCCTGAATGCGATTACATCAAAGGTATTCCGCCGGCAATTGCCATCGAGCAGAAGGTCAGTGTCCGTAACCCGCGCTCGACAGTCGGTACATCGACCGAGATTTACGAATATCTCCGCTTGCTGTATGCCCGGCTGGGACAAACGATTTCGCCCGTTTCGGGGCAGAAAGTGAAGAAGCATCAAGTCTCCGATGTGGTGAAAAAGGCGTTGTCCTACCCTACCGGTATACGTTTTGCCGTTTATGCTCGGGTCGTTCTGCCTGAAGGGCGGACGCTCAAAGAACAGCTTGAAATCCTCCGGAAAGAGGGCTATACACGACTTGAAATCGATGGGAAAATCTATCGCATACAGGAAGTACTCGATGATGCCGGACTGACGGACACGAAGGATGCCGAGATTTTGATCGACCGGTTAGAGGTCTCGGACGACAAACTGCTGAAAAACCGTTTAGCCGACTCCGTTGAGACTGCTTTTTACGAAGGGCAGGGCACTTGTCGGCTGAAAGTCTATCGGACGGAATCGCCCGAAGTGTTCGAGTTCTCAAAACGTTTCGAGGCTGACGGGATAGTTTTCGAGGAGCCGACCGAGATGATGTTCAACTTTAACAATCCGCTGGGCGCCTGTCCCACATGTGAAGGATTCGGGAAGGTGCTGGGCATCGATGAAGATCTGGTGGTACCGGATAAAAGTCTGTCGATCTACGAGGGCGCTGTCGTCTGCTGGAAAGGCGAAGTGATGGGCGAGTGGTTGCGCGATTTTATCCATGCTGCGGTTAAACACGATTTCCCGATACACCGGCCTTACTTCGAGCTGACAGCGAAGGAGAAGGAACTGCTGTGGCACGGCGCACGAGGTGTCCATGGCATTGACGACTTTTTCAAGTTTGTCGAAAGCAATCAGTACAAGATACAGTACCGTGTCATGTTGGCGCGATATCGAGGCAAAACGACATGTCCGGCCTGCAAGGGCAGCCGGCTGAAACCTTCGGCGCTTCATGTACAGGTCGGCGGGAAGAATATGGCCGAACTGGTCACGATGCCGGTAAATGAAGTAAAGACATTCTTCGACTGGCTGGAACTGAGCGAAGCCGATACAATCATTGCCAAACGTCTGCTGACGGAGATTAATAACCGGCTGCAATTCCTGCTCGATGTCGGGCTGGGCTATCTGACGCTCGACCGTTTGTCGGCCACCCTTTCGGGAGGTGAGAGCCAGCGCATCAGCTTAGCTACTTCGTTGGGGAGCAGTCTTGTCGGGTCGCTCTATATCCTCGACGAGCCGAGTATCGGACTGCACTCGCGTGATACCGATATGCTAATCAAGGTGCTTCGCCAATTACAGGCGCTAGGCAATACGGTCGTCGTCGTAGAGCATGACGAGGAGATCATCCGTGCGGCAGACTATATCATCGATATCGGTCCGGCGGCGGGAAGGTTAGGGGGCGAGGTCGTCTACCAGGGTGCCGTAAACGGATTACGGCAACAGACCGACAGCCATACTGTACGTTATCTGACGGGGGAGGAGCAGATCGAAACGCCTCCTTATACACGTCCGTGGAATGAATATATTGAGATTAAAGGGGCGCGTAAGAATAATCTGAAACAGGTAGATGTAAAGTTTCCGCTGCATGTGATGACTGTTGTTACGGGTGTCAGCGGGTCGGGTAAGAGCTCGCTTGTACGCGACATTCTTTACGAAGGTGTGAAGCGTTTACTTGACGATGCGCCGGCATCGGTCGAATGTGCGTCGATCACAGGAGATATCCGCCGGATCGAAGCCATCGAATTTGTAGATCAGAATTCGATCGGTAAGAGCTCACGTTCCAATCCGGTGACTTACATCGGAGCCTACGACGAGATACGCAAGCTGTTTGCCGAACAGCCTTTAGCCCGTCAGATGGGCTATCAGGCGGCACATTTCTCTTTCAATAAAGAGGGCGGTCGCTGCGAAGAGTGCAAGGGGGAAGGACGGATCACGGTCGAGATGCAGTTTATGGCCGATATCATGCTTGAATGCGAGGCCTGCCACGGTAAACGGTTCAATGTCGATACTTTGGAGGTCGAATACCACGGAGCGAATATCTACGATGTGCTTGAGATGACGGTAAGTCAGGCAATTGAATTTTTCGGAGCGCAAAAAGATGCGCAGGCCAAGAAAGTGGTGAAGAAGTTAAAACCTCTGCAAGAGGTAGGGCTCGGATATATCAAGTTGGGACAGACCTCTTCGACTCTTTCGGGAGGCGAGAACCAGCGTGTCAAGCTCGCGTATTACCTGAGTCAGGAAAAGCAGGCGCCTACCATGTTCGTGTTTGACGAACCGACGACGGGGCTTCATTTTCACGATATCAAGACGTTGCTCAAAGCGTTTAACGCCCTGATCGACCGGGGGCACACGGCCGTAATCATCGAGCATCACCCCGACGTCATCAAATGTGCCGATTATATCATCGATTTAGGCCCCGAAGGAGGGAAAGCGGGCGGGCAAGTAGTCTGTGCAGGTACGCCTCACGATATTGCCGCCTGCGAACAGTCATATACAGGGAAATACCTGAAAGAAAAGCTGAAAAAATAATGTCGAGAAAGGCTTGATCAGCAAAAACATTTTAATCAAGCCTCCTCTCCTTCGCAAATTCGGGCGAGACATAATTGGAAAAGCTCCCGCACACATCGGCCGCGAACTCCATACCGCAACGAATGATCTTGCTCCATACCATCTCGCTCAGTCGTGATAAATCGTGATATCCGATGCCGTATTTGATGAGGCCATAGACGATGCCGGCATTGAAATTATCGCCGGCACCGATCGTACTGACCGGTGTCAGAGGTTGCACGTCATAATGTATTTTTCCCTCTTCCGTATATAGATTCACGCCGTCCTTTCCATGTGTCGTAATCAGTCGTTTACAGTAGAATTTTACTTCGTTCCGGTAAATATCGTCCGTGTCCGATTTCCGGTATAAATTCATAAAATCTTCGTCCGATCCTCTGACGATATCCGCAAATTCATAATTGTCCATTACCGTCGGGCGGAGTTGAATCGCTTCATGCGCATGTGCCTTACGGAAGTTCAGATCATAATAGATGATGGCCCGCTGTGCTTTGGCGTATTCGACAATTTCCGTTACCCGCTCACGCATAACAGGATTCAGCGCATAGTAAGAGCCGAAGATCAGAATGTCATCCGGATGAATCATCGGGAGATGGCCGTTCAGACGTTTGGAGGGATGTTGCGTATAAAAGAGATATTCGGCATCTTTGTCCTCGGACAGGAAAGCTAAAGAGACCGGACTCTTCATATCCGGAGAGCAATCCATGAAGTCAGTGGTCATCCCGTTCGACTTCATAAAATCGCAAATCATTTTCCCGACCCGGTCTTCGCCTAATTCGCTCGTGAACGAGACGGGAATCCCGATCCGACTCAATGAGACCATCGAATTAAATGTTGAGCCGCCCGGCACCGCAACATGCGGCCGGTTGTCCTGAAAAATTATATCCAGAATCGTTTCGCCGATACCGATCACCTGCCGCATGACTCCTCCTGTTCCATTCTGCTTTGCCGACGGCTCTTCGACCCCAGATACCCCCCATGATGCCGTTTGGCATAATCGGTATTCGTGAATCCGATACGTTTCATGGTTCCGACAACTAATACATCACCGATCACCGTCATGACGGTGGTTGATGTTGTGGGTGTCAATCCCAGTGCACACACCTCTTTCGGCGCTCCGGTCGGGAGGCATACGGCAGCCTCTTGGGCTAACCGGCTTTCCGGATCGGACGTGATTACAATAAACGGTATATCTTCTACCAGTCCCCGTGTTAGCTGTACCAGCTCCAACAGCTCGCGTGTCTTTCCCGAATTTGAGACCAGCAGCATCACGTCGTTCGGGCAGACAATGCCCAGATCGCCATGCTGTGCTTCGCTGGGATGCAAGAAGAATGCCGGCGTCCCTGTTGAACTGAACGTTGTTGCGATATTCATCGCAATCTGTCCCGCTTTGCCCATACCGCTTGTGATCAGCTTGCCTCCTTGGTCGTGAACATGCTTTACAATCAAATCTACCGCTTCCGTATAGTGTTCTGTTACAGGAATACGGCGAACAGCATCCGCCTCCTGCTCAATAATCGATCGTATCTCTTTTATCATCATAGTTGCAAAAGTAAGCGAATAATTTTTTTCGGCAACTATAAAATAACGTATATTTGCATCCGTTGAATAAAAAATGAATAAAAAATACGCTTGTATGAAAATGAATAAAATATGCTATTGGGTTGTTATATACGGTTTTATGTTTGCTTTGGAAGCTTGTCGAGAAAGCACGCCTGAATTTACGGTCACTGGAATCGTCGCCGGAGCTGACGGACAAACCATGTACATGGAAAATATCGGCTTGTCGGATATCCGGCTGATCGACTCCGTCAAACTCAACTCGTCCGGTAAATTCACATTCAAAACCGAACGGCCCCGATACCCTGATTTCTATCGATTGAGACTAAAGAAGCAATGGATTAATTTTGCTATCGACTCTACCGAGACCGTCACCTTTACAGCCGATGCTAAAACGTTCGCCACCTCCTATACGGTGGAAGGATCCGAAAACAGTGCGGCTATCAAAGAGATTACGCTCGCTCAGTTGGATGCTGATCAGGAGATGAGTCGCATACGCAGTGAATATCGCTCCGGCGTCCTTTCCGACACGGCGTATCGGCGGCGAACCCTTGCCATGGCTGAAGCTTATAAACAGGTGGCGCGCAAATATATTTATGCCAGACCCATGTCTACCGCGGCATACTATGCCTTGTTCCAACAAGTCGACGGTCTGCTGTTTTTCGATCCTTACGATAAGGCAGACTCTCGCTCGTTCGGCGCTGTGGCGACCAGCTATAATCATCTCTATCCCGAAAGTCCGCGTGCCAAACATCTTTATAACCTGGCATTGCAGTCGCTCAAAGTGATTCGTAGCCAACAGGCCCTCGACTTAAATCAGATAGAAAAGCGGGAAATCGACATGTTGGATATTGAACTGCCCGATCTTCGCGGTATTGGCGTAAAACTCTCGGAGATGGCAAAAGACAAAGTGACGATTCTTAATTTCACGGCTTATGAGACGGAATGGGCACCCTCGCTTAACCTGACGCTGGGTTCACTCTATGAAAAGTATCATAGCCGAGGTTTGGAAATCTATCAGGTTTCCTTAGATGCGGATATTCACCTTTGGAAGAATGTGGCATCCAACATGGCCTGGACATGTGTGCATGACCCCCAATCCGTCTACTCGCAGGCTGCTGCACTCTATAATGTCAAACAACTTCCGGCCGTCTTTTTGCTCAACCGGCGAGGCATTCTGGTTAAACGCGTCGATGATCCGAATGTTCTTGAGAAAGACATCGAAGCCCTCCTGTAAAGAAAAGAAATAGGGTATGATGTTATAAAGCAGTATTTCGGAATTTGGATATATGTAAAATATCTCCTATTTTTGCATCCGAATATAATAAGTGGTAAACAACTGGATTCCGGTCGAAACATTCTTTCTTGACCGGGATTCTTTTTTTATTTTTAAATTAAACGACTTAAACGACGAGGGAGGACATACAAATGGGTGTTACGTATATGACAGAAGAAGGTTACAACAAGATTCTGTCCGAAATCAATTATCTCGAAAGCGTCAAACGTCCTGAGATATCGGCACAGATCGCAGAAGCGCGCGACAAAGGCGACTTGTCCGAGAATGCGGAATACGATGCTGCGAAAGAAGCGCAAGGGATTCTGGAAGGAAAGATTGCACAATTGAAAGGGCTAATCTCCAACGCGCGACTCATTGATGAAGCACAGATCAAGACGGATGTTGTGCAGATTATGAATAAGGTGAAGATCAAGAATCTGCAAAATAAAGCGGTCATGACTTATACGCTCGTGTCTGACTCGGAAGCCAATTTGAAAGAGAACAAAATCGCAGTCAGCACTCCGATCGCACAGGGACTGATGGGGAAAAGAGTAGGCGATATCGCTGAAATCCAAGTTCCTTCAGGCATAATGAAGTTTGAAATCATGGAAATATCCATCTAATCAAAGATCGACTATGGCTACTATTTTCAGTAAAATCGTCAACGGCGAAATCCCATGTCATAAAATTGCGGAGAACCGTGAATTTTTTGCTTTTCTTGATATCCATCCTTTGGTCGAAGGGCATACACTCGTCATTCCCAAAGAAGAAATCGATTATATTTTTGATATCGACGATGACCGGCTGGGACGGATGATGGCCTTTGCCAAAAAGATTGCATGTGCACAGAAACAGGCGATCCCCTGCAAACGCATCGGAATGACGGTCATCGGGCTGGAAGTGCCGCATGCACACATTCATCTGGTGCCTATGCAGAAGGAATCCGACATGCACTTCGGGAAGGAGAAGCTCGAACCGACATCCGAGCAGTTAGCAGAAGTGGCTACACGAATCCGCTCGAAGCTGAACGGAGCATAACACCTCTTCCCAAAATTTCCTTGCGCCCGCCTGCGAGGCGCGAGGAAAATCTTAAAATCGTTAAAGACTGCATCAATACATTGATTGCGGGTTTGTTGAAAACTTTTTCGGCAGCTACCGGACAGGAGCTATTGATAATTTCCTACCTTTGTACACGTAAACGGTTTCCGCGTTGCCCGACGCAACAAGGAATGAAAATGGGAATCCGGTGCAAGTCCGGAACTATCCCCGTAGCTGTAAGTTCCGCCATATGTGGACGGCGCTATCTATGGCCACTGCTCCCGTCAGCGACGGAGCGGGAAGGCGCGACGTCTGGAACAAGTCAGAAGACCTGCCGTGATACACGAAATAAGAATTTGTAAGTTCTCGGGTGGAAGAATATACAAAGAAGAGCAGATTTTGCATACACTATCATAATACAGGAACAGATGGATACATTTATCACGAAACGTGATGGAAAAAAAGAACTTTTTTCTATCGACAAGATCAAGAATGCTGTGACCAAGGCCTTCCTCTCGGTCGGCTGTTTCCCGTCGGATGAAGACTTGACATCCATCCTCGGGCATGTACAGATCAAAGATGGCATGTCGGTTGAAGAGATTCAAAATCAGGTCGAAACGGCGCTTATGTGTGAACGCTACTACAAAGTAGCCAAATCGTATATCCTTTATCGACAGAAGCATCTTGAAGACCGCGAAGTGCGTGACAAGTTGGCTTTCCTGATGAACTACTGCGATGCGAAGAACGCCGCCACGGGAAGCAAGTTCGACGCCAACGCCAATGTGGAGCACAAGAACATTGCCACGCTGATCGGGGAACTGCCCAAACAGAACTTCATCCGTCTGAATCGCCGCCTGCTGACCGACCGCCTCAAGGAGATGTACGGCAAAGAACTGTCCGATAAATACCTCTCGTTGCTCAACCGTCATTTCATCTACAAGAACGACGAAACGAGTCTTGCCAACTACTGCGCGAGCATCACGATGTACCCGTGGCTGATCGGCGGTACAAAATCGATCGACGGAAATTCAACGGCGCCAAGCAACCTGAAATCGTTCTGCGGAGGCTTCGTGAATATGGTTTTCATCGTTTCAAGCATGCTCTCCGGAGCGTGTGCCACACCCGAGTTCCTGATGTATATGAACTATTTCATCCAAAAGGAATATGGCGAAGATTATTACCTGCACCCCGACCGCGATGCCGATTTGTCGCTCAAACGGCGTAGCATCGACAAAGTGATCACCGATTGCTTCGAACAGGTTGTCTATTCGATCAATCAACCGACAGGAGCGCGTAACTTTCAGGCGGTCTTCTGGAACGTGGCTTACTACGACCGTTACTATTTCGAGAGCCTCTTCGGTGAGTTCGTCTTTCCCGATGGAAGTCGACCGCATTGGGAATCGCTCAGCTGGTTACAGAAACGCTTCATGAAATGGTTCAATAAAGAACGTACCAAGACCGTGTTGACCTTCCCGGTTGAAACGATGGCGTTACTTACCGAAGACGGCGATGTAAAAGATAAGGAATACGGTGATTTCACGGCTGAGATGTATGCCGAAGGACATTCGTTCTTTACGTATATCAGCGACAATGCCGATTCGCTTTCGAGCTGCTGCCGGCTGCGTAACGAGATACAGGACAACGGGTTCAGCTATACGCTCGGAGCGGGAGGTGTCTCAACCGGCTCGAAAAGCGTGTTGACCATTAACCTCAACCGTTGCATACAGTATGCACACCAACGGAGCATCCCTTACATGATGTACCTCGAAGACATCGTCGACCTGGTACACAAGGTGCAGCTTGGCTACAACGAGAACCTCAAGATGTTACACTCCAAAGGCATGTTGCCTCTCTTCGATGCCGGCTACATCAATATGAACCGGCAATACCTGACCATCGGCGTGAACGGACTCGTCGAAGCGGCCGAATACCTTGGCATCGAGATCAGCGACAATCCGCAATACACGGCTTTTGTGCAGGAAGTACTCGGGCTTATCGAACGTTACAATAAGAAGTACCGTACGAACGAAGTGATGTTCAACTGCGAGATGATCCCAGCCGAGAATGTAGGTGTCAAGCATGCCAAGTGGGACAAAGAAGACGGCTTCATCGTTCCGCGCGACTGTTATAACAGCTATTTCTATATTGTCGAAGACGAGTCGCTGAACCTGATCGATAAATTTCGTCTGCACGGACGTAAATATATCGAGCACCTGACCGGTGGCTCGGCACTCCATGCCAATCTGGACGAACATCTCTCACAAACGCAATATCGCCAGCTCCTGCGTGTTGCCGCAGCCGAAGGATGTAATTATTTCACGTTTAACATTCCGAACACGCTATGCAAAGAATGCGGCCATATCGACAAGCGTTATCTTAAGGCTTGCCCGGTATGTCATAGCCGGCAGGTGGATTATCTGACACGTGTCATCGGCTATATGAAACGTGTGAGCAACTTCTCACTTGCACGGCAGAAAGAAGCGGCGAAGCGATATTACGAAAAGGCCCATGTGGCGAAACCGTCGACGGAAAAGAAGGCGGTTGTCCATGAGATGTCATGTTGAAATACGTCAGCTACGATATCGTTTTTCGTGAAATACCCGATGAGACGACGCTCGCCCTGAATCTTTCCAACTGCCCGAACGGCTGTCCGGGTTGCCATAGTCTGTGGCTGCAGGAAGATCAGGGTGAACCGCTGACGGAAGAAGTATTGGCCGGGCTGCTCGGCTGTTACGGAAACGCAGTGACCTGCCTGTGCTTTATGGGAGGGGATGCAGATCCGTACGAAGTAGTACGGCTGGCCGCATTTGTGAAACAAACAGCAACAATCAAAGTCGGATGGTATTCGGGACGACCCGCACTGCCGTCCGACTTTCCCGTTCACCACTTTCAATACATTAAGTTAGGCCCATACATTGAGCGCTTGGGGCCTCTTTCTTCACCTACGACCAATCAAAAACTTTATCGAATTACCGACGACGGAGAAATGATTCCTATGGCATATCCGTCACTGTAGAGCTTCACCAAGACACTTCTCTTAACCGCTTACCATAAATATAATTCAGGCTTACAGCCCTCTATCGAGGGGCTTGCTTTTTCCACAACACTTCGCATTGGGCTGAATGATCTCGCCCCCTATTTATTAATGGTTAATTGTCATGCAGGGTACATGTTATAGAGACGCAATGAATTGCGTCTCTACGGTGCGTACCATATTTTTTTAACTCAATAAAAATTTCATTCGCGTTCATTTGCATTCGTAATTGTTCATTAGCGGCAGCCAACAAATCAACATGTCAACGAATCAACAACTCACCGCCTCTGCGGGGTTTATAAGGGCTGAAAACCTGACATAATATAAATCGTAAATGGCTACTCTCAACTATTTTGCTACTTTAATTCCATTGTGTCATGTACGTTCAAAAGAATGAAGATCATTCTTAATAAAGTAGTTTATTTTTCGTCCTAAAAACAGGAATCCTGTTTATTATTTCGGCCGGAGTTAATAAAAAGATATTTATATTTGCGGTAAAAATGAAAAACAATGAAGGTAAATAATCGCAGAGAATTTTTAAAGCAGGCCGCAGTAGCGGGTGTTTCGGCGATGACTGTTCCGGCTTTGTCGGGATGTACGAAACAGTCGCAAAGTGAATCATCCCATGAACATCATGAAGAACAGACGTTGACGCTTGAGAGCCGTCTGATTGTTCCGAAAGCACAGGGATTGAAAATTACCGGTACTTTTTTGGACGAAATTTCGCATGACATCCCGCACCAAAACTGGGGAGAAAAAGAATGGGACAGAGATTTCCGCCACATGAAGGAGATAGGAATCGATACGGTTATTCAAATACGTTCCGGTTATCGTAAATTTATTACTTATCCGTCAAAATACTTGTTGGGCAAAGGTTGTTATATGCCTTCGGTCGATCTGGTGGACATGTTTCTGCGCCTCGCGGACAAGTACGGCATGAAGTACTATTTCGGATTGTATGACTCCGGGCGGTACTGGGATACGGGCGACCTGAGCTGGGAAATCGAAGACAATAAATATGTGATTGACGAGGTCTGGCAGAACTACGGAAAATATAAAAGTTTCGGCGGCTGGTATATCAGCGGCGAAATCAGTCGTCAGACGAAAGGGGCAATCGACGCGTTTCATGCCATGGGTAAGCAGTGTAAGGATGTTTCCGGTGGGCTGCCGACTTTTATTTCGCCGTGGATCGACGGAAAGAAGGCCGTAATGGCTAGTGGCGGCAACCTGACCAAGGCGGACGCCGTTTCAGTACAGGAGCACGAAAAAGAGTGGAGCGAGATTTTCTCCGGCATCTGCGATGTGGTAGACGCATGTGCTTTTCAGGACGGGCATATCGATTACGACGAGCTGGACGCATTTTTTGAGGTCAATAAAAAGATGGCCGACAAATACGGCATGAAGTGCTGGACGAACGCCGAATCATTCGACCGTGACATGCCGATCCGCTTCTTGCCGATCAAATTCGATAAGTTACGGATGAAGCTTGAAGCGGCAGCGCGTGCCGGATACGACAAAGCCATCACATTTGAGTTTTCTCATTTCATGAGTCCGCAGTCGGCCTATCCGCAAGCCGGCCACCTGTATGACCGTTACAAGGAATATTTTGAAATCGGATAAGCCATGAGATCGAACGTTCATCTCGGGTATTTGATCTTTTTGTCGGTGGTGGCGGCGCTCGGCGGATTTCTGTTCGGATATGACACGGCCGTGATTTCCGGTACCGTTTCGCAGGTAAGCCTCCAATTTGAACTCGACACCATTCAACAAGGTTGGTATGTAGGCTGCGCACTGATCGGCTCGATTACGGGCGTCGCATTCGCCGGAGTATTGGGTGATGCGATCGGCCGGAAAAAGACGATGTTGCTCGCCGCCGTACTGTTTACGGTCTCGGCCATCGGCTGTGCCGTGTGTATCGACTTCAATCTATTGGTGATCTACCGGATGATCGGGGGAGTTGGTATTGGTGTGGTGTCGATTATTTCGCCGTTGTATATTTCCGAGCTGGCCGTTGCCGAATACCGCGGGAGGCTCGTTTCGCTCTATCAGCTGGCCATCACGGTCGGTTTTTTGGCTGCTTATTTAGTTAACTTCCAACTTCTCGGATATGCGGAAAGTCACTTGCAGGCTGCCTCATCCGCGACATTCTTTGATAAAGTCTTCATCGACGAAGTATGGCGTGGGATGTTGGGGATGGAAACCTTTCCCGCCGCACTTTTCCTTCTGATCGTTTTCTTAATCCCCGAGAGTCCTCGCTGGCTCATTCTGAGAGGGAATGATGAATGCGCGAATCGCATCTTCCGGAAAGTGTACGTTTCGGAAGAAGAGGTGCGGATGCAGGCCGGCGAAACGAAACAATCCGTCGCTTCCGAAGGAAAGTCCGAATGGTCGGTGCTGTTTGCGCCGGGGATCTTTAGAGCGGTCATGATCGGTGTCGGCATTGCGATTCTGGGACAGTTTATGGGGGTCAATGCCGTGTTATATTACGGTCCGACCATCTTTGAAAATGCCGGATTGTCCGGAGGCGACTCGTTGTTCTACCAGGTGCTGGTTGGCCTGGTGAATATGTTGACGACGGTGCTGGCTTTAGTGATTATCGACCGGGTAGGACGCAAGAAGCTCGTTTATTATGGTGTATCGGGAATGATCGGTTCATTATTGCTTATCGGACTGTATTTTATGTACGGTGAAGCGCTCGGTGTTTCGAGCCTTTTCCTGCTGACGTTCTTCCTGCTGTATATTTTCTGCTGTGCCGTTTCGATTTGTGCTGTCGTATGGGTTTTGCTCTCCGAGATGTATCCGACGAAAGTGCGCGGACTGGCTATGTCGATCGCAGGATTTGCTTTGTGGATCGGTACGTATCTGATCGGGCAGTTGACACCTTGGATGTTACAGAATCTGACACCGGCGGGGACATTCTTCCTCTTCGCCATCATGTGTGTACCTTACATTTTAATTATATGGAAACTGGTTCCGGAAACGACCGGAAAGACACTGGAAGAAATTGAAAAATATTGGAAAAGATAATCGAAGAGATTTCATGAAACGCAGACAATTTTTGACTTATGCCGCATTGATCGGAAGCGGTAGCTTATGGTCTTTATCGAATACTAAATCATTGAATTTTATTAATAAAGTCTATTTTTCGGCTAACGAAGGAGAAGCAGATGAGTTGCAGACGGATGTCGTCATTATCGGTGGCGGCTTTGGAGGGTGTGCCGCGGCGCTGGCCGCATGTCGCAACGGTTTGAATGTGGTTATGACGGAAGAGACCGACTGGATCGGTGGGCAGGTATCGCAGCAAGGCGTTCCTCCCGATGAACATCCGTGGATCGAGACACACGGCGCATCGGCTTCGTATCGTACTTTCCGAAATAAGGTCCGTGAATATTACCGGCGTAATTATCCGTTGACCGACGAAGCGAGAGCTTGTGAATTCCTCAACCCGGGCGACGGACTCGTATCCCGCCTCTGTCATGAACCGATCGTCTCAGAGGCCGTATTGACAGAGATGCTCTTGCCTTATCTGAGCACCGGCAAGCTTAAACTCCTATTAGGATATAAGGCTCGCTATGCCGAGATGAAAGGCGATTCAATACGTGCCGTCGAAGTGTATTGTAAGGAGACGGGACACTCCATGGCGCTGTCCGCCCCCTATTTTGTCGATGCCACCGAATGCGGCGATTTGCTGCCGTTGACCCAAACGGAATATGTGACCGGGGCAGAGGCGAAGTCGGAAACGAACGAACTGCATGCCGCAGCCGAAGCAATGCCGATGAACAACCAGGCATTTACCGTATGTTTCGCGATGGATTATGTGCCGAGGGCCAATCTGACGATTGACAAACCCGCAGACTATGCTTTCTGGCACGATTATATCCCTTCATTGAAACCTGCCTGGTCGGGGCGTCTGATCGACCTGAGTTATCCCGATCCGATTACGCTGAAAACACGACAGACCGGTTTCCATCCCGAAGGGAAGGAGCTCCGCGTGTTCAATCTCTGGAATTACCGGAGGATCATTTCCCGTAAAAACTTTACACCGGGATTGTACAGCGGCGATATAACGATTGTCAATTGGCCTCAGAACGACTATCTGCTCGGTAACTTGCTCGATGTGCCTGAGGTGGAATTTGAAAAACACATTGCTCAGGCCAAGCAGCTGAACTTGTCGCTATTCTATTGGTTGCAGACAGAAGCTCCACGTCCTGACGGAGGTATGGGCTGGCCCGGGTTACGTCTGCGTGGCGACGTGCTCGGCACCGACGACGGGATGGCTAAATATCCGTACATACGCGAGGCGCGACGCATCAAAGCCCTGTTTACGGTTACGGAAGAGCATGTCGGGAAGGAAAATCGCAAGCTCGCTACGGGAGAGACCAGAGCCGCCGAATTCTACGACAGTATCGGCATTGGCTACTATCGTATCGATCTTCATCCGTCGTTCGGCGGAGATAATTACATTGATATAGATTCGCTGCCGTTTCAGATACCTTTGGGCGCCTTGATCCCGCAGCGGGTTGATAACTTGTTGCCGGCCTGCAAAAATATCGGGACGACCCATATCACAAACGGTTGTTACCGTCTGCATCCGGTTGAATGGAGTGTCGGTGAGGCGGTCGGAATGCTCCTTGCCTATGCCAAGGAGAAGAAAGTGCTTCCGCGCACCGTGCGTGAGAACAGAACGCTTCTCTCCGACTTTCAGCAACGGATACAAGCGCAGGGCGCGGAAATCGGATGGAAGAATAGTAGCGTGTAAGCAGGATAAACCAAAGATTTTCAGATATGGCCGAAGAACGATTTGTTTTTCGGCTAATATTTTGTCGGTCAAAAAAGCTGATTAATAGTCTGGCTAACATAAAAGAAGCTAAATCACTAATAACAAAATAATTGAAAATGAATGTGAATGTAAAAAAGCGATTATCGAGCGTATTACTCCTATCGTGTTTGATGGGAGTTCCTGTTTCGATATTGCATGCGGAGAAGTTTGCTGGAGTAACGGTCATAACTCAGCAAAAAGAGATCAAAGGGACGGTAAAAGACCGTTCGGGTGAGCCGATTATCGGTGCGAATGTGTATGTAAAAGGCACGACGAATGGTGTCGTAACGGGTGTGGATGGCGATTTTTCCATTCAAGTATCCTCGAGCGACATACTGGTTATCTCTTTTATCGGTTTTAAGAATGTTGAAGTTCCTGTAAAAGATCAACTTGTTATACATGTATCGTTAGCTGAAGATTCGGAGTTACTCGATGAGGTCGTTGTGACAGCACTGGGTATTAAGCGCGAAAAGAAAGCATTAGGTTATGCGATGCAGGAGATTAAGACGGAAGGGCTCACGGAGAACCGTTCCGTGAGTGTCGCCAACATGTTGCAAGGCAAAGTGGCGGGAGTGCAAATTAATCAGTCGGCTACAGGGGTTGGCGGTTCTACCCGTGTAGTTCTTCGCGGTACGACATCGTTGAGTGGAAACAACCAGCCGTTGTGGGTGGTAGACGGGATTCCCATCAGCGATGATGTAAACCAGAAAGCCGATCAGTGGGGAGGTCGTGATGCCGAAGGGGGTGCTTCCGAAATTAATCCGGAAGACATTGAGTCGATCTCGGTCCTCAAAGGAGCAAACGCCGCTGCTATGTACGGTTCGCGTGCCCAGAACGGTGCGATCATCGTAACGACGAAGAAAGGACAATCCGGCGATCTGAGAATCGAATACAACGGTAACTTGACCTTCTCTGCTGCTTATGACGCGTTCAAGTACCAGAACACATACGGACAAGGTTCGGCCGGAAAATATGATCCGGCAGCGGTAGGAGGCTCATGGGGGCCAAAGATGGAAGGCCAGATGGTGCAGAATTGGCGAAAAACACTTTATGGACAAGTAGATGCGCCGGACTACGCACTCGAATCGCAAGGCAACTACATCGACAAGTTCTATCGTACGGGGGTGAATTATACGAACTCAATCATTGCATCCGGAGGTACGGAAAAAATGCAGTCCCGCTTTTCTTTTACCGACTCACGTAATGAAGGCATCACGCCGAATCATTCGCTAAACCGCCAGTATTACGACCTGAGCTCGCAATGGAGCAGCAAGTATATTGACCTGAGCGCCAAAGTAAATTTTATGCGCCAGAAAGCGTTGAACAGGCCGCGTCTGGGCGAATACGGAGTCATGCAACAGTTTGTATTTATGCCACGCAATGTCCGGTTACAGGATCTGGAAGATTGCATCATAAATAACAATGTGGCGAACTGGTCGGGTACGAGTACGACGATTTTCAATCCTTACGCATTGGTGAAGCCGGAGAATGGGGCAAAAGAACAGCGTAACCGTCTACTCGGAAAGGTACAGGCCGTAGCAAAAATTACGGATTACCTGAGACTGACCGGCCGTGTGGGATTAGACTGGTATAACGACGAATCAACCAGTCAGACATCCTATAATTACACGATTACAGAGACTGGGTATCATAAAGGTATGATCAACTATGAAGAGTTTAATGCAGACCTGATCCTCAATTTCGACAAACATTTCGGCGATTTCAGTGTATTGGCGAACTTCGGTGCGGCAACGACAAGCCGTAAACTCAGTTCGCTGAACGGTTCGTCCGGATATTACACGTTGCCCGGGCTGGCTGCTTTGGCCAACGGTAATAATCAGACTACATCGGAGAATTACTCTAAAAAGCGCGTAAACTCCGTGTTAGGAAATGCTACCATAGGATACAAAAGCATGGCCTATCTCGATGTGACGGCGCGTAACGACTGGTCTTCGACCCTTCCGGCTGATAATCGTTCATACTTCTATCCGTCGGTCAGCCTGTCGGGTATCTTGTCTGAGATGTTCCATCTGCCCGAACCCGTTTCGTATTGGAAGGTGCGCGGATCATGGGCACAGGTAGGTAACGATACCGAACCATACAAATTAGTAAACACGTATGAGCTGAATAAGACGAACGGCAACATCATCAACGCCAATTCTTCTTCTACCTTCCCGTTGTTCGACCTGAAACCCGAAAATACAACATCGTGGGAATTGGGTACGGAGCTACGCGTGTTCAACAACCGGTTGGGACTCGATTTGACGTACTATTCGTCGAACACAACCAACCAAATACTTTCCGTTACCATGCCCGGATCGTCGGGGTATACGACGAAACTGATCAATGCTGGTAAGATGACCAGTAAAGGTTGGGAAATTATGTTGACCGGTACACCCGTGCTAACGAAAGACTTCTCATGGGATGTTACGCTGAACTGGGGACAGAATCGTACCGAGTGTGTTGAACTGGCCGATGGACTGACCCAGTTCGTGATTGGTGAAACACGTATGGGTAAGGTAGTAGCCCGTGAAGGCAGTCGCTACGGCGATATTGTTTCGACTGCGTATAAACGCGATGCAAATGGCAATATCATCGTGAACGAAAAGAGCGGATTGCCGCAGAAAGAATCGAATCAGGTACTCGGCAATATGACTCCGGACTGGACGGGATCATTCGCTTCGTTACTGACCTGGAAGGGATTCTCACTGAATGCCTTGATCGATGTCAATTACGGAGGCAGCTTCCTTTCGGCTACCAGCTCCTATGCCGATTTCTATGGAAATTCCGAACGTGCAGGACAACGTGATAATGCCTCGGCCGATTTCCCGACAGGACATATCATCGTAGATGGAGTCAACGAGAACGGGAAAAAGAACACGACGAAGATCGGATTGGAAGAGTACTATCAGGGACTCGGTGGCTCTTACGGGCTGGGTGAAGCGCATCTTTACAGCAAAACCTACGTAAAGTTACGTGAGGTGGCCATCGGTTATACGCTGCCCAAAGCATGGCTTTCGGGATTGCCGGTATCGAGTGTGAAAATCTCGGCCGTAGGACGCGATTTGTTCTATCTTTACAAAAAAGCTCCGATGAATCCGGAGTTTGCATTCTCTCGTGCCGATTATGCACAAGCATTCGAATATGCTGCGATGCCTCCGACGCGCACTTTAGGCTTCTCTCTTAATGTTAAATTTTAATGGTATTTACGATTATGAAACGAATAAAGAATATAACTTTCATTTGCATACTGGCCGGAATGATCGCAGGTTGTACCGGAAACTTCGACAGTATGAACAAAAATCCCTTGGCCGCTACCGAAGTAACGCCTTCCTTGCTGCTGACTAAGATGGAAGAATACGGTTTCAATTGCCGCTCATGGGAGTATCAGGTGGGGAATAACCTATACACCAACGATTATGCGCAATACGTATCGAATACAGCGACTTATTTTGCCACCGCAAATTACGAATGGAAAGATAACTGGGCGAACGACGGCTTCTGGAAATCGTATTATACGTATTTGGCTAAACCTTTAAACGAGACGAAAGCCATGCTGGATCGACATCCCGAATACAGTAATATTTATCAAATGATGCGTATCATTTCGGCAATGGGGGCCGCGCGTACGACCGATATGTTCGGAGATGTGCCTTATTTCAACGCAGCAACAGGCGAAATCACCCCGAGATATGATTCGCAAAAGGACATCTATTACGATATATTTAAGGAACTGACTGAAGCATCCGGTTTGTTGGCAAGCAATACGAACCAACTGGACCCGGGTGCGAACGACATCATCTATAAAGGTGACGTAAAAAAATGGATCAAGTTGGCCAATGCTTGCCGCCTGCGTTTTGCGATGCGCCTGCGTTACATCGACCCGGAGAAGTCGAAAGCCGAGGCCGAAGCGGCACTAAAAGCGCCCCTGTTTGAAGGGAATCAGGACAATGCCGGAGTAGCACAGGCAAAAACAAACAGTGGACATTCGTTGTACACGATTGCTTTTTGGAATGAGTTTCGTGTCAGCAAAACAATGATCGACATGATGCTTTATGAAAGTTCCGTAACCGATCCCCGTATCTTACTGTGGTTCGGTAAGACACAGGCTTGGCTCTATGGGACTAAATTTCAGGATTCGGAAAATAAAATACCTGTGGCCGAGTGGCAGGGTATTCCCAACGGACGTAACACGTTCGTGAATCAGTATCACTACCTGAATAACTCGTGCGTATGGGGTTCGCGCGGATATCCCGGATGGAACAAATCGGAGGCGGGAACGGTGAAGAGCGGAAGCACGGCTGCCGACTTCAACGGAAAATCGCCGACAGTAGTCATCCCCATGATCATCTTTAACTATGCCGAAGTATGTTTCCTCAAAGCCGAAGCTGCCTTGTTCGGCTACAACGGCGCAGGCGATGCGAAAGCGAATTACGAAGCCGGAATCCGCGCCTCGTTTGCCGAGGCACGCAGCGGTGTTGATGCCGCTTTCTACTCGAAAGATAACGACGACGCATACATTGCCGGAGGAGAGGTGAAATGGGGAACGGATAAGGAAGATAATTTCCGTAAGATCATTACACAGAAATGGATCGGTATCTATCCCAACTCTATTGAAGCTTGGACAGAGTTCCGTCGTACAGGCTATCCGTTGTATGATGGAAAACGTCAGGGAATCCGTCCGATCGAGGTGAATAACAGCACGACCATCCCGCAGGGACAGTTCGTAAAGCGATTACGCTACCTCGACGACGAAATCAAACTGAACCCTCATGCGTCCGAGGCTGCACTCAATAACAAACAGAACTCCGACCCAAAGAGCATGAATGTTCGTGTTTGGTGGGACACGGGACGATATAAATAATACGACGAAGCACGGATAAAATACCCGGCAGGTTATTTATATTTGCTGGGTATTTTTTTTGCGCTGTAATACGTCAGAAACCATATTCCGATAGATTCGGGATGGTATTTAGGGTGGTTCGGAACGTATTCAAAGTATTTCGGATATCCATTATGATACGTTCCGAACCTGATTTTACCCACTTCGGAAATACCTTTATCACGTTCGGAACGTGATTTGGCTACGTTCGGAACGTATTATTGCTGCTCGTAAATGTCCCGAGTAGGCAGAACGACAAACGAAGCAGGAGGAGGAATCAGTCTCCGATAATTTTTACCAGTACCCGCTTGCGCCGCTTGCCGTCGAACTCACCGTAGAAAATCTGCTCCCACGGCCCGA
This sequence comes from Tannerella forsythia, assembly GCF_001006485.1. Lineage (GTDB taxonomy): Bacteria > Bacteroidota > Bacteroidia > Bacteroidales > Tannerellaceae > Tannerella > Tannerella forsythia. Next base: position 79,090 of record NZ_JUET01000030.1, read on the forward strand.
AGTCGAGCTTTCTTACATTTTATTGCCGCCTTGTGTATATTTTATAAATAATCATAAAAAAAGAATAGCTTGTTTGCACGTATAAAATAAACACATTTTCTTTGAAATAATTTTAGTACGTTATTTATAAGAGAAGCATGATAAAGAGTTTAATTTACTCATAAATCGAAAATTAATTAATATGAAAAAGAAAATTTTATCTACAATTTTCGTGATTGTAATTGCTGCTGTTGCAGTAACAAATATCGTTAAAAATAATAACAGTCACCATACAGAGGAGGTAATGAAAGATTTGGCATTGGAGAATGTGGAAGCATTGGCACAAATAAGTGAAGGAGAGGGTGGCGGTGACAATTGTTGCTGTGTGATGCATCTGCCTTGTTTTGACAACAATGGAAATACGACAGGACGATATTCTGCCTGCAGCTACCAAGGTCCCGGTTGTAATAAATCATGGCATTCGCATTCTTGTTCAAGTTGTAGCAGTCTGTTGTGATGAAATGGATTTCAATATTTGTTTCATGTTGCATGTTCATTTCATGCTCTGATTCAGGTGAAAACAACCTTATTGCAAAATATACTATGCGAACGGATTTTCGTAATCACAACATGAAACTTGAATCACTTGTGTCAAACATAAGAGTCTTTCCTTTACAACCTCAAAACGAGGAGATTATTGGAAGCGTGAACGATCTATGTTTCATAGGAGACACTGTTTATATTTTAGATGAGAACGCATCTTCTATCCATAGCTTTGATATAATAAGTGGTAAACACATAAAAACATTGCATGGACGGGGAGGAGGAAATCGAGAATATGTTCATCCCATCGCTATAGCATCCAATGAGAAGCATATTTTCTTGTTAGACCAGATGACACAGAGAATTTTGTGCTATGATAAAAGCCTTAACTATATAAATACAACAGGCATAGGCTTTGCAGGTGGAGACTTGGTGTGTCATAACGACAATCTTATTGTTTACAATTTGGCAAAATCGCCGAACTATGATTATAAATTTATTTGTTTGGACTTAAATGGGGCTGTGCTGGATAAAATCATGCCATTTAAAGAGGATAAATATCATCGTGATATGTTTAATTGGGGAACAAAAAACCATTTCACAATGAACGAAAACGGGATTTTGTATTTCTATGACTCATTTACAAATGTATTATATCGAAAGACGAGCATGAAAGACGAGTCTTATTATGAAGTAGATTTCGGCCAATACACTATTCCTCAAGATAAACCTGTAAACAGTTTTAATATCTATGAATCTTCTTATGCGATCCCGACTGATTATTTTTTGATAAAAAACAGGATCATAGTCAGTTTGCTGCTTGATGGAAAAAGATATTATAGTTTTATCAATACGGAAACCGGCCAATCCGAAACCGGTACGGTGAAATATTTGGATGGGAAATTACCGTTTTTCCCTCAATGGTCTCACAAGAATACCCTCGTTGGCTGCTGTTTATATGAAGATGTAAAAGAAAACTCTATGTTGGAAGAATATCTAATTGATGATGAAGAAACGTATGTCTTGTTGTTTTATGATATTTAACCGGGTTGAGATCGTATGGAAGAAAGACTATCTCATAATGAGTTCTCTTTTTAGGATCAAAAACCAATCGTGACTGTAATTGTTGCTGTTGCAGCTTGGAATGTGAATAAACCGGATGCCCATGAAAGAAAGATCATGTATCTTACGACAATCGTATTGGTAATAGTGTCTCTCTCTTGTTGTAAGAACAACCTTAGGCAGATTGATGCAGATAATATTTTCAAAAAAGAGTCTGCTGCTGAAACTATTTCAATTGAGTTCCAGGAGAATGCGGTTTTTAATTATTCTGATGTTTTTGATAATATAAAACTAAATTGTTGAATTTTCAGTGATTGAGGTTGTTGAAAATTTAAATGCGTTAACCCTGCTAAATAGAAAGAAAAAGCAGATGAGTACGGCAAAATCTTTACATTTGCAGAAACAATTTCAAAAGAAAAACAAAATCGCTTAGATGACAAAACAATAAACCCAAATAGTTAAAAAAAGAATAAAAACAAAAAAATATTTGGATACACCAAAAAGATGCCATATGTTTGCAAAACAAATTTTAAAAACAAAATACGATGAAGACAAAAATTTTAGGAGGGATCTTTGCCCTCGCAGTAATGGTAGCTACAGGCTACGGAGTGAACCGGAGCATGGAAAAGGAGGCCGATCTTCCGGAGATGGCATTGAAAAATGTGGAAGCTTTGGCAGATAATGAGATCGGGAATGGAAGATGGATTGTGACGGTTTATTCTCCGAGCCATTGGAGATGTGATCCTGATGGCGGTGCCAGCTGTCCTGGAACCCCATGGTAATCCATAAATAGAGGGGACGTTTAATCATTCTGTTTTGAGGATGATTATAAAAACGGATTGATTTACTCGTATTTTATAATGCTGAATGGAAAGAGAATTAAAGTATATATTCTCTTTCCATCTGATGAGTTTGGAACAAAAACATATTTATATAAAACGTAGCATGAGATTATTAAAAGTCAGTGTGGCTGGTATGATGATGTCACTGATGATATTATCCTGCACAAAAAGAGGTTCAGACATGAAATCTGGTATGATGAGTGTAAATCTTGATGATGCCCTGCCATTGAAGGAGGCGGCATTATCTATTGATGTACTTATGTTAAATGATTCCATGTCAAGTCATTTTCCCGGGAATATAACCAAACTTGAATGGATGGGAGATTCGATACTGATTCTGGACTCATGGAAGGACCCCGGTCTTTATTTGTATGATTCAGGAGGTGCGCTTGTGAATTCATATACTAAAAGAGGGAATGGCCCGAATGAGTTTATTAGTATTGTAGATTTCAATGTCATACCTTCAGGAGTAGTGCTTCTTGATACCTATTCCACCTCTCAGCGAATATATTTGGATCAGGATTTCACATTCCTATATAAAGACGATGCCGAGGCTCAAGCGAATCATTTCTTCTGTGAGAGTGGCAACTCTGGCGGTGTGTGGTATGACCGTGGTAATGTGGCGTATGGTTCGAATAAGGATAAGCTGATATATGTGGATGGAGACTCCAGAAAATCAGTTTTGCCAGTGCCTCCCGAAGTAGAGAATGTGACATTTGCAAGCTATAATGTGTTTGCAAGAGTTTCGAATGATACCATTCTGTACTTGCCGGCTGTTGAACCGAGAATTTATAAATGTTATGGTGGACAAGCCGAAGTGCTTTGTGAACTAGATTTTCATTATTTATGGCCTGATTTTTCGGATGTGAAAAAAGATAACCCGCTGGATTTAATGCGCAGTATTGCAGAAGATGGAAAGATTTATTCCACAAATATGCTTTCGGAGGGTAACGATGTGGCTGTTTCTTTTTTCTGTAAAGATGATTTTTATGTGATGAAATTTAGATATAATGACCTGTCAGCTCATAAATTGTTTAAAGTCGATAAGAATACGTTGGAATCTTTAGGCTCTTTGGTTTCCATGAAAGACGGCTGTCTCTTTTTTGGTGAGCCTGGAAAACTTCTGAAGATAAGGGTGGATTAAAGTAAAATTAAAATTTACCGGTATGACACTTAACTTCGATTCCGATGTTTTGCGTCCGACTGACATGGTTGCTATTGATTCCATTTTAATGATTGTCGAACTATCAGAAGAGTTATGGAGAATTTCTCCCTAATGGAAAACATATTCAAACAAAGGCGGAAGCTTATGCGGTGTGAGGTTATAATAGCAGAATAAGGCATTATTTAGCAAGGTTCAAATGAAAAGGGATGTTATAGCAAGGCAATACATATGATAGAGAAATCCCTAAAACTTCTTTTTCTAATTCTAAAACTGAACAATGAGATAGCTATTGTATTTATCCCGGATTCCACAATAGAAGAAATAAGAATGAATTTAATTCAGGCCTTCAGCCCTCCGAACAAGGTCTGGATATCGGTATCCCACCCTTGCGCGGGATGGGGCTGAAATAACTAGGGCTTTTCAGCCCTTTCGGACAATAGTCAATGGTTAATTGTTATGCGTGGAACACGCCGAACCATGTATTTGGAAAATAACCATTAACCATTGAAAAACAGCCCTGAAAGGGCGAGATCATTCAGCCCAATGCGAAGCGTTGGGGAAAAAGGCATCGCATCTCGGCGGAGGGCTGTAAGCCTGACGTAACCATTGTCGTACATTCGTACGTCCATTATTAATGGTAAACGCCGAACAGGGTATCGCGTAATCCGGGTTTAATGATATCGTATCAAATGACCACCCCAAAGAACGATCAACGAAGAGTGAGGGAGGAAATCAGTCTCCGATAATTTTTACCAGGACGCGCTTGCGCCGCTTGCCGTCGAACTCACCGTAGAAGATCTGCTCCCACGGCCCGAAGTCGAGCTTTCCGTCGGTCACGGCCACGACCACCTCCCGGCCCATCACCGAACGTTTCAGGTGAGCGTCGGCATTATCCTCGTATCCGTTATGCCGATATTGGCTATACGGTTTTTCGGGGGCAAGTTTCTCAAGCCACAGCTCCATATCATGATGCAGTCCGCTCTCGTCATCATTGATAAACACACTGGCCGTGATATGCATCGCATTGCAGAGCAGCAGTCCTTCGCGTATGCCGCTTTCGGCCAGACATTGCTCGATCTCGGATGTGATATTCACGAATGCCCGGCGCGTCGGTGTCTCAAACCATAATTCTTTTCTGTACGATTTCATATTCTTTCTAACCGTTTGTTCGGTGATATAAAGTTAAATATCAATAGGAAACGGAAACTTCTATTCCCGTTTCTTTATGTATGCGGTCGGCAATCGCATCAAGTTCGACCTTCGGAATCTTTTCGAGGGTACGTACCGGAGTCTCCCTGTCGATCGTATAAATCATCACTTTGTAGGGACGGATTTGTTTCAGCGCATCGATCCATGCCGCCACCTCCTCATCGCTCGTATTGTCGATCGCCACGCCATCGCGATGGCCGCGCAGGAACATCGTTTGAACGACGAGCCGTCCGTCGAAGCGACATAATTGGCGGACGAGTTTTTCGCAGGTGAAGTCGCGCCGGTCGGGATCGTCGATCTGCCGCATCCGTTCATCGTTCACGGAATCGAGTTTCATGATACACTCGTCGATCTTCAGCAGAGCGTTCATCACTTCCTCTTTATGCAACATGGTCGAGTTCGAAAGCACCGCCACTTTAGCCAGAGGACAGAGCGCATCGCGGACGGCAAGCGTGTCGTCGATAATCCCCGCGAACTCCGGGTGCATCGTCGGCTCTCCGTTACCGGAGAACGTGATCACATCGGGTCGCACACCTTTTTTCGCCATCTCCTGCAACTTGACTGTGAGGGCATTCCGTATGTCTTCGCGTTTGGGGGCCGGTCTTTTCGCCGGGAAGTTCTCGTTCAGTCCGCATTCGCAGTAGATGCAATTGAATGAGCAGCGTTTTCCGTCGAGAGGCGATACATTGATGCCCAACGACACGCCCAGGCGACGGCTGTGTACCGGGCCATATACGATCTGTTGAAATAATATCGTCGACAAATTTCTTTCTTTTACGGGTTGTACATTGCGCAAATTTCAGGAATAGGAGCCATATATGCAAGTTTTTTCATCAGAATTTCCAGCGGATCATGGCATGAACATCGGTGCGGTTTCGGCCGTCGATCGTTTCAAGTCCCGAGCCGATATGCTCACCTTCAAAATAATGGGCCCACCCGATTTTAGCGGCTATAACAAAGCGATATCCGACCGAATAACGCAAGACAGTCGACAGGCGCATCCCTTTCCCGTAAAACGAAGTGCTATTGAAAGCGTAAAGCAGATTCTTTTCGTACGAATAGATACGGCTTTGATAATCATCTGTACGGAAGCAAGCGATAAACAAATCCGTTTGGAGAGGAAACCTTTGAGGCTTCCACCCGACGGTATTCGAAACCATCCATCCGTGACTTGTCGCTTTTGCTTCGGGAGTAAGAAGCGAGGCATCGATGGCGGCCTTCCACGACCATTCGGGAGTCGGATGGTATAACATTTGGGCACGCAGGCGATGATGACGCGTCGGGAGGATTTTTGTTTCGGGATGCCCCTTTACCGTATGATTTGACTCGCGTCGCCGGTAGCGATAACGTACATAAAAGTCCAGATGCTCCAGCTTCGAATAATCGACCTGCAACAGACAGTCGGTACCCGACGAAGGTGCATCGACCCCGAACTTCATCCACGGGAAACGATAAAAATCCGCATAGCCGGTTATTTTCCAAAAGCCAACGGGTGGCGTAAGCTCCCAGCCGATATATACGCCCTCCTCATTCCGTATATCGTTGCTTTGCGAAAACGCATGAGCGAAATAGGCTTGATAATCGGCAGCGTAGCGACGGTAGAGAATGATTCCTTTGACGGAGGAGGAAGGTGTCCATTGCAGTGCGTTCAGGGTCGCCCAGGCGCCATTGCGCGACAAAGCCGTTTCTCCGTACCCTTTCAGTGTATTTATGCGGAACATGTAGTCGACACTCGCATTCACGTTTCGGTTCCCGTGAAAAAGATAACGATTGTAAGGCTTCGCCGGAGGCTCGACCGTATGAGGTCCGAAGTTGTACGTAATGGCCGTCAGTCCGATATGAGAGCCGGACGCGGCATAACGTATGTTTGTTCCGATGGTTTGCGTTGTTACCGCATGCCGTTTGCTACGTTCGCTCTCCGTGCGGTGCAGGCCATCGGTCTTGAACGAGGTGATGATGGTGCTGTCGGTCGAAGCATCTGCTTTACGGCGCGAATAAAACACGTTGGCTGTCCAGTTTTTCCATACGAAGGTAACTGCCACGCCACGAAAAAAATCGTGTTCGTTCGTCGAGTAATGGCGCCGGAAGCCGTTGCTGCGATAGCCGGAAGAGGATAATACGGTGGTGCGTATGGGAATGAAATCATGGCTTAGCACCAATCCCTGGCCGAAAGAAGCTTTATAGTCGCCCGCCGCAAACGTCCTGAGCCATTTCTTCATATCGTTCAACAGCAGATGAGCCGAATAGTAATCATATCCTTTGTGACGGGCATTCCCAAACGGCTCGCCGGCATCTTTCTCCGCCACGAACCCGGCCTGAATACGTTCGTCGAACGTATAAGAGTAACGCAGTGAATGGTAAAACGGCTCGCCGAGGTATATCCGGTTAGGGTAACGCTGCAATATACTGTCGGGCTGCGGACGGTAGCCCTGCTTCTGCTCCAGCGTGCGACGATATTCGGCGATGCATTGATGAAAACCATGCTTTCGGAGGTTAGAGGCATTGATTGTATGTTGTTTCCGGCCGGCCTCGCCGACATACACGAAAGGCTCTATCTCTTCGATGGTCGGATGGTCTAACGCCGCGATATTTTTCAGTTCGTAGACGGTCAGCAGTGCACCGTATTTCTGACGGTAAGAAAGGATCGCCTCCACCTGTGCATCGGAAAGAAAGGGTAGCCGTCGCAGAGATTCGGCTGTAGCCGTGTTCAAATCAATCGGATGCTCGGCAAGATACGAGAGCTCGGAGTACAGCGATTCGAGTCGCTCGCTGTTTTCCTCGTCTTCGGCCAACTGCTGGATATATTCTTTCCATCGCTCGTTCGTTCGCTCATCCTGACCGTTTGCGCAGAAGCAAAGAATCAGGAAAAAGATCAGCCCAAAGATAAACCCTCGTTGTTCCATACTCCATCATATTCAGAATGAGAAAGAAAGTCCGAAACCGGAACCCGCACCCAGTACGGGATGATACCAGAAGGCCACATCGGCTGTCAGACCGACGAGCGTATAACTCACACCGGCCGACGGAAGGAACGGATGAGTGCTTATTCCGCTGCGGATCCGAAAATCAGAGAATGCTTCATATTCCATTCCTGCGGAAAAAGAAAACGGCGTCTCTTCGCAAGTCTCTACCCCGACGGTCAGCAGAACCTTTTCCGCCACCCAATAATTCATACCCAACAAAACGCTTCGCATCACGAAATCCTTGCTGTCCGTCTCACGGTCTTCGAGCGAGACAGACGGGAAATTCATGACCGACACGGCAATCAGCCAATCGTCGGACGGATGGAAGTCCGCCCCTACATCGACGGCTATCCGGGCCATATCACGCTCGAATAACTCCGACTGCAAGAGGATATATTGCAGGCTGACACCGAGTGACCAAAGACGACTCAGCCGCCTCGCAACCGAAAAGCGGAACATGCTCTCGCGGTATTCGTCATAACCGAACGAAGCCAGATGAGCGCCGAAAGGCAACAGGGCATTCGGATAGCACAGTCCCCCGCTGAGCGTACCCAGCTCTTTGATGCCGTAACGGTTGAAATAATCGGCACGTATTTCGCGCTTCGGCATCAAGGCCAGCAACGACGGGTTCAACAAAGCCGAGAGGGTAACGCCTTGTCCTCCCATACCTGCGGTACGGGTATCGGACGGACGAAGCCGGTCGGTCGCTTCCGCAAAGCAGCAAACAGACCCCAAAACAATGATCAGCACCCCCTTTTTCATGATAAAATCCGTTTGATAACAACTCTATACAGCCTTTTTATAAAAACAATCAAGAGACGTAAATAGTTTAATTATTCAGGTGTTTTTTGTTGTGGCTGCGGTTCGTTTTCAACATTCAGCCGTCTGATTCTCCTGTCCTGAAAAAGGGCGGCCGTTCTTTTATTGTGATCTCATTGCCGTCTTGTAAAAGTGGATGAATGGTTTTTACTTCTTGCGAACGTCGATACCGATGCCCGGTTTATCGGTAGGTTTCATGATGCCATCCTGCAATGTTGCACCGCGGCACCAATCCGATTCTGGCTGGATGAGCAGGTTACCGTCGAGGTCGCAGAAATCGACAGCCGGAGCGAGCTGGGTCGCCGCTGAGATGGCACATGAACTTTCGGTCATGCAACCGATCATCACTCGCATATTGAGCGAGCGGGTGAGGTTGACCATCTTCCAGGCTTCGCGCAGTCCGGTGCACTTCATCAGCTTGATGTTAATGCCGCTGTATGCATCTTTCAATCGCGGGATGTCCGTCAGTCGTTGCACGGCCTCATCGGCAAAGACAGGCAGCGGGCTATGTTCCGTGATCCATGCATGATCGTCGAGCTTCTTCTTCGACATGGGTTGTTCTACCATCACAATACCTTTTTCTTTCAACCACAGAATCATATCGAGCGCCTGATGCTTGTCTGTCCATCCCTGATTGGCATCGACGGCCAGCGGAATATCGGTCACTTCACGGATCGTCTCGATCATCGTTTTATCATGTTCCGTCCCGAGCTTGACTTTCAGGATACGGAATTTGTCAAGATACTCTTTCGTCTTTTTACGAACAACCTCAGGTTGATCGATGCCGATCGTGTATGTCGTCGGAGGGATATGATCGGGATTCAATCCCCAGATTTTGTACCACGGCTGCCCCATGAGTTTTCCGACGAGATCGTGCAAGGCTATGTCGACGGCTGCTTTTGCGGCCGTATTGTTTTCGCCAAGGCGATCGACATACGTCAGAATATCCTCCATCTCGAACGGACTGCGGAAGCGGTCTAACTCCACCCGTTTCAAAAAAGCGCATACCGAAGCCTGCGACTCACCCAGATATTGGGGCATAGAGGCTTCGCCGTATCCCGTCATGCCGTCGTATTCGATTTTTGTGCGGACGGTCGGCGTCATGGTGCGTGAATAAGTAGATACGGTGAACGTATATCTCAGCTGTAAATCGACCGGCTCGAATGTCAGTTTCATTTTGCCGTCGAGAGCTGCTGACCGCATCAGGGTGAACGGTGCGGCATGCGATGAGTCGAGAGACAGACTGCCTGCCGCTGCTGCGAACGCAGCCGTTTTCAGAAAATTCCTGCGATTCTGTTTCATTGTTTTTGTTTGTTCCATGGGTTTTGGTAATACGGATTATTTTTAATCGTGCTGATTCCGGACCATTCGCGAGCGCCGATGATACGGCAGGCACGTACAAACTCCGACGCGTTCAGGACATCGTAGTTCGGAGCAGACGGGGTGAGGCTGCCGACCTTTACCTGGGTAGCCTCATGGATGAATTCGCCGTTGCCCAGATAAATCCCGACATGACGGATACGGTCTCGGCTCTTTCCGAAGAAAAGCAAATCGCCCGGACGGAGATTCCCGTATCCGTTCGTGATATCGATCTGCTCGCCGGTGACGCATTGCTGTGACGCATCCCGTTGCAGGATGAGTCCGTGAAGGAAGAAAACTGTCTTTACGAAACCGCTGCAATCCATCGCTTTCGACGATGTGCCGCCCCAAAGGTAAGGTACGCCCATAAACGATTGTGCCGTAGCAAGAACACGTTCAGCCGTCAGATGGATATGCTTCAGCCATTCATCCATTGGCTGTGCTTCGGCTTTCAGGACAAAAGCCGTTCGTCCGTCGGGATATGAGACGCGATAGAAGGCTCCCTTTTTACCTTCGAGGCGGAGCATATTGCCCGCCACCAAGTCTGAGACAGGAGGCGACTTACGGTCGGCGCGTGAATAGGCGAAGCCGTGATGAGCCAGAAAAATGATTTTCGGGGCGTCTGTCCATGCTGCAAAAGCGTCGGCACTCATCTCAGTCACGTTGCCGGATTTCGTATATCCCGTATAATTGTCGGGTGTTTGAATGCGCAACCATCCGTCGTGCCGTTCCAAGATACGGACGGGAGTGCCCAGCAGCGCCTGAGTCGCCATCTCGGCAGGATACCTGCCTTGTGTGCGAATGCTGGCGACCGAAAGCGTCACCACGCCATACGTCCGTTCATCCATCGCGGCGGAAGGCTCAAGAGGGGCAGGCAGCGATTGAAGGGTCAGCCGGCGTATGGGAACGGTGTCTTGAGGCGTTTGCCGTACCGTATCTTTTGTTGCGAAGAGGCTTCCCTCTGCTGTTGTCAGCGAGGCGAAGCACAGGAACGCGAGAATAAAATATAGAAACCGTTTCATGATCTATCCGCAAAAAAACGGCTTTAAAGATAAGGCATATTTTACGAATACAAAAAATCCGAGATAAAATAAGCTAACAGGAAAAATTCCGGTCGTCAAGAAAGGAGAAAAGTGAATAGGCTGAAAAAAGACACAGTCTGAAAAGAAAAATCCCTGCACAAACATCCGAAACCGGATTTTCTATGTAAATTTGTGAGCGAATCATAGAGTAAGAAGGAAAATATGTTAACATCTAATGATCTTCAGTTACTGGCTGAAAAGAAGATTACGGAAACTGGTTTACAGGAGCAGCTGGATCGTTTTGTGCAGGGATTTCCATTTCTGGAGATCAAAGCGTCGGCGTCGGTCGCGAAAGGGATCCGCTCGATCTCGGACGAGGCACGTCAACAGTACATCGACCGCTGGAAAGCGTATCTGGCGGAGAACAAGAAAATACTCAAATTTGTACCGGCTTCGGGGGCAGCCAGCCGCATGTTTAAAGACTTGTTTAGCTTCCTGTCCGCCTCGTACGAGGTTCCCACAACTCCCTTTGAGAAGAAATTTTTCGACGAAATCGGGCGATTTGCCTTTTATCAATTACTCGATGCCTGTTGCCAGCAAAACGAGAGGCAGGATATTCCATCGCTGCTGGCTGCGGGTCAATACAAGGCGATCGTCAGTAATCTGCTCGAAGAAAAAGGACTGAATTACGGAGCACTGCCGAAAGGCTTGCTGCAATTTCATGCGTATGCGGATGGTGTGCGGACGGCGCTTGAGGAACATCTCGTCGAAGGAGCATTATATGCGAAGAACCGGACAGGCGAGGTACATATCCATCTGACTGTTTCGCCCGAACATCAGCCGTTGTTTGAGCAATTAGTCAAGGAAACGACGCCGGCCTACGAGAAAGCGTTCGGGGTGCATTATTCGGTGTCGTTCAGCACGCAGCAGCCCAGCACCGACACGGTAGCCGTGGATATGAAGAATGAACCGTTTCGCGATGCCGACGGACAGCTTGTATTCCGTCCGGGAGGGCACGGGGCACTCATTGGCAATCTGAATGCGATGGATGCCGATGTCGTATTTATCAAGAACATCGACAACGTGGTGCCCGACCATTTCAAAGACGCTACGGTTACGTACAAACAGCTTCTGGCCGGAATACTCGTCGATCTGCAATCCCGGATTGCCGACTACCTGAAACTGATTGAAAGCGGCTGCTATACGCCGGAGCAGGTGGCCGAGATGATCCGCTTTGTCGAAGATGAATTGTGCATCGAAAATCCTGAGTTGGAGTACCTCGAAGATGTAGAAGTGATCCTTTACATCAAAAGAAAGTTACTGCGCCCGCTGCGCGTGTGCGGTATGGTGAAGAACGTGGGCGAACCGGGTGGAGGGCCTTTCTTTGCCGTCAATCCTGATAAGACTATTTCGTTGCAGATTCTCGAAAGCTCACAGATTGATATGGAGAAACCCGAAGCCCGTCAATTCTTCGAGCAGGGAACGCACTTTAATCCGGTCGATCTTGTTTGCGCCCTGAAAAGTCCCGACGGGACGAAATATAACCTGCCGGATTTCGTCGACAAGAATACGGGATTTATCTCGCAGAAAAGCAAAGACGGACGCGAGCTGAAAGCACTCGAGCTGCCGGGTTTATGGAACGGCGCCATGAGCGACTGGAATACGGTGTTTGTCGAAGTGCCGATCGAAACGTTCAACCCCGTTAAGACTGTTAACGATCTGCTTCGTCCGCAACATCAATAAAGAACAAGAAGATAGCCCTTAAACAACGTAAATTCGACCTAATCCGGCATCAATCTTGGTATATGAAGTTGTCAGGAATTCGATGACGCGTGTGTTTTTAGGTGACAGATGTTTTATGAACCCTTTGGACTCGAAGTTGATGTCATCGGACAAGGAAAGAACTTGTTCATCGATTTTTCAAGGCCGATATGGAACCATGCAACATGTTTTCTTCCATCATGCAAAGCTCGATATTATTAACCTAAAATAATGATTATCGTTCCATTGATTTTCTATTGAGCCCGAATTTCTGCAAAATTATCTCGATGAATTCTGTTATAAGTTTAATCGAAGATATTGGGAGAAGCACTCTTTGGAAGAGTGCTAGCAAATTGCGTAACTTATAAAAATGAGTCTGATAAATACGGATAATCATATTATACAAAAAAACACAGAAGGAGCAGATTGTCAACAAGATAAAATGATTAAGATCAATAGATATCCCCACCAGAAGTAAGAATTAAGTTGCTCTTGCCTCTGGTAGGTAATTAATTGTCTATATAATAGATAATTGTTCTGCCTGTTTTTAAGGCTGATCCTAAGGTCAAATTATTTCATCATTGTAATATTTATGGAGTACAGCCTCTACCATAATTACCATTGTTGCGGCCACCATGATTTCTATCAGGCTTATTCTCAGAATCATCTTTTCTTCGATGTTGTCCATGCGTATCACCACGAGAAGATTCGTTATCAGGATTATTTGAGGATTCTCTATGCTCCCCCTTATCGGGTTTATAACCATAATCGAAGAAATCAACAGTAATCAAACAGTTTGTTATTCCAACATCAAAGCGCCAAAAATAATAGCCTCTTTTATCCTTTTCTCCTGTATAAACCCATTTATCCGATATCATCTTAAGATTCTCGATTCGTGGAGCAGCGGCCGCATAAACAAAGCTAGAAGTGTTTGTCCATAGAGAAAAGCCTGTTTCGCATCTGATAATAGCCTTCATATATAATTCTCCTCGAGGCACTATTGACGCGTTAACATAGACAGTGGGACCAGCATGGAAGTCGGTGGAAGTCCAAAATGTACTGCTTGCACTATAGAAGATTGTTGAGAGCTTACGAAGTTGAGAACTTCTAAGTATAATCCCTGTGTTCTTATTTTGCTCTATAATAGAGGGACTTTCTGTATAATCAGATATTTGCCTTATATACTGTTCATCTCCTGCAACCCAAACGATTCGATCCACTTTATTAATATACGCATCATTAAGCACCTCCAGACTTTTATCCCTTAATTCTATTTTAAACTTTTCAACAGAATGCGAAGATATATTCGAAGGTATTTGAGATTCTTTTAAGCTGAATCCATCTTCCCCAACAGTAACATAACTAGCCAACAAATGCTTTTCTGCGTTATATTGATCTTCAGATTTTGTTGATTGATCAATATCTTCCATGTCAGACGAACAATTCATTAGACAGAGAGAAACCGGCAATAACGCCAATAAACTGAATAATCTTTTTTTACTCATGGTTCAATGTATTTTTTGCAAAGATAGAGATAAAATTAGAAACAAACAATGTTTTTTTTAAAACCTAGAGCCTGTTTAAATTTGAAACAAAAAGTTGCATTCACTAGTTGAAACTACACCACATTTTTTTTGGGGGCAGCCGTATGGCTTTCAAACTTTTTATGTATGTTTGCAACACGAATTTTAAAATAAAGAACAATGAAAAAGATTGGGTTATTGATCTGTGTACTGGCCATGGCACTTACCTCGTGCGAAGGTCCGATGGGCCCTCCCGGACCTCCGGGAGCATCGGGAGAAAAGCTGAACTGGGAAATACTTTATTATACAGTTCATGCTGACGATTGGAAGTTGGTAGGAAACAAAGATGGACTAAATTCGCATTACATCTTTGATTTTAAAGAAAGTAAGCTGACAAAATTCATCTACGAAAAAGGTCTTGTCAAAGGTTTTAGGATATTAAAATTGGATAATGGAGATAATGTACAAACTCCGTTACCTTATGTTGTGCCGATAGGCGAAATGAATGGGAATAATGAGAAACTATGGAGTGAATATTATACCTATGACTTTATGCCCGGTTCGATTGCTTTTTATGCATACTATACAGATTTTTATACAGCAAACAAACCGCCGACATGCACGTTCCGCATCGTCATGAACTGGTAAGACGATGACGGACGGCTCATTCGAGATGATCGCCAAGACGCTCTACGGGTTAGAAGATATCTTGGCTGAAGAATTAACGGTGCTCGGCGCCGGAAACGTAAAGACGGGGCGACGCATGGTATCGTTCACGGGCGATAAAGCCATGCTCTACAAGGCAAACTTTCATTGCCGTACGGCGTTGCGTATTCTGATGCCGATCGCCCGGTTTCGTGCGAACAATGCCGATATGGTATATCAGGAAGTGAAACGGATCGAATGGGAGAAATATCTCTCTCCCGAGAAAACATTTTCGGTCGATGCCGTAATCTATTCCGAAGACTTCCACCACTCCAAATTTGTTGCCTACCGCACCAAAGACGCGATTGCCGACTACTTCAGCGAGCGTGTGGGCGATCGCCCGTCGGTGCGTTTGAGCAACCCCGACCTGTATATCAACATTCATATCTCACACAAAGACTGCACGCTGTCTATCGACAGTTCGGGCGAGAGCCTTCACAAGCGCGGTTATCGAACGGCACAGGGTGAGGCTCCTCTCAATGAAGTGCTTGCCGCCGGCATGATCCTGAAAACAGGATGGCGGGGCGAATCGCATTTCGTCGATCCCATGTGCGGATCGGGCACCCTGCTGATCGAAGCAGCCATGATTGCCCTGAACATCGCCCCGGGCGTCTACCGCAAGGGCTTTGCTTTTGAACGATGGCCCGACTTCGACCGCGACCTGTTCGACGAGATATACAACGACGACTCCTCCGAACGCGAGTTTTCGTTCAAATGTTACGGGTCGGACATCTCGCCGTTAACCGTCAAGAAAGCCGAAAAGAATATCCGAAGCGCAGGCCTGACGAAATACATCGAATTGCAAACGCTGCCTTTTCAGCAATTCACCGAAGCGCCGCGACCGGGTATCCTCATTACGAATCCGCCTTATGGCGAACGCATCACGCCCAATAACATCAGCGAATTGTACAGTATGATCGGCGAACGGCTGAAGCACGTATTCACCGGATACAGCGCATGGATACTCAGCTACAAAGACGAGTGTTTCGATCGCATCGGATTACGTCCGAAGCATAAAATCAAGCTTAGGAACGGCGACCTCGAATGCGAGTACCGATGCTACGAGCTGTTTGCCGGAACGAATAAAGCCTACAAGAAAGCTGAGGGCGAAAGAAAAAAAGCAGCCCCTCGGGTAATCGCCGAAAAGCAAAACCGAAAGGAAATGGCTTCGAGCAATTACCGGAAAGGAAAAACAGACCGGAAACGGCCTTCGGGCAGTTACCCGAAAAGCTACCGAAATGTATCGATCGTAAAAACCGAAAAGAGACATCAGCCAAAAACCTGAGGACAATACTTAACCATAAAAAACAAACCGATGAAAAAGATTTACGTATTGCTTTGTCTTGTATTATTCGCAACGCAAATGAGTGCACAGGAAAAGACATTGACATTTCAAGACCTGATACCGGGCGGTAGAAATAACCATCGATTCGTGCCGAAAAACATCCGGCAGCTTCAGTGGTGCGGTGATTTTTATACGTATGTAAAGGGGGACAGTCTGCTGATGGCCAAACCGACAGACGGCTCGGAACAAGTTGCTTTCACACGTGCCGGGCTAAGCGATCGGCTCATTGCAGCCGGTTTGCCCGAAATTTCGTCCATGCCGGCGTTCTTCGTGCCGGATGTTTCCGTGCCTGTGATCGCTTTCCGGTACAAGGGGAATCGGGTGCATTACGACCTGCGGAACGGACACGTCGCGGCAAAGTATACACCGGATCCGGCAGGCAGTCGTTGGGAATACGACAAGGTAAACGGACGCATCGCATTCACACGCGAAAACAATGTCTGTATTCTTTCGCCCGACGGCACGACCGAAACGGTGACGAATGAGACGGATAAAGGCATCGTTTGCGGCACAGCCGTACACCAAAACGAGTTCGGTATTCACAAAGGGCTCTTCTGGTCGCCCGACGGTGCGGCGTTGGCTTTCTATCGCATGGACGAAACGATGGTTGCGGATTACCCGATCGTGCATGTCGATGCACGCATCGCCCGAGCCGAGCCGTTCAAATATCCGATGGCCGGGATGAAAAGTCACGAGGTAACGGTCGGCATCTATCATCTCTCTACGAAACAGATCGTCTGGCTGAAAACCGGTTTGCCGAAAGAGAAATACCTGACGAATATCGCCTGGAGCCCCGACGCGAAAAGCATTTATCTGGCCGAACTGAACCGCGGACAGGATACCTGCCGGCTGGTACGATACGACGCCCGTACCGGACAACGTGAGGCGGAGCTTTTTGTCGAAACGAACGCACGTTACGTCGAGCCGCAAGCGTCGGTGCTGTTTCGTCCCGGTAACCCGCGTCAGTTCGTCTGGCAAAGTCAGCGGGACGGATTTAATCACCTTTATCTTTACGATACCGATGGTAAGTTGGTTAGGCAATTGACTTCCGGGCGGTGGCTCATAAAAGAAGTCCTCGGTTTCGATGCCAAAGGCGAAAATCTGTTCTTTACCGCTACGGCACCGCATGACGCTCATTCACCGAAAGACGGCAGTGCACTTGAAACCTATGCATGGCGATTACAGATGAAAACCGGCAGACGCTATTGCCTGACCGAGAAAAGAGGCGTGCACGATATTTCGGCCAACGCAACGTATACTTATTTGATCGACCGGGTTTCGTCGCCGCAGATACCGCGCGACATCGACCTTGTGCGCATCAATGACGGTCGGACGGTGAAATCCCTCCTGTCAGCCCAAAATCCGTTCGCAAGTTACGATATGCCGACCATCCGTATCGGTACGCTCACGGCGGCCGACGGTAAGACTCCACTGCATTACCGCCTCGTGACGCCTCCGGGTCTGGACGAGACGAAAAAGCACCCGGCCATTATCTACGTCTACGGAGGCCCTCACGCGCAGCTCGTCACCGGCGGATGGATGAACGGCGTCGGCGGTTGGGATCTTTATATGGCGCGTAAAGGATATGTGATGCTCACGATCGACGGACGCGGATCGGCTAATCGCGGCTTCGAGTTCGAGAGCGTCATTCACCGGAACCTCGGCGAGGCGGAGATGGCCGACCAGATGAAAGGCGTCGAACTGCTCAAATCGTTACCCTATGTAGACAGCGAGCGTCTCGGTGTACACGGCTGGAGTTACGGTGGATTCATGACGACCAACCTGATGCTGACGCATCCCGACGTGTTCAAAGCAGGCGTGGCCGGAGGTCCGGTGATCGACTGGCACCGCTACGAAATCATGTATGGTGAGCGATATATGGATCATCCGAAAGAGAATCCCGAAGGATATAAAAAAGCCAATCTGTTACTCAAGGCCGGCCACTTAAAAGGACATCTGCTGCTTATTCACGGTACGATAGACCCGGTAGTTGTTTGGCAGCATAGCCAACTCTTCCTGAAAGCCTGTATCGATGCCGGTACATTCCCTGACTACTTCGTCTACCCCGGTCATCCGCACAACGTCATCGGCAAAGACCGCCCGCATCTCTACGAGAAGATAACACGGTATTTCGAAGATCATCTTTAAGAATGAATTACGAATGTCGAATTACGAATTGCGATGTTCGATTCGAACGCGAGTAACGCGAGTGACGCAAATAAACGCATATTTCACTTTTCGTTCTTCGTTTCTCACTCTCCTCATTCACGAACGATGGCTACGGTTCGAAGAGTTCGAACCGGTAGCCTTGTTCTTTGAGCCATTCGATAGACCAGGGAAGAGCAGCTTTCATACGGTCGCCGGCTTTGAGTGAATCGTGAAAGACGATGATGGATCCGTTGCGCGTATATCGTTTTACGACGTTAAAAACTCCCTGTGAGGTCATGTGAGGACTGTAATCGCGAGTGACGACATCCCACATGATCACCTTGTATTTTTTGCGCAGTCTTGCCAGTTGCGGAAGGCGCATATGTCCGTGCGGAGGACGAAAGAGGCGACTGCCGATCAGCTCTGCCGCCTTCTCTACATTGTCCATGTAACGAGACGTTCGCGAACGGACTCCCTGAATATGATTGAACGTATGGTTGCCCACTCCGTGACCGCGTTCAAGTACCATGCGGTAAATATTCGGATGCTTACGCACATTGTCGCCGACGCAAAAGAACGTGGCTTTAATCTCGTAACGGTCGAGCAGGTCAAGCACCCATGGCGTAATCTCGGGAATCGGACCGTCGTCAAATGTCAGGTAGACACATTTCTCCTTCCGGGGTAGTCGCCAAACGCCTCCGCGGAAAATCGCTCGGTAAAGCCAGGGCGGTTGTTCGATAAACATCGTCGGTTACCGGTTGCGGCCTCCGTCTTGCGTTCCCTGAAAAGCCATGTGATATTTCTGGAACTCTTCGCGGTACTTGGCTCCGTATGTACGGTCATATTGCATACCCATTCCCAACGCGTTCTGCACGATGGCCAGATCACGCTGCCAATCCTCCCGAATACCGGCCCTATCGCGTGCGTTCAGACGCATATACCAGCGGATGTTCCGTAACGAGTTTTCGATGATACCGTCGAGAATCGAAGCTCCCTTCTCTTTTTGGCCGATCGCCATATACGTATCGCCAATCATCAGTGCACTGTAATCCAGCGGTACATTTTCGACGGGGAGAACTTCCATGCATCGATCCAGAACAGCCTGTGCTTTGTCGGATTTACCTTCTTCCAGCAATGCTTGAGCCAACTCACCGAAGATATACATCCGGTAGCTTTTGCACATACGCATCGTGTTCTCGTCGATGTATATTCCGGGCTTATCGGCACCGCCCCACCGGAACTTGTTCATCACGTTATCGTACATCTTTTCCGTATCGATGGCGCGAGCATTCGCTCCTTTCGTCATATAAGGCACGATGCGATAGGCCATCCCCGTTTTTTGGAAATACGGATCGAGGCGTACGAACTGGTTCGGGTCTACCGTGATGGCAAAATAGATCGGACGTTCCCAGTTGTTTGTGTGAAGCATGTCGAGGATCGTTACGGCTTCTTTGCCCAGCACTTCCTTGCCCGAGAGGTTAATGGTCATTTCCTTGACCATCTGCGATGCGTCCTGCGGGCTGATGGCACCGTGTTTCATCACCGTGGCCGAATCGACTTCCAACGTCAGCACATCCGATGGGATATGCGGAATATCACGTCGGTAACCCGGAATTTTTTTCGTGCGTGGATCATCGCTGCGCAGGAACTCCAAAGCTTTTCCCAAATCGACTTTGTCCATACGTTGGATGACGTATGTCATATCCCGTTTTCCCTGAATATACTGGCTGTGATCCCATGTGATCGGCAGTGGCGCGGATTCGTAGGCTTGACGTTTCATCTGATCGATGTACCAGTCGGTTTGCAAATAGCTTGTATTGCATACGCGCACATCGGTACGGATACCTTCCACCTCCTGCGCATACCAGAGCGGGAACGTATCGTTGTCGCCATTCGTAAAAATGACGGCATTCGGTTCGCACGATTCGAGATAGTTGGAACCGAAGTCGCGGCACATGTAACGTCCCGAACGGTCGTGGTCGTCCCAGTTTTGTCCGGCCATCTGGATCGGAACGAGTACGCATGCAAGCGTCGCGACCGTACCGGCCACAAGTCCCGGCAACTTACCGAACTTCTCCAGCGCTCGCGCTACGGCCCCGACACCCAATCCGATCCAAATACAATATGCATAGAATGACCCGGCATACGCATAATCCCGTTCGCGAGGCTGGAAAGGGGGCTGATTCAGATAAAGCACGATCGCAATTCCCGTCATAAAGAACAGGAAGAACGTCACCCAAAAAGACTGCATCCCTTTTTTTCCGCTGAACAGCTGGTAGAAGATCCCCAGCAGTCCGAGTAGGAGAGGCAGCATATAATACACATTATGCCCCTTGTTGTTGGCAATATCGAACGGCATATCATCCTGCGGCCCGACGAGGAACGTATCGATTGGTTTGATTCCGGTGATCCAGTTCCCGTTCATAATCTCACCATGCCCTTGAATATCGTTTTGACGACCGGAAAAGTTCCACATAAAATATCGCCAGTACATAAAGTTCAGCTGATAACGAACGAAAAATTTGATATTTTCGGCAAAGGTCGGTTTCATGACACTTTTTGTCTCGCCCATATCGATGACTTTTACCGGTGTTCCTTTTACCTTCGCCCACGATTTGTACCCTGCTACGTGACGCGCTTCGGGGCTGTGCATACGCGGGAAAAGCATCATCGTTTCGCTGACGTATTTGTACTCACGTACCGTATCCGAAATAAAATAGTGATCTTTTTCGTTTTTATCTTTTTTTATCACACGACTCCATATCTTGGGTCCTTTACTCGAAACAGGTGTTCCGTCGCTCTTGCGCTCCGGCACCGACACGTAGGTCTTGCCGTAGATAAGAGGCGTGTCGCCATACTGTTCACGCGCCAGATAACTGCGCAGGGTGAAGATATCCTTCGGGGCATTCTGGTTCATCGGCGTATCGGCTGTCGAACGGATAAGGATCAGTGCGTAAGATGAGTATCCCACCACGATCACCATCAGCGAAACCAAAATCGTATTCAGTGCACGGACATTGATATTTTTGAAGCGGAACAGGACGGCTGTTAAGGCAATCAACAACAAGATACCGAGTACATAGCCGTTTCCCAGGAAGGGAATACCGAGCAGAGCGATGGTCAGGACGAAAGAAATTCTGACGCGCATCGGAGAGATGTCTTTGCGCATCGTTTCCCAGATTGACCAGCCCAACATGCCCGCAATGATCACCACATAGGCATAAACGCCCGAATTATACGGCATACCGAAAACGTTCACAAACAGCAGTTCGAACCAGCCGCAAGTTTCGACCAGACCTTGCACGACACCATACATGATCAATCCGATGATTGCAAATGATACGAATAGAGCGATCAACGTCCCTTTGAACGTCGGGCTCGGGAATTTCCGGTAGTAATAAACGAGTACAATGGCAGGAATACAAAGCAGGTTTAGCAGATGGACACCGATGCTTAGCCCCATGAAGTAGGCGATCAACACAATCCATCGATCGGCATGCGGCCGATCGGCTGCTTCTTCCCATTTCAGAATTAACCAAAATACGAGGGCCGTAAACAGCGATGAGCTGGCGTAGACTTCACCTTCAACGGCACTGAACCAAAACGTATCGCTGAAGGTATAAACCAACGCTCCGACGAGTCCGCAACCCATCACCATGATGGTGTGTGTCAAAGTAAGTTCGCGTTTCCCTTCTTTCAGGATGATGCGCCGAGCCATGTGCGTGATACTCCAGAAGAGAAACAAAATCGTAAGTGCACTGAACAGGGCAGACATACAATTGACCATCTTCGCCACTTCCGCCGTATCGGATGTGAGTTGCGTAAACAGATTGCCCATCAGCATGAAAAAAGGTGCTCCGGGCGGATGCCCCACTTCCAGTTTATAGGCAGATGCAATAAATTCGCCGCAGTCCCAGAAACTTCCGGTCGGCTCGATGGTCGATAGATACGTATACGACGCAATCAGGAAGACGATCCATCCCAAAACGTTGTTGATTAGCTTATATTGCTTCATAATCGAGGATATGGTAAGCGTTTATTTTTGATATATTCGGCCGCAAAGATATAAAAATCTGCTGACAACATAACGCTATCTCATTACATATATTGTTTGTGTTACGAAAAAATCGTAAGAAAAAGTGCATTTCTTTTCATTGTTTCGCTGCCGGCACGTTTTCTTCATCGCATTTTACGACTTCTTAAAGAAAATCATTTCACCCGGTCGTTTTTATTTCTTTTCTTTGCGGCTGTTTTTTATTGAGTGATGAATAAGAATAGTAAGCATAGACAGTTGTTTCGCTGGGTATATACGTTATTGACGGTCGGAGTAACGGTTTTTATCTTTACGAACTCGCTACAGGGTGGCGAAGCATCCGGACTGCGCAGCGTTATGGTTACCGAGTGGCTGAACCAGCTGATCGGCTATCTGGGGATTGATTATCGGT
The DNA here is from genome assembly GCF_001006485.1 of Tannerella forsythia. Taxonomy (GTDB): domain Bacteria; phylum Bacteroidota; class Bacteroidia; order Bacteroidales; family Tannerellaceae; genus Tannerella; species Tannerella forsythia. The sequence goes on from NZ_JUET01000030.1 coordinate 101,980, forward strand.
TCACGGTGTATGCCGTACGGAAACTTGCGCACTTGACCGAATTTATGCTGCTCGGGCTTTTCCTTACTTTGACATTGCGTGTGTACACCCGGAGTCTGATGCCGCATATCTCGTGGCCGTTATTTGCAGGACTGTTCACGGCTGTCTGCGACGAGACCATCCAACTCTTCGGTCGCGGTCGCGGACCTTCGTTGCACGATGTCTGGATCGATTTTGCCGGATTTGTCATCGGACTCTGTATCGCTCTTTTTCTTATGCGTCCGGTACGCCGTCTCCCCAAGCCGGTGCGCAAGCATCGGAGGTAGAAACGGTTCAGAACGGGTCATACATATCCGATGAAGATTATTCGTGAAAAAGGAGGGGGCCTTTTCGCGAGGAATTATTTCTTGCGTTCAATCACATAGTCGGCGAGGAGTAACAGGCTGTCACGCGCTTCGTTGTGGGGCAATGAACAGATGATATTCGTCGCTTTTTCTTTATAGTAAACCATACGTGACATGGCATATTCGACCCCTCCGTGCTCTTTCGCGAAGCCGATCAGTGTCGCGATATTTTCGGGCGAAAAGTCTCGCTTGCGGAGCATGTCCAGGTAAGGTACTTTCGTCGATTCGTCCGTCGATTCGAGGGCGTAAAGCAGGGGCAGGGTCACTTTCCCTTCGCGGATGTCGTTGCCGCTGGGCTTGCCGACGGTGGGGTCATCGAAGTAGTCGAAAATGTCGTCGCGTATCTGGAAACAATAGCCGAGCAGCCGCCCGAATTCCCGGCATCGGCATTGTATCTCCGAGGTTGCTTTCGCCGTGATCGCACCGATCTCGGTACATGCCGAGAGTAACATGGAGGTTTTCTTTTCAATCGCGATCAGGTAGTCATTCTCTTTCAATATCTGCTCTTTCGCATTCTCGAGTTGCTTAATTTCGCCTTCGGCCATTTGACGGCTGAGCGATGCAATGATCGAAACGATCTGCATCTGTTCCGTCTGTGCCGCCCGCACGAGCGCTTCGGAGAGAATAAAATCACCCACCAGGACAGCCACCCGATTGTCGAAGAGGGCATTGATTGAGGGAAGTCCCCGCCGCTGACGGGTGTCATCCACCACATCATCGTGAAGAAGTGACGCCGTATGTAATAATTCGAGAAACACGGCTGCATGGATCGAGTCCGGTGTGACATCCCCGCAGGCCCTGGCTGTCAGCAACACCAGAAGTGGGCGGATGTGCTTGCCGTTCGAGTGATATACCGTTTCGATGGCTTTGCGTATGGTCGTGACATCGCTGTGAAGCGCTTCCGTAAATCTCTCGCGGAAGATTCCGAACTCCTCCGCGACAGGTTTTTCTATGTCTCTTTTATCTATCATAAATCCTGCTTTCCGAATGCAAAAGTAAGAAAAAGTGCCGACTGAAAAAGTTTTTTCGTACATTTACCCCCAAAAACGGCATACTTCTTATGAAATTGCTTTTAATCGACGCTTACGCGCTCATTTACCGTTCTTATTACGCTTTCATCAAAACCCCCCGAATGAACTCGAAAGGGATGAACACGTCGGCAATCTTCGGTTTCATCAATACGCTCGAAGATGTCCTTCGGCGCGAGACCCCGACGCATATCGCTTTCGGTTTCGATCCGCCCGGTCCGACGTTTCGTCACGAGGCTTATGAAGCCTACAAAGCGCAGCGGGAAGAAACGCCTGAAGATATCCGCATTGCCATCCCTTACATTCGCGAAATCATCGCGGCATACCGTATTCCGGTGTTGGAGATGCCGCATTACGAGGCGGACGATGTCATCGGTACAATTGCCAAGCAGGCCGAACAGGAAGGGTTCAAGGTGTTGATGATGACGTCCGACAAGGATTACGGGCAGCTTGTCTCGGAGCATATCTTCCAGTATCGCCCGAAATTCGGAGGCGATTATGAAACATTAGGAGTGTCCGAAGTGCTGGCGAAGTACGGTCTGACATCCGTCGGGCAAATGATTGATCTGCTCGGGCTGATGGGTGACAGTTCCGATAACATTCCCGGCTGTCCGGGTGTAGGCGAAAAGACCGCGCAAAAATTACTCGCCGAGTTCGGGTCCGTCGAGGCGTTACTGGCAGGCACTGACCGGCTGAAAGGTGCCTTGAAAACGAAAATAGAACAAAATGCGGAACAAATCCGTTTCTCGAAGTTCCTGGCCACGATCGTCACTGACGTTCCGATCTCTTTCGATGCAGCGACCTGCATACGTAAAGAGGTCGACAGGGAGCATCTTCGCGAACTTTACATCGAACTGGAGTTTCGTTCTTTTCTAAAGAAACTGAACGATGTCTCTGCAGCAGAACACACCGAGAAAGGTGCTCCTGCCATGCAACAGCTCTCCCTCTTCGGTAACGATGCAGGGCAAAGATCGCCGATAGGCATGTCGCCGGGATCGGAAGAAGCAAGGGCCTCCGATCTGGCCGATCTGACGACTACGCCCCACGCATACTTCACGGCCGATACGGAGGAACAACGAAACAATCTGGCACAACTGCTCCTCTCTCAACCGTCGTTCGCATTCGACACGGAAACGGACGGTATCAATCCGTTGACGGCACACCTTGTCGGGATGTCGTTCGCCGTCCGCGAATACGAAGCATGGTACGTGCCTTTGCCTGCCGATATGGAGGAAACGAAGCGGATCATCGCTCCGTTTGCCGAGGCCTTGCAGCATCCCGCTATCGAGAAGGTGGGGCAAAATATCAAGTTCGACCTGTTGATGCTCAGGCGTTACGGCATACAGGTAGCAGGCCCCCTGTTCGATACGATGATCGCCCATTACTTGCTCAATCCCGAGTTGCGGCACAACATGGACTATCTGGCCGAGACGTATCTGCGTTATCGTCCGATTCCGATCGAGCACCTGATCGGCGCACGCGGCAAAGGACAGTTGTCGATGCGCGACGTACCGGTGGAGAAGGTCAGCGAATATGCTGCCGAGGACGCCGATGTCACGCTGCGCCTGAAGAACCTCTTCGCTCCGCAACTCTCGGACGGCGGGTTCGATGCGCTGTTCCGCGATATCGAGATGCCGCTGATCTATGTACTGGCCGATATGGAGCTGAGCGGTGTCACTCTCGACACGAAAGCCTTGAAGCAATCGTCCGAGGAACTTACCGAAGCGCTCGGTCGATTGGAAAAGGAAATCCATGAACTGGCCGGAACGGCGTTTAATATCAATTCGGCCAAGCAGGTCGGAGAGATTTTATTCGACCGCCTCCATATTGAAGAGAAAGCGAAAAAGACAAAGACCGGCAGTTACAGTACGAACGAAAGTATTCTGGAGAAACTGCGCAACCGTCATCCGATCGTCGGGAAACTCCTTGACTACCGCGGCCTGAAAAAGCTGCTGAGCACGTATATCGACGCCTTGCCCGAGCTGATCAATCCCGAGACGGGCAAAATCCATACTTCGTTCAATCAGACGGTCGCCTCGACCGGTCGGCTTAGCTCGTCGAACCCGAACCTGCAAAACATCCCCATCCGCGAAGCGCTGGGGCGCGACATTCGCAAAGCTTTTATTGCCGATCAGGCTGACGGACTGTTCTTCTCGGCCGATTATTCGCAGATCGAGTTGCGTATCATGGCCCATCTGAGCGGTGACAAGCACATGATCGAAGCGTTCTGCAGCGGCGCCGACATTCATTCGGCCACTGCCGCAAAAATCTATGGCGTAGCGGACGAGGAGGTGACCTCCGAGATGCGTCGCAAGGCCAAAACAGCCAACTTCGGCATCATCTACGGCATCTCGGTGTTTGGACTGGCCGAACGGCTGAACATCGGGCGCGCCGAAGCGAAAGAGCTCATCGAAGGCTATTTCAAAACGTATCCCGATGTGCGCGCCTACATGGACGAGAGCGTCCGCTTGGCTAAGGAACGTGGCTACGTCACCACGATATGCGGAAGGAAACGTTTCCTCCCCGACATCCATTCACACAATGCCGTGGTGCGCGGGTACGCTGAACGCAACGCGATCAATGCGCCGATACAGGGCAGTGCTGCCGACATCATCAAAATGGCCATGGTACGGATTTTTCACCGGTTTGAGGAGGAAGGGCTACGGAGCAAGATGATCCTTCAGGTACATGACGAATTGAACTTCAACGTGTGTCACGATGAACTTGATCGTGTACGCGAAATCGTGCTGCGAGAGATGGAGGGTGTTATGCAACTGCGTGTGCCGCTCGTTGCCGATTGCGGCACCGGAAAAAACTGGCTCGAAGCACACGGATAGGACACGATTCCATACGTAACGCACGATGGGGAATGAAAAAAAATCGTACCTTTGCCTCAGTTTTCAAAAAACGATACAAACATGAGCAAGCTGCATATTATCGATCATCCCATGATTCAGCATAAGTTGACGAGAATACGGGATATCAACACGGGTGCAAAAGATTTTCGCGATCTGCTCAAAGAGATCGCCATGTTGATGGGCTATGAGGTGACTCGCGATCTTCCGCTGACCGAAATAGAAATCGAGACACCTATGATGCGCACAAAGGCGTATGAAATATCGGGCAAAAAACTGGCCATCGTGCCGATCCTGCGCGCCGGGTTGGGCTTGGTCGACGGGTTGTTGAACCTTCTTCCGGTGGCCAAGGTCGGACATATCGGTCTCTACCGCGATCACGAAACGCACAACCCCGTTTTCTACTACTGCAAACTGCCCGAAGACATCGACCACCGCATGGTCATCATCACCGATCCGATGCTGGCTACGGGAGGAAGCGCGTCCGACGCGATCAAGATGCTGAAAGAGAAAGGTTGTACGAACATCCGCCTGATGTGCCTCGTGGCTGCCCCCGAAGGAATACGGCGTGTGCAGACCGATCATCCCGACGTGGATATCTATACGGCTTCGCTCGATGAGCGCCTGAACGACAACGCTTATATTCTGCCGGGCCTCGGCGACGCCGGCGACCGTATTTTCGGAACCAAATAATTCCACCGCAACATAAGATGCCTTTATGGCTGGAAGAATCATTCAGGTAGAGGAGCGAGTGCCTTTACTCAAAGGTATCCCGCTAAGTATTCAACATACGTTTGCCATGTTCAGCGCCTCGGTATTAGTGCCGTGGCTCTTTGGTATCAACGCAGCCATTGTGCTGTTGATGAACGGAATCGGTACGCTGATCTTTATTGTCATAACGAAAGGGAAATCGCCTGCTTACCTTGGTTCGAGTTTTGCTTTTATTTCTCCCACTCTGCTACTTATCAGTAATCCCGACTTCGGCTATCCTTATGCTTTAGGCGGGTTCGTCGTCACCGGACTGATCTTCTGTGCCGTGGCGATCCTGATCAAATTTGCGGGTACGAAATGGATCGATACCGTGTTGCCACCCGCCGCCATGGGGCCTGTGGTGGCGCTTATCGGGCTCGAACTGGCCGGAACGGCCGCACAAAACGGCGGACTTGTACCGAGCGAGACGTACACCGGAATCAACCCCCTGTTTGTCGTCGTTTTTGTGGTGACAATTGCCGTTGCCGTGCTGGGACAAGTGCTGTTCCGTGGCTTCGCCGCCGCCATATCGATTCTGATCGCCATCGTTTCGGGCTACCTTGTCGCGTTCTTCGCCGGGCTGGTCGACTTTTCGGGAGTAATGCAGGCCGGGCTGTTTGCATGGCCAAATTTCGTGTTCCCCCGATTCAGTCCGGAAGCGATCTTTATCATTATTCCGGCTTCTTTGGTGGTGATCTCCGAACATATCGGACATCAGGTCGTGACAAGTGAGATCGTTGGACGTGACCTGCTGAAGGACCCGGGATTGCATCGCACGCTTTTCTCCGATGGGGTTTCGACAGTCCTCTCAGGATGCTTTGGTTCTGTGCCGACGACAACATACGGCGAAAATATCGGCGTGATGGCCATCACGAAAGTATTCAGTGTCAGGGTGATCGGCGGAGCGGCTGTCTTTTCCATCCTGCTGGCGTTCTTCGCCCCGGCATCGGCGCTCATCAATTCTATCCCCGCCCCGGTGATGGGCGGTATCAGCTTCCTGCTCTACGGGATGATCGGTGCCTCGGGCATCCGCTTGATGGTAGACCGCAAGGTGAATTATGCCAAAGGACGTAACCTTGCAATGACGGCACTCGTCTTCGTCGTCGGACTGTCGGGCGTCTATATCCGGATCGGCAATGTGAAGCTGACGGGCATGTGTCTGGCTACACTCACGGGCATATTCCTCGGCGGACTCTTCTATGTGATTGACCGTCTGGGCATCGCCAATGATACGGATGAGCCGGATCATGGTTAATTCCTTATTATGATGATGTCCGGAAGGTCTGCATGTTTTTCGAAGCGGAGAGGTGCATAAAGTCGACTTTTTTGCTTACTTTTGCGAGGTTTAAAAGGTAAAAAACCTGTTTATGAAGCAATATGTAGATTTGCTAAGGCATGTGCTCCGTTCCGGTACGGCAAGGGAAGACCGTACAGGGACGGGAACGACGAGCGTATTCGGGTATCAGATGCGATTCGACCTGAGGGAAGGATTCCCGCTGCTTACAACCAAGAAACTGCATCTCAAATCAATCTTATACGAGTTGTTATGGTTTTTGAAAGGCGACACGAATGTACGTTACCTGCAAGAACATGGCGTACGTATCTGGAACGAATGGGCGGATGCGGAAGGTAATCTGGGGCCTGTCTACGGCCATCAGTGGCGCTCGTGGGCTGACTATGAAGGTGGGACGATCGATCAGATCAGTGAGGCGATCGACATGATCCGCCACCATCCGGATTCGCGCCGCATCATCGTCAGCGCATGGAATGTCGGGGATTTGCGAAACATGAGCCTGCCACCCTGCCATGCTTTTTTTCAGTTCTACGTTGCCCAGGGGCGGCTCAGCCTCCAACTCTACCAACGAAGTGCAGACATATTCCTTGGGGTACCGTTCAACATCGCCTCTTATGCGCTGTTGCTCCAGATGGTTGCACATGTTACCGGTCTCAAAACCGGTGAGTTCATCCATACCCTTGGCGATGCGCATATCTATCACAATCATCTCGAGCAGGTGAAACTGCAGTTGACGCGCGATCCTCGTCCCCTCCCGCAAATGAAACTCAATCCGGAAGTACGTAATATCTTCGACTTCCGCTATGAAGACTTCGAACTGCTCGGATATGATCCTCACCCGCATATTCCGGGAACGGTTTCCGTATAACTTTTTAACGCCAAAACCCCAATGATATCGATTATAGTAGCCACAGACCAACGCGGAGCGATAGGCAAAGACAACAGCTTGCTCTGGCGTCTCCCGAACGATATGAGACATTTTCGTGAACTGACTACCGGACATACCGTCGTCATGGGGCGGCGAACGTTCGAGTCTTTGCCCCATGGCGCCTTGCCCAATCGCCGGAATATGGTTCTTACAACCGAATGGGGCGCTCATTTTAATAATTGTTTGGTGTATAATACATTATGGGGTGCGCTTATGGATACCGAAGAGGAGGAGGAAGTTTTTGTCATCGGCGGAGGAAATGTTTACAAACAGGCGTTGGAGGTAGCCGATAAACTCTATCTTACGCTTGTGCATCATACCTTTCCGGAGGCTGACACGTTTTTTCCACCCGTCGATCCGAAAGTGTGGGAAGAAGTATCCCGAACAGATGTGCCGACAGACGAAAAAAATCCTTACCCGCACAGTTTTTTAACGTACGTTCGAAAAAAATAACCCCATGCCGCATCTTGTTCCTGATAAATATATTACCTTTGCTGCGTTATTAACTTATAAAAGCATAGTGAAAATGAAACGTATCTTATTTGTCTTAGCAGCCATCTTGATGATGACGGCAGGTGTAGTTCGCGCACAGGAAAAAAGTGCTTCGATTACGGTAACCGGCAGTGCAACGTATGATTTTGGAGATATCGTTGAGACGTCAGGTCCTGCAAGTCACGTTTTCACGGTGATGAATAACGGAGAAATGCCGTTGGTCATCTCTCGCGTTGTGGCTTCTTGCGGATGTACGACGCCTGACTGGACGAAAGAACCGATTGCTCCGGGAAAAACGGGCGAAATCAAGGTCACATATAATCCGGCCGGCCGCCCGGGTAAATTTGTTAAAACGATTTCCGTGTACAGCAACGGCAAGGCTGATGGGAATTATGTCCTGACGATCCGCGGAAATGTCGTACAGAAGAACTCATGAATCGATGAGCGGAAGAATCTGCGTAGTCGGTATATTCCTATTTTTCTGCCTCTTTTCGGTGCCATGTTTGTTTGCCCGGGAAGAGGCTAAAATTGTTATACCCGAAACCGTTCATGACTTCGGCCGGATTGAAAGCGCAAATGGGTCGGTGAAGCATGTCTTTGCGATCAAGAACGAAGGCGTGGCGACCTTGGAACTGATTCGTATTTCTTCTTCGTGTCGTTGTATCGTTGTCGAATGGTCGGAGAAAACGGTGGAGCCGGGTCGGACGGCACAACTTGAAGTGACGTATAACCCTGTGGGGCAATCCGGAACTTTCAAACATGAGGTACAGGTTTTCAGTAACGGTTCGGAAGATCCGCTTGTCCTTACGGTCAAGGGAGATGTGCACGCTGTGCCGGGGACTGCTGTGGCCGGAGAGCCCGAGTTTACGCCCGACACGTGGACATACGATTTTGGCAAGATTGATGAGGAGCAGAATTACTATACCCATATCTTTCAGATTACGAATACCGGCAAGGCACCGTTGATCATCTCGCATGTGCAGTCTTCCTGCGGATGTGCCGAGCCGGAATGGACGGCCGATCCGATCGCTCCGGGTGAAGTAGGCGATGTGGTGATCACCTATTCGGCGAAGAACCGTCCGGGTCCGTTTAAAAAGCATATCACTGTCTACACGAATGCGAAAGGAGGGAGGAAGCGTCTCTCCATTACGGGCGAAGTAATACCCAAACCGAGTGAATTGTCGGTCGTATATCAGGATACGATCGGAACGGTGCAGTTAGAGAGTAAAACATTTATGTTCCATACCATCCGTCCGAAAGAGATTGCGACGCAGGAGATATGGATTCGTAACTTTTCCGATGCCAATCAAACACTTTCGTTCGTTCAGATGCCGGCATATGTTCAAGTAGAAGCTCCTGCCGAATTGGCACCCGGTAAGGCCGAACGGTTGAAAGTAACCGTTGACGGTACGAAAGTTACGACGAAAGGACGGATGCTTGGCGGGTTTACATGGATGGCGCGTAGCGCCGCCTCCGGAGAAACGGTCTCGCATGAAATCCCTGTTTCCGTCAACTTTATCGATGATTTCAGCACGCTTTCGCCCATGCAGAAAACGTATGGTGCAGGTATCAAGCTCTCGACAACCCTTTTGGAGTTCGGGCGAATGAAGCGAGGTGGACTCTTCGGTATCGGTAGCAAGCGAGCCTCGAAGCAGGTGACCCTTACGAACGAAGGCAAAGAGCTGCTCGAACTGCATAGCGTATCGTGCGACGACCGGCGGGTACACGTTACCGGATTCAACCGCAAGATGCTTGGCCCCGGTGAGTCAGTCACCTTGACACTCCTTATTCGGCCTAAAGAAGTGATGGCGCCGATGGAGACCATGCTTTATGTGGTCTGCAACGATCCTCGAGGACCGGTTCGTCAAGTGAAAATCACAGCAGAATAAAAAAGAATTGAATGATGGTGCAAGAGGGAGATGAAACGATTTCCCTCTTGCTTTTTAAACGATAGATAAAGCAATGGATCATCCCGAAAACGACGAAAAATATAAAGGACTGAAAGTGACAAGAGGGGTGGCGGTTGCACCGACTGTCAGCCCTTATCTGCAGCAAATGCGTAAACGAACGCGCTCGTTCACGACGCATGAGTTTGTCGAAGGCATCTTGCGCGGAGATACCTCGGTGCTTAGTCAGGCGGTGACGCTGGTCGAGAGCTCCCGGCACGAACACCAGCAACAGGCGCAGGAGATTATCGAGAAATGCTTGCCTCATACAGGGCAGTCTGTCCGCGTCGGGATTACGGGGGTGCCCGGTGCCGGAAAAAGTACGTCGATCGATGCATTCGGGATGTACATGGTACGCAGGGGACATAAGCTGGCGGTGCTGGCGATTGACCCCAGTAGCGAGCGCTCGAAAGGGAGTATCCTCGGCGATAAGACGCGCATGGAGCTGCTCTCGCGTGAGCGTAACGCGTTTATTCGTCCTTCTCCTACAGCCGGCTCGTTGGGAGGAGTAGCCCGTAAAACACGCGAAACGATTATCCTCTGCGAAGCGGCCGGATTTGATACCGTCTTCGTCGAGACGGTCGGTGTCGGACAGAGCGAAACGGCCGTACATTCGATGGTCGACTTTTTTCTGCTTATTCAGTTGGCCGGTACGGGCGATGAGCTTCAAGGGATCAAGCGAGGCATTATGGAGATGGCGGACGGAATCGTAATCAATAAAGCCGACGGGGATAATATCGAACGCGCCAAGATGGCGGCCGGACACTTCCGCAACGCACTTCATCTTTTTCCGCCTGCCGCTTCGGGATGGTTCCCTAAGGTGTTGACATATTCGGGATATTACAATCTGGGCATAGAGGAAGTCTGGAATATGATCGAGGAATATATGGCGTTTACGAAGGCGAATGGCTATTTTGATCGGAAACGTAACGAGCAAGCCAAATATTGGATGTACGAAAGCATCCACGACATGCTGAACGATGCGTTCTATCATCATCCGCGCATAGAGGAGCGGCTGCCCGTCATCGAAAAACAGGTGCTGAACAACGAGGTCAGCTCGTTTGTCGCAGCCCGTGAAATGATGGACTTGTTCCTGAAGAAATAAGCGAAAGCAGATCACAAAAGATTCTTTTTGGTCCGGGCACTTCAAGAGTGTGGCAATGATATCCGAGAGTATTTTCATAGGCTAAAAAAGAAAAAGGAGGGTGTACCCAACATTGCGTTTTGGCACCCCCTCTTTGGGATAAATATAAAGGTACTTCTATAGCTCTTCTTTCACTTCCCAGCCGAGTGCGCTGGCGCCTAATACGGCGGCATCGCTTTCTTTCAGCTGTGAGAACAGCAGACGGGTCTTGTTTTGGAATACCTTCAGCATATGAGCTTCCATAGAGCGTTTCACCGGCTCCATAAGAAGCTGTCCCGCTTTCGTCAGGCCGCCGAAAAGAATGATTGCTTCCGGGCTTGAGAAAGCCACGAAGTCGGCAAAGGCTTCCCCTAAAATTGCTCCGGTTGTTTCGAAGATTTCTTGGGAGAGTTTGTCGCCTTTAACAGCCGCATCATACACATCTTTTGAGGTGATTTTGTCCGGTTCCAACTCACGTAACAGGCTCTCTTCGGTACGTGTCATCAGCAGTTCGCAAGCCGTACGGGCTACACCTGTGGCCGAAGCATAGGCCTCTAAACACCCGTGACGGCCGCATCCGCACAGACGCCCGTTCTCGCGGCGCACGATCACGTGTCCCAACTCACCGGCAAACCCGTCGTGACCGTATACCAGATTGCCGCCGATGACGATTCCGCTGCCCACGCCTGTACCCAGTGTGATGACGATAAAATCTTTCAAACCGCGAGCCGCACCATACGTCATCTCACCGATAGCCGCCGCATTGGCGTCGTTTGTCAAAGTGACCGGAATGCCTCCCGTCTGATCGCTGATCATCTGTGCCAAAGGAATTTTTCCTTTCCACGGCAAGTTGGGTGCAAATTCAATGCAACCGTTGAAATAGTTGCCGTTAGGCGCTCCTACCCCGATGCCTTTGATCTTGTCTTTGCCTCCGGCCGAGTTGATCACATTCTGTAACCCGTCGCCAAGGGCTTTTACATAGTCGTTAATGTCATCATAATGCCCTGTCTTAATCGAACCGCTATACAAAATGGTTCCTCGGGCATCTACTACGCCGAATACGGTATTCGTACCCCCTATATCAATTCCAACACTTACATAAGGCTTCTCCATGAGTTCTGTGTTTTTTTATTAAATGATTATTTTTTGTATCAGTGAGCAAATATATAGGCTTTCGTGAAAGAAAACAATTATGAATATCCGTATATTTGCCCAGAAATAATTATCTTTGCAAAAAAAATAAGGCAATGACACTGATCGATTTTTTATCTCACTTTCCAGACGAAGAAAGCTGCAAGCAAAAGTTTAAGGCATATCGCGACCAAGTAGGAGTTGTTTGTTCC
>NZ_JUET01000031.1 GCF_001006485.1 Tannerella forsythia
CTTTAGCAAATTACGAAAGTATTTTAACGCACTTATCAACGGAAGGATTAAGCATCACACCTCACTGATGCTCCAAAAGTCTCATTTATGAAAAACACACAGCGTAATTTTGTCGATCACATCATCCCCCACCGGATACCCAAGCAAAAGGGAGTTGGAAAAGCGCCGGTTAATATTGCACTCAGTAAATACTGGGGCAAACGTAATGTGGATTTGAATTTACCCACCAACAGCAGTTTATCTATCAGTCTGCCGGGGTTAGGAACTGAAACGCAGATAGAATGGATTGAAAACCAGTCCGACCAAATCTATTTAAATGAAACAAAAATGGCCTTTGATAGCTCCTTTGCGCAAAGAATCCGTATTTTTTTAGACTTATTTCGGCCCAGTCCAAAAGGAGGGTTCATTGTAAACACTGTCAACAGTGTTCCAACCGCAGCAGGGCTGGCGTCTTCTGCGTCAGGCT
>NZ_JUET01000032.1 GCF_001006485.1 Tannerella forsythia
GTTTTCTTATCGCAAGTAAAATATTATCCAAAGTACGACTTTTGCACGACTGATTATTAATTGCTTATCAGGGATACTTTTTGCCATCACTTTGGATAATATTACTACCGTCCTAAGTTTTTTAACCAACTTTTCAGTTCAGAATCAGATTCCCATGAAGGTTTGTTATCTTCCTCTTGTGGAAGGATTGAAGTATATGTTTTCTCCAAAGCTTCCCGCTTTTGTTTGGAGTCTGCACGTGCATATACTTCAGTTGTCTGGATTGACACATGACCTAAAATATCTCTTATATAAACGAGATTCACTCCTGCCTGTAACAGATGCATAGCTTTACTATGGCGAAGACAGTGAGGACTGATTTTTTCAGGGATGAGATTTTCTGTGGCAGTTCTGGCCATCGTTGCATAGTTTTTTAAGATATAGGTTATGCCTGCTCCTGTCAGTTTTCCTCCACGACCATTCTGAAAGAGAGGGCGCTGATTCATTCTCAGTTCAAGCAGATGGTTTTCTTCCATATATTTGCGTAGGATTGATACTTGGGCATCTTGGATGGGCACCAATCTTTTCTTGTTTCCTTTGCCAAAGAGTGTTACATAGTATGGCTTGGACAAACAGACATCAACCGGTCTAAGGTCTATGAGTTCCTGTACTCTGGCTCCGGTTTCATACAGCAGGGAGAGCATGGCGAGGTCTCTACGCCCCCGCATGGTAGTCTGCGGTATATGCGCTAACAATTCTTTGACAGCATCCATCGTCAGATAATTCATGGTACCCTTGATTGCCTTTTTCATCTTGACACCAAGTATTTCCTGCCATTGATATAGGCGCGTGACATCCTCGTACTGCATATATCGGCAAAAAGCATGGATTGCAGCCAGCCTCTGATTCCTGGTCGATACAGAACTGGACTTGTCAGTTTGCAACCAGTCCAAATAGTCAAGGACATTTTTGCGGCCCATATGTTCAAGTGTAAGTTTCTCAGCATCCACTTTTCTCTTAACCCTCATAAAGTCAAGATAAGAAGCGAATGCGGTTCCATATGAACGCAATGTATTGGAGCTTACACCCCGTTCAGCCGAGAGATATTCAGTAAAGAATCCCCTCAGAAATTTAGCAAAGTCATTCTTCGTCATATTCTCTTACCATTTTTTCAAGTGAGGGGAATACATAAGATGATATGGCACCGATTTGCAGGTTCAGTTCAGGGAACATCTCAGAGGTTAGACGTATATAGGACTCTGTTCCCAATAAGGTTTTATGCCCCATGAACACGGAAAGGATCGGGAGCAGGCAATACATGTCCTTACCAGACTTTACCTGCTTCATTAGAGAATGGACTGCAAAAGTGTGTCGCAAATCATGAACTCTTGGACCACGGTTTCCTCCAATAAAAGGAATATCACACAATTTGAGTATTTTCCTGAACCACTTGTAAGCAGTACCTTTCAGTACCCTTCCTCCTGTATGTGAAATGAACAATGGCGATTCTTTGTGCCGTATGCTCTTGAGAGGCATCCTGTCTCTGTAGGATATATACTGGTGTAGTACAGCTTCCAAAGAAGGCGTAATGGGAACAATACGTTGCCGTTGGTTTTTCGATTTTCTGATGAGTATCGTACCCTTTTCAAGGTTGACATCCTCAATGTTCAAATTCAGAGCCTCGCCTATCCTGATTCCGGTAGCATATAATACACGGAATAAGGTGGGCATGGAAAACAGACATAAGGTGGGTTGAATGTTATGGAAGCGGAGGCTGTCTGCTGCAATAAAAAAACGTTCTATCTCCTCATGGGTGAAAATCCTTGAGATAAAGGACTTGTCTTTCTGCCTTGGCATGGGAGGAACATAGCAGACAAATCCGCAATGACACATATACCGGGAAAACTGACTTATTATGGACCATTTATCATACAGCGTCCTCTCGCTGTCATTCAACCGGCTTTCACGCCATGCCTTCACCAGTTCTTTAGTCAAGACTGGTTCGTGTAGGGGCATGATACGATAAATTTCGTCAAGCTCTTTGAATATGTACTCTATCTTGGATATTGTAAACCCCATCGCTGCTTTCATTTTCACAAAACTTGTAAAATAAGGAGCGAAGATACTCTTGAAGGTATAATTAATCATAGAATGCCCCTCCTTTCTGTAAATAAAAAGCTTCGTCAACTAAAGGGGTATCAAGAACACATTCACGCAAGTTCACAATGTCCACCCGGAGATATTCCATTGTGGTCTGCGTACTCTCGTGCCCTAATATACCTGATATGACAGGTAAGGATGTCCCTTGGCGGAGCATATTGCTGGCAAGTGAATGACGCATGGAGTGAGGCCCGAACCTGCGACTGGATATGTCAATTCCCGAGGACTGCATTATTCTTGTAATCACACCATTCAGACTGATGCGTGTCATAGGACGGTATGGTGCCGATGCCGTTAAGAAGACTTCTTTTAGATGGGATTTCGGACGGGAGTCTCTTGCATAGGTGACCAATGCCTCTCCAATTTCCCTCAGAAGTGGAAGTTCCATTGGGGCTTTAGTTTTGTATTGGTAAAGGGTGATTTTGCCATTGTCCCAATCTATATTGTCCCATGTCAATGAGGCTATGTCTGAGACCCTCAATCCCAGTCGTGAAGCAAGGAGGAAGATTGCGTAATCACGTTTACCGACTGCCGATGACTGTTCTATAGAACCTTCTATTTGCTTGATTTCATCGCAACTGTAAACAGAAGGCAGTTTCTCGTGTTGCGGAAAATTGTTTCTTGTAAGCACATAACTAAGATTTGTTGATGTCATCCCTCTTTCATATAGAAAGGAGCAAAACTGCCGGATGGCATAGAAGTGTTCGCTTTTACATGTCTGCGCATGATCAACAAATTCCACAATGACTTTCTCTGTTATACCACATATGCTATCAATTCCTTTTTGACTGAGACCAGCTATGAAGTAACTCAATAGACGCCTGTGGTTATGGATTGTCGGCTCGCACCGTCGCTGTTCCCGTAAAAAGTCGAGATGTTGGAGAACTGCGTTGCCTATTTCTCCATCAAGAGGAAATTCGTGAAGCTTGACTATTCTTCGGCGAATTATTCCCGTTTGCATAAATTCCGTCAAAAGATGTATGCTCCTGCGATGGGCTCGTTGCGTAGAAGCTGCCAATCCCGGCAAAACATCTGCGAGAAATGACGTTCCAACTTCTGGAGAAAACTGGGTTGTCCCAGTTTTGTGCATGTACGTGACAATACCTTTCTGCCACCTTCGTTGATGCGTTTCAATACATTTCTCATCATAGCCATCCAAACGCATCTGCAAAACGCAATTGGCTATTAGAGAGTTGATTTCTGTACTTTTCATGTTACATTGAGAACACCATTTGAGGTGCACAAGTACAAAGTAACACAAATATTATCTGATAATATTATCAAAAGTGTTATTGATAATCAAATAAATGGAAATATATATCTATTGGCACTTTGGATAATATTTTACTTGTGATAAGA
>NZ_JUET01000033.1 GCF_001006485.1 Tannerella forsythia
ATTGCTGCTCAATCCCTCCCAAATTCGGTTGTTTGGGTGACTATAACACACGACTGTTGGCTCCGTGACGGTCGGTGTGTCTCGGAGATTGCGAATATAAGTATGTTACTTTCCTCTACAAGCTTGGGTAGCTTATGCCGGTGTCCGACTCCTTCCGGTGTATCTGTAAATTTGCGAAACGGGCTACTCTGTGCACCACAAAGGTAATTACGTGGCACCGAAAGGTATATCAAATGGCTAATCGGCCATATACGATTCAAGCAGTTTGATTTGTCCTTCTGTTCTTTTCAACTCTTCCTGCCTTTTGAGATAAATGTCAATGAAATCCTCTTCTTTGGAGAGCATGTGCCATACGGCAACGAGTATTTTCCGGGCGATGGCCACCTGGATCTTCATTTTGTTCTTTTTCTTGACGGTAGTTTGGAGGTAGCTGAAATGAGAGAAGAAACAGTTTCGGGTTCGTGATGCAGCCCATGCAATTTCGATCAATATTTGTCTGAGGTATCTGTTTCCGTGTGTCACTTTTCTGCTTTTGAAACGCCCGTTGCTTACATCGTTACGCGGTTTCAGACCGCACCATCCCACAAGGCTTGCCGCCGTAGCGAACATCTTCATATCAAC
>NZ_JUET01000034.1 GCF_001006485.1 Tannerella forsythia
ACGCATACTCAATAAACATGGACGTGAGAGGGTGAAAGCCGCGCTGACAGGCTCGTTCTCAGAAACTGACCTGATTGTTCTCAGACAATTGAAGGAAACACTCGACCTGATCGAAGAACAGACGGCGGACTGTCAGCAAGAACTCGTCCGGCTCTGCAAAGAACATTACCCCAAACCATACGAACGCCTGCAAACCATCCCCGGTGTCAAGGAACGCGCAGCCACGGCAATCATTGCGGAAACAGGGGTTGATAT
>NZ_JUET01000035.1 GCF_001006485.1 Tannerella forsythia
CCTGCTCGCTGCTCCGTCGGCTCACCGCCCGAGGCCCATGGACGAACGCCGAGGGCGTTCGAGGCGAGATTCCTCACTACGTTCGGAATGACAAACGCGGTTATTTGCGTTGATTCGCGCCCATTTGTGAAATTCGCGTTCGGATACCCCTGCATAACAATTGACAATTAACAATTGAATTACGTCAGGCTTACAGCCCTTCGCCGAGATGCGATGCCTTTTTCCCCAACGCTTCGCATTGGGCTGAATTAATGCGCCCTTTCAGGGCTTTTACAGTGGTCAGTAAACAGATCAACAACTAAACATTTCAACCCCTCAACCCCTCAACGCCCCGAAGGGGTTAGCCCGCACGGGGCACAAGGGCTGAAGGCCTGAATTAAATTCATTCTTATTTCTTCTATTGCGGAATCCGGGATAAAAAGAAAATTTGATGGCAGTTGGATTCGTAAAAAGATTAGAATGAACGGTTAAAATGATTTTTTGCTCGGACGATTTTGGGGAATCTTCCGATAAGCGAAGGCCGTTTTCTCTTTACGGGATGCGAAAAGCCGGAGAAGTGCGCTCTTTGTTGGGGGGGAGGATATTTAGAGGTAGCGATCTTTTTGCACAACAGTCGACGCTTCGAGTTCCAGCAGTTTCTTTTTGATGTCGAGCCCGCCTCCGTAACCGGTAAGCGTTCCGTCTGCACCGATGACGCGATGACACGGTGTAACAATCGAAATGGGGTTGCGGTTGTTGGCCATTCCTGTAGCGCGATATCCATGCGGTGATCCGGCAGCTTCGGCTATCTGTTTGTAAGAGCGTGTCTGTCCGTATGGAATTTCACGGAGCGTCGCCCAAACGCGCTTTTGAAAGTCTGTGCCCTGTTCGTCGAGCGGAAGGTCGAAATGTCTGCGTCGCCCTGCAAAATATTCTTTCAATTCCGTTACTGCCTGTTTCAGCAGAGGGGTTTCTTTTTTGCACGCACCGGCAGGCAGAACATGCTCGTTCCTGACGTATTTGATGGCCGTAATCCCTCGACCGTTTTCAACGATGCGTAACATGCCGACCGGCGATGCGTAATCTGTAAAATAATTCATAACGGGTAATTTTGGCGTGTGCGAAGATACATCAAAAAAAGGGATGAAGTTTATGGAAACAGCAATACAAAGGTCGTTCGATGATTGGGGGCGTTCGATTTCAGTGAGATGGAACCTCCCGAAAGACGCATGATCTGGCGTGCAACGGACAGCCCGATGCCGCTGCCTCCTTCTTTGGTCGTAAAGAATGGCGTGAAAATATGTTCGGCTTCTTCGGGCGGGATGGCAGGACCGTTATTGCTGATCTCGATCACGATGGATTCATTGCTGTTGCACGAAGCCCGCACCATGATCTGTCCGTCGGGATGGTCGGGGCCGATGGCCTGTATGGCATTTTTCAGCAGGTTGAGTACGACTTGTCCGATCAGGTCTTCGTCGGCATACAGAATCAGGTCGTCCGGGCGGATATCGGTCTGTATGGCGATATGGGAAGCATGGTGATGGCTGGCGAGCTGTGTCATCCGTTCGATAAACCTGCCGACATAGAAGAGGGTCGGCTGCGGAGTCGGGATATGTGTAAACCGGCGGTACGATTCGACGAAGGAGATCAATCCTTTGCCGGTATCGCTGATCAGTTCGAGGCCGTTGCGGAGCTCTTCCTTCATTTCGTCGTGTCGCGAGAGGAGCGTGCTGCTGATCGAGGTGATGGGGGTGACGGAGTTCATGATCTCGTGCGTCAATACGCGCGTCAGACGAATCCATGTATCGACTTCCTTATCTTCCATTTCGCCGTGAATGTCGTTCATCGCGATAAGTTTCACGCGTTCGCCTTTCAAAACGGTTTCAGACACGCGGACAGAGAGGTTGACCGCTCCGCGTTCGTTACGGAACGAGAGGTGATATTTCTCGCCGGGCTGAAGATCGGTAAAACGTTCGGCAAGTTTCTCATCAATCCGTTCGAGCTGTCTGATGTGAGTAAATACGGGCAGTCCGAGCAGTCGGAGTGACTCGCTGTTTTGTTGGAGTACGAATCCTTTCTCGTTGATGACGACGATCCCTGTGTTGACTGAGTTCATAATCATCTCATAATATTTCTCCCGTTCTTTCGCGTCGGCTTTTGCCTGCAGGAGAATCTGGAGGATACGGTTCAGCGACTCGTTGATGATGCGCTCTTCGGTAGCATGCCGTGCTGTAGCGTAATGAAAAGCGTAATCGTTGTTATCCACGGCGTCGAACATAAAGGAGACCTTGCGGAGGTTGCGACGATAGAGCCGTACGCTCCATCCGAAGGCAAAAGCGACGGACAGCAGGCTTGCGGTAGCGGCGATCCAGCGATGCTGCATCACGAATACCGTGCTTGCGGCAACGAGTGCTGCAAGAACAATCAGTCGAAACGTCAGGCTGTTGTACAATCGCTTGTCCATCGAGGTCAGAGTCCGTAACGTTTGATTTTATTGTAGAGCGTCTGTCGCGAGATGCCGAGTTCGGAAGCCACGAGCGAGAGATTGCCGCGGTGCTTATCCATCGTGCGGCGAATCATGCGGCACTCCATCTCTTCGAGTGTGGTCGCATCGTTCGGCGGAGATTCGGACGGAGGGGCGGCGGACGGAAAATCGAAATCCTCCGCATCGAGCATCTTTCCGTCGCTGATGATAACGGCTTTCTCGATGGCATGTTCAAGTTCGCGGATATTGCCGTACCAGGGTTGCGCCTTCAGTTTGTCGCACGCGGCAGGCGTGAGGATCAGTTCCGGCTTGCCGTACAACTGTGCTTGTTTACGGAGAAGGATATGTGCCAGCGGCGCGATGTCGTCCGTCCGTTCGCGCAGCGGCGGGATATGCAGGTGAATGGTGTTGATGCGATAGAGCAGGTCTTCCCGGAAAAGTTCTTTCCTGACCATGGTGTCGAGGTCGCGGTTCGTGGCGCACAGGAGGCGGATATTGACCGGTATGGGCGTATTGCTCCCGACGCGCACGATGCTGCGCTGTTGCAGGGCTGTGAGCAGCTTGGCCTGCAAATGATAGGAGAGGTTGCCGATCTCGTCGAGAAAGAGCGTGCCGTTATCGGCTGCTTCAAACTTGCCGGGACGGTCGGAATGAGCGCCGGTGAATGCGCCTTTGACATGGCCGAAAAGCTCGCTTTCAAAGAGTGTTTCGGTAACGGCGCCCATATCGACGGCCACCATCGGATGACGATTACGTGCCGACAGCCGGTGAATCTCGCGTGCAATCATTTCTTTTCCCGTGCCGTTCTCGCCCGTGATCAGAATATTGGCATCGGTATACGCCACTTTTTCCGTGAGCATGCGCAGTTGCTGCATCGCTTCGCAGTCGCCCCAAAACATGCGGCTTGTCTCGGCGGTGGAGGTGGCCGCCTGCCGTTTGTCTTGCAGCGTGCGGGCCCGGAGAGCCGTCTGCAAGGCTTCGGTCAGTTTGTCGTTGTCCCAGGGTTTGACAACGAAGTCCGAGGCGCCTTCTTTGATGCCTCGCACGGCCAGTTCGATATCGGCATAGGCCGTGAAGAGTACCACTTGTACCGAGGGGTCGATCTTCTTGATCCGGGAGAGCCAGAAAAGACCTTCATTCCCGCTGTTGATCCCTGCACTGAAGTTCATATCGAGCAATACCACATCCACCGGTTCGTCGTGCAGAATCGTTCGGATGCGGTCGGGCGCGGAGGTTGTGATTACCCGGGCAAACTGTGGTCGCAGCAGCAATTCCACGGCCGCAAGGATGCCCTTGTTGTCGTCGACCACGAGAATGGTACCTTGTCGTTTCGTCTTGTTCATGCGTTTTCTTTGAAAGTCGATTTGCCGCTTAAAAGATTATTTAAATAGTAGATTTCTTTGATCGCTGAGATGGAAGAAACGGGAGTACCTAAGGTGGTAGACAGCTCACTGTGTATCTTTTCAACCTCTTGTGCCTGTTCTTTATTCAACACCTCCGTTTGGATAATTTTCCCAAAGGGGATTGTATAGAGAGGAGTACCCTTGAGGGATAAATCAGTATTGATTTTGATGTTTTTTTGTGAAAGAACACGAATGTATTCGTTTCCTTTGTAGGCGATCTTCACAAAAATCGAATCATCGGGTTTGGCAAAGGAGGTAAAAAATAAAGATGACTTATCGAACAGTGCGTTTGTATATTCGTAATTTTGTTTTTTTGACATTAAGGTAGATACTGCAATACGGTTGACAAAGCCGTTTTCATAGATATACAGCAAGTATCCGGATAGATATTCGTCGTATAACGGCAATGCGATTCGTGTGTTATGTTGGTAGGGGAATTCTTTGGAGAGCATGAATTTTCCTGATTCGAGGATGGAGAAAAATGCAATGGCCTCTTGTTCTTTATTCGTTTTTAAAACGGAAGTGTAAATGGGAGGAACCTCTGTTTGAGGTAAAGGATGCGCCGATTCGACAGGTAGTTTATAGGTCGGTATGTTTACCGGAAAGATATTATCTGCTTGATCGGCAGAAGTATTTTCCAATTCTTTGAAAGGTGTTTCTGTATTTTTTTTCGACAGGATAAGCGCACTTCGGCGTTCTTTCAACAGTCGGATTTCCGGCGTATCCAACGGCCGGGTGGAGTTACCTTGCCGTTGCCATACGATGCCTTTGTAGGAGACTGCCTGATGGTACGAAGGTACGGATACGGCACAAACCGTTTTTTCGTTGAATGAATGAAAGTCGATTAAAATCAGACTGTTTATATCTTTTCCTAAGTCTTTTACAATGTATTTTCGTATCAGCAGTTGATATTTGTCTTCATTACAACGTAAGTAGTTTAAATCCGTTTCGATGCCGCGCGGATAACCGATATCATTTACGCCGATATACAAGATACCGCCATCGGCATTCAGAAAGCCGCAAATCGTTGTAAGGATATGTTCCATCTGCTTATCGATATCCGCTTCGTGATTACTTTCGGGTGGGTAGACGATTGTCGATTTGAACTCTTTGGTATTCCCTTCTCGTCCGAAATTGATATTTTCTGTTTGGGGAGCAGGGGCTTTTCCCTCTTCGATAGCAAGCAGAGCCAAGATTTTTGCATTGACGGATTTAGCGATGTCCGGAAAAGCCGTGCGGGCAAAGTGTTGTATGAGAAGCAGGCGAGCCAAGTCGGAGATTTGTTTTTCGTTGGAAAGGATTTGTGTTTGCAAGGTCGCAACACAATCGATGGAATCGTTCTTTGCCGAGAGCATGGAAAGAATACGCAAGGGCTTGGACAGTCGCGGATATTGTTGTACGGCTGCGTCATCGATGATAGCGTCGTCCATTGTTTTTTTATGCAGGAATTTGTGCAACTCTTTCAAATACAGAATACGATAGGTATAATAAGATTCAAGGGACGAGGAGTTTACGATTTTTGCCAAAAGCCGAGTCGTGTTGAACAGATTGAAACGTAGAATATGGTCTTGGGTCGATTCGGCATGAAGGTCGATGATGTAAATCAGTTGGCGTACATAGTCGCTCTCCAGATAAAAATTGTTTATGCTATTGTCCATCTTGCTTTCGTCGGCATCATAATCTTCTGTTCTCTCATCGATATAGTAACTTATTAGATCGGCTACGGCTTTCGAGGTGTCTATCGTAACATCTTCCGGTGCCGCTTCTTCAATTTCCGCCTTAACGTAACCGTTTTTGTATACACTCGTTAGCCTCAGCATATAAATATCGTCAATCTCAAGTTCCGAAGAAGTATCGGGAGACGGAAGCGTATAGAGCGGATATCCTTTTTCACTGACCCATATATCCAGATTTTCTTTTTGGGCAAGCAGCTTGGCATATGTGTAATCGTCTTTATGAAACCGGGCACTGATGGAAAAACCGATTTCTTCTAAGATGGAAAAAGAAAGCCGGTTATCCGACGTTTCGAGTACATGTGCAGTTACGAGATCACCGACTACGAAAATATCGGATAATGTATTGAGCTTGATACGTGAAACCTGGCTGGCATGCAGGACGCCATACCCCTCATACCGATCATCTTCGATGCTGGCGAAAGCAAGCAGCGGGTAAGCCGGATTCATTTTGGTGATTCTGACTTTTAGCGAGGTGCCTGCAGGGGGTGTTTCTTTCATATGATGCTGTTCGAAGACCGGTTTCGCTTTAAAATCATCGAACGCAGTATTCCAGGCTTTGTACAGCAGATGGATATCCGTACAGGAATTCAGATCGGTAGGGGAGGGGTGGAACGTATTTATTTTAATCGTATCCTCCCATAAAGAAAGTAATTTATGATTCCGTTTTCGGATAAGAGGATTCGGATGGGGAGACAGGGTAATCCGCTGGTCGGATAAGTTAATGACACCGTTTCCTTCGAAAGAAAATGAGTTTTTGTTTTCAAGTATATCTTCAATGAAATATGAGATTTTATCGACGAACAGCGGAAATGAAAAAAGAATCAATTCCTCCCATGTATATTCCGGGGGACGACTGTTCCGTTTTAAAAAAGTACTTAGCATAAGATTTTTCAGGGCTGGTGTACGGCGTTCGTCTAATAGGTATAAATAGCGGTAAAACATCAACCGGTGTACGATATTGATCTCGCTGTCTGCTGCTCTGCTAATCAAAAATTCGGCACCGGCAATTTGGATCAAGCTCTCTGCTTTTTGCCGAATTTCTGCCGTGATTTCTCCTGTGAGTAATATCGTATCTATCCGGTCACATTCTTTTTTTATCAACGATTCGAGGTTGTTTATCCAAAAACTATAGGAAAAAAGAGAAGATGCGTATTCGATAAAAAATCTGAATAAACGAAGATAGGCGATCGTCCTGCCCGTAAGCGCTTGCGGATCGTACAGGAATAAATACATGAGTATGTTTATTTTTTTCTCCAGATTATAAATATGAATGTCCGGTATCTCCGTTTTAGCGGACAAGTCGGAAATAAACAAACTGACTTTGTTTTCTTGAATGATGGACAACGCTTCCTGATGTGCGTAAGCTTTGTGCAACATCTGTTCGGCACGGAAAAGGATGGAAGAATGTTTGTTTTCCGGATAAAGGTTTAAAAAGCGTCTGTTTTCCAGAAGATGTTCTTCGATACGAATATAAAGACTCAGTATGGTTTGCGTTCTATCGGTATCTTCCCGACATTTTTCGTAAAGACGGTCCAATGCTTTTAAGAAAGCGAATATCCAAAAAGGCGAACCCGTTTTCAACAAAGACATAAAATCGGAATCCGAGGATTTATAGACAGCCTTTTTCGACAGTTCTTCAAAGAGGGCTACTTGTTCTTCTGTCGCGTTGATCATTCGCATAAATGCCCTTCCATTCGTATAGTCCTCATATAGAATATCCATATTGTATAAAATAAAATTAATGATAATATAGAAATATAATACATATATAATAATAACGCATATACATAATGCTTCGCAAAGTTAGGAAAAAAAATGAACTGTCTGGGGCATGTCTTTTATTGTTGGCTCGTCTGTTTATGTCCAAAAATTGGACACAGACGTCCAATTTTTGGACACAGGCTGTTCTTGAATGATTTTATAAATTTTTTGATGTTAGTGATTTGAGTGTTTTGGCATGGTTTTGGCATCTTATATATCGTGAACTAATTTTGAAATGATGAGGAAGATTTTTTGGAATATGTTTTTAAGTATCGCGATTACGTCGGGCGGGATAGCTCAGGAACGATACTGGACGATGGACGACTGCATGCGCTATGCGGTGGAAAATAGTCCGAAGGTGCGACAGAAGCAGCATTTGAACGACTCGTACAGGGCGGCGCACCATTCGGCGGTAGCGAGCTTCTTCCCGTCGATCGGTGCAAATGTAGGCGGGCAGTTCAGCTTCGGACGGTCTATCGACCCGAAAACGAATACGTATAACAACATCTCGACGTTTAATAATTCCTACGGAATCAGCGCTTCTCTGCCTCTCTTTGACGGCGGACAGCTGATCAACAACCGGAAGATGACGCATATCCGCCGTTTGTACGGTCTTCAGGAAGAACAACGTGCCAAAGACGATGTGGCGCTGGCCGTGATGGAGGCGTTTATCAACATGATCTACTATCGGGGGACGGTGAAACTGGCTTCCGACAAGTTGAATGAAAGCAGGCATACCCTCTACAAAACACGCCGGATGGAAGAGTTGGGCATGAAGGGCAAAGCCGATGTGGCGCAGTTCGAGGCTCAGGTAGCGGCCGACGATTATAACCTGACCCGCCAACAAAACCTCTACGCGTCGGCCTTCTTGAAACTCCGGGAGAACATGAATTACGGCGGGGCCGACTCGTTACGCATCGATACGGCCGTCTACGTGCCCGAAACGCTCTCCTTCCCCGAGTCGGTCAGCGATATTTACGCGTATGCCGGCACGCATAACCCCGTCGCACTCTCGGCCCAATACCAATCCAAGGCCGCCCGCTACGAATACCGCATGGCCAAAGGAGCCATGTTCCCTCGACTGTCGTTCGAAGCCGGCGTATCAACCAACTATTTCAAAAATCTGTCGAGCGGAGAAACCGTTTCGTTCGGAAAGCAGTTTTTCGACAATAACCGCGGCGAATACCTTGCCATGGTGCTCCGTATCCCCTTGTTCGACGGACTGAGACGATATAGCGAAGCGCGTCGTGCGCGTAACGCCATGCGGATTGCCAACGAACAGCGCGATGAAGTGATGCGACAGTTACAGACAGCTGTCGAACAGGCCGTTTTAGACCGAGACGGATTTGCAAAAGAAACCGTACAGATGGAAAAAAAAGTAGAAGCAGACGAAATCTCCTATCATCTTACCCTGCGCAAATACGAAGAAGGCCTGATGAGTCCGATCGATCTGCAAACGGCAGCCAATACACTGATCGAGGCGCGTGCCAACCTGTTGCAGAAACGATTGTCGTATATGCTTAAAAGCAGATTGGTGGCATATTATAAAGGAGAAGGAATTATCGGGAAATCCGAAGAATAATCACGGCATGTCAAAAGGGTAAAATGCAATGCCGGAAAGGTAAATGCAATGTCAGATCGAAAAAATATATCGTCAGAACGGAAAAATGCGACGTCAGAAGAGAAAAATATACTGTCAGGCTTATATTTATAACATGGAATAGAATATAAATACTTACTGCAATGGATATACAATTGGAAAAAAAGAAAGGGATACGAAAAAAACATCTTCCCTATATTGTCGGGGGGATTGCTTTTTTATTGCTTGTCGGATGGATGATTTTCGGCAATCATGCGTCGACGCTGCGTGTAGACGCGCGAGGCATCAGCATCGGCCATGTAACACATGAACAGTTCAATGATTTTGTGCGTGTAGACGGGCAGGTACAGCCGATCACGGTCGTGCAGCTCAGCCCCGAAGAGGGCGGAATCGTGCAGGAAAAAGTCGTAGAAGAAGGGGCGCAGGTACGCAGAGGAGATATCATCGTCCGGCTGAGCAACTCGAACCTCGACCTGCAAATCCTGAATGCCGAAGCCGAACTGGCCGAAAAGCAGAATCTGCTGCGCAATACACAGGTGACAATGGAACAGGACCGCCTCCGGAACAAGACGGAGAAGCTGCAACTCGACCTCGACATCACACGGCGACAGCGGACGTACCGTCAGCAGGAAAAACTCTACGACGAGAAGCTGATCGCCCGCGAGGATTTCCTGCAAGCGAAAGAAGACTACGAACTGGTGCAGCAAAAACATGCACTCATCATCGAGCGGCTGCATCAAGACTCGATCTATCGATCCATTCAGATGGATCAGATGGAAGATAACCTCGCGAACATGCGGCGTAACGTGCTGCTTATCCGCGAACGCAAGGAAAACCTGAACGTGCGCTCCCAGATCGACGGCGAGCTCGGACTGTTGGACGTCGTGCTCGGACAGAATGTTTCACCCGGACAAAAAATCGGGCAGATCAACGATTTGTCGGACTACAAGATCGAAGCCTTGATCGACGAGCATTACATCGACCGTGTAAAAGCCGGGCTGGCCGCCACGTTCGAGCGGCAGGGCGGGAACTTTGAACTGTCCGTCCGCAAAGTCTATCCCGAAGTGCGAGACGGTAAATTCCGCACGGACTTTGTCTTTACCGGCGAACGCCCCGACAATATCCGAAGCGGGCAAACATACTACATCAATCTTCAGCTCGGACAACCCACCGAAAGCATCATCATCCCGAAGGGTACGTTCTTTCAGAGTACGGGCGGAAACTGGATTTTTGTGCTCGATAAGGACGGGAAAAAGGCTTACCGCCGCAAAATCAGGATCGGCCGGCAGAATCCGCAGTATTACGAAGTGCTTGAAGGCCTCGAAGCCGGCGAACGCGTCGTGATCTCAAGCTACGAAAGCTATAAAAACAGTGAAATACTGATCCTGTCAAAGTGAATCGTTGGTTAGGTTGTTGAGTTGTTGAATTGTTGAGTTGTTGAATTGTTGAATTGTTGAACTGTTGAGTTGTTTGCTGAAAACCGAAAACTAAATAACCATTGACAATTTGGGAAAAAGCCCTGAAAGGGCGCGTTAATTCAGCCCAATGCGCAGCGTTGGGAGAAAAAAGCAACCCCACATCGGAGGGCTGTAAGCCTGAATTAATGTTGGTGTAATTGTTGAACTGTTGATTTGTTGAATTGTTTGATTGTTGAATTGTTTAAGCAACTAAACAACTAAGCAACTAAACAACTAAACGACTAAACAACTAAACATCTAAACAACTCAACATCCGAAGGACTGAAAACTAAAAAAAAAATGAAACGGGAAATGATCATTGCGCTTCGTTCGTTGACCAAACGCGGACGGAACAACGGAATTAAGATTATCTCGCTGGCCGCAGGGCTTGCGATGGGATTGGTGCTGATTGCCAAAATCTACTTTGAGCAGTCGTACGATGCGTTCTATCCCGATTCGGAACGTATTTTCCGGCTGAACCAGAAAATCATTCAGAATAATGAGCTGAAAGAATATCCTCAAGTGAGCGGCGGCGTGGCTGTCGGGATGAGGGAAGAGGTGCCGGGCGTGGAAATGGCTACGCGATGCACCGGAATTTACGACGGCGAAGCCTATACCGACGATGGAAAAGGATATACGGTATCCGTGATTGCCGCCGACGAATACTTCTTCGATGTGTTTCCTCGCAAGATATTGCAGGGAGATGCGAAAGCCGTCTTATCGAAAAAAGGCGCCGTTTTGATTTCGGAAGAGCTGGCTCGGAAGATCGGGGGCGACGTCATGGGAAAAACACTTTGCCTCGGAAGCAAGAATAAGAATAAAATCCCTATCGGCGGCGTCTTCGAAACCGTACCGGAGAATGCTCATCAGCGTTACGATGCAGTCATAACCCTTCAGGTGATGGTTTCACCCGATTACGACGGTACCATGAACTGGTTAGGGAATGACCGTTATCGCGGCTATGTGAAGCTCTATCCCGGTGTCGAGCCCGATAGTCTGGCCGAACCGATGCGGGCGATGCAGAAGAAATATCAGGATTTTGAGGTCTTGAAAAAGGCCGGTGTCGATCTGAGTTATACGCTTACCCGGCTGACCGATCTGCACCGAAAGACACCTGAGGTAAAATCGATGACCTCGTTGCTGATCATGCTCGCTTTCGTGCTCATCTTCGCGGCGGTGATGAACTATGTGTTAGTCGTCATTTCGTCGTTTGTCAGCCGAACGAAAGAAGTAGCCGTACATAAATGTTACGGAGCGTCGGGCAGAAACATCGGCGGGATGATTGTTTCCGAAACGTTTCTTCATCTGTTGATTTCGATTGCGCTGGCGCTGTTGCTTATCTTTGCGTTTCGCGGCACGGTAGAGGAGTTGCTGGCCGCGTCGCTTCGGGCACTTTTCTCGTCACAGAGCATTACAATCCTTGTGGCCGTGTGTATGGTCGTGTTTCTCGTGACGGGGCTGCTCCCCGGTCATCTTTTCGCGCGTATCCCCGTCGGGGCGGCTTTCCGGAATTATCGCGAATCGCGCCGTTACTGGAAACTTGCGTTGCTGTTCGTACAATTTATCGGTGTAGGCTTCCTGTTCTCTTTCCTTGTGATCATTACTCTTCAGCATAGACGCATGACGAACGACAATCCCGGATATAACTATGAGCAGCTCGCCTACTTCAATATGGGGGGCACAGATTCTACGCTGCGCTCCAAAATCGTCGACGAGGTGGGACGTCTTCCCGAAGTGGCCGCCGTCACCACGTTTTCGGAGCTTCCTTTCGAAAAACAGTCCGGAAATAACGTCTACCTTCCGGGCAATGATCGTGAAATGTTTAATATTGCAGACCTGTACTGGGTGGGTAACCGTTATCTGGAAACGATGGAAATCCCGGTCGTGGGAGGACGTTCGTTTACGGAAAACGTCTCATCGTCGCACGAAGTAATGGTCAGCCGCCGGTTTGTGGAGAAAATGAAGAACTTTGCCGACTGGAGCGACGGGGCGATTGGCAAAGAAATTCTGATTACGGAACACAGTCAGAGTATGAAACAGCCTTTTACCATTTGCGGCGTATACGAAGATATCCGCATCAACAGCATCGAGAACGAAGATACGCGCCCTTCGGTGATGTTCTATGCTCCCGATGTGCAATGGACGCGTATGCTGCTGGTTAAGTTTCATACCTTGACGCCGGAAGGTATGACGCATGTGCAGGAAACGATACAGGCGCTGCTGCCCGATCAGAATGTGGCGATAAACGACTGGCGTGCGGAGATGACGAATTTATACCGTTCTTCGCGACTGTTTCGCGATTCGGTAATGATCGGATGTATCATCACGTTGATTATTGCGTTGACCGGATTGATCGGATATACGCGCGATGAGATCAACCGTCGCCGGAAAGAAATAGCGATCCGTGAAATCAACGGGGCAACCTTTAAAGAAGTCTTGTTGCTCTTCGAGCGTGACATCATTCGTATAGCCGTTCCCGCATTGATCGGCGGCTGTGCTCTGGCGGCGTATTTTGCCGCCGGATGGCTTTCGGGCTTCTCCGAAAAGGTGTCGCTGGCATGGTACCTGTTCGCGATATGCGGCCTGATGATGCTGGGAGTAATCATAACCGTGGTGGCATTCCATGTACGGAGTGCGGCGAACGATAACCCTGTGAAAAGTTTGAGGAGTGAATAGGTGAAAAGTGAAAAACGAAAAGTGAAAAGTGAAAAACGAAAAGTGATGCCCTTCGGGCGTTGAGTTGTTGAGTTGTTTGCTGATTACTGAACGCTGAAAACTAAATGACCATTGACAATTTGGGAAAAAGCCCTGAAAGGGCATGTTAATTCAGCCCAATGCACAGCGTTGGGAGAAAAAGCAACCCCACGTCAGAGGGCTGTAAGCCTGAATTAATATTGGTATAACTGTTGAATTATTGAATTGTTTGCTGATTACTGAATGCTGAACGCTGACTGCTAAAAAATAAAAAATATGAACTTAAAATCTTTTTTGAAGTTTCTTTCCAGAAACAAATTGTATACGGTGATTAATGTCGTCGGTCTTTCCGTATCGCTGATGTTTGTGATACTGATCGGTATTTATGTCGTACAGGAGCTGTCGGTCGATCAGTTTCAGCAGGATGGCGACCGCATCTACATCTTGGGAGATGTGAATAAAGACGGTAGCAGGGATTATCTGAATGCTTTGCCCGTAGCATGGCGCGTGCAGGACCGTTATCCGGAGGTAGAAGCTGCCTGTCCCGTGGTGATAGAAACCATGCCTCAACATGTTAAATTGCAGAAGGGAGCGGACGAAAGTCTGAAGACCACTCTGCTCATGGTGGATTCTTCGTTCTTCTCCTTCTTTTCGTTCGGCTTGAAAAAAGGGCTGGAGCATCGTGTCTTGGAGTCGATGCAGTCGGCCGTTGTATCGGAATCGTTTGCGCAGCGTGCATTCGGCAATGAAAGCCCGATGGGCAGGAGTATTTGGTTGAACGATACAGTGTCGGTGATCGTCAGTGGCGTGATGGAAGATATGAAACCGTCCGTCATCCCTTCATCCGATATCGTCATCCGTGTCGAGCATCTACCGACATTCAACTATACTGTCAGTTTAACGAACTATAACAATGCAGGCAGTACGGTGGCTTTCCTGAAATTGAAAGCCGGTGCTGACCTGTCTGTCAAGCTCGACGATATGCGCGACTGGTTCAAAACGTTCTATTGGATGTATGCGAAAGGCTATTCCGAACAACCGACTTTGACAAAGCTGCCCGATGTGTATTTCTCTCAGGCCGGTTGGCCTTTGAAAGGCGGTGATAAACGGTTTGTCCTGATTCTGACATCGGTCGGATTAGTGATTCTTATTTTCTCCATCATCAATTACATCAACCTGACAATGGCGCAATCGGGTTTCCGTGCCAAGGAGATGGCGCTGCGGCGGCTGCTCGGTTCGGAACGTACAATGCTTTTCATGCGATTGTTGTTCGAATCATTCGTGATGGTGCTGGTGTCGTTTGGTGTGGGGATATTGCTTGCGGGCTGCTTCGTGTCTTTCGTGAATGACCTTCTGCAGACCAATATCTCTTTGCGCATCTTACTTACGCCGGCAGGTATCGGAGCTATGGCAGCTGTTATTGCCATGCTAAGCGTCTTATCGGGATTGCTTCCGGCCGTCATGATATCGAACACGAAACCGATCGAGGTGGTGCGCGGTACGTTCCGTCGCCGCACGAAGATGACCTTCAGCAAGGTCTTTATCACGCTGCAAAATGTCGTAACGATCGTGATGATCGCGTGTGCCCTGACAATGTACCTGCAAATACGCCATCTCATCGATGCACCGTTAGGATACCGGACGGAGAATATTATCGATATGTGGAATAATTTCGATAATCCGGAGCAGTCGGGCGTGTTTCGGAATGAGGTGCGGCAGTTGGCGTGCGTGCATCGTGTGGCGGTGTCGCAGGGTACGCCTTTTAACCGAGGTAATAATTACAGCGGAAGCTACGAGGGGAAGAATATCAGTTCGCAAAATATCAATGGCGATTCAACTTTTTTCAGTATGCTCGGTCTGGAGATCATCCGCAATAACCGCCTTGCACCGGGCGAAGGCGCTTTCGTGAACGAAGAATTTCTACGCCAGACCGGTCTTTCGGAAGAGGCTCCGTGTTTTCATTATTATGACCGCGAGATCAAAATAGCCGGTGTGATCAAGGACTTCCAGATGGCAAATATTACACATGTCAAAGAACCTGTTTTTATGAAGGTGCAAAAAGAAGCAGACATAAATGCGTGGAATATCCTGATCGAGGTGCAGGGTGATCCTTACGAGGCTTATCGTGAAATTGCGAGTGTTTATCAACGTATTACCGGCCGCGAGTTCGAAGGAAAATATATTGATCAGCAGGTGATGGACTCGTTCGATTCGCAGCGACGGACGGCGAAGATCGTTACGCTTTTTGCGGGGATTGCCGTGTTGATTTCGCTGCTTGGATTGTTGGCCATGTCGACGTATTTTATCCGTCAGCGGCTGAAAGAGGTGGCGGTGCGCAAAGTGTTCGGTTCGACAACGAATGAAGTGATGAGAAGGCTAGTGCGGACATTCCTCTCGTATGTGGGGATGGCATTCGTAGTTGCCGTACCGTTGATCTGGTATTTTATGAGCGGGTGGCTGTCGGATTATGCGTATCGCATATCGCTCTCGGTGTGGATTTATCTTACAGCCTTTGTATTTTGCCTGATCATCTCGTTTCTTACAGTCTTCTGGCAAGCGCTGCGTGCAGCACGTACGAACCCTGTGAAAAGTTTGAGGAGTGAATAGGTGAAAAGTGAAGAGTGAAGAACGAAAAGTGAAAAGTGATGCCCTTCGGGCGTTGAGTTGTTGAATTGTTGAGTTGTTTGCTGATTACTGAACGCTGAAAACTAAATAAAAAATAACAATCATGATTAAAGTAGAAAATTTGACGAAGTATTTTGAGACGGAAGAAGTGCAGACGATTGCGCTGAACAAGGTATCGATGGAAGTGAAAGATGGCGAATTTGTCGCGATTATGGGCCCTTCGGGCTGCGGCAAATCAACCC
Source organism: Tannerella forsythia (assembly GCF_001006485.1). Taxonomy (GTDB): domain Bacteria; phylum Bacteroidota; class Bacteroidia; order Bacteroidales; family Tannerellaceae; genus Tannerella; species Tannerella forsythia. Next base: position 15,983 of record NZ_JUET01000035.1, read on the forward strand.
TGCTGAACATCCTCGGACTGTTGGATAACCCGACCGAAGGGAATTATTTCCTCGGCGAACATGAAGTCGGCCATCTCAAAGAGAAAGAGCGTACACAGGTGCGCAAAGGCAATATCGGGTTCGTGTTCCAGAGTTTCAACCTGATCGACGAACTGAACGTGTTCGAGAACGTAGAACTGCCGCTGACGTATCTCGGCATCAAATCCGCCGAGCGTAAGGAACGTGTAGCCGCCATCCTGAAGCGGATGAGCATTGGCCATCGGGCAAAGCATTTCCCGCAACAGCTCTCGGGCGGACAACAGCAGCGTGTGGCCATCGCACGTGCCGTGGTCGCTAACCCGAAGCTGATCCTCGCCGACGAGCCGACAGGTAATCTCGACTCGAAAAACGGTCTCGAAGTGATTCAACTGCTGACCGAGCTGCACAATGAGGGTACAACGATCGTCATGGTTACTCACTCGCAGCACGACGCAGGCTTTGCCGACCGCATCGTCAACCTCTTCGACGGACAAATCGTGCATACGACAAGACTGTAGGAGATAAACGAAAAGCGTATTTTCTTAAGTAGTCAAAGCAGTTAATGTAGACGGGCGACCCTCAGTGTTCGCCCGTCATAACGCCGATTATGAACATCCCCCCTTCAAGGGGGGAATGCAAAAGCGAAGCGCACGAAGCCTTGACCTTTTGGTTACTTTTGGGTCAAGCCAAAAGTGACAGAAAAATTATATCAGGCTTTCAGCTCTGCCGGTAGGAGATTCTTCGCTCACGCTCTGAATGACAAAAAACGGTGTCCCGAACGCAGAGGTACATCCCCCAGCCCCCCCCTTCAAAGGGGGAATGCAGAGCAGACCGCTGACTACTGATCGCTAACAAATAAAAGAAACAGAAATGAAAACGATTTACAGAAATCTATTGAGTGTGATTCGCCGTTTTAAAATGGCGACGTTGTTAAACGTGGCGGGGTTGTCGATCGCCTTCGCCGCGTTTATGGTGATTATGATGCAGGTCAATTACGATCGGACATTCGACACCTCCGATCCCAACCACGACCGCATCTTCCGCGTCGAGTTTATGTATCAGGAGAACGCGCAGGTAGTCATCAATCGACCGTTGGCCGAGGCTTTTTTTGCTTCTTCACCGCATATTGTTGCCGGTGCGCTGTCTTCTCCTTATAGTACCGATCGGTTTTTCTCCGTCGAAAATAATGGTATCAAACAGTTTTATGAAGAGAAATGCATACAGGTTTCTCCCGAATATACGGAAGTGTTCACGTTCGATTTTGTCGAAGGAACGAAGGAAGTATTAAAGCAGCCGGATCATGTGATGATACCGCTTAGTATGGCACAGAAACTGTTTGGCAATCAACCGGCCGTAGGCAGACAATTGACCGGTCGGCACAGTAATATGATCGTCGGTGCGGTGTACCGGGACTTCCCGGCTAATACCCTTGTACGGAATATTGTGTACGCTACGATCCCCCCGAACGAGAACAAAACGAATTGGGGAAATTGGAACTATCAGATGTTTGTTCGGATGGACGATCCAGACAATATGCTCTCTGTCTATGAAAACTTTAAAAAGAATAACAAAGCCAATCCGCAGATGATCGGACAAACGGACGAATTCGATTGGGAAAAACTAAATGCAGCCTTGCGTTTTACTCCTTTGACCGAGGTGCATTATGTAACCGATGCGATCTTTGATTTTACTCCCAAAGCCAGCCGGCAGACCTTGCGGGTCTTGTTTGCCATAGCCATTGTCGTGATTGTAATTGCGGGGATTAATTTTACGAATTTCAGCACGGCGCTGACACCTGTGCGGATCAAAAGCATCAATACGCAAAAAGTGCTGGGAGGGAGTCAGGGTGCCATTCGGCGGTCATTGGTCTTGGAGGCGATGCTGATCAGTTTATTTTCGTATGTGATAGCCATCGGGTTAGTGATGTTGTTTGCTCGCACGGAGCTCTCGTCGCTTGTCGATGCGGACTTGTCGGTCGCTTCGCAGCCGCTGATCGTGGGAGGAACAGCACTGATCGCGTTGCTGACGGGGCTACTGGCCGGACTGTATCCGTCGTTCTACATGACCTCGTTCCCTCCTGCGCTGGTATTGAAAGGGAGCTTCGGATTGTCGCCGAAAGGCCGAGCGCTGCGCAACGCGCTTATCAGCGTGCAGTTTATCGCTTCGTTTGCATTGCTGATCGGTGCGTCGTTTATGTATTTGCAAAATCATTTTATGCAGCACACACCGTTGGGATACGAAAAAGATGCGCTGATCGTCACGAATATCAATTCGCAAATTAATAAAAGTCTGGACGCTTTTACGAACCGTATGAAAGAATTTGCGGGAGTCGAAGACGTTACGTATGCCGAGCAGTTGTTGTCCAGCACCGACTTTTATATGAGTTGGGGACGGGATTACCAAGATAAGGAAATCCGATATCAAGTGCTTCCTGTCAATTATTCCTTTTTGGAAGTGATGGGTATTCCGGTTACGGAAGGACGCGATTTCCGTATCGAAGATACGAATACCCGTTACGGTGCGTATGTCTTTAACGAACGTGCACGCCGAGAGTTCGGATTGGAGTTAGGTACGATGATCGACAGCACGGAGGTCGTTGGCTTTATGCCCGACGTGAAGTTTGCTTCGTTCCGTACCGAAGTAACTCCGATGGCGTTCTTCGTCTGGGGCACCCAAAACTGGGGTCATTGGCCGAATCATGCCTATGTCAAGGTAAAGGCCGGATCGGACATGCGGGCGGCAATGGAGCATGTACGCACCGTGCTGGCTGAGTTCGACCCCGAATATCCGTTCAACGTCCGATTCTTTGACGATGTTTTGCAGCAGTTGTATGAAAAGGAGGGAACGCTTAGCATGCTGATTACGCTGTTCAGTATGATTGCTATTTTTATCTCTATCGTCGGTGTCTTCGGTTTGGTGGTGTTCGACAGCGAGTATCGGAAGAAAGAAATCGGCATCCGCAAAGTATTCGGTTCGACGACACCGCAGATTCTGGTGATGTTCAACAAGACCTATCTGAAGATCGTCGTTGTTTGTTTCGTCTTTGCCGCCCCTGCGGCGTATTACGCGGTAGTGAAGTGGCTCGAGAACTTTGCCTACAAGACCCCGCTTTACTGGTGGGTGTTCGCCCTGTCGTTCGCAGTGGTGGCCTTCGTGACGTTCGCCACAGTGACCTTTCAAAACTGGCGCGCGGCGAATGCCAATCCGGTGAAAAGTCTGAGAAGTGAATAGTTAAAAGTGAATAATGAAGAACGAAAAGTGAAAAGTTTTTCGGGTGTTTAACTGTTGAGTTGTTTGACGGTTGAATGGAACAATGACGAATGACGTGAATAACCGCAAATGAAAACTTGCGAACCTTGCGGAATCCTTTGTGAATCTTGCGGTTTATTTTACCGCAAAGCACGCAATGGAAACCGCAAAGGGCGCGAAGGTTGTTATCACGGGCGAACACAGAGGTTCGCTCCTACGCGGCATACCGAACGCTGTGTCCTGGCCTGAAAACTGATGGCTGACCGCTGAATGCACAGTCGCTATTTGCTAAAAAATATAATGTATTCCTGCCTGATAACCGATATAAATCTGTTGTGAGCGGGAGATGCCGGTGTGTTGCCAGAGATTGCGATAGGAAACGAGTCTTTCGTTCGTTTTTCCTGCATTCATATAGCAAAGGCTCGGCCCTCCGAAGAGTTCGAAGTGCGGAGATAAACGAATGGCTGGAAGCACTGAATAACTGATATGGAAGACTGTATGACGCAGGTGATCGTTTTCGATAATCAAGGGATTGTTGGAATATCCGAAGCAGGAAAGTTTCAACTCGTTGTGGATTCTTATCCGTGACAGACAGTAGATATGCGCACCGAAGCCAGCCTCCGTCACATACGAACGTCCCGATGTTTTATGATTATATCCTATTCCGACAATGCCGTAGAGGAATCTGCCCCCCGAACGGAAAGTGGTTACTACACTTCCTGTTTCGTTGTACGTGATGGCAATGCTTTTCTCACCGTGGCGGATCAGATTGATCAGTCCGATCGGATAATCGCTGTTTTCGGCGATGTTGATCAATCCTGCCCATTGTACACCTATTACGTTTCGGGCCTTGTTGACTAGTCCCGCCCATTGCATCCCTTTGACGTCGCCTGATACATTGATTACTCCTGCAAACTGAAAGCCTGCGTGATGCTTCGACGTGTTCGCCAGTCCGGCGAACTGCACGCCACGGCTCTCCTTGCCCGCGATATTGACCAGCCCGGCCAGCTGAAATCCGTTCGCCTCGTTCGTGACGACGTTGGCCAGTCCGCCAACTGTAAGGACGTTTTCATTCTTCGAAAGACCGACAAGCAGATTCAGAGAAACGTCATTCGTATAACGATATGAGTGCAGTCCGTTCGTACTCAACGGCGGGAAAAGACCGAACTGAAATCCTGCTTTTCGTTCCGTTTCGACCTGGGAGAAAGCTTGTCCGCACATCAACGCGAAGGCAAGCATGATAGAGCATATTGTTTTCATTTTTCTATGTTTTTATTTGTTTGACAATCATGAATCATATTTTTCTTTTCGAGCAAGCAAATGTATCGACCGCAAGACTTTTTGTACAATCTATTTGACGAACCCCCTATCTGCTTTTGACGAATGGCACTCTTCTTCTCTTTTTCCCGTCCGTTATATCGTTAACTTTGCGCCATGAAAAAATACTACGTCAATAACTACCGGCAGGTTGTTTTTATCTCGTGGACGGTCATCATCGTACTGCTTTGGATACAATATGTTTATCTGTCATCCTTTTTGACAGCCACACTGCTACTCCTTGTACATATCCCTTCGGTTTATTTGTCTGTTATCCTGACCAATCGATGGTTTTCGAGGGCGATGCACGGAAAAAAACTGAAACGGTTTATGCTTCATTTTGCCGCTGTCACGTTGTTTATCGCTTTCCTGCTGGCTGCCAACTTTCAATGTATGAGATGGGCCGAAACCCATGGATACTTCCCCCGTTCCCGACTTCTGACGAATCATATTTCTTTTACGGTCGATTTTCTTTTCGCCATCCCTTCGGTGTTGGTCATCAACTTCGGCTTTTGCGGATTGAGGCTTCTTTACGATCATATCCACTTGCAGAAGACTCATCTCGAAACACAATTGCATGTTTTACAGTCGCAGATTAACCCGCATTTCATGTTCAATATATTGAATCATATCCATACGCTGATTCAAACCGATGTAGAGTTGGCTTCCTCATTACTGCTTCAGTATGCCGAAATACTCCGTTATCAGCTCTATAACAGTCAAAACACATGGATACGGATGGATCAGGAAATACGTTTTCTGAAGAACTTCGTAGCCGTCGAAAAAATACGGTGGAGCGATAAGGTTCACGTATCCTGTGTTTGGGAAGTAGAGAATAACGACAAGCAGATTCCGCCGTTGCTCTTATTCGTTCTGATTGAAAACGCGTTTAAATATGTATCACGTTCTGTTTCGAAACCGAATTACATCCGAATTTGTTTTACCCAAAAAGGAGATTACGTTTTGCTCGATGTGGAAAACTCAAAATTGGATATGCACGATAAAAACAAGACTTCTGGTCTCGGGCTGGAGAATATGAAACGCAGGCTGGATATTCTTTATCATCGAAATTACCACCTCTCGGTCAGAGAAACGGACACGGTTTATCATTCCCGACTTGAATTATGGCAGAAATAACGATTCATAAGGCAGAATATCCTCCTTTGAGATGCCTCATCGTCGACGATGAAGCACTCGCGATTAAAGGTATTGCACTTTATATCGACAAGCTCGGTTTTCTACAAATTTCCGGTACTTGTTCTTCAGCTATCGAAGCGGTAACAATGCTTAAAGAAAAGGAAATCGATCTGCTCTTTCTCGATGTCAACATGCCTCATCTTTCGGGGCTCGAATTTCTGGAGGCACTCGAACATCCTCCAATGACGATCTTGACAACGGCTTACTCTGAGTATGCGTTGGAAGGCTATCGGCTGAACGTCGTCGATTATCTGCTCAAGCCGGTGGCGTTTCATCGTTTTTTTCAGGCCGCATCGAAAGCTCGGGAACTCTATCGATCGCGTTGTATGTTGCAATATGGCGAACGACAGACAGACGCCGACGCTTTTGTTCGTCAGGGGGACTCATTCCGACGGATTCGGTTGGAAGACATTCTGTATATCGAAGGGATGCAGAATTATTTGAAACTGCATTTTGAAGACAAGACTATTATCATTCATCAGACGATGGCCTCTTTGCAAACAATTCTTCCCGATCATTCGTTTTTTCGCATCCACCGTTCTTTTCTGGTGAACCTTGCTCATGTTGAGAAAATGTCGGGTAACAGACTTTTTATTCATGGGAAAGAATTGCCTGTCGCATTGTCGCGTAAGGAAGAGTTCGTGCGTATGATACATACCAAACTTTTGAGTAAATGACCCGTGGCCGGAGAATCGATCTCTTTTCAAAGGACACCATTGTATTCAAGGTTCTCACAGATGCTGTTTGATACGATTTTTTTCTATGTTAAACGAATGGTAATTAAAATAAAATTTGTATTTTTGGCACAGAAATTATATAGCTGTTTGATTACTAACGAAAAAAAAGAATTTAGCCGTGATAAAATTAAAACCGTTAAGCCATATTGTCGTGCAAAAGCCGAATGCGAGCTTGTTGCTGTTTCTTTCCACCCTTGCAGCCGTTATATTGGCTAATACGCCGTGGGGCGAAGCATATTACCGTCTTCTCGATTTCCCCATCAATTTCCGGTTTGGTGATTTTGTGTTTTTTGCACATCATGGCGAACCGATGACCTTGTTGGCTTTTGTGAACGATGCCTTGATGGCCATCTTCTTCTTTGTCGTAGGGTTGGAAATCAAAGAAGAAATCTTGGTAGGTGAATTAAGCTCTTTCAGAAAAGCATTGCTCCCGGTGATCGCTGCCTGCGGAGGCATGATTATGCCGGTGCTCGTTTATTTCGCGGTTTGCCATCAACATCCCGAGTCGCATGGAGCAGCCATTCCGATGGCTACCGATATTGCATTTGCCCTTGCGGCATTGGGACTTTTCGGGAAACGTGTTCCGTTAAGTCTCAAGATATTCCTGACTGCGCTGGCCATTGTCGACGATATCGGCGGGATTATTGTGATTGCGCTTTTTTACAGCGGTCATATTGCCGTGTCTCCTTTATTGATCTCGGTCGTTTTGCTGGGCGGCTTATATCTTGGCGGACGATTCCATATTAATAATGTATTGTTTTACTATGTCGGCGGTTTTATCGTCTGGCTGCTGTTCTTAGAATCGGGTATTCATCCCTCCATCGCGGGAGTGATGGTTGCCTTTACCGTACCGGCCAGACCAAAGATTAAACTGGACGAGTTTGCCGGAGAGATGAAGGAAAATCTGGCATTGTTGGATTTTTCTCAAGTCAAGCACTCACGTCGATCCTCGGTGTTGAGTTCCGGTCAGGTATTGCTCTTAAGTAATATACATCGCATTTCCAGCAATACGGTCAGTCCGCTGCAACGAATCGTACACCGGCTCAATCCGATGGTGAGCTATTTTATTCTCCCATTGTTTGCATTTGTCAATGCGGGTGTACATTTCGAAGGATTTGAGCTTTCGGCCTTATTAGGGATACCTTTTGCAATTTTTCTGGGGTTGTTTGTGGGCAAAACCGTCGGAATTTTCCTGTTTGTTTATGTGTCGGTGAAAATGAGACTTGTTTCGGTTTCGCAAGGCCTCACCAAAAAAGGAATGTTGGGCGTTTCAATGCTGGGGGGGATCGGTTTTACCGTTTCCTTGTTTATTGCGAATCTTTCGTTCGCATCATTGCCCGAGATCGGACCGGTATTGCTGAACGAAGCCAAACTGGGGATATTTGCCGGATCGTTGGTCTCGGGATTGTGCGGATACCTGTATTTGAAACGTGTTTTGCCTCATGAGGAGCGATCGGAAGAGGTTTTGGAAGATTAAAAAAGAAACATTTATCGAAAGTCGATCAATGTATATATTCAATTTAAATTAGTATTGAACATGGGATTTGTTAAAGAGTTTAAAGAGTTTGCCATGCGTGGCAATGTGTTGGACATGGCAGTGGGTATCGTGATCGGCGGTGCCTTTGGAAAGATAGTTTCTTCTTTTGTTGCAGACTTAATGACGCCGTTATTAGGCTTGCTTGTCGGGGGAGTAAATTTTTCCGATCTGAAGATTGTGCTGAAACAGGCTGTCATGCAGGGTGAAGAAGTGATTTCGCCGGAGGTGGCATTCAGCTATGGGAACTTTATTCAGGTTATTTTTGACTTTTTGATTATTGCGTTGGCTATATTTATACTGTTGAAAGCCGTGAATAAGTTCAAGAAGAAAAAGGAGGAAACATCGGAAGTCCCGGCAGCTCCTCCTGCCGATGTACAACTTCTGACGGAAATCCGTGATTTGTTGAAGAAGAATTAATCCATGTATACCGGTGCATCCGGGTGATGGCGGAGTTCGTCCATCATCCGGATGTCTTCCGGTATCGTTCGGTCCAAGGATAACGGCGGCAGGTTATCCAATGCGAAAAAGCCTTGATCGAGAATATCGAACGAACCGGACAGTACTCCTCCTAACACCTCACAAAGAATAAACATTTTATAGACATAAAACGGCCCGGCCGGATACGGATGGCACCGTTTGTCTATGACGGCCAGCAAACGTTCGGCACGTACATCAAGTCCCGTTTCTTCCCTTGTCTCCTTTACGGCTACCTCTTTAGGGGTATAACCTACGTCGGACCATCCTCCGGGCATAGCCCAACGACCGTCTGCTTTCTCGCGTACCAGCAAAATCTCATTCTTTTCATTGAAAATGACAGCTCTGACGTCAACTTTGGGGGTTACGTATTCTTTTGCGGGAAGATAGCAGGCGTCAATCTCTTCTTCCTTAATACCGCCGGCGATGCCGGTGATACGGTTGCTTATCTTGATCAACTCCTGACAACGGTCGATTTCGTATTCATTGGCAGAATAAGCCAAGCCCGTTTGTGAAAGCGCCCGAATACGTTGTGCAAGTGTAATCAGTTCTTTTCCTTTTTCCATATTTGGAGGATATGCAATGACGAAGTCAGGTATAAAGAATTATGAAGATATCTTGTATTGAGTATAAGCAGGCTTTTTCATGCAAACAGTACTTTTGCACAGAACGGTTGCTCTTTTCACCGGAGACAGTTCACCAAAACAAAGAAAATTAATTTGAGAGGTAAAAACAAAATCTCTTTCTTTTGTAAACATCTGAGGTACTAATTAAGAGCGAACCATTGTGCAAAAGTCACTTCAATCAATGCTCTTTTCTTACCTTTTTGTAAGCACGTATTGATCGGCTAATTCGCCGGCCGGCCTGTTCCCTTCTTTATCAAGCATGGTAACCTTGTCGCCTTCGATTAGCCACTTTGTCATTTCTTCTCCCTGTCCTAACGTGATGATGCTGTTTTCCGCATCCCATGCTAAGGTACCGGATGATTCGAAGCGACCATCTTCCTTTTCCTGATAAACTTGCGTCAGCTTGTACGTCTGATCGCCCATGAGTTCAAGGGTCGTTTCAATACCGCTGCAATCGGCACACGGAAGAACGCCATAATATACGCCGGCCTTGTCAAAAACGGGCGCCTGTACGGTTTCAACCGTCTGATCTTCCTCGCCGGCTTCCGTATTTTTGTTACCGGATTTGCAAGATACGAGTCCAAGCAGGAGTGCTGCGACTCCCCAAAAAAACAAATTCTTTTTCATACGATGTAATATTCAATTGAGTTAATTCAAAACAATAAACAGATGGATCGGTAAAATGGTTGCAGAATTTTTAAAATCGAACATCTTTTGCATTTTTTTAATATTTCTATGTATTCGTTGGGGCGTTGATGGATGTTCCCGGTGCTTGGAGTTTCCGGTCCATGGCGTCCGCAGCCCTGCGCCCGTCGCCCATGGCAAGGATGACGGTGGCTCCGCCACGAACAATATCGCCTCCGGCATACACATCGGGCAGAGAAGAGCGCATATCGTCTTCGCCAACGATGATCGTGCCTTTCGACGAAATCTCCAGGCCTCCGAAGGCTCTTGGGATTAACGGATTCGGAGATACTCCCACGCTGACAATGACCTCATCGACTTCGATCGTTTCTACAGCGCCTTCGATCGCTACGGGGCGGCGGCGTCCGGAGGCATCGGGTTCTCCCAGCTCCATCTTCTGCAGGCGCATCTGTCTCACCCGCCCGTTTTCGTCGCCCAGATATTCAATCGGGTTGTGCAGTGTCAGAAATTCGATTCCTTCTTCTTTGGCATGCTTTACTTCTTCCAGTCGGGCAGGCATTTCTTCTTCGCTGCGACGGTAGACGATCATGGCACGCGAAGCACCTAAACGACGTGCTGTACGTACCGAGTCCATCGCCGTATTTCCTCCGCCGATCACCGCTACGCGTTTACCCTGCAATACCGGCGTATCGGAATCTTCGGATGCCGCATGCATCAGATTGACGCGCGTCAGATACTCGTTCGATGACATAACCCCGATCAGGTTCTCGCCCGGGATATTCATAAAATTCGGCAAGCCGGCGCCACTGGCCACAAAAATACCTTTGAAACCGTCGGCATGGAGATCATCGTAGCTGATAGTTTTTCCTACGATGCAGTTTGTGATGAAGTGAACGCCCATGCGCCGCAGACCGTCGATTTCAAATTCGACGATTCGGTTAGGAAGACGGAACTCCGGAATTCCGTATTTCAATACGCCGCCGATCTCGTGCAATGCTTCGAACACGGTAACTTCATATCCGCGCTTGGCCATGTCGCCGGCAAACGAGAGTCCGGCAGGCCCGGAACCGACGACGGCGATGCGTATTCCGTTGGCCGGCATCATCTCCGGAATCGACGCCTGACCGCTCTCTCGTTCGTAATCCGCCGCGAAGCGTTCAAGATAACCGATGGCTACGGGTTCTTTTTTCATCTTCAGATGTACACACTGTGCCTCACATTGTTTTTCTTGCGGGCAGACACGACCGCAGACAGCCGGCAGGCTGCTCGTTTCTTTCAGCGTTTGGGCTGCCTTCAAGAAGTCGCCCGCTTCGATATATTTAATAAATGTAGGGATGTTGATGCTGACCGGACATCCGCTCATGCATGTGGGATTGGGGCAGTCGAGACATCGTTGTGCTTCCTGCATGGCTTGGTCGGCAGTAAGTCCGAGGTTGACTTCTTCATGATTGCCGCTACGGTAGTCGGCATTAAGCTCATTCATCCGTACACGCGAAATATCGGTGCGTTCTTTGCTTTTCTTCGTTTTGCGCAAAGCTTCTCTCCAGGGCTCGGCACGCCGCAGAGCTATGAGTTCTTCTGTTGTCATACGGATTCCGGTTGTTTCTTATCGATTCCTTTATAAGCATTTAAACGCATCATCATTTCGTCGAAATCGACTTGATGTGCGTCGAATTCAGGCCCGTCGACACAGACGAACTTTGTCTGTCCGCCGACGGTCACACGGCAGGCACCGCACATGCCTGTTCCGTCTACCATGATCGTATTCAGTGAGGCCACCGTCGGTACCTGATATTTCTTAGTCAGCTCGGAGACAAATTTCATCATGATGGCCGGGCCGATGGTCACACACAAATTGACCGGTTCACGGTTGATTACCGATTCGACGCCGTTTGTCACCAATCCTTTTGTTCCGTATGATCCGTCATCGGTCATGATCAGGACTTCGTCGGAACAGGCGCGCATCTGTTTTTCCAGAATAACCAACTCTTTTGTTCGTGCAGCCAAGACGACGATCACGCGGTTTCCGGCACGATGAAAAGCTTCGACGATAGGAAGCAAGGGGGCAACCCCAACTCCTCCGCCGGCACAGACCACGGTCCCGACCTTTTCGATATGCGTGGCCTGTCCCAATGGACCGACTAAGTCTGTAATCGATTCACCGGTATTCAGCTCGCACAGTTTTTTTGACGAACGGCCGACGGCTTGAACGACCAGCGTAATCGTACCTTTCGACGTATCGGAGGCTGCAATCGTCAGCGGAATACGTTCTCCTTTTTTACCTACGCGGACAATTACAAAATGTCCTGCCTTACGCGAACGTGCAATCAGTGGAGCTTCTACCTCCAACTTCACCACGTGAGGAGAAAAATACTCTTTACTTACAATTTTGTTCATGATATTTTCCGTTTGTTATTCAAATAGTTCTTTGTCTCTGACTAACATCAGAATGGCCGAATGCGGCAGGATCAGGTATTTCTCGTCGTTCAGACGGACTTCGTAAGCCGAACTTTGCAGATAAACGGCTAAATCTCCTTCTTTGGCTTGCAAAGGCAGGTAAGTGTTTTTCTCGTCTTTCTTTTTCCATGGCTCATCTTCGTCGGTAGGCAAGGGTAGAGGATAACCCGGGCCAATACGAATAACGTAGCCTGTCTGTAACTTTTCTCCTTCCTGTACCAAGGGAGGAAGTAACAAACCCGATCTGGTTTTTACCTGCGGGTTAGTGGGCTTGACCAATACCTTATCTCCTACCATCAAAAACTTGTCAAACGCTTTATGGTCTATTGACAGTTGCATTTCTTTTCTTTATTTTATAACAGATGCAAAAGTAATATATATATGCAAAGACGCCAAATTAATCCTTTACCAATGCGCGAAAGGCCGATGGGATGGGCGTTTCGAAAGCAATCTCACGTCCTGTTACCGGATGGATGAATGAGAGTCTGAAAGCATGCAGCAAGAGCCGTTCGGCCGGATCGGTCATTGCTCCGTATTTCGGGTCGCCTGCGACCGGATAGCCGGCCTCTTCCATTTGGGCGCGTATCTGATTCTTGCGGCCCGTCTCCAACTCGAACTCCACAAGCGAGTAACGGTTGTTGCTCTGCAATACGCGATAATGCATCACGGCCTCCTTGCCCCGCGAAGCATCGGTGCAGAACACTTTCATACGGCTGTTTTCGGCCAAGTAGGAGACAAGCCTGCCCTGCACAGGGTCAGGTCTGCCTTCGACCACGGCTACGTACGAGCGGCGTGTAATCATGGTCGACCAGTCGTTGCGCAGTTTCTCCTGTACGCCTTTGTTACGTGCAAACATCATCAGTCCCGACGTCCCCCGGTCTAAACGATGAAGCACGAAAATCCGATTGCGCGGATCCTGCTCGCGCACATATCCCGACAGGAAAGCGTAAGCTGTACGCTCCTGTGCCTGCGATTCGGAGACAGACAACAACCCGTCTTTCTTCTCAACCACGATGAGCGATTCGTCCTCCCAAACAATGCGGAGATAAGGATTATTGAATGTCGTCTTGGCGCGCTCATGGCTGATCAATACCTCATCACCCGGATGCAAAGGCGTGTCGAAGTGTGTTTTAACGTTACCGTTGACCCATATTCGCCCGTGTTTGAGCAGACTTTTAACCGAGCTTTTGCTGCGGTCTTTGAGCAGGTCGAAGAGGTAAGAAAGCAAGGCGGCGTCTTGTCTGACCGTTGCACGTTGCCCGCGCGGCAGTGTTTTGTTGTTGGACGACGGGCGGTCGCCACGACCGTATTTCCACTGTGATGTCATTTTTACTTTCTTTTTAGAGCCGCCAAAGTTATACATTTATCCGTGAATGAGGTGGAGATCGGGTCTTTTTATCATGAGATTGGATGGTTTGATATGTAATATGTTGTAATGTAGCAGGGTCGTATAAGTATCGTGCTTTGTATTCTTTTTTTATGCTTTAACTGCCTTGCTGCTTTATGGCATGGATATAATTGATTATCGAACAATTGCTTATGTTCGTTAGAAAGGGGTCTTATAGCCAATATAACAAAGTAAACCTTTGTTTTCAATCAATGACCTGAGATGTTCCATTCGTTCTTCGGCAGGACTTTCCTGTTCATCGAAGAGATATTTTTTGCCCAACTGCCGATATTTGGATTCTCCCCATCGGTGAAAAGGTAGAATGTTAATGACTTCCAACCCGATGTCGCGGACAAATTCTGCTGTCCGGATGATATTTTCATCATCATCGTTAAAATCGGGTATGACGGGGATACGTGGAACAACAATACCTTGCCACTCCTGTTGCATAGCTAACAGTTCGATGTTTTTTAATATCTGCTGATTCTCCACTCCTACCATTTGTTTATGTTTCTCCGGATTCATGTGCTTGATGTCTGTGAAAATCCAATCGACGTACCGGATCACCTCAAGCCAATGAGCCGAGTTGACACATGCCGTGGTTTCAATACAGACATGCATATAGTGTTCTTTACATGCCATTAACATGGGAAGGATAAAATCTTTTTGCAGCAAAGGTTCTCCGCCGCTAAATGTCACACCGCCATGGTCGCCCCAATAAGGACGGTCGCGATCCAAACGATGAATCAGCTCATCAATCGTATAATATTTGCCTGAAATAGAATTTCCTTCATGCAGACAGGCTTCCACACATTCGATCGTCGTGCAGGTGTCGCATATCGAACGATCAAAGATCGGCTCGTGGTCTTCACCGATTGATATGGCATGATAAGGACACACCTGAATACAGGCTCCGCATTTTTTACATTTCGCATGGCTATGTAACATGACCGGATACCTGAATAAACCCTCCGGATTGCAACACCATTTACACATCAATGGGCAACCGTTTAAGAACACCGTAGTTCTTGTTCCCGGACCATCGTGAACCGAATATGACTGAATGCTAAAAATTAACCCTTTTACTTCTTTTTCTTTATTCTCCATCAGCATTAGATATGAATTGTTTGTGTTTATGATACTTTCAATATTGAATTGCGGCTGTTACTGTTGTGGAACAACCGCAATCCTGAATGACCTCCTGTTTTGATTTGTTATTTAGGCGGTTTAACGGTCATCGGCAACGAAACGGCCAATATGGCAGATAGCACAAATGAGCCGATAGCATAGTATATCGAATACGTATAACTACCACTCAAATCTTTCAGCCATCCGCCGATAAAAGACCCGAGGAATGGGCCTATTCCCATGACGATTAACGTTGCCAACCCCCATATTTTGCCGAGCGTCTTCCGTCCGTAGATCGATCCGGTATACCCGACGACACCTCCTGGCACGATGGCCCAGTAAATGGCGAAAATGGCAGCGGCCAAGTAGGCGACAAACGTTATTTTGCTTTCGCATGCCAATAAGAACAAGCAGGCAATCAGACCTACCAGCGGACCTATAATAAGCATGATTTTTCGTCCTTTGACTTCGTTTTTTACTTTCTCTACGATCTTGTCTCCGAAAATACCCAACAACGGCATGCTGAAGATGCCGATGATACCGATTGTTTTATAAACATTAATAGCGCTGGCATCACTCCATCCTTTATCTTTTACCCAGAAACTGACGACTTGTGTCCAGATCAGAAATTCGGCCATCATACTGGTGAGAAACATCAGAATAGCTCCCCAAATCGGATATTTGGAGTAGGCGTCTTTTACCGTCCAGTCTTTTTCGACAAGTACGTTTCCTGCGGCTGAAGCCGGCAATTCCCCGTGGGGCTTAAGACCATAATGTTCCGGATTCCTTTTGGCCAGTATTACGGCTAATACAAGTAAGGCGAAAATAATCACAGCAAGTATCACCATCGTCGCGCGCCATGTATAGTTATTGCTTGTCGAGGCTTTCACCACTTCGGCAAGTAACCATTGTGCCATCGGGGCTCCGGCAAATGCGATACCCCACATCGTACCGTACGTTTTTCCGACATACCATTTCCGTACCGAAACGGTAGACGTAACCCAAAGCATACCGGTTGCTATACCGGCAAGAACACCAAACGTAAAAAGATAGGCCCAATGAATGCTTATCAAGCTGGTTAGATAAAACCCTAATCCTCCGAATATCGCAGCAATGGCATATACCGGCTTGGTACCCCATTTGTCTAAGATCATTCCGGCGAAGAATGCCACAATAGCATAGACTGTCATCATGAGAGAATATCCGAGGGTCACCTCGGCCTGTGTCCATCCTAATTCTGCAGCCATAGGCTCTTTCAGCATGGCAAACGTCGCTCTGTATCCGAACAGGCAGAATACGGCTAACCACGAAGCGCCTACAACCATCAAACCATACCTTTTGGATTTATTTGATAATTCCATAGTTGATTTATTTAAAGTTAATAAATTATTGAACAGGTAAAAAATATAGGGAGAGTTTGGTTCTCCCTATATCTTGGTCTGTTATGCTCCCCGCTCCTTGTATCCCGTACAAGTAACTGCTGCCATATCGGGATAAGCAATAAATTCCTTACCCATCCGACAGATTCCCAATCCTATTTTTTCTTGATTGAGGGTGAAATTCACGCAATGCATGCACTTGGGCATTCGTTCGTAATTGGGATCTACATCATCCGCATTGACACGCTTACCGGTACGCCGATCAATTCCTTTCGCTACATCAATAGGAATATAATTCAGACTGTTTTTATAAATTCTTTCTTCCATGATTTTTATTTTTTAATTACACCAATGAAAAAATTTGACGAATCGATTATAAAGATTCATATTCGGTTCTGGCAATCAATTCGTCCTGAACCTGTTTTCCGATTTCCACCCAATATTGTGTGAATCCGGCAACGCGCACCATCAAATCGCGGTAGTTTTCCGGATGAGCCTGAGCGTCTTTTAGTACCTTGGAGTCAACAATGTTATATTGTACGTGAAATCCTCCTTCTCGCATATAACTGCTTGACATGTCAATCAGTTTTTTCGCACCTTCCTGTCCTTGAATGGCCGAAGGATGAATTTTGATATTCAACTGCGAATTTTGTGACATGGAATGGTCCCAAATGGTAGCAGAGTTCATCAATGCGAACGGTCCGTTCTTATCCGTTCCCGGATAAGCCGACATGGAAGCATCGGCGAAAGTTGTCCCTTGCAAACGTCCGTCAGCGGAAGCCATGGTGGCTGAGCCCATCGCACCATGGGTAGATACGGAAATCTGACACGCGTACAACGGATGTCCGTACAGCGATTCGTGCTTCCGACAGTCGTTGCAGAACCAGTCTTCCCAGCCGAGCAGAATATTGTCGACGTAAGGAATATCATTTCCATACTTCGGCGCATTCAAGCAATCGAAGTGCATCCGATCGTACTTCGTGGAGTCACTCGCTTTTTCCTGTTCCATAAGAGAGAATTTACCGATTTCCTGAGCCGTCTTAAACCCGAAATTATGGATAAAGGCATCCCTCATTTCGTCCAGCGTATATTTTTTATCATCATATACGAGCTTCTTCAAAGCGGCCATGCTGTTAATAAAGGTGATATTGCCGGCACTCTCCACATTGAATGTGGCATTATACCGGTATCCCAGCTCATTAATCAGATGTCCCTTATCCAGACAGTCCGGTTTAAGCAGGGAGTTGACGATACTCATGTTATTCTTCCGCCAGATGTCATGTTGGATATTGTTACACAGGCAAAGAATATCGACGGTCTTTTGCCAGTATGCTTTATATTGTTCAACAAGTTCTTCGTATGTCTCGAGTTTTTTATCGTGTGCCGGATAAACCCGATTCCCCGTACGTTGATCGACTCCGTTGAATAATACAAGCTCCAGTACTTTAGGCTGAGAAATAAAGTGAACTCCTACGGACGTAGGCTGGCCGCATCCTCCCGGAATCCAATACTCTTTGTTATTCAAGTGAAGAGGCTTCCAGCAGCCCGGCGATGTTTCCAAACAGCCTCCGATCGCCCATGCGCGAGCTTCCTCGACGGTCATGCCTTCTGCTCCATACTGACTTAAAATAAACTTTTCTGCAATTTGGTTGTTCATAAATGCCGGATATCCGCTTCCGATTTTAATCACATCTGCAGCTAAGGCAAGGAAATCTTTCGGCGTCGTCTCATCATAGAGTAGCGCCAGGGTGGACTGAGGCATCGCATTCGTACCTCCCGCTTTCAGAATCAGATATTCAAGGCGGTTAACCGCCGTCTTTCCTTTGCGGTTGACTCCTCCGATGGAAAGGGTATTAAATGTATTTCCGGAAAGTACGCCTCCGACCACACCTACAGAGGCAAAACAGTCGATTGCCGTCTTGATTACGCGGTCTTGTTCGCATAATTCCAATACCTGATCTTCCGTGATTCTGCCGGCTTCAATATCCTGTTCGAACCAGGGATAAAGTACCTGACCGATTCTGCCGGGAGAAAGTCCGGATATGGCATCTTCATTCAATACTGCGAAATGCAAGGTCTCGATCATCTGAAAAGCTTCAATAAATGTTCTTGGTTGATACTTTTCGATCCAGAATAATCTTTCGGCAATGTCTTCATATTCTTTCTTTTGTGCCGGATCTTTTTCGCGTTCAGCCAGCCATGTCGCATGCTTTCCATAGTTATGAATCCATGCTTGAATTCCTTCGATCGCTAAGATAATCGCCTGATAGTTATACAAACGATTCATGCCTACCATGCCGTCTCCGTCAGCACGACCGGCTACTTCTTCGATCTTTTCGCGAGCTATCTCCTTAATTCCCTCGAAACCATACTCCAGCGGATAGTAATAATTGATGACTTCACGCCCCTGAGGTAGCGTGAAACCGGAGTCGAACATACAAACCACCGAACGCATGATGGCTTCTTTCACGTCGTAATCGGGAACCATCTTTTCGTATTTGTTCCCCAGATCATCGACGGATTTTCCTTCCCACATCCTGGCAAGTTCCAGCAACATCGGAACTTCTTCCTGGCGCATCCCGAATTTTCCGGCAATCGAGATGACTTTACCGAAACTCTTCGTGACGTTCCCTCCGCCTTGACCAAATGTAGAGTGTTCATCCACACTGGCCGATCCTCTCTTCAAGGCTTCCTGATAGAATTTAGATTCGTTCGCCATGTAAAATCCTTCGGATAACCACGGCATTGGAAAAGAAGCGCGCATAAAAGCGCCTTTACGCATGGTCAACAATTCTCCCGGGAAAATAACCGGTGTCAGATGTGAGAAAGCGCATTTCAGTGCTTTTGCCCGTCGGATAACCGGTATTTCATTGTCGCCCTGAAAATACTCCCGGGTGTACCAGTAAGGAAATTCATTGTTCGTTGATGACAACGAGTCCATGTAAATTCCTTTTAATTTCGCTATTCTGGGATGAGGCTCCCACTTAATTTCTCTGTCAACCAGATGGTCCGGAGCTTTTCCACCTGACTGAAACTCTAACTCCTGGCCTGATTCGACCAGCATTTCTTTGAAACTCTTAGCCATAATAATTAGATTTTAATGAATAAATTAGTACACAACAATGTTGTAACGTCAATTTTAGATAAAGAAATAAGTCAAATATACTTCATTCAAAAATGATTATTAGAAATACACCGCAAAAAGCAGTATGGCCACCCATGAATATTCAATTCTTAAAAACCTGTTAAGAAAAAAGTCAAATTGTATGACTATTTCAAAGAATTGGTATTCCGATCGCAAAATAATCGAAAATAAATCGCAAAAGCAAATATTGAGCGTGTAATTATGATATATTATAGATGGTATACATAATTTATAAAATAACAGGGTGGTCGTTTTATGTGTTTGCGTAATAGTCCCCGCTTTCTTCTTTATCTGTCAGATGAACGGCATGGGTAGGGATACGCAAACCATCCTTCAGGTCGAGCATGGCGTTAATCAAGATCAGTTCGTCGTACTCTTTGAGGGATGTGATATGAACCGGAACTTCTTTGATGTAGCCGGTCTTTAACAGAAGTAGCCGTTGGGTGCCGTTCAAAAGATATGTTTTCGGGGTGATGTATTCATTTTCTCTTCTGAGTACGATATTGGAAAAGGAACTGTCGGTGAGGAAACCGTCTTTTAAAAAGATGACCTCATCGAAGCCTTTGTGCTTCCACTCCTCATATTCCAGAGTTTTTCTGTCGGCGTATTTGAAAGCGTAATCGAGCTTGTCGGCATGGACGGCAATCAGGGAGGATATCTTTCTGGGGGTATAAACCTCGAAAGTAATATCGCGGATAAGACGGTCGTAAAGCAGTCTGCACTTTACCAGACCTGATTTCAGTGAAGTCGGTATGATGCGTGTAAGGTTAGGGAAATCGGGTAGAGGGAATCCGAAGTGTGCGGCTGTTTCTTGCATTCGTGTCAGATGGCCGTCCCGGTTGATCACACGACCGTCTCGGATAGCGATTGTTTCAATAAATTCCATCGTATTCGTTTTGTGGGGTTGCGTTGTTTAAAACGGTAGATATACTTTTTTCACCACTTCGTCGTACTCGTCTTTCAAGCTGCTGTTGACTGTTATTCCTCCTCCACTGCGGTACACATACGGCGAACTCTCCAGGTCGATAAAACGGATAAGCACGGCAGAGTCAAAACTTTTGCCATCGAAATAGCCGGATACGCCGGTGTAAAACCCACGAGGAGCTGCCTCGGCTTTCCGAATCAGCTTGAGAGTTGCTTCTTTGGGTGCACCGGAGATGGAGCCGGCAGGCAAGAGCGTTCGAATGATCTCTCCCAAACGATTTTTCCAATCGCTCGGCAGGTCTCCTTTTATCTCGGAGCTGACTTCGAGGATAGGACCATTCGACGTTTCTATACGGTCGATATAGCGGAATCGTTCTACCCGCACCAGAGAGGCTACCATCGAGAGATCGTTCCGTATCAGGTCAACAATGGTATAATGTTCGGAAAGTTCTTTGTAATCACTTAATATTTTTGTCTCCGCGTCGGGGATATGTGCGTCGATCGTACCTTTCATCGGGTTGGATGAGATGACGCTTTTTTCTATTTTCACAAACCGCTCGGGAGAAAAGCAGACAAAAGTGCCGGGAACATATACCTTATATAATGTATCGGAGCGATGAAAAATTTCCTCGGGAGATAGATCGGTCTCGATGGGCGTTTGGACTGTCAGATTAGTCAGAAAGGAATCGCCCCGAAGTAAACCTTCACGTATGATGGAGAAGCGGTGAGCGTATTCAGCTTGCGTTTCGGGATATTTATTAAACCGATAGCTGGAGGAGGTTGTTGCTCTCGGTCGGCAGTTGGAGAAGCCGTGAAAATCGAAGAGTACTTCCTGCTGTTCGAATGGGTTGGGGATAAAGAACCCCCGGCACAGCTCAAAGTCCAGCCCGAAAACAAATGGGCTTCCTTCAGCCCCTGCCTGATTCATCATCCGAATGACTTCTTCCGCTTCTTTTTTCATGTTGCAAAAATATCGAAAAAACTTGGACTTGTAGACGTTTTAGTTTTACTTTTGCACAGTGGAAGCGATAGAACCGAAACATCTGTTGATTGTCGACAATCACGATTCGTTTGTGTATAATCTTGTGCAAATGGTCGAAGAAAACGGGCATTGCATGTACGATATTGTCCGGAACGATTGCATTATTCCGGAGTATATCACCGGCTATAAGGGTATCCTGCTTTCGCCAGGTCCGGGACTTCCCGGAGAGGCCGGTAAACTCTGTCGGCTGATTGAGGAAACATACAGGCATACGCCGATACTCGGTATTTGTCTCGGACATCAGGCCATTGCCGAAGTGTTCGGTGCGCGGCTGACAAGGCTTACTCAACCGCTTCACGGGCATAGGTCACCTCTCTTTATTACCGACCCAGAGGAGGTGCTGTTCCGAGATGTCGAGGATGGAAGTCCGATCGGACACTACCATTCCTGGATCATTGATCGGGAGAGTTGTCCCGAAGAATTGCTGACGACAGCCGTAGATGACAAGGGTTTGATCATGGCTATCCGTCACCGCTGTTATCCTGTTCGAGGCCTTCAGTTTCATCCCGAATCGATCATGACCGTAGCAGGAATAAAAATGATCGAAAACTGGATAACATCTTTATAATACACTTATTCTATGACAAATATATTGATTTCAGGATTAGGAGGCGTGGGTGGTTATTATGGTGCCAAATTAGCTTTGGCATATGCTGATAGCAAAGATGTTTCCATTTTCGACAAACCTACACGGGTGGTTATCGAGACCGAGGCCGGGATGTTTCTTGTGCTTCTGAGAGAGGCTATTGCTGTAGCTCAAGCGAATGGTATTGATGTCTCGGAGGAGATATGTCGGCAGGTACTCGACCGTTTCTGGAAAAATGACTTGACGACGACGACCTCGATGCACCGCGATTTTATGGCGGGGGGGGAAGACGGAACTCGAGAGTCTTTGCGGATACCTCGTTAGAGAGGGTGCCCGACTGGGCATTCCGGTGCCGACATATCGCATGGTTTATCAGGTGCTTCTTTTGAAATAACTGTATGGTTAACAGGTGATAATTTTTTTTTAAGTTCAGATACTTTCCGGTTTTGTCAGAGGACTAACAACAGGCCGAGTCCGACGGATACTCCGGTGGCAATCAGTCCAGGCATCATAAACGAATGGTTCAGGATGTATTTGCCGATATGCGTCGTGCCGGTGCGATCGAAATTGATGGCTGCCACCACTGTCGGATAATTGGGGATAAGGAAGTAACCGTTGACGGCCGGAAACAATGCGATCAGCATCCACGGCGATAAGCCCAGTGCGATACCGAGCGGGAGCATGGTGCGAACGGTGGCCGCCTGACTGAATAGCAGAACGGACATCATAAACAATGCCAGCCCGAACAGCCACGGCATTGTCGTCACATATTGTTCGATGCCGCCTTTCAGTGCAGCCATATTGCCCGAAATAAACGTGTCGCCCATCCATGCGATACCAAATATGGCAATAACGGCTTGCATACCGGCCGAAAAGACAGACCCTTGCACGGCCCGGATACCGTTGGTGCGGGTGCCGATAAGCATCAGGGCGGCTGCCGAAAGCATCAGAATCTCAATGATATGGGACATCTGCATCGGGACTGTTCCTTCGTTGGTATGAAATACGGGACGCAGTGCTTCCGACGAACCGAAGATGACGATGCCGACGGTGGCGACCAGGAACAGAACGACTGAAAGTAAGGCTCCACGAGGATTCTCCACCTCGCGTGTATGACGATGCTTGCTTTCGAAAGCGCCTTCGGCAAGTCGCCGTCGGTATTCCGGATCGTCCGCAAGTTCTTTCCCGATCTTCATCGAATAGAGTGCGCCGAGCAGTACCCCTGCCATGGTGCAAGGTATGGCGATTTTCATGATGTCGATCAAGGTGATATCATATCCTGCCAGCATACTCAGCAGAACAACTGTTGCCGCTGAGATGGGGCTGGCTGTGATGGCTTGCTGTGAGGCGATAACGGCAATGCTAAGCGGACGCTCCGGACGAACTTTAGTCTCTGTGGCCACTTCGGCAATCACCGGCAGTATGGAATAGGCGACGTGGCCTGTTCCTGCAAGAAGTGTGAACAGGTAGGTCACAAGAGGACTTAGCAGCGTGATATGTTGCGGATGACGTCGCAGCAGACGTTCCGCCCATTTCACCATCATATCTAACCCGCCCGCCGCCTGCATGCAGCTTGCAGCCGCAATGACTGCAGCAATCATCAGCATCACGTCGATAGGGGGGGAGGTAGGACGAAGCCCGAATCCAAACGTGAGTACTGCCAATCCGAGACCGCCGGCAACTCCGAGGCCGATCCCTCCTTTGCGCGCTCCTATGACAATTGCCGCCAATACAATAAGTAACTGGAAAATCATAGTTTGCTTTTTCTATTCGAAAGTGCAAATGTACATGATATTTTGTTTGTGCGTACGTCTGTTGAATGGGTATTTTCTATGCCTCCGGTCCGAGATGGCTATTCTTCCTTTAGGGGTGGTAAGAAACGGTCTGTTCGACTCAATCGGTGTCCTAACAAGAGAGAGCGTTTTCTTGGAAATGTGTATAATATTCACGAAATCTTGATATTCGTAGAATTTTTAACTTTATGATCTAACATTTCTTGATAAAAAGTTTGTGGAAATTAAAATTTGTCTTATCTTTGCACCCGTCAAAAGACAAGGTGCCATAGCTCAGTTGGTAGAGCAAAGGACTGAAAATCCTTGTGTCCCCGGTTCGATTCCTGGTGGCACCACTTTGAAGAAAAGCAAAATGGTGTAGACTCCTGATTTCTAAACGAAGTCGGGAGTTTTTGTTTTCTTCGTTTACGCAAAATTAGGGGTAATCAAGAAAAAGCTTAGGTACTTTGGAGAGTAAATTAAAGACAATTCGTTCGAACAAGAAAAAGCAGGCAGTAAAGAGTATTTTTCTTACTGCCTGTTGTTTGTTACGAGCTTACTGCATTGCCAGCAGTTTGCAATACATCCCACCTATTGCCTCGAGTTCAGCATGCGTACCCTTTTCCGAGAGCAGTCCCTTGTCCATCACGATAATCTGATGGGCATTGCGGATGGTTTGCAGGTGATGGGCAATGACTAAGACCGTGCGGTTTCGGATAAGGGCGGACATCGCCTGCTGTATTTTGTACTCATTGACGGGATCGACATTGCTTGTTATCTCGTCCAACAGGAGGATGGGAGCGTCTTTGAGAAAGGCACGGGCAATAGAGAGGCGTTGTTTCTGTCCGCCAGACAGTCCCAAGCCATTCTCTCCGATTTTTGTTTCATAGCCATTTGGCAGACTGACTATGAAGTCGTGTATCATAGCTTGACGTGCAGCTTCCTCAACTTCTTCCTGTGTGGCATTGCGATTACCCACCTTGATATTGTTTGCGATGGTGTCGGAAAAGAGGATAACATTCTGCATCACTACGCTGATTTTGCCGAGCAGATAATCGTAGTCCATCTCCCGAATGCCCACACCGCCGATACGGATACAGCCTGCCTGCGGTTCCCAAAAGCGGAGCAGCAAATTGGTGATAGTGGTCTTGCCGGAGCCTGACGAACCGACAAGTGCCGTTACCGTCCGTTCGGGGACGCTGAACGTGAGGTCGCTCATCTCAAAGCCCTCTTTTTCGTAGCGGAAACCTACGTTTTCAAACGAGAGGTCAAAGCGGTCAACTGTTTTAGGTTGTTCGGGATTAGTGATAACGGGAGTGTCCAATAGACGGGAAATGCGTCCGTAGCTGTCCTTTACCTTGATGTAGTTCAGCCAATGGCTTTCCATATTGACAAAAGGCTTGTAGAACTCCTTCGAAACGATGACGAACATCAGGTAAGTGAAAAGGGAAAGTTCGCCGCGCCAAGCCCACCAAAGACCGATTGTTGCCATCAGTGCGAAAGCCAGCTCAATGAGAAAGACATATCTGCCCACACTCACAGCCGCCTGCCGTGAGGTCTTCTTGCAGCTTTCCCCGAAGTCACTCACGGAACGATCAAGCCTGTCACGGAACATTCCTTTTCCTCCGAAGACCTTCAGTACAGGTATGCCCTTAACGTATTCCACGAAAAGACTGACCATATCCGCCAGACCGTCTTGTGCCTCCTGTTGCGCTTTCATTCCCGAACGGATGCCCCGATACAAGGAGAAGAGGGCAACAGGAAGGATGGCAATCATCGCCAACCCCATGTGCCAGTCCACACAGAACAGCCCGATGCCGAGTATCAGTGCCACGATGAAATCGGCGGACATTCGCGTCCAAAGATGCCCCACAACCATTTCCATATTATCCACGTCTTTGTGAATGACGGTACTTATCTCGCCCAGCCGTTCATTGGTGTAGAAACCGAGCGAGAACATTTTCAGTTTCAATATGATTTTCTCACGAATACGTTCCACGAGGTCGAAGCCGGCAAAGTGCTTGCTCATATCGGCTATGGCATTGGATATGGTTTTCAAAACCAGCAGACCACCGAGTATCCACGCTACCGAAATGAGTGAAACGCTTTCGCCCGATATATAGCGGTCGATAAGGAACAGGACGGTGAGCATAATCGCTGTGCCACAGAGGGCATAAACTACGAAAAACAGGGCGGAGATAATTAGATGCCGCACTCCGCGAGCGGTCAATTCATTCAGTATATTGCGTATCATTCTTATTCCTCCTCTTCTTTTAATTGCCATTTACTTACCCGTTCCTGTGTTTCCGTCATATTGCGATATAGTGGGCAGTTGTCCATCAATTCTCCGTGCGTTCCCGTCGCCACGACCTGCCCCTTGTCCATCACGACAATACGTTCCATATCCTGAATAGTGTTGAGACGGTGGGCGATGGTAATAACGGTTTTGTTGCGCTGTAATTCGTCCAAAGCCTCTTGAATGAGTTTCTCGTTCTCCCCGTCTAATGCGGCGGTAGCTTCGTCGAGAATGACAATCGGCGAGTCTTTGAGCAGCATCCGAGCAATGGAAATGCGCTGCTTCTCTCCGCCCGAGAATTTTACGCCCGCTTCACCCGCCAGTGTACCGTAACCATTGGGGAGTCCCACGATAAAGTCGTGTATGCGAGCCTTTCGCGCCGCCGTTTCCACCTCCTCTTGCGTGGCGGAGGGTTTGCCGATACGAATATTGTCCCGAATACTCGTGTTGAAAAGGAATACCTCCTGTTGCACCATAGAAAAGAAATCGGCAATGTTACGTTCGGAGAGTTCCGCAAGATTTTCTCCACCCAGTCGAACGGTTCCCGACTGCGGTTGCCAGAAACCCATCATCAGGCTTGCCAATGTGCTTTTGCCTGACCCCGATTCGCCCACAATAGCCGTATGGCTGCCCTTGGGAAATTGCAGATTGACATCATGCAACGCACTGTCTTTCTTATTCGGGTAGGCAAATGTCACGTGTGCGAAACTGACATCGGTCTGCATGGCATCCGTATTTCTGTCTGCCGTATCCTTTGCAGGTACTTCGGTAATCGACTGAACCCTCGCCAACGACTGCCCATAAACAATCCTGAAATGTTGGAACGTAGCCAGTTTGGCAAAGGAAGACGAGAACAGTCCGCCCAATATCAGGGCGAGAATAAAACGTGCCACGGTCAGTTCGCCCGAACTCATCAGCCATAGACCGACAAGCGTCATCATCACAATACCGCCCTCTAAAAACATCGTGATGAGCGTCATCGGCATGGTAACGCTGAACATACTCCGCTTCACCCAGCGGATATAGTCGTGCATACCACCGAGAACTCGCTCTGTTCGGGTCTCCTCGTGGCTGAATGCCTTGACGACCGGTATTGTAGCCACATATTCCAAAAGGTCTTCCGACATTTTTTGCGTACTTTCCATAAAGTGACGAAAGCTCTTGCCCCAAAGCGTTTTGACTGCCATCTGCAAGAGAAATGCCAACGGTAGCAGCGATACGAGTGACAGTCCCAGCCGCCAGTCCAATACCATGACAATTCCCCAGAGTAAGGTTGGGAAAAGCGTTGCCGAGAGGATTTCGGGCAGTCCGTGCGCCAAATAAATCTCGATTTGCTCCACGTCATGATTGATAATGTTCACCAAATCACCCACTTTCCGTTCTTGAAAGAAACCGAGAGGTAACCGTCCGAGATGGCTCACGATGCGCATTCTTAACTGTGTGAGAGCGTTGTAAGCCGAACGATGCGCCCTCCAAATCGAAGTTCCGTAGAAGATGCCATGAAACAAGGCAAACAGTACCATTGCTACCCCGATGCTCCCGACCATGGTAGTAGTAAGCGTGCTATCTATCAGCCTGTCCACCGCCCACACCACAAGTAGTAGGGGCAGCGTACCGAAGACAAGATGCAGTATGACCACAGCATTGGAGAGCAGGCTGCGGCTCTCCCGTTCCTCATCGAGAGGCTTGATTTTTTGTTTATCCATATATCTGTCGTTTTGATTTTCTGAGGAGCAAAAGTACGGAGACATACATGGGTAAAATACCCCGAATGAATACAATACTGCCCGAAAACGACATATTGAAAGCAGAATGACTCAATAGGGGTATAGGTGTGGATGATTGGGGTATTTCTTACAGGGTGACCATCTTAAATTTGCAGAAAAAATCAAAGATGAATAGATTGCATGAAAATTTCAACGTTTAATCATATTAAAAGAGGTGTAAGTTTGATGCTTGTTTTGGGGATATTGCCACTATATCTTCATGCACAGACAAACACTGTCGAATTAAAAGTAGTCGATGCAGAAAATAGAAGTATAGTTGAATCTGCGACAGTCCAATGGAAACCTGTAGGTGTAGCCAAATTCAAAGATGGAGCTTTGACGAACCGGCATGGTGTGGTTCATATATCAATGAAAGAAAAAAAAGCGTATGTAGTTTTGGTTCGATACGTTGGATATGAAACGGTTACAGACACGTTGAAATACCCAACAAATAAACATATGATACACCTTCGCCCAAATGCACAGCAATTGGACGGAGTTGTTGTCACAGGTAAATCAAGGGCTCAAGTTATGCGAGAATCGCCTGAAGCTATTACCGTTATCAGTGGAAAAGAATTACAAGGACGTTCTGTTTCGTTAGAGTCCGCATTAAATAAAACAATCGGCTTGAAAGTAGGACAAAGTGGTGGTTTAGGAAGTAATTCAAGAATTATTGTTCATGGCTTGGAGGGCAATCGTATTCAAATTCTATGGGATGGTATTCCGATGAATACTTCGGACGGAGTCTTTTCTCTTGATGAGATTCTAATAGACATTATTGAACGGATAGAAATATATAAGAGTATTATTCCTGCTCGCTTTGGATGCGATGGTTTAGGAGGGGCTGTTAATATCGTTACGAAAGAGTTTAGTACGGACTATTTGGATGCTTCATACGAACTTGGCTCTTATCAAACGCACAAAGGAAGTGTCTTTTCACGGAAGAATTTCCCTAAGAGCGGTATTCTGCTCGGTGCGGGAGGTTATTATACGTCTGCAAAGAATGATTACCCTTTCAGAGTTCCCGAAAGAGAGAATCTGTTGGTGAAGCGAGATCACGACCGTTTTCGTTCGTATATGCTGAAAGGGAAAATAGCTTTCACAAAACTTTGGTTCGACGAAATTAGTACCGAGTTCGGGTATTACAATCGTTTTAACGAGATACAAGGGGTATTGAAGAATATCCAGCACGCGGAGAACAAATCCGGGATGTTCATGCTCGAAAACAAATTGATAAAAAGTGGAATGCTGAACAATCGCCTCAACTTCGAATCGCATTTCTCCCTCTCGCATACGACGAACAATTTTGTGGATACTGCACGGGTAAATCATGACTTCGAAGGGAATGTTTATCCCGCTCCCAACGGTCAAGGAGAGACGGGAAGTGTTCCTCATGCTTCAGACGATAAGTTTTTTGAACTCAATGAACGTATCAATTTCGATTACAGAATTTCGTCCAATCACAATCTCAACCTCAATGTCTTGCTCAATTACGCACATGAAAAACCGAAGGATGACCTTGCCAGCAAACATGCAGGATTTGAAGTGGCTGGCTTTCCAAGAAAGAAAACAAGTGTTGTGTCTGGGCTTACTTATGAAGCAAAACTATTCAATAGTAAACTAACTAACATGTTATCTGCAAAACATTATTATTTGCATTCGAAAATAGACGATTTGACTTCATATGAAATTTCAACACCTCCAAAACAAAAAGAGAACACAGCTTTGCAGTTCGGCTGGATTGAGGCGATGAAATACGAACCTTTCAACGGATTTCATCTAAAAGCATCTTACCAACGGGCAATACGCCTTCCCAATTCAAAAGAGTTATTCGGGGATGGTATTATTACATTCCCTGCTGCGGGATTGAAACCTGAAAAAAGCCACAACTTTAACTTGGGATTCCTGATAGATAAAAACGAGGTTTTTGGGATGTCAAGACTTCAATTCGAAGTAAACGGTTTTTATATGCAAGTTAGCGATATGATAAAACTCATACATCAGCACATGGCAGCAGGATACGTCAATGCAGAAAAAGTCCGTATTAAAGGCTTTGAAACGGAATTGAAAGCAGATATTACTCCATCAGTATACGCTTATGCCAACTTTACCTATCAGGACGTACGTGACGTGCTTGACTATTTGCCTCATAGCACTACTCCGAATCCAACAAAGGGGATGCGTGTGCCAAACATTCCCTATTTATTTGCCAATTTCGGAGCAGAGTATCACAGTGATAACTTGTTGAAAAATTGGCATGTCAAAGCTTTTTGGGATGGAAAATTCACTGAAGAATTCTTCTATTTCTGGGAACTGACTGAACAACAGAAGCGTCGTATTCCTCGTAGTTTCACCAATGACATCGGTGTTTTAATGACCTATAAGAATAGATATTCCATTGCCTTGGAATGTCATAATATCGCAGACAAAGAAGTGTGGGATCAGTTCCGGCGTCCATTGGCAGGACGCACCTTTCACATCAAATTTAGATATGTATTTTCAAAAGGAATTTTTTAACTCAATAAATAATAAAGTCAATGAAAACAACAACATTTCAGCACATAGCTTTGTGGGCTATGTTTATCGGAGCATTCGGTTTAACATCATGCGATAAGAATGATGAGCCAACCCCAAAACCTGAAGAAACGAAACAGCATTTTGTTTGTTTCAACACGGTCGATCAGAAAATCGATTACTTAGGTACATTTGCAGACCTTACTCAAAAGGCAGTGGACAACAAAAAAGCTTTTGAATTTGCTTTCGGTGCCTACCCTTTTGCACAAGGAAATACGGTGCTTGTCGCTGATGGAAACGGAGGTGATAAAGTTCATAAATTCACACGTGATGCTAATGGTTATCTCATGAGGGGAGAATCCGTGACTTTCGGACAGGGGTCAGCTCCCGGAGAAATCACCTTTTCTAATGATGGGAAAGCTTATGTCGTACTCAGCCAACGTGGTAAAATCAGCATTCTCGACATCCAAACGATGAAGCAAACGGCAGAAATCGATCTCTCTGAGTATGCTTATAAAGATAATAATCCAGATCCAGGCTGTGCAGTTCTCTCCAAATCAAAGGATAAACTCTATGTGGCACTTCAACAGAAGCAAACGCGATATACTGCCTATCCGGGCATTGGAGCGGAAGTAGCCATCATCAATTTGAAAACCAATCAAGTAGAGAAAGTTATAAAAGACGACCGTGTTGGATTTGTTGGTTTGTTCCGACACACGATTGCTTTCACTGACGAATTGGGAGATATATATTTCTACAGCCTCGGCATGGAAGGCAATAATCCTTTGAAGGATGGTTTTGTACGTATCAAGAATGGAACAGATGAATGGGATAAGGATTACCACTTCCAACTTTCAAAAACCCCTGCAACAGGTATTGACAAACCACACAGTTGGATACTCTATTATCACTATGCAGGTAATGGGATTGTGTACGCATGTGTTAATATCCCTTCTCTTACAACGCACGACGACCCTATGCAATCATCTATTCTTGACTTTAATTATCAACCTGTCAAAATTGATGTACGGAATAAAACCATTGAGAAAATCAATCTTCCTCTAACTACAAGTATGGGATGCTTTACTTATGGTAAATGGAAAGATGAAATAGTTTTTGGCATGACTTGCAAGGAAGGAACAGGTTACTATACTTATAATCCAACAACAGGCGCATGCTCACCTAAACCTGTGGTTACGACTGTTGGTGTACCGTCAAGTTTACTCGTATTCGAATAATGAACAAAAGAGGGAGATTGTTGCTTAGTGGTTCTATCTCCCTCTTTGTTTTATCTTTATATTATCAGTACGGGTAAAAATCAGTAATTTCTCCATCTTTTATCCTGATTGATCATTATCTTTGCAAAAAAAACATATGACAATAGAATTTTGTGCGATCAATAAACCTGAAGATTGGATTGAGATGGTTGCTGAACAATTCGGCACATCGGTAACGGATAACGGTTTTACCGTTCCATCTTCGGTGGGCAGCGGTTTTTTCAAACAATACTACCCGTTGCCGTGGCTCACATTGACCTACATTAGTTTCCTATCATACGAATCGATGACAATGGTGCGTCGCTCCGTGGAAAACTCGAAATGGATTCCTGTGATGTTCTATATCAACGAGCATAAACACGAGCAGATTATCGGTACAAGCACGAAGACGGTCGGGGTGGATACACTCGATGGTATCTTTATGCCTTCAAGTAATATCCCCACGGAGTGGACTTTCGCACCCAAACGACAGTATGAAAATATCACATTGACTTTTAACAAGGATTGGATAGAGCAAATGGATACGGCTTGCGAAACCTATATCGGTCGGTTGTTCCAATCGGACAAGTCTTTTTATCTCTTCGAGACTATCACACCTGCGATGCAACGAGTATTGTATGGCATCAAGGCGATAGCCAAAAGCGATGCACCTTTCTCTCCCCTCCATCTGCACGGAAAGGCAATAGAACTGCTGACGATATTCCTTGAAAAACTCGAAAAGCGTTCGGAAGTAAAATCTCTTTCCAACTTAAATTTGAACGATGTGGAGGCTGTCTTCCGTGTCCGTCGTCAGATTTTACAAAGCTTGAGCAACGTACCGAGCATTCCCGAGTTGGCACGTGAAGCTGCCATGAGCAGTTCCAAACTACAAAAATGCTTCAAGCAAGTTATCGGCAAGGCGATTGCCGAGTATGCCCTATCCGAAAAGATGGAATGGGCAAAACGTTTGCTTTCCACCCGTCTTTACTCTGTATCCGAAGTAGGCTATAGAATCGGATATGCCAATCTCAGCCATTTTACAGAGGCTTTTCGCAAATATCACAGAATAAAACCCAAGCAATATCTCGATTCCCTGTGAGTTTAATGTAATAGGGATATTGCTTGCCATTTAATGGTTATTTTACCCTAAACAGTCTTCCAAACTTTGCCTGCAAAAAGGTTCATCCGACATTTCGCGTGCTACGGCAATCATGCAATGCGTATAGTCTCGAAAAAGTCTCATGCCACAAAATATTGATTGGACCACTGAAAATCGACCGTGCCGCCCCCGATTTTTATGGCATACGGTCGTTGTTATTTACAGAAAAGCACTATCTTTGTACCTTAATTTTATTCATAAGGAATGACTCTTTCTGCTTTGACAGCTATATCTCCGATAGATGGACGCTATCGGAACAAGGTAGAAGCGCTGGCTGCCTATTTTTCGGAGTTTGCGCTGATTCGGTATCGTGTACGCGTAGAAATCGAATACCTCTGTTTGTTGGCGGAGATTCTGCCACCTGTACAAGCTTTGAATAAGGACCATGTCAAAACGGCCTTGCGGAGGATTTATCTTGATTTCTCGTACGACGATGCGCGACGGGTGAAAGAAATTGAGCAGACGACAAACCATGATGTGAAAGCCGTCGAATATTTTATCAAAGAACAATTCGATACGCTCTCGTTACAGGCATATAAAGAATTTATTCATTTCGGACTGACTTCACAGGATATAAATAATACCGCCGTTCCTCTTTCGTTGAAAGAGGCGTTGACGGCGGTCTATTTCCCCGGTATCGAAGCAGTGATCGCCAAGCTGAAAAACTATGCTGAAGCATGGAAAGACATTCCGATGCTCGCGAAAACGCACGGACAACCCGCTTCTCCTACCCGTCTGGGGAAAGAGATTCAAGTGTTTGTCTATCGGTTGGAGCAGCAATTGACGCTGCTCAAGGCCGTACCCATCTCGGCCAAGTTCGGCGGAGCAACGGGTAACTTCAACGCGCATCATGTGGCTTATCCGCAGTATGATTGGCAGAAATTCGGACATCGGTTTGTAGAAGAAACACTCGGACTGAAACGTGAAGCATGGACGACCCAAATATCGAACTACGACAATCTGGCAGCACTTTGCGACGGCTTGCGACGCATTGATACGATCCTGATCGATCTTTGTCGAGACATGTGGCAGTACATCTCGATGGAATATTTCAGGCAGAAGATCCAAGAGGGTGAGGTCGGCTCGTCGGCGATGCCGCACAAGGTCAATCCGATCGATTTCGAAAATGCCGAAGGAAATCTCGGCATGGCCGATGCCATACTTACACATCTGAGTATGAAGCTGCCGATCTCCCGGCAACAGAGAGACTTGACAGACTCGACCGTATTGCGTAACATCGGCGTGCCGCTGGCTCATATCGAGATCGCACTCAAGAGCTTGATGAAAGGACTCGGCAAATTGCTGCTGAACGAACCGGCCATATCGCGCGAGCTGGATACGCAGTGGGCCGTCGTGGCCGAAGCCCTTCAAACCCTTCTGCGCCGTGAGGGGTACCCCCGACCGTATGAAGCACTGAAAGCATTGACACGCACCAACGAAACGATCACCGCCTCATCGATTGCACAGTTTATCGACTCGCTCGATCTGAGCGAGTCCGTAAAACAAGAGTTGAGAGCTGTGACTCCACATAATTATACAGGAATATAAAACAGAAACAAAAAACAGAATAACCATTAAAAAACAGTCGGGAGACTGTACAAATACGTTTAACAATCAATTATTACTATTTAGTATGGATTTAGAAGAAAAAGACGGACGCCAACCTCGTCCAGAAAGTGAAAACCCGGAAAATCAAAATCAACGGGACAGCGTTTCGCGTAACGAAAAGGAAGAACGGAGGCCTGCTTACCGCGCTACGAGAGATGGCGGAGGCTATCAGATGGAGGGAGCAAACCGCCCGGTCGCCAAACGCCGTCCGCGTATCAGAGACAGTCGTATGGCTGATTATAACCGACCTTCGTACGGTAGCCCTTTCACGGAAAGAACTTCTTATCGGCAGGCCGACCTTTATTCGCAGGAAGAAGAACGGCCGCTTCACAGCGCCGATACGGAGGGGAACGAACGCCATCCTTATATGCCGTCCTATTCGCAGTCGCCCGAAGGCCGGCCACATCGTCCCTATGTGCCGAATACAGGGAATGAAGGCGGGCATTTCCGTGCACCGAAAAATAACGAACGGCGTCCCGGAGTACCCGGAAGCAACAACCGACCGGGAGGCAAGCCGAAGAAACAAACGAAGAAAGGTGCACGCCCGAACATGAAGTTCAACTTCCAGAAACAGGTGAAATATGAAGAAGAACTGACCGATCCGAACGAACCGATCCGTTTG
This sequence comes from Tannerella forsythia, assembly GCF_001006485.1. Classification (GTDB taxonomy): domain Bacteria; phylum Bacteroidota; class Bacteroidia; order Bacteroidales; family Tannerellaceae; genus Tannerella; species Tannerella forsythia. The sequence continues at coordinate 50,824 of NZ_JUET01000035.1, forward strand.
AACAAATTTCTGGCCAATGCCGGTGTATGTTCACGCCGCGAAGCAGATGCATTTATCCAGGCCGGCGTCGTAAAAGTAAACGGCGAAGCAGTGAAAGAACTCGGCACAAAGATTACACGGAAAGACCAGGTCATGTTCCACGACCAGCCGGTACGCATCGAAAGTAAAATCTACCTTTTACTCAACAAGCCGAAAAACTGCATGACCACCGTCGATGACCCGCAAAATCGCCGAACGGTCATGGACCTTGTCAAAAATGCCTGCCATGAACGTATCTACCCCGTCGGCCGTCTGGATCGTAACACGACCGGTGTACTGCTGTTGACGAACGACGGCAATCTGGCTTCGAAACTGACGCACCCGTCGTTCAAGAAGAAGAAAATCTACCACGTGTGGTTAGATAAGGAAGTGGCCGTAGAAGACATGGAAAAGCTGGCCACCGGATTAGAGCTGGAAGACGGTGAAATCCATGCCGATGCGATCAGCTACGCCAGCGAGACCGACAGAAAACAGGTCGGGGTCGAGATTCACTCGGGACGAAACCGTATCGTTCGTCGTATGTTCGAGGCACTCGGCTATCACGTGACCAAACTTGACCGCGTGTATTTTGCCGGGCTGACGAAGAAGAATCTGGGCCGCGGCAAATGGCGCTATCTGAACGAACAGGAAGTAAATGCTCTGCGTATGGGAGCATTTGAATAAGTATTACAGGAGGTAACTAACAATGAAACGAACAAAGATTACAGACTTATTAAAAAGCGATGCGTGCGGCGCAGACGTAGATGTCTGCGGCTGGGTACGTACGCGAAGAGGCAGTAAGCAGGTGACTTTTATCGCACTGAATGACGGCACGACGATCCATAACCTGCAAGTGGTTGCAGACATCGAGAAGCTGGGTGAAGAAAACCTGAAGCAGGTCACGACCGGATCATGTATCCGTGTCAGCGGAAAACTCGTGCCGTCGCAGGGACAAGGACAGCATGTCGAGGTGCAGGCCGATCGAATCGAACTGCTCGGCGCTGCCGACCCGAACTCATACCCGTTGCAGAAGAAAGGACATTCACTCGAATTCCTGCGGGAGATCGCTCACTTGCGTCCCCGCACCAACACCTTCGGCGCCGTATTCCGCATCCGCCACCACATGGCCATGGCCATTCACACGTTCTTCCATCAGAAAGGCTTCTTCTACTTCCATACGCCTATTATCACGGCCTCCGACGCCGAGGGCGCAGGGCAAATGTTTCAGGTTACGACACAAGACCTGAAGCAGGTAAAAAAGGACGAAGACGGGTCTGTCAATTACGACGACGATTTCTTCGGCAAGCAGGCGAGCTTAACGGTTTCCGGACAGTTGGAAGGTGAATTAGCGGCCATGGGATTAGGAGCCATCTACACGTTCGGGCCTACGTTCCGTGCTGAAAATTCGAACACTCCGCGCCACTTGGCCGAGTTCTGGATGATTGAGCCGGAAGTGGCTTTTAACGAAATTGAAGAGAACATGAACCTTGCGGAAGAGTTTATCAAATATTGTGTGCAATGGGCTTTAGACCATTGCCGCGACGATATTCAATTCCTCAACGATATGTTCGACAAGGGACTTATCAACCGTCTGGAAAGCGTGTTGACAGACGATTTCGTACGTCTGGCCTATACGGAAGGAATACGCATCCTCGAAGAAGCTGTGGCCAAAGGACATCAATTTGAATTCCCTGTGTATTGGGGAGCCGATCTGGCCTCGGAGCATGAACGCTATCTCGTGGAAGAACATTTCAAACGCCCCGTAATTCTGACCGATTACCCGAAAGAGATCAAGGCGTTCTATATGAAACAGAACGACGACGGAAAGACCGTACGGGCCATGGATGTACTGTTCCCGAAGATCGGTGAAATCATCGGCGGCTCGGAGCGTGAAGCAGACTATGACAAACTGCTCCAACGTATCAAAGAACTCCGCATCCCGATGAAGGATATGTGGTGGTATCTCGACACCCGTAAATTCGGTACCTGTCCTCATGCAGGATTCGGACTGGGCTTCGAGCGGTTATTGCTGTTTGTCACCGGAATGTCTAACATTCGCGACGTGATGCCGTTCCCACGCACCCCCAAAAACGCAGAGTTTTAAAAAATCCCCCTTATTTTTATTCGTGCTCTTCCGAACACAGAAAAAAATAGGGGGGGGGTATTTTAGCAAGTACTTTCATTCAGTGCTCCCAACCTTTAAATCTTATCATTCAAAAGAATTCGAGTAATTATAGAAGTTCGAAACCTTATGAATGGCAGAAAGATAAGCATCTGCTTGTTGAAAAAGCTGCGTGATTAAACCGGGATTATCTTTATTATTCTGTGTGATATCAGAATACCCAAACTCTTTTTGTCTGGATATAAACGGATAAAGCACCATTTTATTGTTTGAGATTTGCGAGATCACTCCATCCGCCGTATCATTTTCTTTAAACGCATAATCCAGAATTTTCCGGAAGAACTTTTTATACACAACGATAAACTGCGTACACCAAAACCAGTCTACCCAGTAACGGTTTCTTGCGATGGGAACAGCATAGCCGAAACCTCCGATACCGCCGGAGAGAACATCAGCTCCTTGTTCATGTGCTTCAAGAATATTTTCAATTAAAAATTCTTTAGAGTAATTTTTAGTAAAATAATGATCGTCTTCACAAATGACGATTACATCATCTTCGTTTTCTATGGCAAGCCTGATAATCCTTACGATACTGTTCCAAAGTCCGACCGCTCCGATCGTATGCGTACATGCATCGATATATGTCACGTCAAATTCATCCCGCCCTTTGAATTCGGCTATGATATGTTTTTTGCGGTCGAGACGCTCTTTCATATTAATGACATAAGTCGGAATATAGAAATCCGATCCTTTTTTCATTGCCTCCATAGCATTCTTTATTAACATGTACGATTTGTGTAATATTCAATAGGTAAAATATTCTTTAAGGAATTGGAACTTTGCCATATCATCCGGGGTATCGATATCCATGAACGGAACATTATTCTTTATACAACGGAAACGCCCCGTCCAAAAGGCTTTGTTCGGATCTGTCGACATAACGACCTCACAAATAAAAGCCGACTTAATCAGATATATCGCTCCGTCTATCATGGGAATGGTTTCACACAAAGCACCTTTTCTCTTCATGTCTTTATTCCTGAATGCCGGAACGCTTTCGGTAAACTCCAAATAAAACCGTTTCCTGTCAGAGATTTCGACAAAAGACGTAACAAAATCAATCTCATTTTTCACTTGGGCATATAACGAACAACACTTCCGAATCAAATCTATTTCCCTGAATGGCTGTGTAACGGGAAGAAGAATAAATACTTCATAATCCGAGTTTTTAATAAAGTTACGGCAGGAACTCAACTCGTCTTGTCCCTCTTTCCTTATCTCTACATTCGTCTTGAATCCCAATCTCGAAGCAAAATCACCCAATTCTTGATCATCAGATATAACAACAGCATTTTTTATTAAATTTTGTCGTAACAGATAATCGGCTGTATACGGAAGAAGTTTTCGATTTTTACCGGGACATCTCCGGCTGATTCCTTTTACAGGAATCAATATCGGAATATTATTCATCTCTGACTCGTGTAATAATTCCATGATCGATTAATTTCTTCAGATAATTTTCTTCATATGTTCCCGCTCCCTTGTGCCAATTCCAATACGGATTATGATCGATTAGTTCAGCCCGACCTTCTACATCGAGACAAGTAATGTGAATGTCATAATGTTCCTTCCATCGTGAATTCAGCAGGTAAGCCAACATAAGGACGGCACTCGTCGGGCGCTCAAAACCGATTGCTTTAATCGCATCTTCATCATTTATAATTTCAACCGATTCGTATTGCCTTTTTGTCAAGAAAGCATCCCATTCTCGAAAATGCTCATACCAATATTTATGCATAAAGATATTTTGAGCTTTTTTGATTTCATCCTTGTTTTCTCCACCATGAAAAATGTATTTAAATACATTATTTGCCTCTATGTATATACCGTTGATCTTACGGCCGGCTGCACCCAGGTTATTCATCCGTCCTATCCGGAGTACATAATCGAACGAATCGATCAATGTATGCAATCCGATTCTATACGGAGGCTTATTTCCCACTAAGATGAGTGTCTTTTTTATCACTTCCATGTTTGGATATATTTGCGAAGTTCTTCGGTACTCATCCGGCATACTTTTATCAGTTCATTCACGTTATTTCGATCTCTCTCATCGTATCCGAAGGTCGAATTGATCCCTCTCGGATGGTATAGATGAAACAGAGGACCGGAGACCCGTTCCACAGGTTCCTCCAGAATCTCCATGCGTTTGACACGTTCGGCATCTTCAGGCCCCCATCCGTAAATGTTTTCATTCTCACCGCCGGCCTGCAGGTAACGCTGTTTATTTATGATAAATACTCCTCCGACAGAGGAACGGCCCAATAGAGGTATTAAGCTCTCTTCTTCACAGTTATTGATATAACGATATAGATTCTTTCGGGCGTTTATGCTATCCTCCGGAGATAAATAAAATGCCCGTCCGTCGTATGGTATACACATCGTAACCCCTTTCTTCACCCACTCAATCCCTGCCTTTAGCTGAGATACTGTCAGAAAAACATCCGCATCCCAAATCGCAACGATATTCGTCTCCGATCGTATAAGTAATTCATTTCTGTACCGGGTATAATGAAAAATGACATCCGTATCTTTTTGGAAATAATATTTTATTCTCTTATCTGTGTTCTTCAGAAAAAACTTCTGCTCTTCATCTACTTCCATAACCAAGATTGTTGCATAGGTATAGGAAATAAGATAAGGCAGGATTGCTCTCAAGTTTTCTTCCCGTTCCTTACTATCCATACGTACGGGAATGACAATCGTAAGTTCCGAGGTTATATCCATGGCTTTAAAATTTTCAGTGATTCTATTCCCAATAATTCATAGCGATCGGATACGGGAATGTTAAAATCGACAAACTTCCGGAGACAAAGACACATCATCCGCTCTATCTTGTGGTTAAATACATCCAACCGATGCAATCGGCACAACAGGAAATAGGCATCGTTATAGTCATCTTTCTCTTTCGTTTTCAGCAATAACTCTTCTATCCAATCGATCAGATAAATCAGGTATTCTTTGAATTTAAGTGTTAGCATGCTTTCGTCATTGTCCGGTTTCTTCTTCAGTCGCCGGTATAAATAATATCCCACACCGCAAACGCCGTCTTGCAAAGGGAGGGATTCTATCGGTCTTCTGTCGACGATATTTCGTGCGACAATATCTATCTCCGCAAGAATTTCATCACTGTCTCCTTCGATGAATCCGTGTTCGATCATATATTCGATACCGCATCCGATCCCCAACAATCCGTCACCGTAAAAGAAAGAGGTTCGTTCGGCCAGTTGTTCGTAAACCGTATCCATAAATTCATCTGCCTGACGTTCGTAATTCTCCTCTCCCGTTATCCGGGCAAGATGCAGCAGATAAACGGCAATCCCCATTTTACCGTCCCAAAGGCCGATATTGGGGAAACATTTTCCTTTCTCTATCAAGCGATCGGTATAGTCCTTTAAGAACCCACGTTGTTTTTCCATGTTATTGTTGATTTTTTAATAATTTCTTTATCGGCATAAGGAGGCGTTCGATTAACCGCAAATCTTCGGTAATAATATCCGCACTTCCCAACATCTGGCGGGTGATGGGCAGCGTCTTTCCGTAATTCGTATCCATTCCTTTCGGAAAATCTATTTCCACCACATAAAACCCCTCTGCCGTAGGGACATTTGAAACACTCTCCACTCTCCCGATAAGATAACCGAACTCCTGGTCGGGAAAATTGTTGATGCGCACATTGACCCGTTGACCGACTTTTACTTTCCCTGCTCCCTGAACGGGTAGCAACGCTTTACCTTTGGGTTGGTCTTGTCGTGCGGGAATAACCGTGAAAACGGTTTCTCCCGTATTTACGTTCTGGTTGTTGCTCCACACACCCATTTGATTAACAGTACCTGCAATGGGGCTTACCAATAAATAATTCTGCTCCCACGTTTTGATTTGCGCACTCAATGCTTCTACGGCATTTTGGAGCGATAGCCGGTATTTCCGTTCCAACTCGGTTGCCTGTTGCTGCAAATCGAGCAAGTTCTCTTCTCCCTTCATCAATTGAACTTCCGACTGTTTCAATGAAGCGCTGAAGGAGAGATAAGACTGTTTGTTCTGCAGGAAACTGTTTTTGGAGATGTCATATTCATTCTCCGAAATAACGTTTTTAGACAAAAGAATAGAATCTCTGTCAAAGATATTCCTTGATGTCCGAAACTGTTCGCTCATGACAGGCGCCTGTTTGAGAATGCGATTATAATATTCTCTTTGAGTAACCAACTGCTCTTTTTGGGATGCGATCTTTTGAGGATAATAGTTCAGCGTTTTGTAGTTTCGATAATCATTTAAACTGCTTAAAAAAGAGGCGTAAGCAGCCTGAATATTCCCTAATGACAAGGAGGGGCCGTTAAAGAATCTTCGCACGGTCTCTTCCGAATATCCGTAGATATTCCATGCTTTCATCCTACTTATCAGCTCCAGCATATCTTCGGTTTTTGCCGGATTTTGGATCACTGCCAGTATCGCCTGACATTCAACCGCCTCATTGTTTTTGATAAAGATTTCATCTATTTTCCCCGAAGAGCGGGCAATAATGCTGACGGGCGGGTCGGACGAGGTTACCGTTATTTTTGCTTTTATGGTGTCGGGGTATTTGAAAAACCAACTGCCGGTCAACAATGCCATCACGATAACAAAAAGTGTGGTAATCCCCCATCGGAGAATCCACGGTGGAATTTCGCCCATAACTTCCTGCACCTCCTCGCTACGAAGCTCGATCTCTTTGTATTTCTTCTCTTCTTTTTCCATACTCCGTTCGTTATCTCCCCAGCTCCAACTGATTTCTCACCAATTCATAATACTTCCCTTTCAATGCCGTCAATGTTTCGTGTGTACCTTCTTCAGCTACTTTACCTTGATCAAGCACCACGATCTTATCCGCATCTTTTACGGTACTTAATCGATGCGCAACCACCACAACCGTCTTACCTCTGTAAAACTCGTGCAGGTGTTTCATGATTTCTTTTTCATTATTGGCATCCAACGCGTTGGTGGCTTCATCGAGAAAGATAAATTCGGGGTTCTTATATACGGCGCGGGCGATCAGGATACGTTGACGCTGTCCTTGACTGATGCCGTTTCCTTCCATCCCGATTTTAGTGTTGTATCCCAACGGCAGAGAGTCGATAAAGTCCCGGATGTTGGCTACGGTAACCGCATGACGCAGTTTCTCAATATCCACATAATCGTCGCCCACACCGATATTCTGTGCGATGGTGTCGGAGAATATAAATCCGTCCTGCATCACCGAGCCCGATTTACTGCGCCAGAGGTGCGGATTGATAACGGTCAGCGGGGTCTCACCGATTTTAATGCTCCCTTTATTGGGTTCATAGAAACCCAGCAAGAGCTTAATGAGAGTCGTTTTTCCGCTACCGCTGGCCCCCACAATAGCCGTAACTTTGTTCTGTGGAATATGCAGACTGATGTCGTCCAATACATAATCACGGTCGGCACCGTCATAGCTGAACGACACGTTTTCCAATGTAATGTCCCGTTTGTCGGGCAGAAGGGTCAATTTATTTTCAATCGCTTTTTCTTCATCTTCCTTGCCGTGCACTTCGTTCAATCGCTCCAAACTGATTTTGGCATCTTGCAACTGTTGTGCAAAACCGATAAACGAACCTATCGGGCCACTCAACTGCCCTATGATGTAAGTCAAAGACATCATCATACCGAGTGTCATCTGCCCTTCTACGACTGATTTAGCTGCCAAAAACGAGATAACAATATTAGTGGTTTGATTAAAGAAGATCGAACCCACCTGTTGCACTTGTCCCACGGCCAATCCCTTAACACTTATTTTAAATAACTTCACTTGAATCCGTTCCCATTGCCAGCGCTTTTGTTTTTCACAATTATTTAATTTGATTTCCTGCATGCCGGTGATCAATTGGATCAAGCTGCTTTGTTCACCGGCAGCTTGTGCAAAGCGGCGAATATCAAGTTCTCTACGATACTTCATAAAAGCAAAAATCCAACAAACATAGAGGGTGTTACCTATTAAGAAAATAACTAATATCACCAAGTTGTAATAAGCAAGAATGAAAGCAAAAATAAAAAAATTGACAAAAGAAAAAAGAGTACCAATGGATGAACCCATCAGAAATGACTTGATCCGATTATGATCACCTATTCTTTGCATAATGTCTCCAATCATTTTCGTATCAAAAAAATGGAGTGGCAACTTCATCAATTTAGCTAAGAAGTCGGAAATCAAAGCGATATTAATACGCGTGTTCATGTGCAGCAGTATCCAACTACGAATGAATTCCACCGATAATTGCGATATTGATATTACCACTTGAGCAATCAAAATCAATGTAATAAAGTTCAAATTACTATTTCGTATTCCAATATCAACCAAGGATTGGGTCAAAAATGGGAAAATAAGCTGTAATCCGCTTACTGTTATCATTGCCAACAGCAGTTGAAGCCATTGTTTCTTATAAGGAGTCAGATATTTTGCAAAAAATAACAATCCCTTCATACCTTCTTGCTTCTCATCTTCTTGTTCATAGAATTCGGGACCAGGCTCAAGAAGCAAAGCGGCTCCTTTATCCTCACCGCCTTCTTTAGTCATTAACCAACACTTTTTAAACTCTTGTTCTGTATAAGTAATCAATTGGTTTGCTGGATCTGCAACACTAATTTTATATTCCTTTTGCACTTTTTTTATAGCATAACATACTACAAAATGATTCTGATTCCAGTGTAATATGCAGGGCAACGGAACGTCTTCAAGCAATTGAGCAAAAGATATTCGTACGCCTGTTGTGCGAAAACCAATAAATTCCGCAGCATCGCTAATACCAAGCATAGATACTCCTTCGCGAGTAATAAATGAGCGAGCCCGAAGTGTTTGTAACGAAAAGTTCTTCCCGTAATGTTTGGCAATCATACGCAAACATGTGGGGCCACAGTCCATGGAGTCAGGTTGAAGATAATGAGGGAACTTCTTAATCATGAGCATTGACTAAACATTTCATACGAGCCATATGGCTTGCATACAGCCTATGCATAAAATTATACACGATCAATTCATATATCCTGTTTTTCGAACAAAACAAACGAACTAGCATCATATGAATATAGCTAATAATCAGCGTTTTCATCTCTCTATTCTTATCCTCTTTCATTAGTTGTAACGCAGTCTTTTTCAGTTCTTTTGAGCGAAACTTTATTATCTCATACAATGTTTGATAGTTTTCATCTTTTTTTTTATTCCAGAGTACTTCTTCTAATTCATGAGAATGTTCTCGATACATCACATTAAATTGTTTGGAGTTAAATTCAGTAAAGCCAAATTCCATTTTATATGATTTGTCCATTCGTTCCAACAGTTCTTTTTTTTGTTGTAAGTCATAACCGAAATCCATAAGCAAAGCATCTATCATCTTTACAGCGATTAGCCATCTGGTAGGCTGAGGCATTCCATCCAATATTTTCAATATTTTCAGCATATAATTACTATCAATGCAAAACATTGTTTCGGTCAACTCCATTAAATGTTCTTTATACCTTTCCAATTCACGATTATATGTATCCAACTGAACTTTCCAAACACTTTCGTCGGTTATTCTTTTTTTAAAATAATGATAAAATAATCGAATAACCTCTCCTATAAACATACAATCTCTCACTTTTATTCTAACACGCAGATGGAAATCCGGATCTGAATATCGAATAAAGAACCATTTTTCAATATATTTTTTCCTACTCAACGCCGAAATGAACTTCGACAATTCATTAACCAACATTTTATCTGCCGTATTACTGCCAGTATATACCTTTATATATATCCATTCACTCCCGGGTATAAATGTTCTTTGAACCTCTTTCATTTTTTTGAATCTCTATAAAATCCAACAATACATTCATTCAAGTACTTTCCATCTCTTCCTTCAACGATTAGATTATCTGGAGAGAAAATGAACTCCAATAGTTGAAAGGTCGTACGTTTTTTGACCGTAGACAAGAAAGCACGAATACTAATCGGGCTCTCAAAATCTATATAAAGTTCGTTATCACCTTCAGATAATAGCACATATACCGGAATATTCCTTTTTTTGCGCCAATTCAATGCCTTAATTACCAATTCATTATCAGAAGCTTGATAAAACGCTGCAATCTCTTCCTGCTTAATATTCCATGCGGCTAAAGACAGGATGGAGTTTCCATATCGTACCCTTGGTCTATAAGAAAGTTTATCAGCCAAGCCCCCCCAATCAAACCCCCAAAAAGTGCGCTTACCCTGATGTTGCATATCGCATAGAAAGCGATAAACAGGCAATGTGTCATTGTAATAATTATGCGCACTTGTTAACCTCGGTATTATGCGACGATTCAATCTCTTAGAACGCAGAACTAATTCTCCTCCTCTATACGAAAGCATTAGATCATCAATATATATTTTCTTTTCTTCTACCAAATCCGAATTAGCAAGATACACGATCTCATATTCTCGCAAATGTGGTCGTGACAAAATATTGCCAACTCGTGATCCGGGCAAATGTACAATTTCCGCCAATATGCCGTCTGCCACCAATTCACTCTCTTTTCTTGAAATATCTTTTACCAACTTATCTATTTCGGGTTCTAAATGAGCAAAGCGCGACAGCAGGTTAGCGGCAGATACTCCTATGGTTCTTATATTTAATAGAGGTTTATCATTCTTTACACTGATTATTTGAAATAATGCATATAAGGTTTCGGGATATCCATTCCAGTTTTCCGGCACCGATTTAAACTCTTCAGGATAAAACACAATCTCGCTTGCTCCTTCTCTTTCAGCTTTTATCAGTCTTTCCAACAACACCGTTTGCACATTGGCAATATTCGCAACTTGTTTCTTTTGAGGAGGCAAAATCAGGTTGTCCACAATAGGAGAAATGTCTCCTATTCCGTGCCCCAACGGATAACCAATTCCTAATTCGGAGTCTAATGCTATTGCCAAAGGAACCTCACGTTCCTCATATCTATTGTAGAAAGCCATTTTAAAACTATCCAATGGTGATACCTCTGTACTTCCCAGCTTACTAAAAAAAGAGATAACTGATTTTAATTCAGCAATTACTGATTCTCCTAATGTTGCTACTGTATTTTTTCTTGTTGCATCTACCTGAAAAAGAAAATTTTCAGTATAAGTAGCGGGCATTTGATTAACCATTTGCCTTATTTGGTGATAACCATGCAACGGATTAAGTTTTCCCGTATCCATCTCTTCCAACCAGCTATTTATACAACATAGAGAATCGACTAATTCTCGGGTGCTATCTTCTAAACGCATCTTACATAAAGTCATTATGAACTTTTTCAAATATTCTTCACCCACTACCATTACATCCAATTCACTGACTAACAATTGAGATTTTATCAACTCATCAATAAAACATAAACTTTCCTCTTCATCTATTCCTTGTTCACTGAAATAACTTAATAATTCCCCAATCATTACTCCTTTAGCCGCATTCTTCAATATTGTATCTAAATATTTCGATCGTTCAACAGACGAAATAGTATGCATTCGTCTCTTATCTGAATATTTATATTCGATATAGCGCATGTACTTGCCCACTTTGTAAAGAGTATTATTCGGATAATATAATACTCCTCTTTTTACATCCGGCAAACTTAATATAGTCTGTACCAATGCGCACAGATAGTACATATCCAATCGAGTGCACCTGCTTATCTCATCGTCTAAAGAAAATTGAGTAACCTCTCCTACATTGCCCATAGAAGAAGTGGCAAATAGTCCGAATGGGGTACAGCGAGTAGACATTCTACTCAAATATTTCATAAAAGAGATTTCAATACCATTTTTCCGATCCTCATCCTTTACTTTACTGTTAAATAATTTTTCCAACTCCTTATATAAATCAGAAGAACCTATATAAACAGCTTCCTTGACACGGTTATCAAAGAAACATTCAGACATACTTTTTCCCCCTTCAAGAATGTTTCTTAAATAAGTTAAAGGAAATGCAGGCACGCGGTAAATAAATCTATCAAAAGGCCGAAATATCATATCTTTTCTTTTTGTAAAAGGTCATTATATTCCATTTTGGTTTCTTATGTAAATGACATCGGGTAGATAACAGCAGCACAGCATTTATCCACTGCCGATTAGCGTCAATAAAGATACATAAGTAGATAAACTATTCGTATCATGGAGCAATATATTTTATTTCATTCTTCCATTTTTTTAATCCGCAAATACTTTCCATACATCATATGCAAAGTGAACATAACAATAAATTAATTCAATCAACAACTTATCAATCCATATACTTATATACTACCTTCCCGATTCTTTCTTTAAGAAAAGATTTCTGAAAGAATTCTACCAACTGATTGCCTGTGTACACAGAATCTATATTCATACAAAATCTGCCGTCTGAAAAATCAGAAAGGGCCTTTTCCAAGTCTTCTCTACCGCCCAAGCAGTTGCCTATTAAGGATATATTATACATTATACATGACCCATAGATCGTTGAAAGAGAGTTCCGGGGCAATACCTTCATTCCTTTGTATGAAGGATGTTGCTGGTAAAAACCGCAGAATATGTATTTGGAGTTAAAATTGATGTGATTTAATAAATCCATGAAATACAAATCAATGAATGGATCAAAGATAACATCAAATTTCTTATCGATACAATTATTCTCACCGAATTGATCATCTTGCAAAAAAGGAGGGAGATAGATATCCTTTAATCCCCACTCTTTTATATATTTTCTCAGTGATATGGCTTTAGAAGACATCCCATATATATTTATATTCGCATTGCACGACTTGAGCCTTTCAACTATTGCTAATGACGTATTAGAAGTTAATGCAGTAATCAAAACATTATCACCATCTTTCAGATCAGCCTTTCTTACCATGCTATATGCTGTTTGTGCAGAAAGAGAGAAAGCCGCTGCAACTTCATCCGACATTGTATCCGGAACTTTTATTAGTTGATGTTCAGAAAGCAGTAAAAGTCTTTGCGATGCAAAGTTTGTACTTACGCCACCGATACTTCCATCCGGTTTAAATGGATAGCTATTATCTGACATAACACGATCACCGGGACGTAACGAACGAACCTCGGAGCCGACTTTTACCACTTGGCCTACAAATTCCGACCCGACTGGTGAATAAAAATATTTCTGATTGCCACTCAAAGCTATACATTGTTCTCCCAAATAATGCATTAATGAACGATCACGGTAATTACACGAAAAAGCTTGTACTTTAACCACAACAGAGTGTGAGGTGAATAAAGACGTAAAATCCGGATCAGGCACTTCCAATAGAGATACAGTAAGTTTATGTTCATCGATGAGAAATTCATCAAAAAAACTATCACAAGCAATATCTTGCATACAGGAATTACATATCGCAACTGTTTTCATAACTTAGCATTATCTTATCGGTTCAACCTTATACCCACGTTCTCTTAACTTGGCAATTAATCCGTCGGGGCCAATCAGATGTCCTGCTCCGACTGCGATTAGCGAAGAATCTTCATGAATCATCGGAATAATATTACTCATCCATTCTTCGTTTCGGCCAGCAATTAATACATCATTCATAAATTTAAATCCATCACGTACGACTTGCGGAGCATCCTCAAGTTTTAGCTGTTTAGTTAAAGAATCTACCGACAACTGAGTTAATGCTTGTTTGAAATAATATTTCTTCATTTGATCCATGAAAGAACGTATGCTATTGGGATGCCTTAATGTGTGTTGTAACATTTTAGCCTGATCGTGCAAGTCCATGACATACCCTAATGAATCAAATTCAGTTGCTTTTCGACCGACATCTTCAAGAGTTTCCATAAAACAGATTTTCTTATCATTTTGATATCCGATTAATAAAATAAATCCATCCATAGTGCTCTGTATGCTTTTGATGCTGTCATATATTACCATCTTGGTGAGGAAATTACTCCAAAATAACGGTTTATATTTGAAATATTGACGGTTGCCTTTTCTCATTATGGAATCGACAAACTGATAGTCATCATCATTGTAAAGCATGGCATAGGTCGTATCTTGGGGCATAAAGATATAGTCTTTTAGTTCTTCTTTAGGTTTAGAGCTTCTATTAGACTCTGCTGTAAACATGTCACATTCTACTGCCACCTGCTTAGCTTCTTTAAAAGCTTTTCCGAATCCCGAAATACTATCCAAGAACGTGCGATGAACATTGTGCATCGTTCCCAAAAGATATGAATCATGTTGTAAGCCGTTGCCCGAGATTTTCCAGAGCAAGCTGTTCTCATTGTCTTTCAGTTCGGCCTCTTGTGTTGATTGAGCCGAACAGCCCCCTGTTGAAAAGGACGAAAATAAAAATAGGGTAATTATGATTCTCTTCATTTTTTCTGTGTTTTTATAATTATAACAAAAGGATTTTAGACCACCTGTCATTTTCTATATCGGAAGCAAATAGGGATAAAAAACTTCCGGGAAGACCTGTAAACAGCGAAAGATTCTCTAAAAATAAATCCGAATTTATTCCTTGTCTATATTCTGCGATCTTCGCTTCAAGTAACATTTTTGTTTTCTCCCGCCAAAAGAGATGACGTCGCCGAAACGATTTGTCACAAGTAAGTTCGTAAATGCTTTTGTATATTAATATCAAAGAAGAATGTCCATGACACAAACATAAATCATTCTTTACATAGTCAGTACGCTCATTCAATTGAAGTAATATTTGATATCCTACCTCCTTGTAATAAGAATGTTTCAAGAGAATGCCCGCTTTTAATATTGCATACGAAGCCATTAAATCCCCATAACACCAGGCAATTCCACTATCTATTTTTTCCCCGTCACGCTTCATAACCGAAGGAAAAAAAGATGTTTCCCTTTTGGTGAAGCGATTCTCTAACAGAAATTCACAAACTTTTACTATCGTAGGAGCAACTACTCGATATCCGTTTTCAAACACGATTAAAAGCAATAATAAAATTCCGGTCATTCCATGCGGAGTACCCATATTTACAACCATGACAGGATTAGCATCTTTCAGATAAAATGGCGTGTACCAATCATTTTTTTCAAAGTTCTCGTTAACCTGTTGAATGTATTGTGCAATCAATCGATCAATTCGTTTACTCCTTTTTGTCATCATGAAATAGAACAAATATCCGGAAGCACCCTGAAAATAGTCCATATCATTCTTGCTTAGTGACAAATTATATTCCTTTTCAATTAGCCAATCTATTTCTTCCATTTGTTCACTTAATAAGTGATCGTGTTTTATCCAATAAAGCACTAAACACAATGCAGACAATCCGGAGCTTAAACTGAAGTTACTATTTACACCTTCCAATTGTTCTTCTATCAATTGAAACAATTGTTCCTTATACTTATGATCATTTGTTATTTCATACAAATAGTAGAAATACAAAAGATAAGCACTACTTCCGGAAACTAATCCAATACTTTTATATGTCGGATTACCCTTTCTGTATAGGCCACATAAATCAAATCCTTCCGGCAAAGCAGAATTTTTCATAATTCACCTCATAACGTAAGCTATGTGACATCTTTCGATATGCAACATAGCCTACGAGTTTACTGCCTTATGGTCGATGTCCATAAATATCGACTTCCGGAATTTCGCATGCTTTACTGCCATCAGGAAAATGTACCCATTTATCCGATATATTAGTCATGCAGTTTTTTTGCTTTGAGTGGGGGCAATTCCACCAGCTTTCTTCTTTTCCATGACCGTAAATTGTATCGGCGACACTAAAAATAATAGATACCGATTCTATGACCGATTTAGCACAAGGCCATGATGACCCTCCTTTCATTTGTCCCATCTGATAATCATTCAGATTTACGATCTCTTCTTTTTTAAGGACTAATTTCTTAAGTTTTTTTTCCTCATTCATAATCTCACTTGTTTTAAATTAATAATTGTTTAATCTAAAGGAGTCTATCAATGATAGACCTCCAATAGTTTATTTTTCATTCTCACTTCGTCATATCGATTCAGATAAGCCTCCCTGCTGTTTTTACCTAATTCTCTTCGTAGTTTATCATTTTCTAATACCTTTATTATATAATCCCCCAATTGTTCTACCAATAAAGTGTTTTCAGATACAGGTAAAACTTCATCACCAATATGCACTTTATATCCATTATACCCGGATTTTATCATTTCTCCGACTCCTATTACATCGAACCCTATTAAGGGAATTCCGTGCATCATCATCTCAATCGCTACATAGCTGCATTGTTCATTAAGAGAGGGATGAACTCCTACATCGGTTATTTGATATAATCGGTATAAGAAATCCTTATCAACCCTACCGGTAAATGTAACTTTACCATAAAACGACGAGCATTCTTTTAACAGTTCATCATACCTACCATCTCCTACAATAATTAAACGAGCCTCGTGTATATAAGCAATGACTTTCTTAAAAGCTCTTATAAGCAACAAAAGTCCTTTTGCTGCATCCAACCTTCCTACAAAAAGAACAACTTTCTCATTGACGGCAAAAGACAATTCCTCTTTAAAGGCTCGCTTCTGTTCTTCATCCAACATTCGCGCTTCATCCTGCAATCCATTCGAGATTAAAGCAAGCTTATCATGAGATGGTTCAAGCTCAGTTTGCAATAGATTGTAAGTATGTGATGACAAACAAATTACTCTGTCTACAGATTGACACATTGCCTTCATTCTGGGATAACTGTCATACACAAACTTTTCGGCAGAATCTACCTGATCATATATCTGTTTACTAATTTTATTATGATAAGCATTTTCATTATTTGGAAACCAACTTAAATAATGAATTGTGTAAATAATTTTACACAGAGGAAGCATCTCACGCAAATACGGCACTAAAGAGTCGTGATGTAAATAGTTTAAATGAAATACATTCTCTTCCCCTGCATTTACATATTTTTTTAACAAACAGCAAACTGCTAAATTGTAAGCTTTCATCTTTTTTGTGTGAAACTGCCAAGATGGGTGTGCTTGAGGAGAAGGGATTTTAATACACCTCACTCCTGCCATTTCTACCACTGAAAATTCTTTTTGAGTTGATTGCAACTCAACAAATGTAAGAATTGTCTCAGGATCAGAACGTAAACAGGCCTTGAGTTCTCTCAAATAGGTACCAATTCCATAATCTCCGGCTTGACTATCTGTATTAAATATATATATGTGCTTCATTTCAATATATGTTTTAATAAAACTCCAGCACAACCATTATCCAAGCCCAATGGAAATTTCAAAAAGTTCATTGTTGAGTCAACATTCGCTATTGTAATAACATCTAAAGGTGAAGAGGCCTTCAATGATACCCCCGTTTTTTGAATACTTTTTCCAATCTTATCTCTATATTTTTCATCAAAAGGAAGAACTCTTTGAGTTTTTTTCGCATAAGCAATTCGCTTCTGCACATAGCACCAAATCCCCTCAAGACCAGTGTTAAATGACAAATCAGTAATGCGAATAGGATCTCGCTCCATGATTTTATTGTCAATATCACTTAATATTTCATCTACGTCACCTTCCAAAAAATTATCCTCCAACAAAGAACATAGTCCCCAAGCAATGCCACAAAGCCCTTTATCCATCGTCACAGGCATATTTTCATGAATATTTTCATAAATATTCTCGATCAGATTTTCACCTAAGAGTTCGTACATAGGTTCATTTGTATAGCGTGAATAATGGTAAAAGAAAATCACAATACCCATCTTCCCGTGGAATAATCCAAGGTCATCCAAAAAACTGCTATTTATTATCAAGTGGTTAGCAATTCTTTCAAGTAAATGTACTTTTTCATGTTGTAACTGCATATATATTACCATAAAACATCCGGTCGCGAATTTAGAATATATTTTCCACACATGCAAATTCCCCAAGTGAAAAAACGCCTCATAGTAACTTTATTTAACTTTTTATATATGCACTTCTCGAACAATATCACCGAGATCACCGAGCCGACTTGTTGCATTTGTCCCAAAGCTAACCCTTTAACACCTATCTTAAACAGCTTTACCTGGATTCGTTCCCATTGCCATCGTTTCTGCTTCTCACAATTATTCAGCTTGATTTCCTGCATGCCGGTGATTAGCTGTATGATATTACTCTGTTCTCCGGCGGATTGGGCAAAACGTCTGTGATCCAACTCGCGGCGATACCTCATAAAAGAGAGTATCTATACCACATACAAGGCATTACCGACAAGAAAAATACCAAGAACAACTAAATTATAATAAGCCAATACAAAAGCGAACACAAAGAAATTGACAAATGAAAAAAGCGTACTGATGGAATTGCCCGTAAGAAACGATTCGATACGTCCGTGATCACCGATACGCTGCATGATATCACCTGTCATTTTTGTGTCGAAATAGCGAAGAGGCAATTTCATCAATTTGGCTAAAAAATCCGAAATCAAGGCGATGTTTATCCGTGTATTCATATGCAGCAATATCCAGCTGCGGATAAACTCCACGGAAAGGCGGGCGATAAAAATAATGAGTTGAGCAATCAGAATCAGCGTGATAAAACTCATGTTACCGTCACGGATACCGATATCCACTAAGGACTGAGTGAGAAATGGAAAAATCAGTTGCAGAAGACTCACTACAACCATTCCCAATATTAGTTGGACAAGCTCACTCTTATAAGGTGTCAAGTATCGAAGGAAATACCGGAGACTGCGATTGCGGTTTTCTTTTTCATCCTCGCGATCGTAAAACTCCGGTCCGGGTTGCAGAAGCAGAGCTGCTCCTTTGTCTTCATTTTCTTGCTTCGTACTCAGCCAGCATTTTTTGAAATCGGCTTCATCGTAAGTTACCAATCCTAAGGCGGGGTCTGCCACGTAAATGCGGTGCCTGTTTTTTTTATCTTTTTTGATATGATAAACCACCACAAAGTGATTCTGCTTCCAGTGGACAATGCAGGGCAACGGTGCTTCTTCGACTAACTGTTCAAACGAAATCATGACCCCCGATGTGCGGAACCCGATATATTCTGCCGCATCGCTTATACCCAACATGGAAACTCCTTCACGCGTAATAAACGAATGTTGACGGAGCGTTTCCAGACTGTAATGCTTTCCGTAATGCTTGGCAACCATGCGCAAACAGCTAGGACCGCAGTCCATGGAGTCAAGCTGAGTGAATATTAGGAAAGAATTCATTCGCTATGGGTGAACATGGCATAGATTCGGTCTTCCAATAGACAGCTCAAAATCAGATGGTGAGGGACATAACCATTGATAAAGACACATTGTACAGGGTTGTTTATTTCGTATACTTAACCATGATTCTCCATTAGAAATTTCATTATAGATAATTTCTTTTATTGTATCTTTCTCCACATTCCCTATTATTTCGCTACTTCCCTTAACAAAGACATCTCCATTAGATTTTACAAAAAGCTTCCCAAAGTTATATATATTCAGTGTTTTATTAGCAAATATTTCTCTCATAGACAAAGGGGCTGAAAAGATATCCTCCCTATTCAAATAAACACTTTTTTTAAAAAAAGCAATATTTTTATTGTTATATACCGGTAAAAGTTGATAGTTTTCTATTTTATACTCATTAATTAGTCTCTCAGCGTCTTTTAAGTGCTTTTCGCTCTCTACACCAAAAACAAATTTAATTTTCCATTTGGACAACGTCATCAAAGAAACAAGTGACTTCCATTTTTCCTTATTGATTGGGAAGCGAATATTTATAAGAAAAGTATACTCTTCTCCTATATTAGATGACAAAACATTATCAACATTTATTTCTTCATAATTATTGATAATAATCTTTCTACCACTTATCTTATTTAATAATTGAAGCAACTTGGAAAAAGAGGAGTACTTCCAAATATTACCACATAGATTAACCACTGGAACATTTTCGACCTGCTCTATAACATCATTAAGTCTTTCTATTTTTAACTCATTATGCTTATCAAAAAGAAAATTGATCTCATGAAGATAATCCAATACATTATCTCCAATTGATATATTAGGCTGCAGACTCAATCTTGTTCTATCTTGTTGAAAATTCAAAAACGGAATAAGCTGAACCGGTTTGCTTTCGGAAAATTTAACGGGAATAATATCTCCAATGAATTTTTGACGAATATCTATAACAAACTCTCTTACTTCATCAATCTTGAGGTCTCTTCTCGTCAATAGACATACTCCGCAATTTTTCTTCTCTGAAATTTTATGCACCAATCGAACTATTAATGGATTGGTGGATTCAATGTATTGTGCATCCAAGGTATTATATAGAAGTACAGATGAATGAGCAAAATTTATATATACGTAAGGCTCAACAGTCAGCCAATAATTTTGATTAATATCTATATTCATTATGGGAAATTATTATTTTAAGACAACCTCTTCCATGATTCTATAGTAATCAAGAGGGTGAGATTCAAAGAAAATCATATTAGTCGCCAAAAAACTCACAAAGTTTTTCTTATTCATAAACCCATGACAAATAGGATTATTTTCCATGTCATCAATATTAAAGATGCATTGATAACAAGCTCCTAATTGATAACATTTAGAACATTGTTTATTTAGTTTATCATAATAAGAGTTATATTTTAATGCTATTTTCTCAAAGTCAATATCAACACCTGCTTTAGACAATTGTCCCAATGTATAATTATGTCCTATGCGCTCACAAGGCAGTATTTTTCCATTAACTGTTACAAAAATTTTCTTTGAAAAAGGCATACATGTCCCTGTCGGAATAAAATGCTTCTTCTTATGACTTGAAAAAAAATCATTATATGTATTTATTACTCCAAGATTATAGGTGTGTAAGAAATTACAAGCATTATAATATGAAGGAACCAAGGTGAAAAACTCATGCTCCAATCTTGTATAATTCTCCGATTGATAAAGACTTTCAGAAGTATTTCGATACATTCTTTCAAACTCTTCTCTTTTTTCCGGCAGGATTCCTGTATTGTTAAGTTCACCAATCCTTGATATTTTCTTATACCGAGTATAAATATAATTATAGATGTCTTCCACTGAATTACGGTTATGCAAAACAGCATTAAAATTCACAAAGTCTTTAAAGTACTCAGGATGGTTGCTCTGTAATAAATCAATATTTTCAACTATACTTTTGAAAGAATTTAGTCCACTTTTCGTTACCCTATATGAATTATTTTTTTCATCACCATCCAAACTAATAAGAAGATGCACTTTGTTTGCAGCTAAATAATCCATGTATTTATGCAGTAAGACAGCATTTGTTGTCATACTGAACTCATATTTATGCTCATCCTTCCTGTGATTTCGTATATATGAAACTACATTCTTGATAAATGTCATATTGAGCAGAGGCTCTCCCCCATAAAAACTAATATAGATTATATCATTTATAGATTTATTCTTTTTTTGTTGTAAATTATCAAGAAAAGAGAATAGAGGAGCTATATCTTCTATTTTCAAAAGGCCGCTCTCTCTTTCATCATAATTTCCATATAACCCCCCATATCCACAATATGTACAATTTAAATTGCATCTATCAGTCACCTCAAACACAATTTGATTTACATTCAAGAACGCTTCTTCTACTTGACTCGGATGTATTCTTCCTGAGAATGAATGATCCTCATCAGGTAATTTTGATTTTATGTACTCTGCCTTTCTTTTATAATAAATATCATCAGATGTATCGGCATGTCCTTTAGTTTTTATTTCATCTCCGAAGAGATATCTTACCATCTTGGGATGAACAGTCATAACATATTTAAAATCACCTCTGTTAACAAATAAATACGTATTCCTGTTTTGCAACTGAAAAGAGCATATTTCTTTCATTTTTTTTACTTTTTTAGTTTATAGAGTATTACTACAGGATTTTCCTCCTCATCGAGAGAGTGGATAAGTTGTTCTAATTTCTGCTGTTTTTCCGGATATTGAACGTCGATATGCCCCTTATTCTCGATAAAAGATGTTTTTAGATTTTCCGGTTCCACATTGACCGTAAAATAGTCACTGGAGGCAGAAAAAAAAGTAGTTGGCGAGATTCCTCCGTCAATATCGTTTAGCCATCCCCCTCCTTCCAAAAAACCATATTTGTTGATATTGTCAGGCTCAGAACTCCAAGCCGATATTTTGGATGTCTGTTTATCGTATACTGCAAACCATCGCTTCCTATTGTATGGGAATGTGACCAAAAGATGTGTCGCTGTTTCGCAAAAAGATAGCATAGAAATACATTTATTGCGCTCTTGTTCTAATAATCGAATATCTGCAAAAGCGTCACGACTGATTTTATATTTTCCAAAATTGATCACATATCTCGGAACAATTTCATTCCTTGAGATAGCATACACCGTATCGTTTATACACGTCAATACCCGAACCGTATCGTTATATTTCCATATAGATGGACTACTTGCGACTCCCTCAGGATAATACGGTTCACTTTTTTTTAATTGAACCGTATCGCCATTGCTATTTAGAAGACCCGCAATAAAAAGCCCCGGATTATCCATTGAAAGGCCATGCTGTAAATGAATAGCCACTCTGTTTGTATCCAGAATATTTATTTTAAAAACACTATTTGATACCGGAGTTTCCCTTATATACTCTCCATCCGCATTATACCATAATATCTTACAACTATAATTACTGTGAATAGCAACAAGATTGTGATATAAATCGGAAGAACGAATACCCAAATGTTCTTTAGGACCTTGTCCTTTACGGCTTATTTCACAGATAAACTTTCCTTCGCGTGTATAACATAACAGCTTATCCCTGACTTCCAATAACAGATAATTGCGGTTAAAGGATATTCCAAAGATTATATCAACCAACGTGGCGGGATATTCGGGACGGATATATTCAATATCTTCAACAAAATCACTCAAAGGAAGCGATTCTCCGGAATTCTCCACAGCATATGCCAAGTCGATAACAGGTATGCACGCCTCTGTCGAAATATTATACTTTTTTTCTAAAGACGAGCAATTTACTAGATTCAAGATAACAAGAGTCGTCATACAGAAGAGGCTAAAAAAAACATGTAAATTCCTCATACAAAACGCATAAATTAAATAAAGTTTGCCTTATATGAAAATCTCAATAAGGCAAACCTAAACACCATAGTTACTTGGTTTCTGTTTTAACCCAAGCACCTCCATCCCAACACCAACAAATTTTATTGCCTCCTATAGAGCCATAACCATTTTCAGCATTAGCGTTTTGGTTATCCACTGTAGAAGACGGACCGTGGCAACCACAACCACAACATAAACCGCCCGTTAATTGGGCCATTTCTCTTGAATTCAGCTCCGCTTTACACAACTGATTCAACTTGATTTTTTTCAACTTTTTCATACGATAAAATTTTAATATGTCGGGAGCAAAGATAATTATCCTCTCCCTCTTGCTCTAATTTATACTCCGCTTTTCTAACGAACGGTAGCTTTTTCCTAACGAACGGTCGTTTTTTCCCGATAAACGGTATATTTGCTCTTGACCAGTGTTTCATAAATCCACACAAACACACGCTATCTTTATCCGGAAATACCGAGTGACCGATTGAAAAAACACTTATTCATTGCGCACTTTCACCGCCCCATAGAAAATACGGTATTGTTAAACACATATAGCTAGCTCGTTGTTTAGTTTTAGAAAAAGTAATTTTAGGGATTTTTCTATCATATGTTTTGCCTTACTATAACACTTCCCTTTTCGTTTGAACCTTGCTAAATAATGCCTTATTCTGCTATTATAACCTTCGACTGTATAAGTTTCTGCCTTCGTTTGAATGTGTTTTACATTAGGAAGAAATTCTTTATAGCTCTTCCAATAGTCAGAATAATACACAGATGCAGGAATGTTTTTTATCTTCTTCCAAAGCTTCATCCCTGTATCTGTGCTTCTGTCCCCACAGACAAAAGAGATAAATCGTTTTCCAAATCGATCAACAGCAATCCATACCCAACAGTAGTTTTTTTTGAACCTATATATGTGTGCATCTCATCTAATTCAACAACTGAAACAGGTCCCTCTTTTTGTGGTAAAGCCACCCTTTCACCCCATTCTTTTACCCAATAGTAAACAATTGTATGACTTATTTTCAATATGCGTCCGATTGCTCTAAAACCTAAGCCCTCCAAGTACATCTCCAAAGCTAATCTACGAGTAGCAGCTGATTTTGTATTAGATTTCTGTTGAACAGTATAACGATAATGACAATCTTTACAATAATGGCGCTGACGACCACCGACAATGCCATCTTTACGATGATTTATGCTTCCACATCTTGGACAATCCATAGTTTGAGCG
>NZ_JUET01000036.1 GCF_001006485.1 Tannerella forsythia
ATAAGGAGGGGAAGAGGAGGGGAGGGAAAGAAAAAAGAGGAGAGGGGGGGGAAGAAAGGAGAGAAGAAGGAAAGGAAAGGGGGGGGAAGGGGGGAGGGAGGAGAAGAGGAAAGAGGGGGAGGGAGGAAGAAAGAGAGAAGAGAAGGGAAAGGAAAGGAGGAAGGAGGAGAGAAAAGGGAAGAGGAGGAGGGGAAAGAAGAAAGAGGAGAGGAGGGGGAGGAGAAGAAAAAGGAGGGGAGGGAAGAGGGGAGGGAGAGGGGGAGGAGGGTTCTTGCTGAAGAGGGGAGAAAGGAGAAGGAGGAAAAAGAAGAAGGAGAGAAAGGGGGGGGGGGGAAGGAGGAGGGGAAAGAGAAGGGGGGGAGAGAGAGGGAAGGGAAAAAAAAGGAGAGAGGGAAAAGAAGGGAAAGAGGAAGGGGAAGGGAAGGGAAGGAGGAGGGGAGAGAGGGAGGAAAGAAGAGAAAGGGGGAGGGGGAAGGAGAGGGAAGGGAGAGGGAGAGAGAAGGGGGGAGGAAGAAAGAAAAGAAAGGGAGAGAGGGAGGAGGAAGAGGGAGGGAAGGGGGGAGAGGGAAGGGGGAGGGGGGGGGGGGGGGAGGGGGGGAAGGGGGAGGAAGAGGGGGGGGAGGAAAGAGGGGGGGAAGGGAAGGAGAAGGGGGCGATGTCGGT
>NZ_JUET01000037.1 GCF_001006485.1 Tannerella forsythia
CCGTTTGTCTTTACCAAAGGCTTCATAAGCCGTGCGGATGTAGGGCATTTCCGCTTTGCACGGGCCGCACCAGGTCGCCCAGAAGTCGAGCAGGACCCACTTGCCTTTGAGCTGCTGGGTGTGGAACGGCCGGCCGTCCAGCGTGATCGCCGAGAAGGGCGGCGCGGGCGCGCCGACCGGGAGGCCCGATGAAGGCGGTCTGGCCGCCGCGAGCTCGGCTGAATTCTTCGCCGCTGACTCGGCCGCCTTGCGTTTCGCTTCCGCGACGGTCTGCATCTTTTCCTGCAGGCTTTGCTCGCGGGCGTCGAGCGCCTGAAAGACCGACGCGATCTGCGTGTTCCACATGGGCAGGCCGGACGAGGCGACGAACTGTTTGAGTTGATCCTCGGCC
>NZ_JUET01000038.1 GCF_001006485.1 Tannerella forsythia
TTTCGCTATCAATCCCGTATTTTTCAATTGCTTTCTGAACCACTTCTGGCTTGATGCTACCGGCATCTGCCAAGGCTTTGAGTGATTCCACTACAGATGTGTATAAGAGACAGCTTTAGCACAAATGCATTCAACTCTTTAATTTTCCAGCACAATTGAATAACATCATACATAAAATACGTATTTAAACCAATAAAAAACCCGCATAAAGCGGGCTTTTTAATCTGAAAAACAACCAGGCCTGGCTATTTTTTATTAAAAAACCAGACTAAAGCAATGACTTTAAAGTCATTGACTCCTTATGATGCCATCCTTTCAATTATGTTAAAATATCGCTTTTTTCATTGCCTTAGAAGAAGTGTTATGTCCGAATTTGAAAATCGTCCTACAAGAAT
>NZ_JUET01000039.1 GCF_001006485.1 Tannerella forsythia
AAAAAAATTTAAAAAAATAATTATGAACAGAACTCGAACAGTTGCCGGCCTTGATGTGCACAAAGATAGCATTTATCTCTGTATTATGGGATATGACCAGGCCATTATTTGGGAAAATACTTATGGAGTGCTTACTCCCGACTTGCGTCAGATGCATCATGACATGAGAGCCCATGGTGTCACCGAAGCAGCTATGGAGAGCACGGCCGTCTATTGGGTTCCGGTATGGACGGAACTCTGCGAATCGATGGAACTCAGATTGGTGAATCCCTATTTCATCAAGCAGCTTCCCGGCAGGAAAAGTGACGTGAAGGATGCCCGATGGATCGCGGAGTGTCTTCTGAAAAATCTCATCAAGGGAAGCTTCGTTCCCGAGCCCATCGTGCAGGATATGCGCAAATTGAACCGCCGTATCATGGACCTGTGCGAAGATACGACCTACAACAGCAACAAACTCGACGCAGCTTTGCAAAGATGCGGTTTTAGGCTCAGCAATTACGTGGCTACCACCAAAAGCAAAAGCTATCGGTCTGTACTCAAAGCGATAATCGACGGACAGACCGATCCTGATGAACTCCTCAGTCTTGTGCATGGACGCATACTCAACAAACATGGACGTGAGAGGGTGAAAGCCGCGCTGACAGGCTCGTTCTCAGAAACCGACCTGATTGTTCTCAGACAATTGAAGGAAACACTCGACCTGATCGAAGAACAGACGGCG
>NZ_JUET01000040.1 GCF_001006485.1 Tannerella forsythia
GTATGTTACTTTCCTCTACAAGCTTGGGTAGCTTATGCCGGTGTCCGCCTCCTTCCGGTGTATCTGTAGATTTGCGAAACCGGCTACTTTGTGCACCACAAAGGTAATTACGTGGAACCGAAAGGTATATCAAATGGCTAATCGGCCATATCCGATTCAAGCAGTTTGATTTGTCCTTCTGTTCTTTTCAACTCTTCCCGCCTTTTGAGATAAATGTCAATGAAATTCTCTTCTTTGGAGAGCATGTGCCTTACGGCAACGAGTATTTTCTGGGCGCTGGTCTCCTGGCTCTTCATTTTGTTCTTTTTCTTGTTGGTAGTTTGGAGGTAGCTGAAATGAGAGGAGAAACAGTTTCGGGTTCGTGATGCAGCCCATGCTATTTCGATCAATTTTTGT
>NZ_JUET01000041.1 GCF_001006485.1 Tannerella forsythia
AAAAACGGAAAAGGAAAAAGAAAAGAGACGAAGGAAAAGGGGAGTGGGAAGGGAGAGAAAGGAAGAGGGGAAGAAGAAAAGGAAGGGAAAAGAAAAGAGGAAGAAAAAGACAAAGAAGAAGGAAAAAAGAAACGGGAAGGAAGAAAAAAGGAGGAAGAGGGAGAGAAAAATGAGAAAAGAGGAAAAGGAAAGAAGAAAGGGGAGGAAAAAAAAAAGTGGGGGGGGTGGAGAGAATGGGTAAGGGGAAAAAAACAGAAAGAGGGGGGGGGGCAAAGGAGAGGAAAAGGGGGAAAAAAGAAAGACGCAAGAGCAACGAAGGTAGGAATGCCGGAAGAAGACAAATAGTGCAGATAAGAAATGAAAGAAAGGGAGAAAAAGAGGAAAAAGTGAAAAACGAAGAGTGAGAAGAAAGAGAAAGAGAAAGAAAAGGGG
>NZ_JUET01000042.1 GCF_001006485.1 Tannerella forsythia
TTTATAAGTCCTCAAAGGACTATCCAATCAAAATCCGTAAGGTTGAGTATTGGGATGAAGAACAGAATCGTCAATTCGTTTTCCTTACAAATGCTTTTGATTTGACCGCTCTTCAAGTTGCCCTACTTTATAAAAACAGATGGCAGGTCGAGTTATTTTTCAAATGGCTTAAGCAACATCTGAAGATAAAAAAGTTTTGGGGAACGTCAGAGAATGCAGTACGAATCCAGGTCTATTGCGCCATCATATCGTACTGTCTTGTTGCTGTCCTTCAGCACGACATGCAACTTGAAAGAAGCATATATGAGGTACTTCAGATCCTTAGCATTTCACTTACCGACAAGTCTCATTGGGTTGATCTCTTCAGTCAATCTAAATTCAATAATGTCAAAGATCAAAGTGGTCTTGATGGACTTAGTTTGTTTGATAATTTTAATTTTTAACCTGTCCGATAATTTTTAGTGGACACTAGTGTGTCGAAATAGCGAAGAGGCAATTTCATCAATTTGGCTAAAAAATCTGAAATCAAGGCGATGTTTATCCGTGTATTCATATGCAGCAATATCCAGCTGCGAATAAATTCCACGGAAAGGCGGGCGATAAAGATAACGAGCTGTGCGAATAAGATCAGCGTGATAAAACTCATGTTACCGTCACGGATACCGATATCCACTAAGGACTGAGTGAGAAACGGAAAAATCAGTTGCAGAAGACTCACCACAACCATTCCCAGTATTAGTTGAACAAGCTGGCTCTTATAAGGTGTCAGGTATCGTAGGAAATACCGGAGACTGCGATTGCGATTTTCTTTTTCATCCTCGCGATCGTAAAACTCCGGCCCGGGTTGCAGAAGCAGAGCAGCTCCCCGATCTTCGTTTTCTTCCTTCGTACTCAGCCAGCACTTTTTAAATTCCGCTTCATGATATGTAACTGATCCCAACGCGGGGTCTGCAACACGGATACGATATCCTTTTTTATTTCTTTTAACATCGTAGACCGTCACAAAATGGTTCTGATTCCAGTGTACGATGCAGGGCAACGGGGCTTCTTCCACCAATTGTTCGAATGAAATCATTACTCCCGATGTGCGAAACCCGATATATTCCGCCGCATCGCTTATGCCGAGCATGGAAACTCCCTCACGCGTAATAAACGAATGTTGACGAAGGGTTTTCAGACTGTAGTACCTGCCATAGTGCTTGGCTATCATGCGCAAGCAGGTTGGACCGCAGTCCATGGAATCAAGCTGAATGAATTGAGGAAAAGAGCTCATTCGCTATGGGTGGACATGGCATAGATTCGGTCTTCCAATAACCAATTCATAATTTGATGGTGGCGGACATAAAAATTGATATACACAGTGACAACAGGGCTCCATATCTCTAATTTGAAGCCAAGATCTCCCAAATTTTAATTCGTTATATAAAACATCATGTATTTTATCTCTAAGGTCGCCAATGGGTGGATGATTTACATTGGCGTAAATAGCTCCATTGGGAAGTATCGTAATTCGTCCAAAGTCAATATTGTTAATTTTTTGGTTAGAATACACCTCTCTTTTTGTAAGCTTAATATCTTCAATATCTGATTCATCGCTATAAATTATTTCCTCGAAAAATTTAATATTACTACCATTAAATAAAGGCAGACATCGATATTTAATTACATATGGATTATTACTAACAATTTCCTCGTATCTTTTATACTCCTTCTCATTTTGGATAATAAAAATATATTTTGTCTTTTTGGCATATTTTTGATTGAATAATCCATCCAAATTAAAAGGATTTTCCATTAAGAGACATATCGGACATATTATTGTTAATTCGTCAAATTTTGATTCAAGTACTTTTTTATACTCTGCTTTCCATTCGTCAAATCTGAAATGAAAATTAATAATATGCGCTTTCTCACGCATTATACGAATTATGTCAGACAAAAAAGCATGCGACATTATATTTCCACCTAGTATATTGATACGGTTTATCTGTTTGTCAATAACACGTTTAAAAAACTCGGCAAGAAGTTGACTGTCTATTTCAAGATTTGATTCAATATACGAGTGAATTTGATTAAATAATTTAATGTTTCTCAGGTTATTTTGTTTGCCTCCATTGATATAAATAAAAACTTCCTCTAAATAATTCATTACCTCACTATTTATATTTATCCAATCATAAGTATCTAACTTTTCAAAGGCTCGTTGATTATTTATAATTGGCTTAAATACAGCGGGTCTGCAGCTGTCATTTTCAATCGGAATAACATCTCCGTTAAAAGTGTTTTGAACCAATGCAATAATATCAGACAAAGTTTGATGATCTGCTAATGTGTCTGAAATCGCAATGCATTTTTGTTCCGCTAAAGCATATAGTAAATCTCGATTTTTACCGTTTACGGGAATAATAAGTTTACTTCCATCAAGAGTATTATACAATAAACATTCTTTGTCTGTTTTAAAAAGCAAAGTATAAGGTTCGATATATAGCCAGTTTTTCATGATTAAAAAATTGTAATTTCGTTCATAACCCTTTTGTAAGCCCAAGAATTGTTTTCTAAATAAGTAACATTCAAAGAAAGATATTCGGCAAATTTTGTACCTGATTTATAATTATGACATTTCACGTTTTTTTCTTTTATATTCAAGTAAAACATACATTGTGAACAAGATGCTTGAGAATAACAACTTCGACATTGATGGTGTAGTTTTTTGCAATAATAATTATATTTCTTAGCTATCTTATCAGTGTCAAGTTCAACCCCGTTTTCAGTTACATATCCCACAGAAAATTCATGGTCTATTCTTTCACAAACTAAAATACGACCGTTTACTGTAAGATACATCTTCCTTTCAAAAGGGACACAAGAACCCGTGTTCAATAATGAGTATTTCTTATCTCCATACAATAACAACCGATAGTCCTTATACACTTCATTGCTTAAATGATGTAAGAAATATGTTAAATTAGAGATGCGAGGCGAATTATACATAAGCTCCTTGTCTATTTTCAATGATCTGGATGAATTATCAATACTCTTGAATACACTTTTCTGTAGCAGACTGAATTTCTTTTCGTCTTTTATCCCCGAATTATTGATTTCTGATAATTGAGTCGTTTTATCAAACTCTCTTTTAAAGAAATCCACAATTCTATTTACATCGCTTTTAGAATGAAAAACACTATTAAACGCAATGTTTTTTTTAAAATACTCTGGATTTGTTATTTGAATATTCTTTAAATTTCGATATATAATGGAAAAAGAGTTCTTGTTTTTAGGTGTTACTCGTTCACAATTATCTTCTTCAGCTCCATCTAAACTGACAAGAAGTTTAAAGTTATGCTTAATTAAATAATCAATATGCCTATCCAAAAGTAATGCATTGGTTGTCATATTGTACATTACATTTATACTTGAAGGTAGATTTTTCGAAATATATTCAACAATCTTCTGTATCAACTTAAAGTTCATCAACGGCTCTCCTCCATAGAAACCAACTGCAATATTGCGTTCCTCTGATATCGAGATAGAATTTTCCCAACGATTGAATAAATAGTCCAGTAAATGTTTAGCTGTTTCGAAACTCATGTTTTTACTTTTGCGTTCATCGTATCCGCTATACATGTCACCATAGGCACAATAGCGACACCGTAAATTACATTTATCAGTAACTTCAAAAGTAAGTACCTTTAAGTCATTAATTTGTCTGTCTATTATGTGTTTGTTAAGTTTACCGAACTCTTTTATTCCAATATCTTCATTAGTAAGGAAGGTGTTATCCACCAAATAATTATACTTATCAATATACCTTTTGATGATTTCAGTAGGATAGCTTTCTAATTCTATATGGGAATATAACTCATTATCAGTAATGTCTTGTTGTTTAAGAAGGATAATTGATTTAAGTACGGGATGTAATGGAATGAATTCTTTGTCTTTGTAGGAAAAAAGATAGGAATTTCCACTATTTGAAAAGAATATGATATTATTTTTAAGCATAACTGTTAAGTTTTTATTTTTTTAGCTTCCCCATCAAAATAACATTATTATCGTTGATATCTAACTTTGCGTTGAGTTCCGTTATTCTTTTTCGTACATCGGGTTGTAAATCATCTTTTTTGAGCGACTCTTCCAATAGTTCTTTTAATTCTATTGGTTCCATTGCGTAAGTGAAATAACCATCTCGAATACGAAACGAAAGGAAGAACGGATCAAATTCCCAACCGCCTAAGTAATCATTTATGATGCGAACGTACTGAGATTTCTTAGTTTTTTTGTTCGTTAAAATTAATTTTGTAGACTCTACATCGTTATCAGGATTAGCTCCCATTCTCAAATTCAATCTTGCTACCAAATAATCATCAGGGAGTTCCATATACCGATATCCAAGAGTACCCGCCTTAATGGGTGCATTTAACGTAAAAACAGGATTCACGCTGTTATTTTTTACATTGTAATGGTAAAGTGTATCCGGTTTTTCTTGATAAAAAACTCCCAATTGAAAATCATAGGACGATGTGTTCCGAAAAGAATATACCTCATTGCTGTAATCGGGAATAACAGCGTATTGCTCTGCCGGTACTGATTGCAAAAGTTTTCCGCTAAAATCCTGTGTCCAGCATACCATTTCTTGCTCGCCTCGGAATGGCAAGCTAATAACAGTAACCTCTTTACGTTCGTTATTTACATAAAAACTACCTTTAGGCAACTTTGCTGCAAGAGGAATACACTCGTTTTCTAAAAATATTCCCTTTAAATCATACGTTAGAATCTTTTTAGCATTATGAGAAACGATATAAATACGCTCTTTTTTTTCATTAATTTGGGAAAAATATACATTTCGATATTCTCCGGGGCCTTGCCCTCTTGCTCCAACATCGCAAATGAATTTTCCGTTTTTATCGAATAATTTATACGAAAACTGTCCATATGGTTGCATTCCTAAATAATTATCCGAAACATAAATTACACCTATTTTACTAAAAGCTTCATCTTTATTCTCCAATGGTATTACTTCCAATGACTCCACCAATTCAGAGAGCGGAAATTCTATTTCGCTTTTTACATCGTTGATGTTTAGGGAGAAAAAAGATGTTTCTTTAATGTCCTGTTTCTTTTTATTACCAGAAGTACAACCGATAATAAGACAAAAGATAAATGTAAATACGATTATTTTTGGTCTTGTTTTCATTCTATTTTTCCGAGTAGCATGTTTCTACAAATGTGAAATACAAGAATTTCTTTAAAACATACAGGGATCAAAATTTAAAGAAATTCTTGTATAAAGATACGAGTTACGGCATACCGGGAGCTTTACTTCCTCCATATACTGTCACGTCTCCACTTCCGGGCCAGGAACAATGCTGGTTTCCGCCGGGTGAATATAAATTACCATCCCAATTGCTGCTGTAGTTATCTTCATCTCCACTTGGACCATCGCATCCACATCCGCAAGTGTTCCCACCCCGAAGCATATTCATTGCCCGGTCTTCCATTTCAGCTTGATTTAGCTGATTTAATTTGATTTTTTTTAACTTTTTCATACGATAAAATTTTAATATGTCGGGAGCAAAGATAATTATCCTCTCCCTCTTGCTCTAATTTATACTCCGCTTTTCTAACGAACGGTAGCATTTTTCCTAACGAACGGTCGTTTTTTCCCGATAAACGGTATATTTGCTCTTGACCAGTGTTTCATAAATCCACACAAACACACGCTATCTTTATCCGGAAATACCGAGTGACCGATTGAAAAAACACTTATTCATTGCGCACTTTCACCGCCCCATAGAAAATACCTTTCAAAATATATCATTATATCGTTTAATGATTATCCGCACTTATACCTAAACTCATTTCTATAGCTTACACAAGCTACGAGCAATCTTCCAAAAAGAGCTTCTCCCAAATATCGGCGATTAAACTTGTAACAGAATTCATCTAAGTAATTTTGTAAGAATTCGGGCTTGATGTCATGGAACGTATTTATCAACTGTCTCTTGGCATTGCTGATGGCGA
>NZ_JUET01000043.1 GCF_001006485.1 Tannerella forsythia
TAATTTTCCTAACATAATTCGCAGGGTTTTATTCTGTAAAGATACAAATTCCTGCAAATATATGCAACTGTTTTCAATATTATTTTGTTGAATCACAAAATATTAAGCAAATATTAAGGAGCGACTAAGTAATCAAGAATACTAAATTTTGACTTCCTCACTTGAATTGTTTTTCAAGACCAAAGTTCCTTCGCTATCAAGCCATCCTTGTTCATAGGACACCATTGTAATGTCCTTTTCTAAATCCTTGTTGGCTGCAGATGATGCAACAGCCATGAACACGCTCAAAAGAGCTACTGCAAATCTTCTTGTTGCCATATCTATGAGTTTTAATTTTTGTATTACATTGTTTTACACAGCTCCTTGTTCACGACTCTATCCCTGAACAACCGCATGTTAGTGAAGTTGCGTGAGATATTCTGCACAAGTCCCAGATAGTTGTCGCTGCCATCTTCCCATTTGTGGTAGAAGGGCTTTATTGATATACAATTCTCATGCTCAAAGACGGTGTTGAGCAGAGTTCTGTCGGAGTTGCCGCAGGAGTGTCCCATGATCATTACCTGGAATGGAGCTGACATCAGGAACTCCAGCATATCCTTGTAGTGCCTTGTTTCCAGATACTTTACTGACTTCACGTTCTTCAGCAGTTCATTGTCGTTTCTGTCAAGAATGTCCTGATAGTGCTTGTCAAGTTCATCACCATAGCCAAAGATGATATTCTCAGGGTGTTCCAGTTCGCCATGAATGAATTTGTGTTCAAGGTTGAAATTACCGTACATATTGGCAGTTGGTGTGTAATTGAAACTCAGGAGCATGACTCGTCCGGGAAATAGTTTGTTTCTTTCCTCATGATTATATCGCAACTCTGCAATACTCTTTATGTCAAGCCCTATGTCCTCCAATGCTTTCTTTCTCCCTTCCGTTGAGAAATCCTCTGGGTTGAGGGGGGGGGCTATCATGGCATTCCTCAACTCTTCTTTGGGCTGGGGCGTACCAATGCTACGAAGATATTCAATGAGTTTATCCTGTAGGAAAGCTAACTGCTCATTAAGTTCCTTGACTGTATAGCTGCAGTCTTCACCCTGTGTACACTGTTTCAACAATTGGTAGTAGTCGTTCTCAATGTCAACCCAGCCTCTCGTTTCTATTGACTGTATGATTGTTCCGAAGAACGGAGTGCAGTCAATCGTGAATATATCAGGATTATCTTGCATTTCCCTTATCACCTCATAGCCAGAGCACTTTCTGTTTCCACGAAAATCCCTGAAATATGAGTTCTCAAATGCTAACGCATTCCAGCAACTAAGGTTAGAACCATCTTTGAAAATCAAATTGCACAGACAGTCTTCCGACACCTTTGAGGTGTTACCCACAAAAGCATCTACTCGCCTGTCCCAATACCAGTTAATAAAGTCCATATAACTGGTTTTGAGACCATGCGCCATGTCAAATCCGTTTCCTATGATGACAAGTCTGTTCATTTTTCGATATCGCTATTAAGATAATTGGACATTGAGAATTGTTTCTCGATTTTTACAGAAGTCATCGTCCCATACAATTTTCAACTTGATAAATTCATCATGCCCTTCACACAAAGCAATCCTTTCCTCAACACTGTTTGCTGCATTGATTAAATCGTATGGCCCCCAGTTTTGGTGAAAGAAGATTAACCCATCTAATTTATCTTGGTCGAGTATTTCAACTCTTACATTCGATGCGTCAGCAGGGCCTGCATTCACAATCTTAACGATTGAATTTGACTTGCTTCTATACGCATTACACTTAATATCTGCCTGAAGTTCTTTCGCTTCTGCTTTCTGTAACTGGCGAATTTGAAGATCGTTCAAGCGTTTCTCTTGTAACTTCAACTTGCGGTCATGTCGCAAGTATGCAAAAACACCACCAATTATTCCTAAGGCAGAAAGAATCAGTCCGCCCCAATCTTTTACAAATTCAACCCAATCCATATTTACTTTATTTTGATATGTTTATTACCTTTGAAAGCATTCTTAAGCTGGTCTTTGATGTAAGATGCAGCATCTTTCTGCATTTCTTCCTTGACCTCATCAAAGGCTTCTTGGTTGAGTTCTTTCAATTCCTCAATGCCACCAAAGTATTCTCTGTTACAGAATGTACATTTAATGTATGATTTGTCTTCATTGAACTCAAATTGCTCTTCACAACCACATGTGACGCAGCGAAGACGTATCTCATAACTATCTTTAAGTTTATTATTAGTCATTTCTAACATCAGGTGCAAAACAGTTCTCGCGCATCCATTGGATAGCGTTTAACCAACGTTCTTTTGATATTCGCTTCTTCGATTCATGCCAGTTATTCAGCACCTCATTTACGATGTCGGTATCCGTGAAAGTCTTGTTGCTGTTTAGTAAATCCTCCCATGCACCATAGAGCGTGGCAACGATTTCACACCGCTCTGTGTTTTGTGTCTTAAACGTACCAATGATTTTTTCGAATATGGGCAAAATGGCAGAAAAGTATTTATCAAAATACGTTTTATGCTTGCCACGGTTTTGCATTGGCACATATCTGTACCCTTTCTCTGTCCGTCGTACCTCAAACCAATTCTGCTTTTTCAACTGACTATCAATGGAGCGTAGGGCGCGGTTGTCATAAGGACCTGCCGCATCTCGGTGGTAATGCGAGCCGGTTTCTATATGACATAAGCGTTCGGAAAGGAACAGTATTTTCTCCATCTTCACATGTCCAAATGTCGGCTCTTCACATAGCCTATCTGCAATCTCTGCCGCCAAAACACTCCTTCGGAAATGAACATTTGCCGATGTTGTATTAGTCTTGACCGCAGTTTCCACCAGTCTTATTTTACCAGTGAGTAACTGCTGCATCATGCCTTGCTTTATCTGCTCATACTTCGCTTCCTTGGCTTCAAGAGCAGAGATTTCGTTGTCCATCGAGGTGAGGACGGAGGCTATGGCTGATTGCTCTTGTAATGAAGTTGGTGCATATAGCAATACGTTGGTAACTTTTTCCTTATTAAGGTTCTGTACGCTGCTACCTGCCGCCATTGATACATATTGGTTCATAATGGCATCCGAACAAAGGATATAATACAAGAACTGCATATCGTAAGCCTCTTGATAGTCTTGTATAACAAGCCATCCGTCATGAATACAACCATCTATATCTAATATATAAGGTCTTCCAAAACTCATAGAGTTAGAGAGAATAAAGTCACCCTTCTTCACTTGACGAGTTTTAGATAAACCCTCTTTTTTGATTTTCTCAGCAGTTTTACGTAGATACTTATCTTCGGGCTTCACATCACCGATTTTTATCCAATTTAACCCATCTTGACTATCAGTTATATAGTCCTCAATAGGACGTGGTGAACCACCACGAAGAATTGTAGCATCTTCACCCAACTTCTTCTCCACCCATGGCTCGGAGAATCCTTTGAGGCGTTTCTTGCCTGTAAGGAGTTGCTGCATGGCACCTTGCTTAATGGCACGTTTCTTTTCTATCAGTTTATCCAACTCCGAGATTAGGGCATCGACATTAGAAAGTGCTGTGGCTATGCGAGTCTGCTCGGAAATAGGGGGAAGTCCCAATACTAACTTCTCTATGGCTGACCTGTCAAGCCGTGGAATACTTGCGGTACGTACCTCTTTTTTTATATCAAGATGTCTAAAGAGTAATTCATAATAAAGAAAATCTTTACTAATGCCATTAAGATTGGCAAAATAAGCACAATCATCAGCTGCCCAATATCTGACGGGACTTTTTCCTATTAATCCAGCAGAACCACCAACTATTACAAATGGTATGTTAGCTTCTACGTTATACTTACTGTAGAACCCCATGGGATAATCAGTGTTTTGATAAACAGGGTAAATGCCGGTAGGATTCAATATCTGACGTGTAACGCGTACTCCTCTTTTTACAGCACAAATATCCTTGATAAGTTTCACTTTCCAATCCTCAGGAATCCTCCCGACCTCTGTATCTTTGAATCTTGTTTCAATCATTTGGTAATCTCTTTTAACAGGAAGTCTTGTAATGTTTTCTTGTCGGGCAACGAAAGCATATAGGTGGACACAAACAGGTTGTTGTCCATGCCTGCCAAAGCATACTCCACCATCTTGTCGCCTTTGCGAGTGCAAAGCAGTATGCCAACAGGAGGATTGTCACCTGGGTTTATTTCATTCTCCCTGAAATATGAAACGTAGGCATTGAGCTGGCTGAGGTCGGCATGGCGGAACTCGTCGTCTTTCAGTTCGATGATTACATTGCAATGCAATATACGATTATAGAAAACCAAGTCGGCAAAATAGTATTCATCGTCTATAATCATCCGTTTCTGCCGTGCCTCGAAACAAAATCCCTTGCCCATTTCGAGTAGGAAGTCTTGCAGATGCGTTATCAGTGCATTCTCCAAATCGCTTTCCGTGAAGGCTTCTGGGCGCAAGCCAAGAAACTCAAACGAGAATGGATCCCTAATGGTAAGAGTTGGCGATGTGTTAACTTCTGTCCTTTCCAGCAAGAGTTCAGGCTTTTCACTCACTCCTGCACGGAAGTAGAGGTTTGTCGAGATTTGTCTGCGTAGCTCTTTTACACTCCAGCAGCAACGGACACTCTCTGTTTCGTAGAAAAAACGTGCTAAAGAATCATCAACTGTCAACAGCTCAACGATATGGGAAAAGGATAGATTAGACATCAACTTTTCTGCCGGTGTAGTGAATTTATCCGACGCCGTCGGACTTTTCTCCAAAGATTTCTCCGATGCTGTCGGAGAAATTGCAGTCAGGTAGTCTTTTATTTGAGGATAAGTCAAATAGAACTTACGACTATTTGTGAGCAATGTTTCATTGATTCCCCTTTTGTCCACACGCTCAGCCAAACGCTTTAGCAGACGGTCGCCATACGTGGCACGGTCATTGCCATGCTGTTCATACTCCACGATGTAGAATCCGATGACATAGTTTCTTATCGTGGCAAAGCGGTTTATCGCTTTCACGGTTGCCGAATAGGCGGAATCGTGCAACTGCAACACCAGTTCAGACAGATGCTCGAATGAAAACGCCGTCTCATCTGCCCAATTTTCTGGCAAGTTATATAGAACAGTTATTTCTGTATGTTTTGCTTTTCTCTTGTTCATATAAAAATATATTTTACAAGGAGAATCCCATCTCTTTGAGTGAACGAAGTACCTCCTGCTCCAAATCGTTCACTTTGCCCTTGGTTGCGTCCAGTGTCACCTCATAACGCTCGGCAAGGGAGGTTACATCGCTTGTTATTTGGTGTGTGACGTTTTGCATCAAGGCTTCACAAGCACCGACAACACTTGCAAGCCACTTGCGTTCAACCACTAACATCTGTATTTCATCCTCTGTCAGGGCGGCATATTTCGCCACAACTGCCTCAGTGAGTTCGGTTCGCTTCTGCTTCCATTGGGAAACATACCCCTCCTTCTTCGTATATGTAGATTCCCAAAGCTTCAGGATTGCCAAGTCCTCCTTGCTCGTGCCATCAGTCTTTGCATTCTTGATGGCTTTCTTCACATCAGCAATCTTCACATTGACAGGCTTATCGTCTTCGTCATCATAGTTGAAACGGAATACGTCGGTATTCGACTCCACGAGGTAGGACAATTCCTGTTGTAGGCTCTCTATAGAAAACGACAATTTTGCAATCTTAGTGGTCTCGGCAGTGAAGTATTCTGCAAGAACTATGCTGACAGGCACAAGGTCGCAAACAATCTCGTCGTACATGATAGCCTTCTTCTTGTCACCTTTGCCCGACTTCAAGGCTTTTACTTCGGGATATGTCCACCCATCGTTAGCAATCATGTAGCAGTCATCCTGCATCACGTCTGCCCAGTAGTTGAGCAATACATCATAGACTTCGTATGCATCCACCAGTCCACTATGTTCTTTTGCCTTGTCAAGTAACGACTCTGACCATTTGGCAATCAGCTCCATGGGGCGTGCGCCCTGACCGACGGCTTTCATCTGTGGCATAATCTCCGCTTTCCATTTATTCAGAAGTGTTGAAAAGCGACCATTCTGCGAGACGTAAGAAGGATCTTTCTCTATTACCTGAGCGATATCTGCCTTTGCTGGCTTGAGATGATAGTAACCGTTTGCCGTATTGTTGAACAGGCTGACCTTCAATGAAGGACAGGCGTTCCAGTACTCCTGCATCTCGTCCACATCATGGGCAGGAAGGCCGCCATGCAAATGAGCCTCGATGTCATGCTGTATCTCGGTGTCCTTGGGTTGGATGTAACGTGGAATGTTCAAGTTGTAGTCGTTGCGTTCAATCTCGCTCCATTCCACCAGTCGACAATAATGGTCAATGGGTTGCTGTGCATTCCAAGCATCCACAATGCGCTTGATGTCCTGCTCGCGCAGACGGTTCTTTGCACCATCTTTTTTGAAGCCATCCTTTGCATCAATAAAGAAGATTCCCTTGCGGCTATCCTTGTTCTTTTTGTCTATGATGACGATGGAAGCTGGAATGCCTGTGCCAAAGAAAATGTTTGGCGGCAATCCTATGATACCCTTGATATAATGTTGCTTGACTATATGCTTGCGGATGTCGTATTCTGCATTGCCACGGAAAAGAACACCATGTGGCAGAATGCAAGCACCACGTCCTTCATCTGTCTTCATTGATGCAATGAGGTGAAGAAGGAATGCATAGTCACCACACTTGTCAGGTGGCAACAAGTTAGCAGTCCAACGGTTATACTGGTCATTTTCCATGCCCGATGCCAGCCAGTTCTTCATAGAGAAAGGAGGATTGGCTACGCACACATCAAAAGTGCTGACCATGCCATACTGCTTGAATTGTGGGTCGGCCAAAGTGTCACCCACCTTGATGTCGGCACTGCTGATGCCGTGAAGCAGCATGTTCAACTTAGCCAATGCCGCCGTGCTGCTGTCCTTCTCCTGTCCGAAGATAGACACACGGGGATTGCTGGCTTCTGCCAAGGCTCTCAGCAATAGAGAGCCAGAGCCACAGGCGGGGTCATAGATAGTATGCTCGGCACGGTCAAGTTCGTCGATACGAAGTAACTTTGCCATTACACGGCTCACCTCAGCAGGGGTATAAAATTGTCCTTTACTCTTACCGCTCTCGGCGGCAAAGTTCTTCATCAAGTATTCATAAGCATCGCCCAGAAGGTCATCATCAGCAGCACGGTTATGCGAGAAGTCGAGTGCATCATTTTCAAATACGCCGATAAGCTTTGACAAGGTATCAACCATCGTGCGTCCACTGCCCAGTTTTGTGGGGTCGTTGAAGTTAGGCAGCGCAAGGTCACCAATCTGTCGGGCATTCATTTCCTTGATGGCCTCCAGTTTGGTGTTCATCTTCTCGCCAATCTTGTCATCCTGCTTCAGGGCTACAAAGTCCTTGAAACGGCATCCCTCTGGCACTCTAAGACGGAAGCCCGGCTGTCCAACCTTATCTGAAAGATACTTTACAAAGAGGACTATCAGCACGTAGTCCTTATACTGACTGGCATCCATCGAGCCGCGTAGTGCATTGCACGACTCCCAGAGTGCACTGTATAACTGTGATTTCTTTATTGCCATATATTATATTTCAATTATCTGTTATGAATTTTGTGAAGCGAGACGGTAAATCTCATAAATGTCTTGTTCGCTGAACGATGGGAACATTGCTTGCAGGTCGTCACGCAAGTCCCAACTGGCATTGCTGTCGGGATCTTGCCAGTTAGCCCCTGCATTGCGGTAGATGAAGTCATCTATCTTCTTGATGATTTCTATCACCTCGCTGTCATCTGCAGGAGCATTCCATGCTGCACGGTTGTTCCATAAAGCCTTGCGACGCTTGTTATTAAGGCCTTCTGGCACCTCACTGCCATGCTTGATAGCTTTGATATGCTCAATGAGTGCCTTGATTCTCTCTTTGGCGGTAGCATTGCTTTCCCTCAGTTGGTCAAGCAAAGCCTGCAACCTCTCGCTGAAAGCCCTTTGTTCCTCCTGGTCACCACTGTTCCAGTCGGTATTGACACGGCGAGCCTTACCCTCAATGACTTCAGCAGCTCCATTGGCATTACCACCTGCTTGACGGATGGCTTCATCAGCAGCCTTGTCTGTGTCGGTAGCATCATTGATAAGGTCGAGGAAAGAGAAGTCGGCAGAAGCTTCCACTAACGTCTCAGCATCTTCCGCACGGATATGCTGGTCAAGAAGTTGACGCATATCGGGGTCAAGAGTGCGTGGATCGAAGTCATCACCTGACTTCTGGCGCACCTTGCGCTGTATGGTTCCAGCCTCACGGGAGAGTGAGGCAAAGCGTTCTATCTGTTTTGGCGTGAAGTCTGTCTGTCTGAAATAGTCGGATATGTTGTTATATGTCGCAACCATACCACCTGTTATACTATACATGAGGTTTCGGCGGCATTGTGCAGGGGTTTCACCTTTCTGTTCGGTCACGTAGTAGTCCGCAAGTAATTCTAACTCTGTCAAGCCTTTGCTTTCCCAAATAGCTTTCAGCCCTTCATAGGCTTCTGTTGCAGCCTTCAGTTTTTCCTTGCATTTGTTGACTGCACTATCGAGCAGTCCTTCCACGTCAACATCATCAAGACCAGAGAAACCTTCACCATCGTTGAACTTAACAACGGCATCCTCAATACTGTCGAACAAGTTCTTGAAGCTGATGATACGGCCAAATTCCTTGTGTGTCCTGACAATTACGTTGCCTTCCTCGTCCTTGATGTCCTCGCCAAGGCGGTTCACACGGCATACTGCCTGGAACAATGTATGGTCTTTAATATCATTATCAAT
Source organism: Tannerella forsythia (assembly GCF_001006485.1). Taxonomy (GTDB): domain Bacteria; phylum Bacteroidota; class Bacteroidia; order Bacteroidales; family Tannerellaceae; genus Tannerella; species Tannerella forsythia. Next base: position 8,799 of record NZ_JUET01000043.1, read on the forward strand.
GTAGAGGACTGTAGCACATGGGGCATCAAATCCTGTGAGCAACTTGTTTACAACAATGAGTAGTTTCATCTGAGCTGGACGCTTGATGAAGAGATTCTTAGCCCATTTCTCATAGTCATCAGCGTTGTTGATACCATCGCCAGCATCCTTGAATGACTGCTTTGCCCAATCATATTTGAACTTAGCCTCCGTTTCTTTGCTGGTATCAGCCGAATCATTGGCAATGTCGCTATCCATCGGGTCGTAGCTCGTTACCACAGCAACACGTCTTCTAAGCTGGGTGTTACTGCTGTCTTGTGTAAAGAATTTGTAGTAGCGGTAAGCCTGATAGATGGAACCGGCAACCAACATGGCGTTGCTCCAGTCGTGCTGCAACAAGCCAAATCCTATATCATCGAGGATGCTGTACCCAATTCGCTCAATGCGTTCCTTCGTCGAATAGACTTTTTCCAAGGTTGCCCAGCGGTCTTCTACCATCCTTCGTTGCTCGTCGGTCAGTTCACGCCCAGTTGTCAAAGCAGCCAGTTTCTGGTCAACTTTCTGTCTGTTGATAAGTTGCTGTTCTACGTTGCGATATTCATATTGCAGGTCAAGGACAACCTTGTCTTCCACAGCTTGTTTGTGTAAATACTTGTGGATATACGGGCCAAAGGTACGTTCTGACATGCTCTTGATGCGGTTAAACATATCACCTTTGTCTTTTTTCAAGAGAGGTGTGCCTGTGAAACCGATGAGCATAATCTCTTTACCCATGATAGTTCGCATGGCTTCATGAAGCCGACCACTCTGTGTACGGTGGCATTCATCGACAAAGACAAAGATATTGTCACCCTTAACACTGAAATTGTTGCCATATTTCTGTGCAATGATAGCTTGCAGTTCATCAAGGTATTCGTCTAAACTTACCTTTGTACCAGATTCGTCTTTCTCTGCTTCATCCTCAGAACCGTTTGCACCGAACTTGTGGATGAGTGAGCAGATGAGCCATTCCTCACCTTTATTAAGTGTGTCGAGAAGGTCGCTACTGGAAGTGGCTCGATGAAGCGTGTTGCCTCCCTTTATAAAGGTTCCAGCCAACTGTAAATCGAGTTCCTTACGGTCAGTGATGACCACAACACGAGGATTCTCATAATTACGACGTATATATGAAGCCAGTGCTACCATTGTAAGGCTTTTTCCAGAACCTTGCGAATGCCAAATAACTCCACTCTCTTTCTTTGGCATACGTGCGGCTGCTGCCTTGATGGCATATATCTGATGCGGTCGAAGCACTTTCTTGATACCGCCGTCGTTCAACACGCCATAGCGGAAGAAGAACATGAAATTCTCTTTGTTGAAAAACATGCTATAAGATTCCTGTTCTGTGAGGATATCGCCCAACTTGGTAGTATCACGTTTCCACTTGCACCAGAACTTCAAAGGTGTGCCTATCGTTCCATAACGGAACTCCACTCCGTCGTTGGAGGCGATGGTGAACTGGATTGTTGTAAAGAAAGAAGGGATGAAGTCTCGCTCGTTTGACAGGTGTTGCTTGATGCCCTCTTCATAGTTGACAAGGCTGCGTTTCAGCTCGATGACAGCTAAGGCGATGCCGTTCACATAGACAACAATATCAGGACGCTTGTTTTTTCCCAACAATGGGTCTATATAACTAACTTCTTCGGCTATGGCAAAATTGTTGTTGCTATAGTCGTCAAAGTCGAAGAACATCACATCCTCATGATTGAATTCTGGATCTGGTTGAGATTTTATGCCGGACATCAAGACATCATACAAGTCTGTGTTACATTGCATCAGGCCGCTCATCTTGGCATTTCCAAGTCTGGCTTTGCTTTTTAGCTGAAATAGGACATCTTCTATCTGCCGTTCCGTGTATTTCGGCGTTTTGTCCTTTTTCTTCTGGGCTTTCAGGTATAACCGAACCTCATCATCAAGGATGGGAGAGTTTTGCTTGCCCAAACTGTTGACTGTCTCGCCTTTGGCATACTGCCAATTACCGAGATATTTATAATGAAGTTCGTCAACAAAACGCTTGACGAGCTTATTCTGATAATCTCTTTCCCTTTGTTCTTGATACGTTGCCATAGTCTTATAGGGGGAATTCATTTAATTGTTCTTTTATCTTTTGCCATCCTGGGAGGTAAGTCCCAAGGATATGCCTGAATTTATCTGTATGATTTTGCTCAATGAGATGAGTCAGCTCATGGGCAACCACATATTCAATGCAGTTCAATGGTTTCTTGGCCAGCTGAAGATTGAACATTATCTTACCAGTGTCTTTGTGGCATTTCCCCCAACTTGACTGCATCTGCTGAACTGTCCACTCGGCAACTTTGACACCGAGGATGTTTTCCCATTTAGCCACATACAACTCTATTGTTGGAGTTATTTGTTCTTTGTACCAGTTCCAAAGGATATTTGCGATATTTTCCTTTGTGGTACGTTCATAGACATAAACATTTATGTAGTCTCCTTGAATTTCTACATGAAAGGTACAGGTATTGTCTCTTATAACCTTTAGGCGATACAGTTCACCTTTGTAGTAATGGGCTTCGCCAGACACATATTCACGTTCATTTTGGAATGTGTACGATGTCGTCTCTTTACGTTTTTGGACCAGCCATATCCATTTCTTTAGGACAAAGAGCTTAATCTGCTCATCAGTGTATGACTGTGGAGCAGACACATGAACCCTTCCATCGGGTGGATAGACCGCCAAATGGAGGTTCTTAATGGGCTTACGCTCAACTTCTATATCAACACCATTGACTACCATGCCTTACTTTGATTCTTGCGACAACAAATAAGATTTGTACTCGCGAACTATCAATTCTCTAATATCAACTTCAAGCAAGTCTGCAATCTTCAAAAGGCTTGGAAGGTCAGGCTGAGAAGAATTGGTACACCATTTTGAGACAGTGGAAGGGGTTACTCCCATCTGTTCTGATAGCCATTTGTTTGTGCGTTTCTTTTCAACTAATACCAACTTGATACGATTTACATCTTCCATATATCTCAGTTTAATGCCACAAAGGTAGTGAAATTATTTCACTTTCTCATAATCTTACACAAAATATTAAACCAAATTGCTTAATTTTATATTTTTCATCTTCTTTGTTATCTTTGAATTGCTTATTTAAAGCGGTAATGTTATTACTGGTATTCTAAAACATAAAATTTCCACATCCCAAAGATTACCTGTCTGGTGACACATAAACATTGGTACGATTGACTAGGCAAACAGCCATCAACATAAAGTTGACAGCCGTTTTTTCATTCAGAGTTGTCTTGAATTATTAACTGACATTGTAACACGGCTACTTAGCGCATCCGAATGAGGAATTTTCCCACACATATCTCTGCCAGCCAAAGCCAAATGCTTCCGCCCCAAAGGAGAGACCCTGCGAGTGCAAGTGCCACCCAAATTGATATTTTGTATCTCAGTTTCATCTTGTCTGATTTTTTTGATTTTATGCGGATTTCAGAGGTGAGGGAGTTGAGTTTCCATTTTCTTTTTACCTGCTTCTCGCATATCCGACATTTTTTATGCGTCTTTCCGTCGGGTCGGTCGTTTTCGTTTCAGGGGCGTAAAAAGTAGGTGATAAATATCATAAGTTCGTTGACACTTTTGTATCATAAGTTCGTTTACATCTAAGTGTGTAAATTATATCATAAGTTCGTTGACGGTTTAATTACCAATTTGTATCACGAGTTCGTTTACCCGAACTTAAAAAGTTCTTTGACCCACTGTTTACATTAATTGTTTATAGTAAAAAAACTATGAACAATAAAGAAGAAGAAGAAATTTTAAGAAAACAAGCCATTGTCCTTCACTTGCAAGGCCTGTCTGTACAGGAAATAAGTTCACAATTGAATCGCAGTCGTCAATGGGTGTACAAATGGATTAAACGGCATTCGGCATCACCGGAGAAAGAGAATTGGCATCAGGCCCATTCCAATGCCCCAAAGAATATTAGAAACCGCATTCCTAATGAAACGGAAACGGCCATTATCAACATCCGCAAGGAACTTGAGTCAAACCCTTACCATCAGAACGGAGCCGTCAATATCTTTTACAAGTTGAATGAGGCGGGGATAAAACCACCCTCTACGGCCACCATCAACCGGGTCATCAAACGCAACGGACTGCAAAACAAATCACGCGGCAAGATGCGGAAAAACGCAGAATATCCGTCAAGTTTCATTAATGTACAACAAATGGATTTAATCGGTCCTTGCTACCTGAAAGGTGGATTTAAATTTTACTTTTACTCGATAATGGATGTGGAAACCCACCATGCGGAAGTTTATCCGGTCAAAAACAAATCGGCGAAAAGCATTGTTCCCTGCCTGATAGATTTTTGGGAGAATTTTCAGTTACCCGATTTTTTGCAAATGGACAACGAGCTTTCTTTCAGGGGAAGCAACAAACATCCCAGGAGTTTGGGGCTATTGCTTAAAGTGACACTTTCGTACGGAGTTACGCCCGTTTTCATTCCTCCGGCAGAGCCTTGGCGAAATGGCGTTATTGAGAAGTTTAATCACAACGTGGAGAAACGCTTTTTTGCTTCACGCATTTTTTCCGGTTTTGAGGAAATCAAAGATGAAGCTGCAACTTTCAGTAACTTCCACAACGCCAATCACCGCTATGGGTGCATCCGGAACCGAACTCCGAATCAAGTGACTGATCCGCCTGAAAAACGATGGAAACTATCACGGAAAATTGACTTGAATGCCAAAATTCCTGTCGAGGAAGGTTCCCTGATTTTTATCCGCTTTATACGAAGCGATTTAAAATTACATATCCTTGATGCTGTTTTCATCGTAAACGAGGAATTGAAATATTCGTATGTTATGGCTGAAATCATCTTGGATAAATTTGTTCTGGTGGTTTCTCGAAACCATATAATATTTCATTATTTCCCCTTTGCTATGAATCTTCCAAAGTAAACAATATGTCAACGAACTCCTGATATTTTAGACGCCCTAATGGGCGGCCAACCCCATGGGGTTGTAAACGAACTGCTGATACAGTTCCCGGATTAAGATGTCAACGAACTGCTGACACACTTTTGTCGCTTAAAAATGTCAACGAACTGCTGATACATAACAGTTAATTGTTATGCCGGGTTGTCTGAACACGAATTTCGCAAATGGCGCGAATCAACGCAAATAACCCCCTTTGTCATTCCGAACACCTCCTCTTGTCATTCCGAACACCGTGAGGAATCTCGCGGGATAACGGAAGGAGATTCTTCGCTTCGCTCTGAATGACAAATTAATGGTTAATTGTCAATGGTTAATTGTTATGCGTGGTTATCCGAACGCGAATTTCGCAAATGGCGCGAATGGACGCAAATAATCCCCTTTGTCATTCCGAACACCTCCTCTTGTCATTCCGAACGTAGTGAGGAATCTCGCGGAGTAAAAGGAAGAGATTCTTCGCTTCGCTCTGAATGACAAATTAATGGTTAATTGTCAATGGTTAATTGTTATGCGTGGTTATCCGAACGCGAATTTCGCAAATGGCGCGAATCAACGCAAATAACCCCCTTTGTCATTCCGAACACAGTGAGGAATCCCGCCCCGGTAAAGGGAAGAGATTCTTCGCTTCGCTCTGAATGACAAATTAATGGTTAATTGTCAATTGTTAATTGTTATGCGTGGTTATCCGAACGCGAATTTCGCAAATGGCGCGAATCAACGCAAATAATCCCCTTTGTCATTCCGAACACCTCCTCTTGTCATTCCGAACGTAGTGAGGAATCTCGCGGAGTAAAGGAAAAGAGATTCTTCGCTTCGCTCTGAATGACAAATTAATGGTTAATGGTTAATTGTTAATTGTCAATTGTTATGCCGGGTACACGGTATCCGAACGCGGAGGGACATCCCCCCCCAGCCCCCCTTCAAAGGGGGGAAGAGCGAAGCGAAGCGTTGGGAAAACAGGCAACCTCTCAGCGGAGGGCTGAAAGCCTGAATGAATATGGATTTAGACGCCGCCTTTGTCATTCCGAACATAGTGAGGAATCTCGCGGGGTAAAAGGAAGAGATTCTTCGCTTCGCTCTGAATGACAAATTAATGGTTAATTGTCAATGGTTAATTGTTATGCGTGGTTATCCGAACGCGAA
>NZ_JUET01000044.1 GCF_001006485.1 Tannerella forsythia
AGCCCGAATTCTTACAAAATTATCTCGATGAATTCTGTTATAAGTTTAATCGAAGATACTGGGGAGAAGCCCTCTTTGGAAGATTGCTCGTAGCTTGCGTAACCTATAAAAATGAGTTTAGGTATAAATACGGATAATCATAAAAATAAAAATAAGTTACCTAAGGGAACGGAGTTAGATTAATTCTTCATTTTATATTTTCCCATCTCAGGCAGATACCTTTTGATGGCGGCGATGCGTGTTGCATCGCTGGGGTGTGTGCTCAGCACTTCGGGAGTCCCCCCGTTTCCGGCTGTCGACATTTTTTGCCAGAACGTAACAGCCACCTCCGGATTATATCCGGCCATGGTCATAAACACCAAACCCATATAGTCGGCCTCGGATTCATGTTTGCGGGAGTAGGGAAGAATGACACCCAGCTGTGCACCCAGTCCGAAAACGGTTGCCCCCAACTGTCGCATGGCCATCGATCTTTCACTGAGTGCGGCATTGACAATAGAAGCCCCAAATTGGGTCATTAACCCTTGACTCATACGTTCATTGCTATGCTTGGCCACGGCGTGCGCCACTTCATGACCGACAACGACCGCCAACTCGTCGTCCGAAGCTGTCAACCGGAGCAATCCTTCGTAGACCACGATTTTGCCTCCGGGCATGCAGAAAGCATTCACCTGATTGTCATTAATCAGATTAAACTCCCATCTGAAATGCTTCAGTTCATTTTCCAGACCGTTTTGCTTCAGATAAGTTTCGGTCGCTTCGGCAATTTTTTTGCCGACACGCACTACGGTAGCTGTCTTGTCTTTATCGGTCGATTTCTTTGCCGTCTTCATATATTGGTCATACTGAGTCAGACTGGCTGTCAGCAACTCCGAATCGGAGACTAGCAGCATCTGCCTTCTACCCGTCAACGGCACGGTACTGCATGAGGCTGCCAATAGCGCCACCATGCAAAGAATAAGCATCTTTTTCATGTTGTTTATATTCATATGTGAAGAATAGAGATTTTACGCCGTATACGTCGATGCGGATGTATCTCCTCCCTTACCGGTCCAGTTCGTATGGAAAAATTCGCCGCGCGGCCGGTCGGTACGTTCGTAGGTATGTGCGCCGAAATAGTCGCGTTGCGCTTGCAGCAGATTGGCCGGCAAACGTTCGGTACGATAGCCGTCGAAGTAGTTGAGTGCGGCGCTCATCGACGGTATGGGGATGCCGTTCATTGCAGCGGCGGCTACGACGCGTCGCCAGCTTGCCTGCGCCGCCAGTACCTTTTCTTTGAAGAACGGGTCGAGCAGCAGGTTGGTGAGGTCGGGATTCCTGTCGAACGCTTCTTTGATTTTTCCGAGGAAAGCCGAGCGGATGATGCATCCGCCGCGCCACATCAGGGCGATGCCGCCATTGTTCAACTCCCATCCGTATGTTTGGGCAGCTTCGCGCATCAAGGCATAGCCTTGAGCATACGATACGATCTTGGAGGCATACAGGGCTTGCCGAAGATCTTCGATAAACGCTTTTTTATCTCCGGAGAAAGAGGGTGCGGGGCAACACAATTCGTGCGAGGCTGCCACACGCTCGTCTTTTTGTGCAGACAAACAACGGGCGAATACGGCCTCGGCAATCAGGGTCAGAGGCACCCCCTCGTCGAGAGCTACGACGGCCGTCCATTTGCCGGTGCCTTTCTGACCGGCGGTGTCGAGTATCCGGTCGATGACGAACTCGCCCTCCTCGTCGCGACAGGCAAGGATGTCGCGGGTAATCTCGATCAGGTAGCTGTCCAGCTCGCCCTCGTTCCATTCCTTAAAAACTTCGTGCATCTCGAGGTTCGACAGGCCAAGTAACTCTTTCATCATCTGATATGTTTCGCCAATAAGCTGCATGTCGCCATACTCGATGCCGTTGTGTACCATCTTGACGAAATGTCCGGCACCGTCTTCGCCTACCCAGTCGCAGCAAGGCATTCCGTCGGCCTGCGCACAGACGGATTGGAAGATCGGTTTGACAAGTTCCCAGGCGGCTTTCGACCCTCCGGGCATCATCGACGGGCCGTTCAGCGCGCCCTCTTCGCCCCCCGAGACTCCGGTGCCGATATATAGCAGTCCTTTGCTTTCGACGTATTTCGTGCGGCGAACGGTATCGGGGAAATGCGTGTTCCCCCCGTCGATAATCACATCGCCCGCTTCGAGGAAGGGGATCAGTTGTTCGATAAAGTCGTCGACCGCCTGCCCCGCTTTGACGAGGAGCATCACCTTGCGCGGACGTTTGAGCGATCGGCAAAGTTCTTCGATCGAATGTGCCGCAATGAAATTCTTGCCCTTGCCGCGTCCGTCAACGAATTTGTCGACCTTCGCCACTGTACGGTTGAAAACGGCTACCGTAAAGCCTTTACTCTCCATATTGAGTACGAGGTTTTCGCCCATCACGGCGAGACCTATCAGTCCGATATCTGCTAATCGATTCATGTCAGTTTAATCATTTGTTATTCTTATTACATTCCAAGTGAAAAGGTCTGATTGTTTTCTGTTCGAGACCGTTTTTCACGATGTCTCTCTTTACGAGGTATCTGCAAAAGTAGTGAAAAACAGTTGGAATATCAAAAGCGGTCGTGGATTATTTTTTCGACGTTCAGCCGGTCGGAAGCAAAATAGAGCAACAGTCCGCGCGCGGAGAGGAAAATCAAAAAAGCGATCCAGAGCGCCGTATTACCGAGCCACGGCGACAAAGCATAAAAACTTGCCAGATAGAGGACGGTGGAGAGGAAAACGGTGTTGCGTAAAATCTTTGTCCGTGTGGCGCCGATCATGATGCCATCGATCATAAACGGTACAGCCCCGATGAGCGGCACGGCAATAACCCACCCGATGTATTGTCCGGCACAGGCAATAATCTCGTCCGAAGGGGAAAAAAAACCTAAGATTTCTTTCCAGCCGACGAGGTATAAGCCGACAAACAATACGGCGATGAGGAATGCCCAGCCCATCAGCCGGCGGATAAACCGGTGTAGGGTCTCAGTGTTGCGTTCGCCCACGAAACGGCCGGAAAGCGCTTCGGCCGAGTAGGCGAATCCGTCGGCCAGATAGGAGAAGAGGGTGAAGAGCTGCATCAGCAAGGTATTCGTCGTCAGTATCACGTCGCCGAAGCGTGCCGAAGCGGCCGTAAAAAACGTGTAGGCAATAACGATGCAGAATGTACGCAGAAAGATATCTTTGTTGATATGCAGGAAACGAACGAGGGGAGCCAGCCTGAGCGAATCACGGAGGTTGAAATAAGCGCTGTACGGACGATACTTCACAAGCCAGAACACCACCGCCATGATCAGCCCCGCATATTGTGCCACGACGGTACCCCAAGCTACCCCCGAAATGCCCATCCCCAGACCGAATACGAATCCGACACTGAACACGATGTTGGCTACGTTCGAGAGGATGGCGATGTACATCGGCGTGCGTGCGTCCTGCATCCCGATGTACCAGCCTTGAATGGCGAAGAGAAGAACCGACGCGGGCACAGCCCAGATACGCGCGAAAATATATTCGGCAGCCAGCGCCTGCACTTTGTCGCTGCCCTGCATGAGCGCCAGCGAATACTTCCCTATCGGCTGTTGGAAGACGAGGATCAGCGCCGCAAGGACTAAGGCTAACCAAACGGCTCGCACGAGCATGTTGGCACATTCGGCGTGGCGTCCCGCGCCGCAGGCTTGCGCCGTGATGCCGCTCGTACCCATGCGCAGAAAGGCGCAGTTCCAGTAGATAAAGTTAAAAATAGTAGTCCCGATCGACAAGGCCGCGATATTCGCGTCGTCGCCCAACCGGCCGGCGATGGCCGTATCGGCCATACCGAGCAGCGGCACGGAAATGTTGGAAATAACGTTCGGAACGGCCAGACGAAGAATATGACGGTCGGTATCGGTGTATTTCAGAGCCATCTTCCTCTCATCGTAGAGTAAACCCCAACCCGGCCAGTCCGTTTCGTGTTTCTTCGGCGACGCGGGTAAGGTGCAGGCTGAAGTGCTTACATTCGCGCCGTATCCAATAGTCTCCGCGCAGTTTCTCGAACATGGCGGGCGACTGTTTCAGCCGTTCGCTGTCCTGCGCGATGGGATAGGTATGCGTCACGGCTTCGTAAAAAACCGCCTCGGCTGTTTTACCGGCGCCGTCGATGGCGAGCGTTGCAGACATGGGAGGAGGCGGAATATCGGCGGGATACCAGTCGCGCAGGGCGTCGAGGCCGAAGAAGCGACAAAATTCATGCACGCAGGCGGCCGTTCCGTTCGCTTTTCCGTCCGACGAATACCCGGCAATGTGAGGAGTGCCGATGAAAGCGTCGCGCAGCAGATCAAGGTCGATGGCCGGTTCGTTTTCCCACGTATCAAGGATGAAGGCAGACAGTTTTCCTCGCGAAGCCCTTTTAAGCGCGCCGGAGTCGGCCACCGCTCCTCGCGACGAGTTGATAAATACCGCGCCGTCTTTCATCCGGCCGAAGAAATCGTCCGAAGCCAGATGGTATGTCGGGTACGCCCCTTCGCGCGTCAGCGGCGTATGACACGTAACGATATCGCTTTCATTCAACAAATGTTCCAACGGAACAAAAGCCGCATCTCCTTCGCGTTCGGCGCGCGGCGGGTCATTCAGGAGGACACGCATGCCGAGCACTTCGGCGGCTGCCGCCACTCTGCGGCCGACGTTTCCCACGCCGATCACTCCGATCGTCGTGTCGGCCAGTCGCAATGCCCGTTCATGCGCCAGCATGACGCATGCCGCCGCAATATATTGCTGTACGGACGAAGCGTTACACCCCGGTGCATTGATCCATCGGATGCCTGCCACATCGCAATAGTCCGTGTCGATATGATCGTACCCGATGGTTGCCGTGGCAATCAGCCGGACACGGCTGCCCTTCAGCAGTGCTTCGTTGCACAAGGTGCGCGTGCGGGTAAACAGGGCGTCGGCATCTTTCACATCGGAAGCCGTGATGGCTGCCCCGGGCAGATAAACGATGTCAGCATAAGGTTCCATCACCCCTTTGAGGAAAGGGATTTTATCGTCGGCAATAATTTTCAGTCGTTCCATTCGGCCGGCAAAGGTAGCATAAAAAACGTGCGTTTCTGCCATCACACAAAACTGTTTGGTTCTTGTGTAGCCGTTGCAAGCATCACACAAAACCACATAAACACTCCTCGTTGAGGAAGATAAGTGCCGACGGACGGATTACTCCCTTACTCGACCGCTACTTTGGCCACGACCTTGCGGATGTTCCCCTGTCCGATGCCCGGCGCGTGCCCGTCTTCGGGAAAATAGACGGCGAACTGTCCGGGATACAGTTTGGTGTAGGTAGTCGGGAAATCGTAATAGAGCGTGAGGTCTTTTTCGGCGTCGTAGGGCTGGGAGATGATCATCAGCTCGTCGCCGGCTTTCCATCCGATGCTTTCCACCCCGATGATGGGGGTCTGGATATCGATGTATTTCTCATGCGTTTCCATTACGGCATCCTGCGGGTCTTTGCCGCGAAGCGTGGAGACGGAGAAAAACAGGCGCGGATCGTCCGTTTCGATTTTACCGTCTTCTATCTGCGAGAAATCCGTCTCTTTAAGATAATCGAAGGCTTTTTTGAACAAAGGGTGTAAAGACTCGACATGTTTCGAGTTCTGTAAAGAATCTACTATCATCATATATCTGTTTTCAGATGGCCGGGCGAGAGCATGCGAGTGCTTTCGTCCGGCGTCGTTTTCCGTTATTAATAACTGCCGGAACGTTTTTTTGTTATACGAATAAATGCAAAATAGCCACAAATGATTTTAAAGCGGCTGTTGAAAAGGTGTTGCCGTTTTACAATGTGTCTGAAAAAACAAACTGCCTCAAGCATGCGCAGCCCGAGGCAGTTTATTTTACCTGAAGGTCAGATTCCGCTGAAGTCCACCCCGTCGAAGAGCAGCGAGGGGATACGCCAGCTTGACGAGAAACGCGGGTCGTTGCCTGTTTCGGCCAGACTTGACCAGAGCGTGAGCATGTTGCCCGTGATGTTCATCTCGTTGACCGGCTGCGTGAGCTGCCCCTTCTCGATCAGAAACCCTTCGATGCCATACGAGAAGTCGCCCGTTGTCGTGTTGCAGTTGCCACCGTTGAAACCGGTAACGAGCACGCCTTTGTCGACCGATGCGACGAGCCCGTTCATATCCTTCGTGCCGAGCGGCATGGTCAGGATCGAGGGAGAGCTGACGGTGGGCTGTGTACCCAGCTTATTGGCATAGTACGTATCGATGTAGTACGTTTGCAGGATTCCCTGATCGAAGACTTTCCGTTGCTGCGTGGCGATACCTTCGCTGTCGAAGTAACGTGCGCCGGAAGATCGCAGCAGGTGCGGCTCATCCGTGAGCGTCATCTTTTCGCCGAGCGTCTTTTGGTTAAGTTTGTCTAACAAGAACGAATTTTTCTGTTGGATGGATGATCCGTAGAGTGCATTGATGACCGGCGAAAGCAGTCGGGCGGAGCTTAAAAAATCCACGACCATCGGCATGCGTGCCGAAGCGATTTTGCGTTGTCCGAGTTTGCGGCGCACGCGTTCGAGCGCCTTCGTACCGATGCCTTCCTTTATCAGGGTGCCGTAGGAGAGCGATGAGTCGAACCAGTACGATTCCGGACGCGCATCGCCTTCGCCTCTGATGCTGACCGTACCGACGAGCGAGAAGAAGGAATTCGACGCTTCGCCCTCGAAGTCGTTGCTGGCTACCATATAGCGGAAGTTATCTCCGTCGTTATACGACGAGCCGGCGGAGATGATGCGTTCATCCTTTCCCATGATTTCGTCGCAGACCTTCATGGCCAGCCCTACCTTGTCGTCCGGATGTACGGATTCGAACGCTGCATCGTAGAGTTGCAGGTCTGCTCCGCCGCCCTTATAATACAGGGCTGGATCGGGCAAGGTGCGCGCTTTGTCTTCGGCCAGATAGCGTGTCGAATCGATGCCGTTACGAATGAATGATTCCAACTCTTTCCGGTCTAAACGGTTGGTTGAGAACGATCCGTAGCGGCCGTCTGTGAAAAGATGGATCGACATGCCGTTCTCCGATGCCTGTTGTAGCCGGTCGATTTTCATGTCACGAATATCGAACGAAGTATTGGAATTGTTGTAAAGCGCAACGCGGGCAGCCTGACAGCCGTTCTTCAATGCGTACTCCATCGCCCATCGCGCCAGTTCTTTCTGAGGGTTCGTAATCATATCAGCTCTCTCCTCCTACCGTTAATTTACTTACTAATGCCGACGGCATCCCGACCGTCACAGGGCACGACTGCCCGTCCTTGCCACACGTCCACGTGCTGTCGTCCGTCTTGAAGTTAGACCCTACCATCGTGATATCGGCCAGCGCTTGGGGGCCGTTGCCGATGATGTTGATGTCTTTAATCGGCTGTGTCAGTTTTCCGTCTTCGATCAGGTAGCCGCTCTTGACGAAGAACGTGAAATCGCCGGCGCCGATCTGTACCTGTCCGTTCGTGAAGTTCGACACGTACACGCCCTTCTTCACGGCTGCAATGATTTCTTTTTCGCTATGGCTGCCCGCCTCCATGTAAGTGGAGCGCATGCGCGGAAGCGGAACGTTACGGAACGATTCACGCCGCCCGTTGCCCGTCGGGGTTACCTGATAATGTTTCGCGCTGATGCGGTCGTGCAGGTAGCTTGTCAGTACGCCGTTGCGCACGATGTATGTCTTTTGTCCTTCCGTCCCCTCATCGTCGATGTTGACGGCCCCGCGGTTAAACGGCAGTGTGCCGTCGTCTACAATATTGATGTTCTCGTTACAAACCTTTTGATTCAGTTTATCGGAGAAGATCGATGTTTTCTTCCGGTTGAAATCGGCTTCGAACGTATGGCCGATAGCCTCGTGCAACAGAATGCCCGAACCTCCGGCTCCCATCACGACCGGCATCTCGCCCCCTTTGGGTTTGATGGCCTGAAACAGGATCGAGGTACGCTCGATGGCTTCTTTCGCAAGTGTCTCGACGATATTGTCCGTCAGAAACTCGGCGCCCATGCGGAACGACCGCGAGGTGTAATTGCTTTCGATCTTGTCGCCTTCCTGCATGATGCACAATGCCGAGAGACTGACCATCGGGCGATAGTCGTAATACATCTGTCCTTCCGAGTTGCAGAACAGGATGTGTGAAGTCGTGTCACCCAGTCCGGCCGATACCTTCGTGACGCGCGAATCGAGCGCGAAGATGCGATCGTTGAGCTTTTGAATGTAAGGCATCTTGTCCTTGACAATCATCTCGTCCCACGACTTCTCCACCGCATAATAATTGTATTTGAGTGAGACGTCCGTCAAACCTGCGGGCGCTTTCGGGGTGGCGCTTTCGGCAATGCGCGCAGCCGTGCGGGCGGCTTTGAGCATCTCGTCAAGGGTGATCTGCTCTACGTAGGCATAACCGGTCTGATCGCCTGACAGTACGCGCACGCCCATCCCGAAGTCAATGTTCGAGGATGCACGGTTGACGACGCCGTCTTGGAGACCGATGTTATTGGAATACGAATGTTCGAAAAACAGATCGGCATAATCGCCTCCTTTCTCCAGAGCTGCCGCAAGGACCTGCCGGAGCTGGCTCTCCGTAACGCCGAAGAGTTGCATGACGAACGACAAGGGACTCGAGCCTTTGGCCGTCGATGCGTTCAGGTCACAACCGGTTACCATGGAAGAGGCGGCCATTGAACTCAGCATCGCCCATCCTCCCGCTTTGATGAACTCACGTCGATTGATTGACATAGGTAGATGTTTTTTACGTTCATGGCTACAAAGGTAACAAGAAAAAGAAAAAATACGGAGCCGCGGAAAGAGAAATCTTCAATGTATGGTCAGGACGTTCCACGGTTGTTCGTGTCGGGAGGCGGAATGCCTTCTCTTCGTTTGGCATTCTGCCACAGTTCGCTTATCTTTGCCCAAACAAAAAAACAGAGAAACATTATGAACAGAAAAAACGTAAGCATGACCGTCGCAGCATGGTTGGCCGGGAGCCTCTTATTCTCTTCGTGTATCGGCTCCTTTAAGCTGACGAACGGACTGTTGAGCTGGAACCGCAGCCTCGACAATAAATTGGTAAACGAACTTGTTTTCGTTGCTTTCTGCATCGTCCCGGTATATGGGGTCTCCATTCTTGCCGATACACTGGTATTGAACACCATCGAATTTTGGAGCGGAGACAACCCGATTGCCTCGATGCCCGAAACACAAACTGTCGAATCCGAAAACGGACGATACACCATTCGCACCCAACCCAATGGCTACCACATCCGGAAAGAAGGTGGAACCGAAGGCATCGATCTTGTGTTCGACAAGGCTGACCGTACATGGAGCGTGGTGAGCGGCGATCAGTCGCACCGGCTCTTCCGCTTTACCGAGAAGTGTGATGAAGTGGTGATGTACCTACCCGACGGCAGAGAAATGAACGTCGAGCTAAGCCGTGCCGGAACCTTGGCATTCCGTCAAGCCGTAGAGAAACTGACTTATTTTGCAGCTAATTAATTTAACATTCCTATTTTATTTTCTATGAAGAACTATTTCTTGACGGGCATGTTCTGCCTTTCTCTTACCGGATCTTTGTGCGCGCAATCGTCCGGTCTGCCGTATTGGCAGGACATACAAACCGTAGCGGTGAACAAAGAAAAACCGCGTACCGAATTTATGAGTTACGACGATGCCCGAACGGCAGGGAGTACGCCTTTTGAACAGAGCAAGTATTATCTGTCGCTTAACGGCACATGGAAATTTCTGTATGTCGACAGCTATAAAAAGCTTCCGGCCGATGCCACGTCAGCCGATGTACATACCGCATCATGGAACGACATCCAAGTGCCTGGCAACTGGGAAATGCAAGGCTTCGGCACGGCTATTTACACGAATCACGGCTACGAATTCAAGCCGCGCAATCCGCAACCTCCCGCATTGCCCGAAAACAATCCGGTGGGCATCTATCGTCGTGACTTCGAAATTCCCGCAGGTTGGGACGGACGCGACGTGTATCTGCATATCAATGGAGCCAAATCGGGGCTGTACGTCTACATCAACGGCCGGGAGGTTGGATACAGCGAGGATTCCAAAAATCCGGCCGAGTTCCTGATCAATCCGTATTTGAAGCAGGGAAAGAATATCGTGACCCTGAAAATATTCCGGTGGAGCACCGGGTCGTACCTCGAATGTCAGGATTTTTGGCGCATCAGTGGTATCGAGCGTGACGTCTACCTTTGGTCACAACCTAAAATCGCCGTGAACGATTTCCGTATCGTTTCAACACTCGACGATTCGTACCTGAATGGCATTTTTCGCCTTGCCGTCGATGTAAAAAATCATTCGTCGAAAGCCGAAAACGTAACGGTCTCATATCGATTGATCGATGAGCACAGGGCTGAAGTTGCGACAGGCAACCGTACGTTATCGGTAGAAGCCGGCACAACGCAGACCTTCTCGTTCGGAAACCTGTTGGAGAAAGTGGCGCGGTGGAGTGCCGAACAGCCCCACCTGTACCGTATCGTTATGACGGTCGAAGCAAACGGCAACGCGTGTGAGGCCGTGCCTTATCGTGTCGGCTTCCGCCGTTTCGAAATGAAGCAAACCGAAGCGCTTGCAGCTAACGGAAAGCCCTACACCGTCATGCTTTTCAATGGTCAGCCGATTAAGTTTAAAGGAGTAAACATCCACGAGCATAATCCCGAGACGGGGCATTACGTGACCGAAGCGTTGATGCGTCGCGATTTTGAACTGATGAAACTTCATAACCTGAATGCCGTGCGCCTGTGTCATTATCCGCAAAGCCGCCGCTTCTACGAATTGTGCGACGAATACGGGCTTTATGTGTATGACGAGGCCAACATCGAGTCGCACGGAATGTATTACGATCTGCGCAAAGGAGGTACGCTCGGCAATAATCCCGAATGGCTTGTCCCGCATATGGATCGGACGATGAATATGTACGAGCGTCACAAGAATTTTCCGAGCATCACACTCTGGTCACTCGGCAACGAGGCCGGTAACGGATACAATTTTTATCAGACATATCTGTACATAAAAAATAAGGAGAAGGACGGAGCAGACCGCCCCGTGAACTATGAGCGTGCGTTGTGGGAATGGAACACGGACATGTATGTGCCGCAATATCCGAGTGCCGACTGGTTAGAGAAAATCGGTCGCGAAGGGAGTGACCGTCCTGTCGTGCCGTCGGAATATTCGCATGCCATGGGAAACTCGAACGGAAATCTTTGGAAGCAGTGGCAGGCAATTTACCGATATCCGAACTTGCAAGGCGGATTCATCTGGGACTGGGTCGATCAGGGCATTCGCGAGACGGATAAAAACGGACGTACCTACTGGGCTTACGGAGGCGATTACGGCGTCAACGCACCGAGCGACGGCAATTTCCTCTGTAACGGCATCGTCAGTCCCGACCGTACCCCGCACCCGGCGATGGCCGAAGTGAAATACGCTCATCAAAACGTAGGCTTCGAACCGGTCGATACTCAAACAGGCGAAGTGCGTATCACCAACCGTTTCTACTTCACCTCTATCGACAACCGCTATAACATCATCTGCCGGCTCATGGCTGACGGAAAAACCTTGCAGGAAAAGGTGCTGCCTGTAACCCTGAAACCGCAGGAATCGACAACCGTCCGTACGTTTGTGCCCAAAGGATCGTCGGAATGTTTCGTCAATCTGTCTGTCGTAACGAAAGAGAAAGACGGCGTAATCCCTGCGGGACATGTGATTGCTCACGATCAGTTCCGTCTTTCGGAACAGACGAATCGCCCGCAATATAAAGCCGGTGGAGCTAAACCGCAGATTGTGAATGAAGGTGAGCGGATCGTCGTTTCGTCGCCAAAGGTGCAATTCGTCTTCGACAAAAAGAACGGCATCGTCACCTCCTACAAGGTCGGCGGCAAGGAATATTTTC
Source organism: Tannerella forsythia (assembly GCF_001006485.1). Taxonomy (GTDB): domain Bacteria; phylum Bacteroidota; class Bacteroidia; order Bacteroidales; family Tannerellaceae; genus Tannerella; species Tannerella forsythia. The sequence goes on from NZ_JUET01000044.1 coordinate 11,928, forward strand.
ATGACGGCTTCGGCCTCCGGCCCAACTTCTGGCGTGCCCCGACCGATAACGACTACGGCAACGGCGCCCCCGAACGCGAACAAATCTGGAAGCAGAGCAGCCGTCATTTTCACGTCACCGACGCAACGGCTCGTATCGAAGGGAATCAGGCGATTGTCGGCACGACGTTCCTGTTGCCTGCCGGAAACCTGTATATCGTAGATTATACCATTTCTCCGAGTGGCGTAATGAACGTATCGGCACGTTTCACATCGACCGAGCTGAGCGCCGCCGAGGCAGAAGCGTCCGAAGCAACCCGCACGGCAACGTTCACTCCCGGCAAAGAGGCAGCCCGCAAAGAGGCTTCCCAATTGAACGTGCCGCGCATCGGCGTACGTTTCCGCCTGCCCGCATCGATGAATACGGTGCGGTATTTCGGGCGTGGACCGGAAGAGAACTACTGGGACCGGAAAGCGGGTACGCCTGTCGGGCTCTACCAATCGACGGCCGATCAGCTGTATTTCCCGTACGTCAGACCGCAAGAAAACGGACATCACTGCGATACGCGCTGGCTCTCCCTCACTGCCGGAAACGGGGGCGGACTGCTCATCGTGGCAGACAGCCTGATTGAGTTCAATGCTTTACGTAATGCGATCGAAGATTTTGACGACGAAGAGAAAACCCATCTCCCACGCCAGTGGAACAACTTTACTCCTGAAATGATCGCCGATCACGATGAGGCGAAAGCTAAGAATCGCCTTCGCCGGCAGCATCATATCAACGACATCACGCCCCGCGATTTCGTTGAGGTATGTATCGATCTCAAGCAGCAAGGTGTAGCCGGCTACGATAGCTGGGGAGACCGTCCGTTGCCGGAACATTCTTTACCGGCCAATCGCAATTACCGGTGGGGATTCACCTTTGTTCCTGTCAGCAGTGCATCGGAAGTGCAGGCAAAAAGCCGGATGACGTACGGAAACAAAAGCGGATCATCACCCGTGAAGAAGCAGGATTAACGAGACAACGCTTTTCAGACATGATCATTTGTCCCGGAGCCGCTGCCCCATACGGCCCCGGGACATTTTTATCTTCTGATGTAGTGTGTCAGATGTTGGGACAGAGAGAGAGTCGTCAGTCGTCGACAGCTTGTCCCAAGAGCGTCGCCGAAGTAGCATCTTCGATACGCACGTTCACATACCGGCCGATGCGGTGATTGCCCTTATCGAAAATCACAACTTTGTTGTGTTCCGTATGTCCGAACAGGCGGTCGCGCGACCGTTTGGAGAACCCTTCCACAAGCACCTCGAATGTTTTCCCGATGTCGCGGCGGTTGCTTGCTTCCGAGAGCTGATTCTGCAATTCGATCATTCCCTGCAATCGTCTGACCTTCACCTCCTCCGGCACATCGTCGGGGAGATGTTTGGCGGCATATGTGCCCGGTCGCTCGGAATATTTGAACATAAAAGCTGCGTCATAGCCCACTTCGCGCATCAGCGACAAGGTTTCTTCGTAATCTTCCTCCGTTTCGGAATGATAGCCGCAAAAGAGATCGGTCGAGATCGCACACTCCGGCAGGATGCGGCGTATGGCGGCGATGCGGTCGAGGTACCACTCGCGTGTGTATTTACGATTCATCACGGCCAGCATACGCGAACTGCCCGACTGTGCCGGCAGATGAATAAATTTGCAGATGTTTTTGTGTGCGGCCATGACGTGGAGCATCTCGTCGCTCATATCTTTCGGGTGCGAGGTCATAAAACGGATGCGCATCTCGGGCACAGCCTCCGCCACCCGGTCGAGAAGCTGAGGGAAACCGATGATTTTACCGTCGGGTGTCTCGTAACGGTACGAGTTAACATTTTGCCCGAGCAGCGTCACATCTTTGTAACCTTTCTGCCGCATGTCGCGTATCTCGTTCAGAATGCTGTCGATGTCGCGGCTTCTCTCCCGTCCGCGCGTGTAAGGCACGATACAGTAGGAGCAGAAGTTATTGCAGCCGCGCATGATGGAGACGAAGCCGGTCACGTGCACACCCGCCATCTTGAGCGGGATCACGTCGCGATATGTTTCCTGCGTCGACAGTTCGACATGGATCGCCTTCTCACCCTGCTCTACGGCTCCGACGAGGTTCGGCAAATCCATGTACGAGTCGGGGCCGGCCACCAGATCGGCGCCGTGCCGATTCACCAGTTCCTCTTTGACGCGCTCGGCCATACAACCGAGTACCCCGATAATCAGATGTTTCTTTTGCTTGCGCAACGACTGAAAGTATTGCAATCGCCCGACGACACGCTGTTCGGCATTGTCGCGCACCGAACAGGTATTGACGAAGATTGCGTCTGCCTCACGGATATCGTTCGTCAATTCGTATCCGTCGGTCTGCATGACCGAAGCCACGACCTCGCTATCCGCCACATTCATCTGGCATCCGTATGTTTCAATATATAATAATCGGCGCTCGCCCGTATGTCTTTTTGTTTCTATCTCCATTCTTTCCTTTCCAAAAACAAGGGCGCAAATTTACACGATAATCTTCAAAAACACTTTATTTCCATACAAGTTTAGCGACTACAGGAGCATGATCCGAAAGATAGATACCGTCTTTTTTTTCGGGTAGCGTTTCATAGGTCTGTACGGTGAAGTCGTCCGTCAAAAAAACGTAATCGATCAGCGGGCGTTCTGTTTCGGCAATCTTCCCGAAGTTATGAAACGTACCCCGAAGGCCGGTCACGTTTTGTGCGATGGAACGGCTGTCGCGCAAAGTCCGAGTCACATGGGTAAACACATCCGTGTCGGGCGTGGCGTTGAAGTCGCCCGTAAGGATCACCGGCAGACCGCGCCTCAAGGTCTCGGTGCGGCGGAGCAGCAGCGCAACGCCTTCGCTACGAGCTACTTTCCCGACATGGTCGAGATGCGTATTGATAAAAAAGAGCTCGCGCCCCGTCTTTTTCTCCTTCAATATCGCCCACGTAGCCATACGCTCGCAGGCGCCGTCCCAACCTTTCGAACCGGCCACTTCAGGCGTTTCGCTCAGCCAGAACCACCCAGAGTCGATGGCTTCGAACCGGTCGGCACGGTACATAATCGCGCTGTATTCCCCTTTTTCCTTTCCGTCTTCGCGTCCGGCACCGATCGCCCGGTATTCCGGCAGCCGTTCCTTCAAATCATTCAACTGATGCGCGAGGACTTCCTGCATACCGAGTAGATCGACACCACGCGCACGAACCACCTCAGCCGCCACTTCCTTGCGATGAGGCCAGGCGTTTTCGCCGTCTCCCGCATGATCGTAACGGATATTGAACGTCATCACACACAACTCGGCCGGCTTCTCCGAAAAAGAGAGCAGCAACGGCAACAATAATAATCCGAATATTTTTCTCATGATGTTTTGATTTTTATGTAACTTAATAAATTAACGAAATTCCACTTCAGCACGGCAGATCGCTTTGCCCTCGTGACAGATGGCGGTGGCATAACGTGCGTCTCCGAGGCTTCTTCGATACAGGTCGAGCCTCATGCCATAGCGCCCCTCGGCCAAAAAAGCGATTTCAAACCGTGCGATCGACCGCGTACGATACGTTTCGATATCGAACAGGTCGAGCATCGCCTCCATATATTTGATACTGTTGAGATGTCCGTTGATATCGAGATCACTGTATTTTACGGTATAGTTCATGGCCTCGGCATCGGGCGACCGTTCGGCTGCCGCCGGCTTGCCTGATAACGAGACGGGACACGGCCGCGACGTCAGATAGTCCGACAATCCTGTTTCGACAAGTGATACGGGGCGGCGCGTCGTTTTATCGATCGCTGCCCATACCGAGCGCGCATAACCGAGCGTCTCACCAGCCGATGTCGTAATTTCGAAACATCGATACGTAAAAATTCGCTCCACACGTTCGACCCATGTCATGATCCGTATCGGTTCGGACAGACGCATCCCATCAGAGATTTCGATGGCTAACCGCGAAAGTACCCATGCCGTATTCCGAGCCTCCATATCTTCGTAACCGTAACCGCGCTCAGCGGCATGGCATGTAGCCGCATGTAACAGATAGTCGCCCAAGGTCGGAATGGTCAGCCGACCCCTAAAATCGAGCGAATACACCTCTGTTTGGTACGCATACGTCCCGACTTTCCCGATGGGCTGCTCCGTCTTCTTCATGTCCTCACCTTGTTTGAATCTGTTTTCCGGCAAAGATAGTTTTTTTAGACGTACGGGAGGCGTTCGAAGTCTGATTTATGCGCCATCACATAAAAATCGGGGAAGGACACCGGTCATGGCTTCACTTCCTCCAACTCTTCCAATTCTTTCAGATTTTGCAGCATGATCTTAAAACTGCGGGAGAAAATCCGCTTGTATTCAAACACAGCGCCGACACCGCCTCCAGCGAAAAGGGCGAACAGCATCCCCCAGAACCACAAAGGAAATGTTGCTTCCAATGTAAGTAAATAGATAACCACCGTAATAAACAGCAAAAAACCGATCACATAGCTCACTATTGCCATACGTCGGTAGAATCGATAGGCACGTTCTACCTTTCTGATTTTCGCACAAACAGATTCCGAGAAATCGGCTCTATGGATTTTCAGAATTAGCATCATGGTTGTCACAATAGCACACAAAAGATAGATTAACACCATCATATTAAGCACTTCTACAAAACTGCGTGCCCGACCTTGTCCCCATAGAAGAATAGGAATACCGATCATCATGATCACCAGTCCTACGACAGAATAACCGATCATTTTGTTGGATGCTTTGTCCGATTGGTCGAGCAATATTTTCCGTATAATTGCCGACTGTAATCCTTCCTGTTGTTGCATACGCTGATCAAGCCCCCTCCATGCGCATTTTAACCCAAATCACACGATATACTGTTGGGCGTTTTCCATTAATAATGGACGTATGAATGTACGACAATGATTACGTCAGGCTTACAGCCCTCTGCCGAGATACGATGCTTTTTTTCCCCCAACGCTTCGCATTGGGCTGAATGATCTCCCCCCCCCTATTTATTAATGGTTAATTGTCATGCCGGGTACATGATTCGGCGTGTAACACGCATAACCATTACCCGAAAGGGCTGAAAGCCCGAATTATTTCAGCCCCATCCCGTAAGGGTGGGGGATCGACATCCGGACCTTGTTCGAAGGGCTGAAGGCCTGAATTAAATTCATCCTTATTTGTTCTATTGCCAAATCTGGGTTTAATTTTCCCAGTTCCATTGTGTTGTAATTTATTGATTAGACATATTGATTAGTTTTTCTTTGGTGTGTTACAGCTTTCCGGCTGCGGCTTCGTCGAGACAGTAAACGAGGTTTCCGGCCGGTGCGACGCGCGTAGCCGGCAACGCGAGGTTCTTCTTGCGTATCACCTCGTCGAGAATCTCCTGCTTGCCCGCTCCGGTGCAGAGGAAGACCACTTCTTTGGCGCGATTAATCACACCGCCGGTAAGGGTAATGCGCCGCTGTCCGTTCTGCGGATGAGTAGCCAAAGCCACGATATCTTCCGTATCGAAAAGCGACAAGTTATCGGGGAAGATAGAGGCCGTATGACCGTCTTCGCCGATGCCGAGGATGATCAAGTCGAATTGCGGAAAACCGTCGACAAAGGGAACTTGTTCGCGTATGCTTTGGTCGTATGCGGCCAGGGAACGATGCTCGTCACGTTCGTACCGGACGGGAAAAACCGATGTTTCGGGCACGATGCCCGAAGCGATCAGGATACGATGGAAGACGCCGAAGTTACTCTCGTTGTCGGTTTGCGGCACCATTCGCTCGTCGACCCAGAAGAAACGTATCTTCGACCAGTCGGTTTGCGTGTACTTCTCTGCGATGGTATGAAAAAGCAGTTTCGGGGTAGAGCCGCCGGACAGTGCGACGTTGGCTCCTTTTTCGGCCATACGTGACAGCAATCCGGCCAGATGCAGACAAGCCTCTTCTGCCGAATGATATCTGTTCAGTGTCATCAGAGTTCGCAATAAGAGTTATCGGATGTCAGATTTTTGCAGGGGTAGCGCCATTCGTAGCCGTCGGCAGCGAGCAACGCATCGGCCTGTTCGGGGCCCCACGAGCCGGCAGGATAGCCATACACCGGGATGGCCGGATTTTCATGCCAAGCCTCGAGGATGGGCTGCACAAACTGCCACGTAGCTTCTACCGCATCGCCACGCTGATAGAGGGTTGCATCGCCTGTCATACAGTCGGACAGCAGCCGTTCGTAAGCGTCGGGGATGTGCCGTTCGTTGAGTGACGAGTAACGGAAATCCATGCCGACCTGATCGACGTGGAAACCGGCTCCGGGCACTTTCATCCCGAACTTGAGCAGAATACCTTCGTCGGGCTGGATACGTATGACGAGCTGATTCCCGATGTTCTCGATGCCGTTCTTACGGGCGAAAATCCGGTGCGGATTGGGACGGAAATGCACGACAACTTCCGTGACGCGCGTAGGCAGGCATTTGCCGGTACGGATGTAGAATGGCACCCCACTCCATCGCCAGTTGTCGATGAAACATTTCATCGCCACGAACGTTTCCGTCTTCGAAGCCGGATCGACCCCTTTCTCGTCGCGGTAAGCCTTTTGTGCGACGCCCCGAATCGTCGACGAGGTGTACTGTCCGCGCACCACGTATTCGGACACCTGCTCCGCTGTCATCCGCCGCAGGGAGAGGAAGACTTTCAGCATCTCGTTACGGATGGCATTGGCGTCGGACGACACAGGCGGCTCCATCGCGGCGATGGCCAGCAACTGGAGCAAATGATTCTGAAGCATATCGCGCAGAGCGCCGGCCGTTTCGTAATAACCCGCACGCGACCCGACCCCCAGCGCCTCGGACGAGGTGATTTCAACGTATTCAATGTAGTTCCGGTTCCACAGCGGCTCGAAGATGCTGTTCGAGAAACGTGTTACCAGCATATTTTGAACCGTCTCCTTACCCAGATAATGATCGATACGGTAAATCTGCTCCTCGTCGAAATACCGGAGCAGTTCGCGGTTAAGCTGCACCGCGCTCGCGTAATCGTGTCCGAAAGGTTTTTCGATGACAAGGCGCTTCCATCCTCCCGTCTGGCAGGCCAACCCCGCGTGATGCAGCGACTCTGCCACGGAGGCATACATAAACGGTGGTATGGCAAAGTAATAAAGATAATTGGCATTGCATACAACCGTTTGCGAGAGCGACTCAAGGCGTGTTTTCAACCCCTCGTAATCGGCCGGATTGTTCGTGTCCATCGCATGATAGTGCAAGCTCGCGGCAAAACGTTCCACCGATTCGTCGTCGACGAACGAAGCCGGAGCAAACTGTTTCACTCCGCCGGCCATTTTGTCACGAAACTCGCCGTCGGTCAGCGATGCGCGTCCCACCCCGAGTATCCCGAACTGTTCGGGCATCAGTCCCTGATAATACATATCGTAGAGCGCGGGGATCAGCTTGCGCCATGTCAAATCTCCGGATGCTCCGAAGATTACCAATATAAAGTTTTTCTGTTCTTTTATTTCCATGTTCCTGTTTTCTTGTCCTGTTATTTTTGACAAAGGTAGCATAAATCCGTCATTATCTCTCTCGTTGCGGCAGAGAATTATGACGAACGATATCCCAAGAACGTATGACCGAATGCTGAAGAACAGTCAGGCAGTGCAGGGCAGCCGGTCAGTTGACGCCTTCGTAATACTCCATAATCTTTTTACGCAGCAGATATTCGTACTTGGCCTGCGTTCGGTTCGACATGGCTTTCGTCATGCCTGTTCTGGATTGATTATACTCATAGACCGTGGCGCGTCCGTTGGCAAACTTCTCATTCATATAACCGAACGATTTGCGCGCCGAGACGTAAGCCGCCTCCGAAGCCTTGTATTTCTCTCCGGCGGCGACTGCATTGTAGTAAGCCTGCTGAATATCTTTATACAAGGCCTTCTTCGTATTCTCCAACTGTAATTCCTGTCTGCGTTTGTCGAGCTTGGCGCTGCGCACTCCGTTACGCGTAGCCCAACGGTTGAAGATGGGCACACTCAGGTTGAAGCCCAAATACTGATTCCGGTTCTTCTTCAATTGTTCGGAGAACGAAAGATTATCCATACCATCGGCAAAATAGTAGTTATTGCTATATCCGGCCCTGAACGAGAGGGTCGGATAATAAGTGCTCCGAGCCATCCCGATATTCTTCTCGCTGCTTTTCAGGCGCAATTCTTCAACACGTACCGACGCCCGTGTCGTCAATGCCGTATGGTAGATATCCTCCGGCTTGCGCGCCAGAAGAAATTCCACCTCTCCCGCCGGCTCTTCAACGGCAAATCCTTCGGGGTCGGGCAGTTCGAGCAGTTGGGTCAACCCCAGCAGAGCGATTTGCAAATCGGATTCTGCCTGTACGACCGATAACTCATCATTGGCCACTTGCGCTTCGACTTCATAAATCTGCGCTTCCGAGGCACGTCCTGCCGCGTGCATGCTCCTGATGCGCTCAAGCTGTTCACGGCTGAGCGCAAGCTGCTCGTTCGATACGCCTAACAGCTCTTTCTGGTAGAGCACCTGCAAATAAGCCGAAGTGACGGTAATCTCCATATTCTCCTTCACTTTCTCCAACTCCGCGGCTATCGCCTGCAAATTCAGCCGGGCCACCGCCTCCTCATTCGTAATCCGAAAGCCCGTGAAAACCGGAACGCTGGCAGAGAGAGACCAGTTGGTTGAACGGGAGTTTTGGTCTTTATAGGTATTATCATAGCCCGAAGGAGAGCGTCCGAAGTTCCATCCCTGCGAAGCGCTCGCCGAGAGGTCCGGCAGACGCTTGCTCCTGACCGTGCTCAGCGTCACCTCCTGCTGCTGCACATTCATTTGCTGCATCCGCACCTCAAGGTTATGCTCTTTGGCATAGTCAATACATTCCTGCAACGACCATTTCTTCACATTCGCATGCTCCTGCGCCGGGAGCATACCGGCAAACAATAAGAGTGACAGTCCTATCATCTTCGTTCGTTTCATCATTTCGTATCTTCCGTTTTGTCCGTTCCACATACCTGATATTTCCCTGCGATCAGTTTTCTTTATTGACAGCCGCACCGCGTATCTTGTCCGAAGATGTCAGCCCCTCTTTTACCTCAATCTTGATGCCGTCGCTCAGTCCGGTTTTGATCAAATGCCTTTCAAAAACCTGCGTCGGTTTCTCCTGCTTCACCAGCTGCACAAAGGCCGAGTCGCCACGAAACTCGACCGTGCTTTCCGGAATCGTGAGGACGTTCTCGGCACGTTTCAGCACAATCTCCGCATTTGCGCTGTAGCCGGCACGCACAAAGGCAGTGTCGGGCAAAGACACGGCTGCCTTGATCTCAAACTGAATCGCCCCGTTCTTCTCCTCGCCCTTAGGCGAAACATATTCCAATACGGCCTGAAACGTCTGACTTTCCAGCGCACCGATCGTCAGTTTAATCGGCATGCCTTCGTTGATCTTCCCGATCTCCGTCTCATCTACATTGCCTCTGAAGATCATATCGTTCATATCGGCGACAGAGGCTATCGTCGTACCTTCGTTGAAGTTATTGCTTTGGATCACTGAATTGCCGACCTTCACCGGCACATGGAGAATCATTCCCGTGATGGTACTGCGAATCTGCGTCGTACTGCTTACTTTCGAGTTCTTCGCGATCCCGTCGCGCACAATTTCGAGCGCGTTCTGCGCATTGGCATATTCTTCCTTCGCTTTCATGTAGTTGGCCTTCGATACGTCATACTCTTCAGCCGTCATAATCCCCTGCTTGAACAGCTGCTCGTCACGTTTAAACGTGCTCTCGATCTGCTTCAGGCTGATATCGGCCACATTGACACGCGACTCGGCGCTGTTCAACTGCACCATCTCCGGTATCACCTTGACACGGGCAATGATCTCGCCGGCCGTCACTTTTTGCCCGGCTTCCTTCATCAGCTCGGAGATGATACCCGATATCTGCGGCTTAATCAATACCTCGTAACGAGGTTCTACATGGCCCGTTGCGACGGTCTTGGTCTCCACTGTTCCCGTCGCGGGCGTGACAATCTCATATACCGTCACTACCGGTTGCGCCTTCTTCCACAGGAAAATAAACGTGCTCAATACCAGCAGCCCCACAAACGAAAGCAGGACGATCCTCATAATCTTCTTTACCAATCTGTTTTTCATCTTTCTGTCTTTATACTTTATTTATTCGTCTCTAATCGCATCGATCGCTTTGATCTGCATCGCCCGCCAGGCAGGAATGAGCCCCGCCAACATACCGCACACGAGCAGTATGATCGTCGCAGCGACAGCCGTCCCGATATGTACGCCCGGATGAAGTATCGCCGGGCTATCGCCGGGCTGAGCCGAGAGGATACGGTCTACCAGATCGAGCAGGAATACGCCGAAGCTCAACCCCAGCAATCCGGCAAGAGCCGTCAACACAAGGCTCTCGCTCATCACCTGCGAAACAATGTTCCACGGCTTTGCCCCGATGGCGCGACGCACGCCGATCTCACGTGTACGTTCTTTCACCGTCACCATCATGATGTTACTGATACCGATCACACCGGCCAGCAGGGTTCCCAGACCGACCAGCCAGACCAATGCGTCGATCCCTCCGAACAACATGTCGAACATCCGGAACTGCGCGGCCAGATTGATGACGAGCACGGCCTGTTTGTCGTCCGGCGCGATACCGTTCTGGCGTTTCAGAATCCCGGTGATGTCGTCAATGACTTTCTGAATCGGTTGCTTGGGGTAAGCGCTCACGCAGAGGAAGTGCATGATGTCTCCCTGATTCAATGCCTGCTGCATGGTGGTATAGGGCAAGAAGACCGTCTCTTCCGAACGTCCTCCGATGTTAATGTTCGCAGAGCGTCCCTTCACCACACCCACGACCTGATAATACAGTCCGTTGACACGTACATATTTCCCGCAAGGGTCTTCGTTCTTAAACAGTACCTCATTGATCCGCGTGCCGATCAGACACACTTTGCGCTTCTCGCGGGAGTCGATCTCGTTCAACAGACGGCCGAAATGTAACTGCTGCCTCTCGATCTTAAAATAAGACGGATGAATCCCTTTCACATTATATGTCCCTGTGAGTTGACCATACACCACGTTCTTCTCTTGACGGGATCCCCAAAGCACGGGCGATATGGCTTCGAGGCCTTCCACCTCACGCTGTATCGTTTCCAAGTCACGGTTACGCATATTCCATTCCCGTCCTTTGTTGAAGCCGCGATACGGCTTGCCCGTGCGTTCGGCAATGAAGAACACCGAGTTGGTCGCAAAGCCTTTGGTTCCCTCATACATGGCATTCTTCAGCCCCGCTCCGGCACCTAACAGGATGACAAGCATCAGAATACCCCAGAACACCCCGAAGCAGGTCAGCAAACTGCGGGTCTTGTTGCGGGTAATGGTCACCCATATCTCCACCCATCGATCCGTATCAAACATCATCCACCTTTTCATCATTCTACCCTCATGGCTTCGACCGCAGGGATCTTGACCGCTTTACGTGCCGGGAAATAACCGGCGATCACCCCTGCGATAATCAGTAAAACCGTCGCCGAGACAGCGACACCTAAGTCCACGGTCGGATGGCGGAAAAGCGTAAGATTTTCACCCGGACCGCCACCCGCAGGCGCGCTGTTGGCACCCGTCATCGTCATGATATAATCGATACCCTCCGTCAGTCCGATGCCCGTCACCATCCCGACATAGCCGAAAGCGGCCGTGATCAGGATGGATTCGATGATGATGAGCCGGAGGATCGACGACGGCTTGGCGCCAATCGCTTTCCGGATGCCAAATTCGCGCGTACGCTCACGCACTGTCACCAGCATGATGTTACTCACCCCGACAATCCCCGCCATCAGCGTACCAATGCCTACAATCCAAATGAAGACGAGAATCCCGTTCATCATCATGGTGAACATTCGGATGTTCTCCCCCATATTCCATATCCCCAAAGCCCCTTTGTCCGTCGGATCGAACTGATGACGGCGTGCCATCTTCCTGAGAAAACGCTCTTCAAACGCTTCATTCTCGGCCTGTGTCGTAACCCCTTTCACCGTAAAGAGCAGTGAATTTAACCCTTCGCCTCCGTTATATAACTGTTGAGCCGTGGTGAACGGGAGATAGGCCGGCAGGTTATTGCTCATATCCTTCTCGTGATATATACCGATCACCTGAAACATCATCTGCCCGATGCGGACATATTGCCCCAACGGATCAGCCTCATGAAAAAGCACTTCGGCCATGCGCGGGCTAAGCACAATCACTTTGCGACGATCACGCATATCGATATCATTGACGAAACGTCCTTTTCCGGGATCGATCCGGATAAAATCGATCTTCGCAAGATCCGGTGCCACTCCCATCATTTCGCCGTTCAGGAACTCTTCGCCGTAGACGAGCGTGTCACTATGCGAGACGGTTCCCGTATAAAGGTCGACCTCCGGGAAGTCGGTTTTCAGATGAGCAAGATCATCGTTTTTCAATTGCAGTCTCCGGTTTTCACGGTTACCCTTCCACGGTTTGGTAGTATAGCGTGGCCAGACTTCGATACGGTTAGCCGAGAAATCGCGAAAGTTATACATTACGCCATTGCGGAGTCCGTTGCCGGCTCCCAACAAAATGACCAGCATAAAAATTCCCCACGCGACCGAAAAGCCGGTCAGGAAGGTGCGGAGCTTGTTCTTCCGCATCGTGCTCCAGATCTCTCGCAGGTTATCAAAATCTAACATGGCCTTTGTTCTATGAGTCCGTCCTTCACATGCACAATCCGGTCGGTTACTTCGGAAACGGAGCGCTCATGCGTCACGATGATCATTGTCATTCCGGTTCGGTTGACTTCGCGCAACAGCTCCATGACCTCGACCGTCGTCTTGCTATCGAGCGCTCCCGTCGGTTCGTCGGCCAGAATCACTTGCGGTTGCGCAATCAGAGCGCGGGCAATGGCTACTCGCTGCTTCTGCCCGCCTGACATCTCATTGGGCATGTGTTCCGCCCAGTCTTTCAGCCCGACACGGTCTAAATATTCAAGCGCCAAAGCGTTTCTCTTCTTTCGCGAGACGCCTTGATAGTACAGCGGCAGTGCCACATTCTCCATGGCATTCTTGAACGAGATCAGATTAAACGACTGAAACACGAAGCCGATCATCCGGTTGCGCAGTTCGGCCGCGCGGCTCTCGCTGAGGTTACGGATCAGCTGGTTATCGAGGTAATACTCACCCGTATCGTATGTATCCAGTATGCCAAGGATATTCAACAATGTACTTTTCCCCGAACCCGATGCTCCCATGATGGAGACCATCTCGCCCCGTTCGATATCCAAATCGATCCCCTTGAGCACATGCAACGGGGCACCGTTATAATAAGTCTTATGAATCCCTTTCAGTCGAATCATCATCGTTTTTCAGTCTATTTCGATTCTATTTCTTTTCTGTTAGACGCAACTCTTTTCTTTTTGTTACAAGATAGCGTTCGTTTTCTTCTGTTCTAAACCTCATACATGCTGCACAAGGCACATTCTTCAAGCTGTTTTTCAACATTTATCCCCTCGCTTCCCATACTGTTATGGACTGCACCTACTCGTAGGAACACCTCGGTTCTACGACGTTGTTTCCTTTTAGTCAGACCGGTTCAATCAATGGATGTTGATTTGGTATCACCCTTTTAATCTGCCGGAAAACGGGAACAATATACGAATGTTTTTTCATGCAAAGGTAAGATGGCATAAAATTTTATCCCGCCGATTTGTTTTTCTGGTTATCGGAAACAAAAAACAGAAGCGAGAAAGAGTCTGCACCGTCTCTCATCGTTCAAATTTCACGATCAGCGAACTCAGCGGAGCAATATACAACGGATGTCCGACGGTGACGGAGCGACCCGACAAGACGTCTTTTCCTTCCGGCTTGTAGTTGCGTAATACTTCATCATAGCGCTCCCAATTAATCGTGCATGGTTGGCTCGCAGCATTCACACAGACAAACACCGCCCCGTTATCGTCATACCGGAAATAAGCGTACATATTATCCTCGACGGCGAAATGCATCGTTCGCCCATGATGAATAACGCTCTCCGTTTTGCGCCAGTTAAAAAGCCTGCTGTAATGATCGAACACATCCTGCTGAACAGTCGAACGTTGCGAAGCATCGAAAAGATTGAGCGTATCGCCCGGCCATCCTCCGGGAAAATCGACCCGCAGGCCACCGTGCCCTTGCGTAAGATCTTTTGAGGCAAACATCAGTTCATCACCGCTGAAGATCTGCGGAACACCGCGTAAAGTGGCCAGTAACGTAGCCACAAGCTTTGCCTTTTCAGGATTCTTCCCGACCTCATCGGCCACACGCTCGGTGTCATGATTTGCCGCCATAATCAACAGACGACACGGATCATCGAACAAAAAATCGTGCGAGAGCGAACGATAAATCAGCTTCATCCCGCTGTCCCAACTTGTATCGTCGTCTGTCAGCGCCTTGCATAACACGCTTTGGAGCGGGAAATCCATTACCGAAGGGAGGTAAGAACAGAAACCGTCCTTATTCTTCGTGCCGGCTTCCCAGTAGGCAAGTTGAGCCGGCGAAGTCGTCCAACACTCTCCGACAATATTCACAGCCGGATATTCGGTACGAACAGCCTTACACCATTCGGACATCGGCTCTTTCTCGTTGTAGAAATACGTATCGACGCGCAGGCCGTCCAAATCGGCATATTCCATCCACCAGACTGCCCATTGCTTGAAATACTGCAACAGGTCGGGATGATTCAGATTCATATCCGGCATGCTTGTATCGAACCAGCCGCTCTCGTGCACCATCCGGTCATGCGTCGATGCATTCGGATCCATATTCACGGAAGACAGATGGTTAGATGATGTATAGCGATCAAACTGATGCACCCAGTCTTGATAGGGTAAATCACGCATCCACCAATGTGCCGCCCCGCAGTGGTTCGTCACCACGTCCATAATCACCTTCAGCCCCCGCCGGTGACACGCGGTGACAAATGTCCGGTAAAGCGCATTATCGCCAAAACGCGGATCGATACGATAGTAATCGGCACAGGCGTAACCGTGATACGACGACTTCGGCTCGTTATCGAGTAGCAGCGGAGTAGACCAGACAGCCGTAGCGCCAACCGAGGCGATGTAATCAAGCCGATCGATCATACCCTGCAAATCTCCTCCGTGACGTCCGAAATAATCGTACCGGTCAGGCTTCTCGGCCGTGTCGTATGTAGCATCGTTTTTCGGATCACCGTTTGCAAAACGGTCGGGCATGAGCAGATAAATCATATCGACCGACGAGAAACCCTCTCGCCCTGCCGATTTCTCCCGCCTGCCTTCCAACTTGTATGTACAGGTAAACTTCTTCTTCCCTTTACGCAACAACAAGGTATACTCGCCCGCCCGTGCATCGGGAGCAATATCCATATCGACAAACAGATAATTCGGACTTTCCGCGTTACGCACCTTGCGCACGGACATCCCTTGCTGATCGACCTCGACCGAACAGTCACGCAAATTCTCTCCGTAAAACATCAGGGTAAGCGGCGTATGCATCCTCACCCACCAGCTCAGCGGCTCAACCCGCACAATCTTCTGCGCTCCGGCACTGAATGAAAGAAAAACAAGAACAAATAAAAAGAGCAATGTTTTCATTGTGTATTTTTTCTGCAAAATCTATCCTCAACGGTCAAAAAATGAGCGGACATAGCAAATGATTTGTGAACTAGTCAGTTCTAAATGTTCGACCATTCGGGGGAAAAACCGCCCAAAGACGGACTTTTGCCAACTTTGGACAGAGCAGCGTTACTAAAACATTACCCTATATCCAAGTAGGTAAGAATAGCAAAAACGGTAACGAACAGGCTGAACCCGAACCGAAATCTTCTGCAAAGATAGCCCGATTAAGGGAGAACGGGAAGAAAAAAGGCGAAAAAATGAATGCTTGGAATCTTTCCCGTCAAAGTACAATGAATTGCGTACCAACGGATAACCTGACAATAAATAGTTTTGTAACTTATAAAAGGCCAGAGTTATGCGAAGTACGTTTAAGGTTCTGTTCTACCTCAAAAAGAACGCCCCCAAGAAAGACGGTTCCGTTCCCGTGATGTGCCGTATCACTATCGACGGAACCATTGCACAGTTCAGCTGCAAATGCGATGTCCTCCCCAATCTATGGGACGTCAAGAGCAACCGGGCTTCGGGAAAGAGTACCGTTGCATTGGAAACCAACCGCTTCTTGGACAAGATTCGGGTGAGTATCAATGCCAAATACAAGGAGATCGCCGAAAGGGACAACTATGTCACGGCAGAGAAAGTAAAGAATGTTTTCTTGGGTCTGGAGATGCGGCACGAGACACTGCTGACGGTCTATGCCCAACACAATGAGGATTTTGCCAAGCAGGTGGATGCAGGCTTACGAAGCCAATCCACCTACAACAAGTACTGCACGGTCTATCAGCACTTGGAAGAGTTCATCAAGACACGCTACCGTCTGAGCGACATCGCCCTGCGAGAGCTTACCCCCGCCTTTATCACGGACTTTGAGATTTTCCTCCGCACGGAGAAGCAGTGCTGCAACAATACCGTATGGATCTACATGATGCCTTTGCGCCGAATGATTACCATTGCCCAAAATCACGGCTGGATTGTTCGAGACCCATTCGTGGATTACAGTATCTGTGCCGAGAGTACGGAAAGAGATTATCTGACCAAGGATGAGATACGTCAAATGATGGATTTGAAGTTTCGCCGCAAGTCGATGGAGTTGGTTCGGGATTTGTATGTCTTCTGCTGCTTTACGGGCTTGTCCTTTACCGACATGAAGAACCTGACCAAAGACAATGTGCAGACTTCATTCGACGGCAAGTTGTGGATTATGACCAAGCGGCAGAAAACGGGCGTGGAATCCAACATCATGCTGATGGACATTCCATTGAGGATTATCGAAAAGTATGACGGGATGGCAAAGGAGGATTACCTCCTCCCCGTTCCTCTGTATATTACCGCCTGCAAGAATCTCAAGACAATCATCGGGCTTTGCGGCATAGAGAAGAACATAACATGGCATACCAGCCGCCATACCATGGCGACGGAAATCTGCCTGACCAACGGAGTCCCCATCGAAACACTCTCCAAGATGCTCGGGCATACGAATATCCGCACGACACAAATCTACGCCAAAATCACCCACGAAAAGGAAAGCCGGGATATGAATACCCTTTCCGACAAGTTGAGTAAGATAGAGCAATTCAGCGGTATCACCATATAATAACAAGGAGGAAAGTCTATGAAAAGAGAAATCATAACCATCAGTGAAAATGGTAAAGTACATATCCCGATGACTGCCGTTTGGATGTCAGCTTGCGAGATAGCCGACCTGCTCGGGGGATTTTCCGGCAAGGTGAACACACAAATCAAAGCGATATTCAAAGAGGGGCTTTTGATGGAGGCGGAAGCAATGAGAACAATCCGCTCTGAACGAGGATTTATTGATTTGTACAGTATTGAAATGATAACGATGTTGTTGTTTCATATTGCCACACCACAGGCAAAGACTTTGCGAAGGTGGATAATCGGCAGGCTTTCGGAGAAGACAAAAGCAAGTCCTCTGATACTTGTCTATTATGGCAAAAACGGATTATACAATTAAGGAAAAGCAGGTAGTAAGACGCATTTACCTTACTGCCTGCCTTAGTGTTTTTGATAAACGATCAGCCTTGTGCCAATGCCGTCCAGAAGCGGTCTTCTTCGTCGATTTGTTCTGAGAACAGCCAAATCTCCTTAATCAGCCCATCCTCAAAGCGAAAGAGATCCACGCCTTTCATCTGCATCGAACGTCCATTTGTCGATACTGCAAATCCAACCGCAGCCACGACCAAATCGCCGTTTTCCGTAATGTAATCCACTTGGTCGACGGCGAATGTGCCATTGCTCAGTTGAGCCATTCTTCCCAAATGGGCGAAAACATTCTGCTTGCCGTTGTAAACGCCCGACAATGTACCCTTTCCCGGCTGATGCCATACCAACTCATCGGAGAGCAATGCCCCCACCGTTTCAAAATCACCCTGTGCCAAGGCGGTGTAAAATTGACGCACTTTTTCGATTTTCTTTTCCATAAATCTGTATTTTTAATTGTTAGAACCACTGCAATGTTATACCTTTGCACTACAATCTGCAAGTACCTACAATATTGTAGGATACATACCGTATTATTAGATTTATTGATTATCAAGAATAAAAAAGTTTGTCATGGAGAGAAAAATTTCAGACGATAAATGTCCCGTACGAAAGTCTATGCAGATTTTCACCGGAAAGTGGACACTGCTCATCATCTTCCAAATCAACCGCAGAATAATCCGTTACGGAGAACTCAAACGTGCCATTCCCGGCAT
>NZ_JUET01000045.1 GCF_001006485.1 Tannerella forsythia
TCGGAAATCGCGCGGGTTTAATTGCAGAAGAACGGCGATATCGGGTGTGTCACCCTTATGCCCCCGGACAAAACCAAGGAAGGCATACAGATCGGCGAGATAATTTTCGGTGGTGTGATCGGAGGCGCGCCGTTCGGCGGAAAGCCATTGCCGCCAGTCGGCAATGGCATCGCGCACGTCTTTGGGCAGGGTCAGGGCCATAAGCCCCTTATTCATTGCGCCGGTGTCAGCCATCGGCGCACACCAAATTCGATCACGGAGGCGAGGAACATGATCAGGTCATGAGCCTGTGCCGGGCTGAAATAATCGGGTTCGGCGACGCCAAACGCCACCAGCCCGACCGGATCGCCATAAAAGGGTGCGACGCGGACAATGGCGGCGGAGCGGATATTATCGGCCTGCGGGCCAAAAATCGCCTC
>NZ_JUET01000046.1 GCF_001006485.1 Tannerella forsythia
ATCTTGGGATGGATCGACGCCATCTCCTCATCACCATTCTTGCGCGCGTTGTAGGTCGGGATGTTTTCCATCGGACCCGGACGGTACAGCGCCACAAGCGCGATGATGTCCTCGATCCGGTCGGGCTTCATACCGATCAGCGCCTTGCGCATGCCGGTACTTTCCACCTGGAACACGCCGACCGTTTCGCCGCGCGACAGCATTTCGTAGCTGAGCTTGTCATCGAGCGGCAGGTTGGACAAATCCACGGTGAGGCCGCGCCGCTGGCCCAGATTGACCGCAGTCTGCAGCACCGTCGGGTTTTTCAGGCCGAGAAAGCCGATTTTGCCCAGCCCCGCCTCTTCCACCATCTTCATGTTGAACTGCGTAACCGGCATGTCGGAGC
>NZ_JUET01000047.1 GCF_001006485.1 Tannerella forsythia
CAAATTTAGATAAAATCCTCGAGATTTTACACCGGGCAGATAAAAACACAAGGCCGACGCTCTGTTTTCTGTCCCCTCCTCTGCGTGTTCTTAGCCACAATTTTACTATCTTGGAGGAAAAAAATTTAAAAAAATAATTATGAACAGAACTCGAACAGTTGCCGGCCTTGATGTGCACAAAGATAGCATTTATCTCTGTATTATGGGATATGACCAGGCCATTATTTGGGAAAATACTTATGGAGTGCTTACTCCCGACTTGCGTCAGATGCATCATGACATGAGAGCCCATGGTGTCACCGAAGCAGCTATGGAGAGCACGGCCGTCTATTGGGTTCCGGTATGGACGGAACTCTGCGAATCGATGGAACTCAGATTGGTGAATCCCTATTTCATCAAGCAGCTTCCCGGCAGGAAAAGTGACGTGAAGGATGCCCGATGGATCGCGGAGTGTCTTCTGAAAAATCTCATCAAGGGAAGCTTCGTTCCCGAGCCCATCGTGCAGGATATGCGCAAATTGAACCGCCGTATCATGGACCTGTGCGAAGATACGACCTACAACAGCAACAAACTCGACGCAGCTTTGCAAAGATGCGGTTTTAGGCTCAGCAATTACGTGGCTACCACCAAAAGCAAAAGCTATCGGTCTGTACTCAAAGCGATAATCGACGGACAGACCGATCCTGATGAACTCCTCAGTCTTGTGCATGGACGCATACTCAACAAACATGGACGTGAGAGGGTGAAAGCCGCGCTGACAGGCTCGTTCTCAGAAACCGACCTGATTGTTCTCAGACAATTGAAGGAAACACTCGACCTGATCGAAGAACAGACGGCGGACTGTCAGCAAGAACTCGTCCGGCTCTGCAAAGAACATTACCCCAAACCATACGAACGCCTGCAAACCATCCCCGGTGTCAAGGAACGCGCAGCCACGGCAATCATTGCGGAAACAGG
>NZ_JUET01000048.1 GCF_001006485.1 Tannerella forsythia
CCCCGATGCCGGTTTGAGGCCGATTAACTCGGCCGTTTCCGGTTTTTGTAGAGCGGAACGAAAACGATAATGCCTGAAGCGACAATGGAAAAAACGGTCATAAAGTCGATTGTCTTAGTCGATGTCAACAAAATATATACCAGAAACCCCCACAGCAGGATGATGCAGACGGCTTGTGTGTTCGTGATTTTTCGGCGTGCCATGGGAAGCGTTTATTTGATTTCGGTGATGATTTTATGGGTGATGGCATAGAACGTAAGTCCCGGAATGGTTTTAATGCCGAGCTTGGCCGTGATGTTTTTGCGATGAGTCAGGATGGTATTGAGACTGACGAAGAGCCGTGCGGCAATTTCTTTGTTCGTATATCCGCTGACGATGAGTTTGAGCACTTCCTTCTCACGGTTCGAGAGATGGCTGTTATCGTCGACCATCGGGAGCAGGATGCGGTTGCGAATGCGGTTGTGCTGCCGGATGTCGCGCCCCAGTGCGTCGATGGCGAACAGAACAGCATAACACAGATTCTCGTCGTACATTCCGGTCAGATGCTTGATCATGATGTTCCGCATATCGTCCATCATGGCTTCGATCGATTCGTCGGTATCAACCGATCGTTTCGACCGTGTATTTCTCCGGTCCTGCTCTTTTTCGCCGAGCGAAAGGAGTTGGGGAAACCATTCTTTCTCGTCGGTTTGAATGCGTCCGCACAGTTTCTCTCTGAACGAGGCGAAGATATTGCCCAGCAGTTGCAGCGAAGCATTGCTCCCGCCCGAGGTATGAATAAATATCTGCAAGTGCCGGTCGATATTGGGCAACTGGTATTGCAAGTAATACCGGTTCGTTTGCTTCAGATAGTCGATAATCTGCGTGAGGTGGAAGTTTTGCAGTTTTTTCTCGGGGAAATAATCTTCGTTGATAAACGTATTGACGATGGTGAGGAAAAAGTCCGTATCGATATCGTTTGCTTCGCAAAGCGCCATGACCGTCTCGTCGCCTACCCCCAGCCGTATGCCGAAGCGATTGATCACCGGAATGAGCGAGAGGTGCTTGCTCACCACCTCGCTCATTCTCATATTTGCATATACTAACGGCATCCGCTTCCGCTATACATTTATATATAGTGTGTTCCTTATGCCTCGTCCCACTGCTTGCGAAGCAGCTCGACGGCGGCCGTAGCCGTGGCTACGCGATCGTTGTTCTGACAGCCGCATTCAAAGCTCACGTACTTATCGTAGCCGAGCATCTTGAGCGCGCGGAAACCGTCGACGTAGCGGTCGGCCTCTCCGTCTTCGCCCGGCATCAGGCGACGCTTGCGGCTGGCTATATGTACGTGCTGAAGCAGCGATCCGGCCGAAAGGAATGCGCCCATATCGGACGTTTCTTCCCATGTCATGTGCCAGAAATCGCCCATGCAACGCACACCGGGGTTGTCGATGTCGCGACAGATGGACGCCGCGTCGGCTACCTGACGGAGGTAGAACGCTTCCTTACGGTTCAGCGGTTCGAAGATGACCGTCGTCCGGTGCTCGGCGGCAAACGAGCCGAGTTCGTCGAACCACCGGCAAAGGAAGTCGCGTGTCTCCTGCGTATGCGGCATGGCCGGCTGTTGCGCGTTGAATGCCGGCACGATGATGACACCGGTCGAGCCCAGCTCGCCCGCGGCAGCAATGATTTCGCGCATCGTATCACGACAGAGGTTACGCACGGCTTCTTCTTCCGAAAGCATAAAGCCTTCGAATCCGGCGCATATCGCGCTGATTTTAATGTTACGTCCTTCGAGTGCTTTCTTCAGTTCGTCCTTCCGCGCGGCCAATCCTCTGCCTCCCACTTCAAGGCCGGTTACACCGAGTTTCTCCATCACATCGAGCTTGGCCGTCAGCTCCAGATCACCCAACGTACCCTCCTGAAACGAGAGGTTCAGCTTCACGTCTTTCTTCGTGTCGCCTTCGTCCTTGCAGCAGGTTTTCGTTTCTGCGCCTGTCGTCGAGCCTCCCGAGCAGGCGGCCATTGTTGCCAGCGCCGCACTGCCCAGCGAAGCTTTCAGAAAGTTTCGTCTGTCGATACTCATCACTTTTTCTCTAACGGTTTACCGGGTACGGGAACCACGAACGGTTTCATATCCATTTTACCCAGATTCAGGTCGGCCGGCGTATAGTCGAGCGCTGCAGCCGTCATGGCTTCCCAGGTCGTTTCTTCGCCCGTATAGGCCGATTCGCGTCCCATAATGGCGGCCATGTTCGATACGGCGGTTTCCGAAGCCTGATCGATCGATTTGCCGGCGCGAATGGTATTGATCCAGTTCACATGCTCCAGCGTATAAGGATCGTTCTGTTTGAACGAAGCCTTTTCGGCTTCAACGTCGTATTTCCAAATCACATTGCCGGCCAGGTCTTTGATCCCCATGTCGGTGCTGTTCCACGAACCTTTCGTTCCCTGAATAAATTCGCTGACGTTGTTGGCGCAACCGTCTATCTGGCGACACATACTGTGCAGATGAATCCCGTTCTCCATCGTGAAGTCGATGCTGAAGTTATCATACTGGTCGCCCGTGATCCGGCGCTGACGCGAGCCGAAGCCCACGGCTTTCACCGGTTTCAGCCCCGAGAACCATGTAAACACGTCGATGTTGTGTACATGCTGTTCCACGATATGATCGCCGGAGAGCCATTTCCAATTCACCCAGTCGCGGATCATCCATTCGCAGTCGCTCCATCCGGCCTGACGCTCCCGGTACCACAACATGCTTTGATTCCAATAAACCGTTCCGCCCGTAATCTCGCCGATCGCACCGTTCATGATCTGCTGGTACGATGCGATATAACTGCGCTGATGGTGACGCTGCGTACCGGTGATTACGCACAGGTTCTTGGCCTGTGCCTGCTTGGCCGTAGCCATGATGGTGCGGTAGCCTACCGCGTCGACACAGATCGGCTTTTCAAGGAAGCAATGCTTGCTTTTTTCTACGGCATACTGGAAATGAATGGGACGAAAGTTGGGCGGCGTGGCAACGATAACCACGTCTACGTCGCTGTCGATAACCTGCTTGTACGCATCCAACCCGACAAAGCGCTTATCGGCGGGGATGTCGATATTCTTTTCGTCTTTCAGTTTCTGAGCCAGACTGTCTACCCGATCCTGAAACGTGTCGCCCAATGCCACAATCGATACGCCATTCGCTGCCGCGAGGAAGTTCATCGCTGCGCCACTGCCGCGCCCTCCACAACCGATGATGCCGGCTTTTAACTCTTTACCGTCGGCCGCCATATCGGGCAACTCGGGCACATAATACGTTCCCGGTTCTTTCAGCGGTTTGTTGGCCGCATTCGCATTCTCGTTACTGCTTGCGCCTCCTCCACACGAGGTAAGCAGGGTGGCAGCCCCCCCCGTACCGACCATTCCGGCTGCTCCTGCAAGAGCGGTGCTTTTGAGGAATGATCTTCTACTGATACTGCTTTTTTTTGTCATGACAATTTTGAGTTAGATATACTGTTTTTTTTTAGTTCCTGATTATTTTGCTTTCAGCGACGAGTCGGGCTCGCAAACCACGCGGAAGCCGATGCCCCGGATGTCGGAATACCACCAAATACTCTTCGGCTGCTGCGGGTCGGTCTTCAGCCAGTCGTCGTGGTGCGTATGACTGCGGGCGGCACAGCGCACATCGGCGGCATCGCTCGTATAGTTGCCGCCACGTACAACCCATTCTTCGCCTTCGGTCACCAACGGATCGGTAACGGTCGAGCTTCCTTTGGCATACGCCTGCGGATCGTATTTGTCGGCACAATATTCCATCACATTGCCGAGCATATTTTTCAGCCCGAACGGGTTCGCTTTGACTTTACCGGGCTCCTGCGTCTTGTTCTTCGCGTTTTTACCGTAAATGACAAATGCTCCGATGGGTTCGGTCTTCGCACTGATAAACTTGCGGATGAAACCTTCATCGGAATAATCTTTCGGTCTTCCTGCGAAGAAATAAGGTGTTTCCGTTCCTCCGCGAGCCGCATATTCCCATTCGGCCTCGGTCGGCAGACGATATTTCTTACCGGTCTTGAGGGAGAGCCACTGGCAGAACGTCTCGGCGGCGTAGTGCGTCATCGTAATGGCCGGTCGCGTGCCTCCTCCCCATCCCTGATCCGGAAATCCGAAAGGCGGCGTAGGACCGGAAACACCGTCCACATCGATGTCCGCGCGGGTATTATTGGCGTAAATCGTTTCGGGCGGGGTACGTCCTTCGCTGAGCGTAGCCGCGTAGAATGCCCAATATTGATCCCATGTCACTTCTACCTCGGCCATAAAGAACGGACTGACTGTTACGTTTCGTACCGGCATCTCATCTTCTCGGCGGAAGTCTTCCTTATCGGGACTGCCCATCTTGAATGTTCCGCCCGGAACGGCGATCATTTTGAACGATACGGGAGTGCCCGGAATTTGTTCGGTAAAATCGGCAAAAGAAGTCACAACGGTTGCCGAGTCGAAGAGTGGCCCGGATGCTGCGGCGGAAGCTCCCGGAATACCGGTCATCTGTCCGTGCTTGTAGTTCGGGTTATAATGTCCGGCATCGAGGTGACAACTGATGCATTGCAAATTCAGTTTTTTCTCGTTTTCTTCATAGTAAAGATGCGCGGTGATCCCTGCATCGGTAATCCCTGCGGGAAACAGATTCTTATGACACTCCTTACACGATTCGTTCGGGATATATTTCACGGCATGTTCGAGCTGCGACTTCATTTCCCAATCGAATGTATCTCTTGTCAGGTAGCCCCACACGTCGCGCATTCCAAGTCGTATCTTGGCCGAATAATGATTCCATGTCTGATTCTTCGGAGGCAGGTGGCAGTCGACACAATGAACGGTGACACCGCTGCCGTTGTTTACGTGCGATGACAATTTCCATGTTTCTTCCGCATGCGGATGGACGTGACAACTCATGCATGCCTCGTCCGTCGAATAGTAGACGGATACTTCATAAAGCGACATAAAAAAGGCCATGCCGACGATAAAGCCGAACAGAAACAAGGGCCATTTCCTTTTCTTCTTTCTTTCGTCTCTTCTCGATCGGTAGCTCGTTCTCATATTTTATTTCAGTCGTTCGTTATATTTGTTTTGTTGTTAATCGATCCATGGCTGCCATTTGCCGTCCATCTCACAAATCAGTACGATCTTGTTATCCATAAGAGCGGCACAACGATGGATGGAGCCAATGAATGCATTGATCCCACCTCCGATCATTCCCATGCGTAGCTTTCTGTTTCTCATGCGCAAATTAATGTCTTCAATCAGAAAAAATAACCGATTGAGCCGCTAAAGGTACTTCTTTTCCGATAATTCGCCAAATTTTTGTAAAGAGGATTGGTTTACGTCTTATCAACAGTCTCTTGCCTACGGGGAAGAGAAGAACGATAAGAAGACTTCCTGCTCCCGTGCCCATCAATTCAATGCATTTACCCGCATCGAAAACGATATTTCGGTTAAAGTCCCAGAATAGAAAATAGGTCACCTCTCTATTCGATCGATAAAGAAACATTACCTTTGTACTTCATTTATAAAACAAGAAAGATGGAGAAGAAAATATGGCTTCTTTGCGGATGGATGCTTTTGCTCTCCGCATGCGGAAGGGAAAAAGAAGCAAAAGCAGGTCTGGAACGTGCCCGGGTGCTGTATGAAGAGCGGCAATTCGCTGCGGCCAAGAATGCGATCGATACGCTCCGGATGCGTTATCCGGAGGAAGTGGCCGTGCTGAAAGAGTCGCTGACGTTGATGCGTCTTGTCGAACGCGGCGAGAGTGAGCGCAACATCGCTTTTTGCGACAGCATGATACCGATTCGTGCGGAAGAAGCCGAAGCAATGAAGAAAAATTTTGTGCTCGAAAAAGATATGGTATACGAGGACGTGGGGCATTATGTCTGGAAGCAAAAGACCGTCGAGCGCAATGTGGAGCGCAGCTATATCCGTTGCGGGGTCGATGAAAAAGGCGAAATCTATCTGGCCAGCGTTTTTTTCGGACGGGCTCCTCTGAATCACACCGGGCTGAAGTTCTGTACACCCGACGGGGCTTACGCCGAGACAGCTTCCGTCCCTTACGATGGGGGCGTGAATTACCGTTTCAAAGATTTGGGCAATACGACCGAGATTGTCACATACAAAGCTGAGAACGGTATTGATGCCATCAAGTTTATCTGCGGGCTTGATGACAAGGCGCGTGTGAAGGCCGAATATACCGGAGGCAAGCCTTTCTCTCTCATGCTGAGCAACGATGACAAGAAAGCCATCCGTGCAACGTTCGAGCTGGCCGTCATTCTGAGCGACCTCGAAAAGATGCGTCGGGAGAAAGAAAAATCGATGAAGAAAATCACGTACATCGATCAGAAGCTCGGCAGTGGCGAAATGCTGAAAAAGAATTAAAAAAAGCCGCATACCGGTTGTCCATTCTCAATAAATCTTTACCTTTGTCTCCCCTTAGAAAAATGGGATAAAACAGGTGTTATGGCACAACAGGAAGATATATTTAAGAAACTGATTTCGCATTGCAAAGAGTATGGGTTCGTATTTCCTTCGTCGGATATCTACGACGGATTAGGAGCTGTATATGATTACGGTCAGTACGGTGTAGAACTGAAAAACAACCTCAAAAAATACTGGTGGGACAGCATGGTGTTGCTCCATGAGAATATCGTAGGGATCGACTCCGCCATCTTTATGCACCCGACCATTTGGAAGGCTTCCGGACATGTCGATGCGTTTAACGATCCGCTGATCGATAATAAGGACAGCAAAAAGCGTTATCGCGCCGATGTGCTGATTGAAGATTACCTCGCGAAGCTCGATGAAAAGATCAACAGGGAAGTTGAAAAGGCCGCCAAGCGATTCGGCGAAGCGTTCGACGAGCAACAGTTCCGCTCTACGAACCCGCGTGTACTCGAAAACCAAGCCAGACGCGATGCAGTACATACACGCTTTGCCGACGCAATGAACGCCAACGACCTCTCCGAGCTGCGGCAGATTATCCTCGACTGCGAAATCGTATGTCCCGTGTCGGGCACCCGCAACTGGACGGAAGTGCGGCAGTTCAATCTGATGTTCGCCACTGAGATGGGCTCGACGGCCGACGGTGCGATGAAAGTCTACCTCCGTCCCGAAACGGCTCAGGGTATCTTTGTCAACTACCTCAACGTTCAGAAAACGGGACGGATGAAATTACCGTTCGGCATTGCACAGATCGGGAAAGCGTTCCGTAACGAGATCGTGGCGCGGCAGTTCATCTTCCGCATGCGCGAATTCGAACAGATGGAGATGCAGTTCTTCGTTCGTCCGGGCGAAGAGTTGAAATGGTTCGAACAGTGGAAAGAGATGCGTATGAAATGGCACCGTAACCTCGGTATGGGCGATCATAAATACCGCTTCCACGATCACGATAAACTGGCGCATTATGCCAATGCCGCTACCGACGTCGAATTTGAAATGCCGTTCGGATTTAAGGAGGTGGAAGGAATTCACAGCCGTACCGATTTCGACTTGTCACAACACGAAAAATTCTCCGGGAAAAAAATTCAATATTTCGATGCCGAACTAAACCAAAGTTATACGCCTTACGTGATTGAAACCTCCATCGGGGTCGATCGGTTATTCCTGAGCATCATGGCAGGAGCCTATCAGGAAGAGACGCTGGAGGGCGGAGAGTCACGTGTCGTTCTGAAGTTACCACCCGCACTCGCACCCGTCAAACTGGCTGTACTGCCGCTGGTGCGTAAGGACGGACTGTCGGAAAAAGCCGAAGAAATTTTACACATGCTGCGCTTCGATTTCCGTTGCCAGTACGACGAAAAAGATTCCATCGGCAAGCGTTACCGTCGTCAGGACGCGATCGGTACGCCGTACTGCATCACGATCGACTACAACACGATGAAGGACGATACGGTAACGATTCGTTTCCGCGACACGATGCAGCAGGAGCGGATGCCGATCGCCAAATTGCACGAAATCATTTCGGACAAGGTCAGCATGCGCAGTCTGCTCGAAGGTTTGAAGTAATTACAGAGACTAACGGATATACATACACGAAAAATGAAGAAAAACGTTTTCTGTCTGATCACACTATTTGCGGTGCTGTTCGCCGCGGTAAGTTGCGACAAAAAGGACGATGATGAGGCCGGTCAGGCATGGAAGCTCGCCAATGAGCAAGCATTCAATGCCATCAAAAATAATCCGGCATACACCGAGTTTAAGTCGCCCGGCAACGAAGGAAGCATATACTACAAAGTTCTCAGGAAAGGGACCGGCACGAAACCCATCTTTTACACCAGCACCGTGAAAGTGTATTCGAAAGGGTGGTTTGTGGCCGACTCGAAGGAGCGTGGTATCACCAACGGCATGATGTTTCAGAAATGGCTTGCGGAAGATGGTATACCGGCAACGCTAAAGGTGTCCGAGCTCCTCTCGAAAAATGGCGTCACTGTTTCATTTAAGGGGATACAGGCTGCTTTGCAGAAGATGGTGGAAGGTGATAAATGGGAGATATGGATCCCCTACCAGTTAGGCGGAGGAAAGAGCAAAGCGTCGACCTTAACCCTCGGTTTCGGAGGCGCTTCGCGTCCTCCTATTCCGGCTTATTCGACACTGGTCTTCGAAATCGAAGTCGTGGAAGTCATGCAGTAGTAGTTGCGCTTTAAAAGTGCAACTTACCGAAGTGTTCGGGACAGTGATAGTCCGGTGACGGCAGCTCTATCGGGCTCCAAGTGACGTAATGCGGGTTTTCCGTACTGTCCGCACATTTGTAGAAGTTGCCCCGTATGCTTTCGGGCAGATGGGCGGCGTCAAGCCCCATCAATTCAAACGGAATAGCGACCGTCACTTCCCACGTATAAATACCTTTCTTTTCTTCAAAAGTCTCCCGGTTTACGGTTGTATAACGGCGTATTTTCCGGTATTCGTCATCGGTGAGCGGGGTGCGGTCATGGCGTCCTGCTCCGCGTGCCGCCAGACACGTGCCGATACAGTTAAATTCAAAATTCGTATAGAACAAGTCGTCATTACGACGCATAAAAAACTCGACGCAACTGTCGGGGTGTACGTACTGTCCGTCCCGACCGGCTACAGCCCGGAGCGATAGTCCGTGCACGAAATAATGGAGATATAATTCTTTGTCGCCACGTGCGATATCGAACGCCACAATCGGTTTGTACGGAAATTCGGGCCAATTGATCGTGTCGAGACTTTGGCGTAAGGCGATAGTTTCCATCGCAGCCGTTACGCTCTTCAAATCCATGCCGTCCAATTCGGGGCAATACGGTACTTTCAATGTTTTCATCATCATGTGTAGCGTTGTAGAAGTATTCATTTGTTGGGAAAAAGAAGGAATGACGCGCTCACTCCCTCTTTTGTCAGATGTTTGTTATTTGCAGGCGCAAGACGGTTTCAGCTGTTTAAAGAAATCGTTTCCTTTGTTGTCGACCAGGATAAATGCAGGAAAATCTTCGACTTCAATTTTCCAGATCGCTTCCATGCCGAGTTCGGGATATTCGAGGCATTCGACCTTCTTGATGCTTTCGAGCGCGAGCACGGCTGCCGGTCCGCCGATACTTCCAAGGTAGAAGCCGCCGTATTTCCTGCAGGCGTCGGTCACCTGCTGGCTGCGGTTTCCTTTGGCAATCATCACCATGCTTCCGCCGTGAGACTGGAAGAGATCGACGTATGAGTCCATACGTCCGGCCGTCGTCGGGCCGAATGAGCCGGAGGACATGCCTTTGGGCGTCTTCGCCGGCCCGGCGTAGTAGATCGGGTGATCTTTGATATACTGCGGCAGCCCTTCTCCCTTGTCGATGCGCTCTTTGAGCTTGGCGTGCGCAATATCTCGCCCGACGATGATCGTGCCGGAGAGTGACAGGCGTGTCGAAACGGGATATTTGTCAAGTTGTCGGAGAATTTCCGCCATAGGTCGGTTCAGGTCGATCTTCACCGCGTTTCCTTCGCCAGCTTGACGCAGCGGTTCGGGGATAAGACGCCCGGGATGATCGTCAAGCTTCTCGATCCAGATACCGTCTTGATTGATTTTGGCCTTGATGTTGCGGTCGGCCGAGCACGAAACCCCCATTCCTACGGGACACGATGCGCCGTGACGCGGCAGACGAATGATGCGGATATCATGAGCAAAATATTTTCCGCCGAACTGTGCGCCGAGACCTATTTTACAGGATTCTTCGAGCACCTTCTTCTCTAATTTGATGTCTCGGAAGGCACGACCGCCTTCGTTGCCCGTTGTCGGGAGGTTGTCGTAGTAATGCGTCGAAGCAAGCTTGACGGTCAGCAGATTCTTTTCGGCCGATGTTCCGCCGATGACGAACGCGATATGGTAAGGCGGGCAGGCGGCCGTACCGAGCGTCTTCATCTTTTCGACGAGGAAAGGTACGAGTGTGTCCGGGTTCAGCAAGGCTTTCGTTTCCTGATACAGGTAAGTCTTATTCGCCGAGCCTCCTCCTTTGGTGACACAGAGGAAATGATATTCCATCCCTTCGGTGGCTTCGATATCGATTTGCGCGGGCAGGTTGCATTTCGTATTCACCTCGTCGTACATGGTGAGGGGAGCATTCTGCGAGTAGCGGAGGTTTTCTTCCGTATACGTCTTGAACACGCCTTTCGAGAGCGCTTCCTCGTCGCAAAAGCCTGTCCATACCTGCTGTCCTTTCTCGCCGTGGATGATGGCTGTTCCCGTATCCTGACAAAGCGGGAGTTGTCCTTTACACGACACCTCGGCGTTGCGCAGGAAGGTCAGGGCAACGAACTTGTCGTTATCGCTCGCCTCGGGATCGGCTAAGATTTTAGCGACCTGTTCGTTGTGTTCGCGCCGCAACAGGAACGAGACATCGCGAAAAGCCTGATTGGCCAGGAGGGTCAATGCTTCCGGCTCGACTTTGAGGATCGGGTGTCCTTCAAACTCACTGACCGACACATGGGCTTTCGTCAGCAGATAATACTCCGTCGTGTCTTTTCCCAACGGGAACGGCGGCTGATACTTGAATTCAGGTGTTGTTGCCATAATTCTATGCTCTGATTTTTACGTTACATCGACATCAATAAATTTCCTGCTCGCAAAGATACATAATAAATTGAGAATGGAGGACGGTTAATGCGATATTTTCGGTTGTTGTTATCTTTCGTTTTCTTCGGGAAAAAGCCGCATAAGACGAAGCGTTTTTTTGTTGCTGTTACCGATGGTGTACGGGTAAAAAACTTATCGCTGCACAACAGCAAGGTCAAAGCATGCTGTTTGAATGGTATTGTTGCACAAAATGGGGTGGGAGGACGAATCTTTGGGGCTGTTCGTCTGCTTTCAGCATGTCAGCTTAAGTCCGATCCCTCGCACGGTTACGATGGAAACGCGTTTGTCTCCGGTGAGGCGTTTTCGCAGCTGTGTAACAAACACGTCCAGACTGCGTGAGGTGAAATAATCGGCTTCTGGCCAGAAGCGCTCGAGAATGGCCTCACGTCTGACGGTTTCGTTCCGATGTTCGCATAAGAGCTGCAAGATTTGTGCTTCGCGCGGCCTGAGCGAAATGGCTTCCCCGTTCTTGTCGTACAATTCCGACTTCGATGCATCGAACCGAAAGCTGCCCAATGTATATTGTAAGGAGGTGTCTCTGGACTGTTCACCGTTCACCCTCCTGAACATCGCTTTGATATGTGCGTCAAGCTCTTCGGAAGTATAGGGTTTCTTGATGTAATTACTTACCCCTACATTATAGCCGTGGATGACATTCGCCGGTTTATCGAATCCTGAAGCAAAGATGATGGGTAATGTTTTTTCCGTTTTCCGTATTTTGGATACCATTTCATAACCGTTCATCACCGGCATTTCGATGTCGGAGACAATGATATCCGGCGCCTGTTCTTTCCATTGCTGCAAGCCTTCTTTGCCGTTCACGGCGGTGAGAACTTCGTAACCGCCAATCATGTCTTCCAGTCCGCTGCGTACCATGTAGAGCAGCTGGGCATCGTCTTCGATCAATAAGAGTTTAATCATGTTGTTTCGTAGTTAATGAAAAAGATAGTTCTTGCATCAGGAGGGGGAAGACCAGTGTAAACCGGCTGCCTTGGCCTTCGATGCTTTCTACTTCAATGCTTCCGTGGTGTGCTTGCATGACTTGCTGCACATAGGTCAGTCCCAGCCCGAAGCCGGTCGCTCCTCCGCGCAGCGAGCGTTTGTTGGCGGCTGAGGCGCGTTCGAACTTTTCGAAAATCAGGGCCTGGTCTTTTAACGGGATGCCGAATCCGTTGTCCGAAACACTGATTCTTTTTTCGTTCGGAGTGGTATGGCACGAAATTTGGATATGTACCGAGGTGTCGGAATATTTGACGGCATTATCAATCAGGTTGCTGATGATTTCACGCAAATGCATCGGATCGGCATAGACCTGTTCCGTTTCCGAACAATCCACCTCGAAAGTAATCCTTTTGTCCGTTCGGATCGAGAAGCTACGAACCTGCTCGTCGATCAGCGGCTTTAGCGGCACTTTAACACGGTCGAGGATCAGTTTTTCTTCTTCTATTTTGGCAAGCGTCATGACTTTGTCAATCAACGAATGCAGACGACAACAACTGTTTTCAATGATGTCGAAATGTTTCTTTTTCTTCTCCGCATCGTGATCGATCTTGCCGCTAACTAAAGCGCTTATTCCTATCATGATCGTATTCAACGGCGTTTTCATATCGTGCACCATCGCGTTCGAGAAATTTTTGCGCAATTCGGCAATCCGGTTTTGGAGGAGGATAATTTTGACTTGATAAGCGATGCCCCACCCCACAAAAAATATGGAGACCAATGACCCGAGGAAAAGGAGTCCGAGCCGATTGAATACATTCTTGTGAGGCGAAACGATAACGGCGCGAATAGCTTCGGTACTGTCTCGGCGGAGAATTGCAGGGTCCGTCTCAACTATTCCCCACCATGCATGAAACGTCGGGTCGGTGCTCTCCAATATCTCGCCCGTGCGCAGATTGACTTTGTTGATAATCGTTTTTGTATGGATGTTCTCGGCAGAAAGAAAAGTTTGGTAAATCGAATCGAACTGTGTTAGAGAAACAGGAGCATTATATTCAATAAGCGCCTCCTGGACGGGGGTGAAATCTTCTTTTCCGTTTTCTTTTAATCCTCCACCAATAATAGTTGCTCCTTCAGGGAGTTTCCCGCTATTTAATCGAAGTGAAATATCCTTGTATACGGTTGTCTCTATTGCCTCATTACAAGTTTCTTTAAGATGAGAATATAATATTCGGTACACATAAACCGACCACATTGCTTGCAGACAAAACAATACAAACAATGATGCCGCAGTTACAATCTTAGGTCTTCTTGTATTCATGATACCTGCTTTTATTATTTAACGATACAAAGATGTAAAATTTTTTTTTATCGCGCAAATTTTTCAGGCAAAAAAATTTAACCTACACATAACCTTAGATAACGTAGCCTTAACATTGCATGAAATTCGGAGGCTGTATCTTTGCCGTATCAAAAACAATAAAAAGTAAACAGACATGAAAGAAAATGTATTTAATGTATGCAGAAGAGGCACTGCAAAAAAGAATGCGATGGTGCAAGTACCGGATGGATATCTGACCGCTCTGACAAACCGTGAACTGGAGATGATTGAAGGCGGAGACTGGATGTATATTGTGATAGACGGGAAATCCGTTAAGATTTATATCCCGAAAAATTAACGTAAAGATAACGTAGCGTTAACACAAGGCTCGAAAAAGCGGTTTTACCTTTGCTGTCGGAATATAAGAAAACAAAGGATCATTAGATGTGATAATAATAGTTAGTTATTTATTAATGTAATTTTTATGTTCAAATCCCGCATGCGCATGCACCCTCTCTGAGAGGACACGTGTTTTTCGGAAACCGGTATAAAGAAAAACGCGAGTCCTTTTGGAAGGGCTTTTAAAAGAGAAAGAGCGCAAAACGGGAACGGCAAAAGGATGAAATGAAACAGGGAAGAAAAGAGGCATTAAGCCTTCATAGATTTTATTAATCAATTAAATTTTAAAGAAAATGAAAGAAAAACGGAATGAATCCACTTACGCAGTGGAAGTGATGAGTGAGAGTGAAATGACGGAAGTCAATGGCGGATTATGGGGAGAAGTTGCAGCTTTTATAGTATCGGCAGTATTCCAATGGGGATTTGCAGCTGGACAGGAAGACAGAGCTAAAAATAAGTAAAATCAATTTCTATAAACAAGATGATATGGAAACGAAACTGTTAAACAATTCAAGAGAAGAGTTATTTACCGAATTAACTATGTCGGAAGCCATCGCTACGGAGGGTGGAAAAATGACAGATCATGCGGGGTATTGGATATCAAGCTTGTTTAATCTTGGTGGAGTATGGGTGGCTGGATACTTAATGGGTAAATATTTGTAACAAGATTATGAGACTCATAAAATTTTACAGGAAGCATACTATCCTTGTTTTAACTTGTCTCCTTGTAACCATGGCGGTACTTCAATGGGGGTACTATGCCGGTAAAGAAGACGCAAAAAAACGTTTGGAGCATAAAACAGAAAAATTTGAATGTTACTGCATGGATAAAGTAGAGATGGAAAAATAACGATGTTACTTATAGCTATTGCCTTATGCATTCTTGTATTGGCTATACGATGCAAGAATAAGAAGATAAAATATGCATTGTTGGCATGTTCGCTGGTCTTGTTGATTTTAAGCATGCTTATTACACTCTGATTTTGTTTCGTGAGAGTGTAGCACTTATCCGATGATTTCGGGGTTTACTCGGCAAGACAGGATATGATGTTTTTGACCGGAGAGGGACCGATTTACTTCTCCGGTCACTTATCGCTTTTTCGGGCAATTGGATAATTGAAATCTTCTTTTTAATTTCGCATCAATGAATGTTTAACAATAAAAAATGAAACGTATGAAACGGTGTATTTTTAACAAAGAATCGAATGCGGATAAGGCATTGGTGATTTTATTCTGCCTGTCCATTATCATTTATGTGGCCGGTGAAATAGCATACCAATTCGGACAAGCTTTGGCTGCGGGGTAAGCGCATTGAATGCTATTCTTAAGAGTAATTGAATTCTTTGGCTTCATGTTCTTCAACCGAATTAATTATTAAAACAGAACAGTAATGGAAAGACAATTATTTAACCTCATTGTATTGTCGTTAATTATTGCAGCCGACTGTTTGGCAATTTATGACTTGCTGCGTTATGAAAAAAAGCGTAGTGTACTGTATAAGGTGGTTATGGTATGCCTTATTCTTCTTTTACCATTGTTAGGAGTATCGATATATTATGCAATAAAGAATCGTCACTTAAGACGAAGATGCTCCGTTTAGTTTCTTACAAAACATTGTTTTGAAAATTACTCTTTTACAAACCAAAGAAATAAAACACAAAATATCAATCCAGGACATGAAAAAAACAATTTGGAAAACAGCCTTGATCACCCTTGGGGTATGGGTGTTGTACGATATCATCCGGAACTTACCCGAGAGTGTCGCAGCTTTTAAAGCCGGCATGGATTTTTGCATGAATATGTTATAATCGGCTGGAGAATGAGGGTGGGGCGCGATGCGTTAATTTGTTCTTTAACGTTTACCCTTGCCCCATAATCTTATTTATTCTCATAGAACTTAAGAAGATATGCCAAAATGTAATGTTTTGACGCATCCTCTTTTGGTTGTCCGGTATCGGTTAGCCCCCTGCTTTGTTAACGTAAAAATAACATGATGATAACATAGCTTCAGTTGTTCGCCATATACTTTTGTCGTAAGAATTTAAAGACAGAAGCTATGTTGTTACCGAACGAGTTTATTGAGAATAGTATTGAGACGTATATCTATAAACATACAACAACGTCTCAAAAAATTTACTGGGTCGTATTGGCGGCTGTGACAGTGGCATTAGCTTCTCTGCCGTTTATTTATGTAGATATATCGGTACAGGGGTTGGGAATCATCCGGCCTGTTGCGGAAAAAACGGAGATCAAGTCGCCTGTAACAGAACTGGTCGATTCCGTCTACGTCCGTGAGGGCGAACAAGTGAAGAAAGGCGATATTTTGTTGCGATTCCGTACAAACAGTTCGGATTATAAGATAGCCTATCAATCGAACCGCCTGAGCGATTACGCCGAACAACTAAGCGATTTGACTTATTTGGCAAGAGGAGCGTGTCCTCCTTCTTTTCAATCGCCTGTACGCAGGCAGGAATATCATTATTATATCAAACGGAAGAATGAGTTAGAGACTTCGTTGGATCAGGCGGAAAAAGAATATCTCCGCAACAAATCCCTGTTTGAAAAGAAAGTCATTGCCGAAGAAGAATACGATAAGTATCTCTACCGCTACAAAAGTCAGCAGAACGAGTTGGCCTCGCTCATCGAAAATCAGATGAGTACATGGCAAGCAAATTTGAACGCACTCCGTAACTCACATAGCGAGATGCATACTTCCCTAAAGCAGGAAATAAAAGATAAGGAGATGTATTTCGTCAAGAGCCCGGTCAGCGGAACGTTAGATCAGTTCTCCGGGATATATCGCGGCAGCAGCATACGGGCCGGAGAATCCCTCGCCGTGATAAGTCCGGACTCTACGCTGTATTTCGAGGTGTATGTGACCCCAAGGAATATCGGTTATCTGAGTTTGGGCATGCCGGTGATTGTGCAAGTAGAATCGTTCAATTATAACGAATGGGGTACGGTCGGTGGTACGGTCAAAGATATATCGTCGGATTTTATGACGGATAAACAAGGTCATTCTTCTTATAAGGTGAAATGTGGGATGGACAGAGACTACCTGCAACTGAAGAACGGACGAACCGGTAAGTTAAAGAAAGGAATGACCGTCAGTGCTCATTTTATGATTACCCGTCGCTCCCTGTTCGACCTGCTTTACCAGAAGATGGATGATTGGGTAAATCCTGCCCGGTATAAACAAGTATCTAACGATTAAACATAAAAAAACAAATGAAAAGAGGAATTAAAGTTAAACAGCATGATATAACCGACTGTGGGGCGGCTTGTCTGGCATCCGTTTGTGCTTACCATGGATTACGTTTTCCCGTTTCACGTATC
Source organism: Tannerella forsythia (assembly GCF_001006485.1). Lineage (GTDB taxonomy): Bacteria > Bacteroidota > Bacteroidia > Bacteroidales > Tannerellaceae > Tannerella > Tannerella forsythia. Next base: position 17,082 of record NZ_JUET01000048.1, read on the forward strand.
CGGCAGTATGCTTTCACAGACAAAAAAGGAACGAATGTGCTTGGGCTTACTCAAGCTGCGCATAAACTCGGCTTATCGGCCAAGGGGGTCCGTGCGCTTCCGGAGGCTTTGGATATCGTACCCAAACCGGCAATTGCCCATGTTATTGTCAAAGAACAATTACAACATTATGTCGTAGTCTATAAAGTGACGAAGACACACGTTACCTATATGGATCCCGGGGATGGGCGCATGCATCAAAAAACGCGTGAGGAGTTCAATAAAGAATGGACAAAGGTTATGGTTATTATGGAGCCTGAAGAGTCTTTCCGGCGTGGAAACGAGAAGAAGAATATCATCTCTCAATTCATGGCTTTGCTTGCGCCACATAAAAGCGTCATGCTTCAAGCTCTTTTCGGCGCTCTTGTGTATAGTATATTAGGACTTTCTACAGCGGTCTACGTCGGTAAGATTACAGATTATGTCTTAGTAGATAAGAATTTGAACCTGTTGCATCTGATGGGAATAATCATGATTGCCGTCCTTTTATTGAGAACGTTTATCGGTGCGATGAAGAGTATTCTGGCCTTAAAGACCGGTCAACGTATCGATGCCGCATTGATTCTCGGATATTATAAACATCTGTTGACCCTCCCTCAGCAATTTTTCGATACGATGCGCGTAGGCGAAATCATATCGCGAGTGAATGATGCCGTAAAGATTCGTTCTTTTATCAACAATGTCTCACTCGATCTGGCTGTGAACGTGATGATCCTGTTCTTCACCTCCTGTCTGATGTTTGTGTATTCATGGAAGCTCGCCGTAGTTACCCTCTTGTCAGCCCCTCTGTTCCTGCTTGTGTTCTGGGGATTCAACCGACTGAACCGTAAATACCAGCGCCGCATTATGGAAAGCGCTGCCGATCTTGAATCACAGTTAGTCGAATCGATTAACTCCATTTCGACCATCAAACGGTTCGGGATAGAAGAGTATGCCAATCTGAAGACCGAGACGCGCTTTGTCCATCTGTTAAAGAACACGTTCCGCAGTATCTATGGCTCTATTATGGCACAGGGTGGCATTCAATTTATTTCTACGGGAGTGACGATTGCCGTGTTGTGGACAGGTAGCGTACTGGTGATCGATCAGGAACTGACGCCGGGTGCCCTGATGCTGTTCTATTCATTGGTGGGATATGTACTGTCTCCGATCTCTTCGCTGATCACGTCGAACCAAACCATACAGGATGCGTTGATTGCGGCAGATCGCTTGTTTCAGATTATGGATTTGGAGAGAGAAAGCGACAATAGTCAGAAAATCAATCTGACACCGGAGATGATCGGCAATATTTCGTTCGAGAATGTAGCCTTTCGTTACGGTTCCCGAAAGAAGGTCTTCGAGTCGTTAAATTTAAAAATAGAAAAAGGAAAGACAACAGCCGTTATCGGTGAAAGCGGCTCCGGTAAAACAACGCTGATTTCACTGATGCAGCATATCTATCCGATACAAGACGGACAGATACGCATCGGAGAGTTCGATATTGCCCAAATTACGAACGAGAGTTTACGCAGGATCGTTGGTACTGTTCCTCAGCAAATCGAATTATTTGCCGGAAGTATTGCCGAAAATATCGCGCTCGGAGATTTGTATCCGGATATGGAACGAATCATCGACTTGGCGGAGCAACTAGGTTTAAAGGAGTTTATTGAAAAATTACCGCAGAATTATATGACGTATATCGGCGAGCATGGGGCATCGCTTTCCGGGGGAGAGCGGCAACGTCTGGCCATTGCACGTGCGTTATACAAAGAACCGGAAATCTTAATATTTGATGAAGCGACTTCTTCGCTCGATTCGGTTTCGGAGAAATTTGTAAAACAGACCTTGAAAAGTCTGGCGACACGAGGAAAGACGATTATTGTGATTGCTCATCGACTGAGCACCGTCAGAGATGCCGATGCGATCGTTGTGCTGGATGATGGGAAGGTGGTTCAGCATGGGGTGCATGAGCAGTTGATACATGAGGACGGTATTTACCGAAAGTTGTGGAACGAGCAATACGGCATGGTATGAAAAGCATGGTTTTTCTTGTATTGTGCCTGTTGTCAGGAAATTTACTGTATGGGCAAGCTTCGTACACATTAGGAGAATGCATACAACAAGCTCTGCATGCCAATGTGGATATCAAACGCCAACAGGTAAAGTTGGACAAGCAGGCCATTCGGGTCGAGACGGAAAAGTACAGCCGGTTGCCGGACCTGAATTTGAACGGAACACAGCAATTTGATTTCGGGCGTTCGCTGAACCGTGATAATACGTATACGGATGTCAACTCACAAACAAGTTCATTTTCTTTGACCACAGAAGTGGGGCTGTTCTCCGGATTTAAAACGATGCATTCGATCGCACGGCAAAAGTTAGAATTAAAAATAAATCGAGAATTATTAGAGAAAGTACGGAATGATATTACGTTGCAAGTTACCATCTGCTATTATCAGATTCTGCTCGATAAGGAGATTGCAGCGATAGCCGACGAACAGATCATATTGACGCGTGAACAGGAAGAAATGACACGGGTGCTGGCTACACATGGCAAAGTAGCGGAATCACAAGTGTTGACTGTCAAGGCACAGTTGGCAAATGACGAATTAGCATCGGTCAAAGCAGCGAATACACTTCGCCTCTCCATGATCAATTTGCTTCAGTTACTTGAGCTACGCGATACCGCCGGTTTCGACATCGTGCCTGTTGCGCTCGATACCCTCATGCCTTTGGCCGTATCTCCGGATGAGATTTTTGCCGTATCGGAACAGATTATGCCTGAGATCAAAAGCGCCCGTACAGCTGTTGAGAGCAGCCAAAGCGCTATTCGCATAGCCAAAGCCGGTTATTATCCGTCCTTAGCATTGGCCGCAAAAATAAGTAGCGGATATTATCACAATAATGACAATAATCCGCCATTAGACATACAGTTTAAAAACAATATGCAGCAAACGGTATACCTCACGCTCCGTATTCCGCTATTTAACCGGATGACGACCAGGAATGCCGTACGCACAGCACAAAAAGAACGGGAGGATAGCCGTCTTGCCGCAGACAATGCGTTAAAAACGTTGTATAAGGAAATACAAAAGACGTGGTACGATGCTCTCTCCGCACACGAGCGCTACGAGTCGACCCGCCACTCCGTCGCGGCCAACAGTGAGGCATTACGCTATGCAAAAGAAAAATATCAAGCGGGTAAGAGTACCGTATACGAATATAACGAAGCAAAAATGAAACTGGCGAATAGTCGCTCCGAACAGGCACAGGCCAGATATGAATTTGCCTTGCGGAAAAAGATATTGGATTTTTATGCCGACCAATCCATCAGGTAGAAACGATCAAAAAAGGATGATTATGCAATTATTTGAAACCATTGACAGAGCCAAACGCATGCACGGTCTGATACAGCACGAGGCAACGGGAGACCCACAGCAATTTGCCGAGCGCCTGCATCTTTGTCGCCGACAGTTTTTCAATGTGTTGGACGAACTGAGGGATTTAGGTGCAGAGATACGATATGACAGAGTACGGTGTACGTATTTTTACGCTAATGACTTCGATTTTCAGATCGTAATCAAATGCTGCTCCCTTGACGAAAAAGAGCAGAGGCGGATTTCCGGAGGATTTTTTATCAAAAAAATACCGAGTGCAATTTTATTGCACCGAAGCGATGTACTTTTGTGTTGTGATTAAACGAATGGTGCACAATTCGGGAGATTGCAGAAAGACTTTATTTTGTAAATTTAAAATTTTAAAACAATGAAAAATTCAGAATTGACTACTTATGGAGTAGCAGAGCTTAATGCTCAAGAGATGGAAGAAGTGAATGGGGGATTTTGGGGCGCTTTAGCGGCTGCTGTCGCGGCTTATTTAATCATTAGCTCAATAGAGTATCCTGAGGATTTCGTAGATGGTTTTTTAGGTAACAAATAAACTGAATGATCATGAAAGAACTAAGTTTAGAAGAATTGGTTGAGATAAATGGAGGTGAAACAGGTTCTCGGAACGGTGCTCGCATAGCAGGGCGACTTGTTGGGATAGCATTGATGGGACCCTTGGGCGGAATTTATTATTGCGGTAAAGATATGGGATGGTGGTAATAAACAAGACTTATCGTATGATTTTTAAATATTCGTCTCGAAAGAAGCAGATTGGTATATTGAGTATTTTGTTCTTGATGGTGGTTATATATGCCATATACAGGCATTATCTACGTCCTTATGCGATTCAATATTCAGACAGTCGATTCTTGAAAGATTTGCTTTATACATTTCCTAATTTCTGGGGCTCATTCATGCTTTATCTGATGTCTAAATACTTTCTGAACCATACTTTTTGGAAATCGATATGGTATGTGTTTGCATTGGCCGTTATATATGAATCGCTCCATATTGTGAATTTTGGGACAAGTTTCGATATTTATGACATCTTGGCTTCGGTGATTGCTCTTATATTCATTGTGATATATGAAAAAGTCATCAAACCAAATGTTTGTAGAAGAAAGGTACTTTTCTCTAAGCAATCTTGTGTAAATGATAATGCAGGAGACGACATATGGAAAGAGTAAGATAGCCTTATACCATACAAACCAAATCGAGTAGGAGGAAAACGTCTTCCTACTCGATTTACTATAAAACATATCAAACCAAATTGTTTGCTGTTTTGGAATGAAGAGACTTTCTCTATATTAACAAATCCAGTAATGAAACAACGCATTGATTTAAGATGATCTTTCTCAGCGGTATTCCATTATGAATCGCGTTTTATTCTACCATCCTTTCCAAACGATTATGGGCTGTTCTTTGGGCGCTTTTTCTCGTGCCGACGCTGCTGTGCGGTCAACCTCGTTCGGTCATTACGGGGAGCGTCGCAGATGAGCATAACCGGCCGCTTCCGAACGTGAGCCTTTTCTTCAAACAGGCGAAAAGAGGAACCGTTACGAATTCCGACGGGCAATTCCGGCTCCGGCTGCCAGAAACAGGCGATACGCTGACCGCATCGTGTATTGGGTACGAAACGCAGGCCATACCCATAGCGCAAGACAGGCTTACTTTATCCATTCGATTGGTTTCCGCCGATGTACCACTGAACGAAGTCATCGTTACGAATCTTTCGACTCGCGAGCTGTTACAAATTTATAGCTGTAATTTTTAGACATAAACAACATGATGAAAAAGAATTATATTATTGCAGGAGCCATTATTGGCATTATCGGGATACTGATGGCATGGATATACAGACCGTACGTCGAAGCACATCAAATTGAGGATTTATACATAGGAGATACGCTTGAATGCCTTTTCTTTATCCCTACGGGAGCGTGTCTTCTTTATGGTATCAGTAACAAATACTCTTTTGGAAAGGTCGTATTAATTATTGCTTTCTCAACGGTACTCTATAATGTGATAGGGGGAGATTTCGGATTTTTTGTAATCCGTCTTGTTGCCATACTGGTTAGCACAGTTGCCACTTATTTCATCCAAAAATGTATCAGCCGATGTGCCGTCCCAACGAAAGTCAATAGATAGATCGTTCTATCGTATGATTTTTAAATAGTTGTTTCGAAAGAAACAGATTGCGATAGTCCATGTTCTGTTCTTGATTGAACGAACATGAAAAATTTTGATTGGGCTACCTACGGAGTAGCAGAGCTTAATGCTCAAGAGATGGAAGAAGTGAATGGGGGAGATGGAAAATTTCATTATTGGGAGTTTGGCTTGGCATGTGTTTTGCTTGGTCCTATAGGTGGGGCATTTTATCTATTAGGTGTTGCACAAAATTGAACTAAAATAATTTGATATTTTGTAATTATGTTTGAAGAATTAACTATTACAGAGCAGGAGAATATCTCTGGAGGAGAGCTTGTTATCGCTACAATTGCTTTTTTCTGCTACCAATTAGGTAAAGATTAACTTTGGAAGAATAATGAAAAAAGTTAGTGTGATTTCTAATGTGTTAAGCATTGCTGCTATTATATTCCTCTTCATTTTAGACTATCCGTTTATGAGTGTCGGATATATTATGAAGAATGTATTAATTTTAGCGCTTATCTTGCTATCGATATTGATTTATGTACGAAAAAAACAGACGGAAAATAAATAGCTTTTCAAGTGTTTGTTTTTTTTAGTTATTGTTGCTTTGCAAATGTGATGTTTTGATTGTCAATCAGAGGTTGACACAAGATGTTTAATTGAATATCGGGAATCTTTATCTTGTACAGAGCATAGGATTCCCGATTTTGTCATTCATATTGCTTCTGTTTCGCAGATCGATCATTTTAAGACAGAGAACTATACGGATTTTATGCGTTTGCATACTGTGCGTGGTGAACACCGGTATGTTAAGCGCGATAGATGGAATTTTTTTTGCATCTGATCGAAAACGCTTCTATCTTTGTGCGTTTATTTTTTATATTTTTTATAATCGTGTTGATTGCGGCTCTTGTGCGTCGGGCAGTAGAGAGGTTATCCGCCACCATGTAGGCATATTGCCTGCATTTCGATTGTCAACCGATAAATAAATGATCAAAACATAGAAAAGGACGATGGTCAGATGAAAAGAGTAGTATGTATCATGCTTGTTATTATGACAGGTATGTATTTAGGTGCAGGGCCGTCGAGGATGTCGGCTGCCACAGCTGCTCCTCGTGCAGGTTTATTTGATTTCTTCAGAAAAAAGAAGAAGAAAACGGCTGCAACGGAGACGAAAAGTGACTATGAGAAACTGGTGGCAGACGCTTGTCGGAGCGAGGGTATGTTTATCGTTTATCAGAAGAAGAACGATTATTACTTTGAGATACCCGTTAGGCTGCTCGGCCGTGATATGCTTGTTGTGAACAAGCTGCAGCGCGTCCCCTCAGAGTTGAACGATGCCGGCGTAAACCGCGGCGTGAACTATGAGAATCAGATGGTGCGCATGGAGTGGGACAAGCGTGCGGGCAAGTTACTCTTTCGGCAGCAACGCCCACTACCCGATTCACCGCAGGAAGATGCGATACACCGTTCGGTAGCGGACAATTTCATCTCGCCGCTTATCGCCGCCTTTAACATAGAAGCGGTAAAGAACGATTCGACGGCAGTCGTCATCAAGGTCAATGATATATACAACGGAACCGAGACGAGCATCAACAACGTCTTTACCAACATAAATCTGGGTACATCGGCCGTTAAGGATTTGTCACGCATACAAAAGATCAAGTCGTTCCCCGATAATATTGTCGCGATGTCCGAACTTACCACACGTGTTGTCGAAGGTACGACGACCGTACACGTCACCGTCGAAGTCAGCTCATCGCTGTTGCTGCTGCCGGAACGGAAGATGACCGGTCGCTTCGGGAGTCCTAAGGTAGGGTATTTTACCACATCGCTTCAGCGTTTCGGCGACGCGCAGCAGCGTACGGAGAAAAGTCATTACATCACCCGCTGGCGAATGGAGCCCAAGCCGGCCGACCGTGAAGCCTATTTGCGCGGTGAACTCGTAGAGCCGGAACGACCCATCGTCTTTTACATTGACCGTTCTACTCCGCACCGTTGGCGTCCTTATATCAAGCAGGGGATAGAAGAGTGGCAGGAAGCGTTCGAACAGGCAGGATTTAAAAATGCGATTGTGGCGAGAGACCTTACCGACAGCATGATCGTGGATATGGACGATGTTAGCTACTCGGTACTTACATACGCTGCATCGGAGAAAAAAAATGCGATGGGTCCATCGTTACTCGACCCCCGTTCGGGCGAGATCTTGGAGGCAGACATTATGTGGTGGCATAACGTCATTTCTATGGTAAGCGAGTGGATCACTACGCAGACCGGTGCCGTAAACGTTGAGGCCCACCGCTCACCTCTGCCGGATTCGCTGATGGGCGATGCCATCCGTTTCGTTGCCTGCCACGAAGTGGGTCACTCGTTGGGATTACGGCATAACATGATGGGCTCATGGGCTTTCCCTACAGACTCGCTGCGTTCGCCGGGATTCACCGGCCGCATGCACTCTACCAGTTCATCGATTATGGATTATGCGCGTTTTAACTATGTGGCACAGCCGGAAGACGGCGTCAGTCTCCTCTCTCCGCATATCGGTCCGTACGATAAGTTTGCCATCGAATACGGTTATCGCTGGTATGGCAAAGAGACCCCCGAAGAAGAGCGCGAACTTTTAGCCGATTTCCTGAGTCGGCATACGGGGCGTCTGTATAAGTATGGTGAAGCGCAGGACATACGGGACGCTGTAGACCCACGCGCACAAAATGAGGACTTAGGCGACGATCCCGTGCGTTCTTCGCTGCTGGGTATCGCTAACCTTAAACGGATCGTTCCTCATATAATCGAATGGACGACGACCGGTGAAAAGGAACAAACCTATGCTGACGCGTCCCGCCTCTACTATGCGGTCATCAACCAGTGGAACAGCTATCTGTATCATGTTCTTGCCAATATCGGCGGCATCTATATGGAAAATACGACGGTGGGTGACGGGACGAAGACTTTTACGTTTGTGGAAAAGGAGAAGCAGTCTGCCTCCGTACGTTTCCTGCTGGATGAAGTGCTTACTTATCCACGATGGCTCTTCGATGCGGAAGTGGGCAAATATACGTACCTGTTGCGCTCTACACCGCTCGGCATACAGGAGAATGCTCCCACACAAGTACTTAAAAACGCACAGGCTTATATCTTGTGGGACCTGCTGGGCAACAACCGCCTGATGCGCATGATAGAAAATGAGGTTGTAAACGGCAAACAGGCCTATACGACGGTAGAACTTATGGACGCCCTCCATCGACATATTTTTGCCTCCACCGAACGTGGCGTATCACCCGACGTGATGGAGCGTTCGCTGCAGAAAAATTTCCTTGATGCCTTACTAACGGCTGCCGCCGAACCGGAGGCGGTGAAAATAAATAAGCATCTCTCGGAAGATCATTTTTTACTTGCCGGCCGACCGTCGTTATGTCAGCATTCCGATGAAGAACAGCGTTGCCTGCGTCAAATAAACCGGGTGGGAGCACCACGCACGCTTAACTTCTACGGTGCGCAACTTACGCGTATTTCAGACGCCATCTCGATAAAGCGCGGAGAACTCTTGCGCATAAAAACATTGTTGCAAAAACGCCTCGGTATGGCCGATACGGCCGTGCGCTATCATTATGAAGATATGATACTCCGCATCAACACGGCGTTGGGGATTTGACAGACCGGTAATAAACAGAACGTAATTTATATTTTTATGAACAAAGGATTTTTATATGTATTTTTGTGCTTCATCTTGTCGACTGCTGCCGACGCAGCCAATCGTGTTGTTACGGGGGTCGTACTGGCGGGAGACGATAACCAGCCGCTTGTCGGCGTGTCGATACAAGTCCCTTCGGACGAGCTGAAAAAAGCGGGTATCTCGTCGAACACGCTTGGTACGATCACAGATGTGAACGGAAATTTTTCAATATCCGTGCCTGATGAGGTGCGTCGTCTCGTCTTTACTTACATCGGTTATCAGGAGGAGTCTTTGCTCTTGCAGGACGGGCGTAACGACTACCGTATCGTGTTACAGTCCGGTACGCATATGCTTGCCGATGTAGTAGTCACCGGCTACCAGACGGTGGAACGTCGCCGGCTCACGGCGGCTGTTTCCAAAATAGATGTATCCGAGGCTGTTATCGGCGCAGCTAAAAGTATCGACCAGGCGCTTGCCGGACAGATAGCGGGTGTTTCGGTAACGAATACGACCGGCAGCCCGGGCGCTCCGGCGCGTATCCGGATACGCGGTACGGCTTCGCTCAACGGCACGCAAGACCCATTGTGGGTGATGGACGGTATGCCGCTGGAAGGAACGGATATCCCCAGAATAAGCAGCAGTAATGACAATGACATTATCAATATGGGGCAAACCGCTATTGCCGGTATAAGCCCGAACGATATCGAAAGCATCACGATACTCAAGGATGCTGCAGCTACAGCGATCTACGGCGCACGTGCTGCCAACGGCGTGATTGTGATTACGACCAAACGCGGACGCAGCGGAAAACCCGTGATCAACTTCAATACCCGGCTTACGTATATGCCGAACCTTAACACTTCGCGCCTCAATCTTCTCCGTTCCGAAGAAAAAGTCGATCTGGAGCTGGAACTGATGAAAGAGCCCGATGATGAAGTATTTTTTTCTCCCGTGCCGGTATATGCCACCAAGGGAGGGGTCGCTGCCATCCTCACCCGCTATAACCTTCTCGAGGCATATCGGAAAAACGGTTGGAACGGTCTGACACCGGAGGCGCAGCAGGCAATCAATAATCTCAAAACGGTGCATACCGACTGGAACGATATATTGTATCGCGACGCTTTTACGCAAGAGTATAACCTGAGCCTTTCCGGAGGAGCAGAAAAGATTACTTATTATAACTCGCTCGGCTATATGAAAGAGAACGGTAATGTACCTGCCGTAAGCATGGACCGCTTCAACCTCACAAGTAAAACCGATTACCGGTTGAGCAAGGTCTTGAAATTGGGCTTCTCGCTTTTCGTGAACCGCAGGAAAAATAATACGTTCGTAACAGATACGTACGGGTTCTCCAACCCCAATTACTATTCGCGCATCGCCAATCCCTATTTTGCACCTTTCAGCGCTGACAGCCGCTATTTGTATGACTACGATATCGCAACCGGAAACACGCGCGACCTGAAGCAGGGATTCAATATCTTTGAAGAACGGGCCAACAGCAGTGACGAGGCCACGACGACGGCCATCAACTCGATCTTTGATGCCGAACTGCGCTTCGGCGATCATTGGAAGCTCTCATCACAGGTGGGGGTGCAGTGGGAACAATATGAACAACAACGCTATGTGGGGCAAGAAACATTTAGCATGCGCAACGCACGTATCAACAGTCATTACTGGGATAACGCCAGCAAGACGAACAAATACTTGCTCCCCGAAGGAGGTATGCACAAAACAACAGACCGTACCATGTCTCAAATAATGTGGAAGACGCTGGGAGAATATAAAAACACCTTTGCTGACAGTCATGATGTGCAGGCCATGATCGGTTCCGAAATACGTAAAAACCGATACGACAATCACTCGGTCAACGGTTACGGTTACAATCCCAGAACGCTGACGACAAAGCCGCTTATTTTTCGCGACGAAGCACAGGCGCGCGCATATCCGCTTTACACCAAAAACTATCAGGAAAACGCGTTCGCCTCTTTCTTTGCCAACGGGTCGTATTCGCTTATGAAACGTTACATCCTCGGTGCAAGTGTACGTATGGACGGTTCTGACTTGTTCGGCGTGGATAAGAAATACCGTTACCTGCCTATCTACTCCGTGAGCGGATTGTGGCGGCTTTCCAACGAAGCGTTCTTACAGTCTTATGACCGGATAGATAACTTGGCGCTTCGTCTCTCTTACGGCTTGCAGGGGAATATCGATAAGAACACTTCTCCATTTCTGATAGGACGGTATGAAAATATCTCCATCTTGCCGGGGGTGACAGAAGAGAACATCACCATCTCCGACGCGCCCAACAGTAAGCTGAGATGGGAGAAAACCGCTTCCTATAACCTGGGGGTCGACTTCTCCGCCATCGAACAGCGCATCAATCTGAGCATCGATTATTATTACCGCAAAGGGACCGATCTTATCGGCACACGTATGCTCCCGCTCGAGAATGGTTTCACCAGTATGAGCATCAACTGGGCCAGCATGGAGAACAGGGGGATAGAAGTCAATTTGCAGACACGGAACATTATGACGAAAGATTTCTCATGGTATACGTCGTTCAACTTTGCCTATAACAGGAACAAAGTGTTAAGACAGATGGTACCCGACAATCAGACGACACCCGGCTTGGAAGGATATCCGGTCGGTGCGATCTTCGCTCTCGAAGTGAAAAGTATCGATCCGCAGACGGGACGTATCTACATTGCCAATCCCGAAGGAAAGGCCGTAACGCTGGAAGAACTCTACGGCGCTTCAGATCCGACGGGCACCGGCTTCTATGAGTTTAAAACCACCCCGGTACAGGAACGTACCTTTTATAAATATATCGGTTCGTCTGATGCTCCTTATACGGGAGGCCTCATGAACACGTTCACTTATCATAACTGGGAGTTGAGCGTCAATTTCGCGTATCATCTGGGCGCATACGTACGCACTTCGCCCTCATACAAAATCGTAGGACAGGACCCGGGGCATAATGTGAACCGTGATATTCTGGAGCGATGGTCCCCGGCCAACCCGACCGGCACATTGCCGGCTCTGCTCACACGTAAGACTTTCCCCGCCGATTATAGTCTGATCGATAATCGCGGAGATATTTACCGTAATTTGAGTATCTGGGTGAAGAAGCAGAATTACATACGCCTGCAGAACATACGTCTGGCATACCGTATGCCGGCCGTATTCCTGCACCCGCTACACATCAGCGGGGCTACGCTGGCCCTTGAAGGGCGTAACCTGCTCGTTTTCGGTTCAAGCTATAAGAACTATATGGATCCCGAATCTATGGGCAATCTTTATGCTACCCCGATCCCCAAGTCGATTACATTCAACTTTAATCTCGACTTTTAACGCCATGTCATATATGAAAAATTCGATAAAAAAATTTACGGCAATGCTTCTGGCGGCAGGTGTACTGATGTTTTCCGCATGCGATCGTTTCCTCGATATACGTCCCGTAGGAAAAGTTATCCCCGAAACACCGGCGGAATACCGCGCACTGATGACGACGGCTTATCAGTTTCAGTTTATCGACCGCAGTCTTACGGATATGCGTACGGACGGACTTGTTGTACGCAGCGATGAGCTGGATCAAAACAACTACGGTGACATCGAGAAATGGATAGACGTCAACTACGGAGCGGCTACGCAACCGTTCGGCTGGGCCAAGTACTATGAATCTGTTTACTATGCCAATGCGATCATTGACGGACAGAGCCGTATGAAAGAGGGTAACGGAGAGGAGATGCTTCAGCTTGCAGGCGAAGCATACCTCATGCGCGGTTATTTGCATTTTCTTTTGGCAAACCTCTACGGGCAGCCGTATACTGTAAGCGGTGCACCTCAGACTAAGGCTGTACCTGTCAAACTCGACCTCGACTTGGAATCCGTCTTGGGGCGCAGTACACTGGCGCACGTGTATGAATCTGTCTTGGCCGATATCGAAAAGGCCCGCACGCTTATCACAAAACAAACATGGGATTCGGCTCACATGTATCGTTTCTCTACGCTGTCGGTCGACGCTCTCGATTCGCGCATCCACCTTTACATGGGCGAATGGCAAAAAGCATACGATGCGGCAGAGCGTGTACTGCAGAAGAAACAGGAGCTTGAAGACCTGAACCGGAGCGACGCCATGTTACCTAACTATTATCGGTCTGTCGAGATGATCACTCCCTGCGAGATGATCTACTCCTCCTCTACGATCCGTGCCGTACGTGCTACGAGCACCCTTATCAACAAATATGATACGTTGGGAGACTTGCGTGTGCACAAATATTTCGGTGCGATTGATGCCAACGGACAGTATCCCATACTTAAGACCGACGGTTCAACCAAATACCGTTGTTCGTTTCGCACGGGAGAACTTTATCTCAATGCGGCTGAAGCGGCAGCACATCTCGGTAACTTGTCGCAGGCACGCTTACGCCTGCTCGCCCTCATGAAGAAACGATATACTCCGGATGCTTACCGGACAAAGCAAACGGCTGTGAGCGCCATGACGCAGGACGAACTGATTACTGAAATACTCGACGAACGCGAGCGTGAATTGGCCATCGAAGGGCACCGATGGTTCGACCTGCGCCGTACTACCCGTCCCCGCATCCAAAAAATACTTGGTGGAAAGCAATATATTCTTGAACAAGACGATGCCCGTTATACGCTGACGATCCCCAAAGAGGCCATCAGTGCCAATCCGGGATTGAACAATTAATGAAACAAGCGGGCTGTGAGAGCATACGATATTCGTGTGATGATAAAACATTTCTGAAAGTAGGAAGAAAACCGTTTCGTTTTCTTCCTACTCGATTGAAATTTATTGCTGTCCATTAAAATTTTTTGAACAATAAAAATTAGGACTGAATTCCTCGCTTGGAATCCAGCCCTTTTAGTGACCTTTGTTTCTGCCAAAATAAACCATAGTAGCGATGAACAAAGATACACATTTTACCGGACAGTAATATAAAATAATTAGAGATACCGTTAATGAAAGCGTAGATAAAACAAAAAAGAACGATATGTTCCCTGTTTGCAGTGGGTCATCGGAGCTCGTAATCGAGTCCGGTCACTTGAAATTCGGTACGCCGGTTCAGCTGATCAGCTACTTCCTGCTGCTCCGGCGAAAGGGCATTGACAAAGGCTTCATTTAGAATGGTTCCTTCAGGGAGAAAGGGATGTTTTTCCGTAAGTTTTGCGGTGATTATTTTGGGTACGGTTTCGCCGTATCCTTTAGCGGTAAGTCTATCGGGATCAATACCTGATTCAATCAGGTAGTCGACGACGGACTGGGCGCGGCGCTGTGCCAGATTTTCGTTGTATGCCTCCGTACCTTTGCGGTCGGTATGGGCTCCCAGCTCGATCGTGACATTTGGATTTTCGTTAAGAATTTTGACAAGTTGGTCGAGCGCTTCTTTCGATTCGGGACGGAGGGTGGCTTTGTCGAAGTCGTAAAAGATATTTTCAACCACCACGGGCTTGTCGACGGGCGAGAGGAAGAAATCGACGTAATATGTTTCATCTTTCTCTTCGTCACTCGTTTTGAGTTCAAAGTACTGGTTCAGGAAGTTGGGCGCTTCGGCCATCATCACGTAGCTGACATCGCGCGCCAGTTCCACTTTGTACGATCCGTCGGGCTTAACGGGTACCTTCATGTTCAGGCCGTCTTTCCCCACGATACGTACGACGGCGTTCTCAATCGCGTATTCTTCGACATCGGACACGTAACCCTCGATTTGTATCGTAATCGTTGGATATTCGAACGAGTAGATATGATCCCATCCACGGGCGTCGCCTCGGTTCGAGGAGAAGAATCCGCGTTCTTTGTCACCCTCGAAAGTGATGCCGAAATCGTCGGCTGCCGAGTTGATGGGGGCGCCCATGTGAGTGACGATCCATTGTCCGGTGCTGTCGAGCGTGGCTTTGAACAAGTCCAGTCCGCCCATGCCGGGATGGCCGTCGGAAGCGAAATAGATCGTCACCGAATCGCGCACGTAGGGAAACAGCTCGTTCCCCTCGGTATTGATGGAGGGGCCGAGGTTTTCCATTCCGCCGAAGCCGTTTTCTCCGGTGATTCGCGTACGAAACAGGTCTTTTCCTCCGTATCCACCCACTGCGTCGGCGACGAAATAGAGGTATTTGCCGTCGGGCGAGACAGCCGGATGCGCCAGCAACGTGATCGAATCTTTGACGATGTTGGCACGCTGTCCCTTGCCCCAGGCGGCTCCGCTGCGCGAAGAGACGTAAATCTCGGAGGTACGCGGGTCGACGGCGTCTTCGGCGCAGTAGGTATAGTACATCGTCGATCCGTCTTTCGAGAACGAGGGGGTACCCTGGTCATACGCTGTCGTGACGGGGTCTTGCACCTCGACGGGTTTCTGCCATGCACCGTGTTCATCTTTGCCCGAAACGAACAGGGCATTGTTCTTCAGTCCGGTGATACCGTTGACGGAGTCTTTGTGTACAATTCCGCGCGACGAGCAGAAATAAAGCTGGTCGTACTTTTCGCCGTAGAGCATGGGGCTGAATTCGCTGCGGCGTGAGTTAAAGATATCCATCCGTGCCACCTGATAGAGTGTCGGTCGTTCGCGCCATCCGGTTGCCATTTCGCATCCTGCGATGCCGTTGGCGGCGCGTGTGTCGGACGAATCGAGTGCCAGATACGTACGGTAGTATTTGATGGCATCGCCATATCGTCCGTCTTTTTGATATGCTTGTCCGAGGTAAAGGAAGAGCATACTGTCCGGATAGTCGTAGCGCAGCGCATTCTGATAGGCGCTGATGGCGCGTGCCGTGTTGCTGGTGCGCTGATTGCAGTATCCCATGCGAAAGGCGATGTAGGCACGCAGGTCCTTCTGTTCGGGCTTCGATTTCGTGTAGAGCTTGCGATACATTTCGGCCGCACTGTGGTATTCGCCGAGGCGCTGTTTCTCTTCGGCATCTTTGAGCTTGACCGTCTTGCACGAGATAAGTATCCCGAGAAGCAAGCATCCCAGCCCGAGCGGCACGTTATATCTTTTTAAAAAGCGAATCATCTTAATGGGTAACGGATCGGTATGCATCTTATTGTGTCATAGCAGCAGCGAACTGTCGCCATAGCTGAGGAAACGGAAATTATGGTCGAGCGCATAGTCGTAGATCGCTTTCCAGTCTCCTTTAACAAAGGCTGAGACGAGCAGCAGCAACGTGCTTTGCGGCTGATGGAAATTCGTAATCATACCACGTACGATCTTAAACTCATAGCCAGGCGCAAGGATGATCCGGGTGGCCGCGACGAGCCGGTCGACTCCTTGGTGATCGAGATGATCCAGAAGATGTTGTAGCGCTTCGCGGGCGGAGATGCAAGGCACCTCATCTGTGTAGGGAGTCCATTGTTCAACGGTCGGAAGGTCGGCGTGGTCGGTCAGCCTTGTCATTGAGAGCCGGGCGCCGAGGTAGTAGAGGCTTTCGAGTGTGCGTACCGACGTAGTACCGACAGCAATTACAGGCCCTGACGCGGTTATGAGGCGTTCGATTGTCCGGCGACTGACGGCGAAATGCTCCGTGTGCATTTCGTGCGATCCGATCGTTGGGCTCTTGACAGGCTTGAACGTGCCGGCTCCTACATGCAGCGTGACCTCTTCGCGCCCGATGCCGCGGGCATCTAATTCGGCCAGCACCTCGGGCGTGAAATGCAATCCGGCCGTAGGGGCGGCCACCGAACCTTTGATACGCGAATAGACGGTCTGATACGTTTGCAGGTCGGTCGGCTCCGTCTCGCGCCGCAGGTAGGGAGGGATAGGCAGTATCCCGGCTGCTTCGAGCACTTCGGCAAACGTATAGCGCGAATCATCCCACCGGAAAGTCACGAGGTGACTCGTGCCGTGTGTCTCTTCCCGCTCGGCTGTCAGTCGAACGGATTCCTCGCCGAGGTATACCGTACGAGTCAGCGTGCCGTCTTTCCATTTTTTCAGGTTCCCGATGAGGCAATGCCAGCTACACTGCTCCGTTTGTTGAAAAATCTGTGCATAGTCGGCCGGCTCAGCCGGTTCGAGGCAAAAGAGTTCGATCTGTGCGCCTGTCGTTTTATGGAAGAGTAGCCTTGCCCGTATGACACGCGTATTGTTGAAAACGAGCAGAGCGTCGGACGGCAGCTCATCGGGTAATCGGTTGAACACCGTTTCGCCGATCTGTCCGCCGCGGTAGACGAGTAGCTTCGACCGGTCTCGCTGCGGTAACGGGTATCGGGCTATCCGATCGTCCGGGAGCGGATAGGCATAATCGTCGATATGTATGTGTTGAGGTGCCATCATTTCGGGAGGCAAAAGTACGAAATTCATGGCAAAAGATAGAAATGACATCTTATCCTTCCCACTTCTTTTTCTCTTTCTTTTCCGAAAAAGAGGCAGACGGGGAGGAATATCTTTTAGGAGAAATGCCGAACTTCTCCTTGAAACATTTGAGAAAATAGTTGGCGTCCTGAAAACCTACGCGATAGGCCAATTCGTTGATGCGGATATCCTCGACTGATAAGATCGCAGCGGCTTTTTTGAGCTTGTAGTCGCGCATATATACCGACGGAGAAACCCCCAGTAGCTTCTTCATCTTCCGATACAAGTGTACACGACTGAGCCCAACGTCTTCGCTCAGGTTCTCAATCGAGTACATTTCGTTCGACAGGTTCTTCTCAATCTGCTCATCGATGCGCCTCATCAGCTCCTGATCGTATGGATTCAGGCGGTTTTTCTCTTTCTCGGGTAGCGCGTCTCTTTTGTAAAGCTCGTGCAAATGCTCCTGCCGGCGCAGGATGTTGTGGATACGCAGATGAAGTTCTTTATATGGGAACGGTTTCGTCAGATAACCGTCGGCGCCCTGTTCCAGGCTTTCCATTTTAATCTCCTGCTGCTGCACGGCTGTGAGCAGAATCACCGCGATATGGCTCGTCAGGATATTCGATTTAATTTCGGTGCAGAGCTCCTTCCCCGTTCTGCCCGGCAGCATGATGTCCGACACCACCACATCGATGTCCGTCTCTTTCAGAATTTCGAGCGCCTCTTCGGCCGAAACCACGTTGAACACGTTGAACGACCGGTTTAGTTTGCGCGAAAGGGTATTCAGCAACGTGATGTTATCTTCCACCAGCAGTACGTTGTATCTTTTCCTGTTCGAGGTGTCGGTCGAAACAACCTCCTCTTCCTCTTTTTCCAGCTCCGACAGCACCTCTACCGGCAGCACAAAACTTTCCGACGTCGAACAGGGCAAGTCCTCGCTCAGCCTGATGCCCCGCAGCGTAACCGTAAACGTACTGCCCTTGCCCGGTGCGCTGTGAACGTCGGTCTCTCCCTTCATCAGATCCTCGACGATTCTCTTCACCAGCGAAAGCCCGATGCCGCTTCCGGCGCTGTGCGCTTTCTTCCCTTTGAAGAAACGGTCGAAAATATGAGGCAACTCTTCGGGCAAAATGCCGCTGCCCGTATCCGATACTTTGATCGACAGGCCGCAATGCTCTTGATCTTCGGGCGATATCTGCACCCGAAGCGAAACACACCCCCCTCTCGGAGTGTATTTGAAGGCGTTGGACAACAAGTTCAGCAACACCTTCTCGATTTTATCCTTGTCTATCCACAGCGGCTTGTCGGTCGTTACGGACAAATCCGTCTTCCAGACAACCCCGTTCTTCACAGCCACCGACTGAAACGCGGCGTTTACATTTTCCAGAAAGTTCTTCAGCATAAGCGGCGTTTCATCCAGATGCTCTTTCTCCAGCTCGATCCGGTTAATGTCCAGCAACTGATTGACCAATAGCAGAAGGCGTCGGCCGTAATACTGTATGGTCGAGACTTTTCCGCGATCGTCGGGGGGTAGCGACGATGTTTCCAGCAGTTCTTCCACAGGATTCAGAATCAGCATCAGCGGCGTGCGTATTTCATGACTGATGTCGGTAAAATACTTCACTTTCATGTTGTGTATCTGCTCGATCTGTTGCCGTTCGAGCTCTTTCAGACGAATACGGTGTTTCAGCTCCGCTCTTCTCAGCATATTGGCCACAACCGCCCAGACGGCCGCAAGACACAGAATGATATACAACACGATCGCTTCACCCGAAAGCCACCAGGGGGGAGACACGATAATCGGAACCGTCAAAGGATCGCTCCAAACGCCGTCATTATTGCCCGCATGTACCGTAAGGGTATATTTCCCTGCGGGAATCTTTCCGTACTCGACCCGCCCGCCCGGCCCGGTATATCGCCAGTCGTCGTCGAAACCGTCGAGCCTGAATTTGTAGCTGTTATTTTCCGGCATCAGGTAGTTCAATCCGGTAAATTCGAACGTGACGGTCGTCTGATCGTATTTCAGGCGCATCTCTCCCGGGTTGAGCATATCGATGCCGCCGAAACCGGACAGCTCCGCTATCGGAATGTTGTTGATTTTAACGGCCGAAAGATAAACCGAAGGCTTGTAAAGATTCTTATAGACGTTCTTCGGATGAAACGAAACCCACGCGTCCTTACCGCCAATAACGAGGGGAGAAGCCGGCTGACTCGTTCGCAAATAGGCTCCTCCGTTTATCTCGGACAGAGGAAACCCGTTTCGAAGATGATGGTTGATGCAGCCGCCGTCGGCCGTTAGTTGAGAGATGCCGTTGATGCAGTTGGCCCATACATGGTTGTCGAAAGAGATCGTACCGAAAACAGTGTTGTTCTGCAACCCCTCTTTCTCGGTAAAATGCCGGACGACCCTCAACTCCCTGTCTAAGAGAAGAAGTCCGTTGCCGTTCGTACTCACGTAGAACGTGTCGTTCAATAGCAGCGTGTGATTCACCTGCCGGATGTCTGGAAGCACTTTCTCGACCTTGCCTCCGGGTCTGTTCTCAAAGGCAACCAGTCCCGAGCCGGTTGTAGCAAGCAGGTAGCTTACCGAGTCGATGGGCAGTAAGTGCATGCACTTGCTTCGTCCGATGATGGGATGCAGCTTCTCCCGAATAGGAAAAGATTCCGTCCGCCCGCTAACCGGGTTGTACCTGTTCAACCCGCCCCCCCGGTCCGAAAGCAGCCACAAGCCGTGTCCGGAGGCTTTCCCGATGCCGTTGATGACTCCCAGCGCTTCCAACCCGGCAGATACCGCCCGGCCGCCCTTCATCTTATAGAGCCCGTTCCTCAATGTACCGATCCACAACGCATCGTTTCCCTCGTCGTAATACAACGATTTGATAACAATCGGATTTCCCCGAGCGTCTTTCAGCTCGGTGCGTTCCACGAGATCGCCTGTGTTGTCATACTCCAGCAGACAACCGCTCTCGGTACCCACGATCAGAGAACCGTTTTTATCAGCGAAAGCACTTACGATCTGAGTACCGTCCGCAGAAACAGGATGTGTTTGAAAGCGCGACAAATAGCTGTCGTAGAGATATAAACCGTCGTGATACGTACCAATCCATAATGAGCCGTTTTTATCGAACAGCAGGGAGCGGATGGAGGCGTTTTCCACCTTGTCCAAACCGTTCAAAAGGTTGATTTCGGTAACCGTACCTGCGTTCGGATCGAGCCGTCCGACCCCTTGAAAACTCCCGATCCAAATGTTCCCGTCGGGTGCAAGGGCCAACGAACGGACATTGTCGAAAGGCGAATAGCCGGAGGCTTTTTCCGAAGAAGACCAATGACGCAGCGGCTCTCCCGTAAGAGTACATTCATAGATACCGCTTCTGTACGCAGCCAGATAGACCCTTCCGTTCGGATGGAAAAGAATGTCTTCTATCCGTTCGTTCTCGCTCAACAGCACAGGCGTTCCGGAGACGGAGGAATAACGCACTGTCCGGTTGCCCGAAACATCGTAGCGGAAAAAGGCGCGGGTAGCCGTCGCAATCCAATACTCGTTTTTTCGGGGCGATGCCACGATTTTCGATACGGAGGTGTCGAACACGCGAGCGTCTTCCGTCAAATTCCGGGGCTTCGAAAAGAGATCGCTTGACTTGTCGTAGAGATAAATCCCGCTCCAGCCGCTTGCCCAGACGCGACCGTCGATCACCGATAACGACCGTATCTCATGGTCGGGCGAGCCGCCCATCCTGTAATTCCTGAAAACGCCTTTTTTCCGGTCAAAAAGGCTTACGCCGTTGTCGTGCGCGATCCAAAGATTTCCGCCTTCTCCGTTTTCGATGTCGTTGATATGGTTGCCGGCGATGCTGCAAGTATCGCCCAAAACATGCCGATAGATTTTCACGCGATTCCCGTCGTATTCGTTCAGCCCGTCGCGCGTACCGACCCAGATAAATCCCAAGCTATCCTGATGTATCGTTAAAACGGAACGTTGACTCAGTCCTTTCTCCGGCCCGAGCAACTGTACGGGTATGTTTCTCTGAGCTGTCAGGAGGCCTGCCGAAAACAGCAGCCAAACACAGCAAAGCAACGTAGAAGGAATACTGTGAAAGGAGTATCGCATAAACAACGTTTTTATTCAATCGTTTTATCTTTTATTCTAAATAATCGTTTCAAAGATACAACGGTTTATTGGTCTTGGCAAGAGTTTTCTCATGGTAATTATCCTTTTTCAATCCGGATACGAGTGATTGATTTTTTCAATAAATAACCTACCTTTGTTCTCCGAATGATTGGGAAGAGGCTTTACAAAACGAGGGTTCGTGCAGTCTCTTCGCTTAGAAACTAAATAAAACAGAATTGGATGAAAGAAACAAGGATACTCTTGTTGGGATTGCTTTTGTGCCATGCCGGCTGTACGCAGCAAAAGCCTTCCACCGTCTCGTTCGATCGTTTCGGGATCTTGCCCGACACACAGGACAACGCGTCTGATGCAGCCTCCAAATTGATTGCTTACCTGCAGTCGCGTACCGATACGGCTCATTTGACCGTTGCATTCCCTGCCGGAACGTATCATTTCTACGAGGACGGCGCTTTCGTACGCGAGTATTATATCTCGAATCACGATCAGGACAATCCCAAGCGGGTGGGGTTCGCGTTTGAACATCTGCAGAATATTACGTTCGACGGACAAGGTTCCGAATTTATTTTTCACGGTCGGATGATCCCGTTTGCATTGTTGAACGGAAAGAACATTACGTTGAAGAACTTCTCCGTCGATTTTGCCGTTCCTGCTTTGCGGCAATTGCAGGTCCTCGACGTAAACAGAGCGCGGAACGAAACAAAGGCGGCCATTTATCCGTCGGGATATTACCGCATCGAAGATGGCCGATTGGTACTTTCGGGCGAGGGTTTTGAGATCGTTCCGACGTTTGCAATGCCTTTTGCATCCGACAAGCGGCTTGCATACAAGCGACAGGACGTAGGTTTCCGACCGGAATCCGTAACGGAAATCTCGCCCGATACCTTCCTCATCAAAGGATGGGATCAAACGGCTTATACCACTCACGGAGAGCGGTTTGTGCTGCGTTTCGGCCACAGGCCTACCCCGGGTATCTTCGTGAGCGAATGTATAAATACGACGCTCGAAAACATTCGCATCCGCTACGCCGAAGGAATGGGATTATTGGCACAGATGAGCAAAAATATCATCCTGGATAGATTTAGCGTTTGTCTTCGGAGCGATGACGACCCGCGCTTTTTCACCACGCAGGCCGATGCGACTCATTTTTCGGGATGCAAAGGCGTGATCGTCTCTAAAAACGGCTTGTATGAGAACATGGCCGACGATGCCATCAATGTGCATGGCACCTATCTGCGAGTTACGCGTCGTATGGACGATCATACGCTTCATGCGCGTTATATGCACCCTCAAGCCTGGGGCTTCAAATGGGGCGAACCGGGAGATAGCGTGCAGTTCGTCGAGTCGGAACGGATGGAGACGGTGGGGAACCATATCCACACAATCCGGTCGATCAAGCCGATTGACCAACCGACGGAGACCGGGGCGAAAGTGTTCGAAATCACTTTTGCCGATACCTTGCCGGCGGAAATCTCGGAAGCAGGGAAATATGGCATGGAGAACCTGACATGGACGCCCGAAGTGGTTTTCGCGGATAACATCGTGCGAAACAACCGTGCACGAGGTGCTTTGTTCAGCACGCCGCGTCGCGTCGTCTGCGAAAACAACCTGTTCGACCATCCTCACGGCACGGCGATTCTGCTCTGCGGCGATTGCAACGGATGGTACGAGACGGGCGCATGCAAGGAGGTAACGATTCGGAACAATACGTTTGTCAATGCGATGGCCGGCAGCTATCAATTTACGAACGCCGTCATCTCGATCTATCCGGAAATACCCGATCTGGACGGGCAGGAGCGTCTGTTTCATTCGGGTATTGTGGTCGAAGACAATCTGTTCGAGATATTCGACCACCCGCTGTTGTACGCCAAATCGACCGACGGCATTATTTTCCGCAACAATAAGGTGACATACAACACGAAGTACGAGCCGTTTCATTGGAATACACATCTCTTCTTCTTCGAGAAAGTGCGGAACGTGACGCTCGAAAGCAACCATTTCGGCAAAGACTTCGATCCTATGCGGGATATTCTGATCAACCGTTCCCCGAAGGATGCGGTAAACATTCGATAAAGGCATCACTTCGTAGTTCGTAAGAAGGATGAAAAAATAGCGGTGGCTTGATAAGCAGAAAAGAAATCTGCCTGTCAAGCCGCCATCTTATTCCATCGTATGGATAGGGAGGGGGTTATAAGCTCCACTCGAAGCCGTCCTTCGTATCTTTCACGACGAATCCGAGTGCCGCCATCTCGTTGCGTATGCGATCGCTGGTAGCCCAGTCTTTGTTTTGTTTGGCCTGCTGACGGATGGAGAGGAGCAGGTCGATCGCTTTGCGGTAAGCCTCGTTCGTTTCGTTCGAGGCAGCCGTATCGCGAAGTCCCAGGATGTCTTCGATAAAGAGGCGGAAGACGGAGCTCAGCTCCTCCAGTTCATCGGCTGTTATGGTGCCTTTGCCGTCGTGTACGGTGTTGATGGCTTTGCACGCATCGAACAGATGGGAAATCACGACAGGGGTGTTCATATCGTCGCACATGGCCTCTTCGCACTTCTCGCGCAGCCCTTTCGTGTCGACGGTCGAGACGTTCGAGGGGCTCAGTTTCTGCAGGCGGCTGCAGGCCTCGAACAGGCGTTCCAATCCTTTCTCGGAAGCTTGAAGCGCTTCATTGCTGAAATCGACCGTGCTGCGGTAATGTGCCTGAAGGATGAAGAAACGTATCGTGACAGGTGTGTATGCCTTGGCAAGTAACGGATGATTGCCTGTAAAAAATTCCGTCAGGGTGATGGCATTGCCAAGCGATTTGCCCATCTTCTGCCCTTCATAGGTGACCATATTATTGTGTACCCAGTAATGTACCATGTCGTGTCTCTGCGAAGCGATAGCCTGCGCGATCTCACACTCGTGATGGGGGAAGATCAGGTCCATGCCGCCGCCGTGGATGTCAAAATGCTCGCCAAGGTATTTCTTTCCCATCGCCGTACATTCGCAGTGCCAGCCTGGAAAACCGTCGCCCCACGGCGAAGGCCAGCGCATGATATGTTCGGGTTGCGCCTTCTTCCACAGCGCGAAATCGACCGGGTTGCGTTTCTCCTGCTGCCCGTCCAATTCGCGCGTGGTGTTGAGCATATCGTCGATGTTGCGGTTCGAGAGGATGCCGTACCGATGGTCTTTGTTATATTTCGCGACATCGAAGTAGACCGACCCTTCGCTTTCGTATGCATATCCGTTCTCCAGAATCTTCTCTACCAGTGCGATCTGTTCGATGATATGTCCCGAGGCATAAGGCTCGATGCTCGGTGAAAGTACGTTCAGCAGTTCCATCGCTTTATGGTAACGCAACGTGTAGTAATGCACCACCTCCATGGGTTCGAGCTGTTCGAGCCGTGCCTTCTTGGCAATTTTATCGTCACCGCTGTCCGCGTCATGTTCGAGATGACCGACATCGGTGATGTTGCGTACGTAACGCACGTTATATCCGAGGTGTTTCAAATAACGAAACAGAATGTCGAAGGTGATGGCCGACCGCGCGTGGCCAAGGTGCGGATCACCGTATACCGTGGGGCCGCAGACATACATGCCCACGTGCGGAGAGTGAAGCGGTTCGAATACTTCTTTCTTCCGTGAAAGAGTGTTGTATAAAACAAGTTTTCGTCGATTGTCCATATCTCTTTGATGTTTAAGAGGTACAAAGGTAAATATTATTTCCGGTTTTCCGAATATCGTTTTTTTTTCATACTTTTGCATTCATCTTACGGTACAGGTTTAGAAGATAATGGTTTTATATGAAATACGCATTAGTTACGGGAGGCTCGCGAGGCATTGGCCGGGCTATCTGCACGGCGTTGGCCGCAAAAGGGTATCCGGTCATTATCAACTATGCATCGAATGAAGCCGCAGCCAACGAGACAAAAGCACTTATCGAGGCGAACGGTGGGACGGCAGAACTGCTGTCTTTCGACGTATCGGACGAAGTATCCGTCGACAAGGCGCTTGAAGGCTGGGCGGACAATCATCCCGACGATTATGTCGGTATTCTGGTCAACAATGCCGGTATCCGTCAGGATGCCATGATGATTTTCATGCAGAATGCGCAGTGGCGGAACGTGCTGGATACCTCGGTGAACGGATTTTTCTTTGTCACGCGGCGTGTATTGAAAGATATGCTGATCAAGCGCGACGGGCGCATCGTGAATATCGTATCTCTTTCAGGCCTGAAAGGGATGCCGGGACAGACGAACTATTCGGCAGCCAAGGCTGCCGTTATCGGTGCGACGAAAGCGCTGGCTCAGGAGGTGGCACCGCGAAAAGTAACAGTCAATGCCATTGCTCCGGGGTTTATCATGACGGACATGACCAAAGACTTGGACGAAGCGGAGCTGAAGAAGAATATTCCGTTGGGACGGTTCGGAAAGCCCGAGGAAGTCGCTTCGCTCGTCAGCTTTCTCACCTCCGACGAGGCCGCTTACATCACCGGCGAAGTGATTTCAATCAACGGAGGAGTGTTCTGACCCTTATTCAGCTGCTTGTGCGATACATTTGCAAATAACACCCAACAAACAACAAAACATAGAACGAGAATTAAGAGAGATATATGGAAAGAAGAGAAATAGAATCGAAAGTCAATCAGTTTTTGATCGAAGAGATGGAGATCGAAGCCGATCTGATTCGCGACGATGCTCTGCTGAAAGACGATTTGGGATTAGACAGCCTTGATTTTGTCGATATCGTTGTCATCGTAGAAAAAACGTTCGGTTTCAAAATTAAACCTGAAGAGATGGCGAACGTACTTACGGTAAAAGAATTTTACGATTACATCGAGTCGAAGGTAAGAGGCTGAGATGCGCGGAAAAGAAAGAGAATGGGAAGGAGTGACCGGAGGCACCACTTTGGGGCAAAAAGCGATGAAGATTACCTTCTCTGTCGTGAATGTCCGTGTCGGATATGTCATTCTCGCGTTTGTCGTTCCGTTCTATATGCTTTTTCGTCGCAAGGGATATTTGTCGATTTATCGTTATTTCCGATGGCAGCATGGCTATTCGCCCTTGAAATCATTTTTTTACACCTACCGTAATCATTTTGTTTTCGGACAGGCGATGCTCGATCGCTTCGCCGTCTATGCGGGACAGAAGAATTTTAAGATTGACAGTCCCGACAATGATTTGTTCATCTCGATGCTGGAGAACCCACATGGTTGTATTGTGGCCGGTGCCCACGTGGGGAATCCCGAATTATGCGGCTACCTTCTGCGACAGCAGAAGAAACGGATCAACTGTTTGATATACGGAGGCGAAGCTCAAGAGGTACAAAAGAACCGGACAAAGATACTGGAACGTAATAACATTCGCACGATACCCGTTTCGGAAGATATGTCTCATATCTTTCTGATCAACGAAGCGCTGAAAGACGGCGAGATGGTCAGCATGCCGTGCGACCGCACTTTCGGCAGCAGCAAAAGCGTCGAATGTGACTTCCTGAACGGCAAGGCCGACTTCCCGATCGGGGCATTCGTTCTTGCGCGGCAGTTCGATGTGCCCGTGCTGGCCATGTTTGCCTTGAAAACGAAGACATCGCAATACCGCATCCGCATCGTGCGTATCTCTGTGCCGGCAGAACGTTCGAAACGCGAACAGATCGAGTCGATGACCCGCACTTTCGCTCACGAGCTGGAGTGTATCGTAAAAAAATATCCCGAACAGTGGTTTAACTTTTATAATTTCTGGAAAGATGAACATGTTTCCTGCGCTTGAAAAGAAATATACGAAAGAACGGACAGGTATTCTTGAGGCGCAACGACGGGCACACGAAATTGCGTTTGCCCCTGTGACGTTTCAGGTATCGCGGCTGATGGTAAAATTCGGCATCTTCCGGTTGCTGGATGAAACCAAGAACGGACTGACCTTCGACGAAGTCGTTGCTGCGACTAACTTGTCGCATTATGCCGTTCAGGTATTGCTGGAGGCTTCTCTTACGGCACAAACGGTCTTATATGTCGATGGGCGGTTTGTGCTCTCCAAGATCGGCTGGTTGCTGCTCACCGATCCGCTTATGTCGGTCAATATGGATTTTAACCACGATGTGAATTACCTCGGCCTGTATCATATGGAAGAAGCCTTGCTCAACGGCAAGCCCGAAGGTCTGAAAGTGTTCGGGTCGTGGAAGACGATTTATGAAGGATTGTCTTCACTTCCTGACGAGGTGCAGAAGAGTTGGTTTCGGTTCGACCACTATTATTCCGACCATTCGTTCGATGAGGCGCTGAAGATCGTCTTTTCACACTCCCCCGCACGTTTGCTCGATGTGGGCGGGAATACGGGCCGATGGGCGCTCCGTTGTGTAGATTATAATGACGATGTCCACGTGACGATTATGGACCTACCGCAGCAGATCGGCATGATGAAGCAACAAATTGGCGATAAAGACGGTGCGGCACGCATCGACGGTTATGAGATCGATTTGTTGAATCCCGACGCGCCTTTTCCGCAAGGCTTCGACGCCATCTGGATGAGTCAGTTTCTGGATTGCTTCTCGGAGGCGGAAATTACGAGTATCGTTCAGCGCGCGGCTGCCTCGATGGATGAACATGCCCGGTTATTTATCATGGAAACGCTGTGGGATCGGCAGGCTAACGATGTGGCCGCATATTGCCTGACCCAGATCAGTCTCTATTTCACGGTGATGGCTAACGGAAACAGCAAGATGTATCATTCCGACGATCTGATCCGCTGCATCGAAGCCGGAGGATTGACGGTCGAGACGATTCACGACGGACTGAAAAGCGGGCACTCTATACTGATTTGCCGGAAAGCATGATATATTTTATACGCTCATCAGATGATTAAAGATTTCGGCATCCTTCAATTGTTGCCGCAACGACTGCCTTTCGTGATGGTCGATGAATTGACGCATTATGACAAGACGAGCGCTCGAAGCTCTTTCATGGTACGGGAAGAGAATCTGTTTTGCTTCGGTGGCCGTATGGAAGAAGCCGGATTGATTGAGAATATGGCTCAGACATGCGCTGCACGCATGGGCTATCGTGCCCGGACGGAGTTGCAAAGTGACGGTATGGTCAGGGTGGGCTTTATCGGTGCCATTAGAGGAATAACGATCGTTCGTGTACCCCTCGTTGGAGAGGTGCTGACAACAACGGTTGAAGTGAAGGAAGAAATTTTCTCTACTTCGCTTGTCGAAATCAAGGTGGAAGTGGGTGACGAAGTGATTGCTTCGGGTTCGATGAAAATATTCCTGACGGATCAGACGGCGTCGTAGGGTATAAGTGTACCATAAATAAAGAAATATGATGGAGAAGGTATTAAAAGCATCGAAAGAATTTGATGTACGGTTCAGTGAGGTAGACTCGATGAACATCGTTTGGCACGGCTCTTACGCGCTTTATTTCGAGGATGCCCGCGAAGAGTTCGGACGGGTTTTCGGGCTGAGTTATCACGAGTATATTGCCAACGAATACTTTGCGCCGCTCGTTGATCTGAACTTTCAATATAAGAAACCGTTGCTCTACGGACAACGTGCACGCATCGACATCACCTACCGTAACACCCCTGCGGCCAAGGTGATTTTCGACTACGAAATTCGGCTGATTGACGACGACAGTCTGATCGCTACCGGCTCCTCGACACAAGTCTTCCTCGACCGCGAATACCGATTGATGTGGACGAACCCGCCGTTTTATGAAGTATGGAAAAAGAAATACGGTCAGTTATGACGGTATGTACGGGAGATAACGTGGTTTCTGCGCTGGGCTTCACCGCCGAGGAGAACTACCGGAATGTGAAGCAGGGCCGGACCGGATTGCGTCTTTACCGCGAGCGATTCGGATTGCCCGAACCGTTTATGGCCTCGGAGATCGATGACACAGCTTTGAACGCGGCTTTCGTGGAGACTGAGACCGAATATATGCCTTCTGTCACGAAGGCAAATTACACAAAGCTGGAAATGGCTGCCATCGTTTCGGTAGCCGGGGCTCTGAAAACGGCCGCTATCGATGCGGCTGACAAGCGGGTGCTCTTTATCTTCTCGACGACGAAAGGCAATGTTTATCTTCTCGACGAGCATGAACGCTTCGGTTATGAAGCTGAACAGGTCTTTCTTTGGCGGTCGGCCGAGCGGATTGCCGGCTTTTTCGGAAATACGAATCCGCCGCTGGTTGTCTCGAATGCGTGTATCTCCGGAGCTGCGGCGCTGATAGCCGCACAGCGTGAATTACGTGCGGGACGATGCGACCATGTCATCGTCGTTGCCGCCGATATGCTATCGCGCTTTGTGATTTCGGGCTTTCAATCGTTCAAGGCCTTGTCACAAGAGGTATGCAAGCCTTTCGACCGTGATCGTTGTGGGTTGAACCTCGGAGAGGCTGCGGCAACCCTCATCCTGACCGAATGTCGTGCGGAGGAGGTAGATGCGGGCGATGTTCTTCTAACGGCTGGAGCTGTCCGCAACGACGCCAATCATATTTCAGGTCCTTCACGTACGGGTGAAGGAAGTTACCTTGCCATGCGTCATATCCTTAAAGAGGTTTCATCCGGCGAAGTGGCCTTTGTCAACGCCCACGGTACGGCTACGCCTTATAACGACGAGATGGAGTCTATTGCTTTGACACGCGCCGGACTGGTCGATGTCCCGGTCAATAGCCTGAAAGGATATTTCGGGCATACGCTCGGCGCGGCAGGCGTGTTAGAGAGCGTCATCTCCATCCGAGCTCTTCGTGAGGGGATCGTCTTAAAGACATATGGCTTCGAGACGTTCGGGGTTACACATCCGCTTCGTGTCACGTCCGAAACGCAGACGACAACGCGCCGCCGGTGCGTCAAGATGCTTTCGGGCTTCGGAGGATGCAATGCCGCACTGCTATTCACAAAATATGTACCCAATTAATACGGTGAAAGAATGAATTATATAAATGCATATTGTACGATAAACCCCGAAGGAGTGAGGCTGAACGGCACGATGTGTTTTGTTCCCGATCCGGAACATTTCCCGATGCGTGATTTCTTTGCAGCCGCGTATCGCTGTCTCCAAATCGACTACCGCAAGTTTTATAAGATGGATGCGCTCTCGAAGCTCGGCTTTCTTGCCTCGGAATGGCTGCTGAAAGGGTTCGATCGTGAACAGCCGAAGGAAGACATGGGCATCGTACTCTTCAACCGCGGCGCGTCGCTCGAAGCCGATGCGGCGTATCAGGAAACGATTCGCGACGAAGAGAATTTTTTCCCTTCTCCGGCCGAATTTGTCTATACGCTGCCCAATATCGTGACGGGTGAAATCGCTATCCGAAACAAGATCTTCGGCGAAACGATGTTTTATGTGCTCCCTGCCTTTCGACCGGAAACGATTTGTGACATCGTTAACGACGCACTGACAGCTACCGGCATGCGGTACGTGCTGGCAGGATGGACGGAAGTGGACACCAATACATTCGACGGACGTATGTTTCTCTGCTCGAAGGATAACCGGCCGGATACTCTCAACCGGTCGCCCCTGCCGCTTACGGCCGAACAATTGACCGAATTATTTAGATAATAACTCAATTAAAAAACAATGGATGAACTGATTTTAGAACTTAAAAACGAATTGATCAAGGTACTGAACCTCGAAGGAGTGAAGCCTGAAGATATTGGAGACGACAGTGAACTTTTCGGCGGCGGGTTGGGACTCGACTCGATCGACGCGCTTGAACTGATTGTATTGCTCGAGAAGAACTACGGCATTAAACTCAAAGATCCCGCGCAAGGCAAAGAGATTTTCAAATCCGTGCGTACGATGGCCGAATACGTACGGGCACATCGTACAAAGTAGCCACAAGGAGTGACACGGATGAACCTAAACTAAAGAGGATGTACCTAAACATCGCGTTTTGATACACCCTCTTAAAAAATGACTTTTTTTGTCCCGATAAGCTTATGAGAAGCGTGTGCCCGGAAAAGTATGACTATCGTTATTCGATTAAAATCTTGCCGGAGTATCCATTATCGAATTTGACAAAGTATACGCCCGGTTGGGGTGCATCGAACGTGGTCAGTCCCGCTTGTACTTTCTCACGTCGGTAGAGATGGCCCATGGTGGTGAAGACATAAACCGTGGTAGGACGATCGGTCTCCACGTAGATTTTCCCTTCATACGCCCAGGCTCTTGATACCTTTCTGATGATTTCCTGATTGCCTACCGGACTGACCCCTGATACGGTTACTTTCAGATTTCGGGTAACGGTAAGAATCGTTACCTCCATGACACTGTCCGAAAGTATTGTTCGTTTAATGCCGCCTTGTTCGTTCCAGATGGGACTGTCGGTCGTAACCGTCGCATATTTCAGGCTGTATCCGTTTTTCGCCTTGATCGTAAACGTAAAGTCTTGCTGGCTTTTTACGAAAATCAGCTGTCCCGGTCGGGGGTTGGTCTCGGCCGATGGCGGTACGATCAATTCGATAAGGCGATTGATCCCGTCGATCTTTTCGTCGCAGAAGCTGAGGTAACATTGGTTACTTACAATACTGTCACCGCAGGGATTCTTGACCGATACGCGGAAGAACGCCGATGAGTCTTTGGCCAGTGCATAGTAACTGTTCTTTGTTGCTCCCGGTATAGGCAGACCGTTTCTGTACCATTGATAAGTCATGAATTTTCCAGTCGTTTCTACGCTCAGCAGGTATCGCCAATTGTCGCATTCGCGTGCGTGGAGAGGCAAGTCTTTGATGAACGCGGGGATTTCACGGAAATATACCTCCATCGTATCGGAACTGACAGTTTCGGGCACCGTATCGGTAATTTCTACGTGATATTTGCCGGGTTTACGCACAATCAGGCTGGTGTCCGTGGCACCTGCGATCGCACTGCCTTCATGGAACCACTGATATTTGATGTCCATTCCGCCACCTTTGACGAAGAGCGTATCATGGTCTTTACAGATATACTTCATCGGGTCGAGGTTGCGAATAAACCATGGGTGGATCCATATCTTTACGGGATAAGGCAGTCGTCCGCCAAAATTATGACCGTCGATTACGGGAGTGAAGTAGTACATCAGTTCTCCGAGCTTCGTCGAGTCGGTAGGAGCATGCGGCCATTTCTTCCCGGTATGCTGCAATATTCCTCCTGCCTTTTCGAGATACCAGCTACCTCCGAATCCGGCGCTGAGTATTTCGATTGTGTCAAGTTCGCCTACATACAGGCGCGCCGGGATTTCTTTGGCTGTAAAGAGCCCAATGCTGTCTTTTCCGGTACCGACGGGTACGACGATGGGCGGACAGCTTCCGAATATGGCGTAGATATTGACCGAAGCGATAATCGAATCGACCGGGTTATCTTTGCGTGAGTGACCGTTAGGGGTATACTTAACAGGTACATGGCAAGTGATTTCAGCACCGACTCCCTTGTTAGCAGCCGCATTGTACTCATTGATGGGCATGGGCAGTCTGACGTAGCGCACGCCCTGAGCATCAACACTGTCCTTGTATGTGATCGTATCACGTTTGGTTAGTCCGCTCATGGAACCGGAGCCCCGATAGAAGATTGAGTCTCCCTCGACGTTCAGTTCTTTGGGCATCCGGAGCATCAAATGATCGGTTGGCACCATAGTGTTTACGGTCCCTGTAATCTTTTTGATCGTTAGTTTGAGGGTGTCCTGTGTCTGAAGCTCGTTGAAGGCATGCGTGCCGGATACCGGAGCGATCTTGATGTCTTCGAACAGATAATTGTATGTTACGTTCGGATACAGTTTCCGTGAAACGATATGAGTGCCGCTCCCGGCTGCAACCGTTCCGCAGGGTGACATGCCGGCAATCTGTCCTTTATATTGTATCCCCGTAAAATCGGTATTACATTTGGCATTAAATTCCATGACGATGCTGGCTGTCCGGTCGGCATCTGTCGCCTCTGTATCGAGGTTCCCCGGCAGGATGATATCACTTCCTTTGGCGTCGGCGAGTTTAATCGAAGCGATCGTCCGTTCCGCATCTTCTCCGGCCCCGAATGCGGCAACGAGAGCAGCTTCCAGCGCAGCAGGAATGGGGGTTAGTGTACCTGTGGGATATTCAAGGCGTGCGCTTCCGGCTTTATAGACTTGTCCGGAAGGAACGGTAAAGTCTTTCATCTCTGGGTTTTTAAGTGCGCCTGTGGAAGTCGCGGTCGTAAAATTCACTTTGATTGTATACGGCTCTACCGATTCGTGTTTGAACGTATCTCGAACAGCTGTGATACTTCCTGCTACCGTAGCATCGGCCGATGGTTTGATAATGAACGAATCGATGGCCGAAAAATTATCGCCCTCCGGATCGAGCGGAGCATTTGTGTTCGGAGTCCATGCACTGTTGAAACCTGCACCGGTATATACCTTCACTTTATCGCCCGTACAGTCGTTGAAATTATAGGTATAACTCATCTCGAAGGTCTTTGAAGCCGTGCCGGGAACATTAGCTACTTTTACCCAACGATTTCCCAGTCCGGTACCGTTATAAATCGTTCCGGCGTCGGCATCTTTTAGTTTAACGTCGCTGATATTTCCTTCGAAATAAAACCACATATCCTGTATCGGATTGCTTGTCTGGTTTGTTACGGTGAGTGCCGGACTACTGACGGTAGGGCCATAGGCCGGTACCTCGGGGACGGAAACTTCGAGCGAATTGCCCGGCCCGGTATATTTAAACGTGACATCACGTACATGCGTGTGGGTTTGTCCGGTTTTCGGATTCTTCCACGTTGAGATACGTTTCATGATACTTGCATCGCGCTTGGCTGAGGGTAATGCCTTAATTTTACCGCGCGTCGTAAGCCGCCAGAAATCGTCGGGCCGTTGCCATTTGCCCGCTTGCAATGCTCCGGAACCATCGTACGTCAGGTCATACAAATTTTTTACGTCATAAATCATATGCCCTCCCGTCGAACTTGCAGGGGCTAAGGTTGTATTTTCAATCGGCCCTGATCCATTATAATACTGTATCGTCAGAGGATCGATAATGCGATATCCTTTGGGTAGTTTGAATTCGAGTTTCTCCAGGTATTCATGGAAGCGTACTTCCTTGGGGAAGTAGGGAGACGGGAATTTTCCACTGTGGAAAATATCGGTATACCCAAGCGAGAAAGGTCCTTTGGGATTGTTGTCGGGGAACGATTCTTCTATGGCATCGTTATTCCACCAGTTCAGCCGGTCGAGGTTGTATGTACCGATGGGTAACGATGCTTTTTCTTTCCCTTTACGGGCAGGATCCGTTGCACTGTTCAGCGGGTTGCTCACAGGAGTGGCGCTTACATATAATTCGGAATCCATACTGTTAGGATTGTTGGTGCCGGATCGTATCTTAAAGGGGACTTTGATTTCGACGATTGTGTGGGTTGTTAAGCCGGCTGGATAATGATAACGGAAGTAGCCCGTATTGATTGTTGATCTTGCAAAAGTTACCTGACCGGCTGCCGGTGTTCCGTTGAGCGTGACCGTTGCGTTTTGGGGATCGGGTACGACGTTCGAATCGAACCGGAATCCTACGGCCTTGACCGGCATATCGATGTATTTATACCCACCTGGTGCCTGAATCGTACCTTTCCAGTAGAAGTATCCTTCGTCTTCGGCCACGAAGAGGTCATGCCGTATTTCATTGTCGGGAGCTACGGAGCCATCGTCCGGCACTCTGTCGTTATTTGTATCTTTCAATCCTTTGGATGTTCTGCGAGAATAAAATTCATCGAACGATATGCCCACAATATCGCAGGTGTGTATGGCTTCTTGAAAAACCTGGCTTATTTTCTCGAGCGTTTGGGCGCCCCATTTCTGGTTTGCCCAATAATGTACTTGGTCCGTTTGATTTACATTCAATCCGCACGGGGCGGCTTTATATTCCACATGCAGGTAAGCCGTCCCTTGATTCCCCCGGTTCTGAATTGATACGGATGCGTGCGTGGCCCCCGGAGCGACGGTGGCTTGTCCATACAGCACTCCGGTGCCATCGCTGTTACTCGTTATCTTCATACTTAAAATCGTAAGCCAGGCAGGGGTCTTAACATGAAATTCTGTTATTGCTTCATTCGTAGAACCGGGGGCGATGAAAACAGTCTGTTTTTTGGTCTGTCCTCCTTTTAAACTCAGGCTCGGCGGCAACTCACGATAATGCGGAGCATTCAGATAAACAATTCGGAAAGCTTGGGCCAGGGCAATGCCATCATCACCACAAGGACTTTTAACTTGAATGATATTGCTTGTTATTCCGTTGATGGTATTTGTTCCATAGTTATGATAAACATTACGGGTGGTATTGTCATAAATATCTCCGTTGATCGTAGGCACCCAGAACGTAATCGTTTTGCCTGCCGGAACTTCTTCGGGAATGAGGATATGTATTGCATACGGTTTTCCAAGAGCACTTGGTTTGAGATAGCCAAATGTCTCACCGTTGGTTTTGTTCGATGCTTCGGTAATTTCACTGGCTGTGATCTTACGTTTGGGACCTCCTTCTACTTGCATATAAATATCGGAGATGTCAAGATAATTATATGATCCGTAGTTGCGGAAATGCAACCGGATGTTACGTGCGCTTCCCCCCGTATTCCGAAACGTCGTTTTCACGATGGTTGGCGTTGTCCCGTCCATGTTGACTTGGGGGCTGGTGATAGGAGCATCGGCATGATTGACGTAGGTTGTGCTAATGTGTTCCATATTGGGCAGGGGAGGAGACGGGAATGCCAGCGTGACGGAAGAGCCTGTTGCCGTGGTACAATCCGAATCGTGCGGGTATTGCACGCTTGCCTCAACAAGGTGCGAGCCGCAGCCGGTAGAGGCCCCTTGAAAGGTAATGACTTTGTCATTCGTATCATCGATCTTGCTTCCTAACGCAGAGGGTGTGAATGCATACGTATAGGTCTTCTTGCCGCCGACCGTCGCTTCGACCGGAGTAAAGGGGACACCTTTGAGCTTGAAGTCGGAAAGTGTGGTTACGAGGTCTGTCGTAAACGTAACTTTCGCCGAAGAAGCCTTATTCGCTGTATTTGTCTTGAGATAATACGTAACGGTATTGACACTTGCCTGGGTCGGGAAATTAATCGTTCCATCGGTCGATACGATAGCAATACTTGGTTTTACCCTATTTGTTGTTATCGTCTTTTGTCCGTCCATTACATTCGTTGCTCCGGCTTTAACCTGAATGTCGAAATTCGCTGCTCCGGGTGTTCCGCACGAAACGGCTTTTACGTTGACGTGAATTTCTACTTCCGTGTTGCGCAGTAATTTGTTTCCATTTGAGGTGATAGCGATGGACGCAGTTCTGCCTGTAGCCAAAGCCCCTCCGAAAGTGTTGGATATGTTCAGAGGCGTTGAGGTCAGTACCCTCGTTCCACTGATGGCCCCGAAGTCTACCTGTGGGGGGAGCGTAATTTCGATGGTTGCGTTGTTAATATCTGCATTCAGAGGAGTAAAGCGTATTAATAACGCACGTTCATCTTCAAGCATCACTAAAGGTACTTCGTCCAGTTTTGGGTAACCTGATGTCCAATTTACCTTTTGGGCTTGTGTCGCAATTGCTGTGGCAAGCAAAAGCATGCAGAGCAGTAAGGATGTCCGGCTTTTTCGCCATAAGCAAAAAAAAGGAGCATTCAAATTGTGAGTACTTTTTCTTTTCATTCTGTTTTGATATTTTAATTGATGTTTGTATCTTGTTTTATTTATCTCGTTTTAATCATTTTTTGACTGAATTGAATTTGTCAAAAGACAGGTTGCTTTTTGGGGCTTATAATATTATACAAAAGTATGCTATTTTTTCAGCCAAGCCAATATATTTGCAATATTTAATATATTTTATTTTTAATCAAAAGAGTTCCTCGAGGAAATTTATTTCAGCATTTATTGGATTTATTTCTCATATGTGCATTGTGTAATGTGGTATATCTTTGAAAATATGGTGGGTGGTGGCTTTTTGCAAAGGGCGCTTTCTGTAAAGCCGTTACTTAAAACTTTATTATTTTTCTGAATGGATATTGGAAATTATCCCGTACCTTTGTCCCCGCGATGATATAAATAAAATTGGAAAGGATTTAAACGTGTGATGATGAAAAAACGATTACTTCTGTCGGGGTGTGGATTGGCAGGTTTGATGTTGTTTTTCGGCTGTGGAACGTCGACGGATGCACCGGGGCGGAAAACGTTCAAACAGGCCGAAGTTCCGGCAGTCTATACTGAACCGAGACTACGTGCCGAGTATTTGGCGATGCATTATTGGGATCATTTCGATTTTGCCGATACGGCATTTGTGGGTAGTGCGGCAAAGATCACCGAACAAGCGATCGTCGATTTCCTTTCCGTTTTCCCATATGCTTCGTATCAGATTTCCTGTGACGGAATCAAACGTTTGCTCGATCAGGCACAGAAAAATCGTGCGATGTACGCTTTTTTTACGTCGAAGATGGAACAATTTCTTTTCTATCCTAACTCATCCATGCGAAACGAAGAATATTTCATCCCCGTACTTGAGCACATGGTTGCATCAGACAGTTTGGATACGTATCGCAAAGCGCGTCCTCGGGCGATGCTGGCACAAGTGCAGAAAAACCGTCCCGGCATGCAGGCTGCCGATATTCGTTATACGACCGGGAAGGGATCTCAGGGATCGCTTTACGACTTGAAGACCGATTTTGTGCTTGTCTTTTTTTATGGCCTTGATTGGGAAAATGC
The DNA here is from genome assembly GCF_001006485.1 of Tannerella forsythia. Lineage (GTDB taxonomy): Bacteria > Bacteroidota > Bacteroidia > Bacteroidales > Tannerellaceae > Tannerella > Tannerella forsythia. Next base: position 55,403 of record NZ_JUET01000048.1, read on the forward strand.
GCGTGAGGTAAGTCGGATGATTGACGCTTCGCAGCCGGTGAAGCAGATGATTGCGCAGAAAAAACTTACGGTTCTTTCCATATACCTCGATATGGCTGAAGAGCAGTGGAAGGAGCATCTGCCTCAGATGCCCAAAACGTGGATACACGGGTATGATAAGAACCTTGATATCCTGCAACGACAAACGTATGTGTTGCGTGTTCTTCCGGCACTTTATTTGCTTGATAAAGAGCATAAGGTTGTCATGAAGGAGGTTGCCTTTCCGTATATCGAATTGTATCTGAACAGTATTCTCAATCCTCCGGCACAACAGGAAATGCAAACCCCTCAATCATAAACAGAATGAAAAAAAGTCCAATATATACCGGTGGCGGTGATAAAGGAACGACCTCGCTCGTAGGAGGCGTACGCGTCCCAAAGACCCATCCCCGTCTTGAAGCTTACGGCACGATCGACGAACTGAACTCCCAAATAGGACTGTTGATTGCCGAAACGGACGATCAGGAAACGGCTGACTTGCTCCGCTTTGTCCAACACAAACTCTTTACCGTGGGTTCCTATTTGGCAACCGATATGACACAGACGGACCTGCGTATCGAAAGCAATGTGACTCCCGAGAGTATCCGTCGTCTTGAAGAAGCGATTGATCGTTACGATACGCAGCTACCGCGTATGCGCGGATTTGTTTTGCCCGGAGGAAACCGCACATCGGCTTTGGCGCATGTGTGTCGTACCGTGTGTCGCCGTGCCGAACGACGCATTTACCGTCTCACCGAATCGGCAACCGTCGAAGAACCTGTGCTGATTTTTATGAATCGACTCTCCGACCTTCTGTTTGTCATCGGCCGAAATGAGTGTGTCCGTAAAAATAATGACGAAATTCTTTGGGATAGCGCTTGCAGCTAACAAATAAACATTTATTTTTGCCGAAAATTTCAGCCCATTTTTGGGATGGCTTTAAAGGTAAATAACTGTAAAATAAGGTTTTTATGTATTGGACATTAGAATTGGCATCCAAATTGGAAGATGCACCTTGGCCTGCAACCAAAGACGAACTGATTGATTACGCTCAACGTTCCGGTGCTCCGCTTGAAGTGATTGAAAATTTGCAAGAGATGGAAGATGAAGGCGAAATATATGAGAGTATAGAAGATCTCTGGCCGGATTATCCCAGTAAGGAAGACTTCTTTTTTAATGAAGAAGAATACTGAAAAATGAAAGAGTTGCGGGCAGTGCTTGCAGCTCTTTTTTATTTCATACACAATTTTACAAGTTTTTCAGAGTTATACATATCTATAGATGTAACTCTTTCGAATGACGATCAAACGATTCTGGACGTTTTTCCTCCTTTTAAGCATGGGGGTAGCTTCTGCTTGGGCGCAGGTTGACGCATCGCTGAACCATTATTTTATGGCGATGGGGGCATATAACCCTGCCTCGGTCGGAATGAAGAACGAGCTCGGAATAACGGCGCTCTACCGGCTGCAATGGCTTGGACTCGACAGAGGAATGCCGCAGTCGGCTTTTGTTGCCGCCGATATGCCATTCACGTTCGGAAAAACACGGCATGGGGTAGGAGTGATGTTTTTTAGCGACGACAAAAGTACGTTATATAAAGATGTGTACACTTCGCTTCAATATGCATATAAACATAAGTTGGGTAAAGGAGTATTGAGTATCGGACTTCAAGGTGGAATGATCAGCAAGTCGTATTTAGGTTCTAAGGCAGAACCTCTTCCCGAAGGAATTGATGGAAGCACAGACCATTCGCCCGAAGATGACGCCTTGCCCAAATCCGACATCGATGCGAAGGGATTGGATATAGCCTTAGGGTTACTCTACTCGACAGACAAATATTATGTCGGTATTGCTTCCACGCATCTGCTTGCTCCGGAGATGGAACTGGATGAAAATTTTACGCTGAAAGTTAATCGGGGATATAATTTAACAGCCGGATACAATATTAAACTGAAAAATCCGTTGATTGAGTTACAGCCTTCTGTATTTCTGCAAACGGACTTGCAGATGTACATGGGCGATGTGACTCTGAGAGCCGTCTACAAGACAATGTTTAACGGAGGATTGGGCATGCGGATCGGAGAGAGTTATCAAGGCATTCGGATGAACGGTATACTTTATTTGGGAGCGAATATCGGTAAATTTCGTGTGAGTTATGCCTATGAATATCCGTTTTCTGCTTTGTCGAAGGTAAGTACAGGCAGTCATGAGGCCATGGCAACGTATCGGATGAACCTGAACAAACCTAAAGGTGGAAGGAACAGACATAAGAGTATCAGAATATTGTAAGATAAGAACAGACAATAGACAATCGGGAAGATGATGAAGAAATTAACATTCATATCGGTCGCCGTCATGTTGCTGACGACCTCGTGCGGAAAATTGCTTTCCGGCGACGGCGGCGAATTGGTTGGCGTCAAGATGGCTTCGTTCAACGAGCCGAATCCTTACGGGATGGTCTTGATTAAAAGAGGTTCCTTCGAGATGGGACCATCGGATAAGGATAGTCTCTGGGGCTTCGATGCCGAAACGAAAGGAGTATCGTTCGAAGCATTCTGGATGGATGAGACGGAAATTACGAATGCGAAATACCGACAGTTCGTTTATTGGGTGCGTGACTCGATCATTCGGACCCGTCTGGCGGACCCGGCATACGGAGGCAACGAGCTGTTTATGATTACGGAAGACAAATACGGTGAACCGGTCACTCCGCATCTCGACTGGACGCGTCCGATTCCATGGAAACGCGCCAATGAAGATGAACAGCGGGCTATCGAAAGTGTCTTTTATACTCATCCTGTGACGGGTGAACGCGGGCTCGACGGGCGACAGATGAATTATAAATACGAATGGTTCGACTATACCGCTGCCGCTTTGCGCCGTAACCGTCTCGATCCGGCCGAGCGCGAACGTAATACCGATATCCAGCCGGATCCCAATGCCGTCGTGATGATTTCGAAAGATACGGCCTACCTTGATACGGATGGGCGTCCTGTTAATCAGACGATCACACGTCCGTTAAGCAGTCTGTTTGATTTCCTGCATACCTATATTATCAATATCTATCCGGATGAAACGAGCTGGGTGAACGATTTCAAAAACGCCTACAACGAGCCGTACCTGAAAATGTATTTCACGCATCCGGGCTACGATGATTATCCGGTGGTCGGTGTTTCGTGGGAACAGGCCAATGCTTTTTGCGTATGGCGAACCGAATATTACAAGAAATCGGTCAGCTTGCCTCCCGGACAAGTCATCGAATCGTTTCGCCTGCCTACCGAGGGCGAATGGGAATATGCTGCTCGCGCCGGCAAAAACGAAAACAAATATCCGTGGTCGACGAATGAACTCCAGAACGGAAAAGGCTGCTTCATGGCCAACTTCAAACCGGGAGATGGGAACTATACGGAAGACGGTCACTTGATTACATCGCGCGTTGCAACGTTTGCACCGAATGAGTTTGGATTGTATGATATGGCCGGAAACGTGGCCGAATGGACTTCGTCGGTCTATACCGAATCGGGACAGAACCAGACGAGCGACCTTAATCCCGACCTCCATTATAACGCGGCCAAAGAAGACCCGTATGCAATGAAAAAGAAAGTGGTGCGGGGCGGCTCGTGGAAGGATGTCGCCCAGTTTATCCGTTCCGACCGGCGTACCTTCGAATATCAGAACGAAACACGCTCCTACATCGGCTTCCGCTGTGTGCGTACGCAAATCGGATTCTCCAACGCGAAAGGGAAAAACAAAAAGAAATAAACTCCAACGACAACAATACATCAGAAAAAATTATGGGAAAATATAGAAGGTATAAGAACCGGATCGAAATGTTTCTTTCGTCCGAGAACGGAAAACGGACGCTGAATTTCGTGTATAGCTGGGGAGCTTCGATTGTGATCATCGGAGCCTTGTTTAAGATTCTGCACTTGCAATACGGCAACGAGATACTCACGGTGGCAATGATTACGGAAGCGATTGTGTTCTTTGTGTCCGGCTTCGATCGTCCCACCAATGAATATCATTGGGAAGAAGTCTTTCCGGTCTTGAAATCGAAGAATCCGCTGGACCGTCCCGATTTCAGCACCGGAGGTGCCGGGAACGGGGAAGGACAAGTGATTATCGGAGGCAGTGGAGGACATTGGGGAGGCGGAACCATTGTGCTGGGTGATTTGTCGGGAGCTCAATCCGGTGGCGGTACGCTGACGGGCAATGCCCGTGCCGCTGCTCAGAATGCCGAACTCGGTATGGCGGCGATGGGGCTGAATGTATCGGAAGAAGACACGAAGAACCTGGCCGACAGCATCCGGAAGCTGGGCGATGCGGCCGAGCAGATTTCCCGTATGGCCGACCTGACGGATGCGACGAAGACCTATATTGAACAGATATCGAGTGTTACAGCCAATCTGGAACGTTTCAATGTCGTGACCAACTCGTTGAGCGAAGTCTCCGACTCGCTCGTACATTCGTGCGAGATGATTGCCGGATCGAAGAATGAACATTCGGAGAAACAGACCGTCGGATATGTTCAGCAGATGGAGCAGTTGAATCAGAGTCTTTCGGGCTTGAATGAGTTCTATTCCGTGCATTTAAGTGGCCTGCGCTCGCAGATGGATACGATCCAGCAGATCAATGCAGGATTGAGCCGTATCCGCGATATGTACGACAATTCCGTGATGGACAGCACGGCTTTCCGCAATGAGAACGAACGGATGGCGCAGCTGTTGGCACAGCTGAATCAGGTTTACGGACGTCTGCTGCAAGCCATGACGGTCAATATGCCGGGGGGAGGAACGATGTATCCGCCTCAGCAGCCTCCGTATCAGGGCGGGTATCCGCCGCAAGGCTATGCGCAGCAACCTCCTTATCCCAACCCGCGATAAGCAATGAAAGGTGGATATGAACAACGATGAACTATTGATAAGAATGATTAAATGGCAGGAATAGCAAATAATCCCAATTCACCGCGTCAGAAAATGATCAACCTGATGTATTTGGTGTTCATCGCCATGATGGCATTAAATTACTCATCGGAGGTACTGAACGGATTTGATTTGGTGGAAAGAGGACTGCGTGAATCCGCTACGATTGCCTCTGTACGGAACAAAAAAGCGTTGGAGACCATGGAGGCTGCCAATGCAGTGAATCCTGCGAAAGTGGGAGAATGGTACCGTAAGGCGATCGATGTCAAACAACAATCGGACGAACTGGTCGACTACTTACAGAACCTTAAGATCAGGATCGTACAGGAAGCCGACGGAAAAGAGGGCGATGTCAATGAGATTGAAAATAAAGAAAATATGGATGCCTCGTCGGAAGTCATGACCGCACCGATTGTCGGAGAAGGGAAAAAGTTGAGAGAGCGCTTGGAAACGTATCGTTCAAAGGTGGTCACTTTAGTCGACGATCCCGATTTGCGCAATATGTTACAACGTGTTCTGAGCACGAAAGTGCCGTCTAAGACGGGAGTAGAGCTTCGCTCGTGGGAGTCGATTATGTTTGAAAATATCCCTGTGGCAGCTGCCGTTACGATCTTGACGAAATATCAAAATGATATCCGTTATGTAGAAGGCGAAGTATTGGCAGACATCACAAAAAGTGTCGATGTGGGCGATTACCGTGTGAACAAGATCGTGGCGCAGGTCGTCCCCAAGAGTCAGATCGTGATGAGCGGAACTCCTTATCAGGCGAATATCGTACTGTCAGCCATCGATTCAACCCAGCGTCCTCAACTCTTTATCGGCCCTAAAGGCAGTGAAAAAGAGGTGAGCGATTACGAAGGCATCTATACGGTCGGTACGGGTTCTACCGGAACATTCCCTGTTCAGGGCTATCTGAAAGTGCCGGGCAAAGATCCGTACTACTTTAACAGTGAATATTCCGTATCGGCTAAAAGTGCGACGGTGGCCTCGGCGCTGATGCGTGTGCTGTATGCCGGACGTGTGCGCGAGAACGAGATCGATATTGCCGTGCCCGGCGTGGCCAGCGGCGATGTGACAGCCACCATGACGAACGGGCAGATCCGTACGGAAAACGGAAAAAGATATGCCGTTCCGAACATGAATGCCAAGGAAGCCGTGATTTCCGTAACGGCTCGTATCGGAGGCGTGCAGACCAAGATCGGCGATTATCCGTTCAAGGTGCGTCAACTGCCCAAGGCGCAACCGTACATCTTGTATACGGATGCCAACGGGGTGACGAAGAAGTTTACCGGAGGCCGTATATCGAAACGTGCCCTCGTGGAAGCAACGGGTATCATGTCGGCTATTGACGACGGAATCCTCGACATCGAATGCCGGGTGAAGAATTTTACGTTGACGTATTCCGATTCGATGGGGAACTCGCTGATAGAGGTGTCGCAAAACAACTCGTTTACCGATCGGCAAAAGAGCTATATCCGCAACCTGCAACGCGGAAAACAGTTTTATATCAAATCGGTTTCCGTTACTCCCGAAGGAGTGGAGCAAGACCCGGTCGTTTTCGATGTAATCATTCAATAAATTGTAGAGCATAACAAGTAAAGATAAGAGATGAAACGGATTGTTTTTTTTACGGTTGTAATAAGTATGCTGACGGCCTTTTCGGGCGTCATGCTGCAAGCGCAGGATACGGGCAATACGCGCCGTACACCTCAGATGAGCCGGGGGGGCGATCGTAACCGGCAAAACCGGGACGAGAGTGGTTTGCCCGAACTTACTGTACGTGCACAGCATCTTAACGAGCAACTGACGCAGAACATCGGCAACGCACGGTGGATGCGTGTGATATACCGCGAGCTGAACATGCTCGAAGAGAAAAATGCACCCCTCTATTATCCGGTGAATCCGAGGAACGGTTCGATGAATCTCTTCTCTTCCATATTTCAGTTAGTGAGCGAGGGAAAACTCAAAGCGTATGAATATATAGACGGTTACGAAGCGTTTGATGAGGATCATCTCGTCGATTTTAAATCGGTGCTCGACCGTTTCACCATCATGTATGAAACAGTACCGGAGCGTGACGGGAGGCAGCGTTTCGTGATCAACGAAAGCGACGTTCCTTCGGGCGAAGTCAAGGCCTTCTACGTAAAAGAAGCATGGTATTTCGATCAGAACAATTCCCTGTATGATGTGAAAACATTAGCCATCAGTCCGATTATCTTCTACGAAGGCGATATGGGTACGGAGCGTTCGCCTATGTTCTGGGTCGTTTACGAAGATGTTCGCCCTTACGTATCGAATACATATATCATGACGTCGAACACGAACAATGCAAAAACGTTTACGATCGACGATTATTTCCGTCGCCGTATGTTCGACGGCAAGATTATCAAGACCGAGAACCTGCTTAATATTCCGTTGCAGGCCTATTGTCCTACTCCCGACTCGCTGGAGCGCGAGCAAAAGAAAATTGAAGGCGAGCTGGTTGCTTTCAACAAAGCGTTATGGTTTCAACCCGATACGACCGCACAGGCAAAGGCGGCAACTTCCGGTAAGAAAAAAGCAGGAAAAGCCGGACGCCGGTCGTCCGTAAAGGAGAAAGCGACCAACGAGAAGGAAAAAGAGACGAAAAAGACAAAAGCACCGAAGCAAAAGGAGGCCAAAGCGCCTAAGACGAAAGCAGAAAAGCCGGCCGCAACACGCAGCGTAAGGCGAAGAAGATAAAGGGACGGCTTGTTTATACATCGCCGTTGTCGGTTTGTCGGTATGAGCCGCTGAGCACCGGCAGTGCTTCGGGCCCCATGTTGAACAGCAGGTCTACCATGCTCAGGTCGGGCAGGAAACCGTGTCTTTCACGGAACACCTGATAGTAGGGCTGGGGATGAAAAGAGGGATCATCGTGCGGATGGCGCGGATGGAAGGCATTCCGAAAATCGTTTGGGATGTCGGGCTCATACGTTCCGGTATGTATGATTTGTGGCCGCAGATCAATCAGGTCGCAGATGAGGTGTTGCAAAGCCTCGTTATAATCTATCAGAAAAGTATATTTTTTCTCGTAAAACGGCGCGAAATCATCGGCATAATATTCGAAGAAAGGACTCATGTTGTAGGCCGAGACTAATGCGTTCCAGTGCAGATGACGCCAGTTCCCATGGTCGGAGATACGGATATCGCGTGTCAGGATTTTCGGTGCCGGAGATTTTTCGACGGGTACGGTCAGCTCCTGTATGCCGTTGGCCGTAGCGATCCGGCAGCGGTTGCGGAAGCTCTGTTTCCGGTAGTTCTCGCAGGTTTCGAGCTGTACGGTATCGAAGGCATGCAGTTTGCAATAGTAGCTGACAGGCGCCAAATAGGCGGTGGAAAGGCAGACGATACTCATCGCTTATTCGATACGTTTAAACAGCTTCTTCCGGTCGTTGCTGTACCAGCGAAACCATACGTTACCCTCGATCCGGGTTTCCGGAATCAGCCCGAAGTGTCGCGAATCGACCGCCTCGTCCTCATTATCCGAAAGCATCCAGTAGTAGTTTTTCCGGAAAAACAGGTAACGTGTATGCCTGCCGTCTACATAGAGTTTTCCGTCGCGGATCGACGCCCGGTTGCCGTATTCTGTGAGGATAGCTTCACGACAGATGAGCAGGGAGGTCGAATCGATTCGGTAAAGGCTGTCTTTGGCCGGGATCACAAACCTGTGGCGACGACGTTCGCCGGGAATCCATTCGATCTGCAGCAACCGGGGGAGTTTATCGCGGAGCAATACTTCTTCGCGACTTGTCAGGCGAAAAGTCAGGCTTAACGAATCTTCTCCGGCGCTACGGTAGGGGATGTTCAGGCCGCGCATCAGTTCCATCAGTGGTTTCTTGATGTCTCTGCGGATGCGAAACATATTTTCGGTTGTCGGGAGTTTCGGATACAGACGTCCGGCGATGCGGAAGCCGTCTTCGTCGATGATGACGGTATCGCCCGGCATCCCCACACAACGGCTTAAGAAGAGCGGCGCTTGACAGCCCTGCGTCCGGTGGCCTTTGAACAGGACAATCCGACCTCGTCCGGGATTCGAGGCGCTGCGGATTTTGTTCACGAACACCCGATCGCCCTCCTGTAGCACGTCGCTCATCGAACGGGTCGAGATGCTGTACGAACCGATGCAGAAGAGATGCAGCCCCAACGCGATCAGGGCGGCGATCACCAAGCCTGTCAAGTATCGTATCAGCCGACGTGTCATTGTCTCACCATACAGCGTTTTGATCAGTCGGAGCGTACCGTGCGGAACATCCGACTCCAGCGGATGCCGCCATTGAAGAGGCTCCGGTCTTTGTCGAGCGAGAGCCAGATGAGGATCGGCTTCCCGACGATATGATCTTCGGGTACGAAACCCCACGAACGACTGTCGGCACTGTTGTGTCGATTGTCGCCCATCATCCAGTAGTAGTCGTACTTGAAGGTATAGGTCGTAGCCGGCTGTCCGTTAATGAATACCTGCCCGCCCCGTACTTCCAGTTTATTCTCCTCATAACTGCCGATGCACCGGCTGTAGAGCGCTAAATTACGTTCGTTCAGTTCGATGGTTGCGCCCTTCTTTGGGATCCAGATGGGACCGTAATTGTCGCGTGTCCATCCCGTGCGGTAACCGACCGGATACGTTGAGCCTCCTAATTGCTCGGGTTCTACTTTAATCTGCTTCACCGACCGGATTTTCTTCATCATCTCCAGCGCTTCCTGTGTCAACGGCAGGCGATAGATCGGGTTGTATCGTCCGTCGACGGATGTGAAGCCGACGAACGGCAGATATTCGTAGTAGAATTTTTCCTCGTCCGATGTAGGGACGGAAACGAACTTGCGGTCGCTCTTATTGATGTCCATTTTGCGAAACTGCTCTTCGGTGAGCATCGCTCCGTCGGTCTCGACAAAGTAGCAGAGCTGCATCCGTGCCGGGTCTTTCTGTTTTTCTCCGTTAATGTACAGTGCATTGTTACGGATCGCGAGTGAGTCACCCGGCATCCCGACGCAACGCTTTACGTAATTTTCCCGTTTATCTACGGGGCGATAAAGAATGTCGCCGTAATAGTCTTTATTCGTGTGCACCGCTTCCCGTCCAACCTCGTTCACTAACCAGTAATAGTCGGGGTTCTGACACTTGAGCGCCACCGTATCGCCGGTAGGGAAATTAAATACGACAATATCGTTGCGTTTCACCTGTCCGAAGCCTTTTACACGCTTATAACCCCATCGCGGCCAGTCAAGGTACGACTTGCAGTTCAGTATCGGGAAAGTGTTCTGCACGAGGGGGAACGATATCGGAGTGTTCGGCACCCGCGGTCCATAGCTTAGCTTGCTGACGAACAGGTAATCGCCTACTAATAACGTTTTCTCGAGCGAGGGAGTCGGGATCTGGTAATTCTGAAAGACGAACAGATTGATCAGGTAGACAGCTACGAGTGCGAACACAATATCGTCGATCCATTCAAGCGTTTGGCGTATTCTCTTATTCTTCGAGCGTTTCCATGCGCCCCATGGGATGAATTTCGTGAGGAAGATATCGACTAGTATGATCAGACCGAAGAGCATCCATAAGTTTTCCATCCAGATACAAAACAGGGTATAGAGCGTTGCCCAGATACCGAAACTGATCCATTGGCGTGTTGCAATTTTTTTCATTGTGTATATTATTTTTTCATTGTTCAACAGGAGAAATATGAAGCAGATCATTCATTCCGAGGAAGCCTGTTTTCCCTACGGTGAACTCTGCCGCAAGCACGGCGCCCAACGCCAGACCGGCACGACTTTTTGCGCTGTGGCAAATGCGGATGAAGTCCGTTTCCGAGTCGTACTCCACCTCGTGGATGCCCGGCACTTCGCCTTCGCGGACGGACAGCACGGCCAATTCTTCGGGATGTTCGGCCTTGCCCGATACGCGGCGCGTCTTTCGGTCGATGGCCTTGAGGATATCGTCGGCCAGCGTAATAGCCGTTCCGCTCGGAGCATCTAACTTATGGATGTGATGCGTCTCGGTGATCTGCACATCGTAATCGGTGAAGCGGTTCATCAGTTTTGCCAGATAAGCATTTACGGCAAAAAACAAGTTCATGCCGATGCTGAAGTTCGACGCATAGAAGAACGTTCGTCCTTCGTTGCGACAGATCGCTTTGACTTCGTCGAGCCGGTCGAGCCATCCGGTTGTCCCGCTGACAACGGGCACACCGGCCGCAAAGCACTGCATGTAATTATCGAATGCAGTGTCCGGTCTTGTAAATTCAATGGCCACGTCGGCGCTCCGAAAAGCTTCCGAGCGGAAAGCGTCACGATGGTCGACATCGATAATCGAAACGATCTCATGTCCCCGTTTCAAGGCCGCCTCTTCGACGGCTTTCCCCATTTTCCCGTAGCCTATCAATGCTATTTTCATCTGCTTAGTTCTTCTGACTGATGATCGTTACCGTAAACTTTTTTCTCATAAAGGTGCAAATATAAGGATTTTGTATTATATTTGGGCAAAGTTTCCCAAAACTATTGCAAAATGAAGGAACGAGTCTTACAATACCTCTGGAAATACCGGCTTTACGACGAAGTCGATCTGCGTACCACGACTGGTGATCCGGTAACAGTCATTGATCCGGGCTTGACGAACACGGACGCGGGAGCGGATTTCTTCAACGCCAAGTTACGCATCGCCGGAACGGTCTGGGCCGGCGACATCGAGATTCACAGTAAGGCATCGGACTGGATACGGCACGGGCACGACCGGAATCCTGCATACGATTCGGTGATCCTGCACGTGGTCGGAGAAGACGACGCGTCCGTGTGTCGCAGTAACGGAGAAGTGCTGCCACAGTTAGTGTTGCATGTACCCGGAAAGGTACGGCAGAGCATCGACTGGTTGCTGTCGCGCGAGGGAGCGGTAGCGTGTGCCACACGGATTCATGAAGTCAGCCCGCCCTTCCTGTCAGAATGGATGAACGCGTTGCTGGGCGAGCGCCTGGAACGGAAGACGGAAGACATCTTCAAGCGGCTGAAGCAAACGAGATATGACTGGAACGAAGTCTTTTATCTTACGCTGACCCGCAATTTCGGCTTCGGAACAAATAGCGATGCGTTCGAGTGGCTGGCTGTGAGTTTGCCGTTTAAATATATCCGGAAACATCGGAACAACAGCATGCAGGTTGAAGCGCTGCTCTTTGGTCAGGCCGGACTGCTCACCGCCGAGAAAGATGACGCATATTACGAAGCGCTTCGACTTGAATATGCGTTTCTGCAAAAGAAATACGGATTGAAACCGGTGGACGGTTTTCTGTTCAAAAGGCTGCGCACGCGTCCGGTCAATTTCCCGCATCTGCGATTGGCACAGCTGGCTTCCGTTTGGACACATAACGATACGCTTTTTTCCGAAATACTCGAAAACCCGTCGGTAGAGAAATTGCAACAATGCTTCAATGTTCCTCCGTCGACCTATTGGGATACGCATTATCATTTTGATTTTCCCTCGCCGGCGCGTAAAAAACCGATCGGTCTGCGTGCGGCCTGTATGGTGATGATTAATACCGTGGTTCCCATTCTCTTTGCCTACGGTAAGCAGAAGCAACAACCGGAGTATGGCGAGCAGGCGCTGCGTCTGCTCGAACAGATACCTCCTGAGCGCAATAGCATCGTTAAAGCCTTTACCGATGCCGGAGTGCCGGTCAAGAATGCCTGCGATTCTCAGGCGCTGATTCAGCTGCGGCGTGAATATTGCGACAAGCGGAAATGTCTCTACTGTCGCATCGGTTTCCGGCTGATCAAGAGCGCTGCAAAATAAATTTCATTCCTGCCTGCATTTACGTTATCTTTGCGGCTGCAAAAAAAGAAAGAACAAAGAAGACGGTAATGCTCGAAAACAGAGGAAAGAAGATGTTGTATCGGATCGGACGCATGATGCAAGGGGTATGGTGCTGCTGTGCTCTGGTTTCGTGTGCTAACATGGCCTCGCCCAACGGAGGACCATACGACGAACAACCTCCGAAGTTCGTGAGCAGTACGCCTGCGCCCTATCAGACGGGCTACAAGGGCAAGCGGATCGAAATTCTGTTCGACGAACTGATTCAGATCGAGAAACCTTCCGAAAATGTGATCATCACCCCTCCGCAAAAAGAGCTGCCAAGCATACAGGTGATGGGCAAAAAAATTCGCGTTGAGCTGAAAGATACGCTGAAGCCCGATATGACGTACACGATCGACTTTACCAACTCCGTGTCCGACAATAACGAAAAAAATGTGTTTGAAAATTTCAGTTTCGCTTTTTCGACAGGTGAAACGATCGACTCGTTAGAGATTTCAGGCACGCTGCTTAATGCCGCCAACCTCGAACCGATGCCCGGTATCATGGTCGGGCTGCATGCCAATCCGGCTGACTCCGCTTTTACGACCCTGCCTTTCCTGAGAACCTCAAAAACAAACGATCGCGGACGGTTTACCATCCGCAACATCGCCGAAGGGACGTATCGCCTCTATGCCCTGAACGACGCCAACCGCGATTACCTGTTCGATCAGCCCGGCGAAGATATTGCATTCCTCGACTCGCTCGTGACACCGACTCTCGAACTGGCCCTTCGTCAGGATACGGTCTGGAAAGATTCCGTTACCGTCGATACGATTCGTACAGTTGAGTACACACGCTTTCTGCCGGACAATGTTGTCCTGTTCCTTTTCAAAGAGAAGTTCCGCCGCCAATATATGCTTCGCCCCGAGCGTCCGCAAGCCAACCGCTTTGTGCTCAAATTCAATGCTCCGGCCGACTCGTTGCCGCGCGTCACGCTGCTTGACCGGCCGACTCGCGATCCGTGGTTCCTGGTGCAGCCGGCCGAAGGAAACACAGTCCTGCACTACTGGATTACGGACTCGATGGTCTGGAAACGCGACACGCTGCATCTGCAGGTCGACTACCTGAAAAGCGATTCGACGAACATGCTGCGTCCGCAGACGGATACCATCCATCTCACGCTTCGTAAGCAGCGCGTGCCGAAGAAACCGAAAAAAGGGGAGGCCGAGCCCAAAGTCTTCCTGACGTTTCAAACCAAGGCCTCCGGTACGATTGAGATATACGATACCGTTTCGTTCGTATTCAACGAACCGGTTCTCGACCTGAAGCGCGAAGCCCTCCTTCTCGAACAGCAAAACGATACGCTCTGGACGCCTGTTGACTTCACGCTGCTGCAAGACAGTGTCGATCTGCTGAAATATCACGTCCGGCATCCGTGGAAATACGGGGCGAATTATCGTATCACCATCGATTCGGCACGGTTACAAAGCCTCTACGGGCATCATAACAATACCTGCGAGACCTCGTTTCAGATCCGGAAAAAGGAGGAGTACGGGCATCTATATCTCAATATCGAAGGAGTCGCCGAGCCGGCTTTCGTGGAGCTGCTCAATGCGAACGACGAGCCCGTGCGGAAAGGTCGGGTCAAAGACGGAGGCGTGCTGTTCTCGAACCTGCTGCCCGAGAAATATTATGCGCGATTGATTGTCGATACGAACGAAAACGGAGTATGGGATACCGGCAACTATGCCGGAAAACGGCAGCCCGAAACGGTGTATTATTCACCGAAAATCTATATGATGCGGGCAAACTGGGAGATTGAGGAAACGTGGAATGTAACCGATACGCCCATTACTCGACAGAAACTGCCGGAAATTACGAAAAACAAGCCGAAAGATGTTACGCGAAAAAAACGTGATTACAAAGAAGAAGGCCGGTCGTCCGGACGCTCGTCGGGCGGTGCCATCGGACTGCCGTTCTAAGTATGTCCACATCGTGCTTGTGGTGAGCTGCGCGCTCCTGTTTGCCTTGCATACAAGAGCGCAATGCCTTCCCTCGACTCTGCCAATCAATCATGGTGAGACGGTGAACTACGACATTTATTTTAAATGGGGATTGCTCATGTCACGCGCCGGCGAAGCTTCACTCTCGTTCGGCAAGGCCACCTATCAGGGGCAGAGCGCGTCGCGCTATCGGTTGCTTTTCCGTACGGTCAAGCTCTTCGAATCCGTCTACCGGATGCGTGATACGATGGATTGCTATTATGCCCCAGACTATTCCCTGCTGTTCAGTTCGAAGCATACGCACGAAAATCATTACCATCTGATGGACGAACTGACTTTCTCGTATCCGGACCGGCGTACCTCAATACGCTCGCACCGCTACACACCGACTGAAACGAAAATCGATACCACCCTTATCGTTCGGTCGGGTTGCGCGTTCGACATGCTGGGTGCCACCTTCTTCCTGCGAACGCTCGACCGGAAGAAGCTCAAAACCGGAGATGCATTCCCGATGACGGTGGCCATCGGCAAAGACTTGGTGAAAATCAGCTGCCGCTATCAGGGACAGGCTGTCGTTGAACGCGGAAACATCAAATACCGGACACTTCATTTCTCGGTCGACATTTACGATAAAGCTTTCACACAAACCAAGGCTGCTGCCGAACTGTGGATCGGCGATGATGATAACTTTATTCCTGTCAAAATACGTTCGAAGCTGAAAATCGGTTATGCCGAAGTACATTACAGAAATGCGTCCGGGCTGAAAGCACCCCTCCATTGTCGCATAGAAACAAAGCGGTAAAAAAAGATATCTTCAAAAAAATGTTTGTATGGTATGTAAAAAAAAATCCGTACCTTTGTTGTTGAACCAAAAGGAATGATGTATGTCGCACTTCATTAACCCGTTTACGGACTACGGATTCAAAAAAATATTCGGTCAGGAGGTAAGCAAAGAACTGTTAATAGATTTTCTCAACAGCCTTCTTCTTGGAGAACGAGTGATTAAAGACCTGACCTTTCTCAACAACGAACGCTTGCCCGGAGACGAGGATATGCGTGCGATTATTTATGATGTGTACTGTACGACCGACAGCGGAGAACAGATTATTGTGGAGATGCAGAACCGCACGCAAAGCAATTTCAAGGAGCGTGCGCTCTACTACGTGGCTCGTGCATTGTCGGAGCAGGGGCAAAGGGGAAGAGGCTGGCAGTATGCCGTAAAGGCTGTCTATGGTATCTTTTTTATGAATTTTACATTTGAAGGGGAAGAGGCCAAATTCCGTACGGATGTGATCTTGTCAGACAGGGATACCGGCAAGATGTTTTGTGATAAAATGCGGCAGATATTTATCACGATGCCTTTGTTCGATAAGGATGAGCGCTCGTGTACGACAGATTTTGAACGTTGGATTTTTGTATTAAAGCATATGGAAACACTGAACCGAATGCCATTCAAGGCACGAAAGATGCTCTTCGAACGTCTCGAGGAGTTGTGTGACGTAGAGAATCTTCCGGCAAAAGAGCGTCACATGTATGAGCGCAGTCTGGATATATACCGGACCAATCTTGCCATAGAAAGTTATGCCAAAGAGCAGCAGGAAAAAGCATGGGAAACAGGGCTTGCTCAGGGGCTTGCTCAAGGGCACGCTCAAGGACATGCGGAAGGACTTGCCCAAGGGCACACTCAGGGGCACGCGGAAGGGATTCTTGAAACGGCTCGAAAAATGAAAGTGTCCGGCGTCTCCATGGAGATTATAAAAGCCTGTACCGGGCTGTCGTACGAAGAGATAGAACAG
Organism: Tannerella forsythia; assembly: GCF_001006485.1. Lineage (GTDB taxonomy): Bacteria > Bacteroidota > Bacteroidia > Bacteroidales > Tannerellaceae > Tannerella > Tannerella forsythia. The sequence goes on from NZ_JUET01000048.1 coordinate 71,931, forward strand.
TTATAGGTTATTACAAAGAGCCCCCTTGGGGAGGGGAGTTGTGTGTTTTTTATCCCCCCCTCCATTGTCGCATAGAAACAAAGCGGTAAAAAAAGATATCTTCAAAAAAATGTTTGATGGTATGCAAAAAAAATCCGTACCTTTGTTGTTGAACCAAAAGGAATGATGTATGTCGCACTTCATTAACCCGTTTACGGACTACGGATTCAAAAAAATATTCGGTCAGGAGGTAAGCAAAGAACTGTTAATAGATTTTCTCAACAGCCTTCTTCTTGGAGAACGAGTGATTAAAGACCTGACCTTTCTCAACAACGAACGCTTGCCCGGAGATGAGGATATGCGTGCGATTATTTATGATGTGTACTGTACGACCGACAGCGGAGAACAGATTATTGTGGAGATGCAGAATCGTACACAAAGTAACTTCAAGGAGCGTGCGCTCTACTACGTGGCTCGTGCATTGTCGGAGCAGGGGCAAAGGGGAAGAGGCTGGCAGTATTCGGTAAAGGCCGTCTACGGTATCTTTTTTATGAATTTTACATTTGAAGGGGAAGAGGCCAAATTCCGTACAGATGTGATCCTGTCAGACAGGGATACCGGCAAGATGTTTTGCGATAAAATGCGGCAGATATTTATCACGATGCCTTTGTTCGATAAGGATGAGCGCTCGTGTACGACAGATTTTGAACGTTGGATTTTTGTATTAAAGCATATGGAAACACTGAACCGAATGCCATTCAAGGCACGAAAGATGCTCTTCGAGCGTCTCGAGGAGTTGTGTGACGTAGAGAATCTTCCGGCAAAAGAGCGTCACATGTATGAGCGCAGTCTGGATATATACCGGACCAATCTTGCCATAGAAAGTTATGCCAAAGAGCAGCAGGAAAAAGCATGGGAAACAGGGCTTGCTCAGGGGCTTGCTCAAGGGCACGCTCAAGGACATGCGGAAGGACTTGCCCAAGGGCACACTCAGGGGCACGCGGAAGGGATTCTTGAAACGGCTCGAAAAATGAAAGTGTCCGGCGTCTCCATGGAGATTATAAAAGCCTGTACCGGGCTGTCGTACGAAGAGATAGAACAGTTATAGGTTATTACAAAGAGCCCCCTTGGGGAGAGGAGTTGTGTGTTTTTTATAAAAAAACACCAAAAAAGATTTGTATTGTAAAAAGAATCCTTTTATCTTTGCCACGTTGTTTAGTATGATTCGCTTAACCGGTGATAAGCAAAATGGAAACGAAGTACGGCAGATATAAAATCCAATTGACGTATATTACATATGTACGCGAAGAAGCAGACAGGCTCTCCGCGTACCGTAAGTCTCCGTACCTATGCACATCCGAAGGAGAAAAAAAACCGTGAAACAATATAACCTTGTAAAAAGGTAAAAAAGATTTATTCATTAAAAACAAATACGTATGAAAAGAAAAATAACAATTTTAGGACTTACCTGCATGGCAATAATGCTCGCAGGAAGGGGTACCATGTGGGGACAATGGCTCTACCCCCAAAGAGTAAATAATGCCTTCGGGGCTGGTGAATCATCGTATATCACACCGGGCAATCATGCGGAGCAAAAGGCAAAAAACCCATGGGATATAAAAGCATTAATAGGTACTGAATTTTCATGGGTGGTTACTGATCATATGGGGACTACACCGTCTCCGTATCCCGGATTCTCCACCGGCATGTATGAGCATGCACTTCGTGTCCCGCCTGCCGATATTGTATTAGGTGACACGGCGATAAATACGGTTATCAAAGCTTATACCGGTAATGGGTATGCATTAGGGTGGATTTCGGTACTGAACAGAGTAACAAAATATAATAATGGTCAGCCAGATGGATGCCCTGCAATTCCTGGCGGTAATTGTGATCAATTTGGCGACACAGATCCTGTATATGAAAATAATACAATTTCAGGATCATACACTGAACCGACAAAGTTTTGTGGTGATGCAACCGGATCGATTTATGAATTTTCATTCAATAAATTCAATATAGGCAAATTTGGCGTTTCCCCATGGCCTATTTCTCCCGGAGGTGACCCTAACTGGAAAAATAAGGCACCTTGTCGGTGGGCACTTTTTCAGGCTAAACCCGGTGCTACACCGTTTGAATTCGAAATAAATACGCATATTCGTCTTCAGCAATATAGTGGAGGTACTCTACAAAGTTGGGATGATACAAAAATAACGGCACATGCAGATCCATCGTCTGTTCCTTACGGATTATATACATCGACCGTGAACGGATATTATGAGAAAGAATGGAGTGCGGGTCATTATCATGCAACTGAGGCTACTAAGGTTAAATTTCCTATGGACGATGGGATTCCACTGGTTCAATTCAGCGGTTTGGACATGACAGACGGTGCGGCTTTGCATAACCAGCCTACATACCGATTGAAATCGGATGCAGCTCATCCCACAGGTACGGTTGACCCTGACGCTACGACGCCTGCTCAATGGGGAGAGGTATCGACAACGCAAAATACCGTGTATCTATCCAATTACCGTCGTCCTACGACGATTATCATTCAAGGTGGCATGAGTGGGACTACTCATACATTTGATCGGCTGCTTTATAAAGATATCAAATGGAAATACGATATTGATACAGTTAAGGCTACACCTCAATTTAAACAAAAACTATCTCAATGTTGTTCCGGATCATGTAGCGCATATGAATTTAGGGTCGATTGGAAAGCCGAGACTGTCTACGGAGCTACCTTAGTCGACGGTGCGATTGCTTTGCAGCCGAACGCATGGGTATGTGTGGAAAACGATGTGACGGATGCCACAGCAACACCGGCTACGGAGCATACCACAGCTAGTGCTCCGGACAATAAGACGGATGCCATCTTGGTGGTTCCGAATATAACGGGTCGTTTTACACTTCGTGTGAAAGGAGATATCAACAACATCAATATGGCTCAAGATTCTACCGGTAGAGCGAATCCGTTTTATACGCAAGCTACATTCCCAAAACATGCGGATAATATTTACCTGTATCAAGATGCCAATCATCCTCATCCGTTTGCTTCCGCATTCGGCGGATTAGGCGAGTTTGCCCATACGGGTATCACAAAATATTCCATACCTGCACCGACAAATAAGGCAGAAGCTTCGGTCTTCGGCGTATACGGAAATTATAACTGGATAGCAAATAATGCTAAAATCCACACGGATACGGCAAGCACTTCCGGTTTCAAAGGAAACGTACCGGGTGTGATTGAAGTAGGTCCGAATACAGTGGGTAAGAAATATTACAATGTATATTCGGGCGGTATCTTGAAGAACTTCGAGAGTTGTACGGATATTCAAAATTTCATAATGAGTTTCGGGCTTAATCATGGCGATGCTCCCCACTTTGCGCTTACGGAAAAACAGCCTCTGAATATCTTGAATTATGGAAATAATGCAAGTAATTTGTGCGACGCCGACATCCATTTCTATGGAGGTTCTACCGATTCGTTGAAAAATGCCTTTGCGCATGCGACGGGTGATGGAGCTATGCGTATCCAGGCTCTTAGCGACGTGGAATTAAGAGCTGATGCTGCGATTGATGCAGGTTTAAGGGGGAATAATCTGTATATGCTATCTGATGGTGGAAATGTGGTAACACAAACATTCAGCTATAAGGCGGAACATCAAACAGACACAGCACGCGGATTGCTTACGCTTTGGGCGGAAGATCGTCAACCCGGGCTTTTTGGAGGCTGTGCCAATGACTGGGCAACGAACCGCAACTCGAGCCGTGGAAATGTTTATATTAACGATAGTATAAAGGTTGAGCGTCCTGCGACTCCGGCTCAGGGAGGTTTCCATACGGAAACGAATATGATTGCGGCCAATAATATCCGGACAGCTTCGTTCAAGTTCGAATCGGAAAACCTGGATCATGATACGACGAATATCATTTCGCGCAAAGGCGATGTCTGGTTAGGTTATTCGATCGGCGCACCGGTGTATGATGCAACGGGGACTAAGATAGCGAATACGTATAAGTTCAGCGATAATACGTTTACTTACAAAGTGAATAAACCGACAAACGCAGGTGTGCTGAATATCAAGGCCGGATGGGATGAAACGGACAACGGCAAACGCTGGGAAGGCGGAAATATCTATTTCACATCGATCAAAACTGAAATGACCGGTTCGGGCGCCTATCCGACGAATATTACAATTCCGTTCTCGAACGAATATTATTGTGGAAGCAACGATCCGGTAACCGGTAATCTCCATGAACGTAGAGGCGAAGAAATGCAACGTTACGAGCATGCGGGCATCATCGGCGGGGTAGGCCGTTGCGGCAGGGAGCAGGCTTGGAGTGAATACGAAGGAAAGTTCACCAATCCGATCGCGGTAAATATGGCCGATCAGGTTACGGCGCCGGCGTTAAACTACCAAGGCAATAACGGCGACCTGACGGTCGATGCGGGCCAACGCGGTAATATCATCATGAATACCGGAACGGAAATGAATTTCCAGAACGACAATGGAAGCGCATTCTTCCGCACACGCTTCGGCGATATCGACCTTCGCGGAAAAACGAACATACGGGGGCTGAAGGGCAACCTGCTGCTTCTTGCACAAACGGAAGACCTTGGCGACCTCTCGAAGGTAGGCTTCTGTGGCTGTACCGAAGAACGTAATAACGTCTATGTACAGGATATGGCTTATACGCCGAACGACAGCGGGAGCATCTTTATCGCAGCAGACAATAACATCAAACTGAACTACGGCGGTCTGCAGAACAAAGGTACACGCCACGATCCGTTCCTGAGCACGGACTTCAATCCGCTCAATCCGGACGAAAAGATCGGAACGCCTTATCCTTGCAACAATGGAGGCTACCATTGCGATATGGTAGACGATGAAAATAAGGCACGTGTACTTATGCTGAACTTCTCCGATACCACGGGAGGGATGGGTCCCTCTTTCAGGAAAGGCGGTTTCGCCGCCGTAGCCTCCGACTATATCGATGTATATAAGAAGATGGTATATATAGGCGGTCAGGGTGCAGGGATCGGCTCCGTACCCGGTACGGGAACGCTGCACGGCGAGAGCGTAGCCGGCTACGGGTTGTATATGAAGACTCAGGGCAATAAGAACAACTGGAATACGAATATCTTCAAGGATATCCCCAAATGTCCGAAAGGTTGTGCGGCTGATTGTGATGCAGGGGATTACCTGCATATGGTATCGCGTATGACGTTCCATAGCGATGCACGTATCTATGCGCATGATCAGAAAGTCTATCTGGGCTCTCCGGTGATCGAGGTGTTTGGCGACTTGGAACTCAATATGAAAGAGAAGGAAGGTTCTCGCACGGAGATCGTTGTCCAGGCCGACAGTCTGATCCTGCACGACAGCCTGATTGTGAGTGGAGACAAGCTGAAATACCGTTCGTGGAGCGGCATCAATGGCGACAAACCTATCCTGAAGCTCGGTTACAGCCGTCGTACCCCTCCGATGGTTGAATACAAATATAAAGATACCGAATGTGCACCGTGCCATAGCTACATTCCGGGCAGTAAAGACCCGCTGCATATGCTTGATACGATCACAGTCAAGTTCAAATATGGCGATGCGTTTGTAGAACGGTTCAATACGATGGTCTTCGATCATACGGTGTTGACTTTCGTGACCGACTCGTTCGATCATGTACAGGGACCTCCGATTCTGCATGCCCGCTATTTTGTCGACACCCTCAGAGTACGTAATCAAGTAGCCCTTTATGCAGATAAGAAGCACGAGCTCGATGCACACTTCGAGCTGATTTCGGAAGAGCAGATGTCGTCGAAGAAGTATGCCGGGGTGTATACCCGTCATTACCATATGGAGCCGATCGGCGCCTGCGGACGCAATTATAGCGAGCTCTGGCTTTCGGACGACCTGGCGCTCGACGTGATCACGACCTCTACCTTCGGAGGATTCGGATACCAGCATTCCGATGTGCATGTAGAGAACATGGCTCATCTGAATCCGGGCTTTACCTCATTGCGTCTGCGCG
>NZ_JUET01000049.1 GCF_001006485.1 Tannerella forsythia
AGCCCATTTGGTTTTCGGGCACCTTTTTCTGCTACTTGAATACATCCTGTATTACTCCATGTATTGCCAAAATCTCTCTCTGTATCTAATTACAGGCAACTGAAAAGAAAGATATTTTTGCACCTCATAATCCGTTATTAAACGCGGAAGAGAGACGTGAATTGTTGATGATGAGAAGAAGAAATGATGAGCAGAGTGTCCATATAAAATCCTTTTCTCGCCCGAAAATCCATTCCAATGATGAGGATCTTCAGGAATACGGCATAAATCCCAATGCCTTTTTCAAAATAAATTAGGATTAAAATAATTAAATCAGTAAATTCCGATGCATGATTTCGGATTTTTCGAAAGTCCTGATGAAAGGCTGCGCTACGGCACTCAC
>NZ_JUET01000050.1 GCF_001006485.1 Tannerella forsythia
CGAAACTGGAGATGAGGCCGCGCGCTTAGCTGGTAACGCACCTTTTATTATTGATAAAGACAGTGGTGAAATTCATTCTCTGGGAACGGCAAAACCGCTGGAAGAATATCTACAGGATTACGAAATAAAAAAGGCTACCTTCGGCTTGCCCTGACAAAATAGCCCTCTTCCCACGAAGAGGGCCGCTAACCTTAGTACCCCGCCGTTAAATCATCCACCGAGCGCGGGTCGGATGCGCCGTACAACTCACCGTCCGGCCCAACCATAATGCTTTGTGTACTGCCCATCGCCTCTTTCAGCGCCACTTTCTGACCTTTTGCTTCCAGCAGCTTGAGCGTATCCGGGCTAAACCCTTTTTCGACACGCAGCTCGTCCGGCAACCACTGATGGTGGAAACGCGGCGCATTGGTCGCTTCGGCGACGTTCAAGCCATAATCGA
>NZ_JUET01000051.1 GCF_001006485.1 Tannerella forsythia
CGGGTCGTGGTTCGCCGGTGCGTTGTGTGATTCGCTCAGGTGTTCGGCCGAGCATGATGCCGGATTGGACTATGTCCGTTAGTTTGAGCGTTCGGTCAAACAAACTCGAGAACGAGACAGCCTTTATTGGGGGTTCGATGAGCTTCATGCAGAAGCAATTTAAGAAGTTTATCCGCAAGCCCATTCGTCTTACCTGAATACAGGTGACGATACGTTGAAAAGCAAAGCGCAAGAGTAGCGCTCTGAACACGGTACGCTTGCGCGACGTCGTTCGGACAAGAGGAGATGCGACTCGACCGGAGTGCGCGTTTGGGACGGGCAAGGAAGGCCGGTAGCGATACGGGCGCATATCGGTGAAGGTGAACGGTTTCTGGTGACAACGCCGCTGCTCTTCACCAACTACGGCATGCTCGACGGAAATAATGC
>NZ_JUET01000052.1 GCF_001006485.1 Tannerella forsythia
TGCCAATACCCCGTCTGCCGCTCTGATGCTTTTGCGCAAAGAAGTCATGCATATGGGCGATATCGTGTGCGATGTTGTAAGGCGTGGGCGCGAAACCATGCAAAACCCGACACTTGAGAAACTTGAAAAGATTGCCGAGCTTGATGACGGGGTTGACAGCCTTCAGGATGCGATTGCGCGGTTTGCTGGAAAACTGCGCCATTCGGAGTTGCTGCCATCGGATCAGAACCGGCTTTTGAACAAGCTTGCGATCAGCAATCATCTGGAGGCCATCGGCGATATTATCAGCGAGGAAATGACCGAGCTGGTTGGCAGATTGTTAGCCGAACGCAATCTGCCATTATTAGATAGCCGTGAAAAAATGTCCGAATTATTCACTTTTTCTGAAGAATGCCTCAAGCAGGCACTAACGGCCTTTGCCAGTGACGATGTTGAGGCCGCCAATCGCTGTCTCTTATACACATCT
>NZ_JUET01000053.1 GCF_001006485.1 Tannerella forsythia
AGCCCGAATTCTTACAAAATTATCTCGATGAATTCTGTTATAAGTTTAATCGAAGATACTGGGGAGAAGCCCTCTTTGGAAGATTGCTCGTAGCTTGCGTAACCTATAAAAATGAGTTTAGGTATAAATACGGATAATCATATTATTTAAATATGTAACGGTTCTATTTTAAAGGTAACTTTTGCCGATTGAGCAAGTTTGTCAACTAAGATACCGTAACGAAAAACGTCAGGCTGGGTTGCATCGCCATCCACCTTCAACAAGTAAGTATAAGCATTGGAACCTGTTCTTACAAATGAATGTTCCATATTCGTTACTTGATTACCATAGGTTCCATATCCCAATAGCAGAGTGTGTTTCGAGAAATCGATCTGCTGTAAATCTTTGAAGTGTTTTAAATCTTTTTCAGTAAACACCGATTTAAGTTCTTTCTCTGACCGGATAACCTTCGATTCTTTATGATTACCTATCGCGGTTATTTTGGGCAGCTTTTTTATTATGGTTACTTCAAGAGAATTTGAGTTACCGGAAGAGGTTGAATCTTCATTTTGCAACTCTTTTTCTATGGTTACTTCAGGAGCAATAACATCTTTCTTACACCCCGCTCCTGCTGTTAGTAAAAGCAGGGTACTTATCCATAAAATGATTTGCTGTTTCATGTTTTTCTGTTTTTTAAAGTTTATACTTGTTTCCGCGTTCCGGATATTTCTTTTACGCTGCGCCTCCGGTGCGGTTTGCGAGGCGCATCGGCTTGTCAGGTGGAGTGTCGGCTGTTATTTCCATAGCCATGCGTTTTTGATGATACTACTGTTATGTTATCTATTAATTGACGGGTATAGTCTCTTTAGTTTGATTCTTGCATCTTTGTTTGTGAACTGCCAGTTAATGGTTGAATTTTTGTTGTTCCGATGTTCCTGCCAGAGCGCAACTTCTTTTTTTATTTCTTCCATGGTTGAAATATGCCTGTTCAAGCATTGCCTGTTTAAAACGTGCAACTCTATTTCCGCCATATTGAGCCAACTCCCATGCTTTGGGGTAAATACGAAATCAAACCTGTCCCATATCCTTTTGGCCTCCTCCGGTTCAAATGCTTCATATAGCGCTCCCGGAGTATGTGTCTTAAAATTATCCATAACCAATGTTATCCTGTCTGCCTGTGGAAACATTTCATCGGATATCTTTCTGATAAAATGAGCCCAATCCACTTTTGTCTTTGTAGTGGTTACTTCCACCATCCTTTTCCCTTTCAGCGGCTCGTTTGCCATGAATATATTGACTACGCCATGCCTGATATATTCGTAATCAATCCGCGCCTCTCGCCCGGGTTTTACAGGGATTGAATCACGCATCTCAATCAACTGCTTGGATGACTCATCCATGAAGAGACACCGGATTGGAAGGGGTATAGGGCCGCTTATATACGTCCAGGACGTTCTCCATATGGGCTACAAATTCCCCGCCGTTGGCTCTTGGAATAACCCACCCCTTTACTTTCCAGGGCTTAAGTTCATTTTTTTTAAAACCTTCCCCACCGTCACATGGGAAATCTTGTCAATATACTCCAATTCAACCATCTTGTCTGCCAGCAAGCGCAAAGACCATCTCGCATACCCTTCAGGGGGAGCGCTGCAACATAAAGCCACCAATTTGGCTTCCACATCGCCGTCGACTTTCCTTTCGTATACGCGTTGGGTTGGGCGACGCTCCAACGTGGCTTCAAAGCCCTCTTCCACAAATCGTTTCTTCACTCGGTCGATGGTACGCATGCCTATGCGTAAAACCTCACATATACGCTCGTTTGTCACCTTCCGGGAATAATCGCCTTCATCGGTATTGAGCAGGATATAGGCGGCACGATAGGTTTGGGACTTGTGAGAGCCTTTGTTGACTATCGCTTCCAATTCTTCCACTTCTTGCTTGCTTAATTTAATAGTGTATCGTATCATGACTTTTTGAGACAAAGATACAAATAATATGCGCCATGTCAAAATTTACAGAACACTACAAAGTTAGAAACATTTTTTGAGAATATGCAAATATTTTGTCTGTTTTTTGCGTCCTTTGCGTTGTTCTTTGCGAACTTAGCGATAAGATCACCGCAAGGATCGAAAAGGTTACGCAATGCACGCACGTTTGTTCAAGCAAAACATCTCGACCATATAAATAAATCAACATTTTATATCAGGCTTACAGCCCTCCGCAGGAGTGGGTATTCTTTTCCCCCAACGCTTCGCTTCGCATTGGGCTGAATTAACGCGCCCCTGCGGGGCTCTTACAGCAGTCAGCCGTCAGTTCCGCATTCCTCCTTGGAAGGGGGGGAAGGGGGATGTTCATATCGGCATTATGACGGGTGAACACAGAGGTTTGCCCCTACATGAACTGCCCTTTCCTCTACCCTGTCATTCAGAGCTCCTCCTTTGTCATTCAGAGCACTTTCCTTGTCATTCAGAGCGTCAGCGATGAATCTTTCCTCTTCCTCGCGGGATTCCTCACGGCGTTCGGAATGACAGGGGTACATGTCGTAGAGACGCAAATCATTGCGTCTCTACGGTGCGTACTGCGTTCATTTGCGAAATTTGCATTCGGACACCGTGTACCCTGTACATAACCATTACCCGAAAGGGCTGCAAACCCGATATATTTCAGCCCCATCCCGTAAGGGTGGGGTCCCGTCCAACCTTGTTCGGAGGGCTGTAAGCCTGATGTAATTTATCGGTCAGTATTCAGCCATCAGCTTCCATCCAACAATCAAACAACTCAACAGTTCAACAATTCAACAATTCAACGCCCGAAGGGCATCACTTTTCACTTTTAGTTTTTCACTCTTCTCACTTTTTAATCAACTTCTGCGTATGTGTCTGTCCGTCTTTGACCACGCGCACGAAGTACAGTCCTGCCGGCAGTCCGGCCATCGGGATTTGGAACGTCGGCTGATCCGTCCGGAACGAGCGCAGCATCCTCATACCGCTCCAGAGCTGGATTTCGTAGGGGCTTCTGTCGGTCGAGAGCACGCTTGATCCGCTGACCTCGTTCGTCTCCGTCAGCTGCAAGGTCACTTCGTCCGTGGCCGGGTTGGGGGAGAGGGTGAAACGGTAGTTTGAGCAATCTGAAGAAGATCCCAATGTCGCCGAGCATACCGTACCGGATGTGCCACAGCAGGTGCGTGCCTTTAATGAAATCCATCCGCCCGCGGCTTGATTTGTATTGATGGAGATCATATTGTTCTGTGTATAATAAATTGTCCAAGCCGGGGAAACAGTCCATTCCGGATCACTTAGAGCACAGCCCGAATTATTTACCAGACTGAAGTGGTAAGTCGTATTCGGACAGAGACCACTGGTACCCGTAGCAGTATTTCCTATATATCCGCCACTCGAATTATTCCAAACATCGAATGAAATATCGCTGTTGTACGACGCATTAGCAGTAATGGTACCAGTCGACAGCGATGTCGAAGTCGGCCCACTGATGGTTGCCGTGATGACAGCTGATATATTGAATATAGCTTTAAAGGTAGCCGTTGCTGTTCCCTGTCCTGAGATCAACCGTAAACAGTTACTGCTTGATGACCATTGCACGGACGAACCCACAGGTAAGTTCTCTACTGTATAAGTCGCTTCATTATAAAAACTTGAAGGGCCGGAGAGAGAGGGGTATTTTGAAGTATTCGTTGTCATTACATCACTTCCATTCGGGTCTAACCAATTACTTAACCGTGTACTGTTTGTTCCTCCTCCCGTCCAAGAACGATGAAATTGACCGTATTCTGCTCTAGGTTGTTCGCAATAGGGTAGTGAAGAATTGTAACTTTGGTTTCCATGAAGCTGGCCAACAACTTGTTTGTTTTGATTAAACAAAGGAGAGCCTGATGAACCATGTTGAACAACTCCATCATCAAAACTTATAAGCCAATGATTATTATTTCCCCCCCAACTGGAAATTTGTAGTTGGTCATTGTCAAAAGAAATTTTCATGACATCTCCCGACGGATGGTGAATCCCCGTACCCGAAGTCGGCGCATTGCCGCTTCGATCCCATCCCAACCATGAAAAACGGGAGTCGCCGGCGGGAGAGTTTCTCAGTTCCATTAATGCAAAATCGGTATTATTCCACGCTGCCCTGAATGTAGCCCGGTTATAGGTATAA
>NZ_JUET01000054.1 GCF_001006485.1 Tannerella forsythia
GGTGGTTATAGCACGAGGGATCCACCTCTTCCCATTCCGAACAGAGAAGTTAAGCCTCGTCACGCCGATGGTACTGCTATATTGTGGGAGAGTAGGTAGCCGCCGTTTTTTAGGTATTATTTTTTTTCAAGAAGGAGCATTTTCCAATGAGAAAGTGCTCCTTCTTTTTGCATGGTATACTTCTGTCACGGGGATATTCTAACGGGTGCAAGTCCTTAAGCCGCCCTGATAACGAGATTACTTGTTCTTCTCATGTTTGGCCCATTGACGCTACTGTAAATAGATGCCCTCTGAAGTAATCTACTCCAGTTTTGTCTATTTGTTCATTGTGCAGTAAATATCGTCTTTCGCTGTATGAGGATCATTGATTATGTTATCATCTACTTATATCCTTCGTTCTGTTTCAATTTTCCGTTCGATTTGGTGATCTGCTCCGAAGGATAAGGAAATACGATCATGTGTTCCTTATAGCTGCCTTTATTGGCATAATCGGAGTAATACGTCACTTCGAAAGTCGATTTCGGATTGGCGCGGTCGGCGTATTTTCGGATGCGTGGACGGGAGTTCAGCTCTTTCACGGCCAGTTCTTTTATTACGGCGTTGGGCGAACGTTGCCACCGTTTCAGATCGTAGAGATGGTCTGTAAATTCGAAAGCCAGTTCGCAGCGCCGCTCGTGATACAGCTCGGCCATGGTTGGCGTAGCGGCAAGAGGCGTCAGCCTGGAACGTACACGGATACGGTTAAGGTCTGCTTTTGCTTCTTCCGCCCGGTTTGTCATCAGATACGCTTCGGCACGGAAGAGGAGCATTTCGGCAAAACGTATGATCGGGAAGTTCACGCGTACCGTAGGCCAGTCGCCATTCGAACACACGTAGCCGTTCTCGACAGGATTGGCGTGTTTGAACGGGTCCATGTACTTGTTGATCATGAACCCCGATTCGATATCGGAGGTGGAGAAGAACCGACGTTTTTCACCCCAGAACTCAAATTCCTGATTGTATTCGAGGATGGAACGTACGAGACGGTCGTTTCCGGGGCCGTCTTTGAGCATCAGCTCGTAGATGTCGTACGAGGGCTTGTTCTGTCCCCAGCCGTTGTATTTACCCCATCCTTTGTTTTCGAGCACGACCCCGGGAAATTCGCTCCCGCCCCCCTTGGCTCCGCCGGTCGAAGGAATCGACCAGAGGTATTCGGCATTCCAGAAGTCGGCGAAATCGGACGAGAAGACTTCGGCGAATGTTTTGGCCAGATTGCGCCCGTAATCTTTTTCGAGCAGATTGACCATGCTGATCACGTTGTTCCACTGCGTTTGATCCCACGTAGCCCAATAGGCGTACACCTTCGCTTTGTAAGCGACGGCCGCGGCCTGATGCGCACGTCCTCTGTCTTCTTCGCCGTAGGCTTCGAACCTCGGCAGGTACTTGATCGCCTGATCCATATCGTCGATGATATACTTGTAATTGTCGATCACCGACGGCTGTTGCGTGGGGATGGATTGATCATATCCTTCCGGGAAATCTTCGTATCGCACGAACGGAACACCCTGCTTGTCGGTACCGTAACGATAAGCCATGTAAAAATGTCCCATGCCTCGCATAAAGTAAGCCTCTCCCAGGCTGCGCGTTTCGATGGCTGTCAGGGCTACTTTCTGCTGTTTGTTCAGCAGCTTCTGAACAACCCAGTTGGAGCGGGAAATGATCGTATAGAATGCTTCAAAGTTCCAGCGCAGCGGGCCTTCGTCACCCGTATAAGCCAATGTGGCGAGCGTGTTATAGCCTCGTGTGCGCCCCCATACGATATCGCAGGCGGCTCCCTGCTCCCAGAATAAATCACGCCCGAAGGTCTCTTCCCAGTGAATCGGTATGTAGAGCGCGGTAATGGCGTCGATGGCTTGTTGATCGTTCGTAAAATACTGCTCGTCGGTCACGCTTCCTTCGGGCTGAACGTCTAAAAAATCACTGCACGCGCCTAACATAAGGAACGGCAGGATCAAGGCAAATCGATATTTTTTCAGTTTCATGTTCTTCTTCTTTATTTTGATGAATACAATAGATTAATATGTAAGTTGTATACCCAAAGACAGCACACGCGAAAGCGGGTATTTCAGCGCGTCGTATCCTCCGGTTTCCGGGTCCATACCCGAATATCGGGTGAAAGTGTATAAGTTCTCACCGCTGAGATAGAGGGAGAGCCGGCTGTTCGATCGGTCGGCAAAGCAGGATTTGCGTAACATATCGGTCAGATCGTAGGCTACGGTCACGTTTTTAATTCGCAGGTAAGAGGCGTCTTCGAGATACCAGTCCGAAGGGGTCGTGAAATTACCGTTCGGGTCGGCTTTCGAGAGACGGGGAATCTTCGACGACGTGTTGTTCGGACTCCATGCGTCGAGGATGGTGTTCTGGCGGTTAAAATTCCCTTCCACATCGCCCAACAACATGTATTTGGCCATGTACAACGATTGTGCTCCGCCGACGCCTTGCAACATGGCGCTGACCGAAAGTTTTTTGTACGAGCATCCCATCGAAAGGGCAAACGTCGTTTCAGGCATCGCATTACCGCAGTATTGGCGGTCTTTGTCGTTGATCACCCCGTCGCCGTTGGCATCGACGAATTTCAAATCGCCGGCCACGGCATTCGGCTGAATACGTTTTCCGTTTTTATCGACATACGCTGCGGCTTCGGCATCGCTCTGAAAAATACCGTCTGTCTTAATCACATAATACGAGTCCAACGGTTCTCCTTCGGCCGTCTGATACATATAAGGCACATTTCTGAAACTGCCCTCTCCGGTCCATACGCCGGGCGTGCCGTCGGCGTTTTTAACACCGATGTCCGAAACCCAATTCTTCAAGTAAGCGAAGTTGCCTGAAATGAAATACGAAAAATCCTTCCCGATGCGGTCGTTCCACGAAGCCTGTATCTCAAACCCCCGGTTACGTACCTCTCCCTGATTCACGAGCATGGGATTCAGACCGATGGTTTGCGGCCAGTTCATCGTCTGTTTCTGAATCAGGTTATACGTGCGTTTGCTGAAGTAATCGACAGCCAACGACAAACGTTCGTTGAACATGTCGATATCCATACCGAAGTCCGTCTGTTCCGAGGTCTCCCACGTAAGGTGTCGGTTCAAAGCATCTCCTTTATAAATGGCCGTGCCCCATGCTCCTCCGACGGTTGTTCCGTACTGCCCGCCCTCGTTCGACGGATTTTCCTTTTTCGATAGAATGGCGGCTTTATAATTGTAACCGATCGATCCCAAATTACCGACCCGTCCCCACGAAGCGCGGAGTTTGAGCAGGTTAAACCGGTCGCTCTTCGGGAAGAATTTTTCGTTCGAGATTTTCCACGCAGCCGTGAAAGCCGGAAAATCGCCGTAATTGTTCTCTTTCGGCAGACGGCCGGCATAGTCGCGACGCCACGAACCGGTGACAAAATACCGGTCGTTGAACGAATAGGCCAGACGTGAGATCAGTGAGACGTTGGCATCCGGCCCTTCCAGCTTATCGCCTGCGGTGATGGTCTCGGCATAAGCCAGATATTGCAGGGGCTTCGATTCGTTGGCAAACGTCCTTCCTTCTACTTCGAGCCTTCTATTTTCGTAATGATCGGCCGTGGTCGAAAGCAGGCCGCTTACGGTATGCTCACCGAAGGTGTTATCGTACGTCAGCGTATTTTCCGTTTTCCACGCATCGGTGCGATAGGTGCTTTCCGAAAGCGTGTTCGTGTTGCTCGGTTTGCCGACTTCTTTCCGGCGAGGAGTGAAATTCTTGTATAAGTTGTTTTCTACATTATACGTAAAACGGCTGGTGAATTTTAATCCTTCGACGATGTTGGTGATGTCGAGTGCCGTTGTCGTCCATACGTCGCTCGTCTTGTTGTAATTCGTCTCGGCGATCAGCGAGCGCACCGGATTGATGACGTCGCCGTGAATGTCCGGATAACTCGAACCGTATTTGGCAATGTATTCGGGGTCTTCCGTCGTAGTACCCCCGAACGAACCGGTGAGGGGATTATAGACTGTGGCGCTTCGAGGCATATAAATGGCCGAAAGGATGACTCCGGAATAAGCGCTCGAGGTGTTGGTTCCCCGGCTCGAAGAATTTTTCCATACGAAGTCTTCGCTGATCGAAACCCATTTATTCAGTTTATACGTTCCGTTGTAACGCAGTCCGACCGAGTTGTTGTAGGTGTTCAGTAACACGCCGTTGTCGACGTTCGAAGAGAATGAAATGCGATTCGTGAAATCGTCCGTCCCGACATTCAGCGAGATGTTGTGCCGTTGATACGAAGCGGTGCGGAAAATCTCGTCCATCCAGTCGGTACGTGTCGTACCGACCCACGGGTTTTTGGCGGTATCCCACCCGGTCGGGATCGACAGTTTGGCCTGGGTGTATGACGTTTGTCTCATCCGAATCTGCTCTTCGGCCGTAAGCGACTGCGGCAGGTTCATGGCTTGGCGTATTCCCAAGATACCCTCGTACGAGATGCTCGGTTTGCCTTTCTTCGCTTTCTTCGTCGTGACCAGCACGACTCCACCGGCGCCCGACTGCGCTCCGTAAATAGCCGCCGAAGCGGCGTCCTTCAGTACCACAATCGATTCGATGTCGCTCATCGAAGCGACAGGAGCACCGGGCACACCGTCTACGACCCAAAGCACACGGTCGCCATTCTGCGACCCTTGTCCGCGAATCACAATATGCGGGCTTGAGGTCGGATCTCCTCCGTTCGCCGTAATCGTGACACCGGCCAGTTGTCCCTGCAACATGCTTTCAGTCGATGTGACCGGGCGCGTGACCAGCTTTTCGGTGTTGCTGATAATCCCGACTGAGGCCGACAGGTCCTGCTTCCGCGCGTTCGTTCCGTAACCCAGAACGACAACCTCATTCAACATCTTCGTATCTTCGACGAGTACGATGTCGAGTTGAGTCCGGTCTCCGACAGGTACGGACTGCGATAGAAACCCGATATACGAAATCTCCAGTACGGCATTCGGCGGTACTTCGATCGAGAAGTTTCCGTCATAGTCCGACGTCGTTCCCGTGTTGGTACCCTTGAGAAGGATATTCACACCGACCATGCCTTCTCCAAGCTCGTCTTTGATCGTTCCGGTGATCTTTCGGACGCTCTGCTGCTGAGCTGCGCCTGTAAACTCCGGATTACTTCCATACGTTGTTACTTCTGCCGACAAATTGCCGCCGAGAAATAACATGGAAGAGAATAAAAGGATTCTGATCCTTGTTCCATTCGTTTTTCTCATACTTTTACTGCTTTAAAATGATTGTTTGTTGAATCTTTTATATCATAATGTTTGTATAGACCGTATTTCGAGAAAAAGACAGACGCTTTCCGTTCGGGCCGTTTCTGCCAAACTACAAGCCTTTCTCTGTCGGGTGTGCGCTCTCGGGCTGTCCGAACTGGTATATCGGGGTTCTTCTTCATGGTATTCCTGATATTCATGTGTCGGAGTTCGGATTTACCCCCTACCTTCCAGCGCAGCATATCGTCGTCTTGGGTAAGAGAGGTATCCGATTCCGCCACAAACTTACGCATCGTTTTTTAATTATAAAAACAGATGAGAGAAAAAATAAGCTGTCCGGTCTCCGATAGATATAGAGCGGTAATCAAAAAGTTGCTTTTTGTATTCATACTCTTTATCTTTGCCTCAAAAAGAATAGGAACTTCTCTAAATGATGATATATGCAAATTGTTTTATCTCCTGCCAAATTAATGGATTTTGACGGCGCCGACGATTCGGTCAAGGCTATCGACCCGCTTTTTACCGATAAGACGGCCGAACTGGTGGCGGTCTGTCGCGAAATGTCGGTCGATGAGATCGCCGCGTCGATGAATATCAATCCGCAGATGGCGCACGACGTGTTCGGCTATTTTCAGACGTTCGACCTGCCCGTTGCGCCTCGCCGCGCCGCTGCTCTGGCCTATAACGGTATTGCCTACAAGGGACTTAATGCGCATGACTTCTCGGCAGATGATTTTGCTTTTGCCCAGCAACATCTGAATATCCTCTCGGGACTGTACGGCATCATCCGTCCGATGGACGCGATACGTCCTTACCGACTCGAATTTCAGCGAAAAATCGTTCCCGAAGGATATAAAAGTCTGTACGATTTCTGGGGCGATACGCTTAATGCATACCTCGCGTCGAAGTTAGCGCACGACGAACGTGTCATCATCAATGTGGCCTCGCAGGAATATGGAAAGGTGGTTCGTAAGAACAAGCTTCCGCAGGGCACAAGAATCATCGATATCCGTTTTTTGCAACATGAGACAAACGGCTTCCGGCAGGTTGTCGTGCATGCCAAAAAGGCGCGCGGACTGATGGCGCGGTTCATCATCAAGAACAGACTTACGAAGTATCAAGACGTGCAGGCGTTCGACAGCGAGGGCTATTTCTTTTATCCCGACCTCTCGAAAGAGGATGAGTGGGTATTTGTCCGATAAAACGCGTGAAAGCGATCGGGATAATACAATTAAAAAGAATTAAATATGCCTAAACAATGGTCTGAGTGGGTAGAAACAAAAAATATATGATACATTTGTAGGAGTATTAATTTCAAAATTTTAAAAGCTATGTGTAATAATGCAGGAAAAACAGTCGTATCATTTTTAGTAGGCGCTATGCTGGGAGCAGGAATGGGTATTCTTTTTGCTCCGGATGAAGGAACGAAAACACGTAAGAAAATAAAAAAATCGTTTGACGATACCTCCGATAATATCAAACACAGTGTGGAGGATTTCAGCAAAAACCTTAAAGCAAAGGTGAAAGAGCTTAAAGGTTCATTGGAAGAAAATATTGAAACGTTGTTCTCTCACTCCAGCTACAAAGCCGATGAGGCGATTGAAGTGCTGGAGAAGAAGCTTGAGCAATTGAAAAAGGAAGCAGCGAAACTTCAGAATCAGAAGTAAGAAAAAACACCGAAAAAAAAATCAGGTCTTTTCAAATCTTTTCCGATAGGCCCAAAGCCCGAGCGCGGGATTGGAGATGTAGTAGATTTCTTCGCCGTCGACGGTGTTCCAGCCTTCGCGCAGGGTGTGCGGGTGATATTTTCGCATCATGGCGTCGAGGTCGGCATACCCGAAGCCTACGCTCTCGATTTCGCGGCGTGTCAGGTGTCCGGGGCAGTAGGTGATGCGGAATCGTCCTTCCGATGTGCCATGAATCAGATGGGCTGCTACGCCAAGCGCCTGTCGCAGCTCTTCGTTTTCTTCGACATGCCGCAGCACTTGCGGCGTGGCGACGTAGCCGTACCGGCGGATCAGCGTGTCGTTGTCCGCGTCTTCGCCGAACTGCCGTACACCGGGGGCGAGGATGATCAGTTCGCCGCCGTCGGCCATGGCCATGCGCGTGCGATAGATGCTTTTGTTGCCGACCCACGTACTGCGAAACTCTTCGGGATCGAGATAAACGACGGCTTTGTGTATCTCACGGTCGAGCATGGTGAAGTTTGTTTGTAACGAGAGGGCTGCAGCTTTCTCAAAGCATTCGGCATCGTTGCCTGCAAAGAGCCCGCGCATTTGCAGACCGTCATTTCCGGCCGAAATAACGGTTTGCAGATAGACGACCGGCAGATGGCGGATGAAATGTTCGGAGGCGTAGTTGAGCACGCGGCGCACGGGGGTGTGGGTACGTCCCATGATTCGCTCCATACCGTATGCCGCGCCGATAAAGTGGCTCTTGTGGATGCCTTCACTCCCCCCTATACCGACGAAGAGGTTCTTGTTGTAGTTCGCCATCCCGATCACTTCGTGCGGCACCACCTGCCCGATGGAAAGGATCAGGTCGTACCCGCCTTCGAGGAGCATGCGGTTCACCTGCATGGGCATGGGATAGTGGGCTACGCCGCCCGATACCTCGCCGACGTAGTCGGCCGGCACGGTACCGACATGCACGACACCGTTGCGCCAGTCATGCACGCGAAAGAGCGACCGGGGGATGCCGGGGAACATTTTTTCGATCTCCCCGTCCGTCATTGGAAAATGCGTCCCGATGGCGGGAAGAATATCCGTCAGGTGTTCGCCGTAATACTCGTAGATGTAGCGTGTCAGTTCCCCCGCCCGTGAGTGGAAGCGGGTAAAGTCGGGTGGGATGGCCAATACCTTGCGTCGCTCGCCCAGTCGGTCGAGGATCGAAAACACGGCTTTCCTCAGTTCGTCATGGCCGAATGCTTTGTCCGGCGCTCCCTGTTCATAGTAGATCATCGTTTGTGCTGTTTGAAAAACTTGCGGCCGCGGCCGGTTTATCGCATCACTCGTGCGTTTCCTTCCCAGATGCTCCATACCTGTGCTTCGTCGGCCGGTTGGGCATAGTCGGTAAGTGAAGTTACGGCCAGTGCGCCGGTAGCCCATCCGAAGCGTATCCACTGTCGCGGCTCCCAATTTCGGAGGATGCCGTAGAGCAGACCTCCTACAAAGCCGTCGCCTCCGCCGATACGGTCGAGCACCCGGATCGGAAGCGGCTCGACGCAGTGCCACTCATCGCCCGCGAGCATGATAGCGCCCCACAGATGATGGTTCGCGTCCGACACTTCGCGCAAGGTCGTCGCGAAAACCGAGGCGCTGGAAAACGTTCGCTTCACGTTCCGGATCATTTCTTTGAAACGCTCCGTTTTGGCTTCGATATTTTTTCCTCCGGTCTCCGGCCCGTCGATACCGAGGCAGAGTTGAAAGTCTTCTTCATTACCTGCGATGATGTCGGCCACGGAGGCGATCCGGGCGAAGACGTCGCGCAGCGCTCGCTCGCGTCCTTCCCAGAACGAGGCGCGGTAATTCAGATCGAACGAGATCCGTGTGCCGTGCTGTTTGGCCGTGCGTGCCAGCTCGAGGCAAAATTCGCCCGTTTGGTCCGAGAGTGCCGCGATCAGTCCTGAAAGGTGGAGCATCTCCACGCCTTCACGCCCGAACAGACGGTCGAGGTCGAAATCGCGCACGTTCAGCGTGCGGCCTACTTCGCCGCTCCGGTCGTTCCACACGCGCGGCCCCCGCGCGCCGAAACCGCTGTCGGCCATATTGATCTGATGACGCAAGCCCCACGGCCCGCCCTGTGGCACTTCGCGCCCTTCGCAGGCGATGCCGCGGCTGCGCAGATCGGCTTTGATAAATTGTGCCACGGGGCTGCCTTCGACGAACGTCGTCAGCGCTTTGACCGGCAGTCCGAGCGATGCGGCCACCGTCGCCACGTTCGTTTCGGCGCTCGTAGCCTGCATCAACATGGAGTGGCTCGTATGAAACGGCTGTCCCTGCGCAGTGGGTGTCAGTCGCACCCCCATGCTCGTCGGTACGACGAGCGACCATTGTTTTTTTGTCATGATTATATGTATTTTAAAGGTGTATGCGTGCGATTAAATCGAAAAAGCGTCGAATCCGCCATCGACGGGTATCACCGTGCCCGTCACGAAAGCCGACGCGTCGGCTGCCAGCCACTGTACCGTGCCCAACAGCTCTTCGGGCTTGCCCAGTCGGCCGTAAGGCGTGTGTGCGACGATACGTTGGCAACGCTCCGTCGGGGTACCGTCGGCGTTGGTCATTAGCGTGCGGTTCTGTTCGGTCAGGAAGAACCCTGGCGCGATGGCGTTCACCCGCAGTCCCTCGCCGAATTTCGTAGCCAGCTCGGTGGCCAGATACCGGGTGAAATTATTAACGGCCGCCTTAGCGCATCCGTAGCCCAGTACGCGCGTAAGCGGTCGCAGCGATGCCTCGGACGAGATATTGATGATGCTTCCTTTCTTTTGCTCGACCATGACCTCGGCAAATACCATCGTCGGGAGTACCGTACCGAACAGGTTCAGGTCGATGACTTGCCTGAAAGCGTCGAGGTCGAGATCGAAAAACGTCTGATCCGGCGCGATCGTAGCGCCCGGCATATTTCCTCCCGCCAGATTGATCAGCACGTCGATGCTTCCGAATGCTTGCACGATGGCTTGCCGGCTTTCTTCGAGCTGTTCGCGGCGCATGACGTCGGCCGCGTGAAACATGGCCATGCCTCCGAGTTTGCGCACCTCCTCTTTCAACCGGTTGCCTTTCTCGGCGTTACGTCCGAGGATGGCGACCTTCGCTCCTTCGCGCGCCAAATGTTTGGCGATGCAACGTCCCAGTATTCCGTAGCCTCCTGTCAAAACAATGACTTTGTCTTTTATACTGAATAAATGATTCATCCTGTATGTATCTTGATTTTATGAAGTGGTCGATACTGTCAGACGGCGAAATGCGTAGCAGCTCATCAGTCCGCACAGCGGCAGCGCCACGAAGATGCCGATCAGAAACAAGGCGAATCCGGCCAGCATGAGGCCGATCAGGACGAGCATGAGCAGGAAGAGCTTCAGTGTTGAGCTGCGTGTGATCTCCCAGCTCCGTTTCAATGATCCGACGACCCCCGTATTTTCTTCTACGATAGACATCGGGAAGAATTGTAGCCGGAGAGCGAGGTAAATGCCCGGCACAATCAAAAAAAACAGTCCGGCACATACCACAATTGCATAAATAACGGATGCAAAAAAATAAATAAATATTTTACGGCTCATCTGTCCGTAAGCCGAAAACTGCGGTTCCTCGCCGTCCAATGCCTGAAACATATTTTTAGTATATCCCAATGTGAAAACCAAATGGAATAAAACACTTATAGCTATAATAACGATACCCGCCACACCGATATGATTATCGGAAGGTGGAATAAAAGCATTGAGCAACAAGCCGATGATCACGTAGCCGATTAACAGTCCGCTCAATACCCAGATTTGTGCCCACAAACTTTTCCACGATTGGCGGAAGAGGTCGGAGAGAATGATTGGTTTGCCCATGGTGTCTTTTTTTATGATAGACAAATGTACGATATATTTTGAAAACGGAAACGGCAGGGCACAAAAAAACCGAACATAAGCCCGGTTTTTCTGTGACGGACGACCGTATGTTTATGGCTGAATCCAGCGGATGTATGCGAAATCCATTCGGTGAGGCAGCTGTTCGTTTACCGGATAGACCCGGAAACCGACACGCAGATGTCCGTAGACTTTTGTTTTCTTTTTCAACTCGAAATATAGTTTCGTGCCATCCACCTTTTTCAGTTGGAACGGTGTTGCCGAAACGAATTCGATCGTATGGTCTTCCGGGTTTTCACGTGTATAGACAATCTCAACGCCAAGCATGCTCTTGAGGCTTTTGCGATCGATGACAATCCGGACGATGTATTCGTCGCCCACTGCGGGATGTGCGGCATCTTCGCCATACTCGAACGATTTGATCTCAAAATCATCCCAGTGTTCGGCAACCTCTTTCTTCCATGCGGCGATATTTCGAGCTTCGGCGTAATCGTTTTGCATGAGCAAAGCGGAGCGTGCGGCCAGCTTCCTGTAGAACCGTTCGATATAGTCGTCGAGCATCCGTTTCATCGTATAGTCCGGTGCGATTTGCGAGATGGAGTTTTTGATGTACTGAATCCACTCAGGCGAATAGCCTTTGCTGTTCTTGGCAAAGTAGAGCGGGATAATCTCATCTTCGAGCAGATGGTAGATCGTGGCGGCATCAAGCTGATCCTGATATTGCTGATTGTCATACGTGCGTTGTGCGGTCAGCGCCCATCCGGCTCCTTCCTTATAACCTTCGTACCACCATCCATCGAGCACGGAGAAGTTGAGTACACCGTTCATCTCAGCCTTTTCGCCCGATGTGCCGGATGCTTCCAGCGGTCGTGTCGGGGTGTTCAGCCAGATGTCGACCCCCGAAATCAGGCGGCGCGCCAGACGCATGTCGTAATTTTCGAGGAAGAGGATCTTGCCTAGAAATTCCGGACGACGCGAAATCTCCACGATGTGTTTGATCAGGCCCTGTCCGCCACCGTCGGCCGGGTGCGCCTTCCCGGTGAAGACGAATTGTATTGGGCATTTTTCATTGTTGACGATCTTGGATAGTCTGTCCAAATCGGTGAACAGGAGGTGCGCTCGTTTGTATGTGGCAAAACGGCGTCCGAAACCGATCAACAACGCGTTCGTATTGATTTTTTCCATCAATGTAACGACTTTCGACGGGTCGCCCTGGTTCTTCAGCCAGTTATCGCGATACTGGTCTTTGATGTATTCGATCAATTTATGTTTGAGTGCCTTGCGGATTTCCCAAATGTCACTGTCCGGAACATGCTGGATGGCTTCCCAGATCGCTTTGTTAGACTGGTCTTTGAAGAAACTTTTGTCGAAATTCTTCGCACAGTATTTTTTCCATTCGGTAGCCATCCAAGTAGGCAGATGCACCCCGTTGGTCACGTAGCCCACGTGCAGCTCTTCGGGGAAATATCCTTTCCATACCGGAGCGAACATCTGGCGCGATACGATGCCGTGGAGGTAACTTACGCCGTTGGCCTCCTGACAGGTGTTGAGGGCGAATGTACTCATACAGAATTTTTCCTGACTGCCCGGGTTCGTACGTCCCATGTCGATAAAGTCCTGCCAGCTGATACCGAGTTTTTCGGCAAATCCGCCCATGTATTTGCCGAAAAGCGCTTCTTCGAAATAATCGTGACCGGCCGGTACGGGCGTATGCACCGTATAGAGTGAGGAGGCGCGAACGACTTCGAGGGCCTGATTAAAGTCTAACTTCTCGATCCGGATATAATCGACGAGCCGCTGTACGTTGATCAATGCGGCATGGCCTTCGTTGCAATGATAAACCTGTTTCTTCAGTCCCAACTTATTCAACAGTAAAATGCCGCCGATGCCGAGCATGTATTCCTGCTTCATGCGGTTTTCCCAGTCTCCGCCGTAAAGCTGGTGGGTGATCGAGCGGTCCCATTCGCTATTTTCGGGTATGTCCGTATCCATCAGATAAAGTGGTACGCGCCCGACGCTTACTTTCCAGACATGTGCATAGACGATCCGTTCGGGATACGGCACCTCGAGCACCATCGGCTGGCCATCGTCCATCATCATTTGTGTGAGTGGCAATGTCGAGAAGTTCTGGGCTTCGTAGTTGGCAATCTGTTGACCGTCCATCGCCAGGCTTTGGGTGAAATAGCCGTAACGGTACAGAAACCCGACGGCTGCCAGATCAATGTTGCTGTCACTGGCTTCTTTCAGGTAGTCGCCTGCCAACACGCCCAATCCGCCCGAATAGATTTTCAGTACGTTCGTTAGTCCGTATTCCATGCTGAAATAGGCAACCGACGGTTTGCTTGTGTCGGGTTTGACTTGTACATAACTCTTAAATTGTTTATATACGTCATTGATTTTAGCCATCAATACCTGATCGGCCAAAATTGCTTCAATTCGTTCCTGCGGTAACTTCTGAAGCAATAAGAGGGGGTTGCCTTCGGTCGATCTCCATAACTCGGGCGAAATCTCACCGAAGAGCTTTGCTCCTTCGTAATGCCATACCCACCACAAGTTGGTGGCGATTTCGTGAAGCGGCTCTAATCGTTTCGGAAGTTTAGAATGAGAGTATAGGTCTCTCCAAATCGGATCATTTGAATTCTTTGACTGAATTTTCATACGTAAGTTTTTTGATAATTGCCCGACAAAGGTAATGCAATTTTCGTGTAAAGCAGGAATGACGCCTCGTTAATTTTTTCATGCAATACTCTCAACAGAGTGATTTTTTATGGATTTACAGCCGTTAAATATCATTTATTCAAAAATGCAAGAGATAGTGTAAAAACACGTTGTGGTTTAGTCTTCTTGCAAGCTGTGGAAAGCATGATTTTCATGTAGATAATTACTGGTTTTGAATTTTTATGACAATCAAAATCAGGTCTGTTTAAAATAATATTTATTACATAAAAAATGTAAATATATACAAAACTTTTTTTGTATATATTTATATACTATTTTTGAAACGTTAAATTATTAAATACATTAGAGCATGAAAAAGTACATTATAGTATTAACTTTACTATGGGTAACAGGGGGAATGATTTCCGCACAGACAATTACGGGACCTCAGCACCCGATGAAACCGCGAATGCCGAGAAGTATGGCCGATTCGTCAGTCAGAAAAACGTATCTAGAGGGAGGCAATGATAAACCGCTATATACGGTATCCGAAGCTGTTTACAAATACAGTAAAGACCGACTGACGGATACAGCTACTCACATCAGTGGGACGATCGATTGTTTCATTAGTAAATATTCTCAGGATGGGCACTTGCTTTATCGGTCGGATTATTTTCCACGGAAAGTAGAATTGGATGGTAAAGTCTATCCGGACAGAGAATGGAATATCTTAAAATATACGTACGGTGATGACGGTCGGCTGCTCAAAACGGAAAACTATGATGTGGACTACAGCCATCCGAATAAAGATAAGCTGTTCGGCATATCCGAATATACATATATGATAACTGACAGCGGATACATAGCCGACCGGACCATAACGAAAGACCTTGACAAAGGTAAAGGCAACATCGAAAAGGAAAAGATTGAATACGTGTTGGACAAGGGAGGCCGCGTGGTTCGCTCGATCAATAGAAACGATGAAGATAAGTATGTCTCAGGCATCAATGGGCATCGTTACCGTATTGGCGATCATTATTATTCATACACCGACAGCGGATACACGGATGTACGGTATTTGGACGTCACCACCGGATTGCGAGCAGATTTTATGTATAAAGACAGTTGCTTGCTAAAAGAGAATGTATAATCGGGACAACCTATAACATCACATACGGTTTCTCTGTTTCGCCTTCGCAAAAGCCATATCAAATGCTTGATAATAATATGTAATGAATTGCTTCCATTCAGCCTGTGCAGCTAACTTGCGACAATTCTCTCGAATATATTCCCGATCGGCTGCATCTTTGCATATCAGAGAAAGTAAAATTTCCGAAATATCATTCACGACATCGAAATAATTATCATCTGTCCGGTGAATCACGGCGACTCCCTCCGTGATGTCATCGCCCGAAACCTTTGCCTTAGCCCATAACCCGAATCCGGCCAGATCGGTGGTGACCGTCGGGATGCCGAACGCAATGCTTTCCAGCGGCGTATAGCCCCACGGCTCGTAATACGACGGATAAACGGTCGCATCCATACCGATCAACAGGTCGTAGTACGTCATGTTGAATATACCGTCTTTCCCGTCCAAATAGCAGGGCACAAAGATGATTTTCAGGTTATCGTCTGCCGTATTCGTAAAGCCGCAACGGAGGATGAAATTCGTTATGCTGTCTTCATTCATATTGTTAAGCCAATGCGTGATGCATGAGGTCTGCATTGGCTCCGTCGTATGAAAGTCTTTCGCAAGAATTTCCTTCAGGTCGGCACGCGGAGCGAAAACCCACGCCGGGACAAGCAGAAAAGCGACGACTTGCCGATTCAGTTTGCCGGAAGTGCGCAAACGGTTCATGGCCTCGATATAAACGTCGATTCCTTTGTTACGATACTCATACCGGCCGCTCGTCGAGATGAGAAAAGCATCTTCATCGATCGTCCGGCCGCATAACGTTTCGGCTACCCTGAGCAGTTTTTTACGGGCTTCAGTACGACGTGCCGGATAAGCATCGGCAACAGGCACAAAGTCCGGCTCGAAACCGTTGGGGGTCACGATATCCGGTGCTCTGTCCAAGAGCTGCCTGCATTCGGTGGCCGTAATATCGCTTACGGTCGTGAAACAGTCGGCATAACGGGCAGCCTGCTTCTCGACCGAGTGCTTGGCTTCCATGTTTAATTCTCTTGCCATCCGATTGCCGTCGTATCCATTCATGCATCCGTAGAGGGGTTTACCGTTTCCGGCAATCGAACGTCCGATGGAGGTAGCATGTGTCGTGAACACCGTAGCAATCTGCGGTACGTATTTCTGTAGATATAGCTCTCCGAACCCCAGCATCCATTCATTGAAATGGGCGATGATCTTTTTCTGTTCCAACCCATGAAAGCGGTAGAAACTTTCGATCGTTTTTCCGGTGGCGTAGGCGAAGATACAAGACTCGTCATAATCGCCATAAGCCTTTGACGAATCGACACCGAACGATTCCCACATTTCGTAATAGACTTCGTTTTTCTTTTCGAAGAAAGGCTGATAGTCGACTAAAATCACCGGAGGTGTGCCCGGTATCTGCCATCGTCCTTTGCGCACGGACAGTCCTTCGGAAGCTGCCGCTTTCGCCCAGTCGGCGTAGAGCGCAGGGTCTTCTCGAAAATCGGCATCCGGCTTTCCGCGGTCCGGCCCGATGAAAATAATCGTATCGGTAAAACGCTGTTGTAACGTGCGTGCTTTTGTGGACAAGACGGTATAAATACCGCCAACTTTATTGCAGACTTCCCAGCTGCATTCAAAAATATAATCCGGTTGAGTTATTGCCTTTTTTATCATAGTTGTCTAACCTTATAAAAGGTAGTTGTTTAGCCGGCAAAGATACGTCTTTTTTTCTTTTTCTTGTGTTTCTTTATCCAAATCCCGGAGAATTGTCATACCTTTGATTGTCGAAAAAAAGAAAATGTTTAACTCAAAAAGAAGAAACTAAAATGGCAAAAAGAAGAAAATTAAAGAAACATATCTCCCGTCTGTTCGGGATGTTGTTTTCCGACTTGTTAATCTGTCATTATTTACTTCCGAAAATAGACAATGAGAAAGTTTTATTATTGGCGACGCACATGAGCGATCGGAACGATGAGTTTATTTGCCGTGCACATCATGCTCCGGGCACAAACCGGGCAGAGGTCAAGAAATATTATCAAAAGTTATCTGCTGATCTGAGAAAAGAATGGAATGCGTTGGCCGAAGAGATCGTCCGATTGACCGAAGCGCTTGATAAGAAAGCATGAAAAAAGCGATCTGTAGATGGCTTCTTAAGTGCATGGGATGGAATATCGGTCTGACGGGCGACGATGTTCCCAAGTGTGTGATTTGTGTAGCCCCTCATACGAGCAACACCGATTTTCTGATCGGCAAGTTGTTTTACAACGCGGTCGGGAAACAGGCTAAATTCCTGATGAAGAAAGAATGGTTTTTCTTTCCGTTAGGATTAATCTTTCGGAGCATGGGCGGCGTACCGATCGACCGGAGCCGCAACCAGTCCATGACCGAACAGATGGCGGCTGAATTTGCATCACACGATTATTTCCGTGTAGCTATCACGCCGGAAGGGACGCGCAAGAGGGTCGATGAGTGGAAACGTGGTTTTTATTACATTGCTTTGAAGGCACAGGTACCGATTCAGCTTGGTTATATCGATTACGGCAGGAAAGAAGTCGGGATTATGTCGACTTTCCGGCCGACGGGCGATGCGGATGCGGACATCCGTTATATCCGTTCATGTTATAAGGGAATCAGAGGCCATCATGGAGAGAAATTCGGAGAAGTCGGGGAAGAACGCGATAAGAAAAACGGAAAGATCGATGAATAGTAACAGCTCGTTGCGTGTCAGTATGATTCAAGCTCCGATTGTGTGGGAAGACAGAACGGAGAACGTGGCTTATTATGGGAAATTGCTGCATGGTTTAACCGGCAAAACCGATCTGGCAGTCTTACCGGAGTTATTTACGACGGGATTGTCGATGCGCGTGCACGACCTGTCGGAGCCGGTCGACGGCAAGACGATCGCTTCGGTGAAGCAGTGGGCCCGAGAATACGGCTTTGCCGTGACAGGGAGCTTTATCGCTTCGGAAGAAGGGCGTTTTTATAACCGTGCATTCTTTATTACCCCCGATGGTCGGGAGTATTATTACGATAAGCGTCATCTGTTTCGTATGGCGGGCGAAGATCGCAGTTTCTCGGCCGGCGATAAGCGGCTGATTCTCGATTATCGCGGCTGGAAAATCTGCCCGATGGTTTGCTATGACTTGCGTTTCCCGGTCTGGAGCCGCAATGTGAATAACGAATACGACGTGCTGATTTACGTGGCCAACTGGGTGAGTGTACGACGGGATGTGTGGAAGACGCTGCTGCATGCGCGGGCGATTGAGAATATGGTGTATGTGTGCGGGGTGAACCGTGTCGGTGTGGATGGCCGCGAGTTCGCTTATCACGGCAGCTCGAGAATATATACTCCGAAAGGAGAAAAGCTGGCGGATGCCGGCGAAGAGGAAGAAACAATCGTCACGTGTACGCTGGAGCGGGAGCCGTTGGATACGCTTCGGGAGAAGTTTCCGGTGTGGCGTGATGCGGATCAGTTTGATATCCGATGATTTGCACACATCACAGAGAATGGGCGGATCTGCCGGTCCTCGCTACTTACAGCGAATTTGCTCTGTCCGGGCAGGCTGCCGAATACCATTTGTCAATACGAATCGCGGCTTCGGAGTCAGATACCCAAACGCAATTTGCACAGCTTGAGGCGGCATTGAGCCGTTGGCAAAGTGAATATCCTCATACGATGCTTGTCTGGAGGCGTTACTTCCTTAGCGATGTCATGAATCAACACGGTTTTTTGTGTGGATACGATAACGAAGATGCGGCGTTGTCTGTCGTACAGCAGGCGCCCGGTCTGACAAAGGTAGCCCTCTGGGCTTATTGGGTGACATCCGAAAGTTCACGTGTGTCTAAAAACCTGTCTGTACAGGCTACAGAACTGATCCGTCCGTATTACCGTCACTTTTATCATACACAACTTCACTCATCGGCTTCGGACGAAGAGAAGCAGACAACCGATATTTTTGACCGTTACACGGCTTTATTGGCGACGCAGGCATGTACGTTGAGCCGTCACTGTATTCGTACATGGCTTTTTGTGCGCGACATCGACCTGCGTTATGCCGGCATGGTGAAAGCGCGCCGGGCATGTTTCGAGCGCGAAGGGCTGACGTCGCAGACCCATTTCATTGCCAGCACGGGCATCGAGGGACGGTATACCGATCCGCGGGCATTGGTGACGATGGATGCGTATGCGGTGCACGGCTTGGAAACGGAGCAGGTGAGCTATCTCGATGCACTTGATCATCTGAATCGAACGAGCGAATACGGCGTGACGTTCGAGCGGGGTACCATGGTGCAATACGGTGACCGGCGGCATATCTTTATCTCGGGTACGGCAAGCATTAACAAGTATGGCGAGATCGTGCATCCCGGCGATCTTTCCGGTCAACTCGACTGTTTATTCGGAAATATCAGGGCGTTGTTGGCCGAGGCTGATGCCGGCATGCACAACGTCATGCAGATGATTGTCTACGTGCGCGACCCGGGCGATTACGCAGCGGTCGGCACATGGATAGACGCTTATTTTCCACAAATACCCCGTATCACGGTCTGTGCTGCGGTCTGTCGTCCGGGGTGGCTCGTCGAGGTCGAGTGCATCGCCGTCACTTCCGACGGCGACAACCGTTTCCCCGTATTTTGAGAATGCGTCAGGCTATTCCGATAGCATACGAATAACCTCCTGATTGGCAGCACGTACTTCGGCTTCGTTGATTTTGATCTCTTTCCGGTCGTAGGTCATCAGCCCGTTCACTTCGCCTTCCACATCGGTTGTCTGCGTATAAACGGCTGCGGAGAAACCTTGTCTGACGAATGACTGAAGCGTCTTGGCAAACTGCACGTATTCGGCCGTTACTTCTTCTTTGTTTTTAAACTGCACATATCCCCAGTTGCGTTTATCCCACCATAGATGGCCTTCGAGCGCCAACCCGATACCGCCGTATTCGCCGAGAACCGTTACACGTTCTGGATCGAACAGGTACATTTCCGGACCGGGATAATTGTGCAGGTCGAGTATGCTTCCGCACCGGCGATGGTTTCCTCCGCTGGCCGGATTGACGAGTCGTGACGGATCACGATGTTCCGTCCATGCCGTTACTTTTTCGGTGTCGAATTGTCCCCATGCCTCGTTGAAAGGTACCCAGATAATGACGCAAGGATGGGAGATGCACAAGTCCATGATTTCTCCCCACTCATGATAGTAATTGGCGGCAGACTCTTCGCTTCGCTGTTTGTCTGAACCTCCGCCGTATTGACGCGGCTCCCACACATTGTCCATGTCACCGCTCGGCATGTCTTGCCAGACGAGCATCCCTTCCTTGTCGCAGTGGTAATACCAGCGCGCAGGCTCAACCTTGACATGCTTACGTATCATATTGAATCCGAAATCTTTCGTCTTTCGAATATCATAAAGCAGCGCTTCGTCAGTCGGCGCCGTATAGAGTCCGTCAGGCCACCACCCCTGGTCGAGTGGTCCGTATTGGAAATAATTCTTGTTATTGAGCTGCATGCGCATGATACCGTTGGCGTCACGAGCCGTCGATATCTTGCGCATAGCCGTATAGGACGATACTTCGTCTATTTTTTTGCCGTTGTGTGTGAGGCTGATCTTCATCGCATAGAGCGTCGGAGATTCGGGCGACCACAGCCGGGCGTTCGTAACCGGTATACGCAAGGTCTTTCCACTGATGCCTTTGGCCGAAGATACCATACGATCACCGTCGAAAAGACAGACTTCAACGATGTCATGGTTCCGATCGTCGTTGGTCGAGACGGTTACTTCAACGATCTCATGGTCGATATCGGGAATTGAGCGCACGCTTGTGATATGATGCTCCGCAACCGGCTCGATCCATACCGTTTGCCAGATACCGGTAACAGCCGTGTACCAGATGCCTTCGGGGTTCAATGTCTGTTTGCCTCGCGGCTGATACCCCTTGTTCGTCGAATCCCATATCCGTACGACGAGTTTCTGCGGTTCGTTTGCTTTAAGAAACGACGTTATATCGAACGAGAAAGGCGTATAGCCTCCTTGGTGTGTGCCGATAAAGATATCGTTTACAAACACGTCGGAGCGCCAGTCGACGGCTCCGAAGTTGAGTTTCACATGCCGGCCTTTCCAGGATGACGGTACGGTGAACGTACGTTTATACCATAGTTCCTGCTGTTCGTTCACGGTCTTTTGTACGCCCGAAAGCGATGATTCTACGGCGAAAGGCACGAGAATCTTTCCGTCGAAATCGGCCGGTTCGGCTTTTCCTTTGTCTCGAATCGCATACTCCCAGAGACCATTCAGGTTCATCCATACCGATCGTTCCAATAGGGGACGCGGATATTCGGGTAATATCCGGTTCGGGTCAAAGCGTTCAGCCCAAACGGTTTTTAACTTGTCGCCGGCCGGCTTCCATTGTGCCGATACACCGAAAGAAAAGAGCACGATAGATATAAATAAGATTGTCTTTTTCATGATGATTTTGTGTGAATTTTTGTAAGACAGATAAATGATGATTGAATTTTGTATATTGCCGACTGTACTGATATGCCGGAGAAAGATAGATGCCCTCCGTGTCCGTGCCGAGAGGGGTATTCCATCCGGCAGACACAGAGAGCATCCATAAGGGTTATTTATTCCACACCCGCGGCGCCGGAGTTTTGGGCAACGGTTTGCGGTTCTTCAGTTCTTTCATGACTTCTTCGATGGCACGGTTGAGCTGCTCGTCTTCGCCGTTCCATTCTTTTACCGGATCGTTGTCAATGAGGATATCCGGCTTTACGCCTTCATTCTCTACCATCCAGTGGCCATCCATGTCATAGCTTGTGAAGAACGGCACGCGCACGTCGGTACCGTCGATAAACGGTAACGAGGCTGTGATCCCGACAATTCCGCCCCATGTGCGGGTTCCGATCAGTTTACCGAGTTTAAGCGCGCGGAATCCCCACGGGAACAGGTCGCCGTCGGAAGCCGAATATTTATTGATCAGACACACTTTCGGGCCAACCAACACCGCATCGGGCACGGTACCGTTACGGGTCGATCCGCGGCGCATGGTCATGCGGTACGGTTCGCGAGCCAGACGTTCGAGGATCATCGGGGAGACGTTACCGCCGCCGTTCGCGCGGTCGTCAATGATGAGTCCTTCCTTGTCGAGTTGCGGATAGAAATATTTGGCAAATTCGTTCAGTCCGTCTACTCCCATATCGGGGATGTAGATATATCCGATTTTTCCGCCCGAAGCCTTGTCAACCTTCTCGATGTTATTTTTTACCCATTGGTAATGATAGAGCGAATATTCTTCTTCGAGCGGGCGGATCACCACCTTGCGGGCGCCGTTGAGCTGTGCTTTGCCGTTGAGCGACAATTCCGTCGGAACGCCGGCTTTCCCTACGAGGAGGGCATACAGGTCGTTGACCGTGTTGGTCGGCACTCCGTCGATGGCGACGATGAAATCGCCGACTTGAGCTTCGATGCCCGGCTCGGTGAGCGGAGAACGGAGAGCGGGACTCCATGATTCGCCCGGCAGAATTTTTTCGAGGCGGAAGAAGCCGCTCTTGTCGCGCGAGATCTCTGCGCCCAACAGTCCGGTCTTGATGCGTTGCGGGCGATTCGTCTCGCCGGTGTTCACGTAGGCATGGCCGCAATTGAGTTCACCGATCATTTCGCCGATCAGGTAGGTGAGGTCTTGACGGTTCTTCACATAAGGGAGTAATACGCCATATTTCTTCTTCATCGCTTTCCAGTCTACGCCGTGCATATTTTCGAGGTAGAAGCCGTCGCGGAAGGCACGCCATGCCTCATCGAAGATTTGTGCCCACTCCTTGGCATAGTCGATCGTAATCTTCATATCCGAGAAATTTACAGGGTCTTTCAAATCGATTTTCCCGGAAGGAATATCTTTGACAAACAGTTGCTTGTTTTTGAAGAATCCGGCTTTTTTGCCTCCCGGCTCCACCCACATACGGGCGCCTTCGGCCACGGTTTCTTCTTTCTGCTTGTTCAGATCATAGACGTAGGTGGAGTTGTTACGGCTGTAATACACTTTTTGCCCGTCGGAATAAAGATTACCGTGATATCCTTGCGGCAAGGGGAGTTTCACGATCCGGCCGCTCAGTCCGTCCGCATCGACTTTGACCGTGACGCCTTCGGGCTTTTTCTTCTCGTCCGTCTCTTTTTTCTTGCCTTCTTCTACGTTGATTTCTACTTTCTTCGGTTCAGCTTTGCTACCGTCGTCCTTGGTCAGGAAGGGGGAGGGCGTGTCTTTGGTCAGCAGCGCGAGGTAAACTCCGTTCGAATAACCGTAGACGTGGTTCCATTCTTTCGATCCGTAGGTTGGATTGAAGTCGCGCATCGAGGTAAATACAAGGTATTTCCCGTCTGTGCTAAACGTGGGAGAACCCGAATCGTACCACCGGTCGGTTACCTGAAATTCTTTCTTGTCGTCGATGCGGTAGAGGTAAATGATGTCGTATTCGTTGTCGGCCATGCGTGTATATGCCAGCCATTTGCTGTCGGGCGAGAAAGTGACCTCATACGGTTCTTTCTTCGGATCGCGCAGTACTTCGGTTACCTGTTTGGTAGCCACATTCAGCAGGTTGATCCGGTTCTTGCGGTCGGTGTACACAATCGATTTGCTGTCGGGACTCCATTCGAAGTTACGGATATACGTATCGTTATTTTTCGTCAGCTGAACGGCTTCGCCTCCTTCGGCCGGTTGCATGTAAAGCTCGGTTTCGCCCGTTGCGTCGGAGATGTAAGCGATGTGCTTGCCGTCGGGCGACCAGGTAGCGCTGCGTTCGTGAGCCCCCGGCGTACGGACGATGTTTTTCGTCACGCCTTTCTCAACGGGGAGGTTAAATATCTCGCCGCGTGCCGTGACGACAACCCGTTTCCCATCGGGCGAGAGGCTGGCTCCGCGCATGTACCGTCCGCCGTCCTTGATTTCGCTCCGGGCGTACAGATGGTCGGAGGTCAGTGTGATGTTGACCTTTTCGGCTTTCTTTGTGGCAGGATCGAACCGATAGATATAGCCGGCATTTTCGAAGACGATCAGTTGCCCGTTCGTGCTTGGGAACTTGATATCATATTCGGTGAAGTCGGTTACCTTCGAGGTCGTTTTTGTTTTTGTATCGTAGACGAAGAGGTTCATCGTCCGGTCGCGGTCGGAGAGGAAATAGATTTCGTCGCCGACCCACATCGGGAAGATGTCTTGTGCGCGGTTGTTCGTGATGTTCTCGACCGTTTTCTTTCCGGCGTCATATATCCAGACATCGTCTGCCATACCGCCCCGATAGTATTTCCATGTGCGGAATTCGCGCATCACACGGTTATAGGCCAGTCGTTTCCCGTCGGGAGAAAAACTGCAAAAGCCGCCTTCGGGCAAGGGGATGACTTCGGAGAGTCCGCCTTCTTTGGCTACGGTGTACAGTTTACCGCCAAATCCCGAGCCGATCCGGTTGCGGTAAACAATCTTCGCGCCGTCAGCTGTCCATGCGGTCACGATGTTGTTCGGTCCCATACGGTCTCCCACATCGTCGCGTTGATTTGTCGCAGTGTAAGTTACGCGCAGCGGTTCGCCGCCGTCGGCGGGGATGGTATACACTTCCGTATTTCCGTCATACTGTCCGGTGAAGGCAATCGTTTTTCCGTCGGGCGAAAAGTGCGGAAACATTTCGTAGCCTACATGCGAAGTGAGCCGTTTCGCTTCTCCGCCGCGGACAGATACTTTGTACAAATCGCCGGCATACGAAAACACAATGTCGCTACCGTTTGTAGCAGGGAAACGCAGCAACCGCGCTTCTTCGGCCTGTCCCTGTTGCGCTGCGACGAACATCGCACATACCAGGCTCCATAGTTGTTTTTTCTTCATACGTTTTTACATTTGATTTTAGACGTGTACAAAGGTAAGCATTATTACCTCAAATTGGGTTGATTTGTTTAGCCGTTTAGTTGTTGGGGGGCGTCAGTTGTCAGCTTCATCCCTGCAAATTCTCCCTTTGAAGGGGGGAGGGGGGGGCGTTCGGACACTGTGTACCCGCCCTGACTATTCAATGATGTCAGGCTTACAGCCCTTGTACCCCTTGCGAGCTAACCCTTTCGTGGCGTTGAGGTGTTTGGTTGTTGAGATGTTAATTTGTTTACTGACTACTGATTACTGAACGCTGTAAAAGCCCTGAAAGGGCACGTTAATTCAGCCCAATGTAGAGCGAAGCAAAGCGTTGGGAAAAAGCATTCCCCGATAGAGGGCTGAAAGCCTACTTTTTTTCTGATGTCTTAATGAAGGAGCTTTCCATATAAATGTTTTGTCGATCCGGTTGTTCATACAGAAGGTAATATAAAAAGAACGGAATACACAGGATAAAATAAGATACATCGATAGATGATTCTTGAATCAGAGAGATATAGACCGATGTACTGAGGGCATGATACACAAAATGCAGCATAATCGTTATAAACAGGATCACTCCGCTGTAAAAAAAAACATCCGCATTTTGCTTGCAAAACAGAAACATAAAACAGGAACAAACAATTGCAGTCATGACCCATCCGAACGGCATCAAGAAAGAGGATTGAATGATGAATGGATTCATCTGCAGAAAATCATCCCGGAATCCCATCACAAAAGGTAAAAATGTAGAGATAAAAATGAGGACGGATATCGCTCCGATCTTTATTGCCGATTTCAGAGATAGCTGCCCGGTTCTGATGGTATGCAGAAAAAAGATGATATAGCAGAGCGCAAATACGTTTCGGGTAGACAAAAGCAAACCGATTATTCCTCCGATAAATAATTGATTTTTCAGAGATGCGTAATTCTTAATTCTAAAAAATAAGACAATGGAGCATGCTATAAGGACGGCATTCAGAAAAATATTGCTTCTTACCAATACTTCCCAAAGATAAAAAGGGGACGTGGTTATCAACAGTATGAATAAGACAGGATAAGGAGACGCTATTTTCATGTATTTGATTAATCCATAAAAAACAACGATTCCTGCAAGCGAAAGAAATCCCAGTTCTCCGATGAGGTAAAAGGGGAGTGCCAAGATAAAATAAAAAGGCATTGGGCCCGGATAATTTCCCAGATGAGACTGGGCGTAATATACATATTGGCCACTAAAATACTGGTCCCAAAAAGAGGTGATTGCAAAAGAAAATTTGGTAAGCAAGCATTAAAGATAGAAAATCTGCTTGCTTACCAAAGCAAAAAAAACGTCTTTAAACCGACTTTAGATTCATTAATTACTGCGATTTTATCCAGAAATCTTTTAAAGATGTTTATATTTATTCATTATTTCCAAGAGGGGTACATCCCAGAAATGTATATGTTATATGGTTATCGCTAATGCTTTCTTGAATAACATACATGTTGGGATCTTTGCACCATTTAGGCATACCGTCCCTCCAAGAGCAGACATTATCAGGCCTTTCTATATTCTTATATACAAAAGGCCTAAAATCGTCTTCTCTCCTTTTGACCACTATATCCATAGATATAATGATATATGAACTGGGAATAGTAATGTAACCTGATTCATTTTTTATAGAAGAGTCATTATTTGTACCGAATGTTTCTGAATATGAAAGATTCCGGTATCGGTTATTGCCATCCTTTACTTTTAAATTGAAAGTGATGATGCATGGAGAAAATTCCATATATTCTATTTTGGCTGTAATAACATCCGCTTGTTTCCATGGATTGGGTCGTCCATAATATACATATCCGATATTTCGTTGAAAGACATAATCTTTTTCTTTATCCGGATCATTCCAAACTTTGTAGAAATGATTCTTTTTTTCCGCCGAATAATATTCTTTTAGCGGAACGGCTCCTATTTGCATGGAAGGATAAATATATCCGAGATGGGCCTCTTGTTTGTAGCCTTGGACAGACGGTTCAGTCGAGAGCAGATGGTCGTTGTAGGCTTCCGAATAATATCTGTATAAAGGTTGAGCATTCCAGATGCTCTCACTTGCCAGATTAAAATCCTGGCACATGTGAAGATAGTGCCGTCCGTTGATGATAAGCGGCTGGTTGGGTGCCTCCGTGCCGAAATAATGATCGCTCTTTTCGCCTCCATGGTAGTAATACACATGGATGGGAGTAGAGGCTTCGAATGGTGAAAGTCCGTTACCGGATGATCTAAGTTCAACCGATTCGCTTTCCGTGTCGATGATTTCGTCACGTACTAAGGTGAATTTTCGACCCTCCTTTGGAGTGTCTTTTCCGCTCCGGACTGAGCTCTGATTCGTTTCAGTCAAGACATTGTCACTTTGGCAAGAGGTAATGCCAATCCCATGCTGCATAATACAGCTAACATAACTTTTTTCATGTTGTTCTTAATTTAAGTTATAAAAATGTTCGGGGCAAATATAATCGAATCATTTTTATCGACACAAAAAAATCCCATCATTAACATTTCGCTTGATGGATACGGTTCCTTACTTTGCCAGAATAATCATTTTCTTTGCCAATGTGGCTTCGGCCGAGCTTCCCGAACGGATCACGGCGCGATAGAGATAAATTCCCGGCCGGAGGCGTGTGCCGTCACTGCTCGTCAAATCCCATGTTACGGTATAGGCTTTGAACAAGTCGGACGAACCGATCTCCTGATGCTTCCAATACAGGCGTCCGCTCAGATCGTACACGTAGATGGTTGCGTCGATCTTCGATTCGGGGCGATTATGGTACAGGTAGAACGTCACCTTTTCGCGTGCGGGCACGGGGCCGGCCGTCAGACCGGAAAGAAACGGTTTCAGTCCTTTGACGACATTGAACGTAAAGGTTTTCGTCGTCGAGTTATTGAAGATATCCCAGATTTTGAATTCAGCCGTATGCTTTCCTTCGGGCAGTGCAGGAATCGGGAATTTGACGATCCCTTCACCCTCGCTACCGGCTATATTCGTATAGTAAGCATTCAGGGTATAGCTGAGCGACGGGTTGTTGTCGATCGTCAGCATCACATCATGTCCGATGCTGCTGCCGGTGATGTTGATCCCGCTCTTGTCCCATACCTTGGCGACGAACAAAGGCGTTTCATTCGTATCGTGCCCGTCGGTCCAGGTGCTGTCGTTCAGGTACAACATGCGGATTTCCGGCTTGACGGTATCTCTTTCGGTTGGGTTGGCCGTACCGCCAACCGTGTACTTCAGGAAGGAGCCGTTCGCTTCAAGAGCATTCGTCTCGTCGAAGGCGTAAAGGCTCATTTTTCCAGGACCGTTTGTATAGGAGATATCGGCAGGCACGATAAACGAAAACGTGAACTTCCCGTTTTCAACGATCGCATTGCCTTTATAGATCGTATTCGGATAGTCCTTATAGCTGAATTTTTCTCCTTTTCTGTTGTTATCGAGGGTTGTAATTTCTTGCTGGCTGTCAAGTACCACAGCCGTCATTTGGCCGTTGAAGTTCGTCAGGATGGCACCGTCTGCACCAGTCACTTCTCCGGTTACGGTTACCCGGTCCAACGCTTTAAAGTTGACCGATGTTTCGGAAACAGGATTCCCGTTGATCTCCTTCACATTCATTTCGTACTCCGGATAGGCGAGCGAAAGGGCCGGGTCACCGATTAAGACAAAACAGCGGTTGAAATAGTTCCGATATCCGTTTTTCGTTTCTTTCAGTATATCTCCCAAGGTCATCCGCTTCCCCTTATTTTTCTTAAAAATATTGGCTACAAGTAATCTGTTGATAGCAAAATTGGGGGTACCAAACGCAACACGCGAAGTGGTAATTAGTGCAATCCCTCCGCTTTTTTCGGTCAGGAAGACATCCTCGCCGGCCGAGGTCGTTGTGTGATCGAACGGGGTAAAGTCGCATGAAGCAGTAATCCACAATGGTAAATGCGGGTAGGTATATTGCCGGATCATGCTTTGCGTAATTACGTGCTCGTCGCTTAACGATGCGGCATTGCCGTGCCCCGTATAGTTGATCAGCATCACCCCTTGCCGTTGCAGCTTTTGGATGTTTCTTTCCACATCGGGGTACGAACCGCTACTGCCCTTACTTGATTTTTTAAAGGCATCGAAAAACAGTTTGTTCGTGATATATTCCGGGTGGTTATCTTCTATGATCTGTGTCAGTTGATAGGATTGCTCCATATGATCCTTTGCATACGGCTCATGTTCACTGCTGCTTCCATCATCGGCAATAAAGCAGAGTTGATTTTTCCAACTGCCGTAGGCCGGGGTCTCGATGTAACGAACCACTTTATCTACAATGGCTTTTGCCTGATTGACGGTACGTGCCGGAAAACGTCCGATTCCCAGATCGACATAGCTTCTACCGATATCGCTCCCGGATCCGTCGCGTAAAAAACCGAAATAGTCGTCGGTAACGTAAGTCTCTTCATCAGGTTTACCGTAATTCCCTCCCATAATCGACTGTTGGGTCTGGAACGTAAGCAGGAAATTGGTCATATCGATTGACTTCCACGCTGTGGAAAGTTGACGGTTATCGTGTGCTCCGTCGCCAAAAAGCAACAGATATTTCGGTGCATCGGCTTCCGAGGTGCGTCGGTCGTAAAACATTTTCATAAAGCGCCGGATGGCTGTGGCATCGGGGGTACCGCTTGAAAATTCGTTGTACACCTGCTCCGGAGTGACGACAGTCACATGGATGCTGTCGCGCTTGCGGCGGTGGGCTGCAGCCAGCCGTTCGGCTTCGGGTACGAATGCCGGCGGAGAGAGGATAACCATGTCCGTTTGTGGAAGAGCGTGCAGGTCTTGTGCTGTCACTTCGCCCACCGTTTCGGGTTGGGGAAACGATTTGGACAGGTCGACGAGCACGAACTCACGTACGACGGTATGGCTTGCCGGGATGGAGAACGATAACTCGGAGCCGTTGAGAGAGGCTTCCATCCGGGTGATCTTTATGCCGTCCGTCACGTCGAACACAACCATATCGGACGTGGCATTCCGGATGACGAACTGCGATGCCTCCTGCCTCGATTGTACATCGCGAAAGAACGTATAGGCACCGTAGGGCTGCAGTCTCCGTCTGGCTTGCAGACGGATATAGTCCAAAAAGCTCGGTGAGGAAGGTCTGTTATATGATACAGTCACTTTCGGGTTTTCGCTTTTCTGTCCTTTCCATACGGCTGTTCCCACAAATTCGCAT
Organism: Tannerella forsythia; assembly: GCF_001006485.1. GTDB lineage: Bacteria > Bacteroidota > Bacteroidia > Bacteroidales > Tannerellaceae > Tannerella > Tannerella forsythia. Next base: position 29,746 of record NZ_JUET01000054.1, read on the forward strand.
GCTTTCGTATATATATATATACAATCGCTCTGAGGAATTACTCCGTGGAGCAGTTGCTGTCCGTCGATGGAGAGCGTGACGGTTCCGTCTCCGGTAACCCCTGTATTGGCTACGAAACGAAGGGTGATCTTGCCGTCGTCGCTCGTGATGCCGGGCATGGAGAACGGAAAATTTTGAGACAGCACACTGGTGAAGCTCTCGCCGAACAGTTCTCGTCCGGAGCCGGTCTGCCCCTCTTTTTGCAGGAACTCGCGGTCTATTTCGTGCAGCAGATGTTCGTCGAAGGTCGTTACTTTGCGTAAGGGATTGCCTTGAGAGGGTGTCGTGCTCATGTCGTGCGTTTCCGTTGCGTCGGTCACGAAGTAGTAGCCGTGCATTGCGTACGGGTTATTTTCGTGAACGAAGAGGGATTTGTGGCTGTCGTAGCTCCACTTTACCGGTCCGCGCCCGTAGAATAGGATATAGTCGGTCCCGCGATAGATGGCTGTTGCCGGAACGTCGTCGATGTAAGGTTTAGAAAAATCTTCGTCGAGTATCCAGCCTCCATAGCCATGTATCGATACTTTCGACGGATCGGAAAACCCCATGGCCTTCAGGTCTGAATGGGTCAGTTTATAGATGCCGTCGTCACTGACGCGGATTTTCACCCATCGTCCTTTCGACAGGACGGAACTTGTTGCATACAGGCTTCGGTCTGCCCGTACGAGATTGCAAGCTAATAAGACGGCGCATAAAACAGCGATCGTTTGCCTCATACTTTTTTCTTCCTTGTTTTTAACGTACATAAAAGTCGAGTACCTTCCGGTTCTCGAGGAAGCCTTCCAGATGGTCTCCGATCCGTACCGGCCCGACCCCGGCGGGGGTGCCCGTATAGATCAGATCGCCCATGCGCAGGGTAAAAAAGCGACTTACATACGCTACGATCCGGGGGATCGAAAAAAGCATGCTGCACGTGTTGGCTTGCTGAACCGTTTGTCCGTTCTTGTCGAGTCGGAAAGCCAGTTGCTGAATGTCGCCCAGTGTGTTGAGTGGGACGAATTCACCGACCGCCGCCGAATGGTCGAAGGCTTTGCTAAGCTCCCACGGCAACCCTTTGTCGCGCAGTTCCCGTTGCCGGTCGCGTGCAGTAAAGTCGATACCTACCGTCACCTCGTCGTAGTAGCGCGGAGCAAACCGTTCGTCGATATTTTTACCCAGCCGGCAGATTTTTATGACGATTTCCGTCTCGTAATGGACTTCGTCCGAGAAGTCCGGGATGAAGAACGGCTTTCCGTCTTTCAGCACCGAGTCGGCTTTCATAAAAATCACAGGCTCCGATAAATCTAACGAATGATGCAGTTCTTTATTGTGGGTGGCATAATTCATCCCGACGGCAAAAATTTTCATCTGTTCAGGGGATAATTGAATTCAGGCGGTTAAACATTACTGCCAAATGTGCGTAAATCGAAGTGTTTTGTACGACGACGTTTTCCGGCACACGGATTCGGAACGGGGTGAAATTCCACAAGGCGCGGATGCCTCCGGTCAGGATACGGTCTGTAACTTGCTGCGCTACCTCGACGGGTACCGTGATGATGGCAATCGTGGCGTCATATTCTTTCTGTTTAGCCTCAAAATCATCGATATGGAATACGGGAATTCCATCGATGGACGTTCCGACGACTTTGGAACGCACGTCGAAGCCGGCTACGATATCCATCCCGTACTGATTGAGCCCCGAGTCGCGCATCAGAGCAGCCCCAAGGCGTCCGACACCGAAGAGAAAGGCCTTATGCTGGCGCGTAAAACCGAGGAAGTTTTCGAGAATATCGATTAGCGCATCGATTTCGTATCCCACACGCGTCTTCCCCGAAATATTCACAAATGAGAGGTCTTTGGCTACTTGACTGGGGTCGACGCCGATCTCCTTCCCGATCTGGGTCGATGAAACGGACACTTCGCCACAGCCTCTCAGCAGCTTGAGAAATGCGAGATACCACGGTAACCTGCGTAACGTCGGTTCCGGCACTCTTCCGGTAGGTTTCTGTTCGCCGCCTGTCATTCCTGTTTGTATTCCCAATGGTTTTTGAGCGGGTTGGAGTACATTTCGAGCATCTTGGTGCGCAGAAACGTTTCGTCTTTATCCGGAAGATCGATTTTGTTCAGTTGCTGTTGCAAGTATGCTTCGAAGCGCATTTTATCGCGCCGGTCGTAATGACTTCGAAAGCGCATGGTTCGGTACAGCATATCGTAAGCCACATGGTTGCAGGGATAAAAGCGGTAGTGGGCATAGATGTCGCAGTCGATGGCGTGTGCAACTTTGGCAATCAACTCGTTGCGTCCCATGTCACGATCGAGGTTCTTCAGCGTATCGTTCAACGGTGTACCGATGGTGAAATGTACGCGTCCTTTGTCTCCCAAAATACCGGTTTCCATGTTCAGCAAGTCGTCGCGTTTGCTTTTTACATAGTCCGGACGGTCTCGTTTCAACTGAAATTCCTGCGCTTTGAGGTAATCGCACGGGTCATACTCGTACGAGATGGCGATGGGTACAATGTTCAGCGCCATGAGATTCGTCAGCAGGTCATCCCTTTCACCAGCCATGCAGAGCATCTTTAGGACGCTGCTTTGGGTGCGGTCGTCCGAGTCTTTGGCTCGTCCTTCGCGTTGTGCGATCCAAATGGATTCTTTTGTGACTTCGAGGGTATGGCGGATATAGGCGGATAATTTCCGGCTGTCTTCGAGTACTTGACGCACCGGTACATTCCGTTTGACGATGAAGCTGTTGTTCAGACGTACGACGGTGTCGATCCACGGATGAATAAGCAGGTTGTCTCCGATGGCGATTTGTGTCATGTCATATCCGATTTCGTAGAGTAATCCATTGAGGAAGGCTGCGTCGAGTACGATGTCGCGGTGATTGGAGATAAAGGTGCACGGAGTTTGTTGAGTCAACCGGCTTCGTCCCGAGATGGTCAATGAGAAGGTACTGAGTCGGGCTACATCCATCACGACCTTGTAGCCGATCGCAGATTTGAATTGCGCTTTCGTTTTGCATGATCGCATTGCGGCCACGAATGCCTCCCAGTCCAACTCAGGTTTGATGAAACGTAACGCACGCTGCAATCCTTCGGACGATACCAGCGTTTCGATCGCTTGTTCCACTTCGTTATCATTCAGCGGGCGTATATCGTCAAAATTATACGAGTGTTCTTTTTTGTCCATGTTTTTTCCGAGATTCACAGTAAACTTACAACTAAAATGCTACAACGATTGTTCAAATCCTCTTTTTGTTATTTGTTTTAATTCGTTCTCGATGATTTCGGTCGTCACGTCGGTCATGTTTAGCCCGGCAGCGCGTACTTGCTGAGGAATAAAGCTGGTAGATGTCATTCCGGGAGTAGTATTGATTTCGAGCATGACGGGTTTTCCGTCCGAGGGAATGATAAAATCCACACGGATGACGCCTTTTGCTCCGACGAGGTCATAGATTCGCAAGGTCTCTTTGCGGATAGAATCGGCAACCTCGTCGGGGATACGTGCGGGTGTGATCTCCTGCACTTCGCCGTTGTATTTGGCTCCGTAATCAAAAAAATCGTTGTCTGTAACGACTTCAGTCAGAGGAAAAACAATTTCTTTTTCGGCTGTTTGATAACATCCGCAAGTCACCTCGATGCCTGGTACAAAGCGTTCGATAATGACCTCGTCCGCTTCGTCGAAAGCTTCGTGAATGGCACTCTGCATTCGTCCGGGCTCTTTGACTTTGGTCGTGCCGAGGCTGCTTCCGCCCTCATTCGGCTTTACAAAGACCGGCAGTCCGAGTTGTGCCACAATGGTTTCGGTCGGCAAGGTTTGTCCGCGGCGGATTCGAAGAGCATCGGGCACCCTCACCTCCTGTCCTTTCAGAAACTGCGTACACGTATATTTGTTGAATGTCAGTGCACTGGCCAGTGTCCCGCACGAAGAGTAGGGGATTTGCAGCATATCGAAATAGCCTTGCAGACGTCCGTCTTCGCCGGGTGTACCATGCACTGTGATATAGGCAAAGTCGAAGGTTACGGTCTGACCGTTATAGCTAAAACTGAAGTTGTTGCGGTCGATCGGTTGCATAGAGCCATCCGGGAGTCTGACACTCCACTCGTTGCGTGTCAAGAGTACGTGATACACATCGTATTTTGTTCGATCGATGAATCGATCCAACCCCTGGGCGCTTCTGAGCGAAACGTCGTATTCGCGGGAATAGCCTCCGGCTACGATGGCAATAATCTTCTTCATGTTCTACAATTCTTTCTTTATCCGTAAGTTGAGCTGTAAATTCTCCATTTCTCCGTCAATTGCCGCATATCGTCTGGTAGCTCGGCCTTGAAAAACATCTCTTTTCCTGTTGAGGGGTGTATGAATCCGAGTGTTTGAGCGTGCAGCGCCTGACGCGGGCAAACGGCAAAACAGTTTTGAATAAACTGTTTGTATCGCGAGAAAGGTTGTCCTTTTAATATCTGGTCTCCACCGTAACGCGCGTCGTTGAACACCGGATAGCCGAGATGTTTCATGTGCACGCGTATCTGGTGAGTACGTCCTGTTTCGAGTCGGCATTCCACCAGACTGACGTAGCCTAACCGTTCGAGTACGCGATAGTGTGTGACAGCCGGCTTACCCTGTTCGCCGTCGGCGAAGACGCACATCTTCAGTCGGTCGCGTACATCACGACCGATATTTCCTTCGATGCGTCCTTCGTCTTCTTTCAGGATACCCCATGTGAGAGCGACATAGTTACGTTGGGTCGTTTTGTTGAAAAACTGTCGTCCGAGGTCGGTCTTGGCTTCCGGTTTTTTGGCGATGACTAACAGTCCGGAGGTATCTTTATCGATGCGATGTACAAGTCCTAACCGCGGATCGGACGGGTCGTAGTATGGATGGTCTTTGAAATGAAAAGCCAGCGCATTCACGAGCGTACCCGTATAGTTCCCGTGTCCGGGATGTACCACTAATCCGGCGGGTTTATTAATGATGAGCAAGTCTTCGTCTTCATAGACGATATCGAGCGGAATATCTTCCGGTACGATTTCCGTTTCATGGCGCGGATACGCCATGACGATAGAGATGACGTCGGAAGGCTTGACACGGTAATTGCTTTTGACGGGTTGTCCGTCGATGAGGATACATCCGGCTTCGGCGGCTTGCTGGATGCGGTTGCGGCTCGTATGTGGCAGACGGTCGGTCAGAAACTTGTCGATGCGGATCGGTGTCTGCTTTTTATCGGCCGTAAAACGGAAATGTTCGTATGTCTGTGATCTTTCGAACTCGTCTTCGGATTCAAAAAACGCATCTGCCTGTTCGTCGTCCGGCATTTCCCAATCGTCCATCTTAAAACTTAAAACCATTTTTCGTTTTCCGACGGTGAAGACGTTGTTTCTTCCGTATGGGGACGCGAAGATTCCGGGGACGTATCGATCGAATCGCCCGATGCTGCATCGGGAGCTGAGCCTCCATCACTTACTTTCAGTACCAGCCGGGCAGCGACAGGCACTCGTTCGCCGGGTTTGAGAAGATGGCCTCGCAGTTCGATGCCGAGCGCCAAGTCACGATAGCGACCGGGCACGTACAAGATTTCAATGGAGGTGAATCCTTTCGATTGTAACAAGGCATAAGCTTGACGGAAAGAGAGGTCGGCAACATCGGGAACAGATGCCGTTTGAGCTGTTCGGGCATTCAACGTCACGAAAATGATACGCCCCTCTTTCACTTTCGATCCGGCACCGGGCACCATCTCGTAGATAGCGCCCGGCGGAACGTCTTTCGTATAGACAGAGTCGATCACCGTATAGCGCAAATCGTTGTTCTCAAAAAACGTCGTTGCCTCTTCAAGTGGTAAACCTTTTACATCCGGTACGATGATCGCCTGATTGTGAAGCGTATACCCCTTTAATGCTTGTAACGTAAGAGCTGAGAGAAGGCAAAGCACTCCCCCGATTAAAAGCACATGCAGAATGATCGGGATGCGCATGAACTGTTCGCGTATGTTCTTGAAATCTATTTGCATCTTGGCAGGCAAAAGTAGGCAAAAACGAGCATATGCACAAAAAAAGAAAGTAAAAGTTTCGTCTCGGAAACTTTTACCTTCTCTGGTCAATGCGTTTAAACGAATCGTTTATCAAAATTTCGGATATTCGTCCGATACAGTCAGTCTTTTCCGCCCTTTAGCCCGACGCGAAGCCAACACACGGCGTCCGTTAGCCGTCGACATTCTTAGGCGAAATCCGTGCTTATTCTTTCTCTTACGGTTCGAAGGTTGAAATGTTCTTTTCATCTTATTATCTTGTTTTTATTATTAGTCGTGAATCGGGCTGCAAAGATAAACGCTTTTTTTTATCAAAGCAAATAGTCTAACGCTTTTTTTCTATCTATTCCATTTTATTCTTTTCCGATGGTCAAGGTATGGAAGCAAAAATTTGAACATTTCGGAAAATCGCCTACCTTTGTGCGCTTGAAAAAATATAACCGTTTACTTTTCAATTGAAATAGATGATAAGAAGTATTATAGGAAGAAATCCCAAAAGATTTTGTCAGATCATAACAGCAATAGGGATAGGGGTCTCAACCACAGCAAGCGCACAGATAGGCGAAGGTGGAACTCCGCCGAGTTTTCGCTATCAGACGATGCTGCGCAGTGAGGCAGCCGTAACGGATATCCCTGTCACATTCAGTGTCGAGGACATGAAGCAGGTCGATCGTTGGCAGGAACAGGAAGGATTGACGCCTTTGTGTGTTTCGACACTTATCAACGTCGCTCTGAACCCCGGAAACTCCGGGAAGTGGAATATCTTGCCCGATGGTCAGGAAATCTGGCAATTGGAATTGAGGGCTGACGGTGCGATTGCACTGATGCTCTATTACTCCGACTTTTACATCCCTAAGGGCGGAAAACTCTTTCTGTATAACGCGGAAAAGACTCAAATTTTGGGGGCTTATACACATGCGACACATCCGTCCGGCGGGCGGTTTGCGACCGAATTTGTGGCGGGTGATGTCGTGACGCTGGAGTATGTCAAGGATCCCGAGGGTCAGATGCCACGTATCGAAATCGAAGCCGTCGGTTACGGGTATAATCACTTGTCCGTTCCGGAGCAGGGAGGCGTGCAGTTACGGCGTGGAGCGAAATCTTCCGGTCCATGCGAGGTCAATATTAATTGCGAAGAGGGTGACGCGTGGCAAAACCAAAAGAAAGGGGTCTGTCATACGGTGCAACGCATTGGCACGAAAAGCTATATCTGCACCGGTTCATTGGTCAATAATACGGCGCAAGACCTGAAACCGTATGTCTTGACGGCCATGCACTGCTCTACCGAAAAAAACACGGAAGCCTCTGATGAAAACATGAAACAGTGGGTTTTTTATTTTCATATGGAGCAGAGCGGTTGCAGTACAAGTTCGCCTGCTGTCGGCTCTAAAACGTTGACGGGCTGTAAGCGTATGGCCTATACCCTCACAAACGGACAGTCCGATGGCTTGTTGTTACTCCTTAATACTCCCGTTCCGGAGAATTATAACGTCTACTATAACGGATGGGATCGGCGCAATCGCCCCCCCCGGTCCGGCGTCTGTATCCATCACCCGAAGGGGGATTATAAAAAAATTTCGACCTATAGTAAACCGGGCACACACAGCACGTTCGTCTCGGACAATGATCTCAAAGGCGATATGCATGCGCATTGGAACGTGACTTTCAGTAAGACGCGCAACGGGCATGGCGTGACGGAAGACGGGTCGTCCGGGTCGCCACTGTTTAATACCGACAAACTGATTGTCGGGACCCTGACGGGCGGAAGTTCAACGTGTGCCAAACCGGAAGGCTTGAATTTGTACGGTAAGATGAGTTACCACTGGAATAAATATACGGATCAGCCACATTCTCATATGGACCAGTTCTTAGACCCGAAAAAAAGCGGTGTCGAAGTATTAGAAGGACGTTATCACACGTTGCTGATGCCGCCTTCGAATCTTCGCTCGACGTATCAGACTGGAACGGTTGTACTGGCTTGGGATGCTCCCGCGTCAGGCATTCCTCAAGGGTATCGCGTCTATCGGAACAATACGAAGATAGAGGAAACGAATGCCCGCTCATATATTGATCGATCGCCGCCGGCCGGAACGGTGACGTATGCCGTGACCGCAGTGTATGCCAACGGCAATGAGTCATCATCGATCACCTCTACTCTTGCTCTGACCGAATATAAGGCGCCCGATAATGTAAAGGTAACGCGAACGTCGACCGGAAAAGCGGCTGTCGTGTGGGATATGCCCGTTTACGAACAAACGATTTATTGGGGGGGAGAGAACTCGAAATATGAGGTGAATATGAATAAAGAGGGCGAAACGAAGCCTTTCTATTTCGGACAGGCATGGACGAGGGACGAAATCATGCCACTACATCTGAAAACGATTACGGCTGTGAAGTTTATTCCGATTCAGAATAACACATACGAAATTTATATCGTACAGGGAAACCGCAGTTATCGACAGAAGATTGTGGATGTAACGTATCGCAGGACGAACACCATCAAGCTGACGACGCCTTTCGTTATCAACGGGACACAACCGCTGACTGTGGCAATTTATGTATCGGAGCTGTCAGCCAGCAGTACAAATTATCCTGCCGTATGCGACCAAGGCCCCGCTATCGACGGGAAAGGAGACCTCTACTCGTACGACGGTAAGATGTGGAAAACGCTCCATAGTGGCCCTGATGCACATAAATTTAATTTCAACTTTTTCATTGCTGCCGTTGTCAGTTCCAAGAGTAGCGAGTTGCCCACCACGTACTCATCCGAAGTATCAATGCCGCAGCTGTTTTCGACTTCTTCTACGGAGACGGTTCGCGTTCAAAAAGCGCAAATTGCAGATATCGAACTTGATACGGTTTCGATGCGTAGTCTGCAACCGTATGCTTTCCCTCAAGTTACCGGATACCATATCTACCGTGATAAGGTGAAGATCGCCACAGTATCGGCCGCACCTACCCGTTATATCGATCCGATGACTCATCTCAAACCGGTGTATTATCAGGTTTCGGCATTGTACGGAAATGCGGAGAGTGTATGGAGTAAGGCGGTGGAATTTATACCGATGAGCAATGTGCCGGGAGCTGAAGATGTGACGATTTATCCTACGGTATTTACCGAACAGTTGCACTTGAAAGGTGCCGAAAGGGTAAAGCGTATCGAGTTCTATACCGTCGACGGCCGGCTGCGTTTGCAGGCAGACCGTCCCGGCGGGGTAATCGATACTCACTCGCTATCTTCGGGGATGTACCTGATACGCATTTATACGATTGACGGACAGACCGACGTTGCCCGCGGCGTCAGAAAGTAAGTTTATTCGCCAAGCGGAGCAAAGTAACGAAACCGGTAGCCGGGTATCCGATCCGGATGAAAGATGGCAATCAGTTCGGCCAGAAGGTAGTCGGGATGCATCGGCACTTGTTCGTAATAAAGCGATGAGTTTGTGTTACATCCGTAAATACGGCGTTCGCGGAAAGCGTCGAACCGACTGTAAGGGCTGTATTCGGATTGCAAATCGGCGTAGGTCATGGCCGTAGGCTTATTGTAATGGATCAGCCAGAAATCGGCATGGATTGCACGGTCGAGTACGGTTTCGAATGAAAGCGGGGAACTGCCGGTGCCGGGCAAGTCGCGAAAGATGTAATCGGCGCCGGCATCGCGAAAGATATGCGCCATGTAACTCTCTCCGGCCGGGACATGCCACGGTGTACCGAACTTCATGCCCGTCAATAACGTCGGACGGTGCGTGACATCTTCAGCCAGCGATTTTATGCGCAGGTAGTTCGTTTCGGTTTCACGGAACAAAGAATCGGCACGTGCCGAGTGTCCGGTCAGCAGTCCGAGAAACTTGAGCCATTCCGCGCGTCCGAGCGGGTCGGCTTCCATATAATCCGCACATTCGACAATGGGAATCCCGATCTTTTCGACGGGCCCGTAACTTCCATTCTGAAATGGAGAAGCAAGCACTACTTCGGTACCGATCTCCACCATCTTTTCGATATTGGGGGATGTCGCTTCGCCGAGATCGATGATCGTTCCGCCTTGCAAACCGTCTCGAACGGCCGGCACATCAATATAGCGCGATTCGCAGACACCGGCAATACGGTCTGAAGCACCCAGCTCATCGAGGATAGCACAATGTACGGAGGTGTAAACGACCATGTTTTTGACCGGCACGCGGACGATTGTTCCTTGAGGAAGTCCGTCGGGTTGTTGAGCGTCGCGAGGGATAAGCAGGTAACGTTGCAACAGACGGCCTTCGTTCCAAGGGTCGCGTACTTCGACTTTCGTGTAACCGTCGTATGCCGTTATGGTATATCCCGTGGCGTACCTTATCGAATCGGCTGAAGGCGCCTTCTCTCCTCCGGCTGCCGAAGAAGAGCTCTGCCCCACGTTACAGCCGGACGTGAGGCAGAGGAATAACCATAATAGGCAGAAGCAAATGCGTATCATTGGTTTTGTTCTTCAGAAACGATCAGTTAAAGAAAACGGCATGGTTCGGATTTATACCGCCCGATTCAAACTGCTCGATAAATTTGCCGTTACGGTCGAAGCGATAGATCGTGCCGTTTTCGGTAAAGCTCGATGTACCGATATAGATATCGCCGCTATTCGGGTTTACTTCCATCAGGTAAACACTCGTTTTTCCCAGCTTCTCCGGCATGTTAGTCAGGAAATTCGTTTTGTTCAGTGTACCCGTTTTTACGTTATAACTGGAGAATGTATTGGTTGTTTTATAAGGTTTGGAGCTCCAGTCCGTATCGCCGTAGACCATATAAATAATTCCATTGTGTTCGCAAAGATGGGTAGCGTTTGCAATCGTTGTAACCATTCCTTTGGCTACATCGACTTTCTGTACGGGATAGCTATAATCAGGACCATAGCCCTGAACAAAAATTTGTCCTTCGGATTCAAGTACTCTTTGAGGATTCTTGGCTACGATAATAGTTTTCGATACGGCGAACGCTTTTTTGTCGATAACGGTCATCGTAGAATCTTTACCGTGACCGGAGTTAACGGCGTAAATCCAGTCGTTATCCTCAGCAATTCCTTCGGGATTTCTTCCAACCTCAACATACCCTTCTATGTCCAGCGTTGTCGCATCGATTTTAGCGACCTTTCCGCTATACAGCGTCACATAAATCTTTCCGTTATCCGCTACTAACTGGCGCGGAGCACCGTCGCTTTTAGAAAAGGCTACACGCTTTTCTTCGACGCCCGCGGAGTTGAGCTTCAGTAATACCTGAGAACCAAAAACGGATACATACATGTAATTCTTGTACAGAATAACATCCTGTCCCGTATCGCCGAGTCCTTTTTTGTTCTGTTTCATAAAAATATCGGACACGAAATCGGCGTCTTTATTCGGCGCGTAAAAAGCCATACCGGCATTGTTTAGTTTGTGTATTCCTTCATTCAGGATAAACACACGCGTTTTGGGAAGAGTCAAGGTCGATCCGGTGTCGATCAAGGAATCACCTTCGTCGTTATCACATGAGGTAAACGAAAGGCCAATGGCCAACATACAGCATACGCTGAATAATAAACTTCTGATTTTTAAGATTTTTCTTTCCATACTTTTCTTTATTTATGGGGTTAATAAAAATGTTGGTTATAATTTGATTGAAACCGTTGCCCTGAATGATCGTCCGGGCATCGGGTAATATTTAATAATGTCATACTGTTCGTCGGTCAAGTTCACACATTCGGCTTGCACCCGCATTTCACACGAGCGCAGGTGGAAAAGGCGGGAGACGGCGAGCGTATGTTCCGTGTATCCGTTGATGCGGTTTACGGGGATATTTTGCTTCAGGTAATACCGTTTACCTACGGCTACGAGCGTGTAGGCAACATTTGCCCACGGCGTCTCGAAGGTCACGGCCCCACTGCCCGAATGACGTGGCGTATAGGGTATCTGCTGGTTATAATTCTTTGCCTCCGGGTCCGTTCGGTCGATGGCACGCTGATACGTGTAGCTCCCGTTGAGGGCGAGCCGGATCTTGTCGGTGACGGGGGCACCGGCCGACGCGTTGATATCTAATCCCGTGATTTTAACTTCTCCGAAGTTCGCCATCTTCCATACGTAGGTCGAAGGGAAAGCGACGATTTTATCACGGACTTCGTTGTAATAGCCGTCGACGGTCAGACTGAGATGGTCGAGAAAGCGCAGGGGTGTTCCGTTCCATGTAAATCCGACGTTGTATTCGTTGGCGAGTTCGGGACGCAATCCCGTATTTCCGAGTCGCAGGTAGTACAAATCGTTGAATGTGGGCACACGAAACGTCTTTTTATACAGGGCACGAATATAGAAATGGTGCGTAGTGAACGGTCGGCAGGTGAGCGACAGCGAAGGAGTCAGCTTTTTGCGGTCATCCGGCCGGTCTCCGCGTTTCACTTCTTCGGTGACGAACGTGTAAAGCAAAGTCCCGTTTACGGTCAGTACCCCTCGGTGGAAATGCGCACGCAGAGCCGTCAGCGAAGTGTAGCGCACGGGCGATGGATTTTCGTTGATGTTATTGTTCAGCGTATTGATTGCCCCATCCTCTGCCAGAGAGAATCGGAGATGGTCCGTGGCATTGAACTGGGCCGTAGCCGAGGCATAATATTCGTTCTGCGTATTCAAATCAATCTGCTTTCCGTTTTCATATTTAACATCCGTATCTTCGTATTTGTTCCAGGAGTAGGTATATTTAAGTTGTGCCTGCATCGACCATTGGTCGGAGAAATGATTTTTGTACGACGTTTGTGTGAAAAAGTTTTCGTCCCACAGCCGTTCGCGGTTATCATTGTTATAGAGGATCACTCCTCCGGGCAGTCCGCGTTCGGAATTATAGTAATATGCTTTGATGTTCAGATCGGAGGTGTTGCTAAAAGAATGGAAAACATTCGCCTCACTGTGCCATGCGACGATATCGGAATTATATCGCTTCTCACGAGTCCTTAAGGCTCCGTTCTTGAGGATGAACGGATAGGTGCCGTCCGCTCTCAGGAAATGACCGTCGATGGAAACGATGGTCTGTTCGCTGGCTTTGAATGCAGCTCGTAGAAACGGATGGAATTGCCCGAATGAGCCGGTGCGCACGTTGGCTTGTACGCTGTACTTTCGTTTGTCGATAAACCGGGGCATCTCGGTGCGGATGCTTAAGACGGCTGCCGAGGCCGCCATGCGTGCCGATCGGAGCAGGTCTTCCTCCTGTCCGACCGAGAGCGAAAGCATTGAAACGTTATCGAGCGAAAAGCGCCCGATATCGATTTGTCCCGCCTGACAATTGCTGACGGCTACCTCGTCGTAGCTGATGGTTGTGTGATGCGTGCCAAGACTACGGACCGACACCGTTTTCATTCCGCCGATGCCGCCGTAATCACGTACGGTGGTACCGGCAAAGCGTCGCACCGCATCGGCAATATTCTGCAAACCGAGTGTCTTAATTTTTTCTCCGCTGAGGGCTTGTACCGGAACGGTTGCTGTTACCTGTCGCGGCATACAATGAGCCGACACCGTCACCTCGTCGATTCTCCTCTCCGGCATCGTGTCACGCTCCTGAGCGCTTGCCGTGGCGAGAAACAGTGTAAGCATAAAGATGATAACACACATCTTTGGTTTACTTCTTCTGTCAATATACATACGTAATCCGTCTGATGTCAGGCGTTTTGACCCGAAACGTCTGAGTATCCGATTCCGGCAGGTTTTCCGGCTCGTTCCTCCTTTGGTCGGCTGCCTTCCCGGCTCGTATCGAGCCAGTGGCGGATAGATATGCCGAGGTGTTAAGAACTTACGGCTACGGGTACAGCTCCGGTCTTTCACCGGATTCCCTTTTACTAACCGGATACGGAAGCATCGCGGCTACACCGAAATCAGATGCAAAGGTATCATAAAATTGAGAATTATATACAAACAAAGTAAATAAAAATAAAGAGCTTTGGGACAGTTTCCCCATACTGTCAGAAAAATATTGCTCATTTTTTTTGAAAGTATTTGTGCGTTTAAAAAAAAGTATTACCTTTGCACCGCAATTGAGAATTCAATGCAACATATTGGTGTGGTAGTTCAGCTGGTTAGAATACCTGCCTGTCACGCAGGGGGTCGCGGGTTCGAGTCCCGTCCATACCGCTAAATAGCTGAAAGATAGGCTATAGGTCATCTGAAGCAATTTTAGAAACGAATCCAAAAGCGTCTTAATTCCAACGAATTAAGGCGCTTTTTCTTTGTCGCCACCCCACACGTCGGATGAGGTTCGGAATAGGCGTATATTCCGTAAATATGCCTCCGGTGGTTCCATTTTGGTTACAAAAAACAAAGGGGCTGAAAATTGTAACCACAGACGACGTTAAGACGATGTTTAGACGATTGACAAATTACTCTGTTTCAAAATCATATGTCGAACTTTGTAGCCGTATGGTTACACTAATTTTGGAGCAAAATGAAGAGTCAATTTCGTTCAGTTTTTTACTTGCGCAGCAATTACATCAACAAAGAAGGTAAGACGCCCATCCTCATTCGGATTTATCTGAATAAGGAGCGTTTGTCGCTGGGATCTACAGGCCTGTCTGTCAATGTCCAATTATGGGATTCAGAAAAAGAGAAAGTCAAAGGACATAGTGCAGAAGCACTTGAAGTCAATCGAAAGATCGAAGAAATCAGGGCCGATATTCTGACCATTTACAAACGTTTGGAAGTAACAGTAGATGATTTGACGCCGGAGAGAATCAAATCGGAATACTGCGGACAAACGGATACATTAAACAGTATAATGGAACTTTTCGATAAACATAACGAGGATGTCTGGGCCCAGGTGGGAATCAATAAAACGGCTGCCACTTTACAAAAATACGAAAACAGCAAACGGCATTTTACCCGATTCCTCAAAGCGAAGTACAACAGAACGGATCTCAAATTCTCAGAGCTTACCCCGTTGGTCATTCATAACTTTGAGATATATCTGCTGACTGTAGCCCATTGTTGTCCGAATACGGCAACCAAAATCTTGAAGCTTTTCAAAACCATTACTCTTTATGGGCGCAGACATGGATTTCTGTCTCATGACCCCTTTGTGAACAAGCGGTTTCATACGCAAGATTCCAACAGAGGGTTTCTAACCGATGAAGAAATTCAGCGAATCATTGGAAAAGAAATATCCATACCCAGATTGGATTTGGTTCGCGATATTTTCATATTCTCCTGTTTCAGTGGCCTGGCGTATATTGATGTGTCCAATTTAACCGAGGATAACATCGTTGAATTGGACGGACGTGAATGGATCATGACCAGACGCCAGAAAACAAGGGTAGCCACCAATATCATCCTGCTCGACATCCCCAAGAGGATTATCGAGAAATATGCTCCTGTCCGGAAAAACGGTCATCTCTTGCCGATTCTCTCCAATCAGAAGATGAATGCCTATCTGAAAGAGATAGCCGATTTGTGCAATATCCGTAAACCCCTTTCCTTTCACTGCGCAAGACGTGGAAAATTTTATAAACACCAAATAATCAACAGATTAAATTGATTATCAATGAAGGCAGGTAACGATAAGGAAACCAGTGATCTTCTATACTCTACCTTATTTTGCCATTTCAAAGAACCACTTTGTCTGTCGCAAAGATAAGGGGATATCGTGAGAAAATAGAAACCTTTCCAAATTATTTTCGTAAAGCTGTCCGTTGAGGTGGCTTTCTGTTTTCCGTGTATTCTCCTCTTCCTATGATAAAATGAGTCCTTAAAGACTGTGTTTTTTGTTTTGTCCTGCTTCTCTCCCTGCACATCCTCCACTTATGCCCGTATATCATGTCGGGCTCGGTTGTTCGTTGTCAGTGACAAAGGTAGTTTCGGGCTTTCACGGACAAAAAAGGTCGGAGCGGCAAGCCGTTACGACGACAATCTCCACACTTTCATTTCATTGCAGGTAGTATTCTCGCTTTGTTTGTCCTAAGCCCTCCCTTTTTTACGCCACTGAAACGAAAATGACCTCCCCGACGGAAAAAACGTATAAAATGCGGGATATACGAGATGTAAGAAAAAGGAGATAGAACAAATCTGTTATGAGTGAGTATCAAATGTACTTTGTAAAGCAAACTCCATCAATTTAATCCAAAGATTCAGGCTCTTCTTCGTCTATACTTGTTGCAATAGAGGCATTGAAAGCTAAAAATACTTCTAAGAATGCAGTTTCTCTAAAGAAATAATTAGGGGAATCAGTTAGTTTGTCTTCCATAAAGTGAAAACCCCAATTAGCATATTCTTCCATAGTTTGCATGAGCATATCAACCGCTTTGCGTGAGGTCATTTCGCCTTTTTCCAAAGCGATGAAATCAATGTCGGTACGGCTGACAAGGGCGGTGAAAATGTACTCGCGGAGTTTCGGATAGGCTTTCCGTCCTTTGACAGAGTCTAAATTGCCCCAATACTGAATGGGCTGTCCGAAAGTCTTACGTTTTTGCGTGTCTTCTATGAGCGGTCGTTTTTGGTTGAAATAAAGCCCTATAAAAAATGCAACAATGAATATTTCATAACCACCGCCAAAGACTTTACCTCTGTCTTCACGTAAAGAAGTTGCACCACGCCCATAATCGCAAAAGTTCTTGATGATGCTGTCTTCGTATCTTTTTTCCCATTGTGGATTTCGGCTTGCCCACAAATCATATATTTTTTCTGTTGCCATAATTCACTATCTTACTCGTTTAACAACTGTTTGAATAGTTGACAAATCCTTATCATTGAACGGCTCTACTTTCTCAATCCGATAAATAGAACACGAAAGTTTGTTGATTGTGTCGAAATCCAGCGCCTTTTGACCTGTTGCCTTGTTGATATTGAGCAAATCTTTCGTAACGATAACACATTGCTTGTCAATGGTATCTATTACATTGTAGAATGTATCTTCCTTGAAACCGCCGAATGAAGATGTCGGAGCATCAAATATCAATGGATAGTCTTGTTCGCGTTTCAAAGTCGTAATTTGAGAAATAGCAAACAGAACCGACATATACATAGTTGTCTTCAGTGCACCGTTCGGATTTTCGATTCGTGTGCCATTGTCACTATAAAGTTCGATACGTGCTGAATTGTTGATGGTTTTTCTGATTCGGATTATACCGTAGAAGTCGTTTTTGTTCAACTTCTGTAAATACTTGTTCGATTCAGTTTCAAGCATTTGCAAGAAGTTGTTGATGTTCTGCTCTTTTGCGTTTGCAAATGCTTTGGTTATTCGTTCAAATGCAGTATGAACACGCTGATAAACCTGTGTCATTGAACTTGTTGGTTCAAGTTGCGACAGTTTTTCTTGTATTTCTGCCCTCGTACTCTCCTTATATTTCAGAGTGGTTTCCAATTCTGAAACACGGCTTTCGGCACGGCTTTTAGCATCAAAGAAGCCTCTCAAATCGGATATGCTTTTATCTAGCAGGTCTGAGCTTAACCCTGACTGCATCAGCAAATCATTTTGTTCTGTTTCCAACTCTTGTAACTGTTTGTCCACTTCTGTCAACTCGGCTTTTCTTTTGGTGACAAATTCCAAACGGTCTGAAATGGTTGTCGCAATCTTTGAAATCTCCTGCTCCGTGTCGCCACTCAATTTGATTTGGCGAGAATGCAACTCATTGATGAATGAATTGGGAAACAGCGGCTTCTCATCATCTTCTTTCGTACCTGAATTTTTATTGGCTTCCGCTGCTATATGGGCAAGATATTCATTCAGTTTGTTGCACATAAACTCGTAAGCCTCCGAACCTATTGGGGCAGGGCGACCGCAGACTTTGCAAATCTCATCGTCGATCATTTCTTTCATTGTCACCTCATCGGGCAAATTCCACGGCAAAGGAACGGCATCATTGGCGAGTTTCTGAATCTTTGATATTGTCTCACGCTCTCCAGCCTCTTTCGCACGGCGTTCCGTTTCCTGCCTGTCAAGTCTTCGTTTTTCCTTGCTCAATGCAGATACTTTTGCCGAAAACTCTTTTATGATTGCTGGGAAAGAACGCAGAATCCAATATTCATCCAACAGATTGGTGCTGTACTCGCACGATGACCCCACTACCAACTTTATTCGCTTGTCTTTCAGTCCTTTGATGCGCTCTTTTATGGCTTGGTAGCGTTCCGATGTTTCTTGGTTCTTTTCCAGCAATTCCAATTTCGAGGAAAATTCATTGATGGATATTTTCTTTTGACTGAGTTCTGACTTGATATTCTGAATGTCATTTGTGACATCATTCAGTTGTGCATTCAGTTCTTTTGCCTGCTTCGATACTTTCTTATCGTTTTGCAACTCACGATTTGTAGCATTGGCTGATTTTTGCTCGAAATTCGAAGTTAATTCAACCAATTTATCAAAATCCTTAATACCAGAAAAAGTGTCAACCAGAGTTTTCAACGCAGTGTCATTGTCGAAAATATTGAGTTCATTTTCTCCTTTGAACAAACAATATTTACGGATGACAGGTTCGAAACAAGTATTTAGCAGTTTATCGCCAGCACATGAATGTCGTTCTGTACCATCAATGAAATATCCGACAAACTTGTAATCCTTTGTACGAATATTATCTTCGGATATTCTCTCAAAAGTGAAACTCTTTTCTATCTCCTTCTCGCCATCGTGTTCAAAGGTAATGTTTACCGAAACTTCATCGCTTTCTCCAATTTCCAATTCTGATTTACGCTTTTCAGAAATATGAGAATCTTTTCGGCTCTCTCCTGTTGTGTCGAACAACCATTCTAATGCCTCAAACAAAGTTGTTTTGCCATCACCATTGTCTCCAATTACCAAAGTCAGACCTTTTGATAGCGAAAGGTTGTTATTTCCATAATAACTGCGAAAGTTATTAATTCTAATGTCTTTGATAATCATATATTTGCTCTTAGATAGTTACTAACCTCATTGTATATTTCCTTTTCGGTCGCTTTTTCCTCGTTTCGATTGATGATTTGGGCAATAGCTTGAATTACTGCAATATCAGAATCCAATGCATCTGATATTGACATAAAATCATCGGGATTATAGTCATAGAATTTGATAAGCTGTTCATCAGTAATCACAGCTTGTAAAATCTTATCGCCGTTAGTTTGATATGTACTCATATTGCACTAATTAAATATGGATAAATTATAATGATTCAACACATCTTGCAGTTCGTTGTCGGTATCATTCAGATTCTCTGACAATAATGCAAAATCACGGACACGCCTCAACTCGCTTTGCACAAGGCTTTTTTCCAAAGCATAACATTCTTCATCGAACACATTGTCGGGTATTACGATGAGGTCGTGAATGATGGCGAAGCGTTTGTCTTTGTGTGTTCGCAGGACACGACCACGGCGTTGAATGAATTGGCGTGGGTTTCCTGTGCTTGCACAGAAAATAGCCAATTCGCTTCGCGGCACATCAACACCTTCGTCCAAACACTTCATCGAGGTAAGCACATCAATGCTGCTATCGGCAAAGCCTTTGAGCATGGCATCGCGGTCGGTTGATTCGGAAGTAAACTGACGGACAATGATATGGGAATCCATATCACGAACAATGCGGGTGAAATCATCAATCAGATGTTCGGTTTCGGGGTCGGAAGCGATGGTGTCGGATTGGTCGAAAATATCAGCCTCGAAATTATCGGGCTTGTTACCCTCTGGGACATAGACCAATGTGTATTTCAAACTACTTCTTTCTTCCATTCGCTGTTGAACAATCTGTTTAAAAACAGACAACTTATTTGCAGCTTTATGAATGATGCGTTTGCGTTTCAGCAAAAGCATTTTCAAACGTTCCTGGCTTTCCTCATCATGGAAACCCATTATCTTGACTATTTTCTTTGATAGTCCAACATATTCTTCCATCTCGTTTTCAGTCAAACGAACAATGTGCGGATAGTAATAGTAACGGCACAAAGCTCCATTCTGAATAGCTTCTGCCATTGAATACTCGAATGTATAACTGTCGGCACAGCCAAAGAAGTCCATCAGTTTGCGGTTACCCGTATTGTCAAACTGCCTTTCGGGTGTGGCAGAAAGTCCAATGCGGCGCAAATATCTTATGTCTGACAAACGTTGATCCATCAATCCTCCGCCCATATTGTGTGCTTCATCTGCGATAAGCAAAAGTTTGTTTTTGGGGAATTGGTTCAATTCCATAAAAACATTGGATCGAACAAATGAAGCGTAAGTTGATATGATAATGTAAGATATATCATTGTGGGCGTTTGTCATTTCGAGCAAACGAAGATTGGCCACTGCCGATTTCCAATTGTTATACTTCGAGCAGACTTTTATAATAGTACTGAAATTAAACTTCTTACATTCAATTTCCCACTGTTCGACAAGTGTGATTGTCGGGACAAGGATAATGGCTTTGTAGTAGTCTAACTTGTTGTAGATTTCAAGCAGACAATTCAATGAAGTGATGGTTTTTCCTGTGCCTGTAGCCATGGCAAACAAACCTTTCTGTTTGTTGCTCTTCCAATTCTCGAATGCTTGTTTCTGATATTCACGCGGTCCAGATTCGTAGGGGAAACGAGGTCTGCCGAAGTCAATTGGCTCAATGGTTTCGCCTTGCTTCTTTATCCTCTCAATCTCGATTTCAACCTTGCTTTTAGCTTTACTCAATGCTTTTATTATTGATTTTGGCAATGATTTATCGGCAATATCCTGTTGGATAAATTTGTACTCATCTTCAAGCAAATCTTTCAGTTCCTTGTTCTTGAACGATTCGGCAATATGGGTTTTTACCTTGTCTGTTGGTACAAAAATAACATTCTCGTCTTGACCATCAAATACAAGTTCAAATTCACAATTGATTCTTTTTATTGTTGCGGATGCTGGGTTGCTATCCCAATCGCAGAAAGCCGTAAGGCTTTCGATGTTGTCAATCAATGCCGACCGTGAAAAGTTGCAAGAGCCATCGAACCCGACCTTATTCACACCATCGCTAAAAATGCCTGTTTTGGTGTGAGAAATGCCAATGCCGTCTTTGGGGGCAACGATTCTTATATCAAGTCGATTGTTACGGATAAGCCACGCAAGACAATCGAAGAAGTGAGCATCACGCTCCGAAAGTGTGTTTTTCAGTTTCTCAATGTCTGTAATATCAAAAAACGGAATTGGTGTATCAAGTTCACCGTTGGCAATGGCGTTTTTGTCCTGTTCGGTAAGAATGTCATTTACAATCAGATTCATACGACCACCATTGTAGAGGAAAGAGGCGAAACCGTCTGCCAAAACATTGATTGCGGACGAGGAAAAGAAGCCTAACATCAAATCGAACTGTGTGGCATTGCAAAGGCAGTCAGAGAAGAAACCTATCGGCTCCCACTCTGTCCGCGATTTAAAATGGCGGTGTGCCGGAAATGTCACATCTTTTAACATAGTTACAATCTTATTGTAGCTATTCTTCGTTCTGCCTCAGGCAGTTCTATATTGAATATTGTTGCGTACTTACTTATCATATTAGTCTTTTCTCTTTCGGTTAAAATGCTATCATCCATCATTTTTATCAATAGGGAATTAACCAATGATTGGTTTCTCATAATCATCTTTCTAGTTATTGGATTCCATAATATCATATCCCACATGTCAGAATGAACATTACGATTCAAATTTACATAACCAGAGATTATCTCATCGAATGACTTATTTGTTGCTAACAATATTCTAGCAACAGCCTCAACAAATGGCAATAAACCGATTGGACGGAAAAACAGATTTCCTCCATTTTCTGTAGAACGTAGTTCTGCAGCTGGATTATCTGAATTATTATTTATGTATGCCTCTATCTCTTCAAAAGTAGAATTCATACAATCCCAGAAACCGACCAAATACCGATTAAATTCAGCAATAATATCATCAGATGGTCTATATTTTAACTGATCTTTTATTTGAGATTTTACATAACGATGCCGTTCTTTTTGACATTTGAATACCCAGTAAAGCACAAGATGACATTCATATAATGTCATCAATGAAGTAAATGCTTTTTTATCTGACTGAGGAATTGATTTATTATTACTCGCCTTTATCCTTTCTCCCATAAACAAGGGGTATGTTTCCAATAAATCTCGTGTAACAATAGCAACCGTATCATCCTCATCAAGAGCAATAATGTCTCCTAAACGAACAGGTTTAACATACCTGTTAAGCGTTGAAAAGATTCTCCTAGATTTTTTCATTCCTTCTGTTGTATTTTGATGACCTATAAGCATCACACTAATGGTCTCATTTTCCAACTCTCTATTTTCCAACAATGCAGCTCTGATTCCTTCTACTCTATGCTGACCATCAACTGGAAAAATCTTTTCACGACCAGAGAACTCCAATAATCCGATATTTGGGTACTGATTATTTTCTACCTCAAATCGAATTTCTGTCCACAAAGGATCTCCATCATAAACGGCAAGAACAAGGCTGTCAAAAAAGCGGTCTTCACGGTTTAATATATACTCTTTTATCCTTATGTAATTATTGGAGAGAGAGCGTTGTATCTGCTCTTTTAATGAATTAGCTGTATGTAATTCATCATCAACCTTTTTTACCATCCTGCTAATTTGCCCGAAGGACATAGTGGCACAATAGTAAACAGTATTTCCAATTCTTCCTTTTATTGCAGGTATTTTTGTTGGTTCCATGATTAAAATGCCTTTTCAGTTGGTTGAACATCTAATTTATCTGGTATTTCCGAATTAAATGGAGGTCTTATTGCACGAATAAGGGCAACCTCATCTTTATCTATTTGTTCATTATTTGTTTCTGGATAATAACGATAAAACAGATAATCTTTCCAGTACTTTTTCATTCTGACAATATCTGTCCTTGATTCATCAGAATCATATTCTTTTGCCCGTTTACGAATATGTTGTCTTCCTTCTGAATAATGACACCTACCGATGTAAACAACATATTTTTCAATAAATGGAAGATTAATCCCTTTAAGATAAAACATATATATACCACCTGTATTCGTTGGTAGATTCTTAATACTTTCAGAAATGACCCCTCCTTCATAATATTTTATTTCTTCTGACCACTTAGCTTCATCTGAGATTGGATTTAAATCATCAATTTTATTATCTATCCAATGAGAGGGATTATGATAGTAGATTATATCATATAACTTATCCTCGTCATACAAATTTAAAAATGCCCCTTTTCTCATATAAAACAATTTGCACATAAAACATCATTATCATCATCTGCGAATATATCTACCAACAAAGAATTGCTGTTCATCTTTGCTCTTTGTTCTTGTCGTTTGATAGCATCTAACTTAATTTGACGTATGCGTTCAGGCTTAATTAAGTCTTCCAAACTCTCGCCTTGAATCCATGTGTAACCATCCTTCTCGTATTCCATTGCCTTTTTGAATAGGTCGGGGTGTTGCTCATAGAGCCAAATCCATTCGATTTTCTGCTGGTAGAAACAGAAATAGCAGCCTGATCGGCTTCGGCAGTATGTTCCAATTTTTCCATCAACTTCAAAAGGTATCTCTTCATAATACGCGGGAACTCCAACTCCACTTTCGCGCAACAAACGGAATATATCTTCCTTTACAAGAACCTCATCATTATCTATTAATGGAAATGAATCCAATTTTCCCACAGGATACTCTGTAGTCTTTAGATACTCAAAAACTACGCGGTTGAATAATTTTACATCAATATCAAGCAAAGCATTAAGCGTTTTAGAATAGTAGAACTGTTTATTCAGAGGTCTTTTCAAGATCTCCATAATTTCTTCCAATTGGAATTCAGAACAAAATCGATTATAGATATCAATTATTTGTTCCCGCTGATCATTATGCAGAGCCTTATTGATAATATCAATACTCCAAATATTTCTCCTGAATGGAAATACAGCTTGGATATTGGGTTTTGAGGAAATATAGCCATCACGATTTTCATCACCACGTATACCGACATAGGATACAGCATAGTCATCTCCAACAAATCTTTCAAATTCAGCCAATTTCATTTTTTGCGTGCACCATCGAGCCTGTGGAGATGGAAGAAATCCACCACAGGCTTTTAGAAAGTGGTCAAAAGGAGTTGCCTCTGGACTGCCTTCTGCTGCACGTAATCGCTTAATACTCCCTAAATAGGCTTCGAGTTTATCTATTAGTAACTCCGTCTCTTTCAACTCACAACCTGTGTCAGAATTGTAATACTCTATCTTCATATGAGGGTATTTATGCTTTAGATAGATGGAAAGAGCTGCACTATCTTTCCCTCCCGATATGCCGAGTATATGTCTCACCTTTATCATTTCATTTTCTTCTTCAATAGGTTCATCAATGCATAAATGTTGAGATTGACATCCTCCGACAATAACTTCTCAATTCTAGCTTCTAATTCTTTAGAACGTTTTTTTTCTTCGACACTTACTTGAAAAGACATCGCTTCTGAAACAACAGAGTGTTTTTCACACTCTCGGAAGAGATATATGATATTGTCAACGAGTTGTTCCTCTTGATCATCTCTCAAACGTTCAAGTGGTTGATCCAGCGCAGCATAAGCAATACTTTGATACCATTCTTGTCGATTGTCGAATTCTGCCATAACGTGATTATAGAAATCACGTTGCTTGTCTGAAAGGAGATGTTCTTTTATGTGTGAAAGACGTTGCCGAATCTCTGTAATGTAATCTATATATTCATACTCTTGAAGTTCAAGCCGTTCAATTATCTGTTCCTCTATTCTGTCTATCAACGAAGTATAACACGAGCGAAGTTCTCTCACTGCTTTTTGTATAAGGTGGCAATAGTTTGCAACAAAATCCGTGTTGTTTAATGAATTCTTGTCGTATCCTAATGCTTCAGGTAAATCCTCAAAGAATGTCTTCTCAGGATCTTTCGCCTTGGCAAGTACGTCTCGAAAACGCAGAGTTGTTATATGATCAAACTTGCAAGTGTGCTTAGCATAATCATTCAACTGATGATAAAATACAAAGAATGGCTTGATAGTTTCAATAAACTTATTGCTATTTATCTTTTTACTCTCCGGCGCATGGATAAACTTGCGATACTGATTGTAGAATTCAATCTTTACCCCATCCTCAGCATACGCCTTGATAGTAAAATCAGAGGGATGTTTTTTTAATAAATCAAAAAACTCCATATTGATTTCAGGGATATACACGCCATTGCTCCCAAAAAGAGAATAGTCAAGCCTTTTTATAAATAAATAGGTCGGGATCCAAAAATCCAACACTCCCATTTTTATCTTATAGGGCTGCTCTGAGAGTATTTTTATCAGCTCTGATATTTTACGTGGTTTTTCCTGAGTGCTACGAAGAAAATTCTCACATGCATTCCAAAGTGACATCATACCATCCACTTGTGGAGCATCCGCAAACTCTCCGTATTGATGTAACCCCGTCGTTTGGAGTAGTGTGTAATAGATTGTCTTCTCTGGCGGATATTTATCTTTTTCCCAACTGAGGTCCTCTTTATCCGCATATAAAATGAGAGCTTGCAGATATTTTACACGTGCAGCAGATATACTAGCACTCAGTTTTTGACGATTAATAAGTTCATTGTTTATTACAGGAGTGAGGAAATATACATCATTACAAACATCAGAAAGCAAAGCATTAAAATCTCGTTGGCTACTAATCTTTTTCTCCATACCTTTATAAAACCACGTTACCTCGTCATGATATGAAAATAGACTGTTTTTTATCTTTTTGTTCAGCAAATTCTGTTCATACATTCTAAGGTTGCGAATTTCACTCAAGGCAACATTATCAGTTTTGTCTATCAAGATTTTTTCTACGATATAGTCATAGATTTGTATTTTGTGCAGATGTTCAATGATTGCTTCCGTATGGTTGAAGACTGCAAAGACGATCGCATGCTTACAATCTTTACTGAAACTACTTACTTCATCATACGTATTTTCACGGGTTGAGAAAATTAATTCAATAAAACCATCAACCTCGTTCGCAGGAGGCTGACCGAATGGCTCATCATAAAGCCTATACTCAAAATAGCGAGGTGTCCCGCTGTGATAATAATATGCTTTGACTGGAGCTACACGATTCTTGAATTCCTTTCGAAGTAAATCAATAGGATGTATTGGAACAGGAATAACAGCAGAAGCCTTTATAATCTCATCTTCAATGTTTATATCTGTCCCTTCAAATAGAATGTATCGTGCTTTATATTCTGCGTATCGTATGATGCGGAGATTAATGAGTTGTTCTAACACAACCTCTGCCATATCTATAGCCATCGCATATTTCATATATTCAATAAGTTGCTTCCTTGGCATAGAAAAACCTGAACTGCCAAAAATATTAAGTAGTCCGATAGCCTTTACTGTTTTTAAGGCAGCTGTCATTGACAGATCGTTTTCCCAATTAGCAGTTTCGACACGCTCAATGGCAATAATAATAGCCCTCCATCCCATTGAATCTGCATTTACATCGGTTAAATACGAATGAAAGTTTGCCACAAGATAATCATAAACAACACTTAAATTGTATGTACAGGTAGGTGTAGGAGTGAAATTACTTAAAGAATCAGAACTTTTGGAATTAAGGAATGAAAATAAGGAGCGTTCATTTTGACCATATTTCTGAATAGCCTTAGTGAGTATAATCGCAGAGAATGTATCTAAAGGAAAAAGCTTTTGCATTGTTCCTTCCTTGAGAGTAGGTGCAATAAATTTACATTGCAAAGCAATTTCATAGATAGAATGGGTTTGTATACTAAGTATATCGGTATTATTACGCAATACCTCTGCCGCCATATACAACAGTTGCTCCACTGGCTCCGCAAAAACCACCTCTTGGAAACGCCCTTTTACTTTTGCCCATTCGTTTTTTTGAACAATATTCAGCTTTGAAGCGTATGCACTAAAATTCTGATGAAGAGTTGTAAGCAGAAGTATATTTCGTCCTGGAACATTGACGAACTCTGCCAACTGTTGTATAAAGTATAGTTCTTTCTCAACCTCATTTTTGGCAGCATGTTCAAGAATCTTGCCAAACTCATCTATAACTATTACGAGCATCTTATTATGCTTCTTCAGTCGGTGATAATAGTTACGCAACATCTCTATAGCTGTATCCCCATTAGTCTTCTTGCTCAATTTCTTAATGAGCAAATAATCTAGTGGATGATACTCTCCCACTATATTTAGAACATCAAAGCCACTAACTGGTGCTAGTACTCTTGAATTTTTTATCAATACATTGTATGTATCCGTTCCTATCAAATCATGCTCCAACCTGAGTAGGAAACACGATTTTCCAGTACCGTATGTACCAATAATGGTAAAAGAGTGTATGCCAGTCTGATATTGGCGGACAATTTCTCCCACCACTTTTTCTACATTAGGTGTAACAATATACCTATCGCTACCTGTGACTCCTGATTCTATGTTGGCTGACAGACTAAAATTCTTCATTTCTATAGTAGTGTTTAAGAACTTCACTTGGTTTCAATTTATGAAGAAATTGAACTTGACGTAATCCTGCTGTGTCGGAATAACGAAATACATCTGGAAATAGTTCTTGTATATCGATGAGCATATTTATGAGTTCCATATCAGTTAGGCAGAATATGCTACCTATGGTTTGCAGCATATCATAGTCTACGCTATCATTATCTCCTTTCTCTCTCACGATTGCGTAGAGCAGAATCTCAAGCGGAATTTGACGCTTCCCCTCTACATTAAAAGAATATTGCTTTTCGTCTCCTGATAAACGAATCAAGTCTAGATCTGTCATAAGGACAGAATAATCTTCCATAGATAAAGTTTTGTGTGAGAGAACATAATTCTGTAGAAGCACTCCAACGTCTTTTTTTACCGTATTCTCATTGAAACTCTTCAATTTCCCTTTTTCCGTCATCGTACGCTTCACAAATGCAACAACGTGTTCACGATCAAAGGTGAGACGTTCGCGTTGGAAGTTTGTAAAAAACAATCTATAAAGTGTAGCTTCTCCTGTGCTTATAAGTGTATAATGTAAAAGCCAAAGTGTCCCAAGATCTTCAATGAATGGGTCTGTGCCATTATTAGAGTCAAATATAAGATGAGCAATGTCTGTTAGTCCGTCATCATCAAGCATTCCAAATGCTCTCATCCAATAACGTATAGAGGCGACCATATTCTTACCAACTCCGAGTTTGACAATAGAATAAAGTTCGTTCCAGTCATTATTCTCTAGTGCAAAATCATACCCCTTCTTAAGCCACAAAGCTTTGCAAGGAAACGATTCATGTCCGGAAAATGTATATTTATTTATAAGCATAATGAATTCTATATTTATAATTCTAGGGAGTTTTCGTTAAGCAGGAAATCATAAACACTAATTGTGGTTATTCCCTGTTCATCTCTTGTAACAGGACATTCTTCACCTATTACGATTATCTTTTTGAATGAATCATCCACTTTTAATAAAGATGCTCGCTCTTGTTTCACTTTTTCATCTGTTCCCATTCTGTATGCGGATTGAATGTAGTACCTTCGGCTTCCAAGATTGCAGACAAAATCAACCTCCAAAGTGGAACGTTGTCTTTTTCCATCTTCTTTGACATTTACAATAGGAACTGCTCCAACGTCTACATTAAATCCACGAACACGCATTTCATTATAGATAAGGTTTTCCATCAAATGGCTCTTTTCATATTGTCTGAAATTGATACGAGCATTGCGTAGCCCTAAATCCATGAAATAATATTTGAAAGGAGAGTTTATATAGCGTTTGCCCTTTATATCATATCGAGTTGCCTTTTCAACAAGAAAAGAATCACATAAATAGTCGATGTAATCCTTTATTGTGTCATAGGATATAGATGATTTTTTCTCACTGCGAAATGAATTTGCAAGTTTATTGGGATTTGTCAATGCACCGATACCAGACGCCATAATGTTGATAAGTTCTTCTAAATCATCATTTTTTCTTATATCATACCTATCCTTAATGTCCTTGATATAAGTTTCCTCAAACAGAGATTTCAAAAACTTAACTTTTTGTTCCTCTGTAGTACATGACAGAATTTGTGGCAATCCTCCATATAGCAGATATTCATTTAACCCGGCTTGAATAGAGCCTTTATATGCAGACATATATTCATGGAAACATAATGGGAACATTTTTACTTCATATCCACGTCCTCGAAACTCTGTTATAATATCCTTCGAAAGAAATTTTGCATTGCTACCAGTAACATATACATCAACATTCTGCATCTTGAGAAAACCATTGAGAACGTCCTCGAAATGATCAAGCATCTGAACTTCATCCAGTAGCACATAATACTTCTCTTTATCTCTAATGCAATTTTCAATATAAGAATACAAATTGTCTGGATTTCTTAAATCTCTATTCTTGAAATCTTCAAGATCCACTTTTATGATATGATCTGATGTAATTCCTTGTTGTTCAAGATACGATACAAAAATCTCAAACAGGAGATACGATTTTCCACATCTACGCATTCCTGTTATTATTTTAATCATACCATTGCCTTGCAATGAAACCAATTCGGCCAAGTAGTTATCACGCTTTATCATCCCTGTAATCGAATTTTATGTGTAACCGTCTCGTAATTCTCGACTACAAAAGTAGTGTTTTTCTATCATTCCAAGAAAGATTTCTCGAAAAACATGTGTAAAAGCACAGAAATTTAGAATAAGAGGAAGATCTAGATTATTCTACAAAATCCTCATATACCTGATATTTCCTACTTTATTCTTACTTTTAGGAAGATCGTGTTATACCTTTAATTTTACAGGAGTACAATCTTTACCACTAAAGAACAAGGGGATATAGAAGATCGAAATAGTCATAACTCTATATATTGGTATTGGAAGAGCGCACAGAAGTAAAGAATGAGGCAAGAACATGCCCCTTGCGGAGCATAAAAATGTCGCAAGAGGTGTATTTACATAAAACAGGGCACACTCCACATTTCGTCGTTCGACTAGTCCTCGCAGGACTTTGCCCTTGTATCGGCAGAAAGAGACAAATTCCTGTCTCCCGACTCTATCTTCGGTAACATTCTGCTCGTGGGATGTTTGCCGCATCTCAGTAAGCTAACCCTTCGGTGTTGTAGGGCAATACGACAAGGAGAAAAACAGTTCCATTTAAAACATCTGAAGATAGGAATTTACAATAACTTCTTGAACTTCATCTCCGCTAATCTATTAATTTCATCCTTGTAAGTTTCAAGATGATGGAGGATGATGTTCTCCACATAGATACCAATGGTCATATCTCTGTTTCTCATCGACATGACTATCTCCGCCAACGTGTCCTGCAGCTCTTTGGCAATATAGATAGTCTTGCGATTTTTCAGGGTGTTTCGACAGATGAAAAGGGATTCATAGTCTCCTTTCGCGACCATACGCTTTTCTCGCTTTTGGCTTTTCACGAAATCCCTTGCTATTGGTGCATCATCTGGGAACTCCGATTTTTCTTGTTTTTCTTCCTGAGAGCTTTTCATCTCACTCTCTTTTCTTTCCATAGGAATACCCTGTGAAATAAGTTCTCGGATGGCAACGGGATCAACAGTGCCAATTTTCTTCTTTGTCATACTCTTTTGGTTTTAATCGTGATACATTCTATTGGTCACTTCAATATAGGCATATTCACTTCTTTGAAAGAATCTGCCTTTTATCGGATATTGGTACAGCTATGGGGTTACTTCCGCATAGGCACGACCTCCTGCCTATGTATTCCGGCAGAGGTTCTCATTTTCGTTTATCAGGACAATCGTTCGATTGCATCCACTTTTGTACATTTATACGTTCGAGGATCTCGTTCATCGAGAGTGGATATTATCGAAGATATATACCCTCGCAGACACATTCGACAATGCAAAAATATGGCTTTATGGTACTGTTGTCAGTAGCTTTTTGCTAACTGCGTACTTGTGGCTTCGATTTGCGTATTTGTGACCCTGTGAAAGGTAAGTGGTTTAGGCACAACGCTTAGTAACTTTGCCTCCAAGCGGTAAACTGAAGCCTTCGAGGCATAAAGCGTTCTTTTTTTGAGTGAATCGTTTTCCGTCCTTCACGGACGGATTTATTTGCGTCGGAGCAAATAGCAAGGTATGTTTTATGCAGCACGACTCCGTTTTTGCTGCATAAAACCCTTGCTCTTGGCAGAGGGCGGAACACCTCCGAAGTCGGTGTTCTCGATTGGAAATTTTCGTTGTCTTGAAGGCTGTTATATTGCAAACGCTCTCCAATGGAATTAGCACGTTCTGTTTCCTGAAGAGAGAATTATAAACCATTAAAATCAGAAGTAATGACAAAGAGAAATGTGGGACGACCTCCCAAGAATGAACGAGCCAACCATTGTTGTATGGTTCGATTTACGGACACTGAATTTGCTCGTTTCCTGACGTTATTCGAACAATCAGGGCTTCAAAACAGAGCCGCTTTCATCAAAGCAAGGGTCTTTAACGAGACATTTCGGGTGATAAAAGTCGATCGTTCATTGCTTGACTATTATCAGAAGCTGACGACTTTGTATGGACAATTCCGCAGTGTCGGGGTGAATTACAACCAGACAGTTGTCGCTTTGAAGAGCAATTTTACAGAAAAGAAAGCCCTTGTTATGCTCGCAAAGCTGGAGAAACTGACACTTGAATTGGCAATAATCGGAGGGGAAATCGTGCAACTGACTCGTGAATTTCAAGAGAAATGGCAACATCGGCAGTAACCATTTTACATCGTACCGTTCTTTATGGATGAAAAAATCAGGCTTCCATCTCGTTTGGGGAAGCCTGATTGATTATTTGCATGCAATTACCGCTTTTTGAATTTTCTGCCTTTCAGGTCACTCTCTACCATTCGTTTGTTCAGTTTCTCACGGAGTTCATCAAGGAAATAGGTGCGGCTGTCATCCTTGCGACGTTTTATATTCATATAGACGTTGTAGCAGTTCTTGATTTCCACACCGAAGATTTCAGAAAGAGCGTCTGCCAGTTCTTCTATACCGATTTCACCATCGTTGATACAGTCACAGGTGTCGAGTGCGTAAAGCAATTCAACTAAATCTGTCGCCTTGCCTGTCCAACGGAGTTTCTGAACTGGTTTGACGGGCAAAACAGGAAGAAGCCCCTGCATTCGCACCTTCAGCAATTCCAGCTCTGTGTCAATGACAAAGAGTAGCTCCAATACATTTTTTCCCCTCTCCGTCCATCAAGTACTTCTCTTGCAAGGTTTGTAAACGAAAACGAGTATAGCGGAGAATACGAAACAACGAGACAGTATCTTCTTCTGTATCACATAGAGCAACAACCTTTAATATAAAGTTGTCTGACGCCTTTTGTATCTGTTCTTTTGTAGAACAAGAAGAGAGCATTATCTTAAAGTTTTCTGTTTGAATAAGTCTTAGCATAATCATATCTTTTAAGTTCAACATTATAAATTCTCTGTTGTGAGATGTGATTGATGACCTATCTCCCCGTGAATTCGGACGGCAAAGAGCAGCGTCATCAAGGTTGCAAAGACATCGGCGACAGGCTGGGCATAGAGTACTCCGTTCAATCCCCAATACGATGGAAGCAGCAATATGGTGGGGATAAAAAAGAGTCCTTGCCGTCCGATATTAAGCAGAAGGCTCTGCCTCGCCCTTCCGATTGCCATATATAGTGTGGAATACACAAATTGAAAACCGAATGTGAAGAACATGATGGTATTGGCTCTAAGCGCAATTCTTACTATTTCTTGCATTGTTTCGTCTTTGCCGAAACAGCTGATAACAGGAGAGGTAAATGCCATTATGAGTATGCTCCAAAGCACACAAAACGAGGTTGTGAGTATCAGGGAATAGTGCACCGCTTCCTTTAATCGTTGGAAATTGCCCGCTCCGTAGTTATAGCCTGCCATCGGTTGCAGTCCTTTGACAAACCCGAAGACCACGTTTGTTCCCAATGTGACGATTTTCAGGACGATACCTATAGCCGCGACAGCCTCTACACCATATTTCACGGCTGCTCTCTGCAACAGACTGATAGAAAGAGTTTGGAGCAATTGCAGAAAGAGCATCGAGATGCCTATCTTGATAATGTCTGCATACATCCTTATCGTGGGAGCGAACAGGATAAACGATACTTTCACCTCTGCTTTCGAGAGGAAGAAGCGAATATAAATGATTGTTGTGATAATTCTTGAAAGAATGGTTGCCCATGCTGCACCTTCCACGCCCCAATTAAAAGTGTAGATAAACAAAGGGTCTAATGCGACATTGACGATAGAGCCGATGATCATTGCCGACGCAGATGTTTTCGACACACCCTGCGAAATGATGATATTGGACATTGGCACATTCAACGCCCCTATGACACAACTGATGATGAAAAGTCTTCCGTATGCTTCTGCCAAGTGCATCATTCCCTCGTTTGCTCCCATAAACAACAGGATGTCCGGCAGGAACGCATTGCATACAAGGGCAACGAAAATAGCCAATATCAAAGAAGTAATCACCGAGACGGAAGCGACCTGACCTGCCTTGACAACCTGCTTCGCCCCCAACAAGCGGGATATGTACACTCCGCCTCCGACACCGAACATCAGCCCTATCCCGAGAAACAACAGCGACAGAGGGAAAACGACCGATACTGCGGCAACGGGAAGAGTTCCCAGACGTGCAACCCAGAAAGTGTCCACCACATTGTATATCGCCATAATCAGCATTGCGATGACAATAGGTATCCCCAACTTTGTCAGGGCTTTAATCATATTTCCTTCTTGCAGAATATTCGCAGCGTTGTTCATCCTTGTAATCCGTATCTTTTTAAGTAAATAAAGTTCGCTGCAAAGGTACAGAGGGATACAGGCTGTCGCAATAGATGGACAACGGCAATGATAGCACTATTCGTGGTAAGTCCTTCTGAAGAGCGTGGGAGAAACGCCTACAACCTTGGCAAACAGTCGTGTGAAGTAGGAGTAATCGTCAAAGCCCAGACTATGCGCAATCTCCTTGACGGAGGCTGTCGTATAGACCAACTTCCGCTTTGCCTGCAAAATAATCTCATCTTGGATATGGCGGCTCACGCTTGTCCCCAGAACGGCATTTACCGCTTCATTCAGATAGGCAACGGTAATGTTCAGCCGTCCGGCATAGAATGATGGCGAACGGTTAATTCGAATATTGTTTTCCAGCAAATCCCGAAATTCCCATACAATCTCCTTGTGTCGACTCACAGTTCCCTGCAATTCGGATTGAACCTTTATCGCATTTGCAACGTTCTCCACGACCAATCCCACAATGACGGTGGTCAGTCGTTGAACGATTGCTTTGGCAGATGGATTTTCCATGCAACTCAATTTGCGGTCGAGAAGCGATAGTAATAGTTTCAATTCTGATATGTCTGATAGTTGAATTTTGGAGCAACCATATCTCTCAAGCGTTCGTTTTTCCTCCTTATCCACCAATACCGAGTCGACAACCAAGAACTTTGCGGAAAGATTGAAAGCGTCGATGATACGGTGTACTTGTCCCGGACGGATGATAGCCAGGCTTCCTTTCCCGAAAGTGTATTCCTCAAAATCAATATTCAGACGGCATTGCCCA
>NZ_JUET01000055.1 GCF_001006485.1 Tannerella forsythia
CAAATATCTTACGCCCACGATAGATAGAGACCGAACTGTCTCACGACGTTCTGAACCCAGCTCGCGTGCCACTTTAATGGGCGAACAGCCCAACCCTTGGGACCTTCTCCAGCCCCAGGATGTGACGAGCCGACATCGAGGTGCCAAACCGCCGCGTCGATATGAGCTCTTGGCGGCGATCAGCCTGTTATCCCCGGAGTACCTTTTATCCTTTGAGCGATGGCCCTTCCATGCGGAACCACCGGATCACTATGCTCTAGTTTCCTACCTGGTCGACTTGTAGGTCTCTCAGTCAAGCACCCTTATGCCATTACACTCTGCGACCGGTTACCAATCGGTCTGAGGGTACCTTTAGAAGCCTCCGTTACACTTTTGGAGGCGACCACCCCAGTCAAACTACCCACCATACAGTGTCCTCCTATTAAACAGGAGTTAGAAGTCAAACACCAAAAGGGCCGTATTTCAACAACGACTCCACCATGACTGGCGTCACAGCTTCACAGTCTCCGGCCTATCCTACACATCCGATGCCCAACGTCAATGTAAAGCTATAGTAAAGGTTCACGGGGTCTTTTCGTCCCATCGCGGGTAATCGGCATCTTCACCGATACTACAATTTCACCGAGCTCACAGTTGAGACAGTGCCCAGATCGTTACACCATTCGTGCAGGTCGGAACTTACCCGACAAGGAATTTCGCTACCTTAGGACCGTTATAGTTACGGCCGCCGTTTACTGGGGCTTCAATTCAAACCTTCTCCTTTCGAATGAGTTCTCCTCTTAACCTTCCAGCACCGGGCAGGTGTCAGACCATATACATCATCTTTCGATTTAGCATAGTCATGTGTTTTTGTTAAACAGTCGCCTGGGCCGATTCTCTGCGGCCACTGTCGCCAGTGGCGTCCTTTATCCCGAAGTTACAGGACCATTTTGCCTAGTTCCTTAACCGTGAATCTCTCGAGCGCCTTAGTATTTTCAACCCGACCACGTGTGTCCGTTTACAGTACGAGTGCTATATCAATATGCTTAGCGGATTTTCTTGGGAGCCTGTTTACGCACATATTACATTGTACAAGTACGCTGCATACTGTCAGGTTCGACTCTCGCGGCGGATTTGCCTGCCGCAATCAACGTCTACACCCTTCAACCAACTATTCCATCCGTTGGCAGTGCTGTCACTTCTCCGTCCCCACATCGCTCAATATAGCAGTGCCGGAATATTAACCGGCTCTTCCATCGGAATCGCCCTTCGGCTTATCCTTAGGCCCCGACTAACCCTGATCCGATTAGCGTTGATCAGGAATCCTTGGTCTTTCGGCGAGGAGGTTTTTCACCTCCTTTATCGTTACTCATACCTACATTTGCTTTTCCATACGCTCCAACAAAGGTCACCCCTTATCTTCAACGCAGAGTATGGAATGCTCCCCTACCATATCTTGCGATATCCATAGCTTCGGTAAACCGCTTATGCCCGATTATTATCCATGCCAGACCCCTCGACTAGTGAGCTGTTACGCACTCTTTAAATGAATGGCTGCTTCCAAGCCAACATCCTAGCTGTCTATGCGGTCTGACTTCGTTAAATGCAACTGAGCGGCTATTTCGGGACCTTAGCTGATGGTCTGGATTCTTCTCCTTTCGGACATGGACCTTAGCACCCATGCCCTCACTCCCGGGATCCATATGATGAGCATTCGGAGTTTGTCTGGACTTGATAGGCGGTGAAGCCCTCGCATCCAATCAGTCGCTCTACCTCTCATCAAAAACACCCGAGGCTGCACCTAAATGCATTTCGGGGAGTACGAGCTATCTCCAAGTTTGATTAGCCTTTCACCCCTACCCACAATTCATTGGAACACTTTTCAACGTATATCCATTCGGTCCTCCAGTTAGTGTTACCTAACCTTCAACCTGATCATGGGTAGATCACTTGGTTTCGCGTCTACTCCTTTTGACTATCCGCCCTGTTCAGACTCGCTTTCGCTTCGGCTACATGCCTACTTGACACTTAACCTTGCCAAAAAAAGTAACTCGTAGGTTCATTATGCAAAAGGCACGCCGTCACACGTATACAGTGCTCCGACCGCTTGTAGGCAGACGGGTTCAGGGTCTATTTCACTCCTCTGTTCGAGGTTCTTTTCACCTTTCCCTCACGGTACTGGTTCGCTATCGGTCTCTCGGAAGTATTTAGCCTTACGGGATGGGCCCCGCAGTTTCAGACAGGATTTCACGTGTCCCGACCTACTCAGGATACCGCTAAGCTTCAAAATGATTTCGTGTACGGGACTTTCACCCTCTATGGCCCTCTTTCCAGCGGGTTCCACTTTCATCTTTTCTTGCTACGTCGCGGTCCTACAACCCCATGGGATGCCGAAACAACCATGGTTTGGGCTCTTGCGCGTTCGCTCGCCACTACTTACGCAATCATTCTTATTTTCTCTTCCTGTGGGTACTTAGATGTTTCAGTTCCCCACGTTCGCTCACCTTGCGGTGTGACTGGCCTTCAACCAGCCGGGTTACCCCATTCGGATATCTCGGGATCAAAGGTTATTTGCACCTCCCCCGAGCTTTTCGCAGCTTATCACGTCCTTCTTCGCCTCCGAGAGCCTAGGCATCCACCGTCTGCCCTTCTTTTACTTTTTTATCCTTACCTCACAGTTTTCATATACAATTATACAATCCTTACATGATACTGTGGGCTTCTTTATCTTTAGCTCTTTCTACGCTTTTCTTAAAATTCGCTTCAAGTTTCATTCATATGTGCAATTGATCTATTTGCATACATCATTCGACATACGAAATCTTTTCTCTGTTTTGTCCATCATGTCAAAGAACTCTTCTTTTCGCTTTTTTTGTTTCCGCCTTCTTCGTCGTTCAAGAGAACTCCTCTTTCATAAACGCTTCGGGCAGACTGCGAAACTCGTGGAGAATAACGGATTCGAACCGTTGACCCCCTGCTTGCAAAGCAGGTGCTCTAGCCAGCTGAGCTAATCCCCCGTCTTTTGAGTGAATAATGAATAGTTAACAATTAAAAATGATGCCATTCTTCATTATTCACTTTTCATTGTTCACTTTCCTGTAGTCCCAGGCAGAGTTGAACTGCCGACCTCTACATTATCAGTGTAGCGCTCTAACCAACTGAGCTATAGGACTGTCTCGTCAACTGCCGCCGGGATAAGACGAATCGTCTCTTGCTCTCCAAGTCGAATAAGCAGCCTGAGTCAGGCTTTTTTTTTCGACAAAGAAACCGAGACATCCCAGCTTCCTTTTTCTCTTTTCCCTTTTTTTTTATTGTAAACATGAAAACAAGAATGCAGTACCCATAAAAGTACCTAAGGAAAAGAATCTTTCAAACAGATTCCAAGACTGCTCCAGAAAGGAGGTGTTCCAGCCGCACCTTCCGGTACGGCTACCTTGTTACGACTTAGCCCCAGTCACCAGTTTTACCCTAGGCCGATCCTCGCGGTTACGGACTTCAGGTACCCCCGGCTCCCATGGCTTGACGGGCGGTGTGTACAAGGCCCGGGAACGTATTCACCGCGCCATGGCTGATGCGCGATTACTAGCGAATCCAGCTTCACGGAGTCGAGTTGCAGACTCCGATCCGAACTGAGACAGGGTTTGGAGATTGGCATCCGGTCGCCCGGTAGCTGCCCTTTGTCCCTGCCATTGTAA
Organism: Tannerella forsythia; assembly: GCF_001006485.1. Lineage (GTDB taxonomy): Bacteria > Bacteroidota > Bacteroidia > Bacteroidales > Tannerellaceae > Tannerella > Tannerella forsythia. The sequence continues at coordinate 3,675 of NZ_JUET01000055.1, forward strand.
CACGTGTGTCGCCCCGGATGTAAGGGCCGTGCTGATTTGACGTCATCCCAACCTTCCTCACAGCTTACGCCGGCAGTCCCGCCAGAGTCCTCAGCTTTACCTGTTAGCAACTGACAGTCAGGGTTGCGCTCGTTATGGCACTTAAGCCGACACCTCACGGCACGAGCTGACGACAACCATGCAGCACCTACATAGACGCCCCGAAGGGAAGAAAGCTCTCACTCTCCGTCGTCTACATTTCAATCCCGGGTAAGGTTCCTCGCGTATCATCGAATTAAACCACATGTTCCTCCGCTTGTGCGGGCCCCCGTCAATTCCTTTGAGTTTCACCGTTGCCGGCGTACTCCCCAGGTGGATTACTTAACGCTTTCGCTGTAGAGCTTACACTATATCGCAAACTCCTAGTAATCATCGTTTACTGCGTGGACTACCAGGGTATCTAATCCTGTTTGATACCCACGCTTTCGTGCTTCAGTGTCAGTTATACCTTAGTAAGCTGCCTTCGCAATCGGAGTTCTGCGTGATCTCTATGCATTTCACCGCTACACCACGCATTCCGCCTACTTCATCTATACTCAAGACTACCAGTTTCAACGGCAATTTTATCGTTAAGCGACAAACTTTCACCGCGGACTTAACAGCCCACCTACGCACCCTTTAAACCCAATAAATCCGGATAACGCTCGCATCCTCCGTATTACCGCGGCTGCTGGCACGGAGTTAGCCGATGCTTATTCACAAGGTACATGCAATAAAATACACGTATCTCATTTTATTCCCCTGTAAAAGAAGTTTACAACCCATAGGGCAGTCATCCTTCACGCGACTTGGCTGGTTCAGGCTCTCGCCCATTGACCAATATTCCTCACTGCTGCCTCCCGTAGGAGTCTGGTCCGTGTCTCAGTACCAGTGTGGGGGACCTTCCTCTCAGAACCCCTAACCATCGATGGCTTGGTGAGCCGTTACCTCACCAACTACCTAATGGTACGCATGCCCATCCGCAACCAATAAATCTTTAACAAATAGCCCCATGCGGAACCCCTGTTTTATGAGGTATTAGTCCGACTTTCGCCGGGTTATCCCTCTGTTGCGGGCAGGTTACATACGCGTTACTCACCCGTGCGCCGGTCGCCGACAGGTATTGCTACCATCGCTGCCCCTCGACTTGCATGTGTTAAGCCTATCGCTAGCGTTCATCCTGAGCCAGGATCAAACTCTCCGTTGTTCAAATTGTTTTTTTATCCTATCGCGCTCAGAATCCAAATATATCCTTTTCCTTTATTTTCGTATATTGACGGTACTTTTTTTCTTGTACTACATCTTGTTTTACATGTAAATCTTACAAAGATCGCTTTTTATTTTTGTGTACCCCTCGAACACTTTCAAAGAATAACACTCTTTCTTTTTTTTATCCGATTACCGAACCGGTAACGGGCTGCAAAGATAAAAACAAATTTTTATTCGAACCAAATTTTTTCGAATCTTTTTTTGGAAAGAAGTCTTTTTTCTTATCAAACCCATTTGTTTGAAACAAATAAAAAAAAGAACACCCCCCCAGAAAAATCTTTCCTCTATCTTCTTGCAGCAGGCTCTCCTCTCGAAAGCGGGTGCAAAAGTACGGAATATCTTCTTTCCCTACAAATATTTTATGACCTTTTTTTGAAGAAAAAGCG
>NZ_JUET01000056.1 GCF_001006485.1 Tannerella forsythia
GGAGCGCTGCGGCCGGATGCACCCGTCCGGGCGGTATGATGCCTGTCCCGCTCTGGCGGACTTTGCGGAGGACACAACAACCACGCGTTAGTCAGCACGGGCACTTGCATCGCGAATCAATTTAGAATTGAGATGAACCATAAAATAAGGGGAACGACGCAATGAAACGAATAGCAGCAGCGGCATTGATGGCGGGTTTGACTTTTGCCGGTCAGGCCATGGCCGAACCCGTGAAGATCGGCATGATCACGACATTGTCCGGCGGCGGCGCAGGCCTTGGCATCGATATACGCGACGGCTTCCTTCTCGCCATCAAGGAGTCCGGCAACAAGGACATCAAGGTCATCGTCGAGGACGATGCGCAGAAGCCGGAACTTGCCGTGCAGATCGCCGACCAGATGTTCC
>NZ_JUET01000057.1 GCF_001006485.1 Tannerella forsythia
ACACCCCCCCAGAAAAATCTTTCCTCTATCTTCTTGCAGCAGGCTCTCCTCTCGAAAGCGGGTGCAAAAGTACGGAATATCTTCTTTCCCTACAAATATTTTATGACCTTTTTTTGAAGAAAAAGCGTAAATTGTTAAGAAGCAACTGTTTATAAGCACGCAAAAACTTTACAGCGATACATTCCTCTGGATATAAAATAATGTATCGCGCACATTAGATAACAAAGCAGATATTCTCTCTTACCCGACTTATAAGAGCGAACTTTATCGTAATATTCGATCTGCCTTTCAACCCAGATTCCGCAATAGAACCAATAAGAATGAATTTAATTCAGGCCTTCAGCCCTTATAAACCTCGCAGAGGCGGTGAGTTGTTGATTTGTTGACATGTTGATTTGTTGGCTGATTACTGAATACTGACCGCTAACGATTATATCGGGCTTGCAGCCCTTTCGGGTAATGGTTATGCGTGTTACACGCCGAATCATGTACCCGGCATGACAATTAACCATTGACAATTCACCATTAATAAATAGGAATACATACCGTTATTATGATTGGGAGCCTGATAAAGTTTGGTAGAGAAAACGCTTGATGCTTTTTTTCGGTGTTTTCTCAAATTCCGTCGGAAAAAGTTCGATTCGGGAGATACGTTCATAAGGAGCCAAAAGCTTATTGACTTCGATCCGATTTTGCTCCATGATAGTCGGAAGATCGCTGTGTTGCACCACCGTAGTGTCGACCGAATCGTAATCAGGATAGACGAGTGCTACAATTTTGCCGTCCTGCTCAAGTACCAGACTCTCCATCACGAAAGGCATATTATTTAGCTTCGACTCCAACTCTTCGGGATAGATATTCTGTCCATTTGAGCTTAATATCATCGTCTTACTTCGTCCTCTGATAAAAATACGCTTTTCCGCATCAATCGTTCCCATATCACCGGTGCGCAACCAGCCATCTTCGGTAAAAGTATTGGCGGTCGCCTCATCGTTTTTAAAGTAACCTAACATGACATTTTCGCCGCGTACCTGTATCTCTCCAACTTCATGATACGGATCGGGGGAATCGATACGCACATCCATAATGTCCTTCAGGATATGCCCGCACGAAGTTGGTTCGAAGACCCGATGATTCGAATAGCTGATCAGCGGGCCACACTCCGTCATTCCGTAACCGACGGTTACCGGAAATTTGATTTTGCAAAGGAAATCGGTTACTTCCTGACTCATCGCCGCCCCTCCGACAATGACTTCACAGAATTGTCCTCCGAGCGTATCAGTCAGCCGCTTATTGATCTGCGAATAAATCCGGTTCGCAAGCAACGGAATACTTAGCGCCATCTTCATGGAACGTTTGCTGAGCTGAGGCAAGATGACGTTTTTATATATCTTCTCGAGAATGAGCGGAACGGTAATAATCAGATTCGGCCTTACGTCTTGAAAAGCCTTGAGAAGCACTTTCGGCGAAGGCAATTTGCCAAGTATATGCACGTGCGCGCCGACAGCCATGGGGGTGAGCAGGTTGAACGCACAGCTATACGCGTGAGCCAAAGGAAGAAAACAAAGTTCATCATCTCCCCGAAACATCAGATCGAGCGTTTGGGCGTACGTCACATTCCCCGCCAGATTATTTCCCGTCAGCACGACTCCTTTACTGAAACCCGTCGTTCCGGACGTATAATTAATTTCGATCGGCTGCTCGTTACCCACCTCGAGATATCGAATATCTTCTTTCGTAAAGCCTCCAGGGTATTTTTGGGCCATCAACACATCCACATCTTCATGTCGCAATCGTGAGGACATGCCTTCACGACGCAAGATACAGTGGAAATCGGTCAATGAAAAAGCGACTTGCACATCCGGAATTTTTTCCTCTTCGAGCGTGTCCCAGATGCGGTCGGAGACAAACAGGACGACAGACTCGGAATGATTGATAATATGATGAATATCGTTCGGATTGAAGTCCTGCAAAATTGGGACAATGACGGCGCCGTAAGTAATTGTGGCCATATAAGCAATGCACCAGCGAGCACAATCCTTTCCGACAAGTGCCACTTTATCTCCTTTTTTTACTCCACACTGTTCCAGCACGATATGCAAGCGGGCGACCTCTTCGGCCACATCGCAAAAGAAAAACACCTGATCGGTCCCATAGTCGGATACCGACGGCAAGTCCCAATTCTCGCGAAAGCTTGTTTCGTACAGTTTAATAAAATTCTCCTTAATCATCACGTTCCCATTTATTTTTATCCATGTCTGCAAAGGTAAACAAAATTATGCAGAAACCCATGTGGAGCGAAGCATCTGAAAAGAGCGTTCGGGCGCTTTTGCCGTTCTTGGAAATTCTTCTACCTTTGCGGTTTCATACAGACAGAGTAATAAGGGGAGATGATTGACGAAGCGGTTTTTGAGAACAAGAAAGCGGCCTACTATACGTTAGGTTGCAAGCTCAATTTTGCGGAAACATCGACGATCGGGAAGGAGCTGGCTGCATACGGGATTCGGAAGGTCCGTAACGGGGAGCAGGCCGATATATGCATCATCAATACCTGCTCGGTGACGGAGCTGGCCGATAAGAAATGCCGCCGGTTGATTCGGCAGGTACACAAACAGCACCCCGATGCCTTTGTGGTAGTTACCGGATGTTATGCACAATTGAAGCCCGAAGAAGTATCGCAGATAGGCCATGTGGATATGGTTTTGGGAGCCGAACAGAAGGGCAACGTAGTCCGCCATCTAAACGAATGGACGGAAAAGAAGAAGGTGGTCACGTCAGAGACGAAGAACATCCGCGCGTTTACGCCCTCATGTTCGTCCGGTGACCGCACGCGTCATTTTCTGAAAGTACAGGACGGATGCGACTATTTCTGCTCTTTTTGCACGATTCCGTTTGCGCGCGGACGCAGCCGGAATGGCAAGATCGCCGACCTTGTCGCGCAGGCCGAACAGGTAGCATGCGAAGGCGGGAAAGAGATCGTACTGACCGGAGTAAATATCGGCGATTTCGGGAAGAGCACGAACGAAACTTTTTCCGAGTTGGTTCGCGCACTCGACAAGGTGGAGGGTATTGCACGTTACCGCATTTCGTCTATTGAGCCGAACCTGATTACGGACGAGATCATTGAGTTCGCCGCTGCCAGCAAACGTTTTATGCCTCATTTTCATCTCCCGCTGCAAAGCGGGAGCGACGAAGTGCTGAAGTTGATGCGCCGTCGTTACGACACGGCGCTGTTCCGCCAGCGGGTGGAACGTATCAGGTCATTGATGCCGCATGCCTTTATCGGGGTAGACGTGATCGTAGGGACGCGGGGTGAGACTGATGCTTATTTCCAAGCGTGTCGGGAATTTCTGGAGTCATTACCTGTTTCGCAACTGCACGTATTCAGCTACTCGGAGCGTGCCGGAACGCAGGCGCTGAAAATCACGCCGGTCGTGTCGCCCGAGGTGAAACATGCGCGCAGCAAACAGCTGCTCGATTTATCCGACCGCAAGCTCAGCGAATTCTACGAGGCACATATCGGAACGACGGCCGACGTACTCTTCGAACATACGCGTAAAGGCAACCGCATGTACGGCTTTACGGCAAACTACATCAAAACGGAAGCACCCTACGACGCAAAGCGGGTCAATCGTATCACTCCCGTCAGGTTGGAGAGACAAAACCCGGACGGCACGGCATTAACGGCAACCCTCATCGATTGAACATCATGGGTAACCGACTGCTATATGCATTGCTTTACGTCTGGGTAAAAGCCTGCGCACGGCTCCCGATGGCTGTGTTATATGTGTTTTCCGATGTGCTGTCATTTTTCATTTACCGTGTCGTACGGTATCGGCTGAAGGTCGTGCGGCGCAACCTGCGTCATGCCTTCCCCAACAAAACGGAACGGGAGCGGCAGGAGTTGGAACGACGGTTTTACCGGCATTTCGCCGACTACATCGTCGAGACGATCAAGCTCGCAGGTATCTCGCATGAGGAACTGCTCCGTCGATCGCACCTGCTCAATCCCGAATCGGTCCGGCCGCTTCGGGCACAAGGTCATACGAGCCTGATCCTTATGATGGGGCATTACGGCAACTGGGAATGGTTCACCGGATTCCCGTCGTGCTTCGACGGCGGCCTGAAGGTCTATCAAATATATCGTCCGCTCAATAACAAGGCATTCGATAAACTGTTCATTTTTCTGCGCACACGCTTCGGGGCTATCGGCCTCAGGAAGAAAGACGTGATACGCGAAATAGTCCGCCTCACCCGCGAGAAACAGCCGAGCCTCTTCGTCTTTATTGCCGATCAGACCCCCAGTCGTGCCAATCTGCATTACTGGACGACGTTTCTGAATCAGGAGTCAGCCATGCTGACGGGTCCGGAGCGTCTGGCCGTCAAACTGAATGCTCCGGTGATCTATGCCGACGTCAGGCAGGAGAAGCGCGGGCATTACACGGTCGATTTTCAGTTGATCACCGACCGGCCGAGAGAAATGCCGGAAAATCGGATCACCGAAGACTATACGCGCCGCATGGAGCAGACCATCCTGCGTGATCCGGCGAACTGGCTCTGGACACACAAGCGATGGAAATATAAGAGAGTGAAAAACGGAGAGTGAAAAGTGAAAAACGAAGAGTGAAAAGTGAAGAGTGAGAAATAAAACCCTTCGGGCGTTGAGTTGTTGAGTTGTTGAATTGTTGAGTTGTTGAATTGTTGAGTTGTTGAGTTGTTGAGTTGTTGAGTTGTTGAGTTGTTGAGTTGTTGAGTTGAACGTTAGACAAAAAAACAACTGTCAACTTTTCTCAGGACAGGACACTGAAAACTGAATGCTGAAAACTGAATACTGAATAATGAAAGTAGCAGTCATTATATTAAACTGGAACGGAAAAAAACTGATGGAGAAGTTCTTGCCGTCGCTACTGAAACATACGCCGTGCGAAACGGCCGAAATTATCGTTGCAGACAACTGTTCCACAGACGGTTCGGTAAAGATGCTCCAAGAGCGGTTTCCGTCTGTGCGGGTGATTGTCTTAGACCGGAACTACGGCTTTGCCGAAGGGTATAACCGTGCGATCGAGCAGGTAGATTCAGACTATACGGTACTGCTCAACAGCGATGTGGAAGTTACACCTCACTGGTTGGACGCACCGCTCGATGCGATGGATAGAGACACCCGGATCGCCGGTGTGCAACCCAAAATTCTCTCGGAACGCAACCGATCATTCTTCGAATACGCCGGAGCCTCCGGCGGATGGATAGACCGCTACGGGTATCCGTTCTGCCGCGGACGCGTATTGGGGGTCGTAGAAGAAGACCAAGGACAGTATGACACGACAGCCGATGTGTTTTGGGCCAGCGGTGCCTGTCTCTTCGTCCGTACGGACGTCTACAAGAAAGAAGGCGGGTTAGACAGCCGTTTTTTTGCTCATCAGGAAGAAATCGACCTGTGCTGGCGATTGCGCTCACGCGGATACCGGCTGTTATGCACCCCCCGGTCGGTTGTTTATCACGTAGGTGGAGGTACGCTGCATGTAGAGAGTCCGCACAAAACGTTCCTGAACTTCCGCAACAACCTGCTGATGATTTATAAGAACCTCCCCGATCAAGACCTGCGGCGGGTCATGCGTTGGCGATTCATGCTCGACTATCTGGCAGCCATCAGGTTCGTCCTTACCGGTCACCCGAAGAATGCATGGGCCATCGTCCGTGCGCGAAACGTATTCGGACAGTGGAAACATGAATACGCAGCCATCCGAAAAGAGAATCTGGAAAAAACACATGCCTACCCCGTCCCTGAAATGATGAAACAGTCGCTTCTGCTAAATTTTTATCTGAGAGGAACGAAAAAATTTTCCGACCTGATGCAGCCCCCCTCTTCCAAGTTCTAACTTTCTTCAAGCATCCTCTTATATCAAACGATAAAAAAGTGACAGGAACTTCGGGACTACTTTTATTAAACGACAAAGACAGCACCGAGACCGAGTATGATGCGTATGATTCGGGCACAAAAAAGCCCGCGAATCATCATCGATCGGCAGGCGTAATTTACTTTTATAGGTAATCCCATGAAAACACTTATGCTTGTATTTTTTCTTCGTGGGCGCTGAGGGATTCGAACCCCCGACCCTCTGCTTGTAAGGCAGATGCTCTGAACCAGCTGAGCTAAGCGCCCGAATAAACCGTGAAAAAAGTTTTGTCTTCCTCTGAAAGACGCTGCAAAGATAGATGATTTTTTATTCCCCACAAACTTTTTGAAAAAAAACTTTTCGGATAGGAGAAAAAAGTAGTCAGAGTAGTTAAGGTAGCAAAGAATGACGGATTAGGAATGCCCTCGGCGTTCGTCCTTGGGCCTCGGGCGGTGAGCCGACGGAGCAGCGAGCGGGGCGAAAGAAAATCAGGCTGTCCGAAGCGAAGCGAGTTACCTGATTTTCCGACCTGCAAGCGTCGCGAAGGCGTGTGAAGCGCACGAAGCCTTGACCTTTGGGTTACTTTTGGGTCAAGCCAAAAGTAACGGAAAAGAGATTCATCGCTTCGCTCTGAATGATAAATTAATGGTTAATGGTTATGCCGGGTTATCCGAATGCAAATTTCGCAAATGTCGCGAATCAACACAAATAACTGTGTTTTTCATTCCGAACACAGTGAGGAATCTCGCGAGGGAAAAGGAAAAGAGATTCATCGCTCCGCTCTGAATGACAAATTAGTTGTTAATGGTTATGCGTGGTACACGGTATCCGAACGCAGAGGAACATCCCCCCAGCCCCCCCCTTCAAAGGGGGGAAGAGATTAGCATCACTTTTCTTCTCTTTTTTTCGGCAACGGTTGGGTTGCCGTATGCGGTCTATGATCTTACGTCTTTTGCGAGATTTAAGTTATTTTACAAGCGACTTCTTCTGCCATCATGCTTGTCCGACCCATGACGAAAGGGCCGGGAGCGTCTGACTGATTGTCTCGAAATAGAATCCGCTGTGTTCTTTCACGGCCCAAACTCCGACCGCACAAACGCCTACCAACGAGGCCAGCCAGGCGAGAAGCAGAATCCATTTCACGGCCCCGGCCATCGGTCCTAAGTTCAACGATCGTCTGAAAAGCCGGTACAACAACGCCATCAAAGGAATTCCGAGCAGTAAGATTCCGGAGATGCTTCCCCATACGGCCATATAGTTGGGCATCTCGGATACGAAGTACATATCCGAATCGATCCACGGCAAGTAGCTGAATACGGCGCTCCACCCTCCGACAATCAGCGCGAAGACAACGATCAGCAGAATAAACAACACAAAGATACACACGGGTATCAGCAGGATACCCAACAGCACGGCTCCTACTTTGAGCACGGCGGCAAAGAACGAGACGATAAAATCGGCGATCTTCTGCAACGGTGTGCGCGTCGCGTTTGTACGGATATAAGCCCGCATATCGTCCGATACTTTCTCAAACCCGTCCGTCACCGTCCGCCCAATATTTTCGAGATTGACCGGTTCGCCACGCATCATGAGCCGGTCGGTAGCCGTTCGCGCAAGCGGCAGCACGAGCCACAGTACGATGTATATGATTGTGATGGGAACCGTCATCGACACAATCAGGAGCAAGATCATGACCAGTCGCAGCAACGTCGTATCGATTCCGAAATAAGCGGCGAGTCCGCTGGCTACTCCTCCGAGCATCTTATCGTCAGGGTCTCGCATCAGTCGCTTGCGGAACTTCCTGTCGGAAGCGCCGGCCGTCGGTTCCGTAGTAGCAGAAAATTCGCTTCCGGCATTTTTTTCTTCTCCGGCAAACAATTCTTCGGGCTTACCCATGCGCTGAATCACCTCTTCTACGTGTTCAATCGTGATTACGTTAAAGCCAAGGCGTATCCGCTCGTTGAGCAATTCGGAAATACGCGCTTCGAAATCACTCATAATCTCGTCCGAGCCTTCTTCACGGCTGAAATGAATGCGCAGATTGGTCAGATAGCTATCCAATAATTGATATGCATCCTCGTCGATATGAAAGACGATTCCGTTTAAATTTACGGTTAATGTTTTTTTCATTGTCTTATTATTTTATTCGTTATTTCTAATATGATTAATCGTATCGTTCAGCTCTTGCCACGAAAGCTCCAGCTCCTTCAGAAACGCTTCTCCCGCTTCCGTCAACCGGTAATATTTCCGGGGCGGCCCCTGCGTCGACTCGATCCATTGATAACTTAACAGTCCGCTGTTTTTCAAACGCGTAAGCAATGGATACAATGTTCCTTCCACAACAATCAACCGTGCTTCTTTCAACTTCTGAATCAGATCGGAAGTGTACGACGGTTCTTTTTTTAAGAGCAGGAGGATACAATATTCCAGGACCCCCTTCCTCATCTGCGATTTTACATTTTCTGCATTCATACTGTTCTATGTTTTGGCACAAAAGTATGCATTGCAAATAACCTATGCAATACATAATACTTATATTTAAGTTTATTTAACACGACGTAAATTGTCATATCCCTCTTTTTTTACATTTATATCGCTCGAATTTACAGCCCATGGCCGTGTGCCGTTTCAATTCTTTTATTTATCTTCGTCCGCTATTTCGGAGAACCGGAATAACAACGGACAAAGCATCTTACAAAGCGTATGTCCGAAACCGTCGAAAAAAAAGAAAAAGAAAGGACTGTCTGATGGAAATCTTGCGTTATACGTTTTTTCAGAATGCCCTCTGGGGCGGTTTATTTACGGCCATTGCCTGCGGTATCGTGGGGACATACGTCGTTTCGCGCCGGCTGGTATTTATCAGCGGAGGCATCACGCACGCCTCATTCGGCGGACTGGGGTTAGGCTTTTACTTGGGGGTTAACCCGTTTCTGACGGCACTCGGATTTGCCGTGCTGTCGGCTTTCGGTGTCGAATGGATGAGTCGTTCACGGCGGGTGCGCGAAGATTCGGCCATCGCCGCCATCTGGTCGTTAGGCATGGCTATCGGCGCGATCTTTATCGTGCTGACTCCCGGTTACGCCCCTAACCTCTCCTCCTATCTGTTCGGTAATATCCTGACCATCTCGCGTACCGATATTTACTGGACCGGCGGATTCGCAGCGGCCCTGAGCCTGTTCTTTACCTTATACTACCGGGCAGTCCTGTATTCGGCCTTCGATCGTGACTTTGCCCGGACGCAGGGGCTTCCGGTCAAAGCCATCGAATACGTGATGACACTTTTTATTTCCGTGACCATCGTACTGTCCATCCGGCTCGTAGGCATTATGCTACTGATGAGCTTGCTCACCGTCCCGCAGATGACGGTCAATCTCTTCACCTCCGACTTTCGCAAAATCATCTTCGGAAGCATCGGCTTAGGCTTTGCTTCGTGCGTCACCGGACTGTATCTCTCCTACATCCTCCAGATACCTTCCGGCGCATTTATCATCGTCGTACTGATTGCGTGTTTTTTAGCGGCGAAACTTTTTCACCTCATTGTACGTAAAATATCCTCCGCGTCCGCGACATGTCCGGCTTCTACTCCAACGCCTGCCGATCGTTCGCGCTAAGACCCGGAAATGCCAAAAGCTCAACTTGCCGGAATTGAAAATTATCCCGTACATTTGTCCTGAAAAAGCGAGAAAAAGAAGCATGGCCGAGAAAAACGAAACGGGAAAGACGGGCGAACACATCGCACGCTCCTATCTGGAGCGGCATGGCCTGACGGTTCTGCATACCAACTGGCGATTTCATCGATACGAACTCGATCTTATCGCCCGTACACAGACGGAGCTGGTCGTGGTCGAGGTCAAGACCCGTTCGAAAGGCTACCTGCTCTCGCCCGAAGAAGCCGTCGACATGAAAAAAATCCGTCGGATCGTCGCAGCATCCGACGCCTACGTGCGGCAATTCAATATTAATCTGCCTGTCCGCTTCGACATCGTCTGTCTGATCAAAAACGGCCATCGCTACGAGGTAGAACATATCGAAGACGCGTTCTACGCTCCCCTGAAACGCTAACCCATTTTCCGAAACGCAATGAATATAGAAGAAGTACGCGACTATTGCCTGACCCTGAAGCATACGACGGAGTCGCTCCCGTTCGATGAGGTGACGCTGGTTTTCAAGGTCGAACACAAGATGTATCTGCTGATAGCGCTGGATGCGGCGGAGCCGCATATCGCCGTCAAGTGCGACCCGGAACAGGCCGAAGAGCTGCGGGCACATTATGCGGCCGTCGAACCGGCCTATCATCTTCTTCATAAGAGATATTGGAACGGCATCTATCTGGAACGGGATATGCCCGACGACGAAATCCGCCGCTGGATACGTCACTCCTACGAGGAGGTGCTCCGAAAACTGCCTAAACGAATCCGCGAAACGTATGGTCTCTGAAACACCTGCCATCATCCGTCTGCGGGAAACGCACTCGACGAACCGGTATTTGCAGGAACAATTGCAAACGGGACATATACCGGCCGATGAGACGATCGTGGTCACGGATTTCCAGACGGCCGGCCGCGGACAGACCGGCAACACGTGGGAGTCGGAAGCCGGACAAAATCTTACGTTCAGCTTGCTCTATCATCCGGCATCGCTGCCGGCGAACGAATCGTTCCGGATCGCACAGATCGCCGCGCTGAGCGTAAAACGTACACTCGAGCGTTATGTTCGGGACATAACCGTCAAATGGCCGAACGATGTGTACCGGAAAGAGCAAAAAATCTGCGGTATCCTGATCGAGAACCTTTTTTTCGGTAAGTTTATCGCTCATTCCATTCTCGGCATCGGCCTCAACATCAACCAACAGATTTTTCACAGCGATGCCCCCAACCCTGTTTCACTCTCGCAAATCACCGGGAAGACCTACGATCGAATGGCGATACTCGAAGCATGGCATACGGAATTCCGGAGGTTGCGCCGACTGCTCGAAACGGGAGATGCCGCAGCCCTTCATGCCGAATATCTCCGTTCGCTCTATCGGCGCGACGGCTTTCATCGCTACCGGGATGCTTGCGGAGCCTTCGAAGCACGGATCGTCGATATCGAGCCGGACGGACACTACGTGCTCGAACGACGTGACGGATCATTCTCCCGCTATGCCTTCAAAGAGGTGAGCTTCATCTGAGAACAACCGAATTACCTTCTGTCATATTATAGCAGCGTTCTTTCCATGCAAAATTTCGAGACGTACTCTCCACAGAATCTCCGGCTTTTTCGCTAATTTTGCTCGCATGAAAAGCAGAGACAGCATGAAAAGCATGGCTTGTTACAGGAGATCGCTCCTCCGGGAGCTCTTCTTCTCCCGGGTGATCGGTCTGATCATCGGGGTAGCCCTGTGTTTTTGCTGTATCACCTGCAAACAAAAGGAGGCGGCCGCTCCCGCGCCGACGGAACCGGCGCAGGTAAGGCTCGGCGGCGAAAAGCGCACGAACGACGTCACCCGATTCAACGACAGCGACGACCTCGAAAGCGATTTTCTTAATCCGCCCGCCTATGCACAGCCGCGCATCTGCTGGAGATGGCTCGAAGGAAACATCTCGAAAGAAGGTATCCGGAATGACTTGACGGAGATGAAGAAAGTCGGTATCCGCGGTGCGGTCATCTACGACACCGATTCATCATCGTATGGTCAGGTAGAACGTACCAAGCCGGGACCCGGCTTTATGAGTCAGGCATGGCGTGACCTGTTCCGGTACGCCTGCGAGGTGGCAGACAGCCTTGATATGGAAATCAGCCTGAACCTCGGCAGCCGATGGCATAACGGAGGACCGTGGATCACCCCGGAGCTGTCGTCAAAAAAATTAGTCTGGAGTCAGATCGATGTAGACGGAGGCAGACGCATCCAGACGAAACTGAATCTTCCGGAAGGTCTGCTCACACGCCCCGGCTCGGACGAACTCTACTATGTACCGGTGGCGGTACTGGCCGTCCGCCTCGACGAGGATAACATGTACACCGCTCCACTCGAACGTTTTAAGATCAAGGCCCTGCACACCATTCACGATATTCCCGAAATCAGCGGGCTGGGCTATCACTGGGAGGCCTTTATAAAAGAAGAAGAGTCTTACGATGACGATTTCAACACGCGCCTGAGCGATATTTACGACATCAGCCATAAGACGGATGCGGAAGGCAATCTCTCGTGGGAGGCGCCCGAAGGACGTTTTCGTATCTTCCGCTTTGTTTATACCGGAACGGGGCTTCAGGTTTCGTCGTCCGGCACAGAAGGGTTAACCATGGATTTTATGAGCGCCGAAGCGATGGACGTCCACTTCGACCATAGCGCGACGGTTTTGCTCAAAGACATGCAGGGCAAACATTGCGAAAGTTGGAAATACCTTCAGGACAACTGTTGGGAACCGGACGCCGCAAACTGGACGGAGTCGCTACCCCGGGAATTCAAGAAAACCAACGGCTACGACATCACCAAATACTTGCCCGTCATCACCGGACTGATTGTCGAAAACCGCGACGTGTCCAATCGTTTTCTGTACGACTTCCGGCGTACCATCAGCGATCTGATCTGCAAGAATCACTACGGACGTTTCAAGGCGCTGGCGCGTCAATATCGTCTGAGCATCCATCCCGAAAGCGGAGGACCTCATCCGGCACCGATCGACGCCCTGCAAAACCTCGGTCAAAACGATGTCCCGATGGGAGAATTCTGGCTTCGCGCGACGACTCATCGCATCCGGCCCGAAGAGCGTTTTTTTATCAAGCAGGCCGCTTCGGCCGCCCATATCTACAACCGTCGGTTCGTTGCGGCCCAAGGCCCGATGAGCATCGGCCCGATGTGGGAAGAAGATTTCCGTTACATGAAACCGACGCTCGACCGTGCTTACTGCGAAGGCATGAACCGCGTCATGCTTCATTGTTTTACGCACTCACCCGCGTCGGCGGGAAAGCCCGGCAACGCCTACTTCGCCGGCACCTGCTTCAATACGAACGTGACGTGGTGGAAGCAATCGAAAGCTTTTCTGACATGGACTGCCCGTAACTCGATGATGCTCGCGCAAGGCAAACCCGTCAGCGATGTCTGCATTTATTATGGCGACAACACCCCGAATCAGGCTTATCTCAAACACCTCATCCCCGGACTGGGCGAAGGCTACGACTACGATATCACCAACACCGAAGCCATCCTGAACCGCATGAGCGTGCGAAACGGACGGATTGTCTTACCCGACGGGGTGAGTTATCAGGTACTTATGCTACCCGACCGCAAAGGGATCAAAGCCGAAGTGCTCACGAAGATCAAGGAGCTGGTAAGAGCCGGTGCGACTGTCGTCGGGCCGAAGCCGCGAACATCCGTCGGTTTGCGTAACTATCCGGCTGTCGTAAAGCAGATACAGGAGGATGCAGATTCGGTATGGGGCAAGAGGTTCACTAGCGAACATCGTTTCGGAAAAGGACGGGTGGTCTGGGGCAAACCCTTGCGAACCATTTTGCAGGAGGCAGGCGTCGCTCCGGATATGGAATACAAAAGCCGGCGTTACGGAACGTACATTGATTACATCCATCGCACGCGGCAAGACGCGGAGATTTACTACGTGGTCAACCGTAGAGAGCAGCCCGAATGGGTAACCCTCACCTTCCGGGTGAAGAAAATGCAGCCCGAAGTATGGGATCCTGTCGATGGGTCTCATACGACGCAACGCATCTTTACCGTCGAGGAAGACAGCCGCATCACCCTGCCCGTATTTCTCGAACCGTACGGCTCACGGTTCGTCGTGTTTCGCAAACCGGTAACGGGCACTCATTTTACCGAACTTTCACGCAATGGCGTCTCACTCTTTCCCCGTCTGCCGGCACATACGTTCTCCAGCGCTCCGGTCGTCACCCTGCCGGACGGTTCGTTCTATTTCCTGTCGGGCAAAAAGTACGAGTTGAAGAAGCATACGGGACGAAAAATCACGCTCTACAACTACGAAACGGAGACGATGGTGATCCGTACTCCGTGGAACGTATCCTTCGATCCGGCTTGGGGAGGTCCTGAAAAGACGACGTTCGAACGACTGGTCTCATGGCCGCATCATCCTGACAAAGGCATCCGTTACTACTCCGGCGCCGCCGTGTATGAGAATCGTTTTACACTGACGCCGCAACAGCGAAGAAGAAACCGGGTGATCCTTACGTTCGGCGAGGTGTACCACGTCGCCGAGGTGACGATCAACGGTCGCTCTGCCGGCATCTGGTGGAATGCTCCTTTCGAGAAAGACGTGAGCGAATTTGTTAAAAGCGGTGTGAATACCCTCGAGGTGAAGGTTGTCAACCTTTGGCCCAATCGCCTGATCGGCGATCTTCAGTTGCCCGAAGAGGAACGGTTTACCCGCACGAACGTCCGCAAGTTCACGAAAGACGCTCCGTTGCTTCCTTCCGGACTGCTCGGCCCGGTCGGATTGACCTTTCGACCCGTTAAAAAGCCATAAGGTCCGGCTTTCCACGCCAATGATCTACCATCCGAAAGCTCCGCCAATGATATCGAGCAGTTCATTCGTAATAGCTTGCTGACGAGACTTGTTGTATTCGACGGTAAGAGTGCTGATTAGATTATCAGCATTCTCTGTAGCCGCCTGCATGGAAATCATACGCACGGCATGTTCCGATGCACTTGAATCAAGCAAAGCGGTATACAGTTTCAACTTGACACTCTTCGGAATCAATACACGAAGCAAGGCTTCGCGCGAAGGTTCAACAATATACTCTGCCACAGACCACGTTTTCTCTTCTTGCAGTTTGGAAAGCACGAGTGGCAATATTGTTTCACGCTTTAACATCTGCTTACCAGCACTTTCAAAATGATAATAAATCAATTCCACCCTATCGAGTCTCTTCGCTTCGAACTCCCGGATTAAAGAGCCTGCAAATTCTGCAATCGTTGTATAATCGGGTTTCTCCGCAAGTCCTTCGAAGTTTTTTTCCACGATGTACCCACTCTCGCGAATCGCGTCGAAAACTTTTCTTCCGACAGTATACAGACGAATGTCTTCAGCAGACAACCGATCATATTCTTCGATCGTTTTCAGCGTTGCGCGTATAATGTTGGTGTTGAACGCTCCGCACAACGATCCATCGGAAGAAAAGGCAACAATCGCAACCCGCTTCACTTCGCGATCATCACAAAGCGAATTCGCATATTCGCCCGACAGTAATGAATTCATCACATGATGCAACGATGCAGAATAGGGAAGCATGTTTTCGATCGCATGCTGTGCCTTGTGAAGCTTTGCAGACGAAACCATCTTCATTGCCGAAGTGATCTTTCGGGTACTTCTGATTGACCGGATGCGTTCTTTTATTTCTTTCAGTGCCATTGTTTAATACACAACCCTATATATTTATCTACGTTCTAGACGACGATTCCAAACGGATACTGCCGGCCACTTTTTCGATAATCGTCGCCACCTCCATATCGAATTGTCCATTACGGAGCGGTTTCAACACATCGTCCTGATGATTATTTCGAAGTATCTGCAAGAAGGTCCGCTCGAATTCACGCACTTGCTCTACAGGAATATCTTTAAGCAAACCGTTTGTTCCACAATAAAGAATCGCGATCTGTTCTTCGACTGGCATCGGAGCATACTGTGGCTGAACAAGCAACTCCGTGTTCTTCTTTCCTTTATCAATGGCAAAAGCCGTTACGGAATCCAGATCGCCTCCGAACTTGGTGAACGATTCCAACTCGCGAAATTGCGCCTGATCAATCTTCAGCGTACCAGCCACTTTCTTCATTGCTTTTATCTGTGCACTTCCTCCGACACGCGACACGGAGATTCCCACATTGACTGCCGGACGGACACCCTGATTGAACAGATCGTTTTCAAGAAAAATCTGTCCGTCCGTAATAGAAATGACATTCGTCGGAATATATGCGGAAACATCACCCGCCTGTGTCTCAATAATCGGCAGAGCCGTTAGTGATCCACCGCCCTTCACTTTCCCTACGAGGCTCTCCGGTAAATCGTTCATTTGTTCCGCCACATCCTGCTGACTGATGATCTTAGCTGCACGTTCCAACAGTCTCGAATGCAGATAAAAGATATCTCCGGGATAAGCCTCACGCCCCGACGGACGACGTAAAATCAACGAAATTTCACGATAAGCGACGGCTTGTTTGGAAAGATCGTCGTACACAACAAGAACGTGCCGTCCCGTATCACGGAAATATTCACCGATCGCTGCTCCCGCAAAAGGTGCGAAGTATTGCATAGCCGCAGAATCCGACGCATTGGCCGCCACGACAATCGTATAGTCCAACGCCCCTTTTTCTCGCAACGTCTGAACCACTGAAGCCACCGTCGATCCTTTTTGCCCGATAGCCACGTAGATACAATAAACAGGCTGGCCCTCCTTAAAATTCGCACGTTGATTGAGAATGGTATCGATGGCGATGGCGGTCTTTCCCGTCTGCCGGTCGCCAATGATCAGTTCGCGCTGCCCGCGACCGATAGGGATCATCGCGTCAATTGCCTTCAATCCCGTTTGTAACGGCTGACTGACTGGTTGGCGGAAGATGACTCCCGGAGCCTTACGCTCCAATGGCATCCGGCAACGTACCCCCTGAATCTCGCCCTTACCGTCAAGTGGTGTACCCAACGGATCGATGACTCGTCCGAGCATCCCTTCGCCCACATCGACCGACGCGATTTCTTTCGTACGCTTGACAGAAAACCCTTCTTTAATCTTGTCGGTCGCACCGAGTAGAACGGCTCCCACATTATCTTCTTCAAGATTCATCACCACACCCATCACGCCGTTTTCAAACTCCAGCAGTTCATTGGCCTCGGCATTATGCAGTCCGTATATACGGGCCACGCCATCGCTGACTTGTAAGACCGTACCGACCTCATCGAATTCGAGTTTCATGTCTATTCCCTCAAGTTGCATCTTGAGCACTTCGGAGACCTCACTTAATTTTATATTGTCAGACATTTTATCCATGAATAAATATGATTAAATATGTTTTATCGCACATGTTCGGGTTCACGCATACCTATACCGGATGAAGCAAGCAACAGCCGCCTCAGTCGCGCAAGCTGTCCTCTGACGGAAGCATCTAATCGCATATCGTTCAGTTGAAAGATAAAACCTCCCCCCACTGTCGGATCGGTATGTGCCGAAAATTCAACATCTCCCCGAGTCCGTTTTTCCACCTGCCGACGGATACGCGTGAGCATTTCTTCACTCATCGGCCGAGCCGATGTGAGGTGAACGATGCTGATATTCTTTCTCCTGCGATAATATGTCTGGTAACTTAGCACAATATCATACAACATACCCTCCCGGTTATTCTTCAGGATCAACCTGACAAAATCAAGATAGGACTGTTCGGGTCCGGAACCGGCAGCTTCTCTCAGTATTTCCTTTTTGTATTTGACGGGAACTACGGGGCTGGAAAGCGTATCGCGCAGTTTCGGAATGCCGCGGAGCATCGACGAGAGTGTTTGCATGCGTTGATAAAGCGCCTGCTCCTCGTTTCGTCCCAAAGCATACTCATACAATGCTTTCGCATATCGTATAGAAATCAATCCTGCATTCATCATTCTTCATTATCATCCGTTCACAACCCCGCCAGAGAGAGGCTGAGAACAGGTTGAATTTCCTTACGATCTAATTCTTTTCTATCTCGTCCAGCAAGTGGGCAATGAAAATCTCCTGCCGCGCAGGATCATCCAACTGCCGACGAAGCACTTTCTCTGCAATATCAACGGATAAGCGTGCAACCTGCCCACGAATATCGCTCACAGCCTGCTGTTTCTGAGCATCTATCTGACGCATCGCTTCATCCAGTTGCTTCTGTGCCTCTGCAGCGGCTTCCTCCTTGGCATCCAGTATCATCTTGTCACTCTCAGCAGTAGCCTGCCGGATCAGCTCACTTTGACGCACACGGGCTTCGTCCAGAATGCCCTCCGACTCCATCCTGATCTCTGCCAACCTGCGATTTGCCTCATCGGCTGCCGCAAGCGATTGCTGAATATATTCCCGGCGTTCATTGACCATTCGGGTGATGACGGGGAAGCCGAACTTTGTCAATAGTCCGAAAACAATCAGAAAAGACAGCAACATCCAGAATAACAGTCCAAAATCGGGTGTTAACAATGACATGCTCTAAATCTTTTTTGTTAACTGTTCACAGCCATCAGACAAACAACGATTGCAAATAACGCCGCACCTTCAATTAATGCCGCGACAATAATCATCGACATGCGTACATCACTGGCTGCTTCGGGCTGACGTCCGATCGCTTCCATCGCGCTTGAACCGATTTTTCCAATACCGAGACCGGCTCCAATAACAGCAATAGCGGCTCCCAACGGTGCGGCAAATGCACCCAAGTTTGTTGTTGCTTGCAACATCATGTTTAACAGCGTCATAATCCTTTAATTTGAAATTATTATTTTTTGTTTTATTATTTCATTTCGTTACTTTTTCACGTTGATGCTCCGGTCTCGAAAGCCCGATAAACACGGCCGAAAGCATCGTAAACACATACGCCTGAATATAAGCGACAAGCAGCTCGAGACAGTTCATAAACACCGATAATAAAACGGAAAAGACTGTCATACCGGCATGCATTGCAGCCCCCATCTTAGCCGTGATAAATACAAGACAAGTAAGTGCGATGACAATAGAATGCCCTGCCATTATATTCGCGAAAAGACGAATCATCAAAGCAAACGGTTTCGAGATCAGCCCAAACAGCTCGATGATAGGCATCAGAGGAATCGGCACTTTCATCCACATCGGTACATCCGGCCAAAAGATATCTTTCCAATATGCCTTATTCCCAAACACATTAACGGCAACCATCGTGCAAATAGCAAGTGTGAATGTAATTGCAATGTTTCCGGTCGTATTGGCTCCTCCCGGAAAAATCGGAATTAACCCCATCAGGTTGTTAATAAAAATAAAGAAAAATGCCGTCAGGAGATACGGAGAATATCGCGCATAATCTTTTCCGATACTTTTTCGTATCACCTCATCTTCGATATTCATTACAAACATTTCAACAGCTCCCACGAATCCACCCGGAACGGCATACTTGGGATGGCATTTATACCATCTCGCAACAGACAGAAAGATGACCAGCATGATAATCGAATTGATGATCAACGCCAGCGCATTTTTTGTCAAAGAAATATCCAATGGGCGTACTTCCGCACCACCGACATCACGTTCGACAATCTTTCCGGCATGATCCCCTCTGGACGCAATGTAAAAGCCTTTATATGATACATCGTGTGTAAGACGAGAAGATGAAAACACGTGCCATCCCGTCGTCGAAGAATAAACAATCACCGGCAAGTAAATTGACAGGTGCCGATCGTTGATCGTTGTAATATGCCACCAATAACGGTCTTGTACATGATCAAAGATAATCTCTACCGCATTGATTTCAGGCTTATGGTCTTGGGCATACACAGAAGAAGACGGCACGACGGTCAGGAGACCGATCATACCCATCAGCACTCTGATTTTTATACCACTATACTTTCTTCTCATCTTTTGGGGTCCTCGTTCTTTTATGATGCTTGTGTTGAGAATCGATATTGTACAGCACAAACAATTTGACGCACATAAACCAAATATAAAACAGCCCGAAGGTAAGTAAAAACGCTCTACATTGTACATGGATCCGGTAAACGTAATAAAACAAAAGGCAGGCCGAGAGAATAAACTGCGAAGTGTTTAACAACATCAGCCGCGCAACAGCACGTCCGGGATGCAAACGTTTGCTCTCGATACGAGACACCGCCAACAGTACCGTCAGACCTAACAAAAAGAAATACAAGGGATTCAGGAGCATATACGACGTATAGCTTTTCGGAAAAAACCGGTAGACAACCGCCAGTTCAATGATTCCAAACACCAAGATACTTCCGAGCACAAATGTATTGACCGTTTTATGTGAATATGCACTACTCATTTTTCTTATTCTGATCACAATACATGTTTTATATCTCTACACAGGCCGTTATCTGGTCCGCTTTCACTTCTACAAATCCGCTTCGTATAGCTATGCGACGGGCTTCTCCACCCGAAGCAACATAACATTCGATTTCTCCTTCGACTAATGACGAGATGATCGGTGCATGCTTCGGCAAGACTTCGAATCGCCCTACTTCACCTGGAAATACAATACGTGAGCATTCTCCTTGATATACGATTCCGGAAGGAGAAATCATCCTTATTTTCAACATCTCCTTATTTTTTATCTACCTGATCTTTGATTTTCGCAGCCTTTTCTTTTGCATTTTCAATCGTTCCGACATTCAGGAAGGCTTGCTCGGGCAAATCGTCTACTTCGCCGTCAAGAATCATTTTGAAGCCTCTTATATTATCTTCGATTGAAACCATCACACCGGGAACCCCGGTAAACTGTTCTGCCACAGAAAACGGTTGCGACAAAAAGCGCTGCACGCGGCGAGCACGATTGACGGTCAGCCGATCTTCGTCCGACAATTCTTCCATGCCGAGAATCGAAATAATATCCTGCAACTCTTTGTTGCGTTGCAGAATCTGTTTCACACGTTGCGCCGTACGATAATGTTCTTCTCCGACGATATTCGGATCGAGGATGCGAGAGGTAGACTCGAGCGGGTCAACGGCCGGATAAATACCTAATTCTGTAATTTTACGACTTAATACCGTCGTCGCATCAAGATACGAGAATGTTGTTGCCGGCGCAGGGTCCGTTAGGTCATCAGCGGGAACATACACCGCTTGTACCGATGTGATGGAGCCGCTTTTAGTCGAAGCGATACGCTCTTGCATATTTCCCATCTCAGTAGCCAAGGTAGGCTGATACCCGACCGCTGAAGGCATACGCCCGAGCAAAGCCGACACCTCACTGCCTGCCTGAGTAAAGCGAAAGATATTGTCGATAAAGAACAAAATATCTCTCGAACCTCCCCCCGTATCACGAAACGACTCAGCAACAGTCAGACCCGATAAGGCTACTGATGCACGTGCTCCGGGCGGCTCATTCATCTGACCGAAGATCAGCGTAGCCTGAGATTTTTTCAACTCTTCGTAATCAATCTTCGATAAGTCCCATTCTCCTCGTTCCATCGCTTCCTCAAACGCTTTCCCGTAACGAATGACACCAGACTCAATCATCTCACGCAAAAGATCGTTCCCTTCACGCGTACGTTCACCTACTCCGGCAAAAACAGAGAACCCGTTATGCCGCTTGGCTATATTATTAATCAGCTCCTTAATCAACACTGTCTTACCCACACCGGCTCCGCCGAACAGACCGATTTTTCCACCCTTCAGATAAGGCTCCAGCAAATCGATCACCTTGATCCCGGTAAACAAGACCTCTTGCGATGTCGAAAGGTCTTCGAACTTAGGAGGCTCACGATGTATCGGCATAGCTCCGGCTTCGTCCAAAGCGGTCATACCATCAATGGCCTCACCGATAACATTGAGTACACGTCCCTTCGTCTGTTCACCGACAGGCACACGGATCGGTGCATAGTCCGACACGGCCTCCATACCCCGTCGCAGACCATCGGTCGAGTCCATCGCCACCGAGCGTACACTGTTCTCGCCAATATGCTGCTGTATCTCAGCTATGAGCACCCGCCCATCGGGCCGTTTGATCGAAACGGCATCATGAATAGACGGTAGCTGAATGATGGTATCGGAATCATCTTTCTCGAAACTGATATCGATTACCGGACCGATGATCTGAGAAATATATCCTGTTATCTTTTTCTCCATATTTTTTAATCCTCATTCATAAATTAGGCACAAAGATATGAATATTAAAATGTTATTTATTGATGAAAAAGTCATCGAAAATGTTCATTTTGGATATTTCCAGTGGCTTTCTATTCCGAACAGAGCCTTTAAGCAGGCTGCGTATTGGCGATGGGCGTTTTTTTAGTACTGAACTTTAATCAAGGAATGAAAGTTGAATTTTGTACATCCGTTGATACGAAACCATTCAGCTCGCCTATTGCCAGCACAATATTAGCCGGCGTTATTTTTTATCTCTTCTAATCTGTTTCAAGGCTTCCTCTATTACCATATCTTTTTCTTTCATAAACATATCCACATTCTCCTTTACTTCTACATCTGGTTTTATTCCGATTCCAATAAATTTGTTCCCGTCAGCATCCCATTCATTTTTAGTACAAATTTGAGCATTAATCCCGTAGCCAAGTTCTATATGTATAGGATTGCCTGTGCTCCCTCCTGTGGGCATACCAATGATTTTCCCTTTTCTAGTACTACGAAAAGCCACACAAAAATTTTCGGCAGATGAAAAGGTCACCGCATTTACCAATAACATTACCGGTTTGGTATATACATTCTCTTCATTCACAGGAATTAAATCATCCGGGGTTTCCATATACCACTCTTGCGGATATCCCCATGAACCATGTGCAGCAATGTACATACGACTGCTCCAATTACCCATCTTTACAGGCTTGCCGGACAAATGGCGAATAATATAGTCGGCATTTCCAGAGTTTCCCCCCATATTGTCCCTCAAATCTATAATCAGAGCATCTGTCTTTTTGATGTTTTGATACAGAACATCAAATTCCTTTTTAAAGTCATTGCCCATAAAGGTATTTATTTTCAATAACCCCACATTGCCGTTTAATATTTTGTAATCAAATGTATTATTGGCTATATCCCAGTTTATGTTTCGATGACTTTCGATTGTAAAGGTTTTACCATCTCGATTTTTAAATAAAATTTTTGATACTCTTGAACCTTTCTCCTTTGTCAATTCAAAACCTGCATAAGGGGAGTAATCCAACCATTGTGATGTTGAATATGATACCAATGGACGTTTATAAAGATTTACATACTCTATCACATCCAATCCATCAATTTTTACGATTTCACTTCCTATTTCAACACCTTGTTTTTGAAAATCGCTACTTAACACGTTTGTTACAAAAACTCGGTCGTCTATCCGTTTTGTTTTGAATGGAAAAGGTTTTATCCAATCCAAGCTATTGTCCGAATTGGCTTCATATACGTAAGTGTGCCCATCTTGTAATTCGATCGATAAACGTTGTAATTCCCGTACATACTCTTCTTTTGATTTTGTTGCCAAAAGTTTGGGGAGAGTCGCTAAACAGAGACTGTCCCAATCGAATGTCAAATTGTTGTAAAATACATAATTATATTTCACCTCCGTGCAAAATTTTGACAAGACATATGCTTTTTGTCCATCAGTAAAGTCTTTCGAAGCATCCTGCGCTTTCAAATTAACAGCACTTGATATTGATACAGAGAGGAACAATAAAAAAATTCTTTTCATTGTGAATTTACTTTCTATAATGTTAGCCAACAGAGGAATAAATGGATTACTTCTGCTTTAAGCTCGATGATTTGTCGACCGACATGGTTACGGTACAATCGCCTGTGTACATGACATCCGATCCGCCTCCTACTTTGGCCGATAGCCGTTCCGTGCAGTGGATCTCGGCATCGCTTCCACCCGAAACGGATAGGTCACAGTCTTTTATCACGAATCGGTGGGCATTGAAATCGCTACCGCCCGAAATGGACACGCTGCAAACGTTGGCATGACCTGACAGATCCCCGTCACTACCGCCCGAGATCGCTAAATCACACCGTTCAGTCTCTACCGAAGCGTTGAAATCGCTGCCGCCGCTACATGCCACGTCCAGCGTCTTCACGTTGATGTCCCCCTTGAAATCACTTCCTCCCGAACAGGTTACTGAAAGTGCATCTCCCTGTAAGGTCGTATTTTTCGTATACACATCGCTGCCGCCACTGGCCGAAATCGCAGTGAGTTGTCCCGTATTCGGCACGATAACTTTCGGGCTTTTCCCATTGAAGCGATACCCATACCCTTGCTTCATTTTAATCTTTAACGTACCGTCTTCCACTTTTGTTTCCACGTATTCCTGAAGGTTTTCATCGGCAACCACGACAATACCACTCGTCAGATCGCCGGAAATTTCAACATCCAGTCCGCTTCCTACGCTAAGCGCCTTGTAGCGCCCTACACTTCGTTGACGTTCGACTGTCTGCCCGTCTCCTTTAATGCGCCCTTGCGCAACACAACTCATTGTCGCCACAAGCGCAATGACCGATAATAAAATTGTCCTCATCATGATATTTATTTTCATAATTCAATGATAAGACGTAAAAAACGCAGAAATGTTACACTTCCCGCCCTGCGGATTCCTGTGACAAGTCTGTTAAAATTCTGATGTAAAGTGGAATTGTATCTCCGGAAAATCTTGCTGCGCCATCGTCAGCACATACGCCGAGTCGGCCAGATACACATCCCTCCCTTCATGGTCAACAGCCATATACTGCGCCTTACGCTTCTTGAAACTGTCGAGCATCGCTTTATCGTCACTTTCTATCCAGCATGCCTTGTAAAGGTTGATCGGTTCCCAGCGGCATTGCGCGCCATACTCGTGGAGCAGGCGGTACTGAATGACTTCAAATTGTAACTGCCCGACCGTACCGATAATCTTACGACCATTAAACTGATTCGTAAACAGCTGGGCTACTCCTTCGTCCATCAACTGATCGATGCCTTTGTTAAGCTGCTTGGCTTTCATCGGATCGGCATTCTCGATGTATTTGAACATCTCGGGTGAGAAGCTCGGAAGTCCCTTGAAATGAAGCTCTTCACCTCCGGTCAGACTATCGCCGATCTTGAAGTTTCCCGTATCGGGCAGCCCGACGATATCGCCGGCAAACGCTTCATCTACGACTTCTTTACGCTGCGCCATAAACGCCGTCGGACTGCTGAAACGCATCATCTTCCCGAAACGCACGTGCTTATAGTTTGCGTTCCGCTCGAACCGTCCCGAGCAAATCTTCACGAACGCGATGCAACTGCGGTGATTCGGATCCATATTGGCATGAATCTTAAAGACAAATCCGGAGAACGCCTCTTCGTCCGGACGAACGATCCGCTCGACAGCCTGCACCGGGGAAGGCGGCGGGGCGATACGTACAAAGCAGTTCAGCAACTCGCGCACACCGAAATTATTCAAGGCCGAGCCGAAAAAGACCGGAGCCACATCGCCTTTCAGGTACGTCGCCTTGTCGAATTCGGGATAGACCCCATTGATCAGTTCCACATCAGCCCGCAACTTCTCGGCCAGCGAAGCATCGATATGCTTTTCCAGCTCAGGGCTGTCGATATCTTTAAACTCGATACTTTCCGTCACCGTCTGCTTACTCGGCATATACAGATCGAGTTTCTGTTCGTAAAGGTTATAGACGCCTTTGAAACGCACGCCCATCTCGATCGGCCAGCTTAACGGGCGAACGCTGATTTTCAGTTCGCTCTCAATCTCGTCGAGCAGATCGAACGGCGACTTCCCTTCGCGGTCCATTTTATTGACAAAAACAATCACGGGAGTCTTTCTCATCCGACAGACTTCCATTAGCTTACGGGTCTGCGCTTCCACACCCTTGGCCGCATCGACAACGATGATCACACTGTCGACCGCCGTCAACGTGCGGAACGTATCTTCCGCAAAATCCTGATGACCGGGGGTGTCGAGGATATTGATCTTATATCCCTCGTAATCGAAAGCCATCACCGAAGTTGCCACCGAGATGCCGCGCTGCTTCTCGATCTCCATCCAATCGGAAGTTGCCGTGCGGCGTATCTTGTTCGATTTGACGGCTCCGGCCACGTGAATGGCGCCTCCGAAAAGGAGGAGCTTCTCGGTAAGCGTCGTTTTCCCCGCGTCGGGGTGACTGATGATTGCGAATGTTCTGCGTCGATGTATCTCGTCTGTTAAAGTCATTTGTTTCTATAATTAAGGGTTTGTTGTCAAAGCGCCGACGCATCCGGTCAAGCTCTCTTCCCACGCCGGTATCCGGAGGCCGAACGCCTGTTTGATTTTCGTCTTGTCGAGTACGCTGTAGGCCGGTCTGGTCGCCCGCGTGGGGTATTGGTCCGTCGTGATCGGATGAAGCGTACATCTGCGACCGCCCATCTCCATAATCTTCCGGGCAAAGTCGTACCAACTGCATACGCCCTCGTTCGAAAAGTGATAGATGCCGGGCGCCCATACCGGATGCGCCAGTATCTTCAGCATGGCATCGGCCAGATCGCCGGCATACGTGGGGGTTCCCACCTGATCGGCTACGACGCTCACCTCGCTCCGCTCGACGCCGAGACGCAACATCGTCTTAACGAAGTTCTGCCCGACCTCCGAATAGAGCCATGCCGTGCGGATAATGACCGCATCGGGAAGGACTTCCTGCAAGGCTTGTTCGCCTGCCAGTTTGGTACGGCCATAAACCGACGTGGGCGCCGTCGGGTCGTCTTCGCGATAAGGGCGTTGTCCCCGTCCGTCGAACACATAATCGGTCGAGATATGAATGACATGCGCACCGTGCTCAGACGCTACCTCGCTGATGTTGCGCACCGCATCACGATTGATCCGCATGCACCGTTCGGCATCGTCCTCAGCCTTGTCAACGGCCGTATAAGCCGCACAGTTCAAGATATACCCGATGCCGTTGGCACGTACGTATTCCGTCAACTGCGCTTTGTCGCAAATGTCGAGTGCATCGACATCGGTAAAATAAAACGTCCATTCCGGGTGATGATTCGCCCGTTGCTGCAGGGCGCTTCCCAATTGTCCGTTCGCACCCGTTACCAAAATTGATTTCATCCTGTTCTCGTTTTTTTGTCAGGATACCGTTTCCGATTCCTTGTATTTGGCAGCCAGAAAAGAGAGAAACGTATGAATCTGTTTCATCGCTTCCTGTGTCTCGGCACTGACGGGCCTGCCCTGCATCCGCAGCAGCAGATAACCGTAGAGGGCGGTGAAGCAGGTCTCGATCTCCGGCATCTCGGCGCCTCCCGCCTTGGCACGCAACTGCACGATCGATGGCAAGGTTTTGTAGTACAAGGCGCCATACGTCGTTTCACGCGGATCTGTGAGCAGTGACTGATGTAACTCCGTCAGCGAAAGAATCACATTCCGGTTGATCTGCAAATGCCCGCGTTCCGTCACTCCTTCGTTACGCATCATGTCTATCAACTCCTCATACCAGCGAACTATTTCGGCCTTTACCGTCGCCGGCTGGTCGTACTGTTTGATAAGGGTCTCCCGAATCTTGTCGATATCCAATCCGTTGGCACGGATCAGGTCCTCCACCTGCCACATGTAAAGCAGATATTCGACCATATTTTCCTTTCTTTTCTGTTGAGCCACTATCATAGCGGGTACAAAAGTAGCAACTTCCGAACAAATGTCAATTGCAAACAAGCAATTTAATCGTACTTTTGCCGAAGAAACAATACGATAAACGATGAAAACATCCGTCCGACTCATCCATACGGGCTATTTTTATGCCGACGGGGGCTGCATGTTCGGCGCCACCCCGCAATCGGCGTGGAAGCGTCGCTACAAGGCTGATGCGCAAAACCGTTGCCGGCTCGCCATGCACGTCGGGCTCATAACCACCCGCTGCGGACGAGTGATCCTGATCGATAACGGCATCGGCAACAAGCATACCGACCAACTGAAAGCCTCGTTCTATCGCTTTCACGAACTGACGGATCTCGATAAGGCGCTCCGGCAATACGGCATCCGTCCCGATGACGTGACCGACGTCGTGCTGACCCACCTGCATTTCGATCATTGCGGAGGTACGACCCGATACGGCGAAGACGGACAAATCATCCCGGCCTATCCGAATGCGACGTGCTGGGTGAGCGAAGCGCAATGGCACGAAGCGTTTCACCCTAACGCACTGGAACGTGACTCTTTTTTCCCGGAGAATATGGAGGCCATTCGTGAATCGGGCAAGCTGCGTCTGATCAAAACTGAGACCTTACTTACGCCGGAGGTCAGGTTGCGTCTGTTCGACGGACATACGTCCGGACAGATCGTAATTGATGTGGAGACGGACTCTCACACCGTCATCTTTGCCGGTGATGTTATTCCTACCTCCGCCCACCTCTCTCCGACATGGATTTCTGCGTACGATGTTCGTCCGTTAGAAACCTACTACGCCAAAGTGCACCTGCTCGACAAAGCTTCCTCCAACGGACAGATCGTCGTCTACTGCCACGACGCGTATACCCCCTGCTCGGCCGTGAAGAAGATCAACGATATCTATAAAGCCCTTCCCTGCGCCATGGATACAAACAACAGAGTCAGGTGAGCACTTGGAGAACTTAGTTTTGGATATAGAGGGCTTGCAAGTCATGGGGGGGACAATTGGCGTAATTATTGCTATTGTTTTATATGCATTAAGTTACACAAATACTTCGAAAAGAACGTGTACGGTCAGCGATAGAAATCTTTCTTTTTTATTCGGATGACGTTTCCGAACGCGGCAAGACGCCGCATGTCGATTTTGCGCGAGTTGCCGACGATGACATAGACGAGCGTGCGTCCCTGCACATGAGAACGGTAGAAACGTGCAATGTCGTCCATACTCATACGGCCGATATCGTCGAGCAGCAATCGGTTCGGGTCTTCCGTGTACCCGTCGCGGCGGTAATCGGCAATTTTGGTGGAGATGTCGCGGAAGGCCGGGTATTCGTTGTTCGTGAAGTTAATGCTTGCTCGGATCAGCGCCTCGATGCGTTCGGGGCGTTCGGGCATCTCCTGTATCAGCGTGTTGAGCACGTTCAAGGCATCAATCGTCTTGTCGCATTGCGTAGAGAGATAGGCTACGAAACGGGAAGGTTTGTCGGAGAGACAATAAGGCGGCAGACGATAAGCGCCTGAGGTATAATACGCCAGCGAACGAAACTCGCGGATTTCCTGAAACATGAGTGACGACATGCCTTCGCCGAAATAACGCGAAAACAGGTCTGCCTCGTGCCTCTTCTTCAGCGTATCGAGCGGCTTGCACGCCATATAAGCATAGATGATGTTTTGAAACACATCAGGCATGTGATAGAAGAAAACGAATGGCTTCTCGTACGTCACAAAATCGCGCCAGACGGGCGAGAGCGACGGACGGATCATCTTCCCCAGCGGGAGCAAACGGGAGATATGCTCCGCTACCTTTTCGGCCTCCAGTGTCCCGCAATAGTGCATCGTGCAGGCCACCTGCGTGGCACGGTAAAAGAGATCGACCAGCTCACTTCCCCGGATATGCTTGACTTCCTTGAACGAAGGTTTGGTCAGGTATTGTGACAGGCTGCCATACTGTACGTACTCGAACAACGCTTCGGCCACCTCGTTGTTCGACTTGAAGAATGCCTTTTCGGCCACCTTCGCATCGTCGACGAGGGTTTTCAATTTCCGGTCATCGGGAGATACATTCGCCAGAAAATCACCGGCCACCTGCAGCGTCTCATCAAAAGCTTTGTCAAAGCCCGTAATTTTGAACGTCAAACTGTGTTTGTCCGCATCCAGATCGAGCGTGCTTCCCAGCGTCTGCAACCGCATACGCAAGGCTTCGAACGATTGCGACTTTGTGCCCAACAGCGGGATATACCCGGCCAGCAGTTTGAGCTTCGGCTCCTCGATCAGCCCGATCCCATAAGAGAGCTTAAGCGTAAAAATATGATTCACCCGGTTGGGCGTCACATACAAGGTCGTGCGCGGCGTCAAATGAAGCGTCTGCACATCCCGGTCGAAGTCCACATAACGCGGCCGGACTTCCTGTACGGGAATTGCGTCTAATTGCTTACTATATGCTGACGAGGCATCGGCATGCCGCGGAACGATGGGGGCGAAATCGGGCTTAGCCAAGTGCGTCTTGGTATAACGCCCCGTCTTTTTGCGGACATAGAGATAATTATCGCCGAAATAACGGTTGGCCACCTTCACCACGTCGTCTTTCGTCAGTGTCTCGGCACGGTCTAACTCTTCCTGATAATCCGCCCACGTCTTGCCCTGCGAAAACAGACGCACCAGCACCTGACTGCGTGAGTCGATATCTTCCAGCTCCGTCAGATGACGACGTAGCTGCTCACGTTTGAGGCTGTTGAACATCTCGTCCGTGAAATCGCCCTTCTTCACCCGCTCCAACTCGCGCCAGATCATTTTCTCGGCCGAGCGGCACGTGTGCGACAGCCTCGGCACCACCACAATCCCGATGAATCCGGCCTCGTTAAACGACTCTCCGCCTACCATCGCGCCCATCACCCGGCGGTTCACCATCAGCTTGTCCAGATACCCCGTACCGTTTGAATTATTAAGGATGCCGACTGCCACGTCGAATGCAGTCTGATCGGGATGATTGGCCGGAACACCGCGAAAACCGAGCGCCACCGCCTTTAGCAAAGGAAGCGGAACCTTCACCGTCGTCTTTTCCCGACCGCGAAACGGGCGAATCTTCACCGACGATACCGGTTCAACGACACCGCGCGGGATGCGTGAGAACGTTCGCTCCAAGATGGGAAGCACCCGTTCCGTATCGAAATCGCCACTCAGAATCAACCCCATGTTCGACGATACATAATAAGCTTCGAAGAACTTGCGCATCTCCGACAGGCGCGGGTTTTTCAGGTTCTCCGCACTCCCGATAATCGGATAGGCGTAGGGATGCGGACGAAAATAAGTCTCCATCAACTTCTCGATGGCCTGGTTGAGAATCATGTCGTCTCGCCGGTTTTTCTCCTCGTAAACCGTCTCCAATTCGCTCTGAAACATACGAAATACGGGGTTCAACAAACGTTCGCTGTTCAGTTCCGCCCACTGTTCCGTATATTGTGGCAAAAAAAGATTGTGATATACGGTATAATCGTACGACGTGCCCGCATTCAACTTCGAGCCTCCATATTTGGTAATCAGTTTGTCAAATTCGTTGGGAATCACGTATTCGGCAGCCCGCACGCTCAAATCGTTGATTGACTGCTGAATGATAGCGCGTACCTTCACATCTTTCGTGCACGCCAATTCGTCATATTTTCCGGCAATGGCGTCAAGCAATACTTTCTCCGCTGCATAATCCATCGTCCCGATCTTATCCGTCCCTTTAAACATCATATGCTCGAAGTAATGAGGAATACCCGTATTCGGCGAATCCTTCGAACCGGCCTTGACTACTACGGCTCCAAAAACTTTCGGCTGACTGTGATCTTCGTTCAGCCAGACCGTCAAACCATTGTCCAGTATATATTCATGAACTTCCGTCGATACCGGAACGGACGAAGCTTGTTTTACTTTCGGAACGTGAACTGTCATCGTATCCTTTCAACATTTTTAGGGCAGAAATAGTTCACCTCCTCCGATGGTTGTATCCCCTCCGTCCGATATCCATCACCGCCCTTCTCCAAACAAAAGAAAATATTCTTTTCATTTTTAAGTATTTGTTTTATAAAAGAAGAATCACATATCGACAACAAACGTTCAGAATTGAAAATAAATAAACGGAACCACGCCGGAACTTTTCACCTGTATGACCACAAAGATCGCCAGAAGCAGGTACAAGGCCTGAAACAGCATGGGGGAGTCCGTCACTACACGTTGCATCTTCCAATCAATGTGCTTGGGTATGAAATGAAGCAGGTAGCCTGTAGCCATGAGGATCGAAACACCCGGATAGCCGACGATGAACTGTGTGAAAACCTCCGGATGAAAATCAGTGAAGATCCGCATCAGCACATCCCTCCCGATTTGTACCGTATCGGCCCGAAAAAAGACCCAGCCCAGACATACCAAATGAAACGTCAAAATCATACCGAGCATTCGACGAAACAAAGACATCTCTTCTCCCATCGGCTTGAAGCTGCTGAAATGCCCCATCACAAACTTATGCACAGCCAGCGAAACACCATGCAGGGCACCCCACAAAATAAAACGCATCGAAGCGCCGTGCCACAAACCGCCCAACAACATCGTCACAACCAGATGGACATAGGTGAGAAACTTTCCCTTACGGTTTCCGCCCATCGAGATATACAGGTAATCTTTCAACCAGCTCGATAATGAGATATGCCAGCGCCTCCAGAATTCAGTGATGGTGGCCGACTGATAAGGTGAATCGAAATTGACGTTGAAACGAATTCCCATCAGCAACGCTATGCCGATGGCCATATCGGAATAGCCTGAAAAATCGCAGTAAATCTGAAGAGCATATCCGTATACCCCGAACAAATTTTCGAGACCGGTATAGAGCGTAGGCGCATCGAAAATACGATCTACAAAGTTGATGCTGATGTAGTCGGAGATCACACATTTCTTGAACAGACCGCAGAGGATCAGGTAAAGCCCCTCGCCCAAATGCTCCTTTGACAGCCTCGGACTGCGAAACATCTGCGGGATGAAATCGCGTGCCCGCACAATCGGCCCGGCAACCAAGCCCGGGAAGAACGAAACGTAAAACAGATAGTCGATCCAACGCCTCAACGGATCGAGACGTTTGCGGTATACATCAATCGTATAGCTGAGCGACTGAAACGTAAAGAACGAGATACCGACCGGCAGGAAAATATCTAACGGAGTATAATTCAACTGTGCCAGTTCACGGATGCCCATCCATTGCCCCATACTGCTCAGCAGCATCACGCCCACATCGTAAAGGAAATTCGTGTACTTGAAGTAGGCCAGCATTCCGATGTTGATACATATACTCAGCACCACCCACGTTTTGCGCAGGCCCTTGTGCGAAGTTTGCGCAATCGCGCGGGCAATCAGAAAGTCGGACGTGGCCGTAAAAATCAGCAGGACAAACCACAGACCGCTACTCTTATAATAAAAGTACAGGGAAAAAAGCGCGACGTAAACGATACGGGTCGTCGTAGACCGACGCAACGACCAGTAAACTGCAAAGAAGACGATAAAAAGAAAAAAGAACAGTCCCGTACTGAAGAGCATCGGCGCATCCGGCTGATAGCGCAACAGCGAACCGATACGCTCCCACAGCATACCGGTTTTTATTCCCGAAGAGATCGTCTCTGAAAGAAACGACAAAAGACTCATAAAGACATCCGTTTTCGATAATCCAATTCACTACGGAGAAGCGCCTTATAAAGCAATTTGCCCTGTTCCTGATAACCGGCCACATTGAAATGAATACGGTCGCGCCCCAAATGATCCGAAGCCAGCCACTGTTCGCACGAATTCGCTCCTCCAGTCATCCCGTACAAGTCGAAGCAGGCAACTCCCTCGCGCCAGGCATATTCTTTGATAGCACGTGCCGCCAGATCGATATTTTCGTTACGTTTGTAACTCCGCTTTCCACGTCGCCCACGCACCGAACGGTAACTCTCGGCCGGCGTACTCAGCACCAAAGCGGTGAAAGGCAGGTACGCCTTGACCAAACGCACAAAGCAGTCGACCTGCAACAAAAATTCGGAAGTCGAGAAGTTGGCGCCGAAGGTCTCATTCGTGCCTAACGTAACAATCAGCAGCGAGGGATCAAGCAACGACAACTGCCGGATATACTCCTCATTCGTATAGTTCACAAACATGGCGCCGTTCTGCCCGATGGAATGATACAAAATCCCCGGCTGACCGTTTGTGAGCACAAAACCGTAATAACAATTCCTTATTGACGAAAGACTTGCAGGTGTCAGTCGCCCCTGCGCGGCCGTATAAAGCTGCAGTTCCCCCGACTTGGTGGGCAGCTTGAACGTATCGACCATCACTCCCGGCGAATAAGGCGCCTTTGCCCAGACAGTCTCTACCCGTTCATCCTCCCCGACAGGAAGCATCGGCAGAGTCCCTTCATTGCGATAAAGAATCACTTGATTGAACTCGTAACCCGCTCCGTTATTCGGTGCAATGCTGATCGTAAAATCGACACCCGACACATCGGCCTGAATGCCGATCCCTCCGGGTCCCCATGCACAGTCCGATGTGCGGCGAGTACAACGTCCCACGGACCAGTTTCTCACTTTCGACGAGGTGATAAAATAATCTGTCGGCTCGTTATCCCGTGCCAACTTATACGGTGCAATCCAACCACGCCCGGCATTGCCGAAAGTTCGTTGCAACAAACGCATCGCCTCGCCGCTGTAGAAACCGGCCTGCACATGCGAATCGCCCAAATGAACGATCTGGATCGTCGTGTCTCTTCCTGACGCCAATCGGTGCAGCTCTTCCAAAAAAGAATCGAGCGAGTGTGCAGGATCTGTAATCCGGCAAAGCGAATCGATGACAAACGAGAGACTCGAACGGACATCGTCCGTCAGTGGAGCGCGCGGCATCCATACCTCTTCTTCCGTTTCGTGCAAAAAAACCGGCGTCAGTTCGTTCTCTTCCGATTCCGACTTCATTCGAGCGCTGATTAACCCGACCGTCAGCGTAACCACGAATACGAAGAGCACACCCCATTTCAATTCAATATGTTTTCTTATCCATTTCATCATAAAACTCTTTTTCTAAAATCAGCGCATCAAACAACGAAGCGGCCAGCTCACGCCCGCCGCGAAAGCTTAGATGCGTATAATCCTTACTCGCCCAGCGCCGCTCCACGTAGTGCACCATGCTTCCTTCACCTCCCATCGCCGAAAAAACGCTCCAAAACGGCACTCGAGCCTCGACCGCCGCTTCGCGCTGAGCGCGCAGCAAGGCCCGTATCGACGGCATCGTGCGGTAAACGCCGTCACGGTAATGGCTGCGATCGGAGACGCTGAGCAGCAACACATCGGCTTCCGGAAAACAACACTGCAAATGACGAATGGCGTCTACCATCCGCTTGCGATACCAACCATACTCCTTCGTTTTTTCCGTAACCACGTTCAACCCGTATTGCAGGACAATCAAATCATAAGGACGCACATTTCGAAAAGCCATGCAACTCGACTCATCCAATTCGCATAATGTCATTCCCGAATTGCCGCGCAGGGAAAAATTGTCGACCACTACCCCGGTATTATCTTCGAGTGCAATCCCCAGCGCCCGGAGTCCATGCGATTTATGGAAGCGCAGTTGGCCGTCCGTAAACCGACCCTTCACCTCATACTGTACAATCGAATCGGTGGTCGGCAGCATATTGACAATCGTATCTTTCGACTGGTTGCATATCCAGCGTATCTCCGACTGCATGTTGCGCGAATAAATGAACTTGAGTGACGAAACCGCGTCCAGATGCGGGTACGCATCGACCGTCTTGAACGAAATCGAGGCTATCCCGGCCTCCGAATCGGCATCGAAGAGCAGGCCCGGAAGTACATACTTATGGTTACGGTCGGTAAGTATCGAGCGCGTGACCCATCCTTTCGACCGCTGATGAACCGTTGGGCGGTACTGCTCCACTTTCGAAGCCACCGGAACAAATCCTACGCCTCGTCCTCCGAAACGCTCCTGCATCTTCGCACGAAAATCGGCTACAATGATATCGCCCTCAATAAACGAATCCCCCAGAAAAGCAATCCGTACGGGACGATTCAGGGAACGGAGGCGATTCAACGACGTAAAAAATCGGTACAAGCCCGTATGCCCCGCCGAATAATCTTCGATACGGACGCTTGTCGTATCTTCCAGCCTGCTTGATGTAAGCGCTTGATAGGTGACATTTCGTCGGGTAATCTCCCGAAAGTTGAAGCCCCGG
Organism: Tannerella forsythia; assembly: GCF_001006485.1. Classification (GTDB taxonomy): domain Bacteria; phylum Bacteroidota; class Bacteroidia; order Bacteroidales; family Tannerellaceae; genus Tannerella; species Tannerella forsythia. Next base: position 35,394 of record NZ_JUET01000057.1, read on the forward strand.
ATCGTTACCGTGTCGGAAAACGACAGCGAATCGATGATCAGTGCCCCTGGCAGTATCGCATCCGTTGAGTCGGCCCAAAGGGCTTCGTCCTCACGGCGCAGGTCGGAGAGCATGTCCACTTTCTTGATCGGAATGCCAAACGGTTCATCCGGCAACCAATACAATCCAAGACAACACGCCATCGTTATCAACAGGATAGCCAGCATTCGCCCGAAATAATTTCTTTCTGTTCCTCTCATCTTTTATAAAAAACGCACAAAGGTACGTGAAAAATCATATGCTCCCAAACGAGGCTGCCCTCCTATGGTTAACGTATTGAAATTTTAATGCATGACGACACTTACTATAGTGGTCTTTTAAGTCCGGAGATGTTCTCTTACGACATCTACATCTCATTTTTTTTCGAAATAGGCCCACGCTCTTCGTCAGGCAACCTCCGGGCCATCTATTGCACAAGCAGAGCAAAACCCCTATCTTTGCCCCTCTATTTTAAATGATAACTGTATGAAGAAGACTTTGAAAATCGCGGGGGCAGCGACTGTTGCGACTGCATTCTTTCTGTGTTGTCCACAAGCGAAAGCTGCCAACCTCGTCATGGAACGTGACAACACGACCGTACGTGTAGCGGCCGACTATACCCAAACGAATCGCCCGCCCGTGCCCGAACGACTATTCTCGTCGAAAGCAATCGAAAAAGAGATTGTCCGTATCAAAAAACTGCTGACTAACCCGAAGCTGGCATGGATGTTCGAAAACTGCTTCCCGAACACGCTCGATACCACCGTCCATTACCGCGCCATCGACGGCGACGACGATACATTCGTTTATACAGGAGATATTCACGCTATGTGGCTGCGTGATTCGGGCGCTCAGGTATGGCCCTACGTATCGTTCGCAAAGAAAGACGAAGAGCTGCGCCGAATGATTCGTGGGGTGATCCTCCGTCAGTTCAAATGCATCCTGCTCGACCCCTACGCCAACGCATTCAACGATGGACCTGTCGGCGGCGAATGGCAGAAAGACCTGACAAAAATGATTCCCGAACTGCACGAGCGCAAATGGGAGATCGACTCGCTCTGTTACCCGCTTCGCCTGGCATACGAATATTGGAAAGTGACCGGAGATAAAAGCATTTTCACGAACGAACAATGGCTCGAAACGGTACGAAGCATCTTGCGTACATTTAAAGAACAACAACGCAAGAACGACCTCGGACCGTACAAGTTCCAACGTGTCACAGCGGTATCGACAGATACGCAGCCCAACTACGGATGGGGAAACCCCATAAAACCGGTCGGACTGATTGCCTCCGCATTCCGTCCGTCAGACGACGCCACGATCCTGCAATTCCTCATCCCGTCGAACTTTTTCGCCGTAAGCTCACTGCGTAAAGCAGCCGAAATTCTGGACAAAGTGAACCAAAATAACGACCTTGCCAAAGAATGTACGGAGCTGGCTTCCGAAGTCGAAACAGCTCTGAAACAATATGCTGTAAACGATCATCCGAAATACGGGAAAATCTATGCATTCGAAGTAGACGGCTTCGGAAACCAACTGATGATGGACGATGCCAACGTACCGAGCCTGCTGGCCATGGCATACCTCGGCGACGTAGATATCAACGACCCGATTTATCAGAATACGCGCCGTTTCGTATGGAGCGAAGATAACCCGTACTTCTTTAAGGGTAAAGCCGGCGAAGGAATCGGTGGACCGCATATCGGCTACGACATGGTTTGGCCGATGTCCATCATGATGAAAGCATTTACCAGCCGAGACGATATAGAAATCAAGACCTGCATCCGCATGCTCATGGATACGGACAACGAAACAGGCTTCATGCACGAATCGTTCCACAAGGATGACCCGTCGAATTTTACACGTGAATGGTTCGCCTGGCAAAACACACTCTTCGGAGAGTTGATCCTTAAATTAATAAAGGAGGGCAAAACAGAGCTGCTGAACAGCCTCTGATCGCGTCTTTCCGACTCTCCTTTTTTATGGCGGAATGTCACTCGAGATGAGATCAACATCTTAAAAAAAACGCCAAAATGTCAGAAATTATGACAGTCTTCGCTTTCATCATTTTTGGCACACTATTTGCTGCTTGTCAATCAACGTGTTTAACACATAGAGGATATTGAAGCAAATAAAACATTAATATAGAATAAATATGGGAAAAATTATTGGAATCGACTTAGGAACAACCAACTCGTGCGTTGCCGTCCTTGAGGGTAACGAACCAGTGGTTATTACGAATAGTGAAGGTAAACGTACAACGCCTTCGATCGTCGCCTTTGTGGAAGGGGGCGAACGTAAAGTAGGCGATCCGGCCAAACGTCAAGCAATCACAAATCCCCAAAAGACGGTCTTCTCGATCAAGCGTTTTATGGGTGAAACGTTCGATCAAGTACAAAAAGAGATCAATCGTATCCCTTACAAGGTGGTACGAGGCGATAACAATACGCCGCGCGTCGATATTGACGGACGCCTCTATACTCCGCAGGAAATCTCGGCGATGATCCTTCAGAAGATGAAAAAGACAGCCGAAGATTATCTCGGACAGGAAGTGACGGAAGCCGTGATCACCGTGCCGGCCTACTTTAACGACGCACAACGTCAGGCGACGAAAGAAGCAGGCGAAATTGCAGGGTTGAAAGTTCGCCGTATCGTCAACGAACCGACAGCCGCCTCGTTGGCCTATGGCCTCGACAAATCAAACAAAGACATGAAAATCGCGGTGTTCGACCTCGGTGGAGGAACGTTCGATATCTCTATTCTCGAGCTGGGCGGGGGCGTATTCGAAGTAAAGTCGACGAACGGTGACACGCACCTCGGAGGAGATGATTTCGACCATGTGATCATCGACTGGCTGGCCGAAGAGTTTCTGAAGGACGAAAATATCGACCTGCGAAAAGACCCGATGGCCCTTCAACGGCTGAAAGAAGCAGCTGAAAAAGCGAAAATCGAACTGTCGAGCTCAACAAGCACGGAGATCAACCTGCCCTATATCATGCCGGTGGACGGGATTCCCAAACACCTCGTACGTACGTTGACCCGCGCCAAATTCGAACAATTGGCCGACAGCCTGATTCAGGCATGTCTCGAACCGTGTAAACGTGCATTGGCCGATGCCGGTCTGACCACCTCGGACATTAACGAAGTGATTCTTGTCGGCGGATCGACACGTATTCCGGCCGTACAGCAACTCGTTGAACAATTCTTCGGCAAAGCTCCTTCCAAAGGGGTGAACCCGGACGAAGTCGTTGCAGTGGGCGCAGCCATCCAGGGTGGTGTCCTCTCCGGCGATGTCAAAGACGTCGTATTGCTCGACGTTACGCCGCTGTCCCTCGGCATCGAAACGATGGGTAGCGTCATGACCCGTCTGATTGATGCGAATACGACCATTCCGACCAAAAAATCGGAAGTCTTTACGACGGCAGTCGACAATCAGCCTTCGGTCGAAATTCATGTGTTGCAGGGCGAACGCTCCATGGCTAAGGATAACAAATCGATCGGACGCTTCCACCTCGACGGAATCCCACCCGCACCACGCGGCGTTCCGCAGATCGAAGTAACGTTCGACATCGATGCCAACGGCATCCTCAATGTATCAGCCAAAGACAAAGGAACGGGCAAAGTGCAGAGCATACGCATCGAAGCCTCCAGCGGCCTGAGCGAAGATGAAATCAAACGAATGAAAGACGAAGCAGCCGCCAATGCCGAAGCCGACAAGAAAGAACGCGAACGCATCGATAAGATCAATCAGGCAGACAGCATGATCTTCCAGACGGAAAAACAGTTGAAAGACTTGGGCGACAAACTGCCGGCCGACAAAAAGTCACAAATCGAAGCAGCCCTGAATAAGCTGAAAGAAGCGCATAAGGCACAAGACCTCGCAGCGATTGACACCGCTACGGCCGAGCTGAACAACGTATTCCAGGCAGCCAGTCAGGACCTGTACAACGCACAAAATGCGCAAACAGGCGGTCCGTCGACCGAAAACGCCCCGACCGGAGACAATAAAGGAGACGCTTCAGACGGCAACGTAACGGATGTAGACTTCGAAGAAGTGAAATAATTCCGCTCACAAACGAGCATCAAACAAATAGTAAATAGCAGTAAGATAGCAACTTACTGCTATTTTTATTTTCTATAGTTTCTCGTATTTCTTCGTTTTCTATCGATTTTAGTCGTATATTTGTACCATATTTGTGCCGCGACTTATTAGTGTATAAAGTGCGACTTAAATAAAAAGAGAAATTGATTATCAGATAGATACGAAAATCGTATGCCAGCTGCAAAATTTCAGATTGAGCGAAAGTGTGAATTGTGTGGGGAGACCTTTCTTGCCAAGACAATCACATCGAGATATTGTTCTATACAATGCTCAAGGTCTGCGTATTCACAAAAGAAGCGAGAGGAAAAGTTGGAAGAGCTCCGACGAGAGAGGGCCGCAAAGGTTCCCAAGGATCAACCCTACCTCTCTATCTCCGATGCTATTGCTCTATACGACGTTTGCAGAGATACGCTATACCGACTCGTCAGAAGTAAGGCTCTCCGAAGTTATAACTTGGGAAAAAGGATGACTCGCATCTGTAAAGAGGATTTAGAACGCAACTTCAATCTGAGGCCTATTGATGAGCAAAAGCCGAGAACAAGAAATGAGGCTAAACTCTACAACCTTGAGCCAGAGTATTGTTACACGATTGGTGAAATAACAGCCAAGTTTGGTGTTACGGAAGGCACGGTATATAAGCATATTAGGAAATTTTCCATTCCCATAAGGCAGATTGGCAATTATGTCTATGCCCCAAAGTCAGAGATAGACCAACTGTACAAATAACCTTAGATACACATGAGAAAAGAATTACATAACACGAAAGTAACTGTGCGACTTCGCAAGAGTGCATATCGTAATGAGTGGTATCTCTACATTGAGAGTTATCCTGTCTATACTGCGGGCAAATCCGAACCACAACGTGTCCGTGAGTATCTCAACCGCATAGTAACTACGGTAGTCTGGGATAAAACTCGGACTGCACGGACAACATCTTCGAGCAAGTCGTACAAACCTAAGCGAGATTTGAATGGAGTGATACAGTGCAAAAGCGAGGTCGATCAAGAAGCTTGTATCTATGCCGATGAGGTGAGAAGGCTCCGTCAAAGAGAATACGATAATGCCGATTTGTACAGCGATGCAGATACGGCACAGGCGGAGCAAAAGGAACGTTTACAACAAAATTTCATTGCTTATTTTCGAGAGGCGATGTACAAACGACACAAAAATAGCTCCACTTCTATTCTTGTCAATTGGAAGAGAGCTCTGGACTTTCTTAAAATGTATGCGGGAGAAAATTTGCCGTTTTTCAAAATCGACAATGCTTTTGCAGAGGAATACAAGCGTTTTCTTTTGACAGCCCCTCGTGGAGGGAATAAATGTGGTACTATTTCTCACAATACGGCATCCACTTATTTTTCTATTTTCAAGGCCGCTCTCAAACAGGCATTTATAGATGGTTATCTAACCGTTGATATATCTGCAAAAATAAAAGGTATTCAGGAACAGGAGGCTCGCCGTGAATACCTTACCATAGAGGAGTTAAATACGCTTGCTTCAACCCCTTGTGATCGTGAGGTGATGAAACGGGCAGCTCTTTTCTCTGCTCTGACAGGATTACGCCACTGTGATATTCAGAAACTAAAGTGGAAAGAGATCAACATGGATGGAGAACAGCCGAGGTTACATTTCACTCAAAAGAAGGCCAAGGGAGTGGAGTATATGCCTATTTCGGAACAAGCCTTAAAACTATGTGGAGAACGAAGATTGCCAGAACAATTAGTTTTTGAAGACCTGCCTAATCCGTCATGGATTTCTAAACCTCTAAAGCGTTGGATAGAGGCTGCAGGCATCAAAAAGTCCATAAGCTTTCACTGCTTTCGCCACTCCTACGCTACTCTACAACTGGCCAGTGGTACAGATATTTATACCGTAAGTAAGATGCTGGGACATACGAATGTGAAGACAACGCAAATCTATGCAAAGGTGGTCGATGAAAAGAAAAACAAGGCGGCACAAGCCATAAAATTGGATACGATAGAGACAAAGACTCAGGAATAACCTCACAAAAATGAATAAAAATGCAGTCTAAGTACTTTGAATATATAATTGTTTATTTATCCGTCCTGCTGGCGTGTGCCTTAATTGGCATAATTGTGAGATTTGTTTTTGTATCGGCTGGAGTTGATGAATTTACTGCAACTGTAATTTTCTGGATTGTTACAGGTGTAGGCATCATTCTCTATTCAGCCCTGATGCTTCTGATTGACGGCTTGTTCACAGCTATTGTGAAGAAGTTTTTCCCTCACAAGCATTCTCCATCATCACTTCAAAAAAAGAAAGAAGTTGAGCGGGATTTGGACCCAAATAGTATAGAGCCCGAATTCATTCAGGAGATACGAGTTAACCAACAGCGGAAACAAAGCGATAAATCAAAAGAGAAATTGGAGATAGCAATCTCCTATACACAGCATGAATTTGCCCCTTATATCTCTGATGACGATTTGATACGACTTTGTCAATACATTACAGCTTATTCAGAAGGAAACGTCTTGCAAAACCCTCAACCTGTCAGGGTCGCAAAACTTACTTCTTTAGACCTGTATCATTTCGGCTGGAATATTTGGAAGCATTTCAGTATCGGCAAACAAGACGAGGTTGCTCTTTTTCTCAAACTTGTTTTTGCCGATGCATTAAAAGACGTTGAGCCCGACACCATCAAAAGTCATCTAAAAGATGAAGAACAAAAAGGGCTAATCAAGATACAGAAGTGTCTTACGCTCCTTTGAATAAATGAGGAGAACGATAAGAAAAACTTCCAAATAGTAGATTCTTTCTGCATTATTCTAAATGCATATCCGTTCTAGATTTTATCTCTTCAGCGATGTCTGATCTATTAGTTTTGATCCACCTATCAAATGCGACTTGAATAAATGGAGCTACCCAATACTGCGACTCTTCGTCGGGCTCCAATCCTAAATCCAGACTATCTATATAGTCAGATGCCATCATATAGTGGTTGTTAAGATGAAAAAGATAGGCAAAGTGTTGAACAAAAACTGCTGTTAAATCATTCAAGAAAATATCTAATGTTTTAACACGATGGGGAAGATATAACTTTTTGTCATTCAGAAGAATATTGTTGTAGTAATTGTAATGAGTATGATCATTACAGCGTTTCCTAATTTCTTTGTAAAATCTGTCTTTTGAGAGCAATTCCGTTATGGGCTTTAGCTTGTCTGAGTCTTTAATATATTGAGACATTATTTGAAAGGAGGGCAATTTCTCTGTGCCTTTTCTCCAATTATCAATACGTTCAACAATGAAGTTGCTGATGCTAAAATGATCCCTTAAATAAACATTTGTGTAAACATTAATTATGGTTGCATCATAGTATTTCCTGAGCAAAGAGTATCCATCATTAATACCCCCATTGGCCAACACCATCTTTATAGAGTCAAGAGTGCTACCTATTGAGCTAAATACGTAAGTATCCAGATTCAAAAAAGCTCTAGTCCCCTGACTCACAAACATCATTATACTGTAGGATAAAGATCGATAAAACTCCGAAAAATCAGAGAGTTCCTCAAAAACTTTATGATTCTTATACTCAATCTCAAGTTGATCAAATTCGTTCATATAAACTCCGTTTATTTGCTACTTATTATTTTCTAAATAAGGTTTACACCTCAACAGACTTCAACCTTTTCATCCCTCAATGCAATTATAAACAAACTTACAATATCTACTACAAACTTTGGGTTGGAAAAACTTTTATCACTTCTACTTTGTCTTAGTAAACAGAAAAACGTAGCAATCATAGTGTTTTTGTAGTGTTTTCTCCGTGTTTTGAATCACAGGGAAAACACTTTATTCATTTGTGCCATGTTAAACTCAAAATAGTATAGACATGGACAACAACGAAATTTCTTTTGAGAATCTATCGAAGGCGGTAGCTCACTTAGTGAACGAAGTAGCTGAGATCAAAGCATTGGTCGAGAAAGGGCAAGATGCAGTTATTTCTCCAAAACGCATTCCTATCGGAATAGATGAGGCGTGTAAAATCATCGGGAAAGCCAAGCCTACAATTTATACGCTTGTGCGTAAGCGTTTACTCCCTTGCTACAAGAACGGAAAGCAACTCTACTTCTTCGAGGATGAGTTGCTCGAATGGATAGCCAATGGTCGTAGAAAAACTGTGCGAGAACTTGCCGAAGACTCAAAGCTCTTTATCTCTGAAAAGAAGGCCAAGCGCTCTCATTTCTAAATATCTATTCAACGATGAAAGAAGAAATGGATGAACGACCAGAAGGGAAGCAATCCAAGAATGAACGGATAGAGTCCTTTCTAAGGGAGCACTATGACTTTCGATTCAACACCGTAAAAAGTCGCACGGAGTTTCGATACTCGAATAAAGAAGAACCGTTCTTCCCACTTGGTAAATTCGATATCAACTCCATGCGACGGCTGTTGGATTCTTCACAAGGTATCAGTACTTCGGCAGAGAATATACGAGCGATATTGGAAAGTGATTTCTGCCCGCGTATCAATCCTGTACAGGAGTATTTCCAAAAACTATCGAAGTGGAACGAGGGAGAGGATTCGGAGATTATTCACTTGGCTTCGTGCGTAACGGTTCGGAATCCTGAGAAGTGGCAAACCTACTTGACCAAATGGCTTATTGCAGTGGTGGCGAATGCGATGGATGATTTATTCTGTCGCAATCACACCTGTCTGGTTTTGACTGGAGAGCAGGGTAAGTTTAAGACAACTTTCTTAGACTTGCTTTGTCCCGTGGAGCTGAAAGCATATTTGTTTACAGGTACTATTGACCCTCAAAACAAGGATACGCAGACCCTTATAGCCGAATACCTGTTTATCAATATCGACGACCAACTCAAAGCCCTCAACAAAAGAGACGAAAATGAGTTGAAGAATCTCATCACTACTCCACGGGTTAAGTATCGCAGACCATACGATACGTACATCGAAGAGTATCCTCACTTAGCCAGTTTTATGGCTTCGGTAAATGGCAATGACTTCCTTACAGATCCGACGGGTAGCCGCCGATTTCTTCCTTTTGAGGTAGAAGCTATTGACATAGAAGCTGCTAAACAGGTTGATATCAATAAGGTTTATTCGGAGGCTTGGTGGTATTGGAAAAGTGGATATCGGTACTGGTTTGATGATGCGGAAATTGCAGAATTGCACCGAGAGAGCGAAGGCTTTCATGTGCAGACAGTCGAATACGAAATGTTGCTCAAAGGCTTTGAGAAACCAAGTCCTACGGAAGAGTCTTATATGACCACTTCGGAAGTCCTGAATTATTTGCGTGGATACACTACGCTGAACCTCTCTGAAAAACGAATGGGGGAAGCTCTGCGCAAAGCAGGATTTGAACGAAAGTCCCGACGGATAGGAGGTAACCCTATGTATGTCTATCATATCAGGAAAGTCTTTCCGAATCCATTCGTGAGTTCCTTTTGACCTATTGATAAATTACGGTTACTACTTACTACAAGAGATGCTAATCCGGTGAAAGAAAAAAGATTGAGCGTGTAGTATGGTTTTATAATCTGTCTTACAACAGAATTACTACTCGCACCGATGATACTACTACAAGAAAATAGGTTACGACTCTTTTTCTTTTCACTGTGAATGAGTTATCCATCCATATTCATGTAGTAAGGAGAATCTCAAAAACTTAGAAAAACATGATGAATATTGAACATATAAAATCCTTATCTCTGAAGGATTATTTGGCAAATAAAGGCTTATACGACTTATGGAATGTATCGAAGCCCTTTTCGGGAAGAGAGTAGCCCAAGTTTCAAGGTTGATTACAGAGCAAACCTCTGGTATGACTTTGGAAGAGGAGAAGGCGGCAGCATAATTGATTTGGTTATGAAACTACATGGCTGCACACTGTCTCAATCAATTGGACTGTTAGAAAACCGTGTAGAGATTAGCTCTCTTACGCAGAACGACTTTGAACGACAGGTAGAGAGGCGCGAAGAGATGAAAATAATCGAAGCCGTCTCTTTGCATCATCCTAATTTGCTGAGATATCTGCAAGACCGTAAGATTGATTGCTCTGTGGCGAAACAATATTGCCGTGAGGTTCACTATCAAGTAAAAGGGCGTACTTATTACGCTATCGGAATGCCCAACGACTTGGGAGGTTATGCCATTCGTAATCTCTATTTCAAAGGCTGTTTACCTCCTTCCAGTATCTCCTCCTTTGATCGAAATACGGATACTATCAATCTCTTTGAAGGATTTATGGATTACTTGAGTTTTTGCACTCTTTATCCTGACAGAAATACTGAATCTGCGATTGTACTGAACTCTGTAAACAATCTCCAAAAGGCTTATTCCTTACTCTCGAAATATGCCATTGTTAACGCTTATCTCGATAACGATGCAGCAGGAAAGAAAACGCTTGAAGTGCTTCGGAGAATGAATCTTCCCGTTAATGATTGCTCCAGCCTCTATGGGGAGCATAAAGACTTGAATGATTTTCTCTGTCGAAAAAATCAAGAACTCATTTCTCCTCCGAGAATGAAAAGTCGGGGACTCAAACGATGAATGGGTATGGAGTCAAGTCCTTTGATTATTAGGGGAGCAAGTTTGTGTTTTGGTCAGACCAAAACCTTGCTCTTCGAGGATTGATTCATCCCGTTGGTCTATTTATAAATCAAAACAAGTACAGCAATGAAAACAATAGAAAATCGCAATACGAATGGTCGCCCACCCAAACGACCAGTAGAAAAGAAGAAATATAAGATTACTCTGAAAATGGCAACCGAGGAGTTCTACTCTCTGAAAGCTAAAGCACGTCTTGCTGGGATTACCCGAAGTGAATACATCCGTCGTTGTATTGCTGCCAGTATAGTCAGGCAAAGACTATCTCCCGAATTGATGAGTCACCTTCGTCAGCTAAGAGGAATGGCCAATAATGTCAATCAGATTGCCCACAAAGCCAATGCTATGGGATACACACGAGTCTATCAAGACAACCTTGCGATTACTGAGAGATTGGACAACATCATAAAACGAATCGAAGATGATTGCTAAGATTGTTCAGGGGAGAGGGTTTCGAGGGGTGATAAACTATGTTTTGGAGAAAGAGCGTGCTCAGCTCTTGCAGGCAGAAGGTTTTCGTCTGAAAGATAGAGAAGCTATAATCCGAAGCTTTGTTACTCAAAGTAAACTCAACCCCAAGATTACGAAACCTGTAGCCCATATTTCTTTAGATTTCTCAGCTCAAGATAAAGGGCGTTTAACGGATGCTTTTATGGTCAAGGTGGCACAGGAATATTTACAGAAAATGGGCTACTCCAATACACAGTATCTTATTGCTCGTCATCACGATACAGACCATCCACACATACACATGGTAATCAATCGTATTGATAACGATGGTCGAAGAATTTCAGATCAAAATGAAAAACTACGTAGCACAAAGGTCTGCATGGAACTGACTAAGAAATACGGATTATATATTGCTTCTGGAAAAGAGAATGTCAAGCGTGAACGGCTGAAAGGGAACGACAAAACCAAATATGAGATTTACGATGCTCTCAAAAAAGCTATTCCTCAAAGTTTGACGTGGAGACAGTTGCAGCAACCCTAAAGCAATCAGGTATAGGCTTGGAATTCAAAATGAATGGCAATACAGATAAGATTCAAGGCATCTAATCGGATTTCAGGCTCCCATGTAGATAGAGAATGTAGCTTCTCAAAGATTGACAGGCAGATTAAAGACAATGCCTATCAAGCACTGCAAGTGGCAGAAAAACAAGAGTTCAAAACATCAGAAACAGGAGGTGTGATGGATGCTCTTGATTCTCTTATCGGGCAACTAAGCATTTTCTCTCTCTTTAATAGTCCTCATTATGATGCAACGCTTGCCGAATACATTCAGGCTCTGAAAGCCAGAAAGTTGGCAGCTAAAAGCAAAATCAGAATACGCAGGGTACTGCACTAATGTTTAATCACAAAAGAAAAAGTATATGAATACAGATAGAATGGATACCTCGACCGTATATGGTCTATTTGAGGAATTGAAGCAAAGTCTTACTGAAATGACTACCTCATTAAAAGGAAGATCTGAACAACAAACAATCGATTTGAGTAAAATCGAGGAACTTTTTGGGAAGATGAATACACTTTCAAAGCAAGAGGTGTTTTCTCCCGAACAAATCAGAGTTTTGGAAGAAATACTTACCAAGAGTGTAGTGGCAGGACTGGAGATAGCTTTCGAGAAGCTGGCTGGATGGGATTCAAAGAAAAAAGAGACTCTACAAGCCATCGAGGCAAAAATTGATGAGATGGGCAAAGAGAGTCGTACTGTCATCCGTAAAGAACATGTTTTTAGTCTTGACTTTAAGAACAGTAAAACGGTTATCACTCTTTGCTGTATGGGGCTTGTTCTTTTGTTTTCTCTGATTGGGAACTTTTGGCAAATGCGACAAAACGGTCAACTGTCGGATAATGACTTGAAGTATCGCCACATCAAAATGTATGGAGAAGCCAATCAGGAAAAACTAATGGACTTGGAAACGGTTTTTACTTATCAGAGAGACGAAGAGCAGATTGCTCTCATCCGAGAACAAGTGGAAACTTACGAACGATTGGTCAAAGAACAGGCAGAAAAGACAGAGCGAGCCCGCCTGAACACATCCCAAGCAAATGAACTTCAGAAGCAGGCAGAGTTCATAAAACAACGGAAATAAATGCTTCTCTTCTACACCCATTAAAAGATTTAAGGGAATGAGAAAATAAATCCTCATTCCCTTTTTCTATGCTATTTCATTTCATATCTTTGCGCTATCAAAAGAACATTGAACGCGATGGATAAACCCATGAATCGAATAAAAGAAGTGCTTGAGGAGAAAGGAATCAAGCAAACATGGCTTGCCGAAAAACTCGGCAAAAGCTTCAGCATCGTCAATTCCTACGTCTGCAACCGCCGTCAACCAAGTTTGGACATATTGTTTGAAATTGCGAAGATATTAGAGGTGGACGTGAGAGTGTTGATTGGCACTAAGGAAAACAGACAGAAGAGCAAATAAATTCAGAAGTTATGAAATCAAAACTAATAATGCTGATATTAAATGCTATTTATTTGATAGCAACAATCATTTGGGCAATAATTGACAAATCAATGGAATCAATAGTTGCTATTGTTGGAGGAATTGTTTCATTTGTAAGTTTCTTTGTTGCAAACGACAATTCGTTTTCAGTTAAACAAAAAATTGTTCAAAGTGGAGATAATCCTATTTCTATTGTAGGAGATGTTAAAGGAAGTCATATTGGTCACACAACTAAATAAATATATCATGAAATTATTTAGAAAGTTGTTTGGCAAGGAACTGGCAAAACCAAATACCTCTGTTGAACAACAAGGAAAAAAAAACATATCTGTCATAGGCAATGTAACAGAGAGTTATATTGGATGCACAATCAATATTAATGAAATTGAACCACAATGGCAAGATCGGCTCAATGCATATATAGCTACTTTGCAACAATTTAAACCCAAAACGGCGTTATCATTGCTTGAAAAATTGGAGGCAAGTTTCGCAACAAGTGCAAAAAAACCTTCTCCAGAGTTTCACTCCTTAATATCATTTCAAAAAGGGATGTGCTATCGTTTTTTGGACGAACGAGAGAAGATGTGTGAATGTTTTATAACTGCATACAATGAAAATACTTCAGTGCTTGAGTTTGAAGAGCAGGCTGCTCTTTCGTATTTTAAAATAGAAGATACACAAAAAGCAAATGAACTGGTTGATAAGTTATTGTGTAGAAATGAATATAATCCAATTGCATGGTATATCAAATTTTTGAGTACTACGACTTATGATTTTAATTCTAATGAATATCCGTATATTTGCCCAGAAATAATTATCTTTGCAAAAAAAATAAGGCAATGACACTGATCGATTTTTTATCTCACTTTCCAGACGAAGAAAGCTGCAAGCAAAAGTTTAAGGCATATCGCGACCAAGTAGGAGTTGTTTGTTCCAAATGCGGAGGCACGGATCATTATTGGAAAAAAGACAAGGAGCAATATGAATGCAAACACTGCAAAACGCGCACCACGCTAAAAAGTGGAACGGTAATGCATAAATCGAAACTTCCTTTTCGTTATTGGTTTATAGCCATGCATCTGCTCACGTCAACGAAAAAGACATTTTCGGCCAAAGAAATCCAACGTCAATTGGGACATAATCGCTACCATCCCATTTGGCACATGGTTCACAAACTTCGCGAGGCCATGGGTAAAAGAGATGATGAATATGTCCTTGCAGGTTGTATAGAATTGGATGAAGGTTATTTTTCCACAGAGATGAGTCAAGAGGAAAAAGATAAGCCCTTGAAGCGTGGACGTGGCAGTCAAAAGAAAAGCAAAGTTTTAGTTATGGCAGAAAGTGAAATGGTTGAATTTCCGAAAACCGGTCAAAAACCACGAAGAGTCGGCTATTTGAAAATGAAAGTAATCGATGACTTGAAGAAAGAAACGATCAATAAGGCGGTTAAGGAGTTAGCCTCAGGTGTACAGGAAGTTGACACGGATCATTCTACCTCTTATGTGGAATTGAAAGACTTTGTACCTAGACACAACTCTCAGGTGATTCCCAAAGAGAAGGTGGGGGAAGCCTTGCCCTGGGTTCATATCGCCATCAGCAATGCCAAGAGACAGTTGATAAATACGTTCCATGACATCAAGCCCGAATTCCTGCAAAATTATCTCGATGAATTCTGTTATAAGTTTAATCGAAGATACTGGGGAGAAGCCCTCTTTGGAAGATTGCTCGTAGCTTGCGTAACCTATAAAAATGAGTTTAGGTATAAATACGGATAATCATATAATTCTATTCCGGCATTTGTTCGGCAGAATATCATGTTTCAATATATGCTTTACAATTACTTCAATGTGAAAAATATTTACAAATGTATTTCACAGATGAAGGCTTTTTCAATGCTTCCCAATGTCAAAGATTATAGTCCTCAAGATATAACCATAGCCAATTTTGACGAAAATATATTTTACTCAAACGTATTCTTTTCTGAATATTTGCAAAACTATTACTTTGCTTTCCATTCTTTGAAAGAGGGGAATGTTGAGATTCTAAAAACACTGGAGGTGCTTCTAAAAAAAATAGTATCTGCAATCAATGGTTCTGAATTGGAAAAGAAATATGGAACATTGTTTTTTCTTAATGCTTATATCCAATATATACTTACAAAAGAGCTGAGATATATTTCCGACATGAGAGATCATTATCTCAAATTAGAGAGCAAAAACGACACTCTTGCTTTGGTTTGTGCCAATGTGTTACAACTCAATGGACAAATAGATTATGCTCTTGAAATCTTAGATGATTCTGATTTAAAAGAGTCGAATATTTTCTACCTGAAGGCTTTCTGTTATCTAAAGAAAAATGATAAAATCCAATATAGGACAGCAATACAAGGCTGGATAAATTCCATTGAGAAAATTGATAACTATGTAGTTGATAACTATCTTGCTTCAATTTTTACATTAAAGGATATAGGCGAAACAGATGAATTAAAACTATCTGATTTTATTCAAAACGAGAAGTTTGAAAATCAGGAATTGAAAACTTTAATAGAAACGATTGTTAAATCCCTAATTAGCGGAATATTGGACTCTCCGCAGATATCGACTTTGAGCGAGTTAGCTTCTACTATTCAACAGCCGAATTTATTATTACACATTGCTTATACCTACTATCATTTTAAAATGTATGAACCTGCTATAGAGTTATATGAAAAGCACGTTGACAGAGAAAAAGAGAATCTTCATTTATTTTCCTATATGAATTCTTTATATGCAGCAAAAAAAGGCTCGGAAGAACTACTTGGACTATTAGAAAATTGGAGATTGAATTTTTCATTTCAACCTGATTTACTAAGAATTGAAGCTGATTTGTGTGCTATTTTACATAATTGGAATAGATGCTTGCAAATTTGTAATCTATTCTTAGATAAACACAAACAAGATGAGGATTTTTTATGTCTGAAATTAAGGTGTTTAGATGTTATAAACGAAGATTGGTGTGATAGTGAAATTAAATCAATGGCAAAAAATTTTGAAGACTATGCTTTTTCTATTGATCAAAACATACCAATAGTGGCAAGTATATTAGTTAATAGAGGTTGTTTTGTTGAAGGAATGGAAATCCTTTATAAGTATTCTGATAAAAGAAATGTCCGTTCTGCATATCTGTTTGCAACACTTATATATTCTCAAAGATCACAAAATAAAGAGCTTCTGAAAGAATTTGATGAAATTACAGATGGCTGTTTCGTAAAATATGAGTCTAATGGTGAAATCAATTTCTTTGAAATGAATAAAAATGGCTCTGACAACTTATATGATGAGTTATTAGGGCACAAATTAGGTGATGTAATATCCATTAAAAGAATGTCAAGCAAAGATTATTCAATTCGCATATTACGAATAATGGATAAGTATCTTTATTTACATGATAAAATCTTAGAAGAAGCCAAGCAGCCTCTTTCGGGATTACCAATGGAACCTTTCAACTTTACTAGCACTGACCCAGAAGAAATGAAGAAAGATTTAATATCTCTTTTTGGACAACAAGGTGAACAAGAAAAACGACTTAGAGAAACCGCGATAAATAACTACTATAGGAGAGAATTATCTTTTACTGAAGTAATAAGACAAGCGTTTAGGAATGATTATTTAGGTGGTTATACAAGTTTAATTTTTGAGCATAGCGGTATTGTAATCCTTCCCCTTTCATTTTATGAATCATTACCTCAACCTGTTAATACAACCAATTATGTTATCGACTTTTCTTCATTGGCTATTCTTTATCAGATAGCAAAAGAACACAACATTACATATCCTAATAAATTTCTAATTTCAGCTTTTACCATGGATATGATAAAACAAAAATTGAGAAATATTCAATCAGGACCAAAATCTGAATTATCAGTAGTCGTAACAAGCGAAGACGTAATAAAATATCAGATTCCAGAAAATGTACATCAAAATAACATTGCATATTTAGAAGGTCTTTTAAAATGGATAGAAAAAAACTGTGAAGCAGTTGTTTCTCCTAGAGTCATTGATTTTAAGAGAAATATAGATATAGATGATGAGAAAGAGTTTTTTATTGACTATATTTTGAATACCTTGCTAGTTTGTGAAGATAAGCAAGGTATATTGTTGACAGACGACTTTGTTTATTTCAAATTCAATTTAGCTCAGATTCAGTTCTCAATGAGCACAGAGCGATATATAAAAAACATTTTGGGAGACGAGCACCCAGCGTCGTTTGAATTTATCAAAAATAAGTATAGGGGATATACATTGACTACAAAACAATTATTCGGAGAGTTTGATAAGAAAATGAATTCCCAAGATAGTTATTATACTAATTGTTTGGAAAATATCAGTATGGTTTCTGCTACTCCATGTGTAGAATTAGTGAATATGATTGTACAAACACAACTTGATACTAATCAAAAAGAGATTGAGATAAAAAATATATTTGTTAATATATTCAAAAATAGCCCTTTAACTAATGAGATTATTCAAGGTTTTCAACAGCTGCTCTTCTTAGAGTTAAACTACTCGCAAGAGAACCTCAATTTTGTTCGTCAATGTTTAGAACATGTGTATCAAATACTTGGAATAAGTATGATGAATATAAAGAAATGATATAACTATCTCTCACAAGGAGATAAAAACCTCCTTGTCAAAACCTATTTGCTTTGTAAGTGATACACAAAATTTTCTGAATGAATTATATGTTTGACATTGGGGTGTTGAATTTATGAGCAAAGATTATCCGATACGAATGAAGATAAATAGAGATAAATGATAACGAAAAAAGAACTTCTACAAATGCTTTCAGACACGGAGAGCTACAATATTGAGAGAACAGAATCGACTGGCAATATGGATAAGTTTTGTCAGGCTATATGTGCTTTCTCAAATGATATTTCGGGTAGTGGCAGGAATGGCTATCTCATTATTGGAGCCAAGGACAATGGAGAGTTGTCAGGTTTGCAGGTTGATGATAAACTCTTATTGCAGATTGCCAATATTCGGACGGATGGCAACATTCTCCCTCGGCCCACCATGACCGTAGAGAAGTTCCATTTTGATGAAGGGGATGTATTGGTGGCAGAAGTTCAGCCTGCTGAATTTCCTCCTGTACGTTATCGTGGTCGTGTTTGGGTGCGTGTCGGCCCTCGGAAGAGCACTGCAACAGAGGCAGAAGAAAAGATACTTACCGAAAGATGGCTCTCCAACGTTCGTACCTTTGATGCCATGCCTTGCCTGGGAACGAGCATTGACGACTTGGATATAGCTCTCATTCGTAAGGAGTTTTTGCCCAAGGCTGTGGCAGAGGATATTCTCGGTGAAGACAAACGAGATATTACGGAGCAACTTGCCTCTCTTGGCTTATATGATTTGCGCTATAACTGTCCGACTAATGGGGCTATTGTTCTATTTGGAAAGAATCCTGAGCGACACGTACATGGGGCGTATATTCAATATGTACGCTTCAGGGGTAAGGATCGCGTGGGTGATATCCTCAACGAGCATAAGTTTAGCGGTAATCTTTGTAAGGTATTGCCAAAGATTGATGCTTTTGTCGAGACAAGTATCTCACAAAAGCGTCCCATTCCCGTAAGTGTCCTTCGGGAAGAAACGGTTTCCAAGTACCCATACTGGGCTACTCGAGAGTTGTTGATGAATGCCATTATGCACAGGGATTACGAGGGTAACGCTCCTATTCAGTTTTATGAATACGACGACCGCATCGAGATCCAAAACCCTGGAGGATTGTACGGCAAGGTCAGTCCCGATAATTTCCCCAATGTGAGTGATTATCGAAATCCCTTTATTGCCGAAGCAATGAAAGTCTTGGGCTATGTAAACCGATTCAGCCGTGGAGTCTACCGAGTTCAGAAGGAGTTGGAAGAAAACGGTAACGGGCAAGCCTCTTTTGATTTTTCATTGATTACAGCTTTTCGAGTAGTTGAGAACGTCTCTCAAAGGTATTTTGAAGAGGGCTTTGGAGGAGAAACTACCGAAGAAAAGCCCAAGAAACACCCAAGAAAAGCCCAAGAAACTACCCAGGAAACTACCCAGGAAACTACCCAAGAAAGAATTTTAGCAGCTATTCAGGCAAAGCCTGAGATCACTCAAAAGGAGTTGGCTCAATCTATCGGCATTACTCTTGATGGCATTAAATATCATATTAAGAATATGACTAAGCAAGGAGTTATCAAGCATGAAGGCTCTACAAAGGCTGGTAAGTGGATAATAATCAAATAGAATGTGAAGAATGTGTTGTACATAATATTGAGCGGTCTTTTATTGCTTGTATTGGTTGTCGTGCTCACAGGAGCACTCCTTCCGAGAATCAGAACGAAGACAAAACAGTGCATTTTGAATGCTCCTGTTGATGTCGTTTTTGCTATCGTGACCAACAATCAAGAATGGCATTACAGAAGTTCTTTGGATGATTTGGAGATCATCCGTACCCAAGGGGATATTGAAGAATGGGAAGAGACTGCCAATGGCGTAACTATCAGATTCAAGACACTTGAGAAGAGACCGCATTCTTTCTACAGTTTTGAGATGGATAGTAAAATGTTCACAGGGAAGTGGCAAGCAACATTCGAACCGATGGAAGGTGGTAAAACTCTATTCACTGCAACAGAAAAGATAGAATACAAGAATCTGTTCTATCGTTTGGTTGGGTATGTTTTTATGGACTTAAACAAGTTTATGACCACATACCAAGAAGAACTCACAGCTCGAATAGAACTTGAAAAAGCAGGGCAATAAAGACAATATAATCGATTGTTTGTAATCGATTTCAGAAATCATATTTGTACCATATAATTGCAATGTGCTGTAAATCAGCACAGATTTGTTTGGAAGGTGAAGTAGTCCGACCTCACACATCATAAAAAGAAGGTGTACTATACAAAGCTATAAACGTATAAGTTACGAAGAGAAGAGGGTATATCACAAAGTGATTTCACCCTCTTTTTTTGTATCATCAGGGAAAGAGAAATAAATCCTTTCCCTTTTTCTATGCTATTTCATATCTTTGCGCTATCAAACAGCTTATGGGAAACAATGGATAGACCCATGAATCGAATAAAAGAAGTGCTTGAGGAGAAAGGAATCAAGCAAACATGGCTTGCCGAGAAGCTTGGCAAGAGTTTTACGATAGTGAACTCATACGTTTGCAATCGTGGCCAGCCAAGCCTTGAATTGCTATTCCAAATAGCCAAGATTTTACAAGTCAATCCTAAGGATTTGATTAACACTCACGATGAATAACGATTTTCATTATGGCAGAACATAAAGAGCAACATAAAAAATCTATTCGTTTCTTCAACGACCGTGAAGTAAGGGCGGTATGGGACGATGAACACAATAAGTGGTGGTTCTCGGTACTTGATATCATTGCAGCAATCAACGAGCAAGAGGATTATCAGAAGACAAAAAACTATTGGAAGTATCTTAAAACAAAGTAAAAAAAGGAGAACAACGAACCGGTTAGTGGTACTAACCAGTTCAAAATGCAAGCCCCGGATGGGAAACAGCGCCTGACAGATATGTTGGATAGCGAGGGCGTAGTCTTATTGGCAAAGGCAATACCTAACAGCAAAGCAATGTCATTTCTCGATTGGTTTATCTATAGCGACAACACCATTGACGGACAGAGCAAGAAGAAAGCCTGCCAACTCTTTGAGAGTGGTCTCTTGAAAACGGCAAAGCCTGGGAGTTTAAAGTGTCTGCAACAAATATACGCTTATCTCTTTGGCGGATTATATGACTTTGCGGGACAAATCCGTACCAAGAATATTTCAAAAAGAGGATTTACTTTCGCTAATTGTATGCACTTCCCCGAAACCCTGCAAACAAGAATTGCCGGTATGATCATTTAATGTGAATTAAAATAAAAAAATGTTCTTTTTTATTTTTTCGGTTTTCTATATCTTTCAATTATCGGCGCAGCCGATTTACAAAAACCACAATGCTTCCACCGAAGAGCGAGTCGCGGATTTGTTGTCGCGGATGACTTTGCAGGAAAAAATAGGCCAACTCTCTTGCCTTCTCGGTTGGGAAATGTACGAGAAAGTGGATAATCAAACCGTGAGGCCGTCTCAAAAATTCCTCTCGCAGATGGACGAAATGCCCATCGGTGCATTTTGGGCAACGCTTCGTGCCGACCCGTGGACACGAAAAACACTTGAAACCGGATTAAATCCCCGGCTTTCGGCAGAGGCTCTCAATGCGTTGCAGAAATACGCCATGGAAAACACACGGTTGGGTATTCCCATTTTCTTCGCCGAAGAGTGTATGCACGGCCACATGGCTATCGGTACCACGGTTTTTCCCACGTCCATTGGGCAGGCAAGCACCTGGAACCGTACATTGATTGAGAAAATGGGTGCTGCCATCGCACACGAAACCCGCTCGCAGGGAGCACATATTGCTTACGGTCCTGTGCTCGATTTGGCGCGTGAGCCCCGCTGGTCGCGCGTAGAAGAAACTTTTGGCGAAGACCCTGTGCTGTCAGGCATTCTCGGCAGCGCGTTTGTGCGCGGATTGCAGGGCAAGGATTTCGCCGATGGCCGCCACACCTATTCCACGCTCAAACATTTGGCGGCGTATGGCATTCCGGTGGGTGGGCACAACGGAAGGCAGGCGCAAATCGGTGCGCGCGAATTGATCGCCGAACATCTTCTGCCGTTTGAAATGGCCGTGAAAGCAGGTGCGCAAAGCGTGATGACATCGTACAACGCCGTCGACGGCGTTCCGTGCACATCAAACACGTATATTCTGAAAAAGATTCTTCGGGGCGAATGGGACTTCAACGGTTTTGTGGTTTCGGATTTGGGAAGCATCGAAGGCATTGCCACCTACGCACCGCGTAGCCCCCGACATCAAACACGCCGCCGCTATGGCGCTCAATGCCGGGGTGGAAATGGATTTGGGTGGCGTGGCCTATACCCGCAATATGGAACAGGCGCACACCGATAGCCTGATTTCGATGAGCGAGATAGATGATGCCGTAAGCCGTATTTTGCGCCTGAAATTTGAAATGGGATTGTTTGAAAGTCCGTATGTTCAACCTTCTCGCGCGACGGAGATCATCCGAAGCAAAGAGCACAACCGGTTGGCACGAAAAGTAGCAGAAGAGAGCATCGTGCTACTGAAAAATAACGCCAATCTGCTGCCTCTTTCAAAAAACATCGGCAGTATTGCCGTTATCGGGCCCAATGCCGATAATCTCTATAATCAACTGGGCGATTACACCGCACCCCAGCCCGAAGAACACATCGTAACCATACTCGAAGGCATCAGAAACGCCGTTTCGCCCACTACCGTGATTCGTTACGTCAAAGGATGCGCCGTTCGGGATACCACGCAAAGCAACATCGATGAGGCCGTTCGCGCAGCCAATGCGTCCAACGCCGTTGTTTTGGTTGTAGGCGGTTCCAGCGCGCGCGATTTCCGTACCAAATACATCGAGACAGGCGCGGCAACCGTATCGAGCAGAGAAAATGAACTGATTCCGGATATGGAATCGGGCGAAGGATACGATAGAAAATCCTTGACACTGCTCGGCCATCAGGAAAAACTTATCGAATCCATAGCCGCAACCGGAAAACCGTTGATCATGGTGTATATACAAGGTCGTCCGCTCAATATGAATTTGGCTGACAAAAAAGCCTCCGCACTGCTCACGGCGTGGTATCCGGGCGAAGAAGGCGGGAATGCTGTTGCCAATGTTATTTTCGGCGATGTAAACCCGTCAGGGCGATTGCCGATTTCCGTGCCACGTTCGACAGGGCAATTACCGGTGTATTATTCGCTGGGAAAATCAAACGATTACGTGGAAGGAACCTCCACACCATTGTACGCCTTTGGTTATGGACTGAGCTATACCGCATTTGAATACGGTAACCTGACAATCTCGCGCGAAGGCGGCAACATCACGGTTTCGTGTACCGTAACCAATACCGGAAATACCGATGGAGACGAGGTAGTACAGCTGTATTTGCGCGACCACGTGGCTTCGGTTTCCGTGCCACCTGTTTTACTGAAAGATTTTGCTAAAATATCGTTAAAAAAAGGCGAATCCGCCCGCGTGAATTTCGTTCTCACCCCCGAACAACTTGCTTTTTTCAACACCGATTTAAAACGTGTGGTGGAGCCGGGCGAATTTACGGTAATGATTGGCGCCGCATCAAACGATATCCGGCTGAAAGAGAGTTTTGTATATTGATTTATCATTTTTTTATGTCTGCAAAAAGCATTTTTTTTCTTATTTTCTTCGGCTGTACTTGGTTGGCTGCATCGCAAACACCTTATTTTGTGATTGATTCAGGATTTGTTTTCGAAAATCCACCGTTTCAATCGTGCCATTCATCTACCGTGGTGGAAATGGAAAACGGAAACGTACTGTGTGCATGGTTTGGCGGAAAGCATGAAGGAAGCAACGATGTAAGCATCTGGTTATCCGAGCTAAGCAGCGGAACTTGGACATCCCCCACCCTCGTTGCCGACGGCATACAGAATGATACCACTCGGTATGCATGCTGGAATCCGGTACTCTACCGCGACAAAACGAAGCTCTTCCTTTTCTACAAAGTGGGTACGTCGCCTTCGACGTGGTGGGGTGAATACAAAGTTTCAACTGACGACGGAAAAACGTGGAGTAAAGTCGCGAAACTTCCCGACGGAATCCTTGGGCCAATAAAAAACAAAGCCATCCGCATAGGGAAAACCGTACTGCACCCATCCAGCACCGAAACGGCAGGAAATACGCGTTGGAAATCGTTTATTGAACTTTCTGACAGGAATCTCACGCAATGGAAAAGCGTCCCTATCGACACGGCATCTTCATACAAAGTAATTCAACCGACGCTGTTGTGCTACGGAGAAAATCGTATTCAGGCGCTTTTACGCAGCGACAGCAACGAAATTTTGCAAAGTTGGTCCAACGACAACGGCCAAAGCTGGACACCGATAACCGGAACAGGTATTTTGCATCCCAATTCGGGAATTGATGCCGTGGGTTTATCAAACGGCGTAAAACTGTTGGTGTATAATCCAGCCATTAAAGGTGAAAACTGGTGGGACGGCCGCAGTCGCCTGACCGTTGCCGAAAGTGTGGACGGATTAACGTGGAATGACATCCTGATACTTGAAAAACACGAAAAAGGAGAATTCAGCTATCCTGCCATCATTCGGCTTAAAAACGACGATATCTTAATCACATACACATACAACAGACTGAAAATCAAATACGTATTTATAAAAACAAGATCAAGATAAAGCATCGACCCAATAAGGTCCATCCGACAATTTGCGGGATACGGCAATCATGTAGCGCATATAGTCGTAGGATAAAGTACTCTCGTCTCTAAATCCGTATACGTTTCTCTTCATGACCTTAATCCTGTTGTTGATACCTCCTGCCTTTCCTGTGGATATGCGAAAACCGTACCACGCAAGAATCCCCAATGACTCAGTCTCCTTCTCACGTTTCTTGGAACTGGGCTTTGAAGAAAAGGCGCACGATCATAGCACGATCTGTTCAACAAACAGTTGAAAAAAAAGAAGAAAAAGCAATCTCCCTGTGGAGGGCTGTAAGCCTGGTATAAAATGTTGAGTTGTTTAATGGTTGAGTTGTTTTGATTGCCTGGCTGAATGCTGACGACTGAACACTGAATGCTTTGTGTAACGTGCGTGCGTTGCGTAACCTTTGCGATCCTTGCGGTGATCTTACCACAAAGGACGCAAAGAACGACGCAAAAAAACAGTCATAATATTTGCATATTCTCAAAAAATGTTTCTAACTTTGTAGTATCATCAAAAAACGCAAGGCTATGGAAAAAACAACCGATATTCCGCCCGACAAGCCGATGCGCCTCGTAAACCGCAACGGAGGCGCAGCGTAAAAGAAATACCCGGAACGCGGAAAGTAATTATAAACCTTTAAAAAAAGAAGATATGAAGACAAAAATCATTTTATGGATAGGTGCCTTGCTTTTGCTGATAGGAGGAGCGGGATGTGAGAAAGAATTATCGGATACCGAGCTTATGAAACAGCAAATAATCGGTACATGGGAATGGACTGTTTCCTATCAACCGGGAATTTTATGGGAAGTTAAACCTATTCCCGGAGAGAAGCGAGAAATAACATTTATCGATGATCGGGTATTGGCTACCCATAACAAGGAAATTATCGACAATAAACCGGTGATTACCGATAATAAAAAAGTGATCTTGGATGGAAGTTATGTCCTCTGTAAAGAAAAAGATAAATTTTATATAACCATAACCCCGAAAGAGGGAACAGAGGATTTGCAGTACTTAGTTGGTAAAAAAGAAATCTCTTTAAATGAAGATGGTAACACTTTAATTTTTTCTTATTATATAGGAAAAGGAGGCTTTAGCACCATTTATAAAAAAGTAAACTAATCTTTTAACTTTATCAAAATAAAACGATATGAAAAACAAAATTTTATCCGTAATAAGCGTATGGTTTATTGCTTTGTATACAATTAATGCTCAGATTGTTTTACAAAAACAGACAGAGCGTGACGGAATCGTAACCTCTCTGAGGTTTCGGACAGACACCGTGCCTGTTGCCATGAACAAAGCAAAAGAGATACTGAACTCAATAAACAAAATGCAGGCCGCTGATGAATGGCGCTTGGAAAAGTCCAGTATAGATAAACAAAAGACAAAGCATCAGTATTACCTACAATATTATAAAGGCATCCGGGTTGTCTATGGCACGTATGCTTTGCATGGTAACGACAGAGGGCAATTGGAATCGGCCATCGGTAATTTCCAAAAAATTGACCAAGTAAATACCACCGCCCAATTGTCGGAGTCCGAAGCGTTGCAGCACGCGATGAAACATATCGGAGCAGAGCTGTATAAATGGCAAATTCCGGAAGAAGAGCGTTGGATAAAAGAATATTTGAACGATACGTATTATCCCCAAGGAGAGATGGTGATTGTAAAAGATATTCTTCAGGGTAGCAATCAATACCGGTTGGCTTATAAATTCGATATCTATGCCCATAAGCCGTTAAGCCGATATATGGTATGTATATGTGGATGCCATCGACGGGAGAATTTTGGATAAGGATTCGAGGATACACCATACCAACAGTCAGGGAACGGCAACAACCCGATACAGCGGTACCAGAAATATTATCACGGATTCGTTCGGTGGAGGTTTTCGCTTGCGTGAAGTACGGAACGGCATACGGATTGAAACCTACAATATGAATAATACCGGCACATATTCCCAAACCGATTTTGTTGATAATGATAACAACTGGATTGAACACGACAATGAGAATAGAGACAACGCAGCTCTGGACGCCCATTGGGGAGCCGAAATGACTTACGATTATTTCCGTCAGGTACATGGTAGAAACAGTTACGACAATGGAGGTGCCCCTCTGCTAAGTTATGTTAATGCAAACTTAACTATGATTAGTCCGAGATACACACATAACGATAACGCATTTTGGGATGGAAACAGAATGACATACGGACGAGGAACGAATTTTGATCCATTTACTACGCTTGATTTTTGCGCCCATGAAATTGCTCACGGTGTAACCGGACATACCGCCCGTCTTGCTTATCGCAAAGAGTCGGGTGCTATCAACGAGGCATTAAGCGATATTTGGGCAGCCTGTGTTGAAGCCCGATCAGCTCCGGAAAAACAACGTTGGTTGATGGGAGAAGATATCGGAGCCATACGTTCAATGAGGAATCCCAACCAATTCAATGATCCCGACACCTATCTGGGTACGTACTGGATTAATACAAACAATTGTACACCTATATCAGAGAATGATTACTGCGGCGTCCATCGTAATAGCGGAGTAATTAACCATTGGTTCTTTTTGCTTTCGGAAGGGGGAACGGGCACCAATGATATCGGAAACTCCTTTTGGGTGGGGGCTATCGGTATGAACAATGCCGCAAGAATTGTGTATCGGACACAAAGCGTTATTTTGCAATCAAGTGTTGAACAAGAGATTGGTTTTGCACAATTCAGAGAGGCCACAATTACTGCCGCTTCCAATATATTTGAATGGTTATGCGTGGTACAGACCAAATCATGTACCCTACATGACAATTAACAACTGACAATTAACAATAATTAGGAGTGTGTTAATTCAGCCCAATGTGTAGCGAAGCGAAGCGTTGGGGAAAAAAGAATACCCACTTCTGCAGAGGGCTGTAAGCCTGATATAAAATGTTGAATTGTTTAATGGTTAAGATGTTTTGCTTAAACAAACGCACGTGCGTTGCGTAACCTTTGCGATCGGATAACCCGATGACCCAAAAGATAAGGACGAACACCGAGGTTCGCCCCTACACGGCATACTGACCGCTGAACAACCATCGGTTAACGCTCATAATCCTTTCACAACAGACAAATAATAAGCCTGCTAACAAAATTAAACATGAAAATTACGGCTTGCCGGCAAAATTTGCGTTATCTTTGTTCAGACAAAATAAACGTAAAAACCGATTGTGTCTAAAATAGTCGAAACCCCATTGATGAAGCAGTACTTCGACATCAAGTCGAAGCACCCCGATGCGATCCTGCTGTTTCGTGTCGGCGACTTCTACGAGATGTACGGCGAAGATGCGGTGGCCGGTGCCGATATCCTCGGTATTGTGCAGACGAAGCGTGCCAACGGTGCGGCACAGTACGTCGAGATGGCCGGTTTTCCGCATCATGCGCTCGACACATACCTGCCCAAACTCGTACGCGCCGGACGCAGGGTGGCCATCTGCGATCAGCTGGAAGATCCGAAGCTGACGAAGAAGCTCGTCAAACGCGGTGTCACGGAGTTAGTCACACCCGGTGTCTCGATCAATGACAACGTTTTAGACCATCGCGAGAATAATTTCCTTGCCGCCGTGCACTTCGGAAAAAGCCTCTGCGGCATTGCGTTTCTGGATATCTCGACCGGCGAGTTCCTGACGGCCGAAGGAACACCCGAAACGATCGATAAACTGCTGACGAACTTCGCTCCCAAGGAAGTGCTTGTCAAACGTGGTTTGCACAGCCGCTTCGCCGAGACTTTCGGATCGCGCTACTGCCTCTTTGAGCAGGACGACTGGGTCTTTACCTCTTCCACCGCCGATGAGCGCTTGCTCAAACATTTCGAGACCGTGAGCTTGAAAGGTTTCGGCGTGGCCGACTTGTCGCAGGGTATCGTTGCGGCAGGCGCCATCCTCGTTTACCTCGATCAGACGAAACATACGCAGGTTGCTCATATCAGCACGCTGTCGCGTATCGAAGAAGACCGGTATGTGCGGCTTGACAAGTTTACCGTTCACAGCCTCGAGCTGGTACAGACGATGAATGAAGGAGGCATTTCGCTGCTCGACATCCTCGACCGCACCACTTCGCCCATGGGCGCACGCCTACTCAGGCGCTGGCTGCTCTTTCCCCTGAAAGACCTCGACGCCATCCGTCGAAGGCAAGATACGGTCGAATACTTCTTCCGTCATCCGGACGACAAAGACGAGCTGTGCCGGATGCTCGGTGAAATCGGCGATTTGGAGCGGATCATCTCGAAAGTAGCTGTTGGGCGTGTCTCGCCACGCGAAATCGTACAGCTGAAAACGGCATTGCAGGCCATCGCTCCGATACGGGAGATCTGCCTGAACAGCAACGAACCGTCGTTGCTGGCATTCGGCGAGCAGTTAGACCCGTGCGCCGCCATCAGCGAGCGTATCGCGAAAGAAATTTGCAACGACCCACCGGCGCTCGTCAACAAAGGGGGGATCATGGCGCACGGCGTAAGCAGCGAACTGGATGAGTTGCGTCAACTCTCCTACTCCGGCAAAGACTACCTGATGAGGGTGCAGCAGCGTGAAAGCGAGCGTACCGGCATTCCCAGCCTGAAGATCGCGTTCAACAACGTGTTTGGTTATTACATCGAGGTGCGCAACACACATAAAGACAAGGTCCCGCCCGAATGGATCCGCAAGCAGACCTTAGTCAATGCGGAGCGTTATATCACCGAAGAGCTTAAAGAGTACGAAGAAAAGATACTCGGCGCCGAGGAGAAAATCCTCTCACTCGAGATGCAGCTCTTCAATGAGCTCGTGGCCGAACTGACGAACTATATCCGTCCCATTCAGCAGGATGCTCACGTCATCGCACAGCTCGACTGCCTGCTCTCGTTCGCGCAGACGGCGCAGAGCAACCGGTACATACGTCCGGTGGTCGACGATTCGGACGTGATCGACATCAAAGGCGGACGTCACCCCGTCATCGAGCAACAGCTCCCGGCGGGCGAACCGTACGTGGCCAATGACGTGTATTTGGATAAGAAACAGCAGCAAATTCTGATGATCACTGGCCCGAATATGGCCGGTAAATCGGCATTGTTGCGGCAAACGGCGCTGATCACGCTGATGGCGCAGATCGGCAGCTTCGTTTCGGCCGACAGTGTACGGATCGGCCGCGTAGATAAGATTTTTACCCGCGTCGGGGCGTCGGATAATATCTCGGTGGGCGAATCGACGTTTATGGTCGAGATGAACGAGGCGGCCAATATCCTCAACAACCTCTCGCCTCGCAGCCTTGTGCTCTTCGATGAGTTGGGACGCGGCACGAGCACCTACGACGGTATCTCCATCGCATGGGCCATCGTCGAGTATATCCACGAACAGCCTCAGGCGGCTGCACGGACCCTCTTCGCCACGCATTACCACGAGTTAAACGAGATGGAACGCTCGTTCAAACGCATTCGGAATTTCAACGTATCGGTCAAGGAGTCGGGTAAGAAGGTCATCTTCCTGCGCAAGCTGACGCCGGGCGGGAGTGAACATAGCTTCGGGATTCATGTCGCGAAGATGGCCGGCATGCCGAAAAGCATTGTCAAACGCTCGAATGAAATCCTGAAGCAGATGGAGGCGAGTAACGGTCAGAACGGTGCCTCAGCGAAGCCCGTTCGCGGCTTTGCTTCGGGCGGCGAAGGGTATCAGTTGAGCTTCTTCCAACTTGACGATCCGGTGCTCGGTCAGGTGCGTGACGAAATAAAAAATTTAGATGTGAACAATTTAACGCCTTTGGAAGCGTTGAATAAGTTAAGCGAAATCAAACGGATCATTCAGGTGAAATAATGCGTGGCTTCGGAAAGATAGGAATTCTGCTGTGTGCCGTCATGCTGACGGGTATGGCGGTATCATGCTCGCAGGTTGAGCATATCAATGCCGAAGTCGTCTATCAGACCGAAGCTCAATTAGGCGAAGGTGCAATCTGGCATCCCGACCGGCAGTCGCTGTTCTGGGTCGATATCGAAAGCAAGACGCTGTATGAGTTTTTGCCGCGGAAGAAGAAATGCCGTTCGTGGAAGTTCGACCGGAAGGTCACCACAGTGGTACCTGAAAATGAAGAGACGATGGTGGTAGCACTTGAGAACGGCATTATCCGTCTGAATTTGAAAAGCAAGGCAAAGGAAGAAATTGCACCGATCGAGACAAGAGGTGGCAGTCTGCGCTGCAACGACGGCAAATGTTCGCCCAACGGATGGCTGTGGGTCGGCACGATGAGCAACGACGGAGAAAAAGGAAAAGCGACCCTGTACTGTGTCCGTCCCGACGGGCGCGTGGATGCGATGGTAAAAGGAGTGAGCATCTCGAACGGTATCGTTTGGTCGAGAAACAGAAAATACATTTACTATAACGATACGCCGACAGGCAAAATCAAACGTTACCGTTACGACGCGCGTTCGGGCGATATCATCGCCAACGGTATCGCAGTCAACATCCCGCAGGGCAGCGGGATGCCCGACGGAATGGCTATCGACCGGAACGATAATCTCTGGGTGGCGCAATGGGGAGGCTTCGGCGTTTATTGCTACAATGCCTACACCGGCGAATTGATCACCAAAGTGGAAGTGCCCGCACCCAACGTGACCTCTTGTACGTTCGGCGGTCGGAATATGGACACGCTTTACATTACCACAGCCCGTGAAGGGTTGACCGACGAAGAATTGGCCGCCTATCCTCTGAGCGGTTGCATATTTGCCTGCAAACCGGGAGCTGTCGGTTTGCGTCCGAACTATTTTGGGCAGGAATTAAAGAAAGAAAACAATGAAGATTAGGAAAAAGAAAGACCTGACGGCCACAAAGCCGAATCGAAAAAACGACAAAAAACAGCAGAAAGCTTCGCACATCAAACGAATGAAGAAAGAAGCCATTATACAGGCCGTCCTGAACACTTTTCAACTGAATCCGAAGGCGGTTTACAACTATAAACAACTCAGTAAATCCATCGGCATCGAAGCACAGGTGCAGAAGCTTTACGTTGCCGATCTGCTTTACGAGCTGACCTGCGACGGCATTCTGGCCGAGGTGGAACCGGGACGTTTCCGCCTCAACAGCCTCGGCACTGTGGCCGTAGGCATCTTCCAGCGACGGAGCAACGGCCGCAACGCGTTCCTGCCCGAAGACGGGGGCGAACCGATCCGTGTGGCCGAACGTAATTCGCATCATGCGATGGACGGCGACAAGGTGCGTGTGCAGCTTTTTGCACGTCGCAGAGGAGCCGAACCGGAAGCCGAAGTGATGGAGGTGCTCGAGAATAAGAAACGTACGTTCGTCGGACGATTGCAGATTGCCAAGGACTATGCGTTCTTAGTGACGGAAGACAAAACCCTGTCGAACGATATCTTTATCCCGCGCGAGCATTTGCACGGCGGACGCAACAACGACAAGGCCGTGGTACGCATCATCGAGTGGCCCGAAGGCGCCAAGAATCCGTTGGGCGAAGTCATCGATATTCTCGGCAAAGCCGGCGATAACAATACGGAGATGCACGCTATTCTGGCCGAGTTCGGCCTGCCCTACACGTATCCGGAAAAGGTGGAAGAAGCGGCCAACCGCATTCCGACCGAGATCACCGACGAGGACCGCGCCGGACGCGAAGATTTCCGCGATGTCGTTACCTTCACCATCGACCCGAAAGATGCGAAGGACTTTGACGATGCGCTGTCGTTACGCAAGTTGGAGAACGGCCATTGGGAAGTCGGCATACATATTGCCGACGTGACGCACTATGTAAAACCCGGCAGTATCATCGACAAAGAGGCTTACGAACGTGCAACGTCCGTTTATCTTGTCGACCGCACGATTCCCATGCTCCCCGAATCGCTTTGCAACAACCTTTGCTCGCTTCGTCCGAATGAGGAGAAACTGACTTTTTCGGTCATCTTCGAGATGAACGATGAGGCCGAGATTCTGGCTTCGCGCATCGGACGTACGATCATCAAAAGCGATCGCCGCTTTACGTATGAGGAGACACAGAACGTGATCGAAACGGGTCAGGGCGATTACAAAGACGAGGTCCTGACGCTCCATCATCTTGCGCAACAGTTGCGAAATATCCGTTTTGCAAGCGGCTCGATCGACTTCGACCGATACGAAGTGAAGTTCGAGATCGATGAAAAAGGAAAGCCGCTCAACGTTTACTTTAAAGAGTCGAAGGAGGCGAACAAACTCATTGAGGAGTTTATGTTGATTGCAAACCGTGCCGTGGCCGAATCGATGGGTAAACAACCCAAAGGGAAGACCAAGAAGACGTTTGTCTACCGTGTTCACGAACAGCCTGATCCGGAGAAGATGAAGAATTTTGCAGGGTTTATCCGTCGCTTCGGCTATAAATTGAAAACGGACGGGAGCAAGAGCGAATTGACGAAAGGCATCAATAACCTGCTCGATAAAGCGCAAGGGAAGCCCGAAGAGAATCTGATCGAGACGCTGGCTATCCGCTCCATGCAAAAAGCCCGTTACTCGACCGAAAATATCGGTCATTATGGGTTGGCGTTCCCATATTATTCGCATTTCACCTCGCCCATCCGGCGATATCCGGATATGATGGCACACCGTCTGTTAGAACGCTATGCTACGGGCGGGAGAAGTGTGGAAAAAGACCGCTACGAGGAGTATTGCGACCATTGCTCGCAGATGGAACAGATTGCGGCCAACGCCGAGCGTGCATCCGTCAAATACAAACAGGTAGAGTTTATGAGCGATAAGATCGGCCGGGTCTACGACGGTGTCATCTCGGGCGTGACGGAATGGGGGCTGTATGTTGAACTGAACGAAAACAAATGCGAAGGGTTAGTGCCCATCCGCGACTTAGACGACGATTTCTATACGTTCGACGAAGAAAACTATGCGCTCGTAGGCCGGAGGCGCAAACGCACATATCGTCTCGGTGACCCGCTGACTGTGAAAATTGCACAGGCCAACCTTGAACGCAAACAGCTTGATTTCGTCATAGCAGAGTAAAGAGAGCGTTGTCCGGTCCTTTCCTCCTATAAGAAGCGATTGCTTACGCACGGATGATTGCCGATCGCATGAAAAAGGGAGTTTTTACTCGGTGGAGGGGAAATATCCTTTCCGGCCGAGTTCTTTGGCGCAGGCGTCAAGCGCTTCGTACCATTCGCTTCCGAAACAGCGGATCAGCGGTTCACGGAGGAAACGATATACGGGCATACGCTTGTATTTGCCCAGCACTTCGGCTACACGACAGATTTTCCAGCGATGGTAGTTGACGGCACGGAAATGTTTGTGCTGTGTGATACGTACGGGGTAGAGGTGGCAAGAGATTGGCTTCATAAAACCTATACGTCCTTCGCGATACGCTTTTTCGATGGCGCATTTGCACGTGCCGTCGGCGTCGTAATACGTGAAGACACAATCCTTGCCGTCGACGATCGATGTGACCATGTCGCTGTCCGCATCGATACAGGCGACTCCCTGGCGGTTGATGACTTCCTGTGCCTCCGGTGAGAGATCGTCCCATACTTCAGGCAGAATCTGGCGGAGGATGTCAAACTCCTCCTTTTCGATCGGTGCCCCTGCGTCGCCTTCGATGCAACATTCGCCTTTGCATTTGGCAAGGTCGCAGAAGAATTGGCGTTCAATCAAGTCGAGGCTGACTAATGTATCGTCGATTTGTATCATTGGAGATTCGATAAAGGGTATGTTCACAAGCAGGTCTTCCGGCCGGCTCTATGTACACACCCTTTTCTGTTTTTGTGTTGAGGATCGTTTACGGGGGCACGTTAATCCTGAATCAGGTTTTTACCCGTCATCTCTTTCGGCTGTTCCAGTCCCATGATATGAAGCAGCGACGGAGCCACGTCGGCCAGAATACCGTCAGCCACCTTGGCCGCCCTGTTCTCGGTCACATAGACGAACGGCACGGGGTTGAGCGAGTGTGCCGTATTGGGCGTGCCGTCTTCATTCAACGCATGATCGGCATTTCCGTGGTCGGCAATCACGATCACTTCATAGCCGGCTGCTTTTGCCGCTTCGATCGTATCTTTCAGGCAGGCGTCGACGGCTACGACGGCTTTTTCAATCGCTTCGTACACGCCCGTATGTCCTACCATATCGCCATTGGCATAGTTGCAGACGATGAAATCGTACCGGTTTGTACGGATGGCTTCTACGAGTTTGTCTGTGATTTCGTAAGCACTCATCTCCGGCTTCAGGTCGTAGGTAGCCACTTTAGGCGACGGCACAAGAATTCGGTCTTCGCCTTCGAACGGCTTCTCACGGCCTCCGTTGAAGAAGAACGTCACATGCGCATATTTCTCCGTTTCGGCTATATGTAATTGTTTCAGCGATTTGGATGACACGTATTCACCCATCGTATTTTCCACATTATCCTTATCGAAAAGCACGTGCATATTCTTAAATGTCGCATCGTATGGCGTCATGCAGAAGTATTGCAAGTTCGGGATTATTTTCATTCCCTGTTCGGGCATATCCTGCTGTGTCAGCACAATGGTCAGTTCCTTGGCACGGTCGTTACGGAAATTAAAGAAGATGACCACATCGCCTTCTTTGATGCGTCCGTCGACGGCGCTGTTGACGAGCGGCTCCATAAATTCATCCGTATTTTTATGCGTTTCCGAATCCGAGTCGTAGCAGTCCTGTACGGCCTGCACCATATCCGTCACCGGTTTACCTTTGCCTTCCACCAGCAAGTCGTATGCTATTTTGATGCGATCCCAACGCTTGTCACGGTCCATGGCATAATAACGTCCGATGATACCGGCCACCGTGCCCGTTTTCTTCGCACAATACTCGGTCAGTTGTTCGATAAATCCTTTGCCGCTTTTCGGGTCGGTGTCGCGCCCATCCATAAAGCAATGCACGAATGTGTTTTGAAGCCCGTACGTATGGGCAATGTCAAGCAACTTATAAAGATGGTCGAGCGAACTGTGTACACCGCCGTCCGAGGTCAATCCGAGCAGGTGAAGATTTTTACCCGTCGTACGCGCATATTCGTAGGCGCGGATGATTTCCGGATTTTTCAGGATGCTGTTATCGCGGCAAGCCTTGTTGATCTTCACGAGGTCTTGATACACTACGCGTCCGGCACCGATATTGAGGTGTCCCACTTCGGAGTTTCCCATCTGGCCGTCGGGCAACCCCACATTTTCGCCCGAAGCTTGAAGCTGCGAATTCGGATACGTTTCCAACAGGTAATCCCAATATGGCGTAGGAGTACATGAAATTACATCGTCTTTCTTCTTGTCGCCGATTCCCCAGCCGTCACAAATGATTAATATCGCTTTTTTATTCATTGTTTTTTTGAATTTGATTTGTTTTTTTGTCTCTATCATTCAGTCGACAAAGGTACGATTTTTTTTAAACATCACGGCTTCGCATCGTGTTTATCTGCCCGAATCAATGCAGCTTCAAGATAGCATAGTCGTCAAAGTATTTGCAGTATGTACAGGCATCTTTATAGAAGGCCGTTTCTTTATACTGCACAAGCTGATTGAAATAATTTACCGTTTCGACAGGTAAATCTTTTACGCCCGCGAAATAATCCTGTTTTTTATAAGAACGTTCGAGTTCGTTCTTGGCCAGTGCAAAAAGGATCTGCGCTTTCAGTTCGTCGTCTTTCACCTGCCGGAGCGCCTTTTGCAGGTACTGTCCGGCCAGGTCGGTCGTATTGCGGTAATACGCATCGCCGTAAATCACATAAAAGGTCTGTTCGGGATTGTCCATATAGCTATTTCCGGCTTTCTCTTCGTTATAATCCGAATATTTCTCCGAGAAATAGCTGTTATCGGTATCGAAGCGCAGGTAGTGGCGGAAATACCCTGTTGTCGTAACGTTATAGAAGAAGTTTCCGATCAAAAAATTGGCTTTGGCCGCTTCGTTATCGTTCTTTTCACCGGCTTTCCGTAGCTTCAGCAATGCATCGGTCACATCTTTTTCGCTCATCCGTTCTTTGATGAAGGGGAAGTCTGCCAGATAATCACTGCGCATCACGTCTTTCTCGACGCCGCTGTACCACTCCCGGATATTATATCCGAAGATACGTGCGGAGACGTGTATTCGGGCTTGCTTCTCGGCCTGGAAATATCGATGGGCAGCTTCAAGGTTACCCTCCCTCAGAAAAAAGGTTCCGTAGAGGAGGTTGAACGAATCGTCCCGAAGGTTTTCATCGAGCCACGTCTCCAATTCGTTTTTATTCTTCTTGCTGTGAAATGCGGAAAGCTCGTCGAGCAGCGGTTTCTGGAGGTTGTTTCGCACCGATGTGAGCGTATTGCCGATCAGGAAAGCCTTGGCATATTCCTTTTGCAGATAGTAACGGTTGGCAAGGATATTGAGGAACGTCCGGTTCGACGGATTGTTGCGGTCGAGCCACTGCGCGTATTGAGCATGAAGAGTGCGTTCAGTCTCCGGGCTGATCTGCGTCTGTTCGGCAATGTAAAGATGGGCCGCGACGATGTCTTTCTGACGTGCGTAAGTCGCATCGGCAGCCGTCACCTGTGCGAGGTGTTTGCGGGCTTGTGCAAAATCTTTACGCAGGAAGCAGAGATAGGCCGTCGTCAAATTCCAAAAGTCTTTTTCGTGTGCCAAACGGACTATCCCGGAAGACATCTTGTACGACGCTTCCAGAAAATTTGCGCTTTCTTTTTCTGAGAGTAAGGGATATCGTTTGTCAGCCGTTTTCAACGAATAGGAATACCGGTCGGCCAGCACCTCCCGTTCGATGGCGTTGACGGCGCGTACCATCAGCACTTTCGCCTCGATAGCATCGGGATCGGATGCGACGATCTTTTCCAATTCATTCAGGGGGTTATTGAAAGCCTTGTATCCGAGCATAAAGTAAAGTGACCTGCGTTCCGCGTCCGTCTGAACGGACGACAACAGACGCTCCGTGTCCCAATCGGTTTGCGATCTTTCGTTATAGTCATTGTTATGAATCAGAAAGACGGAGGCATAGGCCGATTCTTTCAGGTCGGCAGAATACGTAAATACTTTGATAAACTCGGAAATAGCTTCTTGTGCCCGCCCAAGTCCGTAGAGTGCGCCGGCCTTCTGACTGAGTGCGTAGTAATATATTTCAGGCTTATAATCGAGTGTTTCGACGTATTTGTCGAACAACGTTAGGGCATCATCATATTTCCGATTGTAATGTGCGAACCGCACGAGCTGATAGCCGTAGCGCAGTTTCAATTCCTTATCCGTTTCGGCATTCCAACTGCGGATCAGAACGTTGACCACTTTCCGCTCATCTAATTCGGATACCTCTTTGAGGTCGCTGTATTCGGAATAGTAGTTCCAGCTTTCAGACTGGCGGATGATATGCATATAAGGCTCTAAGTATTTGGCATAAGCCAGATAGAGCAATGCTTGCTTATGGCGCTGCATGAAGTCGGGAGTGAGGAAGGCCAGCTTCGGATCAGTCGTTTGGCCGCCTTTCGTCAGCGCCTGTATATCGGTGCGGGTAGTTTTCATTACTAAGCAATACGCCTGATCATAGTCCAGTCCGAGGTATTTCTGCCATTCCTCGATATTGGCATTGCGCACCTTCCATTGCGGATCGACGCTTTCGTAGAAAGGACTGTCGTAGCTTAGCAGGAAAGAAGCATAACGTGGGTCTTTGATCAATTCCTGCGAAAAGACGTTGCAATATTCCGCATCGGGCGCATAATCGCCAATACATCCGAGGGTTTGCTGCACAAATCCCCCTAACAGGAGGGCCATCACACCTGCCCTGAGGGCATGGAAACCGGTGCGCAACGATCGACTTTTTTTATTTTTTGAATGCATATCTTTTTGTTTTTATGAGGATTTGTCGATTGTTTTTTCCAATCGTACGACAAAGATACGATTATTTTAGGTGAGTTCTAAAAAATTAAAGTAGTCACAAGTTATTTTCCGAAATGATAATGTCCGGAACCGATTTCGACTTCCGTATAGTCCTCACCCTCCGTGATGGCGTGAATACCGGCCACCTTAGCGACAGTCACTCCAAAAGCCTTCGGTATACGGACGACGGCACTTGTATTGCCGGGGATGGTAATATCCCATTCGAAGCGTCCGTCCTTCCGGCTCCAAG
This sequence comes from Tannerella forsythia, assembly GCF_001006485.1. Taxonomy (GTDB): domain Bacteria; phylum Bacteroidota; class Bacteroidia; order Bacteroidales; family Tannerellaceae; genus Tannerella; species Tannerella forsythia. The sequence continues at coordinate 73,953 of NZ_JUET01000057.1, forward strand.
CGCTTCTGATTTCGCCGTAAACGGATTTGTACGAAGCATCGATTTCATCCAAGCCGTCGGGGAATACCGGAGCCATCCACAGCTTCTTGTACCCGACCGTGCCCGGGTAACATCGGATGCCTGCCAGATCTTCGTAATACCAGATGATCAAATCGCCCAACAGCATGACATGGTTGCCCGAATTCATGGCGGGGTTCGCCGTATTTCCGTTCCAAAGTTCCCAGATGGTGGTAGCGCCGTTCCGAATCATATACCCGAAGCTCGGATAGTCGGTATTCGTCAGAATCCGGTATGCGAGGTCAGTCCGGCCGTTTTCAGATAGGCCGCGCATCAGATGCTGCATGCCGAGCACGCCGCAGCTCACATGACTGTCGAACTCCTTCTCCGTCTTATCTACAATGTTTTGGAATACCTTCCGCTCATAGCCTTTCGGCACGAGCCCCAAACGGAGCGAGAGGATATTGGCCGTCACCGTATTATTGTCGTATTGCGCGGTGGCCGGGTCGAAGAACTTGGCATTGTAAGCCTCTTTCATCTTAGTTGAGAGCTCTTTGTAATGAGGTATATCGGTGTCCTGTCCACAGATATTAGCAAACTCGGTCATCAAACGGAGCAAATCGTAATAGAGCGCAGTGCTCATCAAACTGCCGTTTGTAATCCGTGACGGATCGGCCGAATGAATCAACTCGGGCGATTCGGGCGGCATGCACCAGTCGCCGTACGTATCTTTGGTGATGATATTATCCTTCATTGCGGTCGATTCCATGTGCCGCATCCATTTCTTCATTGCCGGATAGTGCAGACGAATGGCCTGATCGTCGCCGTACTGATGATACAGCATATCGGCGACGGTGAAGAATGCCGCAGGCCAAGTGACATCATCGTTATAAATGGTCCAGTAGCTCGGCGATACCACCGAGATGCTGCCTTCCGGGCTCATGGCATCTTCTACGTCCTGCAACCACTTGTTATACATGCGCGAGTTATCCAGGAAATAAGCTTCTCCGTACGTGCCGGTCACCCGGTCTCCCATCCAGCCTAAGCGTTCATCGCGCTGCGGGCAGTCCGTGGGCATACCACGATAGTTGTCGCGAACTCCCCAGTACGCATTCTTAAATATCTGAGTGACCAATTTGTCGGAGGTCTCGAAGGTACCGGTAGTCTCCATCTTATCGTAGATGCAATCTCCGGTAAAATCCGCCGGATCGGGCTGATAGTCGAGCCCGGAAACTTCTACGAACCGGAAACCGTGATAGACGAACGAAGGATGCCAATGGAACCTGCCGTCGGCCGCAGGGATGTAAATATCTTCCGCACGGGCGGTACGAAGGTTGGCTACATACAGTGTGCTGTCCGGGTTCAACGTTTCGGCAAAACGAAGATGAACAGGTTGATCCTTCTTTCCGTTCAGATCGATCGATAGCCACCCCACCATGTTCTGCCCCATATCGAGTATATAGTTCCCCTCGTGATTCCGGAAGACGGCGACGGGTTTCAACCGATCCTGAATCTGCAAATTCGGATTCTGCTGTGCCGTCAACTTCCCTGCAGGGCTTTCCATCCGGTCGGCTTGCTGCCAAGCGGAGTCATCATAGCCGTTCCTGTTCCAATCGGGCATCTCGAGACGGGCATCGTATTCCTCGCCGTCGAACTCATTATTGGCGATGATAGGCCCTTTTGAGGTGACTTTCCACGAAGTGTCGCTGACGACCCGGGAAGTCGTCCCGTCGATATACTCGATTTCCAATTGAGCGAACAATCTCGGCAAACCGAACATCGTATGTCCGGGATTACGGAGATTAAAGAAGCGGCCGGCACCTAAAACCACGCCGATGGTATTTTTGCCCGCGGCGATCATACCGGTCACATCGTAGGTGTTGAAGTAAACTCGTTTGTCATACTGAGAAACCATAGGAGCGAAAATATCTTCGCTGACTTTTTCTCCGTTCAGATAAGTCTCGGACGAACCGAGTCCGGATACGTATAACATCGCCCTTTCCACATCTTTTTTATCCGAATCGAACTCTTTTCTCAAGTATCGAGCTGCGATTCTGGTTTTGTTATTCTCTTTTGTGCCGAAATTTTCGCCTGTATTCGACAACGTATCTTCACCGATCCAGAGGGCTTTCAAAGAAGCCGGATCGGGAGCCATCGACCAGCGTTCGATTTCCGTCCAGCCTGTCGCTCCTTGGTTCGTGCCGATCTTAACACGCCAGTAGTAATACTTTCCGGGCTCCAGAGCCTTCCCACCGTAAGACACCCAGATAGAAGTATCCGAAGTTACGACACCGGAATCCCACAGCAAGTTCTTGCCTGCCTTCAGTTCTGCCGGATCTGCCGCCACCTGAATCTGATAAGTCGTCTGCACCAAGTCGGGAGTGCTCGAAGCAATCTGCCACGAAAAACGCGGCTGCGTCACGTTAACGCCGAGCGGTTTTACCATTTGCTCGAGCTTTAAGTTAGATACTTGTATTTGCCGGCTTTGTGAACAACCGGCAAAGACCAACGATATCATGCCAATAACTACTGAAAATAAATCTTTTCTCATAAGATAAATGAATTTGATGATCAATCTGCTTTAAAGATATTTTTGAAAGGGATCGTATTCAAAAAAGAATCTCATGCATCTCTTTTCTGTTTTTCTCCCGATAAGGATCCGTTCCATATCCGATCGGTATCAAGACCACCGGTTCCCAATCTTGGGGGAGATTAAACGATTTTTTGCAAAGCGCCGTATCGAAATTGCAAACCCAACAAGTCCCCAAGCCTTGCTCTGCGGCTGCCAGACACAGATGTTCCACTGCAATGGCGATATCCACATCGCCATGATCCTTATTGTCGAAATTCTTCCGACGCCAGGAAAGCGTATGGTCGACACAGGCCAAAATCACGCACGGCGCCGTGCGAATCCAATCGCGATCGTAACAGGCGTAGACTTTCTCCAGTTCGTCTTTCTCCGTAATGATATGAAAACGCCACGACTGGTAATTCACAGCCGAAGGTGCCATTCGGACACATTCCATCACATAATCCAACTTCGTTTTTTCAAGCTGCCGGGTCGGCTCGTATTTCCGCACGGAAAAACGAGCCTTTGTCAATGCCAAAAAATTCATAATCATTATTTTTAATCTATGGCAAATTTAGATAAAATCCTCGAGATTTTACACCGGGCAGATAAAAACACAAGGCCGACGCTCTGTTTTCTGTCCCCTCCTCTGCGTGTTCTTAGCCACAATTTTACTATCTTGGAGGAAAAAAATTT
>NZ_JUET01000058.1 GCF_001006485.1 Tannerella forsythia
CGAAGACGGAACGGTAACGCTCGTCTTTCCCAAAGTGGTCGAGCCGCTGACGATTCAACTCACGGGTGTGAGTCCCGTCTCGAACGTCTCGATCGATCGCGGTTACGCCCTCCGTACGGAAGAGGGTACGCTTCATATCCGTACCGCAAAAGCAACGGACGCACAGATTTACTCGGTCACCGGACAGCTCGTTCATCGGACGCAGATCGCCCGGGGAGAAACCTCGATTCCGTTAGCGAAAGGCGTATACATCGTTACCCTCGACGGACAAATCAGACAGAAGGTGGTGATACGGTAAAAAGCCGGGAGAGGAAAAGAAAAATACAATAAAGATGCAAAGAGGGTGTGCTCAAACGCAATGTTGCGGGTGCACCCTCTTTCGGTGTAAGAACGTGTGAAATAATCCTTCACCTCGGCCCTTACCCTACGGTAATCGTAATTTGTAATTATTTAAGATTTCTCCTGTATGTCAGGTAGCCGATCAGCAAGTTGATCAGTCCGAGCATGCATTCTTTTGTATGATTGAGAAAAGCGAAGGCAATCATCCATAATGAAGCGGCGATAAAGATGATCTGAAAAAGAGGAAAGGCCGGACTTTTGAAATTCTCCGTGTTGTCAGGATGTGCTTTCTTCTTGTATCGGACAAGAATGACACCGAGTACGACGAGCAGGGTTGAGATGCTCAACAACACCCCGCAATAGATCATGATTTGTTCGAAGGTACCGCTCAGCAGCAGGGTCGTGCTGATGGCAAACTGCAGCCATAAGGCTCTCCGCGGTACATCATTGTCGCGCGCCTTGAAGAAGCGCCAAAGCGGATATTCACGGGCGATGCCTGCCGTTACTCTTGGACCGATCCAGATCATGGCGCTGATGCCTGAGATGAGCAGCACCGAGAATCCCCATCCAAAACATGTTGCTGCTTGTTCGCCGAGCATCAAACGGATACCGGGAGTGGCAATGTCCAATTGCCCGACCAGTTCGTGCAAAGGGGTGTGTTTCAGAAAGACGAATTGCAGCAGTGTATACAGCGTTGTTACGATACATGTCCCGTAAATCAGCGATCGGGGAATAGCCTTTCTCGGATGCTTAAACTCTTCTGTAATGTATGTCGCCGCATTCCATCCCGAATAGGAATAGCTGACGTAGATCAGGCTGACGGCAAAGGCCGATGAACTGCATTCCCACAGGTAGTCGGTGTTGAAGAGGAGAGCATTATCTTTATTCGCAGGGAGATACAGGCCGACAATGATGATAGCCAGTATTAAGAGTACTTTAAAGACGGTGCTTATATTCTGGAAACGTGCGCTGTAACGCAGGTTGAACGTATGGATTGATGTAATCAGCAGGATGACGGCGACGGCTGTCCATACAGGCGGCATCAGTCTTATGGGTAGATAATCGGCGAAAGCGAAAGCCGAGAGTGCGATTGGGGCAGCGAATCCGACGGTCAGCGAAATCCAGCCGGATAAATATCCGACGACGGGGTGATAGATGCGGGAGAGAAATGTAAATTCTCCTCCCGATTTCTTAATGAGTGTGCCGATTTCGGCATAACTGAAGGCACCGCTTAACGCGATAACGCCTCCGCATAACCATAGCGTCAGAATCGTAGCGGTGTTATGTAGCGAAACGAGCTGAAAGCCTAAGCTGGTAAACACTCCGGCACCGATCATGTTGGCTACCACGATCGATGTGCCGGTAAGTATGTTAATCTTGTTTTTCGACACCGGAGCCGGTCTATTTTAAACGTCCTTCTGCTGTCGCAGCATCGAGCAACAACCGATATGCCCGTATCGTACTGTCGGCATTCAGGTAACGGTCTCTTAATTTTTCATACGTCTCCAACACCTTCGTCGAGCGGTGATAGAGCAAGGAATCCACTTCGCGCGAAGGTTCGTAGTCTTTGGGATACGCATAGACGAAATAACCTTCTTTGGATTGATGTGTGGGAATATTGAAAAAATTACGAGGCGTCGGTTGCTGTATGTCACGATGCGTATGGCTAGCCTCAACGAAAAAGTCGACGGCATAATCCGGATAACCGAACAGATACCCATACCCCCGGTACCGTTCGTAGATTCCTGCGTTCTCGATGGTCGAGACGACGGTGGCCGGGTCCGTACCGGGCACAAGACCATATTGTCCGAAGAAACTCTCCTTTGCCTTGAGTAGACTGTCTAAAAGACTGACACGCACAACGCTTAACTGTATCGTGCGGATGCTGTCCTGATGTGCCCGATAAGGAATAAGGACAAAAGCCAGATCGGGCAGGCGGATTTCGTTGACGGCTTTCTGTACACGCGACAGGCGGTCTAAGTACCGGCCTTTTTGGGTTCTGTCCACAATATTGGGACTGCTCCGTTTGGCAGAATCGGTATTGGCCAAAGGCATCCTGTACAGCTTTAACGAACTCATCGGCTTGATGCGTCCCATAAGGGTGTAGACTGCTTCGCGGTCTAACCCTGTCTGTAAGATGGAATCGATTAATAAAGCGCTTTCATCGGGGGGAGTTTGTTCCGCTACCGTTCTTGGAAGGGTATGCTGGCTGCTTCTGCAACCGAGCAGTAAAAAAACGAGCAAGAACATACCCCAGCAATATTTCATTACCATACTTGTTTCTTATTTTTTATGTTTCGATTTTGTCGTTAAAAATTGCATCCTATGCTGAATGATAGCATATTTCTGTTGCCGAAACTCTTGTTTTGCGCTTTGGCGTAAGAGGCATCCGCACGTACATATACGTTCACGTCGGCGGAGCGGTTTATTTTCTGCGAATAAACGCCCGAAAGATGCACGGCAAAAAATCCCGATGTATCATACTCGTTATCTCTCTTCTCTAACTGCGAATGAATCGGGTATTCTTTATAAGCCCCACCGTACAGATAGCTTCCGTCAATGTTTTTTCCGTAGATCAGCCGGGTGCCCACCAGCAGCTTTTTCGACAACTTGTCCGACAAGGTAAAATTACGCTTCCCGAAACCTTCGAATATGATATTTCGTGCGTGTTTTCTGCTTTTGGGCAAAAGATAATTGTCATCCAGATCAGTATAGTTTACTTTACCGCCAAGCAGATAGGTGTACTCGTCGCCCTGATTCTTTGTCCACGAATATCCGACACTCAGGAATTTGCTCGCATAGGTCGAACGGATGCTCTTATACAGTGTGACGTATCCTTTGAATGTCTCGGTATCGTCGAACTTCGTAACATATTCGATGCCCTTCACCATGCGTTGCATATATTCGAGATCAAGGTAATGCGTATGATCCTCCCCTTTCGTTTTGAGCGATGCTTTTTGATGCCACACACGATCGATGACCGTACCTTCTTTCCGCGGGTTCGTAAACGAAACTTCGGCGTCTTCTACACTCGTGAGATAGTTACCCGTCAGCATCAGATCGATGCTTCCCGAGTAGTGATACTGCAAGCCTGCTCCAAGGCTTTTACGGATGTAATTCGTCGTTCTTCCGCTGCCGATACCGATGATGGCATTGCCCAAACCGCGCAGTTCGTAGAACGGCTGATCGATATAGACGTTTACATTAGACATATTCGATTCTTCCTTGAATACCCCGTATTCGAGATTCAAGCCGATGTGATTGCCACTATTGACGGAATAAACCACTCCGGGACGGACGGAAAGTTTCATCGCATAATTCTCCGTGCGGATATCGCGTTGCTTGGCTGCCAGATAAGCGTAATATTCCCCTCCGACACCGAATAACCATTTCTCTCCGATAGCCGGAAAATTGATCTTATATTCCAGTTCGTAATACTGGTTGTTCCAGTCGCTCGAGAGCGTATCGGCCACGAAGTAAGGCATGCCGCGGTAGGGATTAATCAGCGAAGCGTTAAATCGGGCATCCTTGACTGCGTTTCGTGTGTAATCGAATCGTCCCCAGAAATAGAAGTCACGAATGTTTACCCCGCCTTCGGTATTTAGCGTAAGGCTCTTATTCTTGTCTCCTTCCATCACCCGATGATAATTGCCGTTCTCCAGCGTATATCCTCCGGAGAGTGTCGCGTAGCTTTTCGATGGATCGAGTTTCAGACCGGCTGCGTTCGACGATTGATTCCAGATCCAAGTCATTTTCATCTTTTCGGTTGCTGCCGGCGAGAGGCCGGCTTCCTGTGCTGACATAACGGCGACCGACGAAAGGAAAAGCCAGAAGAGAAATTGCTTCTTATATGTTGTTCGTTGCATAGCGTTTTTTACTTAAAAATGATACTTATTTTAGGGTGTGATTCCAGCTCGGCATTTTGGCGTTGTAGCGTCTGAACATGGGAACGACCCCTCTTTCAAAATCTTCCGTGCTATTGTTGGTATCTTGCAAAAAAGGAGTCCCATCAGGGTTCTCTCCGATCTTTTTACGGGCGACCCCGAGTGAATTATAGGTCGCACCGACGGTCGTGATTCCGGCATCCAGTACGCCCGGCATGCGCTTGGCATTGACTTTCGTTTCATCGTCTACGGCTTCTACACCGTCCAACACATACTCAATCGGAATCTTTGCATAGAGTTTCTTGGATGAACTGCTCTGATCCTTTGCTTGTAATGCCGGATTGTTTACCGGATCATACGTTTCTCCTTCGGGTACTTTGAAAATAACGTAGGCGCCACCGAAAATAGAAGTTAAATATTGGGGTGACCTTCCTTTGTCGGCCTTCCCGTCAAAGTAGACATGTTCCATATCGAAAGCCGGTTGATCCGGGAACTTCGGATTGTTCATATTGAACTCGAACTCGGAGCTGGAACAGTCGACCGGTGAATTCGGATTATAAATCTCGAGCTTATGATTAGCTGCGAACTGTGAAATCACACAGCTTTCGCCGGGTTTCAGAGGGTAAGTCGTTCCATTTCCGGGGAATTTCCATATCCGATCGGTGTAGACATATTTGTCGCCGTCCTCCTGAGGCCACACGGGAAGGATGGGAGTGGCTTTCGTCGGATACAGATTCGCAAAATAAATGTCATCTAAGTAAAGCGTTTCTTCCGAATTGTTATAAATTTCGTAAAACTGATTTCGGAAATAGAAGTTGGCCGTTCCCGAATAAAAGATTTCTTTGAACACAAGGGGGCTTATTTTCTGACCGGAAATAGGCAAATCAATCGTCGAACGATGATTCAATACGGGATGGTTCACTAAACTGCCGTTTAAATAATACCATACGCCTTCCTTGTTTTTTAATTTTCCCGAGACGACGATGCTGTACATTCCGGGAATCAGATCGCCAATCTCTACGGTCGAGGAAGTGAGTTCTTTTTCCACGCGGATCCCTTCGGTATAGTTGTTCAAAATAAGTTTCAGTCCGCTTGTGCCGTCAAAACCGGGCACTGTGATTTCGGGCCGAATAGTGACGGATATCGGCGTTATTTCTTTTGTTCCGAGTGCATCGGAAAACGAGTCGCATGATGCCAGAAAAGACACCAGCCCGATGAGTGCAAGATATATTTTTTTGTGCATAGTCCAACGTATATTAATGGATTAATAAATTTACTTCTAATCCGAAGAAGAAGTCTTTTACAGGGAGAAATCCTTCGCCCCCTTGATGATACGAGCCGGGGCTGCGCTTGGATTCCACAACCGGATAATATCTGAACATATTGTTCGCAAAGAAGGAGACACGCATAAAATTGCGTATTTCTTTTGTTATATTGATATTGAAATTGAATAACGGCGGGATGGATTCAACAATGTACAAGGCATCGTTGCGTCGACGAAGGATGGATTTAAACTCTGGTTCATCCTTCTTCGAAGGGTCGAAGTCGTATTGTTTTCCGTCGTTCTTGGAGATATAAGCTACCGGGACGGTATCATTGCCGAAAGTATAACGGTCTCGCTGGCTCCAAACGGTTTCCATTGTGAGGGTAACCACAAATCCTATTTCGGGGATGTTATGTGTTGCCCGTAGAGCTGTCGAGAACCGGTCGGTTTTATGTTTGGACATCGCTGGGCCGTACAGTCCGACGTGGGTGCGCGAAGCGCCTCCTTCACCGCTGTTGTCATAATAGGTATAGGTGTCCTGATAATTCTCGTTCTCCATGTAGGCGCCCGAAAAAGAAAAGGCGGTGCGAATGGCGTCAATCCGGTTGATGCGTAAATCGAACTCAACGCCTTGGCTGTTCATGACCAAATGGTTGGAGGGAACATAATATTTCGCCAACACGGGATGAGCGGCCGATAATTTGTAAACCGGTTGATTCTTGCCTCCCGCGCGTTTATATTGTTTAAAAGTAACCGGATTGAACCTGGGAGACATGGAATAGCCATTCTTCAAGTGTTCTTTAAATGCGGTGACATACAGTTGGAAGTCATCGAACAGGAAATCTGCTCCGAGCTCCGCTTTCGTGTTGGTCGCCGCTTTCAGGTCATGATTTCGGGTGTCGAAGACCCGTGTCGTTGTCATAAAGATACGCTGATCTTCGGGAATCTTATCGTTCGGCATCTCGTTGATGTTGATATATTCGAAGTACGCTTTCTCCGGATACAAATAAACCAGAGTAGGCATCTTCGCTGTCACGCCGTATCCCGCTTTCAGGAAAACCTTTTGAGGAATCACTTCGAATGAGGCGTTAATACGGGGGGATAAGACGTTCTCTACGTCTTTCATCATATCGTATCGTAATCCCGCCTGAACACGTAATTGGTTGTTAGGGGTAAGGTGTGCGGTCAAGTTCTCTTCCACAAAGAACGAACCGTGCCGGATAAAGGGTATGTCTTTGTAAGCACGCGGTCTGAACGTGGCGTTGAGCGCTTGTAAATTACGGTAAGGCGGAGCCATCCGGTCAAAGACTTTCCCTTTCCCGACATTACCCTCCAAGCGGTATTCTCCTCCGAGCAGTATCCGATGATCCGTTTTACCCCATCGTTTAAACAACGTGGCCGATAATTTGGCAAAGGCGTTGATCTCTTTTCCGTAAATATCATATTTCCCTTTATAGGTGGAAGGCAGGAATACGGCCCGATCCGAAGGATTTACGTGCGTATAGTCGGTAATCTTTTTCCCGTCCACGTCATATAAATCAAGGCCGGGCTTGTTGGTGATGACTGCTCCGTCGACCGTCGTCATGGAATAGGGAGCATTCGCCGCTGTATACAATTCTTCGTAATGACTTTTTTTATCCGTATAGCTTCCGGATAATGCGTACCTAATATTCTTCAGCCAGCTTTTATTTTTAAAATAGATGGTCCCGTTCGTGTTTAAAGATAACTTGGCATCTTTACCGCTTGATACTGTCTCCGTGATTTTATCGTCCGGATTACGGTCTCGTTTAGCCTGTCCGTACATAAAATCGACGATGGTATTACTCTTCCATCGATTGTTTAAATACACATTGGAGTAGATGGCCTTGGATGAGAAGCGCCGATAATATCGATACGACTGAACCGGCGTATTTACATTATAAGTATAGTCGGCACTCAGGTTTAAATCGCCGCGGTTCTTCCCGAGGTTGGTACCTCTCTGTGCAAAGAAATGGTAGATATTCGGGTTCGTCCGCGCCTTAACGGTTAATGGGGTCTTACCGGCTTTCGATTTGACTAAGACGGCCCCCGACGTTAAATCGCCATATTCTGCCGAGGGGATACCCCGTATCACTTCGACCGATTCGATATTCTCGAGCGAGATGTTTCTTGTGTCAAGCCCTCCTCCCGGCGAAGCCGTTCCTCCCAACGCACCTAAATTTCCTAACACGGCAGGGTGCATAGCTTGCAGGTTTGCATTGTTCGAGAGCGGTGATCCGTCTTGTATAATGGTGGCACCAAGGGCATTCATCGCCGATTCGCCCCAGCCGTTTGGATTGCCTACGGTGCGGATATTGATCTGAGAAGCATAGTTCAGATTGGGATTAGCGGTGATTCCTCCCGGCAGTAAGGCTAGTACATTATTTAAACTGACCGATTGAAGGTGTTCGATCGCTTTATGAGAGATTGTTGAGGAAGTCGATTGTCCGCTCTGTCCGGGTTCTACGGTTACAACGACCTCTTTTAACCGGAAATTGTCTTCTTTTAAGATAAAGTCAACACTCGTATCGGTATGTATTTTCAAGAGTGTGTCTACGGTGACTTTCCCAATGAAAGATACTTTTAACCTGATTTCACCTTCGAAAATGGGAGTAAGAGTGTAATCTCCGTTTACATCGCTTGTTGTGCCGATGCCGGAAGCTTCAATGATAAGTGAAGCACCGGGAAGAGGCTGTTTTTGATGCCTTGTTGACATTTCATATACGGTTCCCCGCAGAGAAAACTTCTTTTGGCTCAACAGAGGAACCGCGTTAAAAGACAGACCTGCTATTCCGAAGAGGATAAGCAGGATTTTTCGTTTTGTTGTTATCATAGTTCTTAGTGCATATATTGGTCAGACATTCATTTTCTTTTTTGTACCCAACCATCTTTCTTTTGTCTGTGTTTTTTTTTTTGAGGCGCAAAGATAAAAAATCACAGGTTACAAATCAATCCCTATTTTTGGGGATATTGAAAAGTGGGTTTTTCGATTAGGAGCCATGAGAAAGATAAGGATGGATCAAAGATTCGTGATAAAAAACAGATCCTGTACCGGTTGTTCATCCGAAAAAAAAACTATACCTTTGCCAGACAAAGTTTGAGGGTGATGAAAAAAGGCACAAGAAAACGATATCGATTGGGATTGGCGCTAAGTGGAGGCGGAGCAAGAGGCTTTGCACATATTGGCGTGTTCAAGCTATTGGAAGAGTGTGGTATTCGTCCGGATGTGATCGTCGGAACGAGTGCCGGAGCACTGATGGGGACTTTATTTGCTGCCGGTCATGCGGCAGATGAAATCAAACGGATGTTTACGGGGCGGGAATTTTCGGAGTTTGCACAACTGCAAATCCCGAAGGCCGGTTTATTTGACAGTAACCGTTTTAGCCGGTTTGTCGAACGTCATCTGCGGGTGAAGACATTCGAGGAACTTCAAACTCCGATGATTGTTGTCGCCACGGATCTCGATCACGGGTGCAGCCATCACTTCTCATCCGGTCCTATTGCTGAACCGATTCGTGCATCATGCAGTATTCCGATCATTTTTAATCCAGTGATAATCGACGGAATCCATTATGTGGATGGTGGACTTTTTCATAATTTTCCCGTGTCGGTGATCCGTGATCTCTGCGATGTGGTGATTGGGGTGAATGTGAACCCGTATACGTCACCCAAATACAGCCAAAACATTTACAGCATTGCCGAACGATCGTTTCACTATCTCTTTGAGGCGAACACAGCAAAAGACCGCACCAATTGCGATTTGTTGATTGAGACGGCAGAGTTCGGAAAATATAGAATGTTCGATCTGAAGAATGTCGACCTTATCGTGGATGTCGGGTATCGTACAGCTCTCAAGACATTCCACAAGTTCGTGAAGGCTTCGGACAAGAAAGAGTTACTCATTCATGCCTTTTTGGACAGAAATGCGACTATTACTTAATAAATGTTATGGAAAGAGATGAAAAAGTATTTATCTATCAGGTGTTTCCGAGGATTTTCGGAAACAGGACGCACCCTTGTGTGAAGCATGGAAGTTTGCAGCAAAACGGGTCAGGTAAATTTGACGACTTCACATCGACCGCTTTAAAGGAGATCAAAGATTTCGGTATCACGCATGTGTGGTATACCGGTGTCATCGAACATGCCACGAAAACCGACTATACCGTGTTCGGCATACCTAAAGACCATGATGCCGTAGTAAAAGGGAAGGCCGGATCACCGTATGCCATTAAAGACTATTACGATGTGACGCCCGATCTTGCCCGAGAGGTCCCTAATCGTATGGCCGAATTTGAGGCGCTTGTCGATCGTACGCATGAGGCTGGCTTGAAAGTTATCATTGACTTTGTGCCTAACCACGTCGCCCGGCAGTACCATTCCGATGCCAAAAATCCGCTTATGCAGGATCTGGGACAAAATGATCAGACTCATCTTGCTTTCGATCCGAACAATAACTTTTACTATCTGCCGGGACAGACTCTCCAACTGCATTTCGGTGCACAGCAGGAAGATTTTGAATACAGTGAATTTCCAGCCAAAGTGACCGGTAACGATTGCTTTTCTGCGCATCCCGGCCAAAATGACTGGTACGAAACGGTTAAGCTGAATTATGGCGTTGATTTCCAAAATGGGAAACTCGGACATTTCTATCCGGTGCCTGACACATGGAAGAAGATGCTCGATATCCTGAGGTTCTGGCTTGGAAAAGGAGTAGACGGCTTTCGTTGTGACATGGCGGAGATGGTGCCGATCGAATTTTGGGAATGGGTTATTCCGCGTGTACGTAGCTGGAAGAATGTGATTTTCATTGCTGAAGTATATCATCCGTCGCTTTATCGCGATTTCTTGAAACGCGGTCAATTCGATTATCTGTATGACAAGGTTGGTCTGTATGATACGCTTCGGGAGGTCATGTGCGGACGAGCTCCGGCCGGCCGGCTGACCGAATGCTGGCAGGCTGTCGACGATATCCGCCCTCACATGTTGGCTTTTCTCGAAAATCACGACGAACAGCGGATCGCCTCCGACTTCTTCGCCGGGGAAGCACAAGCCGGGATACCCGCTTTCCTTACGGCAGCTACGATGGGTACTAACCCGGTGATGATCTATTGCGGACAGGAACTGGGCGAACGGGGTATGGACGAAGAAGGCTTCAGCGGACGTGACGGACGCACAACGATATTCGATTACTGGAGCCTTGAGTGCTTGCGTAAATGGAACAACGACGGACGGTTCGATGAAGGACAGCTAACCGACGAACAGAAAACGTTGCGTCGCCAATATGCCGCCATTCTCCGCATCGCTGCCGCAGAGAAGGCAATTTGTCAAGGGAAATTTTTCGATCTGATGTACGTGAATCGGAACAACCCGTATTTCGATCCGCACCGGCAGTATGCATTCTTGCGCAAGTCGGGCCGTGAAGTCTTGCTTATTGTCGCGAATTTCGACCGGACGCCCCGGACGGTACGCGTCAACATCCCCGACGAAGCTTTCCGAAGCCTGCCGATTCCGGATAATCAAGCGGCCGAGCTGACGGACCTGTTTTCAGGAACGAAGACTGTCGGCACATTGACGGCCGCCTGCCCTTACGAGATGGCTTTGCCCGCATGCTCCGGAAAAATCTTGAAATTCCATTACAATACTCAGGGGTGAATATTTTAAGCGAGTGAAGGGTTTTTTTCATAAACAGACCCGTTATTTCGGAATAAGTTCCTACTTTTGTACGATATTACTTTTAAATAAAATTCGATCTGATGAGTGCACATACTCCTTTTGCTGTCTTTTCGGGAACAAACTCCCGTTATCTTGCAGAGAAAATCTGTAATAGTCTGGGTTGTTCGATGGGACAGATGAATATTGAACATTTCTCCGACGGTGAGTTTTCCGTCTCATACGAAGAAAGTATCCGTGGCAAAGACGTGTTTTTAGTACAATCTACATTCCCCAATGCGGACAACCTGATGGAACTCCTGCTGATGATGGATGCAGCCAAACGTGCTTCAGCACATTCGGTCATTGCCGTCATTCCGTATTTCGGATGGGCGCGTCAAGACCGGAAAGATAAACCGCGCGTCTCCATTGGGGCGAAAATGATTGCGGATTTGTTGAGTGTGTCCGGTCTGGATCGGCTCATCACGATGGATTTGCATGCGGATCAGATTCAAGGTTTCTTCAATGTGCCAGTCGACCATCTGTACGCCTCATCCGTATTTCTTGACTACATCAAAGCGCAGCTCCCGCTCGATAACCTCGTGATGGCCACCCCTGATGTAGGCGGCACGAAACGTGCCAGCAGCTATTCGAAATTTCTTGAAATACCGATGGTCATCTGTTATAAGAAACGACTTAAAGCCAATGAGATTGCCGACATGAGGATCATCGGTGATGTAGATGGCAGAGATGTGCTGTTAGTCGATGATATTGTCGATACCGCCGGAACGATTACGAAAGCCGCCGATCTGATGATGCAAAATGGAGCGAAATCCGTGCGGGCAATGGCAAGCCATGCCGTAATGTCTGACCCTGCTACGATGCGTATTGATCAGTCGTCGTTAAAAGAAATGATTTTCACCGATTCGATTCCCTATACGAAGAAAAGCGAAAAGATTACGGTACTGTCGGTGGCCGACATGTTTGCCGAAGCCATCCGGCGTGTGTGCCACGACGAATCGATCAGTTCGCTTTATGCTATCAAGTAACGGGCGGGGAACAGATGATTATGAGTTAAGTATGCTGACAGCTGACGACTGAATACTGACAACTGAAAAACAATGATCAAACAATGCCATGATTTTGGATTTTCCGAACATTAAAGAAGAACGGTTACCGCGTTTTAAAGGCGGTGAAAAGGAATATATCGCACGTATGTTTGTCGATGAGCATAACCGTATCATGTACGGCCGGCTTGAATCCGGCGCATCTATCGGCATGCATATGCACGATACGAGTAGCGAAACTATTTATGTCCTGCAAGGAAGCGGTAAGGTGTTGATCGACGACGGGGAAGAGAACGTGAGCGCAGGGCAGTGTCATTACTGCCCGAAAGGTCATGCGCACAGTCTTGTGAACGACAGTGATGCCGATCTGATCTTTTTTGCCGTTATCCCTCAACATGAAAGCGTAGGCTAAGCCTCCTGCTGTCACTTTTATCAGATAATCATTCCGCTCCCAATGCAGAGATGATGCTCCTTGTCGTATACGACAGCGAACTGCCCGGGCGCAATGCCCTGTATCTTGTCGTCGCTACGGATCGTATATAAGTCGCCGAAGCGACGAATATAGCCATGCGTGAACTCGGGTGTGTGACGAATCTTGAATGTGATTTCTTTCTCATCGTCGAACGTCCCCCAGATATCTTCGGTGATAAAATGGAAACCTTCCATACGAATCGTTTTGCCGTATTGTGTTTCCGGATCGTAGCCGTTCGAGACATAAATAATATTATCGTCCACATCTTTCCGGATCACGAACCACGGTCCTCCGCTCAATCCTAACCCTTTGCGCTGACCGATGGTGTGAAACCAGTAGCCTTGATGTTTACCGATCACCTTACCGGTTTCCAGTTCGATGATTTTCCCTTCACGACGGCCGAGATAACGCTCGATAAAATCGTTGTAATCAATTTTACCGAGAAAGCAGATGCCCTGACTGTCTCTGCGCTGTGCGCTCGGCAGGTTCTGTGCCGAAGCAATGGCACGCACTTCACTCTTCATCAGGTGGCCGATCGGAAACATCAGCTTGGAAATTTGCAGATTCGTGATCTGACCGAGGAAATCCGTCTGATCTTTCACGGGGTCTTTCGCTGTCGACAGCCACGTCCGACCGTTGATCTCCGTTGTTGTCGCGTAATGTCCCGTAGCGATTTTGTCGAAATCTTTTCCCCACCGGTCTTCAAAGCATCCGAATTTGATGTAGCGATTGCACATCATATCGGGATTGGGAGTCAGGCCACGTTTTACGGACTCGATCGTATAGCTGACCACTTTGTCCCAATATTCGTCGTGAAGCGAAACCACCTCCATCCGGCAGCCGTATTTCTTTGCTATATATGTGGTCATTTCGATATCTTCTTCCGCCGGACAGTCGATGTATCCGTCCTTATCCTCCATCCCGATACGGATGTAGAAAATCGTCGGGTCGTAGCCCGCCTCTTTCAGCAGATGTACGACGACCGAACTGTCTACCCCTCCGGAAACCAATGCGACTATTTCCATACTCTTACCGATAACTTTTCCGCAAAAGTACAAAAAAGACATCTTTCGGACAACGAAACCGCTTCGTTCCTGCTTATTGGCATAGAGAATCCCCTCTTTGGGGGATTGCGGCGTTCCTTCGTTCGTCGTACCTTTGAAGCCGGATGAACAAGCGCAATCAACGACCATACCCACTATGCCCGTGGGGAGATGATGTACCTCACCGAAGCTCTTATTGCTTTGGCTGCCCGCCATGGATTCGAACTGAAGGAGTTTAAGCGGCTCTTGCCGCATTATTCATGCTAAAACGAAGATTTCGTCTCCCTCCTGATGTTTTTCTCCCTCCCTAACAAAGGGGATATAGTCCTCAAAAATCCCCCTTTTTAGGGATTGTGAACACTGTTCATTTGGCATAATTTTGCAATTGTAATTTTACTGTTTAAGTAGATAAATGGCACAAGTACAGAAAGAGGATATACGCCGTATCATTCTGCAAGCGGCACGGGGAGAGTTTCTGCAAAAGGGATTCAAAGATACTTCTATGCGTACTATCTCGAGATTGTCGGGGGTAACGCTTAGCAATATTTACAACTATTTCAGAGACAAGGACGAGATTTTCCGTGCGGTACTCACCCCGTTGCTCAATGCTTTCGAGCAGTTGTTCGCCGAACACAACAGCGATGATTACATGAGTAAGGAATTTTTCTCAATGGACTCGCACCAGAAAAAGTTGATCGATGATTTTATGGTTATCCCGACGAATTACAGGACGGAGCTGAAAATATTGCTTTTCAATTCCGCGGGTTCGTCGCTCGAAAATTTCAGAGACACCTTTGTCGATCGGTACACGCAGGAGAGCCTGCGGTATATGAAATTAATGAAAGAACGATACCCTCATATCAAAGCCGACTTCTCTGATTTTTTCTTGCATTCGATGTGCTCACTTTGGCTGACGGTGATGGGCGAAATCGTAACGCACGACGAATTGACCGATGCCGATATCAAACAGTTTATTACGGAATACATCACTTTCGGTACTGCCGGATGGAAAGCTTTGATGAAGATATGAACAAAATATTTTTTTTGAACGAATTAGAACAATGTTCTTTAATAGGTATTGGGTGTTTGGTATTCGGTTTGGGGTGTGTTGTAGAGACGTAATTGCCGAGCAAGAGCAAATGGTTAGGGTAAAATTGTGTTTTTTACACCCCAACACCTAACCCCCAAAACCCAATACCAAACATAAATATAATTGAATTATTAATTAATAGACAATACAGATGAAAATAGAAAAGATCAACAGATGGTTTGCCCGTAGAGGCGAATGGATTGTAAAAAGACGATGGGTGGTAATAATCGGATTCATTGCTCTGTTTGCCGCAGGGTTCTATGGACTTCGGTTTATGAAAATCAACGACTCGTGGGAGAGCTACTTCCTCGAAGACGACCCCGTACTGCTCAAAACGGAAGAGTTCAAAGCCGTATTCGGCAACGACAATTATGCTGCCGTATTGACCGATTGCGACAACACTTTTACCAAGGAAAATCTGGAACTCATACGCGAGTTGTCGAACGAGATGCTCGACAGTATGTCGTATGCCGACAAGATGACCTCTATCACCGACATCGAATTTATGATAGGCAACGAAGAGGGTATGTCTATCGAACAGATTGTGCCCGAAGAGATACCTTCCGACGAGGCAGGGCTTGCAGAGATACGCCGTAAGGCATTCCTCAAACCGTATATCGCCAACCGACTCGTATCGCAAGACGGCAGAAACACTTGGGTATTGCTCAAACTGCGTCCCTTCCCCGACGATTCGGTATGGTACAAGGGCAAAGGTTCGGTGCCTCCCGAGAACCTGACAGGTAGAGAATTGGAACACATCATAAGAAAAGACAAGTACAAGCCCCTCAACCCGAAAGGTATGGGACTTCCCTATCTTACCGACCAGAAGATGAAATGGATAGGCAAGGAGTTACCTCGTATTATGGGGCTGGCTATATTGCTGGCAATCGTAGTGCTGATATTTGCCACCAGATCGTTGAGGGGAGTCGTAGTGCCTGTCGTTACGGCAATAGGGTCTATCGTGATGTCCTACGGTATGCTCGGATATCTTCGTTTCTCGATAGACAGCGGTATGATGTTGATACCTATGTTGCTGGCTTTTGCCGTGGCGATAGCTTACAACATACACGTACACTCGTTTTTCAGGCGACGATTCCAGATGTACGGCAATCGTCGGCAGGCGGTCGTCGATACGGTAGGCGAGATGGGCTGGCCTGTACTATTCAGTGCCCTGACTACGTTTGCCGCACTGCTGTCGTTCCTTACCATTCCTGCCACACCGATGCACTTTATCGGTATTGCTACTTCTACGAGCGTGATGCTTACCTTCCTGATTGCCGTAACCGTGATGCCTGCCGTCCTCAGCTTCGGCAAAGACCGCCAACCCGACCCCAAGATACAGGCAGCCGGAGGCGGATGGCTCGACCACCGTCTCGAAGCATTCGGTAATGTGGTATTGAATCGCGAGAAAGTGATATGGGGCATATTCATTGTCTTTACCGTCTTTATGATTTATCAGTTTACCAAGATAGAGACGGCATTCGATGTGGAGAGTTCGATGGGACGTAAAGTTCCTTATGTAAAAGAAATACTCGAAGCGAGTGAGACGGAGCTCGGCTCTATTTACTCGTACGATGTTATGATAGATCTGCCCGAAGACGGAGCCGCCAAGTCGCGCGAAACGCTGGTAGCCCTCGACTCATTGCAGAGATATGTCGATAAATATCCGTTGACCAAACGCAGCTCTTCGATATTGAACATACTCAAAGACCTCAATCAGACGCTCAACAACGGCAATGCCGCCTACTATGCCATACCTGCAAACTCCGACGAGATAGCCCAACAACTGTTGCTCTACGAGAATGCCGGAGGCAGCGAAGCAGAGACGTGGATAGATTACGATTACCGACGGCTGAGGCTGCAGGTGGAGATGAATGCGTATAATTCGGGTGAAGCCGAAAGAGAGTTGAAAGACGTGGCGGAGGTAGCCGAAAAGTTGTTCCCCGATGCCAAAATCACTCCCGTAGGCTCTATGCCGCAGTTTACCGCAATGATGAACTATGTGGTACGCGGACAGATTACCTCCTTTGCCGTGTCGCTATTGATTATCGGAGTGCTGATGATGTTGGTATTCGGAAGCATTCGTCTTGGGCTTATAGGGCTTATTCCTAATATTATGCCTGCCATCACGGTAGGCGGTCTGATGGGTTGGCTCGGATATCCGCTCGATATGATGACAGCTACCATTATGCCGATGATACTCGGTCTGGCTGTCGACGATACCATTCACTTCATCAACCACGGACATCTCGAGTTTCAGCGGCAACGTAACTATCGAAAAGCCACTCTCAGGACATTCCGCATAGTGGGTACTCCCATCTTGCTTACAAGTCTGGTCATATCTGCCAATTTTGCGATGTATATGACATCGAACGGACTTACCATAATACATATGGGTATACTGTCGGTGGCAGGTGTATTGACGGCTTTGTTAGCCGACTTGTGCATTACGCCGCTATTATTCCGCCGTTTCAGAATATTCGGTAAAGAAAAGAATTGAGGTAGGTGTTAGGGATTGGGTATGGGGTTGTTCTTGCCTAATACCCAACACCTAATATCTCTTAAAAATAAACAGCGTAATAATATGTATATATAGAATATGAACGCAACAATCAGAACAATTGCCGCAGTGGCTGCTTTCATCATATTGACGACCGCCGCACAGGCACAGACGGCAGGTATCAGAGGTGTTGTCGTCGACGATACGAACGAAGAGCCGCTGATAGGTGCAAACATATACATCGAACAACTTCGGCAGGGCGATGCGGCAGGGAGTAACGGCGAATTCGCCTTCTCGGGACTTGCAGCAGACACGTATACTGCCATCGTATCGTATATGGGCTATCGTACACGGACGGAGAAGATTACACTGCGCGAGGGCGAGATACGACAGATAAAGATACGTCTCCAAGCCGAGTCGAAGTCGCTCGGAGAGGTCGTCGTAACGGCAAAGGGCGAAGCCCGAATACTACGCGAACAGGCTATGCCTATCTCGGTCATATCGATGAATCAGCTTAGCGGAACGGTCAATAGTATTGTCGATGTGCTAAACAAAACGGTAGGTGTTACCCTGCGTTCGTCGGGCGGAGTAGGTGGAGCTACACGCCTCTCGGTTCGCGGGCTGGAGGGCAAACGCATAGGATTCTTCATCGAGGAAACGCCTTTGAACGACAATACCGATTTTATCGACATCAACGATATACCTATCGATATGATAGACCGTATCGAGGTGTACAAAGGCGTAGTACCTGCCAAATTCGGCGGCTCGGCAATGGGTGGTGCCGTCAATATAGTCCTCAAAGAGTACCCTGACCGTTATGCCGATGCAAGTTATGCTGTCGAATCGTTCAATACTCATAAGATACAGACCGTTGTCAAAAGAAACATTAAGGAAAAAGGTATCGTATTCGGTGTAGGAGGAGGATATACATATTCCGACAACGACTACGTTATGGAGCTGTCGCACCTGAATAATATAAAGGTGAAACGCAATCACGACAAGTATAAAAAGCTGTTGTTGGGCGGGTCGTTGAAAGCTAAAAAATGGTGGTTCGACGAGGTAGAGTTCGAGCCTGTATTTGTCGGTACATACAGAGATATTCAGGGCATAGAGACCGACATACGCGAGGCATTCATAAAGTCGCGTGCGTACATTCTTGCCAATACTCTGAAAAAAGATAATTTCCTAATCGAGGGGCTCGACCTCGATATGTCTACTTCTGTGGCTTACACCGACTATAATCTTGTCGATACGGCAAAGCAATGGTATGACTGGAACGGCAATGCTTATCCGTCCGTATCTCCGTATGGGGGAGAGTTGGGCAACAGGTACGCCTCCGACGCACGAAACAAAAAGTTTACGATATTAAACAAGCTGAATCTGGAATATCTCATAGGCAAGCAACATACCATCAACTTCAACTCGTACTTTGCTTTTGCCGACGGATATCCCAAAGACAATATGCGGGAGCTCAGCATAGGCAAAAAGGCGGTGTTCGACTCCAAAATGCGAAGTTGGACAGGAGGGCTTACTTACGATTTTCGTAGCGGAGACGACCGTTTCCTCAACTCGCTGACCGCTCGTTATTATCTTTATACGATGAATACACGCAGCGCCAGCATATTCGGGTTGGACGATAAGGACGTGAATCTGAACAAGAGCGACTTCGGTATCAACGACGCTTTGCGTTATCGTTTTATGCCCGACCTGATGGGGAAACTGTCGGCGGGTTACGACGTGCGGATACCGTCCGAGACCGAGTTGCTGGGCGACGGATATACCATATCGCCGTCGGAGGCGCTGTTGCCCGAACGCAATACGAGCATCAACATCGGTATGCTGTACGACCTGACGGGCAAAAAGCCGAGCAATCTGCAAATAGAGATAAACGGATTCTTTATGTATCTGCAGAATATGATACGTTATACGAAAGGTATTATAGGGGCACAGTATCAGAATTTCGGAGAGATGCGTACGATAGGAGTAGAAGCCGAAGTGAAAGCCGATATTACCCATTGGCTATACGGATATGCCAATGCTACGTTTCAAGACCTCCGTGATGCACGACGATACGAAGAGAACAGCTCTGTCCCAAATCCGACGAAGGGGTTGCGTATGCCCAATATCCCATACCTGCTTGCCAATGCAGGGTTGGAGTTTCATACAGAGAATATCTTTGGAGGCAAGGGGCAAAATACCCGTATTTTTGCCGACATATCGTTTGTGGAGGAGTATTTTTACGATTTCGAGATGGCTGCCGGACAGCGGCGTATCCCACGCAGTACGACGATAGACTTCGGCTTCGAACACAGCTTTTTCAACAACAGGTTTTTTATTTCCGGAAAAATAAAAAACCTGACCGATGCACGCGTGTTGTCCGAATTCAACCGTCCGCTACCGGGACGTAGCTTCGGCATAAAAATAAGATACGTGCTTAAATAATATGTTTTCAGACAATTAGATGATAATAAATCATTTTTATAAATAAATTTTTAATCAAGTAATATGTGTAAAAAAATGTTTTTAGCGGCTTGTATTGCCGCAGTAGTGATGACGGGTTGCAAAAAAGACACTCCGAATGTACCCGATGGAGGCAAAGGTAAATTTTTAATTGAGACCACCGTTAAGAATCCTGATGGGATGAGCGGTTCGTCGTTCTTACAGCTTGTTCCCGATATATCGGGGAGTATCGATAATTCCAACGCCATTCCGTTGGGTTTCTCGAGTCCGGTAGCGGTCGTAGACAACAGTGTGTTTATTTTCCCCACTATGGGCAAAGATGCCGACAATAACATAAAACGCTATACCTATGACCTATCGGCACAGAAGCTCACCGGTATGGTAAAAATGGACGTACCGGCAAACACAATGCCTATTAATATTATTAAAGTAACCAATCGGAAAGCCTATGTGCCGTTCTACACTTTGGGTGTGGTGTGGATTGTCGATATCGAGACGATGCAGAAGACGGGCGAAATAGACCTTAAGCCTTACTCGCACAAAGATTCAAGTCCCGAGCCTGCTTTCGGTATCGTACGCGACGGACTCTATTACCTACCGCTCGACCAGATTAACGAAAACTTTATGCCTTACGAAGATTATCGTCAGGTAGATGTAGCTGTAATCGATACGAAAACAGATAAGGTACAGAAGATTATATCCGAAAAAACATCGAAGCTCTCTTTCCCGACAAGACCTATGTTGAGGAATATGATTTTCACCGACGAACACAACGATATCTATATTGCTTGCCCGGGCAATTTCGGACTTAACCCGACGTATCTCAATAACGGTTTCGTCTGTATCCCTGCGGGAAGTACCGAATTCGACGTATCGAAATCGTGGGATATAAAGGATAATGTGATAATCGGCACCGACGAAAACTACAAACCCGCCTCGATATTCAACTGCAAATATATAGGCAACGGTAAGGTAGCCGCCTATGTCAATATCATGGAATTGAACGGTAAAAATCCGTATACCTCGAAAAACAGTATGGCTGTAATTATAGATATGAAAGCTAAGACGATTACCAGAGTGAAAGGTGTCCCGTTGAGCGATAGCCATAGCGTGGTAGTGGAATTCCATAACGGTCAGGTTTTCTTTGGAGCTTACGGCGACAAGCAAGCAGGCTTCTTCACATACAACCCCGCAGACAGCGAGGCAAAACACGTATGCACCACAACGGGTAATCCTATCGATCTCTATATTTTCAAATAAAAGGTTATTGGGTGTTTGGGTATTGATATACCGTATATACGCCCAATATGGGCGTATATACAACCCAATACCTCTATGCCGAAAGTTGCATTAGTTTCTGAATAATAAAAGGTTAGATATATGTACACGAAACAAAAATATAATACCGATGTTCTCCGTCACCGTTCGATACGGTTGTGCGGATAGTTGGCTTTGCCTACAAAGCATTTTATGCGTGAGTTCTTACGAACGGAGCGGTTGGATTGTCTGGACGAAAAAACGTTTCCCCTGCCCCAAAACAACCCCAAAATCGTAGGAGTATCGATACGCTCTGACGAACACACGAGATTATTAAACATAAAATTAAAAGAAGGAGAATACTATGATAAAAACGAATGATTTTACGGATTATTACACGAAGCAACACGCGAATATGATAAAGCAGTTCGAGCAATGGTTTCGGTGTGTACGAAAAAGTGCCGCTCCATACATAACGTCCGAGCAGTCGGAGAGGGTACACGAAATCGCTTTGAAAGAATACGAGACGCTTATCCCCGAAATACCTTATATCGGCGGTAAGAAAGTAGCCGGTACACGCAATCTGGTAGGCAGTGTCATACTGCTTGCATACATCAGAGCGTTCGAAAAAGAAGGACTCTCGGAGCGAGTCATCGGAGAAATCGTTTATAAAAGTTTCGACGCTTTTTTTGCTCGAATTCCAGCCGTATTCGGCACCCTTGCGGGAAAACTGATGTTCGTGCCGTGGTATGTAAAAAAGCGTAAAAAGACGATGGAACGTGTTGCTGCCTTGCCATATACGGAAGGCTTCGTTTCCAGTTTTGTGCCCTGTGTCGACGGTAGTTTCGTTTTCGGACAGGATGTGTCGGAATGTGCCATTCACAAATTCTACGTAAAGCACGATGCTCGGAAATATGTGCCATATCTTTGTTTGGGCGATTATCCGATGTTTCGCAGACTGAATATCGGATTTTTCAGAACCAAAACGATAGGGCACGGAGATGCCGTATGCGATTTTCGTTTCAAAAAGGGGAAAACCGAAAGCGGCTGGCCTCCCGAGAATCTGGCTGAATGGCAGGGAAGTAGAGAAAACTGAGATAGCTGTGCGAAATGATATTGAGCGCTGTGGAAACGAATGATGGAAAAATGTTGGTTGACAATACCGAACCGTTATCGCAATGTGATTTTACACGAAGATATCGTAATACCGAATCATTTCCACACAGTTACATAAAACATTAAAATAAATAACAAATAAAATTTTATAGATATGAATAGTAAAAAGATTAACGGAAAAGGAAGCATTTACCCGTCGGAATGCACGACCGTGATAGTCGGCAATAAGATGACAGACGACGGTTCGATGATTGTGGCACGGTCTGAGGACTGGAATACTATGTTTGCCAAAAACTTGGAGATTTACGAAGACACTGCCGAAGGTCCTGAGACATTCGTTGCCCGAGACAGTGCCTTCCGCTGCGAGCTGCCACGTGAGGCACTCGGCTATACGGCGTTAGCTCCGTATCATCTGCCGGGACACTGGGGCAGTGCGGGCTTCAACACGGTGGGCGTAGGTATGAGTGCCACTGAGAGTATCTTCAGCAACGAGAAGGCTCTGCAAGCCGACCCGCTTGTCGAGGACGGCGTTGCCGAAAACTCGGTATTCAATATCGTGCTGCCGTATGTACGTACGGCACGCGAAGGGGTGCGGCGTCTGGGAGAACTTATCGAACGCCACGGAGTAGCCGAAGGATTCGGTATCGGCTTCGTGGACGATAGCGAGATATGGTATCTCGAGACCGCTTGCGGACATCGCTGGCTGGCTTGCCGTATGCCCGAAGACAAGTACTTCGTGACAGGCAATCAGAGTCGTTTCCGAAAGTACGACCCCAATGATACGGAGCACTATATGGCGTCTGCCGACTTGATAGAGTTTGCCCGCGAGCACGGATTGTACGACCCCGCCAAAGGAGAGTTCGACTTCCACGAAGCTTATGCCCGCGACATAGAGCTCGACACCACCTACAACTATCCCCGCGTATGGGGATTGCAGGCGATGTTTAGCCCGCAGATAAAGAACGACGTGGCACGCAACACATTCCCTGTATTTGCCGAAGCCTCCAAGCCGCTGAACCTCGACGACATACGACGTGCATTCCGTTTCCATTACCAAGGTACCGAGCACGACCCCTATCTGCACCGCAACCCGAAGGAGAAGTACCGCCCTGTATCTATCTTCCGTACCACGCAGACACATATCCTACACGTACGTCCAGAGCTGCCGCAGGCTATCGGGCGTGTCGATTATATGGCTATGGGAATGGCTGTGCTGGGGGTATTCTTGCCACTGTATCAGGGGATAACGTCGTATCCCGAGGCGTACACGAAGGGTACCAACCGTTCGAGTGCAGACTCTGCCTATTGGAAGTTCCGTAAGGTGCAGACATTGGGAATGGTCGATTTTAATCGCTATGCTCCGCTCATTCAGAGCACATACTCGCGTTTCGAAGCCGAGACGGCACAGCGGCAATGCGAGATGGAAGAGCAGTATTTGCAGATATACAAGACACAGCCTATACGTGCACGTGAGTTGCTGCAATCGTTCTCCGACAAGATGCTCGAAGCGGCTCTCGACGTAACGGACAAGCTGACAGAGAAGTTGTTTACCTGCCTTGCCGAAGATATTCAGGCAGAATACCGCTTTGCCGGAGCATGATTTCATAGCGACCACCTCTTACGGTGAAAGGTTTTAATCGCAAAGTAAGCGAAGGAATATACAAAGTACGCAGTAATATTGATATAATGAAAATAGAAAAATCTTGCAACCACTGCGAAACCCTCTGCATTACTTGCGATAGGAGAAAAAAAATAAAAACACTAACGGGGATTCCGTAGATACGCCCCAATGGGCGTATCTACAACCCAATACTTTAAATTAGATTACATAAAAAAAGAAGAATAATTATGAACCTTGAAGAAATATTGAATCATCGCCGTGCTGTGCGTAAATATAGCACAACGGAGCTTATCGACACCGAAAAGGTTCGTCGATGTCTGGAGCTGGCTCTGCTTGCCCCGACAAGCTCGAATATGCAGCTTCTCGAGATGTATCACATTACCGACGGAGAACTCCTGAAGAGGTTAGCCGTTGCCTCGCTCGACCAGCAGTCGGCAACCACCGCTCAGGAGATGGTTGTCTTCGTGGTACGCCGCGACCTGTATCGGCAGCGGGCAAATACCGCCTTTGCTTTCGAAAAAGGAAATGTCGGTCGCAACAGCCCTACCGAAAAACAGGCTAAACGTATTCGTCAGTGGGATTCTTACTATAAAAAGCTGATACCTTTTCTTTATGCCCGCTGCTTCGGTCTGTTGGGACTGCTCCGAAAACTGTTGGTATCGGTCACAGGGCTTTTCCGTCCCATCATACGTCAGGTTTCCGAAGGAGATATACGTGTCGTCGCCCATAAGAGTTGTGCCTTAGTAGCTCAAACCTTTATGTTGGCGATGTCGGAGGAGGGCTACGATACCTGTCCGCTGGAAGGGTTCGACAGCCTTCGGGTGAAACGTATCTTGCGACTTCCCTGTTCGGCTGAAATCAATATGATTGTCTCGTGCGGTATCCGTACGGCAGGCGGCGTATGGGGCGAACGTTTCAGACAACCGTTCGAGACGGTATATAAACGAAATATATAACAATTCAATAGCATTTATAATTTAATACATAAAAATAATATGAACACAACAATCAGAACAATTGCCTCGGCGGTACTCATCACATTGGCAACCGCTGCACAGGCACAGACGGGGCGAGACATCGCCCAGAAGGTAAAAGACCGTCCCGACGGCGACACACGTCGGTCGGAAATGGTAATGAAACTCGTCAACAAGCGAGGCAGCGTACGCGAGCGTAAACTCGTCTCTTACTCTATCGATGTGGGTAAGAACAAAAAAGACCGTAAATCGATGATGTTTTTCAGCTATCCGGGCGATGTCAAAGGCACGGGCTTCCTTACGTGGGACTACGACCAGGTGGGTAAGGACGACGACAAATGGCTCTATCTGCCGGCGATGAAGAAGACACGACGCATCAGCGGCTCGTCGGCAAAGACCGACTATTTTATGGGTAGCGACTTCACCTACGACGATATGGGCAGCCGCAACGTGGACGAAGACACGCACAAGCTGCTCGGCGAAGAGACCGTCGACGGATACAAGTGCTGGAAGCTCGAGTCGACGCCGAAAGACAGTCGCGACATCTATTCCAAGAAGATAGCGTGGATACGTCAAGACTGCCTTATACCCGTCAAAGTGGAGTATTACGACAAGATGAACAAGTTGCACCGCAGGCTCGAGATATCGGATATACGGCAGGTCGACGGTTTCTGGACAGCTGCCAAGATGCAGATGACCAACGTGCAGACCGAGCACCAGACCATTCTGGAAATCAACAACCCGAAATACAACGTCCCCCTCGAGGAGGCGAAATTCAACGTAACGACACTGGAGAAAGGGTCGATGTGATGGCGTTTTCGTTATTGTTATTGTTGTTATCGGTAGAGACAATTCATGAATTGTCTCTACCGACAAATTGAATCCGAAAATATTTGTGGATAATTGATGACCAAATATAAAAACAGGTATCGTGTAGAAACAATCCGATGGCAAAATTGGGATTATTCCGATGCGGGACAATATTTTGTTACCATTTGTGTAAACAAAAGGGATAAGATATTGGGTACGGTAGACAATGGTAAAATGATATTATCCCCATACGGCGAAATCGTGAAATCCGAGATTTTGGCAATACAGACGTATTTTGATAACGTCGATGTCGACAAATGGGTTATTATGCCGAACCATTTGCATCTGATAATAACGATATATGATGTTGGGGTGTGGGCGATTCCCCATGTAGAGACAATTCATGAATTGTCTCTACAACGACGACAACAATATGATAAACAATATCATATAAAACGCAGACAGATGTTGATACCCAAAATTATCGGAAAATTTAAAATGAGAACCTCCAAAAAGATGAACGAAATCCGTCATACCCAGGGATACAAAAACTGGCAGTCGGATTATTTCGACCGTGTCATCCGTAACGAAAAGGAATATTACAGGATAAAACAATATATTATTAATAACCCTTTAAACTGGTACAAAGATGAATTATATACCGAAAAAAATAAAACGTAATACAGTAATAATACTGTTTGCCCTATTATATGCGGCAATATCGACACACGCACAGACCGACGAAGAAAGTATCTGGCGTATCAAAGGTTTTGTAGATACGTATCATGCTATGCGTACCGACGAACCTAACAACCTGATGAGCTCACGCACTCGTGTACGCGGCGAGATAGGACGCGACTTCGGGCGGTCGTCGCTCTTCGTCTCGTTCAACGCAACGTACAATGCTCTGCTGAAAGCCCGTACCGGCTTCGAGCTGCGTGAGGCGTACCTCGACCACCGTGGCGACCACTGGGGACTGCGTGCCGGACGGCAACTCGTCATCTGGGGAGCAGCCGACGGCGTACGTATCACCGACCTCGTCTCGCCGATGGATATGACAGAGTTTCTGGCACAAGACTACGACGACATCCGTATGCCTGTCAATGCCTTGCGATTCTTCGTCTTCAACGACAAGATAAAGCTCGAAGCCGTAGCCGTGCCCACCTTCGAGGGATATGTGTTGCCTGTAGACGCCTCCAATCCGTGGAGTGTGTTGCCGACAGACTCACCGCTGCCGGTCTTGTGGGACGACAAGGGCAGTCGTCCTGCATTCCGCCTCTCGAACTTCGAATACGGCGGTCGTTTGAGCTTCACTCTGCCGGGTATCGACTTCGCTCTGGCAGGGCTGTATACGTGGAACAAGATGCCTGTATTACAATATAAACCATCGATGACCGAAATCACCGTCTCGCCGCAATACTACCGTATGGGTTTTGTCGGCGGCGATGTGTCGAAGCCGCTCGGGCAGTTCGTGCTGCGGGGCGAAGCGGCGTACAACATCGACAAGCATTTCAGCTACACGATGGAGGCAGCCGGTGTTCCGCAACGAGGCTTCAACTCGCTCAACTGGCTGATGGGCGTCGATTGGTATGCTCCACATGAGTGGACGTTGTCGGTGCAGTGCTCTTCGGAGCATATCTTCGGGTACGAAGACATTATCTCACAGCAGCCCAACGGCACGCTGGCGACGCTCAACGTATCGAAGAAGTTGTTCAACAGCACGCTGCAACTCTCCGACTTCACCTATTTCGACATCGACAACAAGGGCTGGTTCAGCCGTTTTGCTGCCGACTATGCTCTGAGCGATCAGATACATCTGCTGGCAGGCTTCGACTGGTTCGGTGGCGACAAAGGCATCTTCGGCACCTACCGAAACAACTCCGAAGTATGGATAAAGGCGAAGTACAGTTTTTAGGAGAGTTGTTGGGTGTGTCTGCCCTTGCGTTCTTTGCGGTTAAAAAGACATAGACCGCAAAGAGAGGGAAAGTATCCTTTGTAATTTTAACATTTTTCTCCTCATAAATAGGTAGTATTATAGGTAAAAATACTTACTTTTAGGGATTGTAGACGCTGTTTATTTATTATAGTTTTGTAACTAAAAAACATATTATCGTATGGAGCTCTCTTTTTTTACAACATTCGAGATAGGTTGGCTGAATGCGTGGATACCGTCATTCGCCCTGTTGTTGGTACAATTTCTTTTTATGATACTCTTCCCCAAAGGGAGTAAGCGGGCGGTCGATACATCGTGGTACACTCCCCGGGATCGCCGGTACGCACTTCTGAGTTCGGCGGCTCAGGCAGCAGTGCTGATCATATCCGTTTTTGCGCCGTTTAAGTTCGGGACGGCTTGGTTTACTGTCGGTACGGTCGTTTATCTGATCGCCTTTACATTGTTTATCTGGTCTTTCTTTTCGTATAAGGCAGGGAAACCGGGTGAGACGATTCAGGGAGGCATCTACCGTTACTCACGTAATCCGATGTATTTCTTCTTCATGCTCGGCATGCTGGGCGTGTGTATCGCTACGGCTTCGTTGTGGCTGTTGATTGTCATGCTACCGTTTGCTGTTTTTACGCATGGTATTATCCTTGGCGAAGAACGTTATTGCGAAGCCACTTACGGCGAAGGCTACCGGAAATACAAGGCCGGCACGCCCCGCTATTTTTTAATTGTATAAGGTATTATGAGTGTTGGGTGTTAGGTATTAGGTATTAGGTTGTAGGGGCGAACCCTTGTGTTTGCCCGATAATATGAAATGTCCGCCCCGATGAAATGCAATAAATATGATAATAATGGGAAATGACGAATGTTGCAATGTAGCTGTAGAGACGCAATTAATTGCGTCTCTACGATGGGGTGGCAAAATGCTAAAACCTAACACCCAAAACCCCAAAATAAGAAATCAATCAATAAAAATAATAAGCATTATGAGCATTACGAATTTTATCAACAGTGAGGCAAGTACCATTGTGCAGGGTGTGAACGGTATACGCCTGTGTCGGGAATCGTGGATGACCGAAAAAACGAGAAAAGGAGCAGAACGTTGCGAACCGGCCTCGCAGCCCGGGGGGCAGGCGATAGAACAGGATGAAGCAGAGAAGAAAACATAGGGTGTTGGGTCTCTTGGGTGTTGGGGCCGGGTATTGGGCATTAGGCAAAAGCAACCCAATATCTAAATAAAATATGAATGATAATGGGAAATCTCAAAAAAGTATAACCGTCCCTTTCGGGGGCATAAAACAATTTATATTATGGCAGTATTTTATAACAAGATGCAGCGGAAGAATCCGTCGAAGCCGGCGGAACCCGCCAAATGGTATCCGATATTGCGCCGGGTGGAAATGATGAAGGAGAAAGACGTAGCACGCCATATCTCCGACGAGACGACCCTCAACCCGAAAGAGGCCGAAATGGCTATTTCGCAGTTGAAGAAGGTGCTGATTGCTGCTCTGCTCAACGGACAAAGCGTACAGTTGGGCGACTGGGGTACGTTTCATCTGACGCTCAGTAGCGAAGGAGTAGCAACCGAAGCCGAAGTATCGCCTGCTCAAGTGAAGAAAGTCAACATCCGTTTTCAGGCAGGAAAGGAGTTGCAGGAAGCCATCAATAAAGCACAGTTTATAGAGGCTTCTTCGCTGAGCAAGTAAGGTAGTTTAGGCGTTGGTTTATGGACATGTCGGGGCAAACCCCTGTGTTCGCCCCGACAAAAATGATAACAACAGGAAATGCACCCGATACCCGACATCCAACACCCCGAACCCAATACATCCCAATGCCCGACTTGTTTATTTGAGACGGCCGTCTCGAGGAAACGGCACCGCCGTCTCAGCAAAACGAGTCCGCCGTCTCAATGTTGCGAGACGGCGGACTCGGCAAAACGGTTCTTCGCGCCTCTTGTGTCGGGACGGTTTAGTCGCCAAGGTCGCAAGGAATACGCCAAGAACACAGATGATTAAAGGTGAAAGACAATGGATAAACAACTTTTTTTCGCGTTTCTGCTGACGCTTCTTGCCGGTATCTCCACCGGCATAGGCAGCGCCATCGCGTTTTTTGCCAAACGCACGCATACCTCGTTTCTATCTGTCTCGCTGGGTTTCTCGGCGGGCGTAATGATTTACGTCTCGTTCATGGACTTGATGCCCAATGCCGTCACTTGGCTCTCGGAAATTCACGGTACACAGAAAGGTACTCTTTATGCTACACTCTCATTCTTTGCCGGCGTACTGCTCATCCTGCTTATCGACAGACTGGTACCCGACAGGGAAAATCCGCACGAGATGCGGCGGGTCGAAGCGATGGAACACATCGGCCGGATCGGAAAAGATACACGCCGACGCCCGAACCTGCTCCGCACGGGACTGATTACGGCACTGGTGCTGGGTATCCACAACTTTCCCGAAGGGATGGTTACTTTCCTTGCCGGACTGAAGGATATAAACATCGCCATACCGATTTCGATCGCTATTGCCATTCATAATATCCCCGAAGGCATCTCGGTTTCGGTGCCGATCTATTATGCCACCGGCAATCGCAAGTACGCTTTCTGTCTCTCGTTTCTCTCCGGTCTGGCCGAACCCGTAGGAGCGTTTATCGGCTATCTGCTGTTAGCACCCTACCTCAACGATCAAATTTTCGGACTGATTTTCGGGGTGATTGCCGGCATCATGGTCTTTATCTCGCTCGACGAACTGCTGCCCGCAGCCGAAGAATACGGCAAGCATCACCACGCTGTCTACGGACTGATAGCGGGAATGACCGTTATGGCTGCCAGCCTGATATTGTTGGCATAAGGCGAATGTTTTTTACACAATGAAAATGCAAACAAGCGAATATATGAATCAAAAAATAGAAAACAAACTGACCGAACTGCCCGAAACGATGCTTATCACGCTTTGGGCAAAGGCAATCGAGACAGGCCGTCCCGATGCCTTGTTGCACGACGAAAAAGCGGTCGAGATACTCCGCCGGATCGATTACGATTTCACCAAGTTCCGCAAAGCCAAATTCTCGCAGGTGGGATGCTGCATACGCGCCGCCCTTATCGACCGCGAAGCGCGGGACTTTCTCAGCCGCCATCCCGATGCCGTCGTCGTACAGTTGGGTGCCGGCATCGATGCCCGCTACGAGCGTCTTAACTATCCTGCCGTAACCCACTGGTACGACCTCGACCTGCCCGAAGCCATCGACCTGCGACGAAAGTTCCTGCCCGAAACGGAACGGAACACCTTCATCGCCTCTTCGCTCTTCGACGAGGAGTGGATGGAGCAGGTGCAGTCGCACCGTAAGCCTGTGCTGATACTTATCGAAGGGGTGCTGATGTATTTCGAACCCGAGCAGGTACGCGCTTTCTTCGACAAAGTTTGCAGTCGCTTCGACGAAGCGACCATCGTCTTCGACATGCTTGTTTTTGCAGCCGTAGGGCATTCCCGTCAACACGATTCGCTCCGCAGCATGAGCGACAAGGTAGAGTTCAAATGGTCGCTGCTCGAAACCAAAGATATGGAGACGTGGAACAACCGGATCCGTCTCGAAAGAGAACATTATATGAGCAATCACCATAGAGGGCGTTACCCTTTCATTGCCCGGATGCTCTATAAAATACCCTATTTCTTCCGCCGCTTCAATCAGCGGGTGGTCGTATTGCATATTACTAACCCCAAAAAATAACAAGTCATGCAAAAAAAATGCCTATGAAAAACGGATGAACGGCTTCCACGTCTTCCCCGACAAGCCGAAAGCGTTTGCCGAAACCTTCCGCGTGTTGAAGTCGGGCGGGCTTTTCTGCGGATGTTTCTACATCACGGGGCAGCGTCCGTGTGCCGACCGTTTTGTGCGTCACGTTCTCGACCGCAAAGGACTGTTCGTACCGCCTCACCTCACCCGTACCGAAGCCGAAGACCCGCTTCGCTCCCTTTACGGAGATAAGGTAACGATAAAAATTTACAGCTCAGTGCTTTTATTCAAGTGTATTAAACCAACGTCGGAAAAATGAAACGTATAACAGGCATATTGCTCATATTTTTAGGAACAATCTGTATGAAAGCAAACTCACAAAACAATAACCGTATGATGGAACTTCGCGATTCGATAACGATAAACACGACGATTGCTGCTGTCTCGGACTGGTTCGAGAACCTCGACACCAATTTTGTCCGCTGGAATGTCCGCCACAAAGAATTTAAGTACCTTACTGGCGGCAAGGAGGTAGGCGACAAAGTATATTTCGCGCAATGCGTTGAAGGTGTTTGGTACAAAGTAAAAGCCGTCATCACCGAGAAACAGATGGACGACAACTTGTTCAACCTTACCGTGAAATCGACAACAGGCTTGGGTGTCATTACTTTTAGGGCAGAGAAGCAGCCCGACGGCTCGGTGCTCTTTACGCATATCGAGAGCTTCGGAGCCCGAAGGTCGTTCTTCGGAAACTTCGTTAACTGGTTGTTTTTTAAGGCACTTTTCCCGAAACAGGCAAACTGGGAACTGATAAAGCAGGATATGCAGGAAGACGACCGAAACCTGAAACGAATACTCGAAAAGTCTGATTTTTAGCTTGTTTTTAATAAATTTATTCGATAGTTATGATTGAAACAGAGAAAACGAATTATGGGAATTGGATACCGCGAACGTTTATGACGTTGTGTTATTCGGCAGTTGCTCTGCTTCTGGCGATAGGGCTCGGTTTGTTCTTCGCCTCTGTCGGTACGGTGGTGTTGTGGCTGACGGGCGTTGTATTACTTTTAGCGTTGTTGTTTACGCTCTATATGCAGGTGTGTCGTTGGCTTTTCTCGTTTACGGGCAGAGGGGTGATGGGTAAGTTCCACGAATACCTGTTGGCACATCTCGATTGGGACGGACACGGACAAATGCTCGACATCGGTTGCGGGGCGGCGGCACTCACCATCAGGTGTGCTCATACATATCCTCAGGCACAGATAACCGGCATCGACTATTGGGGGATCGGGTGGAATTACGCCAAAGAGCAGTGCGAACGAAATGCGGCGATAGAAGGCGTTGGCGAGCAGACAGTCTTTCGGAAAGGCGATGCGGCGAAACTTGATTTTGCCGATGGTACGTTCGATGCCGCAGTGAGCAATTTTGTTTTTCACGAAGTACGCACACAGCCCGATAAGCATCTGGTTGTACGTGAAGCATTGCGTGTGGTACGCAGTGGCGGATCGTTTGCGTTTTTAGACCTCTTCGGGCAGAAGCAGCTCTATGGCGATATGACGGCTTTTGTGGCACAACTCAGAAAGGAAGGTATCTCCGAGATTCATTACATTGCCAACGTAGAAAAGCAACCGTTTATGCCTGCGTTTCTACGTACGCCTTGGATGATGTACGGAGTGGGACTTATCTATGGGAAAAAATAAAATTGAAATAACAGTATGTTTAATAGAATAATCGGAAACACACGAAAGCCCGAGAGTAACTTCTGGGGACGAATGATGCTTCGGGGAATGAATTGGGGGCATAACGCGATGGCTGTGTGGTGTATCGATAAATGTATAAAACCGCAGGGCAACGAAGATATTCTCGATGTCGGTTGCGGTGGTGGGCGGAATATTGCCCATTTCCTGAAACGTACCGAGGGCAGGGTTTACGGTATCGATTACTCGCCCGAGAGTGTAAAGAAATCGATAGAAGTAAATCGCCATGCGATAGCACAGAAGCGGGCGGAAATATACGAAGCAAATGTATCGGCAATACCTTTCGATGACGGAATGTTTGATATTGTTACCGCTTTCGAGACCATCTATTTTTGGAATAATATCGACGTTGCTTTCCGTCAGGTAAGCAGAGTGTTGAGGAAGGGAGGACGGTTCGTCGTTTGCAACGAATTGGCATCTCCAAAGGGGAACGAATTGTGGATGAGGTCGCTTAATATGCCTATCTACACCGTCGAGGAGATAGAACAGCTGATGCTTGCCAACGGGTTCGGTACGGTAGAGAGCTTTCGCCGCCACAAATTGCCGCATATTGCAGTTATTGGAACTAAAAAATCATAATACGGAATAATATTGCACACACTCAAAGTAAAATACAAATCTGTATGGGTTATATCTTCCTCAAAAAAATGACAAACAATGCAAAGGAATGCCTATAAGAAACGAATGAAACACTACGACGACGTACTGACGGGACGTCGCTGGTGGTCGCATATTTATATGAAATACCTCTGGCGGACGGACGATAACGCCATTGCTCGCGAGGTGCTGGCGATGATTCCCGACGATTTTCAGTGGAAAATACTGGATGTGCCCGTCGGTACGGCTGTTTTTACTGCCGAGAAATACCGTCGGATGCCCGATGCCGAAATCGTAGGGCTGGATTATTCGCAAGAGATGCTTGCCATTGCCGGCGAACGTGCTGCTCAGATGCAGCTCCGCAACCTCCGTCTCGAACAGGGCGACGTGGGCAAGCTGCCTTACCCCGACGATAGCTTCGACTGTGTCTTGTCGATGAACGGTTTCCACGTCTTCCCCGACAAACCGAAAGCGTTTGCCGAAACTTTCCGCGTATTGAAGTCGGGCGGGCTTTTCTGCGGATGTTTCTACATCACGGGGCAGCGTCCGTGTGCCGACTGCTTCGCACATTATGTACTCGACCGTAAAGGGCTGTTTGTCCCGCCCCACCTTACTCGAACCGAAGCCGAAGACCTGCTTCGCTCCCTTTATGGCGATAAGGTAACCGTGCGTAACGAACGCTCGATACTGATTTTTAAAGCAAGAAAACCATAGTGTCACTTGCGGAGAAAAAATATACGGAACGATTTTTTACTGAAAAATAATTAGGATTTAAAGAGAAGAGCGGAACGAATGGCAAAGAACAGGAAAATAAACGTACAAGGAGTTGATATAATATTGTATAAAACAGACAATAGCGATTATATCAGCCTGACGGATATGACAAAGGCTTTCCGTGAAGGAAGCAGTCTTATCGGAAAATGGATTACCAACAAAAATACATTGGAGTATATAGGCATCTGGGAAAAAATCAACAATCCCGATTTCAATTACCCCGAATTCGGGGTAATTGAGCGGGAAGCAGGAAGCAACAGATTCATAATGTCTGTGGGTCAATGGATTGAGAGAACAAAAGCAATTGGATTAGAGGTAAAAACGGGGCGTTATGGCGGGACTTTCGCCTACAAAGACATTGCTTTTCATTTTGCAATGTGGTTGAGTCCCGAATTTCAGATATATCTTGTAAACGAATTTCAGCGGCTTAAGGAAGAAGAAAACAACCGTCTCAAACTGGAGTGGAATTTACAGCGCACCCTTGCCAAAATCAATTATCATATCCATACCGATGTCATAAAAGAGACTCTTATCCCGAAAGAGGTAAGCAAGCGGCAGGCGGCTCTTATCTATGCCGACGAGGCGGACTTACTCAATACGGCATTGTTCGGACTTACCGCCAAAGAGTGGCGAGAGCGTAACCCCGCCCTGAACGGTAATATCCGCGACTATGCCGAGTTGGAACAGTTGGTAGTGCTCAGCAACCTGGAAAGCATCAATGCTTTGCTTATCAAATAGGGATTGTCGCAAAGCGAACGACTCATTCAGCTCAACAGGGTAGCAATCTCACAAATGAGGTCGCTGGTAGAAAACAGGGCAATAAAAAGGTTATAGGGTCGTATTGATTATGCCCTTATCGAATACATTTCGGAAACGACAACAGAATGTATGAATAAATGAACGAGGACAGCAAATGAAAATAGAATAACGATGACACAGAAGAAAGCGAAAATGGACTATACGAAGATAAATGCACAGACAATCGATTCTTGGATTGAGGACGGTTGGATGTGGGGGAAACCTATCTCACACGAGGAATTTGTAAGAGCAAAAGGCGGCGATTATGCCGTAAAACTGACCCCGACGAAGAATGTTCCGAAAGATTGGCTGGGCGATTTGAACGGCAAGAAGGTCTTGGGACTTGCAAGCGGAGGCGGTCAACAAATGCCGGTATTTACCGCATTGGGAGCGGAATGTACGGTGCTCGATTATTCGGGGAAACAGCTGGAAGCAGAGCGTATGGTTGCCGAGCGTGAAGGTTATCGGATAAACATCATACGTGCGGATATGAGCAACCCCTTGCCTTTCGATGATAGCTTTTTCGACATCATTTTTCACCCTGTATCGAACTGTTATGTCGAGGAAGTGAAACCAATCTGGCACGAGTGTTACAGAGTGCTGCGTAAGGGAGGAGTACTGGTGTCCGGCTTGGACATAGGTATCAACTACATCTTCGATTTGGAGGAAAGGGTGCTGACCAATACCCTACCGTTCAACCCGCTGAAGAACGAGGAGCACCTGCGTCAGATGCAGGACAGCAACGGTGGCGTGCAGTTCTCGCATACCATAGAGGAGCAGATTAACGGTCAGTTGGAGGCAGGTTTTGCACTGACGAACCTTTATGACGATACGAATGGTTTTGGCAACCTGCACGAACATAATGTAGCGTCGTATGTGGCGACAAGGTGCGTCAAATAAAAGAATGTCAGGCATTAGATATTAAACCAATTGAAATTATAGTAATATGATGAAATCATTTGCAGAAGCTCTTTGCAGCAACGAGAAAAACGATAGGATACCCGAAACATACGATTATTTCGGAGGACTGATAGGCGAATGGGCTATCGAATGGAACGACCGTTTGGACGAAACCGTCCCCCGACGCGTGAAAGGCGAATGGATATTCTCGCGGGTCTTGGAAGGGACAGCCATTCAGGATTTGTTTATCGTACCCTCGCGTACGGAGAGGCTGGACAACCCGCAAGCCGATGCCGAATACGGCACTACCCTGCGGATTTATAATCCTCAAACGATGGCGTGGGATATATTCTACGGATGTACGGGCAGCGCCTTTCGTCTGACGGCGGTGAAAGCAGGCGATGAAGTGGTGCTGACCGAAAACGGCGAGGGGAGAATGCGGTACGTCTTTTCGGAAATAACCGCCGATACGTTCAGATGGCGAAAGGAATATTCAGACTCCGATGGTCATTGGACGGTTGTAGCAATCGTAACAGCCATACGAAAGAAATGTTCATCAGGTGTCGGGTATCAGGCAAAACAACCTAATCCCCAATACCTAAAACCTAAAAACAACAGATGAAAATACGTAAAATATATGCCTGTTGGGTTTATGTGAGCGATATGGCACAATCCGTTCGTTTTTATCAGGATATAGGCTTTACCGTCAAATTCGTTGAGAAAGACGGTGCTTGGGTGGAATTCGATTTGGGCGAAACATCGTTTGCCCTTCTGCAACGACCGGAAGAAAAAGGTAAGGTGCAACCCCGAAAAACACGAATTATGTTTGAAGTAGCTCGTATCGAAGAAATGCAGGAACATTTGATTTCTCTCGGAGTCAAGCGGATTGGAAGCATCAGGAAAGAGCCTTACGGCAAACTGCTGACCTTCGAAGACCCCGACGGACATTGGCTGGAATTTTTCGAACCCCACCCCCCAAAACCTAAAACCCAATACCCAACCCCCAACACCTGAATATGACTGTAAATACGAAATATAGTCCCGAAAAACATCACCGCCGTTCGATACGGTTGTGCGGATACGATTATTCGTGCAACGGATTGTATTTTGTTACCGTTTGTTGTCGGAACAAGGCGTGTTTATTCGGCAAAATCGTCGACGGCGAAATGATATTGAACGCTGTGGGACGAATGGTGGAAAAATGTTGGTTGGATATTACGAACATATCATCCGCAATGCCGAATCGTATGGAAATATTGCGAAATACATCATTACGAATCCTACCCGTTGGCAGGACGATAATCTTTATATTGATAAATTTAAACAATAAATAATATGAACACATTAAAAAAATTTCAGATCTATATGGGCGAGCGACGGATATTGTTCCCGTTGGCGCTCATTGCTTCGGGGCTTAGCGGACTGATGTCGCTCGTGCCCTTCGTATTTGTGTGGCTCATTGTCCGCACATTGCTCGGTGTCGGCGGCACGGTCGCCTCTACGCCTATCGGCACGTATGCCTGGTGGGCGGTGGGCACAGCCGTAGCCGGCTTGCTGATTTATTTTGCTGCACTGATGATGTCGCACTTGGCGGCGTTCCGTGTCGAGACCAATATGCGTCGCTCGGCGATGCGTAAGATAATGGATATGCCGCTCGGCTTCTTCGGAGTCAACGACGGCGGGCGGATGCGTAAAATCATCGACGAAGACTCGTCGAGTACGCACTCGTTCATTGCTCACATTATGCCCGACCTGGTAGGCAGTATACTGTCGCCGCTTACCGTTGTGGTGTTGCTCTTCGTTTTCGACTGGCGACTGGGCGTAGCCTGCCTCATACCGCTCGTGGCAGCCTTCGCTACGATGGGCTATCTGATGAATCCGCGTATGAACAACTTCCAGAAAAAGTACCTCGACGCACAAGAGCGTATGAGCAGCGAGGCGGTGGAATACGTGCGGGGAATACCCGTCGTAAAGGTGTTCCAGCAGACTGTATTCTCGTTCAAACGCTTTTACGACAGTATCATCACCTACCGCGATTTGGTAACCAAATACACGCTCAGCTGGCAGAAACCCTATTCGTTCTACACGATTATCATCAATGGGTTTACTTACTTCCTCGTACCTGCCGCCATACTGATTATCGGCAGGACGGGCAACTACGCCGCCGTCATCACCGATATGTTTTTCTACATTCTGATAACGCCTCTGATATCTTCGAATATTATGAAGATTATGTTCCTCAATCAGAATATGTTCTTGGCAAACGAGGCTATTACGCGTGTCGAGAAGCTGACCGATTATCCGCAGCTCGAGCCGTCGGCACAGCCACAGCTGCCGCAAGGATACGGTATCGACTTCGACGGTGTCGTGTTCCGTTACGACGGGGCAGTGCAGAACGCCGTCGACGGCATAACGTTCTCTATCCCCGAGGGTAAGACGTATGCACTCGTCGGAGCTTCGGGCGGAGGCAAGACCACCATCGCCCGCCTGATACCGCGTTTCTGGGACGTTACCGAAGGCAGCGTCCGTATCGGAGGTGTAGACGTTCGGCAGATTGACAAAGAGGAGCTGATGAGTCGTATCTCGTTCGTGTTTCAGAATACGAAACTGTTCAAGACCACACTGCGGGAGAATATCACCTACGGTTGCCCCGATGCCTCGGCAGAAGCTGTCGACCGTGCCGTAGAGCTCTCGCAGAGCCGTGAGATTATCGACCGTCTGCCCGACGGGTTGGAGACCAAAATCGGAACCGAAGGTACCTACCTCTCCGGTGGCGAACAGCAACGTATTGCACTGGCACGTGCCATCCTCAAGGATGCTCCGATTGTGGTGCTTGACGAGGCGACAGCCTTTGCCGACCCCGAGAACGAACATCTCATACAGCAGGCTCTCCACGAACTGATGAAGGGCAAGACATCGCTGATGATAGCCCACCGGCTCTCGAGCGTACAGACGGTAGACCGTATACTCGTCATCGAACACGGCAAGATAGCCGAGCAGGGTACGCACGACGAACTGCTTGCCCGCGGCGGCATCTATAAAACGATGTGGGACGAATATCAAAAATCGGTAGCGTGGACGGTATGAATTAAATGAAATATGAAGGATTAAGAATGAAGATTCGTGATGCAAGTTATACGCATTCCGGGTATGTATAAAATGTTCATTCTTTATTATCCTTCAATCCTTTAGCGTTCTTAAGTATGGCAATAAGCAGATATACGATTGCGTTAGCTTCGGGAAAGATAGAATTATATATTTCCATAGTAATATGGTTGCTATCTTTGAGCAACGATAACCAATACAATGTTTCGTTGGCTTCTTTTAGAGCGACGTGCATTTTATTTATAAAATCGGCTTTGCTCTGTGCAAATTTAGCCTCGCTAATTAATGCACCAATAGCAGTACCGCTTCGCAATATCTGCTTCGACAGCACAAATTCTCGCTTTTCTTTCGAGAGAAACAAGTATAGCTTAATGATACGCAATGCCAATGAATATGATTTTTCATAAACAATATTTTCACTCATAATAATTTATGACAAACTTATGTGTTTAGTAATAGCCAAAAGTACAAAAAAACACTTAACTTTTAACTTTTCATTCTTCATTTTATAATGATACACTACTTTGAGAACCGTTTCGCACTTTCGGAAAAAGGTGCACGCTCGCTTGCAGGAGGTATAGTTTTTTCTGCCCTGCTCAATATCGCCCTGATGTTACCGGTGATATTTCTGTTTATGTTTCTGACGGACTATCTGCAGCCCGTCATCGACCCGCAGAATACCGTGATGCACGGTATCTGGTACTATACGGTTATAGCCGTAGCATTCTTTGCGGTTGCTTACGTCGTGTCATTGTTGCAATACAAGAGCACCTTTTCCAATATCTATACCGAGAGCGGCAACCGACGTATCTCGCTCGCCGAAAAGCTGCGTAAGCTGCCGCTGGCGTTCTTCGGTGAGAGGAATCTCTCCGACCTTACATCCAATATTATGAATGATAATAGTATGATGGAGCAACTCTTTTCGCACGCTATGCCGCAGCTTTTCGCCTCCATCATCACGACGTCGCTTATCGGCATTGGTCTCTTCTTCTACCAGTGGCAATTGGCGTTGGCACTGTTCTGGGTGGTACCGGTGGCTCTTGCCGTTGTGTTGCTTTCGAAGAAGAGGATGGACAGGCTCAATGCCGAATTTCATCACGACAAGCTCGACGTCGCCGAACAGATTCAGTCGGGGCTCGAATGCGTGCAGGAAATCAAAGCCTACAACGGAGAGGCAAAATATCTCGAAGACTTAGACCATAGTCTCCGTCGTTACGAAAAGAGTCTTACCAAAGGCGAATTTGTCGGAGGTGTCCTGATTAATTCTGCCAATGCGATACTCAAACTTGGTATGGCGACGGTCATCATCGTCGGGGCTTACCTCTTGTCGGTCGGTACGGTCGATATATTTACCTACCTCATCTTCCTGATGATATCGGCAAGCATCTACAACCCCATTGGTGAGGTATTCAATCACATTGCGGTACTGACTATTCTCGACGTGCATATCAACCGAATAAAAGAGATGGAGTCGATGCCCGTACAGCAGGGAACAACCGATTATTCGGTCGATAACTACGATATAGCGTTCGACGGTGTCGACTTCTCTTACGAGACAGGCAAACAGGTGCTCCGCAACGTGTCGTTTACCGCTCGGCAGGGCGAGGTGACGGCGTTGGTAGGTCCCTCGGGCGGTGGCAAGAGCACATCCGCCAAGCTCGCCGCACGTTTCTGGGATATCGATAAGGGCACAATCACCCTCGGAGGGCAAGACATCTCGAAGATAGACCCCGAGGCATTGCTCAAAAACTATGCGGTGGTATTCCAAGACGTGCTGCTGTTCAACTCGAGCGTCGCCGACAATATCCGTATCGGCAAGCCCGACGCCACCGACGAGGAGATACGCCGAGTGGCAGAGCTCGCTCGTTGCGATGAGTTCGTCAGCCGTATGCCCGAGGGCTACGACACTCTCATCGGCGAGAACGGCGCCGCACTTTCGGGAGGCGAACGTCAACGCATCTCCATCGCCCGAGCCCTGCTCAAAGACGCTCCCATCGTGCTGCTCGACGAAGCTACTGCCAGCCTCGACGTGGAGAACGAGACCAAGATACAGGCAGGCATCTCGGAGTTGATACGCAACAAGACCGTGCTTATCATCGCCCACCGTATGCGAACCGTCGCCAATGCCCACAAGATAGTGGTGCTCAAAGACGGTACGGTTGCCGAACAGGGCACTCCCGCCGAACTGATGGCTCGTGGCGGCGAATTTGCCCGTATGGTAGAGCGGCAAAGGGAAGGATGAGACAGGAATTATTTTGTTTGCAGGATCGGCCGAAGCTCTCTTTTTTATAGTTTTGTATCCGAATTATAGCGATGTTTGGCAAAATGAACTACGAAAAAATATTCGAAGATATTTTCGAGAAACTGAAGAAAGCCCCCGATGAAGGAAAGGTGGCGGATTATATTCCGGAGCTGGCTCGTGTCAATCCCGATTCTTTCGGTGTCCATC
The DNA here is from genome assembly GCF_001006485.1 of Tannerella forsythia. Classification (GTDB taxonomy): domain Bacteria; phylum Bacteroidota; class Bacteroidia; order Bacteroidales; family Tannerellaceae; genus Tannerella; species Tannerella forsythia. Next base: position 41,616 of record NZ_JUET01000058.1, read on the forward strand.
TGACTACGGTCGATGGTGTGCATTATGCTTTCGGCGACTCCGAGACGCGTTTTTCCGTACAGAGCATCGCCAAGGTGTTGTCATTTGTGCTTGCTTATTCACATCTGAAAAGCAACATTTGGAAACGGATGGATTTGGAACCTGCGGGAACGCCTTTTAATTCGCTCGTACAATTGGAATACGACAGAGGAATACCGCGTAATCCTTTTGTAAATGCCGGTGCGATAGTTGTATGCGATATTCTTGTGAGTCGGTTTGAAAATCCTTCGGTCGAGGTGCTGAAGTTTGTACGAAGCCTGTCGGGGAATGACAAGATAGATTTCAATCTCAAGGTTGCGTATTCGGAGCGATCGATGGCATATCGTAATTACGCATTAGTCAACTTGATGAAATCGTTCGGAAATATCAAAAACGACATTGAGAAAGTCATGGACCTGTACTTTAAAATATGTTCCATTGAAATGACATGCAGAGAGCTGTCCGAGTCATTTCTTTTTCTTGCCAATAACGGTGTTGTGCCTTATTCGGGCAAGCCCATCCTTTCTCCCAGTCGGACCAAACGCACGAATGCATTGATGCAGACTTGCGGGTTTTATGATGAGGCCGGACAGTTTGCGTTTAAGGTCGGACTTCCCGGCAAGAGCGGTGTGGGCGGTGGCATTGTCGCCGTACATCCGCAAAGATACTGTATCGCCGTGTGGAGTCCGCGACTGAACCCTAAAGGGAATTCCCAGAGAGGTATATTGTTTTTGGAAGAGTTTACGACCAAAACCAAACTTTCTATTTTCTGATTCTCGTCCGGAAATTCAGTTTCGTAGAGCGGTTATTCGGAAAAATCCCTACAAATAGGGATTTTTTAAATGCCGGAAAAGGGCTTCCTTTGTACGAACAAATTATTTATTTATTTCAAAGATGAATCTGCAGAAAATAACAATCAGATGCTGCGTCTGCTTTTTGATGCTGATCATTACGCATGTGTCGAAGGCGCATACGATGTGGATCGAATCGTCCTATCAGGGGCATATCGGTCAGGAACAGCAGGTTAAAATCTTTTTCGGCGAGTTTTCGATCGATATGATTACGCCTGCGCAAAAATGGTTTTCGGATATTGCCGATTGCGAGTTGATGCTTCTTACTCCCGACGGAGCGCGAAGGACGTTGTCGAAAGTTCGGGAAGAGAACTGTTACACGGCTTCGTTTACTCCCGAGTCCGAAGGGTGGTATCTTGTTTATCTTGAACATCTCGTAAAAGACTTGTATCAAGGAATGCGTATTACGTATCAGGCACTCTCGTGGGTCAAAGTGGGTAGCCCGACAGGATTACCGGACGTACCGTCGCCTTTCAGTGACGGGAAACTGATCCTTCCTCCACAGACACCTTTTGAATTGAATACATCGGCGGAGGTTGCACTTCTTAGAAACAGAGCTCCGGTCGTCTCACAACGTTTTACGCTTACGGCGAACAACGGATGGCGAAAGAGCCTGCGGAGTGGCAAAGAATCGGGTAAGGCTAGCACGGAACTGATCTTCTCTGCAAAGTATTTATACGAATGGAGCGAAAACATCCCCGTCGGTAACGATGCGGAGAAAGTGCAGCCCGAACATCGTTCCGATTACGTGAACATGTGCTATTTTTTCAGTTTGTAAGACTTTGCCCGGACAGTAAATTAAAGATGCACCAGAGCTGCCGATTGTGAGCAATATATTATATGTATGAACAGGAGGAGGGGATAACGAATAATCATGAACTGATTTGGAGAAAATGACACACGAACATGAAATAAAAAACAAGATGCACGGGCATCACGCACATGATGACCATCACCATCATCATGCACACCCTGTAAGAGGGCGTAAGCTGTTGTGGGTGACACTGCTGAATTTTTCGATCACGATTGTGCAGGTGGTCGGAGGAATTCTTTCTAACAGTCTTTCGTTGATTTCCGATGCTGTACACAATTTGGGTGATTCGTCAGCCATCTTTATCGCTTTTCTGGCCGGTAAGCATGCTGAAAAACAACCTGACGAACGGAAGACATTCGGTTATAAACGTGTTGAAATTCTCGCGGCGCTTTTCAATGCCGTCGTGTTGATCGCCATTTGTATCTATTTGTTCTTCGAAGCTTATCAGCGATTTGTGACACCGGAGCCGATTCAAGGGAAAGTGATGCTCTTCGTCGCTGTTTTCGGTCTGCTGGCAAACCTGATCTCGGTTGTTGTACTGCATAAAGACAAATCACACAATCTGAACGTACGTGCCGCATACTTGCATCTGCTGGGTGATACGCTGTCGTCCGTGGCCGTCATTGTCGGAGGAGTGGCCATCTGGATATGGGAGCTGTATTGGCTCGACCCGCTCATCACCGTATTAGTAGGCGTATACATTATTCGTCATACATGGTCGATTGTGCGGCAGACAGTCAATATTCTGATGCAGGCTACTCCCGACGGAATAGATGTCAATATGCTGAAACGGAAGGTTGAAGAATTTCCCGAAGTGGAAAACATGCACCATCTCCATATCTGGCGGATGGATGATGAGCATATCCATCTGGAGGCACACATAAATCTTTGCGAAGATCGTATGCTATCCGATGTACAGCAAATCAGAAGACATCTCGAAGCGATGCTGTCCGAAGAATTCGGAATTGGTCATGTAACCCTTCAGTTCGAATATAAAGGATGCCATGGAGAAGACGGATTGATTCATCAAAGAACACCTGCATGTTCTGCACATACATAGAGAAGGAGGGAATCCGCTGCGCTCTTCCCCCCCCCTTGAAGGGGGGGAGGGGGGATGTTCCTCTGCGCTCGGATACCGTGTACCCGGCATAACCATTGACCATTGACAATTAACAACTGAATTACGTCAGGCTTTCAGCCCTCCGCTGAAATGCGATGCTTTTTTCCCCAACGCTTCGCATTGGGCTGAATTAATGCGCCCTTTCAGGGCTTTTACAGCGGTCAGTAAACAATTCAACAACTAAACATTTTTTCGAATCGTGTATACTATTCTCGGCTTTTTTATCTATGTTTGTGCCATGATCATCATACGCAATGCAGAAGAGAGGCGAGGCAACGCGTGGGCGGCAACGGTCGGATTTTTCGATGGTGTTCATCAAGGACATCGTTTCCTGATTCATGAACTGCGCCGTCTGGCCGATGAACACGGGCAGACGGCTGCCGTTTTTACATTTCCGGTGCATCCCCGTATCGTGTTGCAGGCCGATTATCAGCCGAAGCTGTTGAATTCGTTCGATGAAAAATTGAAACGTCTGGCAACGACGGAGGCCGACTGCTGCGCAGTACTTGACTTCACACGCGAATTGGCCACTCTCTCGGCGCGTGAGTTTATCGAACAGGTTTTATGGCAACAATGGGGTGTCCGTACACTGTTAGTGGGGTACGACCATCGTTTCGGGCACAATCGCGAAGAAGGTTTTGAAGCATACGCCGCATACGGCGAAGCATGCGGCATGGAAGTGCGGAAGGCCACTCCATATCTCCCGTCGGAAGGTGAAGACGCCGTCAGTTCATCGCGGATCAGGCAGTTTCTTGCCGAGTGCCGCGTAGAAGAAGCCGCGCAGATGTTGACGTATCCGTATCTTCTGAAAGGACATATCGTCGGCGGGCGTCAGATTGGTCGTATGATGGGTTTCCCGACGGCCAACATCGAGGTCGACGAACCGTTCAAGGTCTGGCCGGGTAACGGAGTCTATGCCGTGTGGGTACACCTGCGCGGTACTCGCTACAAGGGGATGCTCTCCGTCGGCAACCGCCCGACGGTCGATGGTCAGTCGCTGACGGTCGAAGTCCATCTGTTGCATTTCTCCGATACGGTCTATGGCGAAGCAATCGAGGTGGAGTTTATTCATTTCATACGTCGGAACAGGAGATTCAAAGACTTGGAAGCCTTGAAAGAACAGCTTGAGATCGACCGTGAAGAGGTAGATCGTCTGCTGCATTATGAACCATGACATAACGAATCGCGTATTGAAATGGAAATATATTATCAGGCCATAGATTTGCTGAAAGGGATGATCAGACGCCCCTCCTTTAGTCGTGAAGAAAAGGAGGTCGCCGATTTCTTACAGTCCGAATGGAAGACTGCGGGGCGCGTCGTGCATCGCAAGGGGAATAACCTCTGGATGACCTCCGGAAGCATTGATCTCTCCAAGCCTACCGTACTGCTCAATTCGCATATCGATACGGTCAGACCCGTACAGGGCTGGACGAAAGACCCGTTCGCTCCTTGTGAAGACGACGAAACCGAACGCCTCTATGGTTTGGGCAGCAACGATGCCGGTGCGGGTGTTGTCGCTCTTTATGCGGCATTCAATGAGTTATCGGTGAAGGACCAACCCTATAATCTGATTTTTCTGGCGTCGGCCGAAGAAGAGGTGTCCGGGCAGGGAGGGGTTGAAAGTGTCCTGCCCGAGTTGCCTCCGATCGCGTTCGGTGTCGTGGGCGAACCAACCGCGATGCATCCGGCGATTGCCGAAAAAGGACTGCTTGTGCTCGACTGTGTCAGCCATGGAAGAGCCGGTCATGCTGCCCGAAACGAAGGTGTTAACGCGATCTCCGAAGCTATGAAAGACATCGCGTGGTTTCATTCGTATACTTTCCCTTGCCGCAGCGACCTGTTGGGGAGCGTAAAGATGAGTGTGACGATGATCGAAGCCGGTACACAACACAATGTAGTGCCGGACCGATGCCGGTTTACCGTCGATGTGCGTACCAATGAATTTTATTCCAACCGGGAAGCGCTGAACGAAATACGGGCGCATGTCTCTTGCGATGTGACGCCCCGCAGCCTGCGCCTCAACTCGTCGCGCCTTGATGCCGGGCATCCGTTTGTGCAACGTGCCGTGATGCTGGGGAAAGAACCGTTCGGGTCTCCCACAATGAGTGATCAGGCCTTGATGCCGTTTCCTACGGTAAAGATCGGGCCGGGTGATTCGGCGCGTTCTCACAGCGCCGACGAGTACATCGAACTGCCGGAAATACGTGAAGCGATCACTCTTTATGTCCGTTTGTTGGATCAGCTAAATATCACCTCCTTCCCGTGTTAAAAAAAATCCTTGCGACCGTCGGAACGCGCTATGCGATCGCGTTGCTCAACCTGTTGCTTATCCTGATTCACAGCCGGGTGCTGGGTAGGGACGGGATGGGGGTCGTCGGGGTGATATATGCTTCGGTCAATCTGGCGGTTATCTTTAACAGTGTCCTCTGTGGCAATACGATCGTCTATTTTATGCATCGGCAGCCTTTCCGTACCGTTTTCTGGCCGACGTATGTATGGGCTTTTGTCGGGTCGGCGATAGCTTGTGTCTGCATGTCCCTGCTGGGGATGCTCCCCGAAGGTTATGGGTTTATTGTTTACGGGCTGTCCGTCCTGCTTTCGCTCGTAGCGGCGAATGCTCGTTTCCTGCTGGGTAAAGACCTGATCAAGGCGTTTAATGCGGTTTTTATCATTCAGGGCGGATTATTGTTTTTTATCCTCGTCGGCTTCTACTTCGGACTGAACAAGCGCGATGTGTCAGGGTATCTGTGGGGTCTTTTTCTGACGAATCTCATCGCGTGGATGGTTAGTCTGGGATTGATGATAAAGCCGTTCTTTCGCGTGCCGCACGAAGCTCGGGTTTCCGGATCGTGGATAAAAGGTGTGAAAGCGATGTTTGTGTATGGCCTCTGGAGCAGTGCCGACAATTTGGCCGAAGGACTGACTACGCGCCTGAATTACTTTCTGCTGCAACGGTTTGGCGGATACGGACAAGTCGGGTTATTGGATTCGGGTACGAAAATATCCGAAAGTATCTGGCATATCAGTCACGGGGTGAGCTTTATCGCTTACAGTCAGATCGCCCGGACATCGGAGGCCGAACGGCAGCGCAGCCTGACGTTGAGACTGTTTAAGTTAACTTACTGTACGCTGATCGTTGCTATGGCACTTGTCCTCTGTCTGCCGGAGTGGGTCTATACGGATTATCTGTTTACGCCCGAATTTACGGGAATCCGAAAGGTGATTGTGGCCTTGGCTGTCGGGATTGTTGCCTTCGGCAGTAATCGTATCCTGAGTCATTACTTCATTGGGACAGGGCGCGTGCGTGTCAGCGCCATATGTTCGTGTATCGGATTGCTTATACTGCTTATAGCGGGTGGCTTCCTGATTCCTGCTTACGGGGTAACCGGAGCGGCGCTCTCTTCGAGTATCGCATTTTCGGCCATGCTGCTTTTTTCCATCGTTGTGTTTCTCCGTCTTACTCCAACTCGCCCTGTCGAGTTATTGCCGCGCATGCCCCGCATCAAAAAGTAATTCTTTACGCAGGGGGTTTCAAGGGAAAAACTTCTTGAATGATGTTTCGCACCGATAGAATCAATAGGCACGGAACACAATGACTTTACCTTCCGTTTCCACTTCGAACTGATCGCTCAGCGCCTCGTTCAGTGTGCCTTGCCACCAACGGGTGATGCGTTGTCGGGTTAGGGGCCAGCGTACGTTGCGGAGGGTTAACGGTTCGCTGTCTACACAAAAAACGGAAATCTGTTGTCCGGTATACGAAGCAAAAGAGGTATGTCCCGTGGCAGGTGTGAAGATGCCGTAATCTGTGCGCATCTCGACGGTTGCCTTGTCCATATAATCGGCCAGCAGGCTGATGTTGCCGAGCGTGTGGTCTTCACGTTTCCCCGTGGCGCCGACAATAAGCAGTCGGCGATGTCCCTGCTTGAGGGCATAACGTACCGCTTTCGTCAGGTCATTCGTTTCCTGTTCCGATTCGAGATGTAGCCTGTCTGCCACCTTGTCGCGCGCCGTCTCGGAGATGGAGTCGCCATCGCCTGCCACGGCCAGCGGCATAAAGCCGGCGCGAAGGAGAGCATCGGCAGCTCCGTCACAGCAGATGATGCGGTCGCGAAACCGTTCTATCGCCCCATACGCAGCCGGATGGGAAGGAAAATCTCCGGCTGCCACAATGACTGCGTCGGGAACCGGTGTCATAGGATGTTTATGTGTGAAATTCATGAAAATGAGTGTTAAAAACGGTGCAAATGTAAGATATTATTTGGATAGTAAGGGTAAAGTTCTGACTTTTGCAGTTCTATTTCATTGCCGTAATTATACATGCATTTCAAAATAACTATGAAAAGAATGATTCTTTATTTTCTGGCAGCCGTATTTGCGGATGCAGGGCTTTCTTTTGAGGCTGCCGGACAAGCGAAGCCGGTGCAACAGACAGTCTATTTTCATCAGGACACATTGCGTCTGGTGGTGGGACAGGAAGATTCTCTGAGAGCAACAGCCGTTCCTGACGCCCCGATTCTTTGGGAGGCACCTGCTGCCATACCTGTCATTGCTTCTATTGCTCCTCCTGCTAATTCAGGTCGTTATGGAAAGGTGTATCTGGTCAAAGGCAGAAAAGTAGGTAAGACGAAGGTGATCGTTCAGGTCGGTGCGGCTAAGGATACGTGCTGGGTCTATGTTTCTCCCAGGATTCTCGTGAAAGAGGTGCGTTTGAATAAAGACACCGTTCGTCTGAAGGCCGGCCGGACTCAAATGCTTCAAGCCGGTATAACTCCGCAGAATGCTACCGACCCAACGCTGAATTGGATGAATATGGGGAAAGCTACGGTTACCCCGTCGGCGACGAATCGTACCGAAGCGTTGGTAACCGCCGCTGTCGTGACAGACACAACCCTCATCATTGCCGAAGCAAAGGACGGGAGTAAATGTCGCGATACGTGTGTGGTTATTACGCATGTCCCGCTTGACAGTATCCGTCTGAACAAAGACACCCTGCGTGTGGATATCGGGAGCAAAGATACACTTCGGGCAATGGTGTATCCGAGCCAAGCCACGAACCGTTCACTGAACTGGACGGTCAAAGGAAAGGCCGAGCTTACTGCATCGTCCGAGACGGATACGGTGGCGCTGATCGCAGCGGCTCTGACTCCCGACACGGCGTATGTCATCGTGGAGGCCAAAGACAGCAGTGACTGTCGTGATACCTGTGTCGTCATCACCCGTAAACCCGGCGATGACGCTACTGTTGAAGTGAATGATCAGAGTATATATGCCTCCGAAGGGTATGTGCATATCCGTTCCGGTAAACCTGTTTCGTTGCGCATTTACACGATTTTGGGGGCGCTGTACCGGCACGAAGAAAGGCTTGTCGGCGACCATGTCATTGCTTTGCCGCGTGGCCTTTATATCGTCGTTCTGAATCATACCGCTAAAAAAATAATGGTGCGGTAAGAAAAAACGCAACCTTTTATTCGCTTTGTTTGTTACTTTATTACGAATCAAATTAAATAATAAAAGACATGAAAAGATGTACGCTTTATTTTGGAGCCACCCTTATCTGGGTGATGGCTCTGCTTCCAAGTGAAGTATGGGGGCAGTCTCCCCAACCCGGATGTGTTCTGACTAAAGACACGATCCGCATCGATGTGGGGCAGTCTGACTCGGTCAAAGTGAATGTCACGCCCAAAACGGACACTGTGGCGTGGAAATCGAAAAATCCGCTGATAGCAACGGTAAAATATGCCGTATCCGACAGCACGTATGGTAAGATTACCGGAATAAATCCGGGAGAGACGGAAATTGTGGTGACCTCGCAAAGTAAGGTGAAAGATTCTTGTGTCGTCATTGTTTACCAGCCGGTGACGAGTGTGGAACTGAAGGATAAAAAAGGCGCTGATATTGAAGAACTCTATATGACGGTCGGCAGTAAAGACACGCTTTATGCAAAGGTCAATCCGTCGGGGGCGAATAAGAAAGTGCGGTTTTTCAGTCTTTCGGGGCTTGTGACCGTCAATACCTTCGATACCTTGGGCGTGATCACAGCAAAGGGACAGACAGGAAAAGTGAAGATTGTCGTTATTGCCGGACATGAAGGCAACTTGAAAACCGACACGTGTCTGGTGCATATTACCAATCCGGTGACGGAAGTTTCTTTTCCGGAGGTTAAAAAAGACACGGTCGTGATGCATATGCGTCATAAAATGTTGTTGCGTGCCATGGTAAAGCCGGCGAATGCAGATAACACCGATCTGGCTTGGTCGGTAGAAGGCGGGTCGGTAACGGCTACCCCCATGGTCGACGATACGAAAGTCGCACGCATTGAATCCGTAGCACCCGGTATCTCGAAGGTGACGGCGATGGCAAAGAACGGAAAGTTTGCCACGTGCGTCTTTAAGGTGCTCCCCCCCGTAGCGGTAACGGGGTTATCACTCGATAAGGATACGCTTTACATGGCCATCGGAGAACGTGATACGCTGACGGCTAAGATTACACCTCACGATGCTTTCAAAAAGAAAGTAAAATGGTCATCGACGAATACCACTTATGCCACGGTGACATCCGAAACGGATACAACGGCTGTCGTATCGGCTAAGAAACGTGGGATCGCCCTGATTATTGCCGAATCGTTGGATGGAAGTTTTAAAGACACTTGTTATGTGAGTGTGCTGGAAACGATACCGGTGAAGGGAATAGATATAGACAGTACCTCCATTGAACTTTCCGTCGGAAAGAAAACGACGCTTCAAGCAACGATTAAGCCGGTCAATGCCACGAATAAGAAAGTGGTATGGACGAGTGGAAACCCAGCTGTTGTGACGGTCGATTCATGCCACGTGACCGGAGTGGCTTCGGGTGAGACCTGGGTGTATGTCCGGACGGTCGACGGCGGCTTCAGGGACTCCTGCAAAGTGACGGTTCGTAAAACGAATGCAAGCGAAGATATCGTTGAAAATGTTGATATCTGGAGTTTTGACAACAGCTTACGCATCCGTACCGATCAATTGCGGCCATTGGCCATTTATACGATTTCAGGTACGCTCTACCGCAAAGAGGATGTAGTCGGCGAGCGTATTATCACGCTGCCTAAGGGCGTCTACATTGTCGTATTGGGCGATGTGCGCAAAAAAATCTTTGTGCAATAAGGTTGTACATAGGTTATTTCCGAAAGAGCCTGCCGGACGCCATAGCCGAGCAGGCTCTTGTTTTTTTGGGGGTGGGCGTCTTCGTGTCTGAATTTTCAAAACGCTCCTATTCACATTCACAAGGTCGTATCTTGCGAGATGAGGTGTAATGTCCGATGGAACAGCGTTATTTTTATCGTCTTATTTCGTGCATGATATTGGCCGGCGGCCGACCGTTACGCAATTCTTCGGCCATGAAGGCCATAGCCGGCTCGACGTGTGCGAAATAGCGCTTTAATCCGGCACAGAGGTAGTTCAATCCGTATTCACCGTCGCTTGAGACGGCGATTCTATTTTTCGGGCATTCGCCGTTGCACCATTCCAGGAAGTGGCAGGAGCGACATTCTGCCGGTAGACCGTCCCGTTTGTCATTCCCGAAGCGGCGCTGTTCGTCCGAGAGGGTCATCTCCACAAGTGTTTTCTCATACAGGTTGCCCCGTCGGTATTCGGGATAGACGAAATGGTCGCAGGCATAGACGTCGCCGTTATATTCCATGGCCAGCGCATGTCCGCAGGTCTTCGCATAGATACAGACGCCAGGCGGTTGGCCGAGGACACCTGCGAGCGTGGCGTCGAAAAGTTGTATATAATATTGTCCCACATCGTGGCGTACCCATTCGTCGAACACGGCAACGTAGAAGTCGCCGTAAGCAATCGGATCGACCGACCAGGGCGCCGGCTCACAGTCTTTCGGATGGTCGGTCGCCGTCAGCAGTTCCAGCCCGTCCGCACGCGTACCGAGGCGTTCGACAATGGGAGAGAATTGCATGTATCGGCTGCCGATGTCTTTGAAGAAGTGATACATCTCAAGCGGGAAACGCACGTTATAGTCGTGCAGTACCGAAAGCGTATTAAACTCGACCTCGTGGTGATGCAACCGCTCGATGCCCCGCATGACCCGGGTAAACGTACCCCGTCCTCCACAATCCTTACGATAGCGGTCGTGCATGGCTTCCGGCCCATCGATGGAGATGCCGACCAGAAAATCGTTGTCTTTGAAGAAACGGCACCATTCGTCGTTAAGCAGCAGCCCGTTCGTCTGGATGCAATTTTGTATCTCCCGTCCCTGTCCGTATTGCCGCTGGAATTTCAGCGCTTTGCGGTAGAAGTCGAGGCCTCGTAACAGCGACTCGCCTCCGTGCCATGTGAACTGTACGAACGGACTTGTCTGGCATTCAATATACGCTTGGGTAAATCGTTCGAGGGTCTCGTCAGACATTCTCTTCTGCTTGCGTTCCTGATACAGTCCGCTTTTTTCGAGATAATAACAATATTCGCAGTCCATATTGCAGAGTGCACCTGCCGGTTTGGCCATCACGTAAATCGGAAACGAGAGCGGAGTGAAATACAGCGTCGGTTTCATATTCATAGAGCAAAGATACGGAATTTTTGCCAATGGTAAAGAGTGTCCTTACTTATGCCTCTATAGATAGAGGATTTGTAAGTGGATGAATGGGTGTAAATCACTTTTTATTAGTGTTTAGAGATATCCTGTAGTGATTACGGAAAAATTTCTGCAATATATTTGTTTATCCACTTTCTATATCGTACTTTTGCGACATTAAAAGAAACGTTAAACCGAATAAATAAACATTTAAAAATAATTTGCTTATGTGGTTACTAAAATCTTCTATCGGGAAAAAACTGGTGATGAGTATATCCGGAATTTTCCTGATTCTGTTTTTACTGTTCCACCTGTCGATGAATGTGACGGCAGTCTTCTCGACTGACGCCTACAACATGATTTGTGGATTGCTGGGGGCAAACTGGTATGCGGTAGTGGCGACCATCGGCTTGGGAGTGATTATTACCATTCACTTTGTGTATGCGGTGATGCTGACGCTGCAAAACCGGAAGGCGCGCGGGAACGACCGTTATGCGGTCAATACGCGTCCCCAAGGGGTGAGCTGGGCCTCGCAGAATATGTTCGTGATCGGTGTGGTGGTCATTGGCTTTATGATTCTTCATTTTAGCCAGTTTTGGTACAAGATGATGTTTGCGGAATTACTGGGACATCACGAAGTAGAGCTGGGTAGCCGTGTTGTATCTCCGCAGGACGGGGCCGACTTTATTCAGTATTATTTTAGCCAGTTGTGGGTGGTGATAGCCTATTTGATTTGGTATGTGGCGTTGTGGTTTCACCTCACACACGGTGTGTGGAGTGCGATCCATACCATCGGCTGGAACAATCACGTGTGGATGAACCGTCTGAAAGTGATCAGCAATGTGGTGGCTACGCTTATCTTTTTGGGATATGCTTTTGTTACGCTCTTCTTTTATGTGAAAAGCCTGTGCGGCTAATGGGAACAAACAAGATGTAATTTCTTTTAAAAGCAATCGTTATGAGTCAAATAAATTCAAAAATACCACAGGGGCCGTTAGCCGAGAAGTGGACCAATTATAAAGCACACCAGAAGTTGGTAAACCCGGCCAACAAACGTCGTTTGGATATTATTGTCGTAGGTACCGGTCTGGCCGGCGCCTCAGCTGCCGCCTCGCTGGCCGAGATGGGGTTTAACGTATTTAACTTCTGTATTCAAGATTCGCCGCGTCGTGCACACTCTATTGCTGCGCAGGGAGGGATCAATGCGGCCAAGAATTATCAGAACGACGGCGATTCGGTATACCGTCTGTTCTATGACACGATTAAAGGGGGCGACTATCGTGCCCGTGAAGCCAACGTGTACCGTTTGGCCGAAGTATCGAATGCCATTATCGACCAGTGCGTGGCACAGGGTGTACCTTTTGCCCGCGAATACGGCGGATTGCTCGACAACCGTTCGTTTGGCGGGGCGCAGGTATCGCGTACGTTCTATGCCCGCGGACAGACGGGACAGCAGTTACTGCTGGGCGCATATTCGGCGCTGAGCCGTCAGATCGGGCTGGGTAAAGTAAAGATGTACACGCGTCATGAGATGCTCGATGTCGTAAAGATCGACGGACGCGCCCGCGGTATTCTGGCACGCAATTTAGTGACCGGTAAGATCGAACGTTTTGCGGCTCACGCCGTAGTCGTAGCCACAGGCGGATATGTGAACACATTTTTCTTGTCGACGAACGCGATGGCCTCGAACGGATCGGCGGCATGGCAGTGCTACAAGAAGGGTGCCTACTTCGCCAACCCGTGTATGGTACAGATTCACCCGACGTGTATTCCGGTGCACGGCGAATTTCAGTCGAAACTGACGCTGATGTCGGAGTCGTTACGTAACGACGGACGTATCTGGGTGCCCAAGAAGAAAGAAGATGCCGAAGCGATTCGTGCCGGCAAACTGAGACCCACACAAATCAAGGAAGAAGACCGCGATTATTATCTGGAACGTCGTTATCCGGCGTTCGGTAACCTCGTGCCGCGCGACGTGGCTTCGCGTGCTGCCAAAGAACGTTGCGACGCCGGGTTCGGCGTAGGAGCCGGTCAGGCCGTTTACCTCGACTTTGCCGACGCCATCAACCGTCTGGGACGCGATGTGGTAGAAGCACGCTACGGAAATCTCTTCCAGATGTATGAAAAAATTGTAGACGATAATCCATACGAAACCCCGATGATGATTTATCCGGCGCTCCACTATTCGATGGGTGGGCTGTGGGTAGACTATGAACTGATGACCAACATCCCCGGTCTGTTTGCCATCGGCGAAGCCAACTTCTCCGACCACGGAGCGAACCGTCTGGGAGCATCGGCCCTGATGCAAGGATTGGCCGACGGTTATTTCGTGCTGCCGTATACGATTCAGAATTATCTGGCTGACCAGATTCAGGTGCCCCGTTTCAAGACCGACGCGCCGGAGTTTGCGGAAGCCGAGAAGCAGGTTCAGGATCGTATCAACCGGTTGATGAACATCAAAGGAAAGCGTTCGGTCGACAGTCTGCATAAAGAGCTGGGACACATTATGTGGGATCACGTCGGGATGGCGCGTAATGCCGAAGGGCTGAAAGAAGCCATTGAGATGTTGAAGAAACTGAAAAAAGAATTCTGGAGCAATGTACGTATTCCCGGCAAGGGCGACGACCTGAACGTAGAACTTGAAAAGGCGTTGCGTCTGGCCGACTTTATCGAGATCGGCGAACTGATGGCGCACGACTCGTACGACCGTGCCGAATCGTGCGGCGGACATTTCCGCGAAGAGCACCAGACGTCGGAAGGTGAAGCGATGCGCCACGACGAAGAATTCTCGTATGTATCGTGCTGGGAATATCAGGGTGAAGATAAAGATCCGGTGATGTTGAAAGAACCGCTCGATTACGAGTTTGTCGTTCGTCAGCAGCGGAACTATAAGAATTAAGGAGTTTCACACAGCTTAAAAGAACAAGACAATGGATAAAAATATCGATATAACTGTAAAAGTATGGCGCCAGCGAGGTCCGAAAGAAAAAGGCGCTTTTGAAACATATCCGCTTAAAGGAATCTCCCAGGGCAGTTCGTTCCTCGAAATGCTGGATGTGCTCAACGAACAGTTGGTCAACGAAGGCAAAGAACCGGTCTTCTTCGATCATGACTGCCGCGAAGGCATCTGCGGCATGTGCTCGTTATACATCAACGGCCATCCGCACGGCCCGGATTCGGCTATTACCACGTGCCAGTTGCACATGCGCAAGTTCAACGACGGCGAGACGATTACCGTCGAACCGTGGCGCTCGGCCGGTTTCCCCGTGATCCGTGACCTGACGGTCGACCGTCAGGCATACGACAAAATCATGCAGGCCGGAGGGTTCGTGTCCGTCAACACCGGTGGAGTGCCCGATGCCAATGCTATTCCGATTCCGAAGAAAGATGCCGATCTGGCTATGGATGCGGCCGCCTGTATCGGTTGCGGCGCTTGTGCGGCCGCCTGCAAGAACGGGTCGGCCATGCTGTTCGTGTCGGCCAAGGTAAGTCAGCTGGCCTTGCTCCCGCAGGGTAAGGTAGAGGCAGCCCGCCGTGCCAAAGCCATGGTGGCCAAGATGGATGAGCTTGGGTTCGGAAACTGTACGAACACCAGAGCATGCGAGGTGGAATGTCCGAAACAAATTTCGGTGACGAATATCGCTCGCATGAATCGCGAGTACCTCTCGGCCAAGTTCAAGGATTGATCGTATACTCGCAAAGGAGTAAACCGTGTATGGTAAAAAGCCATCTCGCCTTGCGCGAGGTGGCTTTTTTTTAAATGAATTGCAGACTATGACTGGTTGTTGATTTGTTGATTTGTTTGGTTGTTGATTTGTTGGGGGTATTCCGCTGACGATTATATCAGGCTTTCAGCCCTCTTATCGGGGTGTGGCCTTTTTCCCCAACGCTTCGCTTCGCTACACATTGGGCTGAATTATTACGCTCTTTCAGGGCTCTTTTTCAATTGTTAATTGTCAATGGTTATTTTTCAGGTACATGATTCGGCGTGTACCACGCATAACAATTAACAATTGACCATTAACAATTGAATTATGTTATGCCGGATACACGGTATCCGAACGCAGAGGGACATCCCCCCAGCCCCCCCCTTCAAAGGGGGGAAGAGCGGAAGCGAGTTACCTGATTTTCCGACCTGCAAGCGTCGCGAAGGCGTGCGAAGCGCACGAAGCCTTGACTTTTTGGTTACTTTTGGGTCAAGCCAAAAGTAACGGAAAGAGATTCTTCGCTTTGCTCTGAATGACAAAAGACCGAACGCAAATTTCGCAAATGGGCGCA
The DNA here is from genome assembly GCF_001006485.1 of Tannerella forsythia. Lineage (GTDB taxonomy): Bacteria > Bacteroidota > Bacteroidia > Bacteroidales > Tannerellaceae > Tannerella > Tannerella forsythia. The sequence continues at coordinate 57,259 of NZ_JUET01000058.1, forward strand.
AATGGGCGCAAATAACTGTGTTTGTCATTCCGAATGCCCCCTTTGTCATTCCGAACGTAGTGAGGAATCTCGCCCCGAAAAAGAAAAGAGATTCTTCGCTTCGCTCTGAATGACAGGGCATGGAGAATTACGAATGACAAATTACGAATTACGAACGCCACCCTTTGTCATTCCGAACATAGAGAGGAATCTCGCCCCGAAAAAGGGAAGAGATTCTTCGCTTCACTCTGAATGACAGGGCAGGGGAAAGGCCGTTAATGTAGGGGCGAACACAAGGTTCGCCCCTACGCGGCATACCGAACGCTGTTTGCTGACATAATATTAAAAATCAATTGTTCATGGTACACGCCGAACCGTGTATCCCGCAATTTGAGTTAAAGGAATTAAAAACGGTAGACCTTCGGGTAACTGCCTGAAGGTTAAAGCAAAGTGCGGGAGCTTTCGGGTAATCGCCCGAAACCTTAAACAGTTTGCGGGAGCCTTTTCACAACACTTAAAATGTTAAAACAAAGTGTGGCGGCCTTTTTAGAACGCTTGGAATGTTAAAACAATTTGTGCGAGCCTTTTCACAACGCTTAAAATGTTAAAACAAAATGCGGGAGCCTTTTCACAACACTTAAATCGCTCAAACAAGATGCGGCAACCGTTTAAGAGCTGTTCGAGATGATGCAAAAAATAACGGAATCGTATCGTCGCGGGGGTAAGGCATACTCCATAAGCAGCCCGTTACAAGGGCGGAAGTGGCCGCGGGTTTCCCGAAAAAATATTACTTTTGTCCCGTTAAAATTTAGGTTGCACAATGATTGAACAACAATTTTCGGCGGCCATACGTTCCGCCATACAGATCCTTTACGGGGTGGCAATTGCACCCGAACAGGCCGTTTTGCAGAAGACAAAAAAAGAATTTGAAGGACATCTTACGCTCGTCGTGTTTCCGTTCTTGCGCATCTCCAAAAAAACGCCCGAGCAGACGGCGCAGGAGATCGGTGAATATCTGCTGGAACATGAGCCATCTGTCGCCTCATTCAATGTGATTAAAGGCTTTTTGAACTTGACAATCGCCGGATCGAACTGGATCGAGATGCTGAACGCGATGCACGCGCAGGAGACCTACGGCATTACGCATCCGGCCGAAGAGGCTCCGCTGGTGATGATCGAATACTCGTCGCCCAACACGAATAAGCCGCTCCATCTCGGACATGTGCGTAACAATCTGTTGGGATACAGTCTGTCGGAAATTCTGAAAGCCAACGGTAACCGGGTGATTAAAACGAATATCGTCAACGATCGGGGAATCCACATCTGCAAGTCGATGCTGGCCTGGCAGAAATGGGGCGAGGGCGTGACGCCCGAATCGTCGGGGAAGAAAGGCGATCATCTGGTCGGTGATTTTTATGTCATGTTCGACAAGCATTACCGTGAGGAAGTCGGTCAGCTCGTGGCATCGGGTCTGAGTAAGGAAGAGGCCGAAGCCCGGTCGCCGCTGATGGCCGAGGCGCGTGAGATGCTCCGACGCTGGGAAGCCGGCGATGCCGAGGTGCGCGAGTTGTGGAACCGGATGAACGGTTGGGTGTACGATGGCTTTGATCGGACGTATAAGCGGCTCGGAGTCGATTTCGATAAGATTTATTATGAATCGGAGACGTATCTCGAAGGGCGCGAGAAAGTGCTGGAAGGATTGAAGAAAGGACTGTTTTATCGCCGCGACGACGGGTCGGTATGGGCAGACCTGCGGCCGGAAGGGTTGGACGAGAAAATCTTGCTGCGCTCCGACGGCACATCGGTGTATATGACGCAGGACATCGGCACGGCCAAACTTCGTTTCGACGATTATCCGATCGACCGGATGATTTACGTCGTAGGGAACGAGCAGAATTATCATTTCCAAGTGCTCTCGATTCTGCTCGATAAATTGGGCTTCGCTTTCGGCAAAGGGTTGATTCATTTCTCGTATGGTATGGTGGAACTGCCCGAAGGGAAGATGAAGAGCCGCGAAGGGACGGTCGTCGATGCCGACGATCTGATGGACGAGATGATTGCCACGGCGCGCGATATCTCGAACGAGCTGGGCAAGCTGGACGGCTTGAGCCCTTCGGAAGCCGACGATATCATCCGCGTCATCGGGTTAGGATCGCTCAAGTATTTCATCTTGAAAGTCGATCCGCGTAAGAATATGACGTTTAATCCGAAAGAGTCGATCGACTTCAACGGAAACACCGGTTCGTTTATTCAATATACGTATGCACGTATCCGCTCGGTGCTTCGCAAGGCCGAAGAACAGGGGCTTGTCATCCCCGAACAGCTGCCGACCGATACGCCCGTCAATGCGAAAGAGCAGACATTGATCGGTTCGCTGGCCGACTTCGCCTCGACGGTTAAAGAAGCCGGCGAGACGTATAGCCCGGCCTGCATTGCCAACTACGTCTATGATCTGGTGCGCGAGTTCAATCAGTTCTATCACGACTATACGATCCTCGGCGAGAGCGATGAACGGATCAGGCAGTTGCGTCTGACGCTCTCGGCCGAAACGGCCAAGATCGTGCGCTCGGCCATGTCGCTGCTGGGTATCGAAATGCCGGAGCGGATGTAGCGGAGGACTTCCTTCCGAACGGAACGAAATAAAAAAAGCTGCGTTGAGCAGCTTTTTTTATTTCTTCTTTGCGCCTCTTCTTTTGGCCGGTTTTTCGTCGGCCTCGGCGATGATTTGTTTACACTCTTCGAGTGTCAACGACGCGGCCTCAACCCCTTTCGGGATACGGTAGTTGGCTTTGTCGAATGTGATGTACGGCCCGTAACGTCCGTTCAGAATTTCCAGTCCCGGCTCTTCCTCGAACTTTTTGATGTAACGCTGCGCCTCCTTGTTCCGTTTTTCCTCAATCAGCGCGATCGCCTCTTCGGCCGTGATGGAGTAGGGGCTTAGCGTCTTGGGGATGGATACAAATTGGTTGTCGTGACGCACGAACGGCCCGAATCGGCCGATCGCTGCCGTCATCTCCTTGTCTTCAAACGTGCCGATGACACGCGGCAGATTAAAAAGCTCCAGCGCTTCTTCGAGCGAGATCGTTTCGATAGACTGACCTTTCATCAGCGACGCGAAACGCGGCTTGGGCGCTTGCTTGTCGTTCGGATTCGCCTGCCCGATCTGAACAATCGGACCGTAACGGCCGATTTTGACGAAAACCGGCTCCCCGCTCTTCGGGTCGATACCGAGCTGACGCTCCCCGACCTTATGTTCTGTTTTCACCGCGGCTGTTTTTTCTACAATCGGATGGAAGAACCGGTAGAATTTATCGAGCGCTTTCGTCCAGACCAGCTCACCCTCGGCAATGGCATCGAATTCTTTCTCCACGCTGGCGGTGAAGTTGTAATCCATAATATCCGGAAAGTACTCCATCAGGAAATCGTTGACTACCGTGCCGATGTCGGTCGGGAGCAACTTGTTGCGATCGGCTCCGACGATCTCTTTCTTTTCTGCCTCCGTGATCGTCCCGTTCTTCAGGGTGACCGCGTGGAAGGAACGTTCTTCGCCCGGTTTATCTCCCCGAACGACGTATTCGCGGTTTTGAATCGTCTGGATCGTCGGTGCGTACGTAGACGGACGTCCGATACCCAGCTCTTCCATGCGGCGCACCAAACTGGCTTCCGTATATCTCGGCGGACGCTGCGTGAAGCGTTCCGTAGCGGTAATCTCCTGCACGCCGAGCACATCTTTCACCTGCACGGCCGGGAGCAGTCCGTTTTCCTGCTCGCCTTCTCCCTCGTCGTCCGCGCTCTCGCGGTAGACATGCAGAAAACCGTCGAACTTCACCACCTCGCCCGTAGCGAGGAATTTATCTTTCATCTTTCCGATACCGATCGAGATCGTCGTGCGCTCCAGTTCGGCATCGGCCATTTGACTGGCGATTGTACGTTTGTAGATCAGGTCGTACAGTTTTTTCTCCTGTGCGTTTCCGTTGATTGCCGGGTGATCCATATACGTCGGACGAATGGCTTCGTGCGCTTCCTGTGCGCCTTTGCTCTTCGTGTGATACTTGCGTAGCTGATGATACTTTTCCCCGTATTCACGGAGAATCGCTTCCTTGGCCGTATTCAGGGCAAGGCTGCTCAGGTTCACCGAGTCTGTACGCATATATGTGATGAATCCCGATTCGTAAAGTCGTTGAGCAACCATCATCGTCTGCGAAACGGAGAAGCCGAGCTTGCGCGCCGCTTCCTGTTGCAACGTAGAAGTCGTGAAGGGTGGAGCCGGCGATTTTTTCAGCGGCTTTTTACTGATATCGTCGATGATAAATTCCGAACTTGCTTCCCGGCATGCTTTCAGAAACCGCTCGACCTCATCTTTGTCTTTCAGGCGTCTGTTCAGTTCCGCTTTCAGGAGCGTTTTTCCGTCGGACAGGATGAAAGTGGCGATGACCCGGTACGAGGCTTCGGCCACGAAGTCGTTCACTTCGCGTTCACGCTCTACGATCAGGCGCACAGCTACCGACTGCACCCGTCCGGCCGAAAGCGCCGGCTTGACTTTGCGCCATAAAATCGGTGACACCTCAAAACCTACGATCCGATCTAATACGCGGCGTGCCTGCTGAGCATTGACCAGATGGATATCGAGGCTGCGAGGCGTATCCAGCGCGTGCAGGATCGCGTTCTTCGTGATCTCGTGAAAAACGATGCGCTGCGTATTTTGGGGGTTCAGATCCAGCACTTCGGCTAAATGCCAGGCAATGGCTTCTCCTTCGCGGTCTTCATCAGACGCGAGCAGCACCTCCGTCGCCTCTTGCGACGCTTTTTTCAAGTCTGCAACCAGCTTTTTCTTTTCCGCCGGAATGACGTATTGCGGTGCGTAATCGTTCTCAATATCAATACTGAACTCTTTCGTTTTCAAGTCGCGGATGTGTCCGTAACTCGACATGACCCGATAGTCTTTACCCAAAAATTTCTCGATGGTTTTTGCTTTTGCAGGAGACTCTACGATAACCAGTTTTTTTTGCATCTTTTCTCGTTGTTCTTTTTTTAAATCCGGGGCAGAGATTGTGGCACGGAAAGGGAGAAACTGTTCGTTTTTCTCTCTCAAAGTCGTGCTTATCTTTGCTTTTCGGGGTGCAAAGATACAAAAAAACTACATTCTCGATTATATTTATTATTTTTGCGCCGACTGTTGATAAAGCATCAATAACAAGAGCAAATGGAATTAGCAACGAAATACGACCCCTCGTCGGTCGAAAGCAAGTGGTATCAATATTGGTTAGATAACAGGCTGTTTGCCTCGAAGCCCGATGGGCGCGAACCGTACACCATCGTGATACCGCCACCTAACGTGACCGGAGTATTGCACATGGGGCACATGCTCAACAATACGATTCAGGATATTCTGATCCGTCGTGCGCGCATGACGGGGAAAAACGCCTGTTGGGTGCCGGGCACCGATCATGCTTCCATCGCTACGGAGGCCAAGGTCGTAGCGCGTCTGGCCGAAAAAGGAATACGCAAATCGGACCTCACGCGGGAGGAGTTTTTAAAACATGCCTGGCAATGGACGGAAGAGCACGGCGGGATTATCCTGCGGCAGCTCCGTAAACTCGGCGCCTCGTGCGATTGGGAGCGTACAGCATTCACCATGGATGAGACCCGCTCGGCAAGTGTGATCAAGACCTTTTGCGATCTGTATAATAAGGGGCTGATATATCGTGGCGTGCGTATGGTTAACTGGGATCCCGCAGCCTTGACGGCTTTGAGCGACGAAGAGGTGATCTATAAAGAGCAACAGGGGAAACTTTATTATTTAAGGTATAAGATCGTCGGTGAAGAAGGGTATGCCGTGGTCGCTACCACACGCCCCGAAACCATCATGGGCGATACGGCCATGTGCATCCATCCGGATGATCCGAAAAACAGACATTTGCACGGCAAACAGGTGATTGTGCCGCTTGTCAACCGCGTTATTCCCGTGATTGAAGACGATTATGTCGATGTCTCCTTTGGTACGGGCTGTCTGAAAGTGACGCCCGCTCACGATGTGAACGACTATCTGCTCGGTGAAAAATATAACCTTCCTTCGATCGATATATTCCATGACGACGGCACCATTGCTCCGGCAGGTCAACTCTACGTGGGTATGGATCGGTTTGAAGTGCGCAAACGGATCGTGCAAGACCTTGAGGCGGCCGGATTACTCGAGAAAACGGAAGACTATATAAATAAGGTAGGCTTCTCGGAGCGTACACAGGTAGCCATTGAACCGAAACTTTCGATGCAGTGGTTCCTGAAGATGGAAAAGCTGGCGCGTCCCGCTCTCGATGCGGTGATGAACGATGAGATCGTCTTTCATCCGTCGAAGTTTAAAAATACGTATCGCCACTGGATGGAGAACATCAAAGACTGGTGTATCAGTCGTCAGTTGTGGTGGGGACACCGGATACCGGCCTATTATGCTGTCCCGACGAATCTCCCTCAGGGTGAGACGCCGTCTACGGTTACGATTGTAGCCGAGACCGAAGACGAAGCACGCGCGATAGCCGGGCAGCATCCTGCTTTGGGTGGCGCGGGAAGAACGTATACGTTGCGTCAGGATGAAGATTGCCTCGATACGTGGTTCTCTTCATGGCTGTGGCCGATCGCTCTCTTCGACGGGATGAACCGCCCCGGTAACGAGGAAATGGCGTATTACTATCCGACGTCCGACTTGGTCACCGCTCCGGATATTATTTTCTTCTGGGTGGCGCGTATGATTATGGCCGGCTATGAATACGAGGGGAAGATGCCGTTTAAAAACGTCTATTTTACCGGTATCGTGCGTGATAAGCTCGGCCGGAAGATGTCGAAATCGCTGGGTAATTCGCCCGATCCCCTCGAATTGATCGAGAAGTATGGCGCCGATGGCGTGCGTATGGGAATGATGCTCTCCGCACCGGCCGGCAATGATATTCTGTTCGATGAATCTCTTTGTGAGCAGGGACGTAACTTCAATAATAAAATATGGAATGCGCTGCGTCTCGTAAAAGGCTGGACGGTAGCCGATCTTCCGCAGCCCGAATCTGCCGGAATTGCCGTCAAGTGGTTTGAGGCGCGTGTCGCCGCAGCCATCGAGGAGTTGAACGACGATTTCTCAAAATATCGCATCTCAGAAGCGTTGATGGTCGTGTACAAACTTTTCCGCGATGAATTCTCCTCATGGTATCTCGAAATGGTCAAACCGGCATACGGTCAGCCGATCGATGCGACTTCATACGCAGCCACACTCCGGTTTTTTGAACAGTTGACGTTGCTGCTTCATCCGTTTATGCCGTTTATCACCGAAGAAGTGTGGCAAGCGCTTGTCGAGCGCCGGCCCGGCGAAAGCATCATGGTAGCGCAAATGCCCGATGTGGGCAATAAACATGACCGGCTCGTCGCGGATTTCGAGAACGTAAAGAATATCGTAGCCGCCGTCCGTTCGATACGTCTTGAGCGGAACATCCCGAACAGGGAGCCTCTGACGCTCCAAATCGTATCGGGCGATTATGACGATGCTTACAATACGGTGATTACGAAGATGTGTCATCTGGAGCAGATTGTGCGTGCTCCGAAAGATGAGACGTCGGCATCGTTTCTGGTCGGTACGACGGAATATGCCGTGTCGCTCGGAAGTACGATCGACGTTGCCGGGGAGGTGAAGAAGATGCAGGAGGAGATTGATTACCTTGAAGGGTTTCTGGCTTCAGTCATGAAAAAGCTCGGTAACGAAAAGTTTGTCGCTCATGCGAAGCCTGAAGTCGTGGCTAATGAGCGCAAAAAGCAGGCCGATGCCGAAAGCAAGCTGAAAACGCTGCGTGAAAACGTTGAGAAGTTGAAAGGAAGAGATGCCGATGTGCGATAAGGGTTCGGCAAGAGAAGGACGTTCGTCTCGGTTTTTATTCTCGGTGACAGGGCTTTGCCTGTTGCTCCTCGCTTCATGCAGCTCGTTACGTTATGTAGAGATAGAGACATACAACCCTTCCGAGATTGTCTTTCCGAAGAAGGTGCGTAAAATCCTGATCGTAAATAATGCCGTGGCGCAGCCGAAGGTGCGCTATGAAGCCTTACGGCCGATGAATTCGGCTGATACGATGGGTGTAAGAGCCGACAGTACGACATTCGATTTTTGCCGAAGGTTAGGCGAACGGATGGCTCAGTCTCCGCGTTTCGAGGATGTACGTCTTTATCAGGGCGCTTTACGGACCGATTCCTTTTTTGCTTCGGAGCAGCGTCTGACCGATGAAACGGTGCGGCGATTATGTGAAGAGGAGGGAGTTGATGCCGTGATCTCGTTAGACCGTTTGCTCTTTAAGATGAAAGGAGTACTTCGGCAGGGGGACTATCTGCCGGTGGAGTCGGTCGATGTCGAGGTGCTCGGCACGGTGCGCGCGACTATTCCCGACGGGAAGCGTGCTTTGGGAACCGTCCTGCTGTCCGACACGATACCGGTTAATCTCGAGTGGGACTTGGCCGCAACGGAGAAGATCGAAGAACTTCCGCTGGAAGAAGTGTTGCATGGCGTGTCGAGCTATTTGGCCGATAAGACCCATCTGAATTTTGTTCCACACTGGAGCTCCGATACTCGCTGGTATTATACGGCTTCGGGATCACTGTGGAAAGAAGCGGCAGCTTATGCTGCGACAGATCATTGGGAGGAGGCTGCTGCTATCTGGCAGCGTCTTTACGACCGAACGCCCGAAGGGAAAGCTCAAGCGCGTTTGGCTGCCAATCTTGCTTTGAGCGAGGAGTTGAAGGGAGATCTGTCAAAAGCGCTGGAGTGGGCGGGGCGGTCGCATGAGCTTTGTCGCAAGTACTTGGGAGCGTCGGCCGAAGCTACGAGGAATCAGGCCTGTTATATCTCGGTCTTGGAACATCGGGTACACTCGGATGAAGCTTTGAGAAAGCAGTTTTAACAGAGTTTTTTTGCGTTGGCTGTTGAGGGGGGGCTTCGTTCGTGTCATTTTTTGCCTCCTTGTGGAACATTTTTTTATGTTCCACGATTAACAAATAAGAAGCAGGGCATCAGAATGATTGATGAGAGGGGGGCTGTCAGTAAACAGTTGCCAGCGTTCAGCCATCAGCGGTCGGTACATCGTGTAGGGGCGAGCCTCTGTGTTCGCCCACCATAACAACCGATTCGGCCTCGGATGATAGAGACACAATGAATTGAATTCTGCCCTCTGCCGGGTACTTTTTTCTATTGCGGAATTTGCGATAATTCTTCTTCGAAAAACAAAACAATGCTTATCTTTGTTCTTTTGAAAGCTGAAATTGTCCGCACATATCGGATAGAAAGGAATAAAGGGATAGAAGAAGATGAAGCAAAATGTGAAGGTCCAGTCTGTGATAGAATCGTTGTTTTTGTCGGTCGTAGAACGTTTGACAAAAGATCATGCGTTGCGCGTGATTAACAGCTTGGGGGTGCAATTGGACCTCGAGGCCGGCGAGATTCAGATTTTTGATGAGCAAGAGCGTCTGTTGAGGAAAAAAGTGATTTTCGATTGGGCCGATTCCAAGAATAAGGACGAAGCGTTTACTCCTCAAAAGATAGCCATGATTCGTTCGGCGATCAATAAAGTAGCCGGCGAAGGGGCTTTTGAACATTCGAATTTCATGAAACCGTTTGTGATTCGTCTCACAAACGAAGATTTTAGTACAATAGAAGCGCTTTATTCCGTGGAAGATACGCCCGGAGAAGGCGATTTGCTGAAAAGTTTGGATCGGGAATTGAAAGATTTTTACAGGAAACTCTTTTCGGATGTGGAATAAGTTATTATCTTTGCGCCCGGATAACGAATGTTTCTGTTGGGAAGCGATTCATGGGCGCGAGAGGAAACGAATTACGCCGAAATAGCTCAGTTGGTAGAGCAATTCATTCGTAATGAATAGGTCCCCGGTTCGAGTCCGGGTTTCGGCTCAAGCTAAAGAAAAACAATATTATATAATAGAGTTTTTTTTGATGTGCCTGCAAGGGTACAGGATGAAAAAACATAGGAGATAAAGCAATAAAATGCCTCGGATAATAGAATACATTCGTATTGAAAGAGTTCTGACGATGAAGCGGGCTAGAGGCCTGGCTGCTGTTGCCGGAACTTTATATTTTGTACCTGAAAACGCCCCTTTTTGATAAGAAACAAATCAAGCATGAAAAAAAAAACAGGTTTATGATTGCAGGAATAAAACAAATATGTATTTTTGTTGCATTGAACAGTATGTCCGGGAGGGTGGTATGCCTTGGCGGATGCGGTTTATAAGAGGAAGAAAATAAATTAATTTACGTAGTATTAATATTTAATTATTTGATTATGAACAAAAAAAGTATTTACTTTGTTAGCGGCTTCGCTGATGCTGTTTATGACGGCGTTTATGGCGGATGCGCGACCCTTTTACGGGGATGCGGTTAAGTATCTTCCGGAGGGAATGGGCAAAGGAGCTTATCACTTAAAGGTAACGCTGCAAACCGCTACCGGACCGGTCGATAAGTTCTTGGCAATGGATGAGTTTGGTTATATTACCCTGGTGGATTCCGCTTTTATTTATGGGGCGAGTGTACCGGCCGATTCTTCGTATTGCAGACTGCGCGCTGCAATGTGGTGTGTGAATGTGACCAAGCCTGAGCTTTATGGCAAGGTGCCCGGTTTTGCTTTTACGAATAAGGAGTATGGTGCAGGGCTGGAATTTGAGTATGAAAGCAGTATGTTTAAGAAAATGTGTGCGGGTATGGACGTTCATTCTCAGCGTGATCTCCCGTTAGTGGGAGGTAATCTTGGCATATGGAAGTTCTCCCGTACCTATAATACCGTGCCGCTGGAGCAGGAACAGTATCTTGCCATAGAGGTGAAGCCGGACTATTATATGACGTTCGCCATTAACAAAACTTGTGGCGCTTCCGACTCTGTTCGTTTGGTTGTAGCTCATAAGGATGAATTCGATGTGAATGCCGATTTCTACAAGAAAGACTTGTTGAAATTCACCTTGGTTAATGCTCGTCCGAGAGTGCTTACCGCCAAGGACTTCAATACGATGATGTATGAATATTCGAAAGAGGAATACCGTCAGCTTGAGTTCTCGCAGAAAGTTTCTGCCGGACAGGTAAACCCGTTTGAGCAGCCGTTGATGGCGGAAGATGTGACCGGTACCACCGGTGATAAGCAGTATCTGAACTTGAAGAATAAGGACGGTAAATATGTTACTGCTTTGGCAGGTAATACTGAAGAAAACTATGTGAATGATCTGGGGTATCGTTATCCGAAGATTGTGACCGGAGGGAAATCAACTTCCCAGCATAGCGACTGGCGTTTGGTATACTATCCTTCCGAGGACAGTCTGGTTATCAATGTACGCAGACTGAATCATATGGTGGAGGGTGATAATGAAGATAATATGACCTATTTGGACGGTGAATATGATGGTTTGTTTAATCAAACGATTTGGAACTTCCTGACGGTACGTATGCAGGATCTGTCGGCCGGCGAACGCGTGGTTACGGTAAGAAACAAACCGGCCAATGTGCGTGGATTCTTCAATATCAACAGTTGTGTATTGTACGATAAAAACCGTACAACGGTGGAGGGTGACTTGTATACCATTAAAGATAAGGATGGACGCTATTTGGTCGTGCCGATGTATGCCGGTAACTTTACTCCGCAATGGTTGCGCCTTGACGAAAATGAAGTAGCGAATATGACTCCTTCGTATCAATGGTATGTTGAACAGGTGAACGAAGGTTCCAGCATCTCGAAGATTCATCTGATAAATCGTGAGTTTGATGATATCCGTATCGAATATGTGCAGATATACAATGATTATGAGCTTTTCAAAGGAGTTTGGTGGCGTTTGGACCCGAAGAATAAGAAGAAAGATTATTCGCCGGTGATGGGCAGAAATTTCGTAAACAAAGAAAGCTTTATTCGTGTTCCAAGACCGTATCGTAACGACCCGTATTTGGGATATCGTTTCTTTAGCCGCAAACCGAGCCAGTTTGGTAAGGAAGATGGCGGTATTGCCGAAGCAACCGATTCACTCAACTGGTTCGCTTATACATTCCAGTACTTAAGCGGTTTGAGCGGAAATCATTATATGGGCTTCGACGAAAAAGCTTCGAATAAAGACACCATTCTCTATGTTTTGAAGGGAGAAAAGACGTACTTCCAGTTGGTAATACCCGACTCCTTGCGTAAGGAAGCATATGGTACCGAACGATATGGTATTGGATGGACAAGCAACAGTCCGCTGAAGAGCAAATTTACCAAAAAAGGTACGGATGACTATATCGCACCGTTGGAAAGATGGTACTATCATCTGCAAATCAACGACTATTGGAAGTTTAAACGGAATGAATACTATTTGGTGTTAGACGATAACGGTCGTTACGGATATACGCCAGAGGTAGTCGCCAATGCTCGTAAACTGAATAAAGCCAAATTCTATCTGCGTTTTACGTATCAGGTAGACGGCAAGAACTATTACGCCTTGCTCGATCGTATCGATCTTTCTAACTTCCATTACTATACGGATATTACCGGATTGCCTATCACCGATACGGTAAGAGTACATGATACCAGTCATGGATCCATAAAGAATAATTCGTTTGGAGTCGTTCATGCTTCTGTTGATGACTTGAACAACTACGTAAGAAGTCAACCCAAAACGGTCGGTGGGCAACGTGTTTCGACCTTTGCCATCTCGTGTGAGACGGAACCGCTTTATCGTCGTTTCAATACGACGGACGAAAGCGCCATAGGTTCCGATAATCCGGATACGTTGAAATTCCATCGTACGGCTGTAGGAAAAGAAAGAGAATATTTGTATGAAGATGCACACAGTATCTATTCCTATGACATAAAGCGACTTCCGGGAAAGAATCATAGCAGTGTTAACTTCTTGGGCGTTCAGAATGAAGATGACGCCATTGCCAATAAGGATAAGGATCAAGTCTTCAAACGTCATTTGGATACTGATTGGGCTATATACGTAGATACGGCTTATGTAAACCGTGGTACGGGACATATCAAACCGCAGTATCTCTTGGCGGTAGATCCGAAATTCGGTTATCTGGGCTGCCCGGTTTGCGGTGAAGATCAATTGAATCGTCCGTTCGTATATGCCCGTTATCTGCGTAACCAGACCGATTCGGCTCGCTTGGCCGGACATCCGGACGGTACCATTGTGGATAAGGATTATATTTGGGATGCTAAATGGGAGCGCTTGTCGTTTGTACCGGCGATCCATGCAGGAGATACGTTGTATATCCTGAACGGCCGTCCGATCGAAGCCTTTATACAGAAGAAAAAGGAAGCTGACGGAACCGAAACCGAATATGTGAACTACAAGAAGTTGCGCAATGATTCAAAGGTTAAGATTGTCTTCTTAGGCAATAACAAGCATAAGGATGAGGTCTTCTCGTTCCGTTTCACGGAAGTGGGCGGTGGCTCGAACAAAGACTTTATGATCGAATCTGAAACGACGAGGCGCGATGTTACAAAAGGCCGTATGATCGCTCCGATGAACGGCGGCTGGGTGAAGATTCAGAACGGTGTGCCGGTAATTAGCCGCGGTGCGTATACCGACTGGATTGCAGAAGCTGAAACATGGAACGTAAAGATGACGAAGAAGTCTCCGCTGGCCAATGCCGAAGCGTCTGTAACGGATGTGAAGGTGGTAGCCGGTGCCGGAGAAGTGATGATCCGCAATGCTTCGGGCAAGAAAGTGACGGTAAGCAATATCTTGGGTCAAACGATTGCGAAGGTAGTCTTGACGTCGGATAATCAAACGATTGCAGCTCCGCAGGGAGTGGTAGTCGTAGCGATTGAAGGTGAGAATGCAGTGAAAGCTGTAGTAAAATAATAAGGTATTCATTAAATGGAAAGGAAGGATGGCAGGCGATCTCTTGCCTGCCACTCCGAACTTTCCAACCCATACGAATTGAATATTAATATTAAAAATGATAATGATTATGAACAAGAAAATTTTCACGCTATTAGCGGGTGCTTTTATGGGCTTCGCAGCGGTGTCTTCAGTGACTGCACAAATAGCACTGGAGCAACAGCAGCTGCGCGTTAAGCCTTATGACAATGCAAAGCCCACGCTGAAGTTTAAGGAAGGAGCCAATGACGGGTACTATTACCTTCAGGTAGACTCCATGGTGGCCTATGACAAGGTTACGAAACGGCAAAAGATGATTGGCTTTACCCCTAAGAAAACACCGTGGCCCGGAGTTATCCCGCTCGACAGCTTTGGGACAATACGAAGAGGGGTGACCCTTTATATGGGACCGGACAGTGCCGGACAAAATGCCTTGTGGATTGATGTCATGGGACGTTTGAGTGGAACCACTCCCGGACCTCGGGTTCCGAGCGCATATCCAAATACCGCCAGCATAGCTCTGGAAAGTGCAGCCGGTCTGTGGTGTGTCACGATTCAAAAGTATTATCAGGGACAGAATCCGACATTCGATTTCACAAACAAGCTTCAGAGAATGATGCTCGAAGTCAATGTGTATGGTCATGAAAGCTGGCCGAAGGATGTCGACGGCTGGAGAAAGTCGAACTATAAGAGTTCCTCCAATCCGAATGCTCAAACACCGGGTAGCATCTCTGCATGGGAATTCTCCGAAACGTATAAAACAGGCGTGAAAGGCGGCCGTCCGCTGGTTTCTTATCTCGATGAAACGATGGATACCGTGGCTGTTTTGGTGGGAGATACTCTCAACAAGTTAGGGTATGTACAAGTAAAAATTGCTCCGGCTACTGATGTGAAAGCCGGTAAGATCAATGGTATGTTGCTCTTTACGTTGAAAGAAGCGATGCCGTTCGCCCTGGATAAAAAGAGCTTTGAAACCGTATTGGGTACACAGGCATCCCAGGAAGCTCGTTCGTTGAAATTCTCTCCGAACGGAACGCCCAATCCGTTTACGGATCAGAAATGGGAAGTAGAATATCTGGACGGTATTAGTCCTGTGACTGCGATGTTGATTGACAGTTCGGCTTGGACTAACCCGTGGGAAACGAACTACCGGGCATGGGATGTAGCTCCGATCTCGCAAGTTGGAACTGCTGGAAATCCCTGGTTTAGCGTAGATGTCCGTCATATGGGACAAATGGGGTATGTACGGTTAAAAAATGCCGGAAAATATTTATATGTAGATACGGTCTATTACAATTCCGGAAATTCGCAATTCCTGAAATTCAATCAGAACGCAACTTTCCCGTCAGATGGCAGTCCGATGATCGGTCAGTTCGTTTGGCGTATGGTATATTATCCTTCGGGCGACAGCATCTATATCAATCCCTTCAGTGCAACGTATCTGCCGACGTATGATCCGAAGGCGATTACCGATTCGACCCGTTTCGCTACGGACAGTGTCGTACGTTCATGGTACACCTTTACGGCTTATCCGACCCCGAAATTGATGGTGGATACTTTACCGAGATATAATCAAAATGGAGTTTTTCATCCGGCATTACAAGTTCCTGTGGATGAACGTATGACAGCCCGTCTGAAATGGGGTGTAAATCCGAAAAGGAAAATCGGTGCGGTTACTCCGGGTGCCGGTGCTCCGATTGATTACAGCTATTATCACAGACTGTATGTGTCTCTTCAGAACCTCACGGTAGACGGTAAGCCGGGTACCAGAGTGACCTTGCATAATACAAAAGAGAATGGTAAAATTAATACGCAGATCAACTTCGGTTGCTATGAGCCGTGTAAAATGGCTACTTCCGATCGGGTATCGATTGACCCGGATCTGTACCTGATCCGTAACGAAAGAGGACAGTATCTGCACGTTCCGTTGTATTCGGCACATGACTCGGCTGTCTGGGTATTCCTGGATAAGAATGTACATCCCGAAGAGTTGCCTTCATTCCAATGGATTGTAGAGAAACGCTTCAAAAATGCCGAAGCTTCTCCGATCAACATCATCAACCGTGAGTTCGGTCAGATCAACAAAGGCGGTATGTATGCAGGAAATTACGGTTTAGCCTTTATGGATATCCAGTTGATGAAAGATCAGCATGCACCGTTTAAGGGTCGTACGAAAACATGGGGTTGGAACAAGCAAATTGTAAACTCCGAGGTGATTGATTTCGAAAAGACGAAGAATAATATGAGTGCGAAGAAAGCACCTACGTTTATCCGTCTGCCGAAACAGTACAAGAACAATCCGAACCTGGGTTACCAATGGATCAACAGAGATACGGCTACCGTAAATCTGTATGCATTCAACTACAGATCGGGCATTGACAATACGAAGTACCTCTCGGTGAAGGCGTCGATCTTTGACGGTACGGGCCGGGATTCCCTTATCTATGTGCAAGGTACGAACTGCTTTGATATTGCTTATTTCCGTATCGACACTGTAAACGTGGACGCCGGTCATTACAAACCGTACGGGTATGGTGTGAAAGCCGGTGCAGAAAGTCCGAGTGTGTGGAAGAAGAATCAGGTGGCTGATTTGGTACAGTTGAAGAGACAGGCTTATCGTATCAAATACGAAAATCCGTTCAAATATTGTCTGGGTGCGTTGAAACTGAGCAATGGTGAGCAATATCGGTATTCGTTGAGCTCGAGATTGCGGTATAATGAAGTCATCGGGACGCCGCTGTTCTTCCTGCGTGATGTATATATGGAAGAAGACGGAGTGAAGGACTTTGCATTAGTGCAGATTATCGATACGTTCTCAATTCAAAGTACCGGTGGAGGCTTGACTCCGAGTGCTCAACTTGAGAAATATCTCAAAGAGCATCTGGGTGCGCAGTTGACCGCTTTGATCATGGGCAATTTGAAAAAGGCCGGCGAGTTCAATCCGGGTGTGTTTGTAGCTGCCGTAGAGGAACAGGCTCCAATGAAGTTGAAGTATACCTATCGGGGAGATGTGCAGACACGCGTTTCGACATTCCGCTTGAAGAGAGACGCCGATCCGATCTACCGTCGTTTCAATACGGAACTGGAAGGTGACAAACCGGGCGATACGCCGGAGACGGTGAAGTTCTATACAACGAGAAGTGCTCCGACAGGAAAGAACTATCTGTTTGAAAATACGAATGCGCTGAAAGATCAGCAGGCTTATTACAGAGCGAAAAAGAACTATTTGGGCTTGGTAAGTATCAATTCGAACCCGAATGTAAAGACGGCTATCTATGTGGATACGGCTTATGTGAACCGTGGTACGGGCCATATCAAACCGCAGTATATGCTGATGATTCGTCCGACAATCGTAGAAGATACGTTGGGTTGTGACGATAACGGCGATTTGACGATTCCGTTGCCGGGGTATCGTAGAGGGATGTACTTGATCAATGCTACCGATTCTGCCAAAGCGGATGCAGGTACGCCGAACGAAAACGATTACCTCTGGGGTACGGCTTGGAACCGCTTGGTGTTCACGGATGCAATCCATGCAAATGATGCCTTGTATATCTTAGGTCATGCCGATCTGAAAGGTCTTTATACGAAAATTAATCTGAAAGGTGAGAAGATGCTTGACCTGAAGAAATTGGATGCTGCATCGGATTCGTCTCCTGCCGCTCCGAAGAACGGTAAGATTCGCAAGATTGCATTGAATAACAATTTCCATAAAGACTGTGTGTTCTCGTTCCGTCTGATCGAAAGAAAATCGTGCGATAAAGAAGGCGGTGACTTCCTGATCGAGTCTGAAACGCAAGATCGCGGTCAGTATCCGGTAATTGCTCCGTGCGATGGCGGCTGGATCAAGATTCAGAACGGTGTGCCGGTGATCTCTCGTTCGGATGTGCTGCAAGCAATTGCAGATGCCGAAATCTTCAATGTGGAGAAGACGAAGGAAGATCCGGTAGCGAATGAAATTACTCCGGCGATAACCGAAGTGAAGGTCGTAGCTGAAAACGGCGCTGTCACGATCCTGAATGCCGCAGGCAAGAAGGTCGTTGTAAGCAACGTATTGGGCCAGACGCTTGTGAACACTGTATTGACTTCCGACCGTGCTACGGTTGCAGCTCCGCAAGGTGTTGTCGTAGTAGTTGTTGAAGGACAACCGGCTGTAAAAGCGATGGTGAAGTAAATGTTGAAATAATCATTTGATTCAATATTAAGATGAGGAGGGTTGCCCCATGAGGGTAACCCTCTTTTTTTTAGATTACTTTACTACTCATCTCACCTTCCCTGTCTTTCAGAGCGAAGCGAAGAATCTTTTCTGTTACTTTTGGCTTGACCCAAAAGTAACCAAAAGGTCAAGGCTTCGTGCGCTTCACACGTCGTCGCGACGCTTGCAGGCCGGAAAATCAGGAAACTCGCTTCGCTTCAGACAGCCTGATTTTCTTTCGCCCTGCTCGCTGCTCCGTCGGCTCACCGCCCGAGGCCGAAGGACGAAATTAATTGTCAATGGTTAATTGTCAATGGTTATTTTCTAAATACATGATTCGGCGTGTACCACGCATAATACTTAACCATTGACAATTAACAATTAATTTGTCATTCAGAGCGAAGCGAAGAATCTCTTTCCTTTTCTCCACGAGATTCCTCACGATGTTCGGAATGACAAATACAGTTATTTGCGTTCGGATACCGTGTACCCGGTACGTTTGCCCGCACGGGGCACAAGGGCTGCAAGCCCGATATATTTCAGCCCTATCCCGCAAGGGTGGGGTATCCATGTCCGCACCTTGTTTGGAGGGCTGAAAGCCTGACATAATCTCTTTTCTGTCACTTTTGGCTTGACCCAAAAGTAACCCAAAAGTCAAGGCTTCGTGCGCTTCACACACCTTCGCGAGGCTTGCAGGTCAGAAAATCAGGTGACTCGCTTGGCTTGGACAGCCTGATTTTCTTTCGCCCTGCTCGCAGCTCCGTCGGCTCACCGCCCGAGGCCCAAGGACGAAATTAATTGTCAATGGTTAATTGTCAATTGTTATTTTCTAAATACATGATTCGGCGTGTACCACGCATAACAATTAACCATTGACAATTAACAATTAATTTGTCATTCAGAGCGAAGCGAAGAATCTCTTTCCTTTTCCCCGCGAGATTCCTCACGATGTTCGGAATGACAAATACAGTTATTTGCGTTCGGATACCGTGTACCCGGTACGTTTCCGATATATTTCAGCCCTATCCCGCAAGGGTGGGGTATCCATGTCCGCACCTTGTTTGGAGGGCTGAAAGCCTGACATAATCTCTTTTCTGTCACTTTTGGCTTGACCCAAAAGTAACCCAAAAGTCAAGGCTTCGTGCGCTTCACACACCTTCGCGAGGCTTGCAGGTCAGAAAATCAGGTGACTCGCTTGGCTCGGACAGCCTGATTTTCTTTCGCCCTGCTCGCAGCTCCGTCGGCTCACCGCCCGAGGCCCAAGGACGAAATTAATTGTCAATGGTTAATTCTCAATGGTTATTTTCTAAATACATGATTCGGCGTGTACTACGCATAACAATTAACCATTGACAATTAACAATTAATTTGTCATTCAGAGCGAAGCGAAGAATCTCTCTCCTTTTCCCCGCGGGATTCCTCACGATGTTCGGAATGACAGAGGCGGTTATTCGCGTCCATTTGCGTTATTTGCGTTCGGATAATTACCTTTGCGGGATGAAATCGAAGATGCACTCTTTTCCTTTCAAAATACAGAAAATTTCGTTGAATGCGGGTTTCACATGCCCCAATCGCGATGGGAGCAAGGGGACGGGCGGGTGCACGTACTGCAATAACCGGACGTTCAATCCCGATTATTGTCGTGCGGAAAAGAGTATCACCGAACAGATGAACGAAGGGATGCGTTTCTTTTCCCGCAAATATTCGGAGATGAAATATCTGGCTTACTTTCAGGCGTACACGAATACCTACGGAGAGATGAACGAGCTGCAACGCAAGTACGAAGAGGCCTTGGCCTGTCCGGGAGTGGTGGGGCTAGTGATCGGCACGCGTCCGGATTGCATGCCGGACGAGTTGCTCGACTATCTGACCGCTCTTGCCGGGCGAACGTACGTGATGATCGAATATGGTCTGGAAAGCACGCTCGACCGTACGCTGCAGCGGATCAATCGCGGGCATACGCATGCCGAGTCGGAAGATGCGATCCGTCGCACTCATGCGCGAGGCCTTCCCGTTGGCGTACACTTGATTCTCGGCCTTCCCGGCGAGAGCCGCGACGAGATGCTGCATCATGCCGATGTGCTTTCGGCCTTACCCATTACTTCTCTTAAACTGCATCAGTTGCAGATTATCCGTCATACGGCGATGGGACGTGAGTACGAGGCATACCCCGAACGGTTTCGTCTGTTTACCGTAGACGAATACATCGATTTGGTCGTTGCGTTTCGCCGGCGTCTGCGTCACGACATCCTTATCGAACGGTACGTATCGCAGGCGCCCAAGGAATGGCTGCTTGCCCCCGACTGGGGACTGAAAAATTATCAGTTCGAGGCCAAGCTTCGAAAGCGCATGAACGGGTGAAAGAAGTCGAGGTATTGTAGAAGTATCACGTGCTACTCGATATAAATATTTTAGGCTTAAAGGAGTTGTGGATTAATAATTTGCTAAATAAAAAATTGAACTTACAACATTATTCAATAACTTTGCATACACATAATCCAATAAAAAAAATGGCATCACTGAACGAAAAATTAGCAGAATCATTAATCCAACTCAAAAGGCTTCAAGAAAATCATATCTTAGTAGTCAATTCGGGTGAGTTAACAAGGACACATCAGGAACGATTGGTAGCTAACGGATTCCTCCAAGAAATTATGAAAGGCTGGTATGTTATATCAAGACCGGAGGACAGAGGAGATACCTCCTCATTCTATGTTTCATACTGGGATTTTATCTATAAATATCTTTATTCTCGATTCGGAGAGAACTGGTCGTTGTCTGCGGAACAATCTTTGTTCTTCCATTCCGGAAATAAGACAATACCGGATCAACTTATTGTTCGCTCACCTTTGGGAGGGAACAATAAACAAAATCTTATCTATGAGAAAAGTATATTTGTTCTAAGAACATCATTACCTATGATGATCTACAAAGAAAAAGAACACAGATTGAACATTTACTCAATTCCTGAAGCACTTGTCATGTGCAGTCCGTCTTTTTTTCAAAGCAGCCCCATTGAGGCAAAAGTATGTCTATCTATGATCAACAACAGCAGAGACCTTATAAAGGTTCTTTTGTCTAACGGCTATTCTTCAAGAGCCGGAAAAGTCGCGGGGGCATTACTGGGGGTCGGAAAAGAAGATTGCGCTAAAGAAATTGTACAGACAATGAAAGATTCCGGATATAGGATCAAAGTCGAGAACCCCTTCAACACCCCTATTGAACCAATACATACAATAGAGAGGTCTCCTTATGTAAGCCGAATCAAATTGATGTGGGAACAGATGCGCGAGACTGTAGTAAAAGAATTTCCAAAAGCTAATTCACCAAAGAAAAAAATGCCGGACCAGATTCTAAAAAGCATAGAAGAAAACTATAAATTAGACGCATATCATTCTCTATCGATTGAGGGTTATAAGGTCTCCAATGAACTTATTGAACGTGTTCGTTCAGGGCAATGGGATATTGAGCGAAACAAAGAAGATCATAATACCCGGGATGCACTGGCTGCAAGGGGTTATTACTTAGCTTTCTTAGAAGTAAAATCAAGTATTGAAAAAATCTTACATGGAGAAAATCCCGGTCAAACGATTGCGAGGGATTACGAAAATTGGTACAAAGCTCTATTCATTCCATCTGTAGAAGCAGGGATATTGAAAAACTATGATCTTATCGGGTACAGGACAAATCAGGTTTACATCAAAGGATCACTACACACCCCATTAAGCCCGGATGTAGTAAGAGACGTTATGCCGACCTTTTTCTCTCTAATCGAGCAAGAAAACAATCCGGCTGTAAGAGCTGTTCTCGGTCATTTCTTTCTGACATACATCCATCCACATATAGACGGAAATGGGAGAATGGCCCGCTTTCTAATGAATTCTATGTTAACGACAGGAGGTCATGATTGGATTATTATTCCCGTTAACAAAAGGAATGAATACATAAAAGGATTAGAAGAAGCCAGCGTGAAAAATGATATTTCCACCTTTGCAAAGTTCGTATCTTCTATCCTACATCAACAAAATCAACAAATGAGATTTGTTTAACCCAAATTACGCGATACACTGTTCAGCGTTTACCGTTAGTAATGGACATGCGAATGTACAACAATGGTTATGTCAGGCTTACAGCCCTCCGCCGAGATGCGATGCCTTTTTCCCCAACGCTGCGCTTCCGCTCTTCCCCCTTTGAAGGGGGGGGATGTTCCTCTGCGTTCGGTCTTTTGTCATTCAGAGCGAAGCGATGAATCTCCTCCTTTTCCCCGCGAGATTCCTCACTGTGTTCGGAATGACAAAGGGGGTTATTTGCGTCCATTCGCGCCCGTTTGCGAAGTTTGCGTTCGGATACCGTGTACCCGGCATAACAATTAACCATTGACAATTAACCATTGAATTATGTCAGGCTTACAGCCCTCCACAGGAGTGGGTATTGCTTTTTCCCCAACGCTGCGCATTGGGCTGAATTAATGCGCCCTTTCAGGGCTTTTACAGCCGTCAGTAAACGCCTCAACAACTAAACAATTCAACAGCTGAACACCTAAACAATTCAACATCTCAACGACTAAACACCTAAACAATTCAACAACTAAACCCCTCAACAACTTTCTTCTATTGCGGAGTCCGGGTTTAAGCAACCAATAACCAAGATTCCAATGAGATCATAGCACTAAAAGCATCAGGGTTCAGATCTTCTGCAGACTTGATAAAAAGTTTGGAAAAGAATGGGAAGATTCCCGAAATTGCCAAAGTGGCTATATCAAAAATATTCGGATTAGATGAATAAGGAACGTCCGGAATCGCAGTCCGGTTCCTGCTTTTTTTAGCGGACTTGTTTAGAAATATCGGTTTTTTTATTTAAGTTTGCCCGAAGAAAAAAACAAAAAACAATGGGGAAGAAAACAGGAATAGCTCTTTTGCTCTTGCTACTCACGGCAGGAGTTGTCAGCGCTCAGCAGCGGGTGGAACTACGAGGAATTACGGACGGAAAATACCGGCAATCGACGACCGACGGAGGGTTGCGTACCATGACCGACGGAGTACATTATACCGCGATGAACAGGGAGCGGACCATGATTGTCAAATACGACTATCGCACGGGTAAACCGGTCGATACGCTTTTTCATACCAAGACGGCGCGTGAATGTACGTTCGATGATTTCCAGGGATATGAAGTGAGTCCGACCGGCCACCGGATTCTGATCTGGCGCGAGACGGAACCGATATATCGTCGCTCGTTCAAGGCGCAGACTTTTGCTTACGACGTGCGTCGCAACATGGTGAAACCGCTGAACGACTCGGGCGCCAAAGTGATGATTCCGACCTTCTCGCCCGACGGACGAATGTGTGCTTACGTGGTCGATAACAATATATGGGTGAGAAAATTCGATTACGATACGGAGGTGCAGGTCACGAAAGACGGCGCGCCGAACAGGATCATCAACGGCGCTACGGATTGGGTGTATGAAGAAGAATTCACGGTGACGAACCTGATGAGCTGGTCGTCCGACAGCCAATATCTGGCGTACATCCGTTCCGACGAGTCGGAGGTGCCGCAATACGCCATGCATATCTATGGCGACGGCTATTATCCGGGCGAATATATCTATAAATATCCGAACGCCGGCGAAAAAAATTCCCGCGTCACGCTTCATTCCTACAGCATCGAAACGAAAGATATCAAAACGATTCCGGTGCCGGTCGATGCCGACGGCTACATCCCGCGCATCGCTTTTACTGCAGCCCCCGACCAGTTGGCCGTGATGACGCTCAACCGTCATCAGAACATTTTCAGCATGTATTATGCGAATCCGAAGAGCGGCGTCTGCAAACAGATTCTCAAGGAAGAAAGCGACACGTATATTGATTCCAACTGGCTCAATGAGCTGATGTTTACGAACAACGGGTTCTTGTACGTGAGCGAGAAGGACGGTTATGCGCATATTTATCAGTATGCGGCAACGGGCGTAGAGCAGCGTCAGGTGACGAAGGGGAACTGGGACGTGACACGGCTTATCGGTATCGACGA
The DNA here is from genome assembly GCF_001006485.1 of Tannerella forsythia. Taxonomy (GTDB): domain Bacteria; phylum Bacteroidota; class Bacteroidia; order Bacteroidales; family Tannerellaceae; genus Tannerella; species Tannerella forsythia. Next base: position 81,335 of record NZ_JUET01000058.1, read on the forward strand.
AGCAACGAACACGGTCTATTACGAGTCGGCCGAAGAAAGTCCGTTGCGCCGCGCGGTATATAAGGTAGATGCCAAGGGCGTGAAGACGCGCCTGACGAATCAGGAAGGAACGAACAGTGCGTCGTTCAGCGCCAACTTCGCCTATTATGTGAACCGGTACTCCAGCGCCCGCACACCCACTGTCATCACCGTGAACGAGACAAAAACGGGCAAGACGTTGCGGACGCTCGAAGATAATGCGTCGTTGAAAGAAACGCTGCAAGCCACGGCTTATTCGCCGAAAGAGTTTATCACCGTACAGACCGCGTCGGGCTATGAGCTGAACGCGTGGATCGTAAAGCCGGCCGGCTTCGATCCGTCGAAGAAGTATCCGGTGATGATGTTTCAATACAGCGGCCCCAATTCGCAGTCGGTATTAGACCGCTACGAGTTCGGATGGGAGCAGTATCTGGCGGCAAACGGCGTGATCTGCGTCTGTGTCGACGGACGAGGCACCGGAGCACGTGGCGAGACGTTCCGCAAATGCACTTACCTCAAGCTCGGCGAGCTGGAGTCGAGAGACCAGATCGAAGCCGCTCGGGCGCTGGCCAAGTTACCTTATGTGGACGGCAGCCGGATGGCGATCTGGGGCTGGAGCTTCGGCGGATACAATACGCTGATGGCGCTGAGCACCGGCAACGGCACGTTCAAAGCCGGTATTGCCGTTGCGCCGCCTACCGACTGGCGCTACTACGACACGGTCTATACCGAGCGATTCATGCGTACACCGAAAGAAAATGCGAACGGTTACAATGCCACGTCGCCCATCTTGCTGGCCAAAGATTTGCAGGGTAAGCTGCTGCTGATCCACGGCACAGCCGACGATAACGTACACTTCAAGCAGACGATGGACTATGCCGAGGCGCTCGTGCAGGCCGGTAAACAGTTCGACATGCATATTTACCGGGATCGCGACCATGGCATCTACGGCGGCAATACGCGCTACCATCTATACACGAAGATGACGAATTTTGTACTGGAAAATCTCTAATGAGCATCTATCTTCGGAAGCCCGACTGGCTGAAAATACGTTTGCAGGGGAACGAACAGTTCCGCCGAACGAAAGAAATCGTCGAGTCGCACTGTCTCCATACGATCTGTACGAGCGGCAAATGCCCCAATCAGGGCGAATGCTGGAGCCGTGGCACGGCTACGTTTATGATCGGTGGCGATATCTGCACGCGCTCGTGCCGTTTCTGCAACACGTTGACAGGTAAGCCCCGGCCGCTCAATCCGGACGAGCCGGCGCAGGTGGCCGAGAGTATTCGCCTGATGAAGTTGCGGCATGCCGTCGTTACGTCGGTCGATCGGGACGATCTGCCCGATCTCGGTGCCCGGCACTGGGTGCAGACGATCCGGCGTATCAAAGAGCTGAATCCGCAGACGACGCTCGAAGTACTGATCCCCGACTTTCAGGGGCGGACGGAGCTGGTCGATCAGGTGATCGATGCGGCGCCCGAAGTTATCTCGCATAACCTCGAAACGGTGCGCCGTCTCACACCGCAGGTGCGCAGCGCGGCACGTTACGAGGTGAGCCTGTCGGTGCTGAAACGCATTGCCGAGCGCGGACGGTGTGCCAAGACGGGCATCATGGTCGGGCTGGGTGAGACGACGGCCGAGGTGGAGGAGCTGATGGACGATGCCTGCGCTGTGGGGGTATCGGCACTGACGATCGGGCAGTACCTGCAACCCTCGCGCAAGAACCTGCCGGTGACGGAATACGTCACTCCTGCGCAATTCGAAGCTTATCGTGAAACGGCTCTCTCGAAAGGTTTTCGTTCGGTCGAGAGCGCACCGTTGGTGCGTTCGTCGTATCATGCCGAGCGAGTGCTTGAAGAATGAAATTTCTTATTCGCAACAAAGCACCCCTATACATTGTTATATATGCAGCATGGAACAAATTACCCGTATAAAGAACAGCATGGATATCCGTAAGGGCTTGAATAATCAAGCCGTCGGGTTGTTGCCGTTGCTGTTGCTGATGTTTCTGAACAATTTCTATACGTACCTTGTCTCGTTCGTTATCGCAGGGGTGTTCTGTGTGGTTAGCTGTTTTACGTTCTGGGGACTGTTTCGCGGCAGGAAGTATCAGTTTATGCTTTTGCCTACGGCCCTTACGCTGATACTCTATTCGCTCTTCCTGTTCTTACGTCTCGAGCCGGTCTTGTATCTCCATTCCCCGCTTATTGCCGAATGGCTGTTAGTTGCCGTCTTGTCGATGATCGGCTTTTCGAAGCGCCCGATCATCGGCCGAGTACGTAAATCGAATCGTCCGGCGTTGAAGCGCGCTCCGTTGCGTACAGCCTTGAACGAGTTCTTTTTTGTGGCGCAGATTGCCCAGAATATTTATACGTTGCATCTGTTTATCCTTCTGTTCTATATGATTCTGCCCGAGAACTACCAGCATATCTGGGTCGAACGGCTGCTCTACCGTGAGGCTCCCTTGTTTATCGGTCTGGGGATTATCGTCTACGAGCAGATCCGGGTATCGATGATGAAGCACGGTTTGGCGGAAGAGAAATGGTTGCCCGTGCTCGATAAGAAAGGCAAAGTGATCGGACGGATTGCTTATTCGGTCAGCCTCACTTCGCAGGCGCGGCATTATTGTCATCCGGTGGTGCGTATTGCCGTGGTGTATGACGGGATGCTCTACCTCGTCAAACGCGGCTCTGTTCAGCCTGTCTCGCCCGAGGCGCTCGATCATCCGTTTTACGGGTATGTGCTTTTCAAGCAGACGTTCGAGCAGACGGTGCGTGAGTTATTGGGCAACTCGCTGACCAAGGGCGAAGCCAAGCCTCATTTGCTCGTTCGCTATCCGTTCGAGAACGAGCGGGTGACGCAACTCGTTTCGTTGTACGTGCTGACGCTGCATTCCGAAGAAGCCTTCGTGAACTATGTAAAAACGGCCGAAGGGAAGCTGTGGACACCCCGTCAGATCGAAGAGAATCTGCAGCAGGGACTGTTCAGCGAATACTTCGAGAAGGAGTATGCCTATCTGCAACATACCGTATTGCTGGCCGAGCAATACACGGCGAAGCGCGAACAGCCGGTCGAGGTATCGGCCGAGACGGAGCCGGTTACCGTTTCGCCAACTCGATAATTTCCATATCGCGGATATCTGCCCCGTCGATGACGAAACGCATCAGCGTGCGCACCGTATGAAAGCCGCTTTTTCCCGCTGCTCCGGGGTTCAGGCATAGACAATTCAAACGTTTGTCGAACATTACTTTGAGGATATGCGAATGTCCGCAGACGAACAGTTGCGGCTTCGTTTCGTAGAGCTCGGCGCGTATGGCCGGCTCATAACGTCCCGGATAGCCGCCGATATGGGTCATCATGACGGACACGTCTTCGACCGTGAAGTGAAGGGTCTTCGGGTACATCTGTCGCACGGGGTAGCCGTCGATGTTGCCGCAGACAGCCCGTAGTGGACGTATCGCCGAGAGTCGCAACGCCACGTCGGCCGAGCCGATATCTCCTGCATGCCAAATCTCGTCGCACGAAGCGAAGTAGGTGGCGTATTTCTCATCCCACCATCCGTGAGTATCCGAAAGTAATCCGATCGTTTGCATCAAGAGGCGAAAGTATAAAAAAGAAAGCATCTTTCATAAAGATGCTTTCCTATAATCTTGCTTTAAATCTTCTCTTAAAGTGTATCTTCTTTGTGTTTACAGTAAAATGTATCTTCTTTACAGAATTGTATGATCTTATAATAAAGATATTTGTTGCAAAATTACTATAATCGATTTAACCTGCAAATGTTTTTTATACTTTTAACCATTCATCATCCGGTTTGGCAATCAAACGTGCATTGTTTATGGCCATGTCTAATGTCAGGCATGTAGAAGCTCTGTAAACACCATGTTCTTTTTCAATAACTAATGCCAGATCTGCGGAGGCTTTTGAGGTCAAGCATAAAGGTAGGAGTAATTGGAGGTGTCCGTCGTAGTATTGAGGGACAGCTGTTTTGTAATTTCTGCGTATCCTTCTTATGGCAATCTTTAATTGTCCCTTCCAGTAAGATTCCCAATTGGTACTTATCCATGGTTTGCAGGGCGGTGGGAAATCTTGCGATATTATCGTCAATAATATGATTTACATTAGGTCTTAATTCTAATCTGGTATCATAAATCAGATCGGATGAATTTTCAAAATAGTTGGCATTGTCCGGCAAGCATGAAAATTTCATTAATTCTCTGTCACTGGCTTTTCTCCACCCGATAAAGAACCATTGAATTGTACCCGGTCTTCTGTTCTTCTGGAATAAACCGTATATTTCTTCTTGATAGTCTGTAACCAAGCCGGTATTGAAGATGGCATATCCATGTTGTTCCAGCACTTTGCCTTCTTCATAGACCTTGACAAAGGTATGTCTGATGTAATTTTCCAAAATAGGATTCTTACCGATGGGATTCTTTTTATAATCCCAGTCTTCTTTCATGGCCATCGACTTTAACTCTTCGATACATCCATGAAAATCCTTGAACCATCCGTAGTCAAACAGTTTCATATACGATCTTTTTCAGCAAAGGTAAAGAATTTTATCTTCACTCACAAACAATTTCTACTTCATCGATATAGAGGGTGCTGCCGGGAGCGCCGCTGAAAGTTGCTCCTGCTATGCTCGATGTAAAGACGACAGCCAGATTGTAGATGCCGTTGCGCAGCTTCGCCGCATCGATGGTTTTGCCTTCGCGCGTGATGAAGGGGAGTCTGAAGTGCATCCACTCGTCCGTCTCTTTTTGATTTTCGACGACGGCGGTGCAGATCACGTTCGGATGCGTCAGAATATTCGTGCCGTCGAGGGTTTTAAGTGTCTTGTCCGTTTCATACAGTACGGCATAGAAATGACAGCGGTCGGTGATTGCTGTTTGTGTGGGTTGGCCGTTCTGATAATACGTTGTCCCTGCTTTGTATTTGTAATAGCCTGAAAGATAAAGCGGCCGACGGTAGAAGGGCAATCCGAAGCGCGTTGCTTTCAACGGAGTGCTGAGTGCGCTCAGGAGATCGAACGTACCGATAAACAGGTTTCCTGCGGCGATCGGCATACCGGCAAGAGCGCCGAAGCTGCCGGTGCTGCGTGTCGTCAGGCGGGCGCATTGTCCGGTGTATCCATTGGCCGACTGAGCGGTGGGATAGTCGTCGGGTGTTTGCGCGTTGCCTGTCATGGCAAACCCGAGGTTTCCGCTGGCCCACTCCATTGAGACGCGTCCGTTTTGCTTCTCGGCAAAGATGCAGAAGCGGCCGTTCTTTTCGGCTACCGTATCTTCGAAATGATACCTTGTCGGCAGTTCGTCGGTCACGAATGCGACGGTATACGTTTTTTTCCACTGCCCGTCTTGCGATGTGACGGTGTATGTTTGAGGCGTAGAGAAGTTGCGGGTCGTACCTCCGGCCGGTTCGATGACGGCGCCGTCGGACAAGGTGAATGAGAGCGTTTGACGTGTCAGGTCTGCATTGGCTTCTACGAAGAGCGTGATTTTATCGTTTTCAATGATCGGTTCGCGCTTGAGGAGAGACGCCTCGGCAAGGGTACATGTCAGGATGTCGGCTTCCGCGTTCGGCAGCTCGTCGCGCAGGCAACCGGTCGATAAGAGTGGGAGGATCAGCAGGAAAAAGAGTCGTTTCATATACTTCTGTGAAGGATGTTGCGTCAAAACATTTCGTTCTGACGCAACATCGCTGTCCCTTGTTTTATATTCGGCTCCAACTTATTTCAGTTGTGCCAATGCTTCGGTGATGCGACGCATCGCTTCGGTCAGGTTCTCGTCCGAGGTAGCGTATGAGAGACGGATACATTCGGGTGCACCGAACGAGTCGCCGCCTACCGTAGCCACATGGGCTACTTCGAGCAGGTACATCGCCAGATCGGCCGCGTTCTTTACGGTTCGTTCGCCGGCGCTTTTGCCGAAGTAGCTGCTCACATCGGGGAAGATATAAAAAGCCCCTTCGGGTACGGAGAGCTGAACACCGGGAATCTCACGGCAGAGGCGGCAGATCAGATCACGCCGGCGCATAAAGGCTTGTCGCATCTCCTCTACGCAACGCTGATCGCCGGCAAAGGCTTCTTTGGCGGCTTTCTGTGCGATGGAGCTGGCGCCCGACGTGTATTGTCCCTGCAATTTGTTCGTTGCCTTGGCAATCCACAGCGGCGCGGCAATGAATCCGATACGCCAGCCCGTCATGGCGTATGCTTTCGATACGCCGTTGATGATTACAATCCGCTCTTTTATCTCGGGGAACTGTGCGATGCTTGCATGTTTCCCTACATAGTTGATATGTTCGTAGATTTCGTCAGACAGTACGATGATGTTCGGATGTTTGACTAACACCCCGGCAAGCGACTGAAGTTCTTCGCGGCTGTACACACTGCCGGTCGGGTTCGACGGCGAACAAAGCATTAACGCCCGCGTGCGGGGCGTGATCGCCGCTTCGAGCTGTGCCGCCGTGATTTTGAAATTCTGATCGATACCGGCCGGGATGATCACATTCGTGCCTTCGGCAAGTTTTACCATCTCTACGTAGCTCACCCAGTAGGGAGCGGGTACGATCACTTCATCGCCCGGATTGATGATACTTAGCAGCGTATTGCAGACCGACTGTTTGGCTCCGTTCGATACAATGATCTGATCGACCGTATAATCGAGACCGTTTTCGTTTTTCAGTTTGTCGACAATCGCTTTCCGTAAATCCATGTAACCGGGTACGGGTGAATAGAACGAAAAATTCTCGTCGATGGCTTTCTTGGCCGCCGCCTTGATATGATCGGGCGTAAAAAAGTCCGGTTCGCCCACGCTCAGGTTAATGATGTCTACGCCCTGCGCTTTCAGTTCGCTACTTTTTTGTGACATGGCCAGCGTTGCCGATGTTGAAAGGCTGGCCAAACGTGCTGATACCTGTTCCATATTATTTAGATGTTTTTCAATAGAGTGATTGTGTTATTTGATGTTTTGCAACTGGTGTCCCATGCGCTCTTTTTTGGTGCGCATGTAAAACTCGTTATGCTCGTTGGGCGGCACTTCGATCGGGATGTTCTCGACGACTTCCAGTCCGTAAGCTTCCAACCCGACGCGTTTGACGGGGTTGTTCGTCATCAGGCGCATCTTCGTCACGCCGATCTGACGCAGTATCTGTGCTCCCACACCATAGTCGCGCTCGTCGGCCTGATGGCAGAGCTTCAAGTTGGCTTCGACCGTGTCCATGCCCTCTTCCTGCAGCTTATATGCGTGAATCTTGTCCATCAGTCCGATACCGCGCCCTTCCTGATTAAGGTAGAGCACCACGCCTTTACCTTCCTGCTCGATGAGGCGCATAGCCTTGTGCAGTTGTTCGCCGCAATCGCATCGCATCGAACCGAAGATATCGCCTGTCATGCACGACGAGTGGACGCGGACGAGCACCGCCTCGTCTGCGTTCAGTTCGCCTTTGATCAGTACCACATGTTCCGCCCCGTTGCTTTTCTGGCGGAAAGGAATGATGCGGAAACGTCCGTGCTCGGTTGGCAGGTCGGCCTCGACCCCCTTCTCTACGAGCGATTCTGTTCTGAGGCGGTAGGCAATCAGGTCGCGTATGGTGATGATCTTGATGCCGAATTTTTTCGAGACTTCGATCAGTTGCGGCATGCGCGCCATCGTTCCGTCTTCGTTCAGGATTTCGATCAGCGCCCCGGCCGGATACAGCCCGGCCAGTCGTGCCATATCGACCGTGGCCTCGGTATGTCCTGCGCGGCGCAGTACGCCGCGCGAGCGGGCGCGCAACGGATTGATGTGTCCCGGTCGTCCCAGGTCGGACGGCTTCGTGGCCGGGTCGGCAAGCGCTAAAATCGTCTGCGCCCGGTCATAGATCGAGACGCCCGTCGTACATCCGCCTCCCAGCTTGTCTACGGTCACGGTAAACGGCGTCTCAAGCATGGAGGTATTATGAATCACCTGCATGTTCAGCTCCAATTCTTCGCACCGTTCTTCCGTAATCGGTGCACAGAGTACGCCCCGACCGTTCGTCAGCATAAAATTGACCTTTTCCGGAGTGATCTTTTCTGCGGCGATAATGAAATCTCCTTCGTTTTCGCGATCTTCGTCATCGACGACGATCAGAAATTTTCCCTCACGAAAATCTTCAATTGCTTCTTCAATCGTGTTCATTCGGTTCATATGTCTCGTTTTTTAGAATATTCAACAGTTCATTACTTACCTGGGTCATCGTTCGTATGTCGTGCAACAGCAGTTTGCGACGATAAGTGGCCAGCAGATATATTGGCAGGCCGATGGGAAAAAGCCAACCCAATATTTTCCCCACCGTCCGGCTTATCCGGAAATGAATAGGATAGTATCCGTTGAGAATCGGGTAATCCATCAGTTTGTTCAGCACCAGATGGCGATCGGAATTACTTCCTTCGGTTACCAGTTCTTCCAGCTGTACGGAGATCCGTTCGGCTTCCGGGTCTCTGCCTCCCTGCTCCCAGAAACGAAAATAAGGCATCCATTGTCCGGACGTTTTCAGGTAGGTTTCGCATTGTTCTTTCAAGCGCTCAATTTGTGCTCCCCATATTGCATTGTCGACATGAAACATGATGACTTCTTTCTTTTCGATCTTACGTGTTGCGCGTTTGCCGATCAGTTTTTTCAGCCCTTCGACATACGTGTCGGCATTGAGGATAACCGAGTCGTTCGAGGCTTTGTAGGTAAGGAACACCCCGAGCGGAAGCAGTACGGCCGAGCTTAGCCACATGCCTTGCCATGGCTGCCACATGCCGTTGCTGGCCATCTTCAGGCCGATGTTATTGATGACATAGTAAAAAATAAACAGGAAGACGGAAATCACGACCGGCATGCCTAATCCGCCCTTGCGGATGATAGCACCTAACGGTGCACCGATAAAGAAGAAGATCAGGCAGGCAAACGAAAGCGTGAATTTCTGGTGCATCTCGGTATGATGGCGACGCATCTCTTTCTCGTCGCCGGATAATACGGCCGCTTTGAAGTCATAGTCTGACTTTGTCGTTTCGATCGCATTTTTGGCTTGTCTAAGCAACATGACTTGTCTGCCCGGCGGTAATTCCCGGCACAGACGGTCGAAGTCCGGAATTTCTTCCGTGTGCACGGTGTCTTCCTCTTTTGCTCCTTCCAACTCTTTCCGGTATGACTGCTGATAGATTGCTCTCGCATTCATTTGCTTGATACTGTCCAAGTGAGCTGTCATCGAATCGATGGAGGATTGCAGATCAGCCAGGTTTTTACCGATGTATCGGTCTTGCAGGATCGATTCGTCGGCACGATGAAAATCCGAATCGAATCGGATCAGCATCTCCCGCACCTTGAACGACTCCTTCATATAGGGTATTGCTTCACTGCTTCCAATGCCGTCTTTGTTGAAGTTCTTGAACATCTTGCCCTCGAACAGATAAAGCACCAGAAACTGCTTGTCGGCCGAAATCTTCATCCGTCCCGAATCGGCCACAATCACCTGGGCATTGTTAAAACCTTCGGAATAATCATAGATCATCAGGTGGTTCAGTCGCCCGTCTTTGTCTTTTCTCTTGACATAGAGGTTGTAACCTTCGATTTGATTGGAGAAGGTGCTTTCGGGGATTTGCAATTCGGGCGATTTGGCCCTGATGGAGCCCAGGAGGGTCCACATTTTTACTTGTGAGAGAGGGATGATGTTGTTCTGGAAAAAGAAGGCGCCCACGGCAACGAACGATAGGAGTATGATAAACGGGCGCATGATGCGAGGCAAAGAAATTCCGGCTGACTTCATGGCCAACAGTTCAAGCTGTTCTCCTAAGTTCCCGAATGTCATCAGGGAAGCCAGCAAAATGGCCAAAGGCAATGCCATCGGTACAAGGGAAAGGGCTGCGTAGAAAAACATCTCGAGAAGAACACTGATCTCAAGACCTTTGCCTACCATCTCATCTACGTATTTCCAGAGAAACTGCATCAGGACAATAAACATGCAAATGCCGAAAGTCATCAAGAATATCGGCATGAATTTTTTTAACAAAAAGAGATACAATCGTTTAATCCCCATAATGTCCTTTCAAATCAACTGCAAAAGTAGTGTAAAAAGAGATAATATATCACCTCTTGATGTGAAACAACATTAAATTCCTAACGTCCGTTTGAGTACTTCCACCTGCGAATCCCACAGATCGATGGCATCCGTCTTTTCGTTCGGCTCTGCAAAATCGGTAATCTCAAGCGCCGTAGATCCGGTAAGCTCGATCGTATGGATGATAAATTCGAAGTAGGCATTCTCATCTTCCTCTTCAAGCCATCGATAGCGAACGCTGACTTCGGGTTTGATTTCGATGATTTCGGCTTGTTCCTGCATTTTTTTCCATGTGAATGTGTAGATGTTCCCTCTGATATCTACCGTATCGGCAAACCAGGAAGATAGTCCGAGGGCTGTTGTTAGATGGTTCCACAGGCTACGATTCGAAACTTTGTCGAAAATGTATTCGATATGAAATTTTTCCTTTTTCATCCTGTCTTTGTTACTGTTCGGTTTTTTTGTGCTGCGCAAGATACAAAAAGGATAAGACATTACAAAAAAGAAGCGATGAAAAAACGAGTCGATATTTTATTTTATTGATTATTAGTTTGTTTTAGTTGTTTTGAAAAGTAAAGCAATAAATTTGTGCTTTTTTTCTTGGTAAAAAGGCTGATTTATTGTATATTTGCACCCGGCTAAAGTAAAAAGGGGATGGGGGCGAGTAGTCCCCATCTTTCTATTATAGAGATGATTGAAGCGAAAATGGTGGCCGGTTTGGCCGAGGCGTATTTGGCAGATTCGGAGTGTTATCTGGTTGATGTAACCGTTGCTCCGGATAATCTTATCGTGGTGGAAATCGATCACGATCAGGCTGTCGGTATAGAGGATTGTGTGGCGCTAAGCCGTTATATTGAAGCGGGTCTGGACAGAGATGTTGAAGATTATGAGTTGGAAGTGACCTCGACCGGACTGACGTCACCTTTTAAGACACTTCGTCAGTATTTGAAAAATATAGGGAATGAGGTTGAGGTGTTGTTGAAGAGCGGTGAAAAGCTGTCCGGGTGCTTGAAGTCGGCTGATGACACAGGGTTTGTCGTTACGGTCGGCCGGCCGGTGAAACCGGAGGGCGCCAAACGCAAAGTAACGGTTTGTACGGATGAGAGCTACCTTTATGACGAGATAAAATATACGAAAAATATAATCAGATTCAAATAGGAAATTTTATGGCGAGAAGACAAGAAACAGTCAGTATGATTGATACGTTGCAGGAATTTAAGGAGTTGAAGAGCATAGATAAAGATACGATGATCAACGTGCTGGAAGAATCATTCCGCAATGTGATCGCCAAGATGTTCGGGACGGATGAAAACTACGATGTGATCATCAATCCGGAAAAAGGTGATTTTGAAATCTGGCGAAACCGGATGGTCGTGGAAGACGGTCATGTGGAAGACCCGAATCTGGAAGTTGCATTAAGTGAAGCGCAAAAGATCGATGCCGACTGTGAAGTGGGCGAAGAAGTGACGGACGAAGTACATTTTGCGGACTTCGGACGTCGTGCCATTTTGAATTTACGCCAGACGCTTTCTTCGAAAATCTTGGAGTTGCAAAAAGATAATTTGTACGCCAAATATAGAGATTTGATCGGCTCGATCGTAACGGCCGATGTTTATCAGGTCTGGAAAAAAGAAGTTTTGCTGTTGGATGACGAAGGGAATGAATTGTTGTTGGCTAAGGCAGAGCAGATTCCAAGCGATTTTTATCGCAAGGGAGAATCGGTGCGCGCCATTGTGCAGCGGGTAGAGAATGATAATAACAATACGAAGATTTATCTCTCACGAACGGATAAAGTCTTCTTACAACGTCTCTTTGAGCTTGAAGTGCCTGAAATCAACGATGGTCTTATCACCATCAAAGCCATTGCACGTATTCCGGGCGAGCGGGCCAAAATTGCCGTTGAATCGTATGACGAACGGATAGACCCTGTCGGAGCGTGCGTCGGGATGAAAGGATCGCGCATCCGCGGAATCGTGCGGGAACTTCGAAACGAGAATATCGATGTGATCAACTATACGAGTAACACGTCGTTGTTTATTCAGCGCGCTTTGAGCCCGGCCAAGATATCGTCGATCCGTGTGGATGAGGAAGAGCATAAGGCGGAAGTTTTTTTGCGTCCCGAAGAAGTTTCCCTCGCCATCGGTAAAAACGGATTGAATATCAAGTTAGCCAGTATGTTGACGGACTATACGATCGACGTGTTCCGCGATATCGATGCCGCTGACGAAGAAGATATTTATCTGGACGAATTTGCTGATGAGGTCGATATGTGGGTGATTGATACGCTGAAGAATATCGGTTGTAATACGGCTAAGGCCGTACTCGCACTGTCGCGTGAAGAGATTATGGAACGTGCCGATTTGGAAGAGCAAACGGTCGATGAAGTATTGAGTATTCTGTCAGCCGAATTTGAAGACGAAGAAGAGGAACCGTTCGAGCCGGATTTTGAGCCTTTCGAAGAGGAGGAGCCGTATGCTCCGGAAGACGTACCGGAGTTCCTGCCGAAGGAGCAGGACACGGAAAGTGAAGAAGAACAAGAAGAGAAGGAATAACATACGAGATCCATACAAGAAGAAATATATGCCTGTTAAATTAAACAAAGTACTCAAAGACTTGAATGTCGGTCTTCAGACGGTGGTCGATTTCCTGCACGGAAAAGGATGTGAAATTGATAACAATCCCAATGTTCGGATTCAGGATGATCAGTATGCATTGCTGGTTAAAGAATTCGGAAAGAACCTGTCGGAGGCCGAACGTCGCCGTCTGCTTGAAAAAACGGCTCCGAAAGCGTCGGTAAAGGAAGCTCTCCCAAAGGGTAAAGAAAAGGAAGAAAAACCGAAAAAAACGCCGGAGGTGATTAAAACGGAGGTTCCTGACGAGATCAAACCTAAGTTTGTTACGAAGGGTAAGATTGACCTTGCGGGTGTCGGTAAACCGAAGAAAGAGGGTACGAAGCGGACAAAAAAAGAGGCGAAAAAGGAAAAAAACGTGTCTTTTGCTACTCCTGCAGAAGAAGTAGAAGAGGCGAACAAGATCGAAAAAGTACAGCAACCGGAATCGACACAAGCTCCGGAGTCGAAAGTCATACCACCGCCCGCACCGCCTGTCGAAGCGCAAGAGGTGCAGACGTCGGAACGTCCTGTCGCAGGAGGATCTGTGGCAAACAAAAAGGAAGAGCCGGCAGGAATGACTGAAGCTGAAGAGAAAACGGTCGAAACGTTGTCGGAGCAATCACCGGAAAGCAAGTCGGTTCCGAGGCCGGAGGAGGAAATCTTCCGCTTGGGACAGCCGAAATTGGAGTCGGCGATTAAAGTAACGGGCAAAATAGATTTGTCGTCCATCAACCAGTCGATGCGTCCTAAGAAAAAGAGCAAAGAAGAGCGTAGAAAAGAGCGCGAAGAGAAACGCAAACAGCAGACGCCGGCGGACCATAAGCAGAAATCCGGAGCCGGCAATGTAAGTTCGACAGCCCCTGTGGCATCGACCGGTGAGGGCGGAAAAAAGAAGCGTAAACGGATCAAGAAAGATAAGATCGATATCAATGCGACGGTGGGTACGAACAGTCGTCGCGATGATCGCGGGCGCAGTCATGATCACGGAGGAAAACGTTTGAAGAAGCCGGTTCGTACCGAGATCAGTGAGGAAGACGTACAGAAGCAGGTGAAGGAAACGCTGGCCCGCCTCACAAGCAAAGGCGGAAAGAGCAAAGGGGCCAAATATCGTCGTGAGAAACGCGATGCCGTAGCACACCGTGAACAGGAATTGCAGCTTGAGGAAGCCAAGGAGAGCCGTGTTTTAAAACTGACCGAGTTTGTGACGGCTAATGATCTGGCAAACATGATGGATATCTCTGTCGCGGAAGTGATCTCCACTTGTATGAGCATTGGCATGATGGTGTCGATTAATCAGCGTCTCGACGCCGAGACGATTAACATCGTGGCAGAGGAGTTCGGTTTCAAGACGGAATATGTAAGTGCCGAAGTGTCCGAAGCGATTAAAGAAGAGGAAGATAATCCGGAAGATTGGGGGGCACGTCCGCCGATTGTGACAGTGATGGGGCACGTGGATCACGGAAAAACATCTTTGCTTGACAATATCCGGAATGCCAATGTGATTGCCGGTGAAGCAGGCGGAATTACACAGCATATCGGTGCATACAATGTGACGTTGTCCGATGGCCGACATATCACATTCTTAGATACTCCCGGTCACGAAGCCTTTACGGCCATGCGTGCTCGCGGTGCCAAGGTGACGGATATTGCGATCATCATTGTGGCGGCAGACGATAGCGTCATGCCACAGACGGTCGAGGCGATCCATCACGCTTCTGCGGCAGGAGTGCCGATCGTTTTTGCCATTAACAAGATTGATAAGCCCGGAGCAAATCCGGACAAAATCAAAGAAGAACTTTCACAGATGAATTATCTGGTGGAAGACTGGGGCGGGAAGTATCAAAGTCAGGAAATCTCGGCCAAAAAGGGGATAGGTGTACCGGAATTGCTTGAAAAAGTATTGCTCGAAGCCGACTTGCTCGAACTGAAAGCCAACCCAAAGAAGCGTGCAACGGCTTCCGTCATCGAATCGTCGCTTGATAAGGGACGTGGTTATATGGCGACGGTGTTAGTGAGCAACGGAACGTTACGGCAGGGGGATGTCATATTGGCCGGTACGCACTACGGGCGTCTTAAGGCGATGTTTAACGAACGCAATCAGCGTGTCGAAAGCGCAGGGCCGTCGGAGCCGGTGTTGATTCTCGGATTGGACGGTGCGCCTCAGGCCGGCGATACCCTGAATGTTCTTGAAACGGAACAGGAAGCACGTGAGATTGCCGGTCGTCGCGAACAATTGCAGCGCGAGTTGGGGCTGCGTACGCAGAAACGTTTCGGGCTCGAAGAGTTGGGACGCCGTCGCGCACTTGGCGACTTCCATGAGCTCAACCTCATTGTCAAGGGCGATGTGGACGGTTCGGTCGAAGCCTTGTCTGACTCTTTGATCAATCTTTCGACGGAAGAAATTCGGGTCAATGTGATTCATAAAGCCGTTGGTCAGATTTCGGAATCGGATGTGGAATTGTCGGTTTCGTCAGATGCCATCATCATCGGTTTCCAGGTGCGTCCGGCGGCATCGGCACGTAAACTGGCCGACAAAGAAGGCGTGGAGATTCGTTTGTACTCGATTATCTACGATGCGATCGAAGAAGTGAAATCTGCGATGGAAGGTATGCTTTCGCCGGAGATCAAGGAAGAAATCTGTGGGAATGTGGAAGTACAGCAGGTCTTCAATATCTCAAAGGTGGGTACGGTGGCCGGCTGTATCGTGAAAGAAGGCAAGATCAAACGTACGAACAAAGTACGTGTCATTCGTGACGGTATTGTGATTCATACGGGCGAACTTAGCTCGCTGAAACGTTTCAAAGACGAGGTGAAGGAGGTCGTGACCGGACAGGAATGCGGTATTTTTGTCAATAATTACAACGATGTTCAGGTGGGCGATATGATTGAACCGTTCGATGAGATTGAGATAAAGAAAACATTATAGTGTTTTTGGCGGATGAACTGGAACTGGTTGGATATTGTCATTATCTGCCTTGTCGGAACCGGTTTTTTGAAAGGGTGGATTGACGGATTTATCCGTCAGATGGTAGCATTACTTGCGTTGCTTGCTGCGATCTACTTGTGTGCAAAGGTCGCCGTGTTCATCCGCGAATATATTTTACAGACCGGTTGGTTCCCGGAAAATACGGTGGCTGTCGTTAGCTATGTGATCGCATTCGTGTGCATTCTTATGGTGGTTACACTGGTCGGAGGCTGGGTACATAAGGTCATGGATGCGACGCCCCTGAGCTTGGTCAATCATTTGGCTGGCGCTGTCTTTGGGGCTGTTGTCGCTTTGTTTATCGCTAGTCTGACACTGAATCTGTTGGAAGGCATAGATCGTCGTTCCGTGATTCTCACACCACAAACGAAGGTAGAATCCCGTTTATATGATTATGTAAAAGAAGTTGTGCCGGCAATCTGTCCGGCCGATTTATTTGTAAGGAGGAAAAATTAACATGGATACAACAAAAAAAAATACAGCCCCGATCTTAGATGAAATAACCGGTAGCGAATATAAATACGGTTTTACGACAGAGATCGAGACCGATATGTTGCATCGCGGATTAAACGAGGAAGTGGTGCGCATGATTTCCGCCAAAAAAGAAGAGCCGGAATGGCTGCTTGATTTCCGCCTCAAGGCGTTACGTCACTGGCAGACCTTAGAGATGCCTGCATGGGCTCATCTGAAGATTCCGCCGATCGACTATCAGGATATTATTTATTATGCAGCGCCGAAGGCCAAAGTAGGGCCGAAGAGCCTCGATGAGGTTGATCCTGAGCTGTTAAAGACGTTCGACAAACTCGGCATCCCCCTTCATGAGCAGAAGGTCCTGAGTGGGATGGCGGTCGATGCCGTGATGGACAGCGTCTCGGTGAAAACGACGTTTAAAGAAACGTTGGCTGAGAAAGGCATCATCTTCTGTTCATTCAGCGAAGCGGTAAAGCATCATCCGGATTTGGTCAAGCAATATATGGGAAGTGTCGTGGGTTATCGCGACAACTTCTTTGCGGCACTGAACTCCGCCGTCTTTTCCGACGGATCGTTCGTGTATATCCCCAAAGGCGTGCGCTGCCCGATGGAGTTGAGCACGTATTTTCGAATCAATGCCGCTAACACGGGGCAGTTTGAACGAACCCTGATCGTAGCCGATGACGAGTCGTATGTCAGTTACCTTGAAGGATGTACCGCACCGATGCGTGACGAGAACCAGCTGCATGCAGCCATTGTGGAGATCGTTGCTCACAGACGTGCCGAAGTAAAATATTCGACGGTGCAGAACTGGTATCCGGGCGATAAGAACGGCAACGGTGGGATTTATAATTTCGTGACTAAGCGGGGCATCTGCAAAGGTGAAGGCAGTAAAATCTCGTGGACGCAGGTAGAAACGGGTTCGGCCATTACGTGGAAATATCCGTCGTGTATTCTGGCCGGCGATTACTCGGTGGGAGAGTTTTATTCCGTTGCGGTGACGAATAATCACCAACAGGCCGACACGGGTACGAAGATGATCCACTTGGGGCGAAACACCCGCAGCACGATCGTATCGAAAGGAATCTCGGCCGGTCACAGTCAGAACAGTTACCGGGGTATGGTGAAAGTCGCCGCTCGTGCCGAGGGAGCACGTAATCACAGTCAGTGCGACAGCTTGTTACTCAGCTCTACCTGTGGCGCGCATACGTATCCTTATGTCGATATCCAAAATGAAACGGCTGTTGTAGAGCATGAAGCAACGACTTCGAAAGTCAATGAAGAACAGCTGTTCTATTGTAACCAGCGTGGTATCGATACCGAGAAAGCCGTAAGCTTAATTGTCGGCGGATATGCTCGTGAGGTGATGAACAAGCTGCCGATGGAGTTTGCGGTAGAAGCGCAGAAGTTGTTGGCGATCTCGTTGGAAGGAAGTGTGGGATGATACGTATATCTTCCGTTCCGTTTTTCGGAACGGGACGGGGAAAGTTTGTTATATTATTATTAGACATGTTATTCTGGGATTAAGATTGAATTATGGGAGAAATCTTGTTAGAGATAAAAGATTTACATGCAGAGGTTGACGGTAAAGAGATTCTCAGGGGACTTAACCTGACCGTCAGGAAAGGTGAAATACATGCGATTATGGGGCCGAACGGTTCCGGTAAAAGCACGCTCAGCAGTGTGCTCGTCGGTAATCCGGTGTTTACGGTGACAAAAGGAACGGTGAGGTATAAGGGCAAAGACCTGTTGGAGCTCTCGCCCGAAGAGCGGAGCTGCGAGGGGATATTCCTCAGCTTCCAGTATCCGGTAGAGATTCCGGGGGTCAGCATGGTCAATTTCATGCGGGCTGCGGTCAATGCACAGCGTGAATATCGAAATGAAGAGCCGGTTTCGGCCTCGGATTTTCTGAAGATGATGCGTGAGAAACGCGAGATTGTGGAGCTCAATAATAAGTTGATGAGCCGTAGTGTCAATGAAGGCTTTTCCGGGGGAGAGAAGAAACGCAACGAGATTTTTCAGATGGCCATGCTCAATCCGACATTGGCTATTCTGGACGAGACGGATAGCGGCCTCGATATCGATGCATTGCGCGTTGTGGCTAACGGGGTAAACAAACTCAAATCGCCCGATAATGCGTCGATAATCATTACTCACTATCAGCGTCTGCTCGATTATATCAAGCCCGATGTCGTGCATGTCCTCTACGAAGGACGTATGGTGAAAACTGCCGGTGCCGAACTGGCTCTTGATTTGGAGAAGAAAGGCTACGATTGGTTGAAAACGAACGATTAACGGCGAAAGATGAATAGTTTGCATATATCGGACAAGGATGCGATGCATCCGGAAAAACAATACATGGATTTTTTTACGCAGCACGAAGATGTGCTCCACCGCTATGCGCCGGCGTTTATGAACGCCTTGCGGACACAGGCTTTGGCCGATTTCGAGCGGACAGGCTTCCCCTCCCCCCTGCATGAAGACTATCGTTATACCGATGTTGCCAAGGCGTTTGCGCCTGACTATGGGTTGAACTTGACCCGTCTGCATGTGCCGACCAACCCTTCGGACGTGTTCCGCTGTGATGTGCCGAACATGAGCACCTCGCTCTACTTCGTAGTGAATGATTCGCTTTATACCGATACGTTACCGAAGACTTCCTTGTCCGAAGAGGTATATGCGGGAGGGATGCACGCGTTTGCCGAGCTTCACCCCGAGATCGCATCACGCTACTACGGCAAGGCTGCCGATACTTCGGCCGATGCTGTCAGCGCCCTCAATACGATGCTGGCACAAGACGGGTTTGTGCTTTATGTACCTCGGGGCGTCCACGTCGAACGCCCCGTACAGTTGATTAATATCTTCCGTAGTACGGTCGACCTGATGGCGAACCGTCGCGTGCTGATCATTATAGAGCCGCATGCATCGGCCAGATTGCTCGTCTGTGACCATAGCATGGATGATGTTAAATTCCTTGCTACTCAAGTGGTTGAAATCTTTGCTGAAGAAGGGGCATTCTTCGATTACTATGACTTGGAAGAAAGCTCGGCTTCGACTACGCGTTTTTCGTCGCTCTATGTCGAACAGGCTGCTTCGTCTAATGTCTTGGTTAACGGTATCACGCTGAATAACGGACTGACCCGTAATAATTACCGGATTCGTCTGAACGGCGAAGGAGCGGAAGCGACGCTTTGCGGAATGGCCATTGAAGATCGTGATCAACAGGTGGATACGTACACCCATATCACGCATGTTGTACCGCATTGCACCAGCAACGAGTTGTTTAAGAACGTCCTTGACGAGCGCGCAGTAGGTGTTTTCAGCGGGCGGATATTTGTGAATGAAGGCGCGCAGAAAACAGAGGCTTACCAGACGAACCGTAACATGTGTCTCACCTCCGATGCCCGTATGTACAGCAAGCCGCAGCTCGAGATTTATGCCGACGATGTGAAATGTTCGCATGGCATGACGACCGGTCAACTTGATGAACAGGCGCTCTTCTACATGCAAAGCCGTGGTCTTCCTTACGAAGAGGCGCGGATGATGCTCAGCGTCGCTTTTATGTCGGATGTGATCGATCATGTGCGTCTCGACGCCTTAAAAGACCGTCTGCACCTGCTTGTCGAAAAACGCTTCCGCGGCGAACTGGCCCGATGTGCCGGATGCAGATACGGAAACTGAAGCATTTATATTCTTTACTATTTTTACTTCTTCCCCCTTTGTCCGGATAATGACGTTCTGTATAGGGGGGGGAGGATTACAAAACACAACGAACAGATGAAAACATTTTTTAAAACTACCTTTTTGCTTCTGCTCACTCTGGTATTGTTGATCCGTTGCGGAGGAAGCGAGCCGAAGCATTTTTCTTATACTTATGTGCTGGAGAGCACCCGAACGTACCGGCTGTCACTATCGATAGACAGCGAGAGGCATTACGTTGTAGAGAAGCAGAACATCCGTTTTGAACAGTACGAGCCTTACCATGCGGAAGGGACACTGACCGACGGGGAATATGCGCGATTTAAATCGTTACTGGCTAAAAGTAAACTTTTTGATATGAATGACTCATACGGATTCGAGAAAGAGCCGGATCAGCCTGTTGCCGATATGATTTACCAAATTGCCTGTCAGGCGGACGGACGCGAAAAATTTATTTCGATCCGTCATACCGAAACGATGACCTTTTCCCGTCATTTTACGGAGCTGCTGAAATATACGAATGAGTTTATCAGCAACCAAGTAAAAGAATAGCGGCTATTACATATTGCCTTTGTCCAGATACTCGGTTTTAAACATTTTGACAAGCAGGAAAAAGATAGAGAGCAGCAACGGGCCGAAAATGATTCCCCAGAATCCGAAAACCGACAGGCCGAAAATCACTCCGAAAACCGTGATGAGGGGGTGTGTATCGGCCAGTTTTTTCTGAAGGATAAAACGGATGACATTGTCGATGTTCGTGAGGATGATGGCGCAGAAAGCTCCCAGTCCGATAGCGTTCGTCCAGTCGCCGACCATCATCAGATATACCACGATCGGCACCCATACGATGCCGGTGCCGACGATAGGAATGATGGTTGAAAAGCATGTCAGAAAACCGAAAAGTAAAGCACTCGGCACACCGAATATCAGATATCCGATATAGGCGATGAGACCTTGTATGATAGCGAGTAGAGGAATGCCGATAGCATTCGACCGCACCATAACATATACTTCGCTGGTAATATTCTTCCTGTTTTCAGGGCTAAATGGCAGCAGTTCGTAAAAATACTGTTCGATCGTCCGGAAATTAAGCAGGATAAAATACAAGAGGAAGATCAGTACGACAACCGTCACAACCATACTGCTCATCTGGCTGATAAGGTATTGAATAACGGTGCTGATATAGCCCGTGGCTGTTGTCAGGTTTTCGGACGAGAACAAATCGTAGCCGAATCGTTGCCGGAGTTGAATCTCGAGGTTTTCAATCATCTTTTGCAGGGATGAAATATCCATGTCGATGTTTTGTACCTTTCCCAACAGTGCCCGGATCATAAAATAAAGCGGAACCGTAATGACAGCTGCCACTTCGAACAGAATAAGGATCGTGGCCAGCACATGATTCATCTTTTTCTTTTCCGTCAGGTAAATCATTTGCCGGCGCACCATCACAAAGATGGTAAAAGCTCCCAACAGTCCGTTTACAAACATCCACAGTTCCTTAATAATTACCCATCCCAATAACAGGATCAGGATACCAAGCGAATATTTCCAATATTTTTCTTTTCCTGTCGAAGCCATCTTTTTTTATAATGTTAAGCCGCATAAAGATAGAAAGTTTTTCCGGTTGCAGACTTTCTCTAGTCGATTTTTTTGCGGAGACGCGCCAAATAGCCTCGCATCGCTTCCGTATCGCGTTCGGCAATGATTTTCTGTAATTCGTCCAGTTCGCGCCGGATACGGTCGATCTGTCCGGGTGTTCGCGGGTTAAACAGGATTTCAGTCAGCAGATAATCATCTTCGGACAGCACGCCTCGAGCAATCTTCATGTGGCGTCTGAAAGTCGTTCCCGGCGCATCCTGATGTACCATCGTTGCGACAAAAACAAACGTCGAAGCAAAAGGAATCCCCAACGAGTAAGCAACGACTTTATCATGTTCCTCAAACGTGTATTCAAAGATATTCAGTTTCAGTTTCTCATATAAGTCTTTGAAGAAAATTTTGCCAAGATGGTCGCCTTCGGAGATGATGATGGCATTCTCCTGCATCAGGTTACCAAGGTTCGCAAAGGTCGGCCCGAACATCGGGTGGGTAGAGACGTACGGAAAACCGCAGTCTTTGTAGAACTCCAGCAGGTTGGTTTTCACCGATGCGATGTCGGAGATGATACAATAGGGTCGGAGATGCGGCAATACGCTTCTGAATGCGTCGAGCGTGTGGGTCAGGGTGACGCAGTTGATGACCATCTCGGGGGCAAACGCGTCGATCTCGTCGACCGATTGCATACGCAGGGCATTGTAGATAAAACGCATCCGCTTCGGGTCTTGTTCGAGTACGGCCACCTCATGGTCGAAACTCAGCAGGTCGGTAAAGAAAGACCCCATCTTTCCCGCGCCTAAGATCAATATTTTCATTGTCTGTTCAGTCTATTCGTTCATGACAATCATTTGCTGACGTACCGATTCCTCATGAATTTCTTTCAGGACAGCCTGCACGAAATCAGGATTCAGATCCATTGCTACCCCGGCCTTGGTGCGATTCTCCAGAATCTCTCCGTAGCGCGGTGTTTGCAGTATCGGCATACGATGTTCTTTCTTATATACTCCAATCTCCCGGGAGATACGCATCCGTTTGGCCAACAGTTCGAGCAGATTCTCGTCGATCCCGTCGATTTGTCGGCGCAGTTCGTACAGGTTTTCGGTCGTTTGGTTTGACTCGCGGATGACGAGCAGGTTCAGCACATAATCCAGCACTTCGGGGGTAATCTGTTGTGCCGCATCGCTCCATGCATGGTCCGGGTTGCAGTGCGTTTCGATGATCAGTCCGTCGAAGTTCAGGTCCATCGCCTGCTGACAGAGCGATGCAATCAGTTCGCGTTTACCGCCGATATGGCTGGGGTCGCAAATGATGGGCAGGTTTGGCATACGGCGACGCAACTCGATAGCAATATGCCAGAGCGGGAGGTTACGATACATCTTCTTGTCGAACGAACTGAACCCGCGATGTACCGCTCCGATACGGTGGATACCTGCTCCGTAAAGGCGTTCGATGGCGCCGATCCAGAGCTCCAGATCGGGATTGACCGGGTTTTTAACCAGCACGGGGATGTCAACGCCTCGCAGCGCATCGGCCACATCCTGCATGGCAAACGGATTGACTGCCGTCCGTGCGCCGACCCATAAAACATCGACTCCAGCCTTTAAGGCTTCAAAAACATGGTCTCTCGTGGCCACCTCGGTAGCCACATACATGCCTGTCTCCTCCTTTACTCTCTTCAACCATGGCAGTCCAATGGTACCCACTCCTTCAAAGCCTCCCGGTTTGGTGCGGGGTTTCCAGATGCCTGCGCGAAAGATGCGAATACCGATCGCAGCTAATCCTTTAGCCGTAGTCAAGACCTGTTCTTCGGTCTCGGCGCTGCACGGCCCGGAAATCACGAGCGGACGCTTGTCTTCGATCCCCGGTAATAAAATAGATTGTAAATTTAATTCTTCCATATAGTTTATTTTTTTTGTTTATCTGTGTGTTATGTTATTGTTTCCATCTGTTGTTGATTCGTTCCAGCGCCTCAGTCAGTTGTTCCTCTTTACAGCAGAGCGAGAGCCGGACATAGCGTTTGCCTGCATTGCCGAAAATAAATCCGGGCGTGATAAATACGTTGGCTTCACGGAGCACACGATCCGCCAATGCTTCGCCGCTCATTTCCCTATCGGCTATCCGTCCCCAGAGGAACATACCAACCTGTTGCTCGTCGTATGTGCAATCCAGCGCCTGCATGATCTGTCCGGCCAGTTTGCGACGACCACGATAGATGCGGTTCATCTCAGCGTACCATGCCGGCGGTGCGTTCAACGCTTCGACTACGGCCGATTGCATCGGGCGGAACTGGCCTGAATCGACGTTGCTCTTCACTTTCAGAATCCATTGTACAAACTGCGCATTCGACACCAGCATGGCCATACGCCATCCGGGCATGTTGTGCGCTTTACTCATCGAGTTGAGCTCGATAGCGATTTCTTTGGCTCCTTTTACGCGCAGGATGCTGCGCGGATGATCGTTGAGGATGAAGCTATATGGATTATCATGGCAGATAACGATTCCGTGGCGACGGCCAAAAGCGATCAGCTGTTTGAACAGAGCCTCGTCTCCGTCGGCACCGGTCGGCATATTCGGGTAGTTTGTCCACATCAATTTAATGCGGGTGAGGCCGCTGGCTTGCCGCTCGGCCACGATCTGCTCCAGCGTGTCGAAGTCGGGCTGCCAGCCGTTCGACACTTGTAATTCGTAAGGGATCAGATCAGCTCCGACAAGCCGGCTCACCGAACGGTATGTCGGATAGCCGGGGTCAGGCACGAGCACACCGTCGCCCGGATTGAGGAAAGCCATAGAGATATGCAGAATCCCTTCCTTCGAGCCGATAAGCGGCAGGATTTCCGTTTCCGGATCTGCCTCCACGTCGAACCATCGCCGATACCATCCGGCATAGCTGTGCCGCAGTTCGGGAATGCCTGTATAGGGCTGGTAACCGTGTACGTCCGGGCGGCATGCTTCGCGACAGAGCGTGGCGATCGCCCCGTCCGACGGTGGCAGGTCGGGGCTTCCCACGCCGAGGCTGATCACACGCATACCTGCGGCATTCATCGCGGCGACCTCTTTCAGTTTCTTTGAGAAATAATATTCCTGCACGCTGTCCACACGCGTGGCAGGCATAACATCATATACCTTGTTTTCCTTCTGCATATTCTCCTAAAATTTTCAAATCCTTCGTCAGCGGCATAATCGCATCCAGCGCCTGTTTGTAGCGTGGATAATCCGAGAACGTCAGATTGACGTAAAACAAATATTCCCATTCGCGCCCGATAATCGGCAACGACTGTATTTTCGACAGATTCATATCATAGAACGAGAGAATCGTCAGGACTTTCGAGAGGCTGCCGGCCGTATGTGGCAAAGAGAAAACGAGCGAAGCCTTGTTCTTCGTCACTCCTTCAAGGAGTTCGGAAGCCATCGGCGGGGTGGCCACGGCCAGAAAGCGCGTATAGTTGCGTTTGTTCGTCTCGATGCCTTCGGCCAGCACCTCCAGACCGTACATATCGGCTGCCCGACGCGCACAGATAGCGGCATGACCGTGCATCTGCTCCGCGGCGATCCGTCGTGCACTGCCCGCCGTATCATCCGTCTCGACGAGCTTGACATGCGGAAGCGTCGCCAGAAAATCATCGCATTGCATCAGGGCGATCGGATGCGAATTGATTTCGGTAAGGTCGGACATGTTCGTCCCCGGAAGTGCGGCCAGTGAGTGCATAATACGTAATTTATACTCTCCCGTCACCACGCACCCGCTCTGTCGAATCAGATCGTGATTCTGCAACAGACTTCCGGCAATCGTGTTCTCGATCGCCATGATTCCGACCGTCCGTTCATCGGACGTGACTTTTCGCACAAGCTTCTTAAAGGTCTCGCACGGTACTAACTCGATCGGCTCGTCTTCGAAATATCGATGTGCCGCTACATCATGATACGAACCGGCTATTCCCTGTATGGCAATTTTTCTCATTCTTTATGTTTATTTTTTTCTTCATGTTCGCAACATCAAAAAAAAATCCCGCCACTCACATGGCAGGACCTTTTTCTAAATGGCAATACCCTAAGGTACTTTTTTCGTTTCTTACACACATCAAGTCCTGCCTTTATCTCTACCAAGATAAAAGTAATAATACTTGTGAGTGTAAAATCGTTTCATTTTTTTGTTCACATAATCATATCATGTGCAAAGATACGGCGTCTTTTTTAACATGCAAGAAAAAAATGCTTTTTTTTTGCTCGGATATCAAAATAGAGAAGAGGCCTACGTATGTCTTTGATCGGTTGACGAACGGTTGCTGATTCTTAACCGTTCCCAGATGCGTTGCGGAACAAGTCGCCAGAAGAAGACCAAAAGACGGTAGCGCCAGTCGATGACGGCGACGCGTTTACGCTTTTCCAGCGTATGGACGATATGTCGGGCCACAGCTTCCGGTCGCATGAGCATCGGGTATTTCTTTGGGTCGTCGAGTATGGCCGTATCTACAAATCCGGGTCTTATATCCGTGAAGATAATGTTATCCTTTTGTAAATGCGTTAACTGTGCCAAAGCGTCAATATAGGTGTTTTGAAAACGTTTGGAGGCCGAATAAGCCGGTGCGCTCCCCAATCCTTTCGTTCCCGCAATCGAGCTGATGACAGCGATATGCCCACCGCCGTTGTTGCGAAAATAACGATAGGCCGCTGTAACCATACGGATAAATCCGGAGACGTTCGTCACCGCCGTCCATAACTCGATATCTTCTTGCAGGGTCATGTTCTGTCGCCCGACGCCCGACGAGAGAAAGAACAAATCCATTCCGCTCATTGCTTCGATCAGCCGATGTAAACGCTCCGGTGCGTCGTCGCGTGTGATATCGAGTATCTGTATTGTCACCCGTTCCGGATTCAGCGCTTGCAAATGCGCCAGCTCGGCCTCGCGACGGCCGGCCACGCCAAGTGACCAACCGCGAGCGAGCAAGAGTTTTGCCACCTCCAGTCCCATGCCGGAAGTGGCGCCTATCACAACCGCTCGTTTCACTTTTGATAAATAATAAATCATTTCCATGAATCCGCCCTGTCGGGCTGCGATTCATTTCATGCGGCTAAGTTAGTGAACCTTCAGCATAACATAAAAAAGCCAATGTGCGATTTTGCGCACATTGACTTTTATTAACTAATATCATGCTCCGTTATTCGACGGGGTTGCAATCAACCGATTTCGATTGTCCGCTCTACCTTGTGAGTCTCTTCGTGCGAGAGTTTGGGCAGATCGATATTCAGCACACCATTTTCTACTTTTGCACAGATTTTGTCTTTGTCCACATCGTCCGGCAGAATCATCGCCTGCTGGAACTTCGAGTACGAAAATTCGCGACGCAGATAGCGTGCGTCCTTATTCTCTTCACTCTTTTCGCTCTTTTTCTCCATCGAGATCACCAAATGGTTGTCTGCATCAATATTGATGTGAAAGTCTTCCTTCGTCATGCCCGGGGCTGCTACTTCGACCGTATAACGGTCTTTCATTTCCTTTACGTTGATGGCAGGTGCCGTTGCGTTCGTACGTCCCATCCACTCATGTTCAAAAAAGTCATTGAAAATGGACGGTAACCAATCGTTCTGATTTCGTCTAATCAAAGTTGTCATTATTCAATCCTCCTATAATTTAATGTTCTTTTTTTTTGAAGTCCGGCTCATCATTCTTACTTATGATTCCCGACCTTTTTGGAGATCGTTGTCACCGTATCTGCTGAATCGACTTCATCAGATAAGACACAAAACGCATACCATCGTATGCTTTGTGTCAAAATGGCGTATTCTGCGCTAAATAAGTAATAGATATATGACAAAATGGCGCTTTGATTGGCTGCCCGTAACGCGTGTCAACATACTTGCATCCGCATCGCAGAGCGACCTCTTGCCATTCTTTCAAGGGAAAGAATATCAAGGGGGCCAGACACGAAGAAATAAAAAAAAGAGTTGTCTCAGTATGAGACAACTCTTTTGATCTATGAGAAGATCATCACTTTGCTTCTTTTTTCTTGGAGCAGCATTCATCTTTCTTCTTGTCGCAAGCTTTATCTTTCTTGCAGGCTTCCTTGCCTTCCTTCTTGCAGCACTTCTGCTCTGTCTTTGTGCACTCTTTCTTTTCTTTCGTGTCCTGTGCATTGACAGAAACACCCAATGCCATGGCAGCAACAATGGCTGCGCTCAAAATCATTTTCTTCATCGTTCTGTTATTTTAAAAGATTAATACCGGGTGCAAAGAAAAAAGATTTTATGCTTCGTCCTACCTCAAGCGCTTAAAAATTAAATATCTTTATTTCATATACACACATTTTTCAAGGTTGGAGAGATACTGCTTTCAGCAGGGAATGCTATCTTTGCGTCATGTTAGAGACAGCATCCATCCGAAACGATTTTCCGATTCTGCAGCGCGAAGTATACGGCAAGCCGCTCGTCTATCTCGACAATGCGGCCACGACCCAAAAGCCTCGTTGTGTCGTTGATAGAATTACGGAAGAATATTATTCCGTGAATGCGAATATCCATCGCGGTGTTCATTTTCTCAGTCAGCAGGCTACCGAAGCGCATGAGGCGGCTCGCGAAACCGTACGGGCATTCTTGAATGCCCGTTCTTCGGCCGAAATTCTTTTTACGCGAGGTACAACCGAAGCAATTAACCTTGTTGCATCAAGCTTTTCACGTGCTTTTGTAAAGCCCGGTGACGAGGTGATCGTCTCCGTCATGGAGCATCATGCCAATATTGTTCCCTGGCAATTAAACGGATTGAAAATAAAAGTGATACCGTTTAATGAGTGCGGTGAACTCGATCTGGAAGCATTTTCCCGGTTGTTTTCCGACAGGACGAAGCTCGTAGCTGTCACCCAGATGTCGAACGTACTCGGGGTGATCAACCCGGTGGAGGAGGTTGTGCGGATAGCCCATCAGCACGGGATACCTGTCCTTATAGACGGCGCGCAGGCGGTTGCCCATCAACCGATCGACGTGCAAGCGCTCGATGCGGATTTTTATGCTTTTTCCGGGCATAAAGTCTATGGGCCTACAGGCATCGGCATACTCTACGGAAAGGCGGAATGGTTAGACCGCCTGCCGCCTTATCAGGGAGGTGGGGAGATGATTCAAAATGTGACGTTCGAGCACACGACGTTCAATGAACTTCCGTATAAGTTTGAGGCCGGCACTCCGGATTACATCGGCAGCACGGCGCTGGCCGAGGCGTTGAGGTATATACAGACCATCGGACTTACCGAGATCGCGGCGCATGAATATGAACTGCTTCGCTATGCGACGGAGCGGCTCGATGAAATAGAAGGCATGCGTATCTTCGGACGTACCGAACATAAGAACAGTGTTGTTTCTTTTCTGGTAGGCAACATACATCATTACGATATGGGTATGCTGCTCGACCGTCTTGGTATTGCCGTTCGTACGGGGCACCACTGTGCACAACCGCTTATGCACGCACTCGGCATCGAAGGGACCGTCAGGGCGTCGTTCGCACTCTATAATACAAAAGAGGAAGTGGATGTACTCGTCGAAGGAATCCAACGCATCCGAAAAATGTTTTGAGCCCCAGCAATAGTAAACGTTCTGTTTTATAAGAGGATTCAGGAAATGCATATAGGGAAAATGATATAAAAAACAGAGAGGAAAAAGACGATAAACTTAAATAAATCTTATATGATATGAAACTTCAAGTGGCAAAGTCTGTTGTTGTGATTTTAGGTTTGTTCAGTATCCCGTTGTATGGGCAAGAGAGTTATTCTGTTCTGATACATAAAGCATATAATGTGATGTGGAAAGAAAAGGACATGGATGGTCATAAAAAAGCCCTTAGGATGTATGAAGATGCTTTTGAACTGTTTCCTGATAGCATCGATACATCTGAATTGAACGATGCATCAATTCTGGCTGCATGGTTGAATGATCATGATAAGGCTTTCAAATACCTGAATGCTTTCGTTACCATGAAGACAGCTAAAAATGGATATCCCAGTTGGAAGTATGTAGTAGGGAATGATTCTGAAGTTGATTATAAGAATTTACTTGATGATCCCCGATGGATCACGGTGAAAAATATAGCACTCAAAGATAAGGCCTTGTTTTATGACAAATTGAGAGGGGAAGAGGAAGAATTCTACGAAATGTGTAAGATTGATTTGGAGCGAATAACAGACCCGATGGTTTTATATGATAATATACGGAATTATCATCCGTATAAATTAAAACAGAAGCAAGATTATTCGCTTACATTTCAAATAAATGATTCTGCAAGAACCTCTTTTTTTATCCATTTGCCGCAGAATTATAATCCAGAGAAAAAATACCCTCTTTTATTTTTTCTTCATGGTGCCGTACGGGGAAATCGTTTGGCAGATTTTCAACTTGCATCATGGGTATTATTTGATTGGAACAGGTATTACACAAAATACGCGGCCTTGAACGATGTTATTTTGGTTTTTCCTCGAGGTAGTAAGGAGTTTAACTGGATGGTACCCGATGATGGTTTTTTTATGGTTCCGGCGATCTTGCATCAGATTAAAAAGGCAATTAATGTAGATGACAATAAAGTATTTATCTCGGGACACTCCAATGGGGCAACGGGTTCATTCTCGTACTTGATGAAGCACCCCTCTTCATTTGCCGGATGTTATGGATTCAACACCTATCCGAAAGTCTTTACTGGGGGGACTTTTATAGAGAATATAAAAAATCGCTCGTTTATAAATTTCTCGACAGACAAGGACTATTACTACCCTCCCTATGCGAATGATCAATTCACACAACTGATGAAGAGCATGAATCTTGATTATAAGGAATATCGATATGACGGTTTTCCCCATTGGTTCCCCCAATTTGATGACTCGGAACCTGCGTATCGAATTTTATTCTCAGACTTGGTAAAACGGGAAAGAAATCCTTTTCCAAAGGAGATTTCTTGGGAGTTTGATGATGATTGTTATGGAACGATCGACTGGCTTTCCAATATAAAATTAGATACATTGGTGGAACGGAAGAGCTGGCATAAGGAGTTGAATTTCAAGATTGATAAATGGTTGAAGTATGACAAAAACGATAGCATAATTGTTTATAATGTAGATAGAAAAGCCTTTGACTTTCCTCGTAAATCAGGTAAGATCAAGGCTGAGTACGGTAATAACGTCTTTCGAATAGAAACTTCTTGTATAACTTCTTTCTCGGTAAATATCTCCCCTGAAATGGTGGATATGAAAAAGAAGGTACAGATTTATGTAAATGGAAAATTGCGTTTCAGCAAACAGGTTGGATATGATCGGGATTTTATGTTATGTAGTTTTAAAGCCAACCGGGACAGAAGTCAAGTCTGGGTGAATCAGATAGATGTGTTCATAAACCGTCATTAGTTTATCTGAATGAATTTGTAAGAATAGAAGTGATGAAAATTGCTGAATTAAAACAAGTTGATAATATGTTGTTGGATTGGTCATATTATTATCTCTTGCCAATAGAACAAGATTGTTTTTGGATGGATATACGGATATTCAATCGAAACCGTTTAAAACATGATTTGCTGTTAAATCTATTTATATAAGGATGTTATGATACTGACAACAACCCCTTCTGTCGGAGGACAAACAATTACCCCGTATCGGGGCATTGTGAGCGATGAAGCGATTATCGGTGCCCATATTTTCCGCGATTTCTCTGCCTGCATTACCGACCTTGTCGGAGGGCGGTCGAATGCGTACGAAAAGGTTTTAAGAAAAGCGTAAGATGCTTCAACCATACCTCAAAGAAGGACGCCTTGAGGCCGGATGCGACGAGGCTGGCCGAGGGTGTCTGGCCGGGGCTGTCTATGCGGCTGCCGTGATCCTGCCGCCTGATTTCCGCAATGAGCTGTTGAACGACAGCAAGCAACTGACGGAAAAGAAGCGTTATGCCTTGCGACCGATCATTGAGGAAGCGGCGACGGCTTGGGCGATCGGTATCGTAACACCCGAGGAGATCGACCGGATGAATATTCTGCGTGCTTCGATTTTAGCGATGCATCGCGCCATCGACGGGCTGAAAGTAAAGCCGGAATACCTGCTGATCGACGGAAATCGTTTTCATCCGTACCCCGGCATTCCGTATGAAACGGTTGTCAAAGGCGATGGAAAGATGATGAGCATCGCCGCGGCTTCGATCTTGGCTAAAACGTATCGCGACGACTATATGAACGCACTCGCCGGGAAATATCCGGCATATCATTGGGAGAAGAACAAAGGCTATCCCACCGAAGCGCATCGTGAAGCCATCCGTTGCGCAGGAACGACACCTTACCATCGCAAGAGCTTTATGCTCCTGCCGCCTGCACAGCTCCGTCTGGAATTGTAAAATCAGGCCTGATTCGCTTGAGCACTGAATGCCAAAGCGTACATTTTCATTTGTTTCAGCATCGCGACGAGGCCGTTGGAGCGGGTAGGGGAGAGATGTTCCTTCAGTCCGATGCGCTCGATAAAGTACAGATCGGCATCGAGGATTTCCTGCGGCGTGTGATGAGACAGTACCCGTATGAGTAACGAGACAATACCCTTCACAATCACCGCGTCGCTCTCACCCTGAAAGATCACTTGGCCATCGGTGTAATCGGCCTGCAACCATACGCGACTTTGGCATCCTTCAATCAGGTTGCTACTTGTTTTGTATCGACCGTCAAGCGTTGGCAGCGCATTGCCCATGTCGATCAGTAAGGCGTACTTATCCATCCAGTCGTCGAACACGGAAAATTCTTCGATCACTTCGTCCTGTATCTCATTGATCGTCATCTCAGTCAATTCTTAATGATTATAAATCACATTCAAGATCGTCTCGCCGACGGCCTTTAATGTTTCACGGTCGATGTTCTCCATCGTATCATTCTGCGTATGCCAGTAAGGACCGAAGCCCGATTGGGTATCCGGATCGTAATTGATGATGTCCAGACAGGGAGTGCGAAGTCCTTGTATTACATATTGATGGTCGTCGACGATCGCTCCGCCCTGCGCGTTGATGAAATATTTTCCGTAGCCCAGCTCGCGTGCGGCAGTCCAGACTTTTTCCACATATCTTGCGGCATATTGTACGGAAGTGCTTTCCTTATAAAAGGTAGCGCCGCGCGAGCCGACCATGTCGAGCAGAATGCCGAATTCGGCCTTGTAGTTCGGTACATGCGGGTTCTTAGCCCAAAACTGTGATCCGAGACACCACGTGTCGGGCTTGTATTCGTCAACAAATTCCGGTGTACCGTAGTCTTCCGCATCAAAAAACACGATATCGATTCCGATAGCAGGCGCCTTTGCCTGAATCTGACGAGCGATTTCGAGCAGAACGCCAACGCCGCTACCCCCATCGTCAGCGCCGTCTATCGGTTTACGGTGATTAGCTTCGTCGGTGTCGTGATCGGCATAAGGACGGGAATCCCAATGGGCGAAAAGGAGTACGCGACGTGACTTTTCGGGCTGGAATGCTCCGACGATGTTTTGGGCCTTTAGTTTCTCGCCGTTGTATGCCGTTAGTACGGCTTCCTGCACATAAACTTTCGCTCCGTGACGATCCAGCTCTCCCGCCAGATAATCGGCGCATCGTTGGTGTGCTTCCGTGTTCGGCACACGCGGACCGAATGCTACTTGTCGTTCGATATAGGCATAGGCACTGTCTGCATTGAACGTCGGCGCTTCTATACGCTTATCCGTGTCGGCTGGATCCGTAGTTTCCTCTTTCGTCGTATTTTTCTGACCGCAACATGACAGCATCAGACTGCCAAATAATACTCCTGCATATTTATTGATCATTCTATCCATGATGATGGTCGATTATTTTATCCCGTTTTGTACTTCACTCATAACTCTCATCAGGTTACCTCCCCATATTTTGGCAATGCTTTCGTCGTCCAATCCCTCGGCAATCAGACGCATTGTGATTTGCATCAGTTCGTTGGCGGCACGACAGCCTGTCAGCTCGCCGTCGCCATCGAAGTCGGACCCGATGCCTGCGTAATCGATCCCGACCAGATCAATCACATGCAGGATATGCCTGATAGCATCGCTCAACGAGGCTTTATCCGGTGATTCGTTGATAAATCCTTTATAGAGGCAGATTTGCATCACGCCTCCTTGTTGTGCTAAAGCTTTGATCTGATCATCGTCGAGGTTACGGCGATGATTGCATAAAGCGCGGCATGACGAATGTGAGGCGATGATCGGGCGGGTGCTGTACTCCAGAACATCGTAAAAAGTACGATCGGCAGCATGCGACACATCGATCATCATGCCGAGGCGATTCATCTCGGCCACGACCTCCTTCCCGAACGGACTGAGACCACCCCATTCCGCTTGTCCTGCGGCGGAGTCGCAGAGGTCGTTGTCGCCGTTATGACAGAGTGTAATATACGATACGCCCATCTGTCGGAAACGATGCAGGTTCGTCAGGTCTTTGCCGAGCGCATAGCCGTTTTCAATCCCTAAAAGAATGGCTTTCTTGCCTTCGTCTTTTAGCCGTCGCAGCTCATCCGGACTCTGTGCAATGCCCATCTGATGCGGGTAACGTTTGGCCTGTTCGATAACTTGTGTAAGCCGGTCCGTCGCATAATCCGTCGCCTTCTGTAAGGCTGCTGCGTTCCGGTCACCCTGCGGAATATAGGCCACCATAAAAGCGGCATCAAGACGTCCTTCACGCATCAACGGAAGATTGACTTTGCCTCCTTCTTTGCGCCCGAGGTCGAATGTTTGAAAAATCATCGGCGTATCCGTGTGCGAATCGATCGTGATCATCTTGCGATGCAACGTTTTGGCCTGGGCATATACCTCTGCCTGATGCACATGATAACGGAAGAGATTCAGCATCGTCTCATTTCCCGATACAGCCATAGGCTCCGGGTGCCACTGCACACTGAAGATCGGGTATTCGGGATGCTCCATCGCCTCATTCACTCCGTCCGGCGCCGTAGCCGTAGCTACAAACTCGGGTGCCGGATCCTTAACGGCCTGATGGTGGATGGAATTGACAGCGATTGAAGAGGATAACCGATGAGATGATGCCTCGCTGAAATGTAATGCTGCTTGCAGCTTGGAAAGAAACGGAGCTAACGTGACCGTATGTGTGGCGACGTCACGCGCCTCTTCCTGACTGTGTGGCAACGCCTCTTTCGAGAGTTGAGCATGAATATCCTGATAAAGCGTACCTCCGAAGGCGACATTGATCAACTGATGTCCCCGGCAAATTCCGAAAACAGGTACTTGATGATCGAAAGCAAGCTTCAGCAACAGAAAATCGTATTCGTCACGGCAAGCGTCCGTATCGCCGAGCTCGGGAATCGGTGCTTCTCCCAGATATTCGGGATTTATGTCGCCCCCTCCCGAAAAAATCAGTCCGTCGAGCTCCTCTACGATCGAACTAAGCGTATGAATATCGGTGATGACCGGGATCAAAATGGGAGCGCCGCCGGCCATTACGACGGATTGGAAGTAAGGTTCTGCAATACACGAAGTACCCTCTTTCCGGTTGGCCGAGATTCCGATTTTCGGCAGACGGTGCAAAGGAACGGCCGATGCCGCACACGCTACCTTCTTATATAATGTATCGAGCAAGACAGACATAAACGATATGTTACGGAAACCGGATAAAAGAGGGCAAATCCGTGAAAAGAATTGCCCCCGTATGTTTTAATTTTTAATTATGCGTCGATGTTGGCATACGTTGCATTCTCCTCGATAAAGTCACGTCGCGGAGCCACATCTTCTCCCATCAGCATGGCAAACGTCGAGTCCGCTTCCACCGCATTTTCTATCGTGATCTGCTTTAACGTACGATTCTCCGGATTCATCGTCGTGTCCCATAGCTGATGATCGTTCATCTCTCCCAGACCTTTATATCGTTGCGTATGTATCTGACTCTCATTTCCTCCACCATACGTGTCGATAAACTTCTGGCGCTGCTGCTCCGTCCAGCAATATTCTTCGACCTTGCCTTTCTTGCAGAGATAGAGTGGGGGAGTAGCCAGATAGACGTACCCTTTCTCTATCAAGCCGCGCATACGGCGGAAGAAGAAGGTCAGAATCAGCGTGGCAATATGGCTTCCATCGACATCGGCATCGGTCATGATGATGATCTTTTGATAGCGCAGCTTGCTTAAGTTCAGCTCTTTCGGGTCGTCTTCCGTTCCGATGGTAACGCCCATGGCCTTGAAGATATTTTGAATCTCTTCACTATCAAAGATGCGGTGCTCCATCGCTTTTTCCACATTCAGAATTTTCCCGCGTAATGGCAGGATGGCCTGAAAATTACGGTCTCTTCCTTGCTTTGCAGTACCGCCGGCCGAATCTCCCTCGACAAGGAACAGCTCGCATTCCGCCGCATCTTTCGATGAACAGTCTGCCAGTTTGCCGGGCAATCCTCCGCCCGAGAACGGCGACTTGCGCTGTACCATCTCCCGCGCCTTACGAGCCGCCTGGCGCGCCGTAGCCGCAAGAATTACCTTGTCGACAATGGCCTTGGCCTCTTTCGGATGTTCCTCCAGATAGTAACCCAGCGCTTCACCTACCGCCATATCGACGGCACCCATCACTTCGTTGTTTCCGAGCTTCGTCTTCGTCTGTCCCTCGAACTGAGGTTCGGCGACCTTGATCGAAATGACGGCTGTCAAGCCTTCGCGAAAATCGTCTCCCTGAATCTCCACTTTCGCCTTTTCAAGCAGCTTTGAATCTTCCGCATATTTTTTCAACGTGCGTGTCAAACCACGACGAAAACCGGAGAGATGCGTTCCTCCCTCAATCGTGTTGATGTCGTTCACATACGAAAAGACACTTTCGTTATACGAGGTGTTGTACGTCATTGCCACTTCGACCGGAATCCCTTGTTTCTCTGTTACGATATGGATCACATCATGAATCATTGATTCTTTCGATTTGTCGATGTAGCGAACAAACTCTTTCAACCCTTCGTTCGAATGGAAAACTTCCGATTTGAACGATCCGTCTTCTTTCTTCTCTCGCTTGTCGGTTAGTGTCAGATAAATGCCGGCATTCAGGAACGCCAGCTCACGCAAACGATTGGCTAAGATGTCGTATTTGTACTGGGTAACGGTGAAAACCGTATCATCCGGCTTAAACGAGATGATGGTGCCGGTACGGTCGATCGTACCCGTCTCACGGATATCTCCCAGCGGCTTACCCTGCGAAAATTCCTGTATGTAGATTTTGCCGTTGCGATGTATTTCTGCTTTCAAATGGGAAGAAAGCGCATTCACACACGAAACACCGACACCGTGCAATCCTCCTGAGACCTTATAGGTTCCCTTATCGAATTTGCCGCCGGCATGAAGCACTGTTAATACGACTTCAAGCGCCGACTTGCCCTCTTTCTCGTGATAATCGACCGGTATGCCTCGCCCGTCGTCCGTTACGCAGATGGAATTATCTTCGTTGATTACGACCTCAATGTTTTTACAGAAACCCGCAAGCGCTTCATCAATCGAGTTGTCTACGACTTCATACACCAAGTGATGTAATCCTTTTTCGCCCGTATCGCCGATATACATGGCGGGACGTTTGCGCACCGCTTCCAAACCTTCGAGTACCTGAATATTTTTCGACGAATATTCCTTACTCGCAGCTCTTATTTCTTCGTCACTCATTGTGCTTATATCTTTTTAATAAATCTAATGTAAAAGGCTAACAAATGTAGTTGTTTTTTTCAAGACAGGAGGGCGTGTATGTGGTAAAAAGTATTAAAAAACGCCGGAAGGGCAATGAAATGCGGTTCTTCCCGAAAAGGCAGTCTGTAGAGAAATCGAACCCCTCTTTTGAGAATGAGAATCTCGTTTTCAAAAAAGAATCTACTTGAAAGAGTTTAGATGATCAAACTTATGAAATTTGCATTTGCGACGATACCAACTCAAAATAATGTCCTCTTTTCTCCATAAGAGTTTTGTGATTACCTGCTTCCACGATAAAACCTTTGTCGAGTACAACAATTTGATCGGCATTGCGAATGGTGCTTAGCCTATGGGCTATTACCACTACGGTACGTTGTTGAAAGGCATTATTCAGCGCATCCACAATTTTACGTTCGTTGATGCTGTCTAAGGCGTTGGTCGCTTCGTCGAGAAATAGAAATTTCGGATTCTTGTACAAGGCTCGAGCGATCAGCAAACGCTGTTTTTGTCCGCCACTCAGTCCGCGTCCGGTTTCGCCGACGATCGTTTCAAAACCTTTGGGCATGGCGTTGATCTCATCTTCAATTTGAGCGATCCGGCACACTTCACGCAGCCAGTCGTAGTCAATCCGATCGGCATCTAAGACAATATTATTCAAAATGGTATCGCTAAACATCTTTCCATCTTGCATTACTACACCGCACAGATTTCGCCATTGATGAAGGTTAATAGCATTTACGTTCATCGTGTCCATTTTTATTTCTCCGTAGCTGGGTTTGTAAAGCCGTACCAGAAGTTTGAGCAGTGTCGATTTTCCGCTTCCGCTACCTCCTACAATTGCCGTAATCTTGTCCTCCGGTATTTGCAGGTAGATATTTCGTAATACCAAAGGCGAATTTTGAGTATATTGAAAATGGATATTCTCCAGGCGGATCGTTTTCTTTTCGGGCAGAATGGAGGTGTTGCCAATGGAAAGCAGTTCTTCTTCGTCTTCCAATTGACGAATCTCATTGATACGCAAAAAACTGATTTTAGCGTATTGCGCACCCACGACAAAGTTGATAAACTGTACCAAAGGCCCGTTGAGCATTCCGATAATAAACTGCGTGGAAATCATTACCCCAAATGTGATATCGCCCTTGATTACCGCCATGGCACAGAAAAAGACAATGCCCATATTTTTGATGCTTTCGATAAATTGAGCGCCCAAGTTCTGTGCGTTGGTTATGGCGAGAACACGCTTATTGACGTGATAGAGCCGGGCTTGAATCTCTTCCCATTTCCAACGGCGATATTTCTCATAGTTATAAATCTTGATATCCTGAATGGCAGAAACCGTTTCTACCCAATAGCTCTGATTGCGGGAGAGCAATTCAAAATACTCCCAGTCCAATTTCTTTCGGATACTCAAAAAGAGTAATACCCAGCAAACATAAAGAATGGAGCCTGCTAAAAAGATATAGAAAATAATGGCATTGTAAATCAAAAGAATGATGGAAAATATCACAAATGTGAAAGTCGAAAATATCAATGCCAGCGAATTGTTCATGATAAAACTTCGGATACGTTCGTGGTCTTGCGCCCGTTGAAGAATATCGCCCATCAGTTTGTTCTCGAAAAACGTAACGGGCAGTTTCATCAGTTTTATCAGATAATCCGAAATCAGGGCAATGTTTACCCGTGCCGTGATATGAAGCAAAATCCAATCTCTCAATACATTGAATATCATTACACTCAATAATATACTGATATTTCCGATCAATACCATATGGATAAATTTTACGTCCGAAGTCCTGATTCCCACATCAATGACCGCTTTGGAAATAAAGGGAAGCATTCCCTGCAAAGCGGTAACTACGAGCATAATAATGAATATCAGCCCGAAGTTGTGTTTGTACGGAAAGAAATATTTCAGAATGCTTGAGAAGCTGTTTTTCTTCTGTTCCCGTTCGGCTTTGCTGTCTTTGAACTCGGCTGTAGGTTCCACAGCAAGCAGCACGCCTCGCTTTTCGCCTTTCTGATACCAGCCTTGCTTAAATTCCTCGTGGCTGTATTTGATGCGTCCTTTGGCGGGATCGGAAACCCAGATGTGTTTTTTATCGGAATGATACACTACCACGAAGTGGCTGTTTTTCCAAAATAGAATGGCCGGAAAGGGAATGCTGTTTACCACATCGTTTGTGGTACATTTGATGGCGAGCGTGCGAAGCCCGATGCTTTCGGCGCCGGTGCTGAGGTCGAGCAGTGAAACACCCTCTTTAGTTATGCCACAGCGGTCGCGCATAAACTGCAGGGAATAAAACTTACCGAAATGTTTGGCAATAATTTTCAGAGACGCCGGACCGCAGTCTTGCGAATCCATCTGATATTCTACGGGGAAACGCCGGAAAAGCATGATTTTATTTTTCTCCTTTCGCTTTTAAGTTATCAAATAGCCTTTCAATTAGTCGTTTGCGTTTGGTGATAATTTCTGCTGTTCCTTTGCTCTCAAAGTCGAGGGGTAGCGTTTTTCCAAAATTCGTTACCGTGCTTTCAGGAAATGAAATAATCACGAGATATGCATCTACTTCTCCTTTGGGTGTTTTCAGTTTGTTGGTAATGCGAGAAACGGATTTTACAATACCTTTTATCAATCCGTATTCATCGTAAGGATAGTTGTTGATTTTTACGTTGGCGGATTGACCAATTTTCACTTTTCCGGCTCCAAACGAAGGTATGATCACTTCACCTAATATGTTGTTTTTATCGGGAATAATGGAAAAAAGTTCCTGTCCGGTCTGTACAAAACTATTGTCCCGCCAAAAACCGAGATATTCCAATTCGCCCGCAGTAGGTGAATATTGCAGGTAACGTTCTTTCCAAAGATTGATGGCGTTTGAAAGCTCGTTTTTACGTGTGATGTAATCGGAATAGGCTTTTTCTCCGGTTTCGGTTTCTTCCAGCAGAATACGCTGTATTTCGAACTGATTGCGGCCTACCTCCGATTGTTTCATCAGTTTGTTGCTCTGCAGATTTAAGAGTGTCTGTTGTAGTGAGAGATGAGCGGTATGCTGCTGTTGATATTCCTGTTCGCTGATGGCTTTGGCAACGAGCAATAAACTGTCTTTTCTAAGTTGATCGGCGGAAGTGCGGAGGATTTGTCTTTTGAGTTGAATTTCATTGTCGAGATTGGCTATTACGGCTCTATCCGTGAGGATTTGCTGTTGCAGGTTTTGGCGCATCGTACTGTAAATAACGGAACTCAGCACACGCTCGTATTGAAGATAGGCAAGCAGAAAAGCATTGTAAGCAGAACTGACTTCCCCGAGTATCAGCGTATCGGGTAAGGATATTTTAGCGGAAGCGTCTGCTTTCAAAAGGTTGAGTGCGGTATCCACCCATAGAATGTGCTTGTAGTCTGCACCACTCTCCAAGTAGGAAATTACATCGCCTTTTTGCAATTGGGATTTATTGGTTTTTAGCAAATGGATGCGCCCGTTGCTGTTTGCGACCAAACGAACGGGAGCAGTAGTAGCTGTTACCGAAATTTGTCCGTCGACCGTGTCGGGATATCGGATCAGAAAACCCAACAGCAAGATAACACTCATCAGCACACCGACACACAAAACGACCCATTTTACCCAATAGGTGGGCATACGATCGATAATGGCTTGTACCTCTTCGGATTTTTCGCCGATTTCGTCCGGTTCGTTTCGTTCATCCGGGAGTAGTTCCTCTCTTCCTGTCGGAATGAACGAGGAGGGCGGCGTGTCTTGTATGTTTTTGTTGCAGTCGCTATTTGTCATTCTTCTCCTGTCTGAATTTATGTGCTACATGATGAATGGTTCTCAATCGGTAATCGGATTGCTGAAAAAGGTGATTTACCAATCCTGAAACATCATTATTACTACGTGTAACATCGGAATAGCCAAAATCTTTTTGAATAGAGATAAACGGATAGAGTACCATTTTATCTTTAGCAAGAATGGATAAAACCCCGTCAGCCGTATCGGTATCTTTAAAATCATAATCCAATATCTTTTGAAAGAGAGGCTTAAAGATGACCATAAATTGCGTACTCCAGAACCAATCTACCCAATAACGGTTGGTAGCAACGGGCACAGCCGCTCCAAAACCGCCGATGCCGCCGGAAAGGAGTTCAGAGCCTTGTTCGTTGGCTTGGATCATATTTGCCCAAAGGTACGTTTTGCTGTATGCGGATGTGAATGTATGATCATCTTCGCAAATGATCATTATGTCATCCTCGTTATCTTCTGCCATCTGCACCGCTTTTACCATACTTTGCCAAAGTCCGACGGCGCCAATCGGGTGCTCTACGGCTTCGACCCATGTGAGTTCAAACTCCGGCTTTCCGTGAAATTGCTCTTCTATGTGCTTTCTCCGTTC
This sequence comes from Tannerella forsythia, assembly GCF_001006485.1. Lineage (GTDB taxonomy): Bacteria > Bacteroidota > Bacteroidia > Bacteroidales > Tannerellaceae > Tannerella > Tannerella forsythia. Next base: position 122,808 of record NZ_JUET01000058.1, read on the forward strand.
GATACGCTCTTTGAGATTGATGACGTAAACGGGAACATAAAACTCTTCTTTATCGATTAATGGCTGTTCTTTTGACTGTCTACCGATTGAGATGTTATTATCAGACAAAAGATTACATGTTGTTATATTGTTACATTGGCATATTGCTTTATTGTCACATTTTTTATAATTTACCACCGTTTCTTCTAAGATTCTATTCACTTTTTCTCCCCACACCTCCCAATTTAAGCGTGTTTCATATTCTCGGCGAGAAGATTCGCGCAGCTTTATATAACCGTCTTTATCGCTGAACACTGATTTTATTTTCTCGGCATAATCTTCTGCCGTAGCATTGGGTGGCAGTAAAAATCCGTTTTTTCCATCCCTTACGGGCTGACTCACCCCGCCTACATTCGCTGCGATGCTAGGAACTCCGTAGGCGGATGCTTCACAAAAAACGATACCGAATGCATCAAATTCCGTAGGAAGCACTAAAAAATGTGCTTCTTTAAGGATGTTGCAAAACTTTTTTAGATGTTCCGGCTTGGATTTATCTAAAAAAGGAATAACTGTCACATCCTTTATTTCATCGTAAGGTTCTTGAGGGGTTGAACCGATAATGGTAAGCGTACATTGTAACCCCTTGGATTTTAATTTTCGATATGCCATGAAGACTTTATCTCCCCCTTTCTTTTTCCAATTTTTCCCGATGAAAACTAAATTGCAAGTATCTGTTTGTATGGAAATTTTATAATCCGAAGGAGCAGGGATATTCGCACCGAATTCTACAACATGAATTTTATTCGGTTCTATATCGTAATAGTCTATTGTATTTTGTTTTGTCCACTCAGAACTGTAAATAATAGTTGTATATTTATTTAAGAGCTTTTTTTCAAGAGTTTCTGTCTTTTTTATTTGTTCTCTGCTTCTTTTTAGCTCTGAATAATCTTTGAAGGAATGATATGTAACATCACTTAGGTGCACCATCGGGATATTTACATCTAAAAAAGAGGCTAAATATAAATCTCCAAAAAATATAAGATCGCTGCCTGACATTTGTTCTGCATATAATTCCCCGAAGAGAGGAGCATATTTGTCCAATGGGTGTCTTTTTGAAAAATTATCCTTAATATAATATGCTGTCTGAGAAAGGGTGTTTTGTCCAATCACTTTTACATGATGCTTTTTACTTAAAATCTGCAATAAATGGTAGGTTGTTCCTGACCAGTTGTTTATATCGTATGGATTTAATGTAGTTAAAAAGGCAATATTCATCTTCAATCCTATTTATTTTTTTATTTTTTTTTATGCCTCTTGGAAGGCATTCATTATGATTACGTTCGTATTTAATTCGGGTTCTCCAAATATCTTTTTTTTCTTTATGGGATATACTTGTTTAATAAAAATAGCTCCGTCCATTCTTGCTTTGGGCATCATATATTTGAATTGGTTTTTAATATACATATTCCCTATATATCTGGTTTTAAATATATCAGCGCAATTCATTTTCTCTGTGGATAAAAAAGAAGAGTACCCATAGCGCTCATCATCCATTAAATACTCCAAACTACCTCGCGTTGGAGACTGCAATGATTTTATTTTAAAATGGAATCGAGAATCTGAGGTTGATGTCAAAAAATTTCCTTTACCAGTTATCAAAGCAATACAGCTGTAATCGTCTTTGTATTTGTTTTTCATATAATACCCTAGTGTATTATGGCTTTCAACACTTAGAGTATTTTCTATGATACCCTGATAAGCCACGTGTCCGAAATGGCAAAATAAAGTGGCGGTTTCGTCTGGCTTTAATAGATGGTTAACCATAAACGCTGTATTTTGATACATCCTTTCGTCTCGATTTATAAAGTTGTAGTAACTATCTGATTTATTATTCAACAAGACCAGACAATGTCGCATCAATTCAGATTCATCTTCTGTTAGCATATTCTTAAAGCCCTTGCTGGCATCAAATATGGCGATAATTTCGTCCAACGATGGTCCGGTATATACCAATAATTCACATATCCTTTTTAAATTTTTGTCTTGCTCGGTTATATTAAGGGTGTAAAAGAATTTAAACAAATCCAACTTGCTTTGTAGTTGGATATAATTTACGTCAATTCCCCAGAAAAAGACTTTCTTATCTGAGTGTGAATTATGTCTCTTTATCCATTCTATTAGCGATAAGAAAGAGCTTGAGAATAACGATCGGTCAAAATAAGTGGAAATACTGTCTATTTTGAAGTTGGAGTCCTTCTCAATATATCTGTTTATGTAGAACGAATTCTCAAAAGGTATCTCTAACAGAATCAATCTACAATTATTATGAATAATCCTGTTTTTGATTATATCAATGGCTATATCATTCATTGTTTCAGTGCCGTGAATGGTTTCTCCTATGGCTAATATTTTTCTACTCATAAAAGGAAGGTGATTTCGGTTCTTGTCATCAATAGGAATGATATCCTCTTTCTGCAATGACATTTTAATCCCTTGGTCTTCGGTTTCAAGCTTCCCTATGTTTTTTTCGTTTATAAAAAGATTTAGGTTATTTATCCATATTTTTGCGCTATTTTTTGTATCTCCTTTCGCTTCTATCGATAAATTAAGGAACGCTGCTTCCATTAAATCTACCGATAGAGTCTCTGTAGTCCATTCTTCATTTAATGAAAGATAAAGAGTATCTATTGATATTATTTTTTCGCAATCGCCAATAGTGATTAATTTCAGGTATAATTCACTACCGTTTTCTATTTTATAGTTGATTTTAATCAAAACTTTGGAGCGGAAACCTTTTTCTTGAAAAAGAGGTTTAGAAAATCCGCAAATTCCTGTTTTCTCGCCAATTGTCTCTAAGAGGATGGAGGGTACGGTTGTGCTGTCAATCTTTGATTTTAAAAAAGGGTGGTTTTTGCTCATAACCCAATGATAAGTTAAGAGACTGTTATTTGATTGCTGTGCACAGGAATGGCACTGCATTAATAATAAAAAAAACAGCAAAAATATAAGAACTGGTCTTGTCTTAATTGTCATTATAATTTAATCTCTTAGAGTTTAACTCCTCGCTACTTGCAGCGAGAAGTAAAAATTATTCCTCTATAAACTACCCGTCCAAAAGCGGGCGAGTAGTTCATTTAATCAATTCGCGGACAACAATCTCACAATAATTTTATGAGGTTGTTGACAAGAAACTCAATTCCAATTTCCATATGGCGTATGTATTGTTCTTGATGTTATAAAAGAACCATTATTTGCGTTATAGATCGAGAATCTTATGGCGTTTTGTCCAGACAAGTCAGTTTTTACCACTGTAAATGCTTCTGAATTTGTATAGCCCTGGTCCAATAAGGTCGCTTGTAATTCTCTCATCATGTTTTCAAGTCGAGTCCCGAATTGATCAATCATCTGAGACAGTCCTGGTATAATACTCAATCCTGTATTTGCCCAAATATCTGCTTCGGAAATAGATTGGTTACGAATAAAATCAGATAAATTCATATAATACACTTGTGATGTTTGCCCTGGATAAGTTGAATTCCCATGAATATACACATCATTGGCTACATACCCTATCCCTTCTACGTAACCTCCATTCCAACTGTTACTGTTGAGCATGGTGTTATACTCATATTGGGTGTAGGGATTAGCGGATGTCCCATCCCCTCCACCTACGTAGTGCATTTGGGATGCTTCTTCAATTACTGGCAATGTTTTTGCCAACTCATCTAAACTTTTTCTGGTCAATTTTTTCATTGTCTTTTAATTGGAAGTGATTGTGAAATCTTAATACGTTTCTGTATCTCATCGATTTTTTTTTGTCTCTGTTTTGTTTTTGCCATGAATAGATTAGAAATTTCATCAAGAGAAATTTCTTTTTTATCTATACTATCGTAATCTAAGTTTTTTATGAAAAATATTCCTTTATATCTCTGATATAGATTAAAAGGATAAAACTCTTGGGGCATATGATGGCTACCTTTGAATCGTGACAAGATCAATCGGTTAAATTCAGGGGTCAGTGGGATGTAAAAAATATTCTCGTCGAAAGTGCTTAGGAAAGACTCCATACTGTTAAAAGGAAGCTTGTGTAAGAACGTCTTTTGCTGGTTATAATGTTGATCATATGCGATGCCGGTGCCTTCGCCTGTTAAAATCAGAAGAGGTGAATAAGCATCGGAATACTGTTCTTGCATATAATATCCGAAGGAGGTACACGGTACGGCAGGAAATGTTGAAAGGCGATTGATATGTATCGCATGTCCGTAGATGATCGTTTTTACATTTTCGGCGCTGGCATATTTGTCGATAAGAAACTTGGCATTTGCAAACATGACAGAATCTCTTCGGATAAATCGCTGTATGGGGTTATCTCCAATTTCTCTCGAAAGAGTCAAGATGTGAGAAATGACATCGACTTCTTCGGGTGTAAGCACTTTTTGAATCTCGTTTTTATGAGCTTGAAGGAAAGAGCTGGCTTCCTGCCAGTCCGCTTCCATTAATAAAAGGGAGAATTGGTCCAATTCCGGAATTTTAGCTTGCTCGTTAAGCCGCGTTACAAAGTCAAAGATATCTACGGCCGAATTTTGAGTCGGTGAATAAATGGGGTTGTAATCGGAACCATACAGTCTCACCTTCGATTCGTCTGTTTGTTTCGAGTTGAAAAGGCGTAATTTATCTAAGAAATCAAACAAGTGAAGCGTGGATTTACCCGCCAGAAACAAAGAGTCCAACGTATAACGGCTGTCTTGTATGTATCTGTTGCATGCCAATGAAACTTCCAAAGGCATTTCTAAAAGGACCAATCTGGCATTTTGTTGTTCCGCCGTTTGAAGGATACACTCATATCCTAATTTTTTGATTTCGTCATTTCCATGCATGGATTCTCCCAGACCGATAATCTTCTTCTTATTTATTTCGTTGATCTGATCCAATGGGAGTCTCTCATCCATCGCTATTGGGGTGTATGTGCGTGCGTCTTGTGCCGTAAAGGGAGATAGAGTTCGGACAAGGAAGCTGTCGATTGGCTTGCCATCCAACCATAGATTTAATTTTGAGAGGGCGATATAAGCCGTTGAGTCAACGACTCCTTCGGCATTTATTCGGATATTCAGCAACTTCGCATTTTTTACCATTATATCTTTCGATACGATACGTAAAGCAGTATCGGGTATAAATTTTAGTGTGTCGGAAAAAATGACTTTTTCTTCCTCATTGATAGCATCTAAGGTAATGGAAATTTGCCTGATGTTTTTTCCTTTCGACTCAAATTCAACCGTCGCTTGGTTTGCATTGCAAGGGGGAAGCAGGATTCTTTGTTTGAGTTCCGTTTGCAGCCGATTTAAAAAAGGGTGTCCTTTTTGATACATCATGGCAAATAGAGGACGATCTACTCCTTTCACACCAACGGGAATTGTGTAATTGAGATATGCCGCATTTTGCTGCCAATGATAAACAATCGAGGAGTCTTCCTGCATTCTGAATTCCAAGTCATACATTTTCGTGTATGTCTTATGCTCTGTTTTTGATGTGCAGGACATACCATAAAAAGCGCCAAAGAGTAGAATAAGAAAGTGTACTTTCATTATTTTGTATCTATATTATTTCTTTTAATAGCATCAATATCCAATGCTTTATTTAAATGAATTGTTGGATATTGATGCCGATTACTTTTTTATCGCTTAATGTTGCCTGGATCTTATACCTGCTGATAGGCCGTCTCTTAATCCCTGAGAATACCATGTCATATTGTAATTAACATCTCCAAAATCTGAACCGGCAGAAGCTGCTGACAATATGCTCCATGCTCCAACCGCGATGTTATCTGTTATACCTGGTGATACACCTGCCTTAAATCCTGTATCATATCCAGAACGATACATTTGATCGTAACTATCGACGCCAGATAGAGATAAACTGCTCGGATTGTAGCTTGTAACCGTGACAGAAGGTAGAATATAGCCACATCCTTCGACATAACCACCTTCCCATTTATTATTTATTAGCATCATGACATACTCGTGGGCAGTATAGGGATTATTAGGACTTCCATCCCCTCCACCTACGTAGTGCATTTGGGATGCTTCTTCAATTACTGGCAATGTTTTTGCCAACTCATCTAAACTTTTTCTGGTCAATTTTTTCATTGTCTTTTAATTTTTGAAGTGAATATTAATTAACTATAGATTTAATCTTAGTTCATTGTTTGAAAACAAATTTTGAAAGAACCTCGAAACTTCATATGCAGAGAGTAATTGTCTTTCTTGTAATTTGCATAAACTGTTGTACATATCAGACAACTCCGGATATTCTTGTTTATTTCCTTCGATTAGAAATGCTATAATTTCTTTTATGATTATCTCGGTTGTCTTCTTTTGTTGCTCTCTGTACTTATTGCTGACTTGGCCATCTGAAATTCTATAATAATGCAGAGGTTGGTTCTCAACATAAAACTGTCCGCCGAACTTTGCAATTTCCGACCATAATTTATAATCTTCTGCGTATGGATAGTCTTCATATTTTAATGAATGTTTTCTCAGAAAATTACTTCTTATCATCGTTGTAGGGTGGATTATAAAATTACCTTGAATAAGTTTTAGTATAGGCTTCTCAATTAGACCGCTTACAATATCAGATCGGCCTTTGTTTTGTGAGTTGGAAAAATTGTTTGCTGATGTCCCACAAATGGTTATTTCTGAATGTTGCTGCATAACTGCATGTTGAATTTTTAACCGGTCAATATGCATTATGTCATCGGCATCCATCCGTGCGACGTATTTTCCTGTAGCACTACTCATTCCTCGGTTTAAAGACCCAATAAAGTCATGTTCATTCTGAATAAACTTAATTCGTTCATCAGTAAATGAGTGGATTATGGATTGTGTGTTATCGGTAGAACCATCATCCACAATAATAAATTCAAAGTCATCAAAAGATTGAACCAATACGCTCTTTATCGCTTCATTTACGTATTTCTCCGAATTGTAGACCGGCATTACGACAGATATTTCACACATTAGTTGCGTCAAATTTAAATGATGAATTAAGTCAGTACTGCATTTTTATTTACACCGTATATCAGATAACGTGCTAAGCCATATTGGTATCCGTGGTATGGGCAATTAGCGCGAATCGTCTTTTTTATTTTCTCGACACTCTTTTCTTTCAAATCCATGAAAATGAGATGAGCGTCTTCATAATTTTCTCTACGATCCTCAACGATCATTGTCAAATTTATTTTTTCATCAAGAGACAATAAATTTGAATGAATGTTTTTTATCCCATAACTGATATTGCTATCTATTACATCGCAATACTGTGTGATTTGATTCTGTCGGGTTATTTTATCAAGATAGTATCCTATGGATAGTGAACTTGCCACTCTGTTGTTGCGATAAAGATTAGCATAACTGTTTATCGTATGGTTTGAGAAATCTTTGTATCCGGTGAAGTCGATTAGTTTAAGATAGGTCTCAAAGGTTCGCAATATATATACCTTGTCATTGATATAATGAATATCCCTCCAATCGAAAAACTGGAGAGACAGATAAAGCTCGATACCACGGAATATTTTTTCAATAATCTGATTGGTTTGAAGACTTTCGGAATGAATACCTTTTAAAGCAGACAGGAAATAAATAGTTCTTAAAGATATTAACAACTTGCTGGGATGCTTCTCTATGTTGTTGAGATCATTGATTATTTTTTTATATTGTTCGTTGAATATATCATCAAAATCAGCATCAATGAATCTGTCTGTTATAAGGTAAATAAGGAGATATCCAATGCCGGAAAGTCCCTCTTCAAAGCTGGAATCATTTGTTGTTCTTATTAAACACTCTTGAAACAGATCGAAAGCTTTGTTCTCAATGCTCTCATCTTCCAAGAAACGTGCTGCTTCAAACAAGGCTAAAGCGATGCCGGCTTTGCCATTGTATAATCCGGATGAACTGATTGTTGTGTTTAACCATAATTCATCAACTATTTTTCGTATCGTTGCCTCGTTAATCATGGATGAGTGTTTTGTGTATTCTGATTCGAGGTTTTTACGCACCCAAAATGAACCATATACGTATTTATATATGTATTTGACCCCATTGGTATCGTTTTATGTTTGATTCTAATCATGTTACAATTACAAATAGATTAAGATATGGATCATATCGGATCACTTGCCCCAAAAATAAGAATAATTTTTCTATTGTACTTGCGTATTTGTAATATTTAACATTGTAGATTGAGTTTGCTTCACCGAATATCAGTGTGTCGGGGATTGGGATTCGGTTTATTTTATTGTTGTTCATCTTATTAGTGGTCGAGTCTGTCCGTAAAATATGCCTGTAATTCGGATTCCTTGAATTATATTCCACAAAGAGTTGTAAAAAATCCGTTTCTGTCAACCCGAAGTTTTTTGTTTCCATATTTCTCATGTATACCGTCTCCAAAATAACGGTCAGCATCCTTTGGATAAGAGCATGAAGAAGCTCTCTTAGCAACTTCATCACGTTTTTCGTAAATAGCATGCTGCAGTCCACGCGGCTCCCGTATCAGGCCGTTTTGCCCTGATATTATAAATACGCTCTATCTCATCCCACACAAGGCTGTCGCCCAACCTTACCCACTGGTTATCTTTGGGGAGTTTGTCAAGAGAGGACTTGATGAGATCCGGACTCAGCTGCTTATGTTGTGAGCTAAGCTTCATCCGGTTTTGTTTTAATATGCAAATTTGCAGATTTGTTCTTAAATGAGCAACTGTTTTCAAATATATTATTTTAATCGTCAGTAGTTTAATTGGCAAAATGGGTTATTCGGTAAACCCTACTTAAAGTTTGCAACAAATGGTAGGTTGTTCCTGACCAATTGTTTATGACTAAGAGACCCATTTTTATTTGGGCGTTTCGGCTAAAGCCGTCAGGCTTTCCATTCCAATTCTTTTAGAAAAGAATTTCCCATTCAATCCCTAACGCAAAACCTCTCTATCGAGGGAGAGCGGAGTATACATTTAATGATTTTCTTTTCTCTGCTATCCTCCTGTCTATTCTTTTCCTATTGAGGTGGTCATTTTTCCCATCGGCAAAGGTATATCGCGGTTCTTGCGGATGTGCAAGGTCGAACCCTGCGGGTTTTATAAAAAATCTCCACACCTGTGCGATGCTCCGGGTAGTATTTTTTCTAAAAACCTTGCACTCCTAAACCGCGATGATGAAAAGCCGATGTAAAAAAACGACACCCCCGAAAGGAAAGACAAAAAAAAGTCGGATTTCAGAGAAAAGAAAAAAGTAACCCCTCCCCTTGGAATTCGATAAAAAAAACAACAAGAAGAACAGATTCAGAAATTATTTATACATTTGTATATTTATATTATGGGAAAGTTTGAAAAACAACAGGAAAAGAAACAGGAGCAAAAGGAGAAGGAAAAAACAAGGTGCGAAGCCTTGGGTAAATTTTACTTTGATCTTGCAAAACTTGTTTTTGCTGCCCTCGTTCTTGGTGGAATGTTTCCTTATTTCAGGAGGATGATAGTAACGCTTCTTCAAACGCAAATACATACATTATGATGATTTTAGGCGGTGTTTCAACCGTCGGTTTGGTGATAGTTGGTAACAAGATTTTAAAACATTAGGTTATGAATGCTGGAATATTTGTTTTTACGATGATTACGGTTGTGGTTGTGGGAATGGTTATTTATCTGTACACCCCAGCAGGTAAGAAATGGCTCAAGAATCTTTGATAAAAGCGTTTTTTTTACCGCTTTTTCCCTTCCGAAAGAGGTCTGAGGCTTAACCTTTTCGGTATGATTGACCGCAATAACAGATATGAGGGATTCTCTACTACCGAGAACATGACCGCTGACAAGATTGCTGACTTTATCGACCAGCTTTCGCTCTGTATCTGCAAGGATACATTTGTAGTTCTTGACAATGCGAGTGTCCACAGATGTAAGTTCATGAAGGAGCTTCGACCCGTTTGGGAAAAGTGAGGATTGTTTCTCTTCTTTTTCCCACCATACAGCCCGCATCTCAATCTTGCAGAGATACTTTGGTGAATACTCGGGGGCAAATGGCTCAGGTCTGCGGATTACTTTTCCACAGATTCTCTGCTGTACGCAACCAACCGAGCCTTGGCGGCTATCGGGGATGAACTCAATATCAATTTTGCCCATGTGACTTAGTATAAATTAATTTGTACGACTTACTTATCGTACGGATTAATGTCGTTAGAAAAACAATATTCATGAGGATAGGGACTATGATAACATTTTGATTCTTTTTCTCGCTATTGCTGTGTGCTTCGAGAAACGTTGGCTTTTTGCATGCATTCCCGTATTTCTTTCATTTTGTTCTCTCTCCGTTTTACGTTTAACAAGTATAAATGAGATAATTCTTGAAATGTGACCTCTTTATTCTCCATGGGTTTACGACCTAAGTTTTTACTAAAAAATATTCCTTTATATCTCTGATATAGATTAAAAGGATAAAACTCTTGAGGCATATGATGTCTACCTTTGAATCGTGACAAGATCAATCGGTTAAATTCAGGGGTCAGTGGGATGTAAAAAATATTCTCGTCGAAAGTGCTTAGGAAAGACTCCATACTGTTAAAAGGAAGCTTGTGTAAGAACGTCTTTTGCTGGTTATAATGTTGATCATATGCGATGCCGGTGCCTTCGCCTGTTAAAATCAGAAGAGGTGAATAAGCATCGGAATACTGTTCTTGCATATAATATCCGAAGGAGGTACACGGTACGGCAGGAAATGTTGAAAGGCGATTGATATGATCTTAGATATACCTTATTTTTTGTTATTTGTAGCCCGTAGGGGAATCGAACCCCTCTTTTGAGAATGAGAATCTCACGTCCTAGCCGATAGACGAACAGGCCATTAGCCAAAGAAAGCCGGACATCGACCGTCCGGCTCTTTTATTTTGCTTTAGCAAAAAATACGGAGATGATTACGCCAGAGCGTTTATATGCTTCGCCAGCTTTGATTTCAAGTTGCCGGCTTTGTTTTTGTGGATCACATTGCTTTTTGCCAGCTTGTCAAGCATCGAACAAACTTTCGGATACAATGCCTCCGCTTCTTTTTTGTCTTCGGTAGCACGTAACTTTTTTACGGCATTACGCATCGTCTTAGCACCATAGCGGTTACGTAAGCAGCGTGTTGCTGTCTGCCGAATCCTTTTTATGGATGATTTATGATTTGCCATCGCTTTTTTATTTTATCTTATTCTTAATTCTTTGTTCTGTAGCCCGTAGGGGAATCGAACCCCTCTTTCAAGAATGAAAATCTTGCGTCCTAGCCGATAGACGAACAGGCCATTAATCTTCTGAAAGAACTATATTTATCCATTTTTATGATAGCTATAGTGCCTTTTTTGCGAGTGCAAAGATAAAGACTATTTTTAATCCTGCAAAATTTCTGCTTTTTTTTTGCAATCTGACAAATGTGTGGAGTTTAAATGATTGAATGTGAAATGATCGTTTGGGTGTGCAACGCTTGCTCGGTGGGAGCGGGGGAGCGCTTTGCTTTGTGTTCGATGTTCATACGAAATAATTTTTTTCGTCTTTATTTTAAACGCAACCCCTCATGGATGTGTATGTATATACATAAAGAAAAGCTGATGGAAAACAAGATGGACGAATTCTTACTGCGGTACTTTGCCGGAGAGTTGGATAAAACAGAGGAGAGGGAGTTGCTCGATTGGTTAAATCGGGACGATGAACATAAGAAGACGTTTCGGAGAATCGCTGATACGTGGGCGGTGGCGCATATCCCGCTTTTTGTCGGACGGTTGAAGGCGGACGGCCCGATGTTGCCCCGGGCACGTAGGAATATTGTGATGCTGCGGAAACGTTGGACGGGCGTAGCTGTGGCCTGCATCATATCGGTTGCGATCGCGCTTTCAGCCTTTTGGGTGGGGAAGCAATTCGGCAATGCATCTCCCGATATGTTTTATCGTACCACGGTTCCTGCAGGTTCACGGTCGGAGGTAACACTGCCTGACGGTTCTGTCGTATGGGTCAATGCCGGCTCTTCCTTGACATACCGTGAGGACCGTCACGAGCAAATGCGCAGCGTAGTGCTTGAGGGCGAGGCATACTTTGAGGTAAAACCTGATCGCAAGAGACCGTTTATCGTCGAATCGGGGGGCATGCAGGTGCGGGTGCTGGGTACTAAGTTTAATGTTAAGGCATATGGTGATGAGGAGACGGTCGATGTCGTATTGCTTTCGGGTAAAGTAGCCGTCCGGCTGAACGAACGCGGGGAAGAAACGTATGCGCTCTCACCCGACGAAAAGCTGACCTTTCACCGTGAGACGCATCATATCGAAAAACACCGCGTAGAAGGACGTGATTACTGCGCTTGGAAAGAAGGACGGATATGTTTTGACGAACAACCGTTCACGAAGCTGGTCAAAACACTGGAACGATTGTATAATGTCCGTATACAGGTCGATAGTGAACAGCTAAAAATGGAAAGTTTTTCTGGCAGCTTCCTCCAGACCTCCTCGCTCGATGAGATTCTGCGTGAAATAGATATGGAGCACCGATATGATTGGTCTCATGATCATACGGGAGCGCTTGTTATTCGTGACAGATCGCTGTTTTCAGAAACGATTGAAGGAGGTGTCAAATAAACAAATATTAATAATTACATTTTTAAACTAATATCTATGAATCAAAGCAAACAAAGAAAACGGCGCAGACAGCTGGCTACCGGTATGTTACTGACGCTTATGCTATGCGTGTCCGGTGTATTGTCTGCCTCTCCGTTGCAAGTGCAACGGATGTCTGTTAAATTAGAAAACGGAACTTTGCGCGAGCTTTTCCATCTGATCGAAGAAAAGTTCGACTATTCGTTCTTGGTCCGTAACAACGACATCGACTTAAGCGAGCGTCTTACGCTTGATGTAACCGATCAGCCGGTAGAAAACATCTTGACCGATGCCCTGAAAAAGCAGGATGCAACTTTTACCGTGAACAATCAGCGGATTATGGTGTATAAAGCTCATACAACCAGGGTTTTGCCGGTTGTCCAGGCGGCTCAGCAGGCTGGTAAGGTTACTGGTACCGTAGTTGACGCGATGACCGGTGAGCCAGTAATCGGCGCCAATGTCACGGTAAAGGGAACGACGGTAGGTACGATTACCGATATCAATGGCCATTTTTCACTTGAAGCTCCCGAAGGAAGCGTATTGGTCATTTCTTATATCGGATATTTGAGTATTCAACAGGTTGTGACCAAGGCCCCAATGCAAATATCTCTGCGCGAGGACACACAAGCACTTGAAGAAATTGTGGTTGTCGGTTACGGTGTGCAGAAGAAAGAAAGTCTTACAGGAGCTTTACAAACGCTCAACAATGAAAAACTGACGAATATCACGACGCCTTCGGTACAAAACATGCTGAATGGTAAAATACCGGGAGTATTTGTAGCCCCAGGTGATGGTCGTCCCGGATCGGCCGGACGTGTCATTATTCGTGGTAAAGCATCGATCAATGGAGAGACACAACCTCTTTGGGTGATTGATGGGGTCATCGTCGGCACAGAACCGGGTACTACACTTAATCCTAATGATATCGAAACAATGACAGTGTTAAAGGATGCCGCTTCCACTGCCCTTTTCGGCTCGCAAGGTGCCAATGGCGTGATTGTCGTTACGACGAAAAAGGGATCGGCCGACAAGCTGACTGTCGATGTGTCAGCCAAATTCGGGTTGAACAATTTAGATAACGGTAAATTAGAAATGATGAATGGTGCAGAGTTATACGACTATTACAAGTCGTTTTCGAATCAGGAGATGATCTCATTTCCCCGCTGGAACGAAAACTTGCGCAAGAGTGATTACAACTGGTGGGATATCGCGACACAGACCGGAATGGTGCAGGAATATAATGCTTCGGTATCAGGAGGAACCGAAAAATTGCGCTCTTACTGCTCGTTCGGGTATTATGACGAGAAAGGTGCAGTTATCGGATACGACTATAAAAAATATTCTTTTCGTTTGCATACGGAATTAAAGCCAATAAAATGGTTGACCATTAAACCTTTGATTTCTGGAACGAAGAGAGATATCGATAATCGGGAGCGTTCGGTTTCAGCTATGTACTCTTATTTACCTTGGGATAGTCCCTATTTGGAAGACGGGAAACCAACTCCTCCTCAATCAAAGACGTGGGTAAACAGTACCGCAACAAATTATCTGTATGATCTTCAATGGAACAAAGGTGCGTCAGTGACTTATACATTTATGGGAAATTTGGATTTTGATATTCGTATCACGGATTGGCTGACATTCGCTTCAGTCAATAATTATTCCTATACGCAATATGAAGATACATATTTAACTGATCCACGGTCGTATGCCGGCTCAGGGGTAAAAGGGCGTTTGACTGAAGAAACACAAAAAACGGAACGGAGATATACCAATCAGATTTTACGCTTCAACCGTAACCTTGACAAGCATGCTTTCAATGGATTGGTAGCGTATGAATACAACGACTATCGTTTTAAAACGATTGAAGCAGATGGTACCGGATTCGTACCCGGATTCGAGGTGCTTAATGTCACGGCTAAGCCGGAGAAAGCGGCCGGATATATTTTGGAAAAAGTAAAACAATCCTTTCTGTTTAATATGCACTATGCATATGACAACAAATATCTTGCTCAAGTATCGTTCCGTCGCGATGGAGCCTCGAATTTCGGAGACAGTCAGAAATACGGAAGCTTTTTCTCCATCAGCGGAGGGTGGAATATCGAGCGTGAAGCTTTTATGGATTACAGCTGGTTGAATCAACTTAAATTACGTGCCTCATACGGAACGACAGGAAACGATCCGACCTCGCTTTATCCACAATATGACTTGTATGCCGCTAATTCCACATATAATGAAACGCCGGGGGCCTTGATTTATCAAATCGGAAATAAAAATCTGACTTGGGAAAAAACGTATACGCTTGATATCGGACTTGATCTGGCGGTGTTCGACCGGTTGCGTATGTCGCTGGACTTTTATCATAAATATACTGATAACGTGTTGTTCAGCAGACCTGTTTCCGGCTTGACCGGAGTCACCAGCGTATGGCAGAATATCGGAGAGATGAGAAATAGAGGCGTAGATATTTCGATGGGTGCGGATATCATCAAAACAAAAGATTGGCAGTGGAGTGCCGACTTCAACATGGGGATCAACCGCAATAAGATTGAAAAACTTTATGGCGCTCCTAACCCGACGACAGGCGAGCCACCGGTTCTTATCAACAGCTCTTTGGGAGGAATAGCCGGTAGCATCAACGGTATTCTGAAACCCGGTTATGATGCTGATACATATTACGGTCGTGAGTGGGCTGGCGTAAATCCGGAAAATGGAAAGCCTCAATGGTATATGACTGATAAGAAAACAAACGAACGTATCCTTACCGAGTCTTATGCAGAGGCGGACGAAGTGATTTTAGGACGTTTCTCGCCCGATTTCTTCGGTGGATTTTCCACACAGATGAGTTGGAAGAATCTTGATTTCGATGCCGTGTTTGGCTATTCTGTCGGTGGTAAAATTTACCATTATTCACGTTCGGAATACGACTCGGACGGAGCTTACACGGACAGAAACCAAATGAGACTTTACAAAGGCTGGAATCGTTGGCAGAAAACAGGAGATGTGGCAACCCATCCATTGCCCGCATATAATAATCCTTCCAATTCCAATAAGGTATCATCACGTTTTATAGAGAAAGGAGATTATCTGAAACTGCGCAGCCTCACCCTTGGATATACATTGAATCTGCCCCAATGGCAGATTTCGGCGTTGCGTTTATTCATCTCGGCAGAGAATGTATTTACACTTACCGGTTATTCGGGGGTTGATCCGGAAACTCCGGTTAATAAAGATGGAATTAAAAATATTACCATCAACCCCTATCCGAATATACGTAAATTTATATTTGGAGTGAATTTTACCTTATGAGCAGGAATACCAAGATCAATAAAAATTCAGTTACAATGAAAAAGATAATATCAATGCTAATCATGGCAACTTTCTGGACATTTACGGGATGCGATATCGAGCGATTTCCATATACGGATTTGTCTGCAGATGAAGTGAAGAAAGACCCGGAAGCTTCGCTTGATGCATTACTCAACGGAGCCTATGCACAGTTGAAAAAATGGTCGGACGTGATGCACCGCTGTGGAGAGTATGCAGGAGATAACATCATGATACGTGGAACATCTACCGACGCATTTTATGAATTTATTTCTTATTCGCGCACCCCCAATAATTACCGGCTACAGTCGTTTTGGGATAATAGTTATAAAGCCATTGCACAGACCTCCAATATTCTCAAACTTGTTGACGAAGGGATCAATAAAGATATTGATAATAAACTCGGAGAGTGTTACTTTATCCGTGGTTTTCTCTACTTCTATCTTTGCCGTGCATACGGTAGACCATACTATCAGAATCCGGAAACGAATCTAGGAGTACCTATCGTAAACGGTACGCCGGATGATATATTAGGCCCTCTTCCCGATCGTTCCAGTGTGCAAAAGACGTATGAACAGGCTATTTCGGATTTGAAGAAAGCGGCTACGCTGATAACGAAGAATAACGGTGCTACCTACGGATCAAGGGAAGCGGCATGGGCTTTGCTCTCACGTATCTATCTTTATATGAGCGGTACATTTGACCATCCTAATGCCGAATATGCAAAACTTGCCGTTGAGTATGCCGATAAGGTGATTCAATCGGGTGTGTATAAAATGCTGGATCGTGCTGATTTTATGAAGTATAATACTTTTACACCCGAACAGAATAAAGAGACTATTTTTGCCATTAAGCGTGTGGCTTCCGAATTTTCGGGCTGGGATCACTATTACGGGATAGGAGGAATGTATGCCAATATTGGCGGTATGGGATGGGGCGAAATGTATGCCAGTGCAAAATATATTGCATTGCTTGATGAAACCGGGCGTAACGACTGGGCGAACAATAAAATTGTGGATGCACGTGCTGCATTTATTGAACCGCAGTATGTGAAGGACGGAAAAAAGGTGTTTCGCTTTATTAAAAAAGTATATAATAGTCAGGGGGTACATACGAATTACAACTATGTGCAGGCCGAAATAAAAAACAATGCTGATAATTCGACGCTTACCTGTACCGAAAATACCGAAACGTATACACTCACTCCTGTCGATCGGGAGCAGGGCATTTGGTCGATTCAATACAAAGACGGGAATACATATACGGGGGTGATTGATCCGGAGATGAAATTAAATCGCGTCTATCCCATGTTTTATGTTGTCAAATGTTCGCGCGAAGGGGAGGACTCTCACTTGCATTCTCCGGTTATTACCCGTTTGGCTGAGATGTATCTGAACAAAGCTGAAGCAGCGGGTAAGTTGGGCGATTATGCAATGGCGCTGAATGCCCTTAATGTTGTGCGTGAGCGTTCGTTGCCGGGTAAAGGCTACGATGCTTTAACGGCAGAAAATGCCGAAGCACGTATAGAGAAAGAGCGTACTCTCGAATTGGCTTTTCAGGCCGAACGCAGTTACGATGTCTACCGAAACGGCCATTCGTTGACACGTCACTATCCGGGGCCGCATAATGCACTGGAAGAGATCCAGCCTAAAGATTATCGGACGGTCTATTTCATTCCTCAGAATGCCATCAATGCTTACCCGGAAGGAAGCAAACTGACACAGAATCCGACATCAAATTAGCTGGAAGTAAAATAAGAGCCGTATCAATAGCTGTTTATTGAGACAGTTTCTTCAAGGCGTGCCGGAAGAATTAAGATACAAGGCACACTTTCTTTTCTGTTTTTTTACAAAGTATACATATTAATCTTTACAAAACAAAAAATAGTATCTATGAATCAGAACAAACAAAGAAAACGGTTCAGACAGCTGGCTGCCGGTATGTCGCTAGCGCTTATGCTATGCATATCCGGTGTATCCGGTGTATTGTCTGCCTCTCCGTTGCAGGTGCAACGGATGTCTGTCAAACTGGAAAACGGAACTTTGCGCGAGCTTTTCCATCTGATCGAAGAAAAGTTCGACTATTCGTTCTTGGTCCGTAACAACGACATCGACTTGAATGAGCGTCTTACGCTCGATGTAACCGATCAGCCGGTAGAAAACATCCTGACCGATGCCCTGAAAAAGCAGGATGCAACCTTTACCGTGAACAATCAGAGGATTTTAGTGTACAAGGCAAATGGAAAACAACCCCGGAGTTATCCGGTAGCATCTTCTTCTTCTTCTTCTCCGGCGCAGCAACAACAGGGGAAGGTTGTGATAAAAGGAAAGATTATCGATGAATCCGGTGAACCGTTACCCGGGGTATCAGTCTATACGAAAGATATGACATCCGGCACGATCAGCGATCCGGACGGTAAATTCAGCCTGCCGGTTAACCATGCGAACGACAGTGTTTACTTTTCCTATGTAGGTTATCGTACCGAGCGTATTTTAGCTCAATCGTACCGAAACAAGAACGTATTGATTAAACTCGTATCCAACGCCGTTCAAATGAGTGAATTAGTTGTTGTTGCTTATGGGTCCACCAACCGTAAAACATTTACCGGATCGGTTTCAGCCCTTACGGCGGATGATATTCAGCGGAACAAATCGAATAATATATTAAGCAGCTTGCAAGGTACGATTCCCGGGCTTCGACTCGAAAATAAGTCGCAACGAGACGGACGAAGTCAGCCGCATATAGTTATTCGAGGTGCTTCCTCGATTAATTCGAGTATCTCTCCGCTTTATATTATTGACGGAGCGCCCAGCGATGCCATCGAACAACTGAATCCTGACGATATTGAATCGGTCTCGGTGTTGAAAGACGCGGCGGCTATTTCGCTTTATGGGGCTCGGGCAACGAATGGTGTCATCCTGATTTCGACGAAACAGGGGCGTCGAAATACGCATCAAAAAGCATCCGTGAGGTATACGGGACAGATCGGCTTTTCCAATCGTACAGGGAAAGATTACAAGATGGTATCTCCGAAAGATTACTATGAACTGTCGTGGGAGGCGTTGCGTAATGGTGCAGAAGATAATCCGGGATTACTGACGGCCGGAGGGAAGAAATACGCGTCGGCAGCTGAATATGCGACCTCGGAATTGCTGAATGTCTTCGGATACAATGCTTATGATAAGGCACAACCGGTAGGGCTGGACGGTAAATTAGACCCGTCGGCTAAGCTGCTATGGTGGGAAGATTATAGCGAGAGCCTGATCAAAACCGGTTTGAAGCACGAACATACGTTTAATATCAATAACGCAACGGATAAGCTCAAATATTATATTTCGGCAGGATACTTGAATCAGAAAGGGTTGAACCCTGGAAACGGAGGGTTTGACCGTTTTACGGCTCGCACGAATCTCTCGTACGAGATTAACCGTTATGTCACGGTGGGAATTAATCTCGGTATGAGTAACTCGACCACCAAGACGAACAGTATCAACAACGGATATGCTGATTTCGCCACATATGCCCGCCTCACACCGGGGCTGTACCCGTTGTATAAACGCAATGAACAAGGAGAGCTTGTCTATGATGAAAATGGGCAGCGGGTATTGGATTTCGGAAACGGTCCGGCCAATATTTTAAACAGCAGACGGCCTAATGTTACTTCACAGGAAGGAGGATGTAATCCTTTAGGTACATTGGATTTAGATAAGAGCAGATATAAAAGTCGGTATTATTTCACGAATTTCTTTGTCGATGTCAATCTGTGCGAAGGGCTGAAATTCAAAACTTCTTATTCCGGAAATACGTCGTATTCCGACAGTAAATTCTACCGGAACAGAACGATCGGAGAGAGCAAAGGAAAAGGGCTTCTGATTGTCAATACCTCACAAACGACGCATTGGACGGTAAACAGTATATTGAGTTATGACAAAGCATGGGGAAGCGATCACCGCCTTCGTTTGCTGTTAGGCTCCGAAATCAACGAAAGAGCCAACTCCAGTGTCAACGCTTCTGCCACAGGCTTTGCTTTTGAAGGAATGGATGAGCTGGTAAACGGATCGACCATTGTGAAACCTGCTTTGGGTGCAGGCTCTTCGTCATCCGACCGTTTGGTGGGCTTCTTCTCTCGTGCGGAATACGACTTGTATAACCGTTACTTTTTTTCGGCCAGTCTCCGACGCGACGGCTCTTCCCGTTTCCATCCTGATACACGTTGGGGGAACTTCTGGAGTGCCGGCGCTTCGTGGATCATCAGTCAGGAGAAGTTTTTGCAGAACTGTAAATGGCTGTCACTTCTAAAGCTGAGAGTCAGCTATGGTACGTCGGGGAATATCGGGACGAATGACTATCGTTCCTATTATGCTACCGGATACATGTTCTTGGGAACTCCCGGAGTGTATATCTCCGAATTAGCCAATAAAAACCTGAAATGGGAAATCAATAAGCAACTCAATGTCGGGATAGATGCGGCCTTTGTCAATGATCGTATCCGTTTGACGCTCGACTGGTATAACCGGCAGACCGATGATCTCTTTTATAATGTCCCGCTGTCGCCTTCGATCGGATTTAAGCAGGTGCTCCGTAATATCGGAAGTTTGAGAAACAGAGGACTTGAATTGTCGATAACGACTCGAAATATCCAAACGAAAGATTTTGAATGGACGACGAACTTTAATATCTCCAACAATAAAAATGAGATTCTGGCGTTGAATCAAGACGAGTTCATTACCGGAAACCGTATCTATAAGGTGGGACAAAGTACTACCGAATTTTTTATCCGTGAATATGCCGGCGTGAATCCCGAGAACGGAAAGCCGCAATGGTATATTGACGAAGTAAGTACACAGACAGGAGAAAGAACGGGGAACCGGGTGACAACGGAAAATTGGAATGAAACAGTGATTAAAACGATTAAACTCGATGACGGATCGACCAAAACAGTACGCAACCTGGGACGTTATTCCGTTGGGAATTATACGCCTACCATCTCCGGAGGACTTTACAATACGTTCCGGATCGGAAATTTTGACTTGGGGATTTTAGTTAACTACTCGCTGGGTGCCAAAATTTTGATGGCCGACTATGCCCCACTTACCAATTCCGGAAGTAGTACCGTCAAATTGTTCCATCACGACATGCTGAACCGTTGGCAGAAAAAGGGCGACGTGACGGATATTCCCCGATTGACAACTACGAGTGTCAATAATTACACCGGCTCTTTTTCATATACCTCCACATTCTATATGCGTAGTGGAGACTATTTGAAGTTGAAGACCCTGCATTTGGGGTATATGTTGCCTTCGAAAATGAATAAAGCGCTGCATATTGCCGGCGCCCAATTTTATTTACAGGCCGATAACGTATGTTACTTCAGTGCCGAACAGGGGTTTGATCCGGAGCAGGTATCAGGGGGGGTTGTCACAAACAGTTTCCCTACTTTATCTACCTATTCGGTCGGGGTCAAACTTGATTTTTAATCCATCTGGTATATAAATGATTAATTGATAATAAGATGAAAACTATATTAAGACGATTGAATCGTCGAAATGTGCCCTCTATCATGGTGCTTGTCGCTTGTCTCCTGTTGGTGCGGTGTAATGATTTTTTAGATGTGATACCGAGGGATAAGGTATCATCCGATATTGTATTCACCTCTTACGAGTCGGCAACAACCGTGCTCGGCGGCGTGTATGATCATATGACCTATTCGGCCGAAGGATTCATGATTAAAGCCCAGAGCTTAGGTATCCATAACTTTATTTTGGCTGCCGATATGATGGGACAGGATATTATTCCGAAAAACTTTTCCGGGCAGTTTCAAGGTGATGACTATAGCTTCAGCACTCGTACGATGGAGAAAGATCGTCCTTCCTTCTTTTGGTTCTATTGTTATACCCATATCAATGTGCTGAACGACTTGCTCAGTCACATGTCCAAAATGCAGGGAACGACGTCCGAGAAAAAACAGGTGGAAGGGGAAGCGCGGGCCTTGCGTGCCTATCATTACCTGTTGCTGGTACAATGGTTTCAGCAAACCTATCTGCTCAATCCTGAGGCTCCCGGTGTACCGTTATACCTCGAACCGACGATTGATCCCAAAAATAGGGAAAGTATGAAAGCGGTGTATGAGGCGATTACGGCAGACCTGCAATGGGCCGTTGAAAACCTTCCCTCCGGCCGGCGCAAGGATTCGAAATATGTTGTCTGCAAAGATATGGTGAAAGGCTTGCTTTCACGTGTCTATATGGAGACGGGTGATTACGAAAAAGCGGCCGTATTAGCCAAAGAATTGGCCGAAGCGTATCCCTTAATGTCGAATGATGAATATAAGCAGGGTTTTAATAATGTATCTGTTTCCGAATGTATATGGGGCTTGCCTGCTTCCGCAAAAAATACGAATGCCAACTATTCGCTGCCTACAGTCTGGAGTCATCCGCGTAAGAACAAACGCTGGTCGATGGAGTTTGTTTTCCTGAACAGTGACTTCGTCGAATTGTTTGCAGAGGGAGACGTGCGGAAAGAACTGATTCAGCTCAATCCGAAGACGGAGGAAACCGGAAAATATCCCGAGCGGAAATATATATCTTTTAAGATTATGGACCCGGATGAAAACGACAAGTTGCCCGATGTGCTGTTGATGCGGAGCAGTGAGATGCTTCTGATTGCTGCCGAATGCGCAGCCAGACTGAAGAAGGATACCGAAGCGCAACAACTCCTCTTTAAGCTGCAGCAGACACGCTACCCCGCTGCCGTGAAAACAACGGCTACCAGCCAAGCGCTGATCGATGAAATCTGGACGGAGCGACGCAAGGAACTCTACGGTGAAGGCTTTGCACTTCTTGATCTCAAGCGTTTTCGCAAGCCGCTCGTAAGGAAGGGACTTCATACCATCAAAAGGAATGATGCCGAAGGAATATTGTATCCCGCTGACAGTAAAATGTTTACCCTGCAAATACCTGAAGGAGAAATTCAGACAAATAATATCGAACAAAATCCCTAAGATAATTATATAAAATTTTAAACATGAAGAAAATGAAGAAAAAATTGATCGCATTGATCTTTGTATTGATGGCAATGCCATTGGTGCATGCGCAAAAAAGTGAAATTACGGTAAAAGGGAGCGTTAAGTTCCCGGATGACAAATCCAAAATTCGGATTTTTTATGCTGACAAGTTCGATGAAGTCGTCATCGATTCATTTGAAGTAAAGGCAGACCATACTTTTGAGAAAAAGGTAACACTCCCTTTCCCCGGTATCTACTATATCGATTGTCAGAAATGGGAATACCTGGAATTTTGGGGTGAAGATGAGAACATCGAAGTGCACTTCAGAGGACAGGATACGGCCAAAATAAAGATCAAAAATCCGCTGTATGAGCATATCGTAAATCCCGGAAGAAACAATGAATTGATGAATTTGCAGAACTATTTTGACCATATGGCCTATCAGGGAATGATTAGTGCAGGTAAAGAGGTCTATCAAGCCGGGAAAAGCACTTGCGATGAATGGAAAGAATACGTAAAAAAAGCGTATGACAGGAATGCCGAAACAAGCGAGGAATACATCAAATACCTTGTACGTTATTACGGAGACCGGAACAGCGCTATTTCTCTTCTATACAGGTTGAAGGATGAAGAGTTAAAAAACAGCATTCTGACTTATTTTCAAAAAAACAAGCCGGATTACATTCCCTATGTGAAGTATGTAAAGGAGGAGGAAGAAAGACTCAGTCAGGCAGCCAAACTGGAAGCCGGGAAGATTGCTCCGGGCTTCAGTTTCCCCACACCGGACGGTAAAAAAACACTCGGCCCTGAAAATTTCAAAGGAAAATATCTTTTGATCGATTTCTGGGCATCTTGGTGTGGCCCTTGCCGGAAAGCTATCCCGCACCTGAAAGAGGCTTATGCGAAATACAAAGCACAAGGGTTCGAAATCTTATCCGTATCGATCGATAGGAAAGAAACGGACTGGAAAAAAGCATTGAACGAAGAAAAGATGCCCTGGTCACAAACGTGCGCACCTAATTCAGGGAAAGATATTATGAGCACCTATCAGTTCAGTGGCATACCTCATTTAGTGCTGCTTGATAAAGACGGAAAAATCATCGAGAGAGGAATTGTCGCAACGGAATTGGACGAAACATTAGCGAAAATAATCGCGGAATAGTCCGGAGATGCCCCCTCAAAAAGGATGGGTTTTCGAAAAAAACGTCAAGAAAGAGAACATGATGATTCATGGTCAACCGTTATACCGGGTACTCATAGAGGGAATAAGATAAGATAGCAAAAGGAGCAGGGAAGATTTGGAAAACTTCCCGCTTCTTGCTTCTGATTCGTGGCGATAAACCTAACCCTCTCATTTCCCGTGCCGATCCCCTTATCTTTTACCACACGCACAGAAATACCTCTAACTCCTTAGAACCATCGGTATTCCGTATTTTCCAAAGGGGCTTCTTTTTTAGCTTCTTGGGGCTTTGTCGACCCCAATGCTCAAGGAGTCCGCTTCGACTTACATTCGGCACACAAACCTTTTACATTCACATAGGCTTCATCGATCGAGAAATCCGTATTTTGGGGGAGTAAATGATGAATTTCGGGCAGTGGAATATCGATGATGCATCCGCATGCCTTACAACGAAAATGCCCATGTGTTTCCATCACACTGTCGAACCGGGCATTTTTCTCATCGATGTCAATCTGCATCGCCGTTCCCTGTTGAACAAAAAGTTTCAGCGTGTTATACACCGTTGTTTTCGACAGTGTGGGAATCTGCGGCAACAACTCCGTATAAATCTCATCCACGGTCGGATGGGTATGATGCTGAAACAGATATTCCATAATAGCTATGCGCTGAACAGAGGGCTTAATGCCATGCGCCAGTAAATATTGTTGCGTCGATTTCATACCGTCCAGTTCATCTTATTTTTTTATAATGGACACAAAAGTAAGGCAAAAAAAGAAGCCCATCAAATATATCGAAAGCATTTTGAACCCCATAGAACAGAATCCGGGTAAACGCCGGAAAAAAGCGCTACCCGGATTCTTCATAAAAGCAATTCAATCAAAGAAGTTTATCAATCTTTTCGGCCAGTGCACCTTTTTGCGCAGCACCTACCTGCTTGTCGACAAGCTGACCATCTTTAAAGAGTAAAATCGTAGGAATGTTGCGAATTCCGTATTCCGAAACCACCTCGTCGTTCTCATCGACATTGACCTTCCCGATGGTAACGCGGCCTTCGTATTCGGTTGCCAACTCATCGATGATGGGACTCACCATCCGGCAGGGGCCGCACCATTCCGCCCAAAAATCCAATACCACAGGTTTCCCTGCATTCAATACTTCTTTGTAATTTGCGTCTGTTACTGTTAATGCCATAACTCTTTTGTTTTTAATTGGTTGAAAAATTATTTATTGATCGTAAAATCTAAATGATCCGAGTCGTTGATAAAATTCAGCAACTCTTGCGTAACGTTCAGCCTGATGTCACGCGACGAGAAATGCAATGCCACATGATCGCTTCCGGCGACGTTGAAAAACAACTGTGTCTTGCCCGGATTACTTTTTATCAAAGTGGACAGTTCGCTGATTATCTGCTTGTTCAAATCGTCGATCGGAATGGAGATACTGAGCGAATGAATCAGCGAGTCTTTCACGTCATGCAACAGTTGGATCGAGTTGATTTTAAAATCAAGCTCTGCTTCTTTCCACCTTCGCGGCTGAAGCTCCGCCTTTATATAAAGATAGAGTCCTTCCTTGCCGTACTTGCTGAAATTAATATAATTGTCGCCGAAAAGCGGCATCTCTCCGCTGCCCGACATATCTTCGATCTTGATGATGCCGTAAGGCTTCCCGGTCTTCGTGAGTCCCTCCCGATACCCCGTCACGATACCGCCAAGCAAAAGTTCCTTGTTCTGAAACTCTTCCCATTCGCGGCTGTCCACATCCTTCATCGTCATGTTGCAGACATGGTTCAGGATGATGCGGTATTCATCGAGCGGATGTGCAGACAGATAGATGCCAATCAGTTCTTTCTCTCTGTTAAGCCGTTCCAGCACACTCCACGGCTCACACTTCGGGATTTCGGGACGTGCAATCTGTATCGCATGATCATCACCGAACAGCGAGGCGGACGACATCTGTTTATCCGTCTGATATTTCATTCCGTAACGTATCACAACGTCAATAAAGGTCTCCCCCTTTCCACTCGGAGTAACGAGCGGTTCGCGCGGTATACTCAAGGTATCGAATGCACCTGCCAGAGCCAAGCTTTCAAATGCTTTCTTGTTGCATGCACTCAGATTAACCCGTTCGACAAAATCGTAAATATCCTTATAAGGCCCGCGCTTGTCACGTTCCTCGATAATCGCCTGAACAGCACTTTCTCCCACTCCTTTAACGGCCACGAGTCCGAAACGGATATCTCCCTTCGTATTCACCCCGAATTTACGGTGCGACTCGTTGACGTCAGGACCCAGCACTTTAATCTTCATCGCCTTGCATTCGTCCATCGCCTTCGTAATTTCTTTGATATTCGAAAGGTTCCGACTCAGTACGGCGGCCATAAACTCCGACGGATAATGAGCCTTCAGATACGCTGTCTGATAAGCGACCCATGAATAGCATGTCGCATGACTTTTGTTGAACGCATACGAGGCAAATTTCTCCCAGTCAGACCAGATTTTCTCAAGTGTTTTTATATTATGCCCGTTTTTTTGGCCGCCGTTAAGGAATTTACTCTTCAGCTCATTCATCTTGTCAATCTGCTTTTTTCCCATGGCCTTACGCAACGTATCGCTTTGCCCGCGGGTAAAGCTGGCGAGCAACCTCGAGAGCAACATGACTTGTTCCTGATAAACGGTAATTCCGTACGTATTTTTCAAATAACGCTCCATCTCGGGAATGTCGTAGGTGATCTCTTCCCGACCATGCTTACGCGCGATAAATGCGGGAATATAATCCATCGGTCCGGGACGATAGAGCGCATTCATCGCGATCAGGTCTTCAAATTCGGTCGGTTGCAATTCCTTCAGATACTTTTGCATGCCGGCAGACTCGAACTGAAACGTCGCGACGGTCTTTCCTTGACAGAACAGATCGTAAGTCCGTTTGTCATTGATCGGAATCTTATCAATATCAATGGCCTTACCGGTCGTCTGCTTGATATTTTCGATCGCTTCTTTAATGATCGACAGTGTTTTCAGGCCAAGAAAATCCATCTTGATCAGCCCCGTTTCCTCAATGACCGAACCTTCATACTGCGTAACGAGCAAAGTCTCTTTCGTTTCCTTGTCTTCGGCCGTTGCCACAGGCACGATATCGGAAATATCCTGCTGTCCGATAATCACACCGCAGGCATGCACACCTGTATTCCGCACATTGCCCTCCAGCTTTTGAGCATATTTTAACGTGTCGCGCAGGATGGGATTCGTGCTGTTGGCTGCCTCCTTTAACTCAGGTATGGCCTCAATGGCATTCTTCAGCGTTAGCTTCTTATCCGGTATTTTATCCGGTACCAGCTTGGCCAGACGATTTGATTCCTTCAGAGGCAGTTGTTGCACCCGCGCCACATCTTTCAGCGCCAGCTTGGTTGCCATCGTGCCGTAGGTAATGATATGCGCTACGCGCTGCTGACCGTATTTTTCCGTCACCCATTTCAGAACCTCCCCACGCCCGTCGTCATCAAAATCGATATCGATATCAGGCATAGAAATACGATCGGGATTAAGGAAACGCTCGAACAGTAAATCGTATCGGATGGGATCGATATCGGTAATTCCCAAGCAGTATGCGACGACCGAACCGGCGGCCGAGCCACGTCCCGGTCCGACGGATACGCCCATCTCCCGGGCGGCTGTGATGAAATCCTGTACAATCAGGAAGTAGCCGGGGAACCCCATTCTTTTAATCGTTTTCAGTTCGAAATGAATACGTTCCTTCGCCTCTTCCGGTATGTTTTCGCTGTAGCGGTTCGGGCTCATCGCCCGTTTAAGGGTCAGATGCTCGAGGTAGTCCGCTTCCAGCTTGATACGGATCACCTTCTCATAACCGCCGAGACGCAGATAATTATCCGTTACTTTACCATCGGCATCCGTCTCATTAAATTCGTCCATCAAGTCTTTGGCCGTATATTTTTCGCGATACGCCTCTTCCGTACCAAACGAAGGATCAATTTCGAAGAAAGGCATCAATGCCGGTGAGTCGATGGAATACAGTTCCACCTTGTCAAGAACTTCAAGCGTATTGCTCAGGGCTTCGGGTACATCGGCAAAAATCGAGTTCATCTCAGCCGTACTCTTCATCCACTCCTGTTTGGAATACCGCATTCTTGCCGGATCATCGAGGTCTTTGCCGGTGCTGAGGCAGATCAGGCGATCATGCGCTTCGGCATCGTCTTCATTCACAAAATGCACATCATTCGTTGCAATGATTTTTATGCCGTGCTTACGTGCCAACTCGACCAAGACTTTATTGACTTCCACTTGCTTTGGATAAGTGCTTTGGTCGGCATTTGGGGCATGCGTTTCGTGACGTTGCAATTCCAGATAGTAATCATCGCCAAAAAGGTTCTTGAACCATAGCACCGAAGCTTCGGCCTCTTCTTTCCGATCTCGCATGATCAACTGCGGGATTTCACCTCCAAGGCATGCGGAACAGATGATGAGCCCCTCATGATATTTTTCAAGCAGCTCCTTATCAATGCGCGGATTGCGATAAAACCCTTCCGTCCATGAGAGCGAGACCATCTTAATTAAGTTCTTGTATCCTTTCAGATTCTTCGCCAGAACAATCAGATGCCATCCTCCGAGATCTTCTTTAGCCGTCTTGTTAAAACGCCCGTTCCGTGCACAATAACACTCACAACCTAAGATTGGTTTAAAGACTTCTTTTTTTTTCGCATGTATCTTCTCCGAAAGTTTTTGCATGCGATCCGTTTCTTCAGGCGTCGGATGATCTTTATCGTTTAACTTCCGAAGTTCGTTTTCGCAATCTTTAATTATGCTAAGATGTTTGCTGTTTTTCTTCTGAACCTTATTGTAAAATTCTTTGATGCCAAACATGCTTCCGTGATCGGTAAGCGCCATGCCGGGCATTCCATCGCCCTGCGCCTTTTCGATTAACGCATCGATGGAAGCTTGTCCGTCAAGTAGTGAATACTGCGAATGTACATGTAAATGAACAAACGGTACCATAAATTTTACATTTTACGCAATAATGATGATTAAATTCAAATTCGATTCAAAGATAAGCGATGTTTCGGAAGCCGGCAAGAAATTTCGTCATTACTCGTTTTTTTTAGCAATAAATAGGTCGCATCTCAAAAAAAACAGTACTTTTGTTTGCAAATCAGATGGAAGAAGATGAGAAAGGGAGGATTTATACTGATGATGTGCCTGCTTTCGTGGGCGATGGAAGCCAAGATTACATGGGGGGTCCGGGCCGGTTTGTCATACAGCTCATTGACGCAGATTGTCGACGAAGAGGTCACGTATGGAGGCCGGTTAGGGTTCG
The DNA here is from genome assembly GCF_001006485.1 of Tannerella forsythia. Lineage (GTDB taxonomy): Bacteria > Bacteroidota > Bacteroidia > Bacteroidales > Tannerellaceae > Tannerella > Tannerella forsythia. Next base: position 152,274 of record NZ_JUET01000058.1, read on the forward strand.
GTGTGTCCGGGCTGGCCGACATTCCGCTTTCGCGCAAGTTCTCTTTATGTCCGGAACTTGTATTCATCAATCAAGGAGGATCATACGATTATACGTATTTCGTCTATAATGACAAGAAAGAAGGGCGACATACATGCAACTATTACTCGCTTCAACTACCTGTTAACTTAGTGTATAAGATCAATCTCAGCAACTGGCAGATGGGCGTTCAAGCCGGCCCGTTTGTCTCCGTTTCCACACGAGAGCGGGAGCGACACAAATGGAAAACCCGCGACTTCAGACCGTTCGATATCGGTGCTGGAACAGGACTATATGTCGAGCACCGGCACGTTTTCTTCTCGGTCTATGCCCAAACGGGATTTATCGATAAGTTACGGGAAAAACAACCTTTCGAATCGCAGATTTATCAAAACGACGTGACTTTCTCCTTCGGTTACCGGTTTCGATGACTCCGGCCTCAGGTTGAAAATCTTTTAGGCCCTAAGATCGATCGCGCTGGACAAAATTATTACGATTATTCAAGAAATTAAACAGACATCCCGTGAAAAAGTTATTCTTCTTATCCGCCATATTAGGTTGTGTACAATGGGTTATAGCGCAAGACACCGGTCATTTTCCGTCTTTCGATCGTGTCGAAGATATATGCTATTGCGCCGTGCAGTTTCTACATCCCCGTCAGGTTGTTAAAAACAGCAACAATTACGAGGTTTTATTGGCGTTGCGCCGCCCAATGACACTTGAGCAGCTTGCTGCCACCGGTATCTCACACAGCGAAAACCAAATCCTGCTCTTACAGTCGCAACGTCTGATCGAGCGCGATGGCAACATGTACCGGACGATAATCCCCATACTCGACAGTCTGCATACAAGCGCCTTACGAACCGATTCATACGAGACCGGAAAAATACTTGTCCCCGAAATTGTCGACGACTGCCGCAATCTGGTCGAGCACCTTTCGTCTGAAGGCATGCCCCATCATGCATTCAGCATCCTTTTCTCTTACGTCCTCGACGGAAAAATCTGGAAAGTCATGGAAAAAAAAGAGATGGTAACCGGACGCAACAAAGAGAGTCACGAATCGTGGGAGGGCAATTACTGGATACTGTACAACAAGCGAAAAGCCCTGCAATGCGGAACAAATACAATGAGCGTGGGCGGAAAGTATTCGGTCAAAATCAATTGGTCGGACGGCCTGATTCGTTTGGCACACCCTCTTTTCAACTCGAAGAACCTAAATAATTTTCTGAAAGAAATCGATGCAAACGATAAGGTTTCCGAACCTTCCGCATTCTCATTTTTTACGGAAATCGGAGTGATCCGTCCGGATGGTTCCATCAACATCCCGATTATTGAAGACTCCGATGCAAACCGCATTCATGCCTTTGCCGAGACGATTAGCAACAAACTTACGGAAGCGTTGCAAACAAAGGTCGACATCGAAGCTATCACACATAAATACGGCTTTGCCGACACGCATGAAGCCATGGTTATTTTCTATCACGAAGTCATGTGGGATATCCTCAGCGAATTGGTGGAACGCGGTGTTGTACATCAACCGGCCGTCTTTGCTTCTCCTCAAACCGCCAAGCTGTCCGATGTGCGCGATTTATGCTTCCTGCTCCGTGAGAATCACGAGTAGCGCGCTTCGCCACAACGGAAAAATCACTACATTTGTCGCGTACGAATACATAAAAACTGACGATATGATGAAAAAGAAATTAACGATCGCACTCGTAGCACACGATAACCGCAAGGTCGACATGATCGACTGGGCTGTCTTCAATGCCGATTTTCTGGCTGCACACAACCTCGTTTGCACCGGCACGACCGGCACGCTGATTCGCGACGCCTTCGAACGGCGGGGCATCGAATACAGCAATATCCGCTGCATGCACTCGGGCCCGATGGGAGGAGATACCGAAATTGCCGCCATGGTGGTACGCAAGGAGATCAATCTGGCCGTTTTCCTGATCGACGACCTCAATCCGCAACCGCACGAAGCCGACATCCAGATGCTCCTGCGCCAGTGCCGCGTTCACAACGTACCCATTGCGTGCAACCGTTACAGCGCCGACCTGATGATTACCAGCAGCCTTTGGGACGATGACGCGTATGAGCCGATGGAACCGAAATATGCTCCGTTTAACCGCGAGAACTATCCCGTATAAAGCGGGATATCGCTAAAAAGTCATTTTGATCAGTTCGTCGATAACGGCCTTGTCATAACCCAGCTCGAGCGCTTTTTTGAAATCGATCGCGGCCGACTCTTTCTCAAATTGCGCGAGTTTAATTTTTCCGCGCAAGACGTACAGATGTGCCGGCACGTCGTTCGTCTCGGCAAAGATCTTGTTAAGGTCGGCCATGGCGCGTGCATTTTTTTTCATCAGAAAATACAGCTCGGCACGTTCCTCGTAATACTGCAGAGGAGTTCTCGACTTTTCGATCAGGTAGCTGAAGACGGCTTCGCTGTCTTCATAATTACCACGTGCCTTATCAAGCAAGGCAAACCCGAAACGCCCTTGCTCCGACTCTTTGTCGATCGACATGATCTTCTCGAAATCTTCGTCGGCCAGCATATAATCCTTCATCTCTATATATAACATCCCGCGGCGGTAATACGCGTCGAGATCGAGTGGATCGAGCAGCAGCAACGCCTGATAATCGCTCAGCGCCTTTTCCGTCTCACCCATCTCGATATAAAGCTCCGCACGGTTCGAAAGAATCAGCTTGTTCTTCGGTTGCAGGCTGAGCGCAGCCGTATACGACACGAGCGCCTCATCCGTTTTGCCTTGCTGCCGCTGGATCGTTCCCAGATTCGAGAGCAGGGCGAAGTTGTTCTTATTGGCCGGTTCGGCATGCATGGCGGCTTTCAGCGCCTCTTCGGCTGCCGGCAAATCGCCTCTGTCCGCATATTCGTAACTCTTGCGAATCATCTCTTCATACGTCTGCGCCCGCAACGTTCCCACCATGAGCAGCAGTCCGAGCACGATGCTCCATGTTTTCATCTTCATACCTGTTATCTCCGTTTTATCGTCGCAAAGCTACAACAATGGGACGTAAATTCGTGTTAAACGCCCGTTATATTATAAATGATCAACCGAAAAGCCTTGATTTTTCTGTAGGGAGAAGCGGCGGTATAAAAAAAATGCGTATCTTTGCTGCTCAATTTTCACGAACAAAGTTTTATTTAATTATTCAAACATGGCAACAAAAATTAGATTGCAAAGATTCGGTCGTAAAAGCTACGCCTTTTATCAGATCGTTATTGCAGACAGCAGGGCTCCACGAGATGGAAAGTTTATTGAAAGGATCGGTTCTTATAATCCGAACACCAATCCTGCCACAATAGATTTGAATTTCGATAGAGCTTTGTATTGGTTACAGACAGGTGCGCAACCGACCGACACGGCGCGTATGATCCTCTCGCGCGAGGGGGTGTGCATGAAAAAGCATTTGCTCGACGGTGTAAAGAAAGGCGCATTCGACGAGGCAAAGGCTGAGGAGAAATTCCAGTCGTGGCTGACGGAGAAGAAACTCACTTTGCAGAAAGTGAAAGATGCCGAACGCGAAAAGTCGAAAGCCGTAGTGAAAGCGCGTCTGGATGCGGAGAAAGAAGTGAACAAGGCAAAAGCGGAAGCTGTAGCAAAGAAAAAAGCGGAGTTGGCTGCCGCCGCCGAGGCTAAAGCCAAAGAGGAAGCTGCTGCCGCCGCTGCGGAAGAGGCTGTAGCTGCCGCACCGGCCGAAGAAGCTCCTGAGACGCCTCAGACCGAAGAAGCTCCGAAAGCCGAATAAATCCGTTTAGCACAGAAAATAAGAAAGAGGACATTTTTCATTTGAAAATGCCCTCTTTTTTGATGGTTCGCCTGTCGAAATGCGACCTTTTCCCCACCACTTCGCTTTGGGCTGACTCAATTCTTCTTCTCTAATAGAAACTCATCGATATATTTTGCCAGTGTCTCTTTCGGTTGCAATCCCATACTGGCTTGCGGTTTACCCTGCATCGGGACGAATAACAGCGTTGGAAGACTGTTGATCCCGAAAGCCGACGCCAATTCCTGCTCCTTGACGACATCCACTTTGTAAATCACAATGTCATCTTTGTACTCGGCTGCCAGTTCCTTCAATATCGGCGCAACACGTCTGCACGGCCCGCACCAGTCGGCATAAAAGTCGATGATACACGGTTTGTCCCCTTCATACTTCCACTCCGAAGCATTCTTTTCGTAGTTAAACACCTTCGCCAGAAAATCGGCTTTATTCAACACAATCACTTCGCCCGCTGCCGATGCGTTGCCGGAACGTGCCGTAGCATAAAATGCAAAAAACATCAGCGAAAGGATCATCGAATATTTCATTTTATTCATACCTGTAATTTTTAATGTTTATCCTCTATTTTATTTCAGTGCAAAGATAAATGACAATTCATCAAGTTTCAATGCACTGTGACGAATAAAAAGTGTTTTTTGTTTATTTTTGCACTTGTGGAACTGACAGAAACGATGCGAAGATTTATTCGCGAACATGCGGCAGACGATGTGCAGCGATTATTACTTTCGGCAGCTCAATACCCTTCGATCGATGTGCCTCATGCCGTCACGCAGATCGAAGCGCGACGCGTCCTGAAAGATAAGATGCCGGTCTGGCATGCCTGTGACGAGTTGATTTTCCCTTCCAAGCTGGCAGCCGAGCAATGTTCGTCTGCACGAACGGCACAATACAAACTCCGGCTGCTCGAAGATGAACGGCATCTTTGCGACCTGACGGGAGGATTGGGGGTAGACAGTTACTTCTTTGCGAAGCAGGTGAAACAGGTATGCTATGTAGAGCGTGACAAGGCCTGTTTCGACGCGGCGATACGAAACTTCTCCGTCCTTTCCGCAAAGAATATCGAAGGACGCAACGAAGAAGCCGCACACGCCTTGTCGGAGCTTACGGCAACGGACGTCTTTTATATCGATCCGGCACGGCGCGGCACGGGCAACCGAAGAATGTTCGCCCTGTCCGACTGTGAGCCCGATATCGTACAGCTTCTACCGGCGATGCTGCGCAAGGCTCCGAAGGTGATTGCCAAACTTTCACCGATGCTCGACTTGAGTCATACGCTGGCACTGCTGCCCCAAACGACCGATGTGCACGTCGTGTCGGTCAAGAACGAATGCAAGGAACTGCTGTTCGTACTGCGACGGGGAAACGCGGCAAAGATACCCCGTATACATTGTATAAATATCATGACAGATTCTTCGGAACAGGCTTTTTGTTTTACTCCGGCCGAAGAACAGGCTACTCCCGTCTTACCGGCAAAGTCGGCAGGAGCTTACCTGTACGAACCGAATGCTTCGATCCTGAAAGCCGGCGCCTACAAACAAACGGCTCTGCGTACGGGCGTCCGTAAACTGCATGTAAACAGCCATCTTTATACATCGGACGAGGAGGTATTCGATTTTCCGGGGCGCAGCTTCCGGATCGAAGAAGTGCTCCCTTTCAGTGGGAAAATATGCCGGACCATCGCGCGGAATATTCCGCAAGCCAATCTGACGGTGCGTAATTTCCCGCTGTCGGTCGAAGAATTGCGCAAGCGAACAAAGATCACGGATGGCGGAGAAATCTATCTTTTCGCCACGACGCTCGCCGACAATCAAAAAGTGCTTATCCGTTGTACGAAGCTCAGTCAGTTCCCTTAACAAACGAAATGTATTCGTCCTTCAAGTGAAATTGGTCGTCATGATCGAGCAGGAAGCGTAAAGCTTGCATGTTTTTTTCCTGTTCCAGCGGCAAGAGACGGGCCAGTTCGAGGACGCTTCCGGGCTTTTCGCCCAGCATCTCGATCAAGGCTCGACGAATCATATTGAACTCCCACTGTGTCAGCCCAGATTGCGTTTTTCTCAGGCAGATATCGCATCCCTTGCAATCTTCAGCATCTTTCTCCCCGAAATAATGAAGCAGTAAACGGGTGCGGCAATGATGCTTCTCATTCAGATAACCGATCACCCGATCGATACGCTCCCGATCGCGTTTTTTACGCTCCTCGTAAGCAAAGGCAGGGATATGCAGATGCACAATCTCTTCACGAGTGCGTGTAAACGTAATCTGCGGCACCTTTTTTCGAGGGACATAACGGATGATACCGGCTTTCGAGAGTGCGACAAGGCAATGATATACATGCTCCGCGGTCGTATGGGCACGGGTAGCGATGAATGTTTCGTCGATAAAAACATAATCCGCAAAGAGTCCGGTATAAGAACGCAGGACGGCACGCACCACGTTGTCCGTAAGCTCATCTTGACGCAACGCCTGATAAAGTTCTTCGCGGGTAATGAGAAAGATCATACGCGAGGCGTTATCGGGCTCTTCGACATATTCAATATAACCGGCCAGCTCGAGGATTTTCAGGGCATGATGGACTTGCGTAAGAGAGAATTTATAGACAGTACAAAATTCGGCAATCGAAAAATCATGTGTAGTAAAAAGTCCGAACCCCGAAGCAATCTGGAAATAATATCCCAATGACTCGTAGACACGCGCAATCACTTCTTTGTCGGGATACTCGTCGGTAATGCGTTTGTTCAGTTTCGTTATATCGGACGAAGCGCAGAGCACCACGGCATAGGCACGCTGTTCGTCGCGTCCGGCACGTCCGGCCTCCTGAAAATATTCTTCGAGCGATCCCGGCATATCGATATGCACGACCAGACGGACATCAGGCTTATCGATTCCCATCCCGAAAGCGTTCGTCGCAACCATCACGCGGCACTGATTATTCTTCCACGCGTTTTGACGCTCGGTCTTCACCTCGCGTTTCAGTCCGGCATGAAAGAACTGCGCCGATATACCCTCCTGCCGAAGAAACGCGGCCAACTCCTGCGTGCGTTTCCTGTTACGCACATAAACGATGGCTGACCCCGGCACTTTATCAAGCATATAGAGCAGCGTCTGCAACTTGTCTTCACATGAACGGACAACGTATGACAGGTTTTTGCGTACGAAGCTCTTGCGGAACACATTCTTTTTGCGAAAACAAAGTTTCTCCTGGATATCCTCGATCACTTCGGGAGTAGCCGTAGCTGTGAGCGCCAGCACGGGAACCTCGGGGAACAGCTCCCGTACGGAAGCAATGTTCAGGTAAGAAGGCCGGAAATCATATCCCCATTGCGAGATACAATGGCTCTCATCTACGGCCAGCAGGCAGACATTCATGGCACGCAGTTTGCTTCTGAACATCTCGGAGGCTAACCGCTCGGGCGAAACGTACAGGAACTTGTAATCTCCGAAGATACAGTTACCGAGATGCGTACCGATCTCTTCGCGCGTCATGCCGGTATAGACGGCGGTCGCTTTGATTCCCCGCTGACGGAGGTTATCCACCTGATCCTTCATCAGCGCAATCAGCGGGGTGACGACTAAACAGAGCCCCTCCATACCAAGTGCGGGCACTTGAAAAGTCAGCGATTTACCGCCTCCGGTAGGCATCAGCCCGAGTGTATCCTTACCGGCACAGACCGAATGAATGATCTCTTCCTGTAAGGGGCGAAACGAGGTATACCCCCAATACTGCTTTAATATCTCATGGTGGCGATCCATGAGCAATCACAACTCCGAGGGTCGAATATCTTTTACCATTAACTGGATGGTCGTATTCCCGTTGTACGTATTCTCCTCGATGGTATAGCACAAGTCGAACGGGTTCATTGCTTTGACATAGTTGGCATGCGTACTCATCCCGAATGCGATGGCGTGAAGCGGCCCTCCTCCTTTCCCGTCGATGATTTCCAGTTTCAGGTGTTCGAGTTCCTTCCCGACACAGCGGCTCGTTCCGTAGTCCTGCACACGCAGGGAGCAGAAGACGGGCTTTTCGTTATCCGGACCTAAAGGGTTCATCTTCTTCAGCTCGTTCACGAAACGGGGCGTGATATGTTTCAGGTCGATGACGGCATCGATGTCGATTTGCGGAGTCATCTGTTCGGGCACGATATCTTCGGCCGCCAGCTTCATGAAACGGTTCGTAAACGCCTCCAGATTCTCTTCGCGCAGTGAAAGTCCCGCGGCATAAGTATGCCCTCCGAAGCTCTCCAGCAGATCGCGGCATCCCTCGATGGCTTTATAGATATCGAATCCGACGATGGAGCGTGCTGAGCCGGTTATCAGTTCCGACGACTTCGTCAGCACAACCGACGGACGATAATACTTCTCCGTCAGACGCGAGGCGACGATTCCGATTACCCCCTTGTGCCAGTCGGGGTTATACACTACGATGCCTTTCTGAGTTTCGATGTCCTGAATTTCTTCGATGATCGCATTGGCTTCATCGGTAATCTTCTTGTCGAGTTCGCGCCGGTCGTCGTTATACTGGTCAATGCTTTCGCTTCGTTCGTTCGCCTCGTTCATATCTTTCGAGAGCAGCAATTCGACGGCCTCGCGTCCGTTCATCATCCGTCCCGAGGCATTGATGCGTGGTCCGATCTTAAAGACGATGTCGCTGATCGTTATCTCCTTGCCGGCCAGTCCGCAGACGTTGATGATGCCTCTCAGTCCGAAGCTCGGGTTGTTGTTGAGCTGGCGCAACCCGTAGTAAGCGAGGATGCGATTTTCGCCCGTGATCGGTACGATATCGGACGCGATACTGACGGCCGTCAGTTCGAGTAAATTTTCGAGCTGTGTGAAAGGGATATCGTTGCTCTGGGCAAACGCCTGCATGAATTTGAATCCCACGCCACATCCCGAGAGATGTTCGTAGGGATACTGCGAGTCGGTACGTTTGGCATCGAGCACAGCCACGGCGGCCGGCAGTTCGTCGTCGGGCATGTGATGGTCGCAAATGATGAAATCGATGCCCCGCTCATTGGCGTAGGCCACCTTGTCGATGGCTTTGATACCACAGTCGAGCGTAATGATCAGCGAGATGCCGTTTTCGACGGCATAGTCGATGCTTTTGTACGAAACACCATAGCCCTCGTCGTACCGATCGGGAATATAAAAATCGATTGTCGACGAGTAGGGTCTCAAAAACTTGTAGACGAGCGATACAGCCGTTGTACCGTCTACATCATAATCCCCATAAATCAGAATCTTCTCTTTGTTTCCTAACGCTTTGTTGAGCCGTTTCACGGCCTTGAACATGTCGGGCATCAGAAACGGGTCATGCAAATCGTTCAGGTTCGGTTTAAAGAATTTCCGCACTTCACGGGCAGAGGCGATGCCGCGTTGCACGAGCAACAGGCAGAGGGTGGGACTAAGTCCCAGCTCGGCAGCTAACTCGTCGCGTTTGCGTAAATCTTCTTCTGTATGGGGTCGAATACTCCATCTGTTTGTCATTATATATTGTTTTTATTTTTTTCAAGCATGCAGTAACAGAATGAACGATGATCGCTACATAGTGCGACAGGTTCAGAAAATTACTATTGGCTGTAAAAATACAACGAATAAATGACATAACATGGTCATCGCCGAAAAAATAAAACGGCGCACATTTGTTTTTTGAAAAAAAAAGATTTGTTTCTCTTTTTTGCAGTCGATCGAAAAAGAAAACGAACGTGCAAAAGAAATCAGAAAAACGCTGCAATAAAGCAATAGATAAACCATCCGCAGACACCGATCTTACATATCGTACCGAGCAGAAAACCGACAAATGCGCCGAATCCGGATTTTACAGCCTCTCTGATATGGCGTCGTCCCAACAACAGTTCACCCGCTATCGCCCCGACGAAAGGGCCGATCAAAATGCCCCACGGAGGAAAGAAGAAAACACCCGCTAACGTACCTACAACACATCCCCAATTGCCCCATCGGCTTCCATTCCATTTTTTCACGCCCCAGATCGGCAGTAAATAGTCGAAAGCTATGGTGAGCAATACCAGCATAAACCAGACAATCAGCTGTGTGGTGGTAAATTCTACGCGTTCGGTAAAGTGCAGCAGAAGCAATCCTCCGTACGAGAGTGGTGGTCCGGGCAACACGGGGAGTAGACTGCCAATCAGTCCTCCCAACAAGCAAACGGCTCCGAGGATGATTAACACAATCTCTAATACCATCATAATCTTTTGTATTGAAGGGTTGGACGAAACAACGACAGATTTGTCAACGGCCTATTCCACCCTCGTGTCCGAAAGTGCGATTCCGTTCAGAAAATCGCTCGCCGCCATCCGTTTTTTGCCGGCTAACTGTACTTCTTTGACGCGGATAAACCCGTCTTCGGCGGCAATATCGAGGTGTTTTTTACTGTCGGTACGGATCGTTCCGGCTGCGAGCCGATGGTTTTCCATCCTCTTCTCGGTCGCAAACAGTTTCAGTACGGAGCGACGGCCGTCAGGCAAGACGAGCTCAGTCCATGCTGCGGGATAGGGGGAGAGGCCGCGAACAAAGTCATACACCTTAGCCACAGGCTGCTTCCAATTTATGCGACACGTATCTTTAAAAATCTTCGGGGCGGGGCGCAGCTCTTCTTCGTCGGTACAAAGCGTCTCCTGCGGTCTGGTTTCGATCGTGCCGCCGGCTTCGATCAGCAGATCAACCGTTTCAATCACCAACTGTGCTCCGGCGTCCATAAGCGCATCGTGCAGGCGTCCGGCATCGTCGGTTTCGGCCACGGGCAGTCGGCGACGACGGATGATGTGTCCGGTATCGATCTCGTGCTTAAGGAAGAAAGTCGTCACTCCCGTTTCCTTCTCGCCGTTGATAATCGCCCAGTTGATGGGTGCCGCTCCGCGATATTGCGGCAAGAGTGAGGCATGCAGGTTGAACGTGCCCCGGGGCGGCATCGCCCAAACCGCCTCGGGCAGCATCCGGAAGGCGACGACGATCTGCAAGTCGGCCCGCAGAGCACGCAACTCGCGGATGAACCGCTCGTCTTTGAGGTTTTCGGGCTGCAAGACAGGAAACCCCTGCGAAAGGGCATATTGCTTGACGGCCGAAGCCTGAAGCACACTGCCATGGCGTCCTACCGGTTTATCGGGCATGGTGACGACTCCCACAACGCGGTAGCCGCCCTCGACAAGGGCACGCAGACTGGCTACAGCAAACTCGGGCGTACCCATAAATACTATTCTCAGGTCGTTTTTTTCCATACGTTTTCTTTTTATCCGACGACGCAAATGTACGCGATAATTTTTAATCGCAGATTCCGCAATAGAAGAAATAAGAATGGAGGGGGGGGGAGGGGTTTAGGTGTTGAATTGTTTGCTGAACGCTGACTAACTGAATGCTGAACGCTGACGATTATGTCAGGCCTTCAGCCCTCTGAACAAGGTATGGGCATTACGAACGCCGCCTTTGTCATTCCGAACACCGTGAGGAATCTCGCCCCGGAAAAGGAGAGAGATTCATCGCTTCGCTCTGAATGACAAATGTCAGAACGCGAATTTCGCAAATGTTGTTCCGGCGGGCGAACACAAGGTTCGCCCGCTACGCGGCATTTCGTTCGGTAGCCTAATACCGTTCCGTCCGGTAGCCTAATGTCGATTCATTCGACAGCCTGCTCCATCAAAAAAAGGGGGCTTCCCTGTCCGGTTTCGCCCCCCTCTCTTCTTCCTGATCTGTCGGACGGTTCACTTCTTCCGGATTACCGAATCAGATCGACACTTCGGCGGATGAAGCGGCTCAACGCTTCCCCTTTGAGCAATCCGTTGCCGAGCAGGGCAAGGTCGATCAGTTGGCCGATGATCGGATTGCCGGCGGCATATTCGGCCAGAATGGCATTCTGTTGTCCGCGTAACTCGGTAAGTTTCCGGTTCGTATTCGTCAAGTCCTCTTTTTCGGAAGCCGTAATTTCGTCCTCTTTCTTTTTGTTTTGCGCTTCACGCAAGTCGCTTTGTCGGGCTTCCCATCCCTTGATATCGTTCCGAACAGGCTGTAACTTTTCGGCACATGCCTTTTCTTCGTCGGCCAGTACGGACTGAATCAGGGCATGATCGGTGTTGAGTACGAGGTTGTAACTGTCGGGCATCTCTCCGTAGAACGACATGCCGGGCTGCATAGCCGACATTTCGCGCATCCGTCGCATGTATTCGCTTTGCGTAAGCATCACCGGGTTAGCGCTCTGACCTAAGGCCTCGAACGAGACGGTAAATTCAACCTTGTCGATCCCGGGCAACTGGCTTGTGAAGATTTCCTGCAACGCCTCCTTCTGGCGGTCGTCGAGGTGAACCGTGTTGCCGTCGGTTTTACGGATCAGGCGGTCGATCGTATCACTGTCGACGCGCACGAATCTCGTTTTCTCGAGCTTCTGTTCCAACTGACTGATGGCATGCACATCCAACTGTCCGTCCATAACCAGCACGCTGTAACCTTTATCTTTAGCTGCCTGAATGTAGCTGTACTGATCGTTCGGATTCGTGGTGTAGAGATACGTCAGGAAGCCTTCCTTATCAGTCTGGTTTTCCTTGATCAACTGCTGATATTCGTCGTGCGTATAATATTGGTCGTCTACGTCTTTGTACAATGCGAATTTGGCGGCGCGTTCGTAGAATTTCTCGTCGCTGAGCATGCCGTACTGGATAAAGAGCTTGAGGCTGTCCCATTTCTCTTCGTACTGCGGACGGTCGTTCTTGAAGATTTCTTCGAGACGGTCGGCCACTTTCTTGGTGATATGCGCCGATATCTTCTTCACGTTCTGGTCGCTTTGCAGGTACGAACGCGAGACGTTGAGCGGGATATCGGGCGAGTCGAGCACGCCGTGAAGCAGGGTCAGGAACTCGGGCACGATGCCTTCGACCGAGTCGGTGACAAACACCTGATTGCAATATAGCTGAATTTTGTTTCGATGCAGGTCGATGTTGCTTTTGATGCGCGGGAAATAGAGGATTCCCGTCAGATTGAACGGATAATCCACATTCAGGTGAATCCAGAAGAGCGGTTCGTCGCTCATCGGATAAAGCTCCCGGTAAAACGTCCGGTAATCTTCCTCTTTCAATTCTGAGGGTTTGCGTATCCATGCCGGCTGAGTTTCGTTGACGACTTGATCCTCGTCCGTGTCGACGTATTGACCGTCTTTCCATTCCTGCTTCTTTCCGAAGACGATGGGGACGGGCAGATAACGGCAATATTTGTTCAGCAGCGAGGTGATCTTGCTCTTCTCGAGAAATTCCTTGTTTTCGTCGTCGACAAATAAGATAATGTCTGTGCCGCGATCGTCTTTTGTCGTTTCCGTCATCTGATATTCGGGCGATCCTTCGCAGCTCCACTTCATCGCGACAGCGCCGTCTTTATACGACTTGGTAACGATCTCGACCTTCTTGGCTACCATGAACGACGAATAGAATCCCAGTCCGAAGTGTCCGATGATGGCAGACGCATTGTTCTGATACTTCTGCACGAACTCTTCGGCGCCGGAAAACGCGATCTGGTTGATGTACCGTTCGATCTCTTCGGCCGTCATGCCGATTCCGCGGTCGGAGACGATGAGCTTGCCGTCTTCGATACGGATGCGCACGGACAAGTCGCCCAGTTCGCCTTTGAAATCGCCGACCGACGATAAGGTCTTCAGCTTTTGTGTCGCGTCGATTGCGTTAGACACCAGCTCGCGGAGAAAAATCTCATGGTCGCTGTACAAAAATTTCTTGATAACGGGAAAGATGTTTTCGCTTGTAACACCGATATTTCCCTTGGTTTCGTGATTTGCCATATTGTTTATTTTCGTTTTTTTATTGTTTTCTCTATAGTCTCTTGTCCGGACAAAAAAAATGCCAGACCCTTCATGTCCGACATTTTGTCTGTCTACTTATACGCAACGCCGATCGTGCTTCACGCCTTTTTGATTTCGTGTGTCATTTTGTCGGTTGCCTGATCATACCCGATTACGATCGTATCACCCGGCGTCACATCTTCCTGCAGAAGGATGCCGGCCATCTCGTCTTCGATATATTTCTGGATCGAGCGTTTCAGTGGCCGTGCACCGAACTGGACATCATAGCCTTTCGAGGTGATGTATTCCTTCGCTTCGTCCGTAATTTCCAGACGGTAGCCGAGCTCGTCGATCCGTCGATAGACTTCTTTCAGTTCGATGTCAATAATCCGGTGAATCGAGGTTTTGTCCAGCGGATCGAACATGACAATATCGTCGATACGGTTCAGAAATTCGGGTGCGAACGACTTTTCCAGCGCTTTACGAATCACGCCGCGCGAATAATCTTTGTCCATCAGCCCCTGTCGCTGCGGATGGAAGCCGATGCCCCGTCCGAAGTCTTTTAACTGGCGCGTCCCGATATTGGATGTCATGATCAGAATCGTATTTTTGAAGTCAATGCGGCGTCCGAGGCTGTCGGTCAGCCGTCCCTCGTCGAGCACCTGAAGCAAGAGGTTGAACACGTCGGGGTGCGCTTTCTCGATCTCGTCGAGCAGCACAACGGAATAGGGTTTGCGACGCACCTTTTCGGTCAGCTGTCCGCCTTCTTCATAGCCGACGTATCCCGGAGGTGCTCCGATAAGACGCGAGACGGCGAACTTTTCAAGGTACTCGCTCATGTCGATTCGGATCAGCGCATCGGGTGTGTCGAACAGGAACTCGGCCAGTTTTTTGGCCAGATGCGTTTTGCCTACTCCCGTAGGTCCTAAGAACATGAAGGTGCCGATGGGTTTGTTCGGGTCTTTCAGTCCGACGCGGTTACGCTGAATGGCTTTAACGATCTTTTCTACGGCTTCATCTTGCCCGATGATCTTTTCCTTGAGCAGTGCCCCCATGTCACGCAGTCGTATGTTTTCCGTCTGTGCAATACGTTGCACGGGTACTCCCGACATCATCGCCACCACCTCCGCCACTTGCTCGGCATCGACCGTCTCGCGATGTTCCTGCATCTCTTCTTCCCATTTATGCTTGGCCGCTTCCAGTTCGATGATGTATTGCCGTTCGGTATCGCGATGGCTTGCCGCCAGCTCAAAATTCTGCGATTTCACAGCCGCTAGTTTGTCATTTCGGGTCGCTTCGATCTTCGCTTCCAGCTCTTCGATATGCCGGGGTACGACAATGGTCGAGATATGCACGCGTGATCCGGCCTCGTCCAGTGCATCGATGGCCTTGTCGGGGAGATTGCGGTCGCTGATGTAGCGTTCCGTCAGTTTGACACATGCTTCAAGCGCCGCATCGGTATAGATCATATGATGATGTTCTTCATACCGTTCCTTGATATTTTTGAGAATCTGCAAGGTTTCTTCGGGGGTGGTCGGGTCGACGAGCACCTTCTGGAAACGGCGTTCCAATGCTCCGTCCTTCTCGATGTTCTTCCGATACTCATCGAGTGTCGTAGCGCCGATACATTGCAGCTCACCCCGTGCCAGTGCAGGCTTAAGCATATTGGCGGCATCCATTGAGCCCGAAGCCGAACCGGCCCCGACAAGCGTGTGGATTTCGTCGATGAACAGGATAATATTCGGATTTTTTGTCAGCTCGTTCAAAACAGCCTTGATACGTTCTTCGAACTGCCCACGATACTTCGTTCCGGCCACGATGGAGGCCATGTCGAGGCTGATCACTCTTTTATCGAACAGGATGCGCGACACCTTGCGCTGAACGATACGCTGTGCCAGCCCTTCGACAATCGCCGATTTCCCGACGCCCGGCTCGCCGATCAGCACGGGATTGTTCTTCTTCCGACGGCTCAGAATCTGTGCCAGCCGTTCAATCTCCTTCTCGCGTCCAACGATCGGGTCCAACTTCCCTTCGGCAGCCGCCCGCGTCATGTCCGAGCCGAAATTATCGAGCACCGGCGTATCGTTCGACACTTTCTGCGAAGTGCCGGCTGCGCCGCGCACCATGCCTCCCGGTGTCGACTGCCCCGAGGAAGACGAAGAATACGACGATGAAAAGGCATCGTCTTCTTCCTCATCATCGTCGGTAAACCCGTCGCGAACTTCTTCGATCTCCGCGATATCGATATCGGATTCACCGCTCACGCGACCGTAGACGGCGTGATAATCAATACCCGTTCGTCCCAAAATCTGTGCCGCCGTATTAAACTCCTCTTTCAGGAGTGCCAGCAGCAGGTGTTCGGTTCGCGTACGTTCGCTTTTAAAGATCCGGGCTTCGAGCATGCTCATGCGCAATACACGTTCGGTACTTTTGCTGATGGTAATATCATTGAGTGGCATTTCGCCCGTTTCATACGTATTTCGTATTTCGTGTTCGATCTCTTTTTTGATCTGTGTCAAGTCCGCATTCATCTCCTGAAGAATGGTTACGGCGTTCCCATTGCCTTCGCGCAGCAGGCCCAGCATCAAATGCTCCGGACCAATGTAGCTGTTCTGTAAACGAGCAGCCTCTTCGCGACTGTATTCAATCACGTCGATCACTTTTTTTGAATAATTGTTCTTCATACTTCTCATGCTTCGTCTGTGCAAAGTTAGTAATATCTCCCAATATGTCATACAAATTTTATGCCAAAACTCAACTCGGCCTCCAACAGGGTGAAGCCAGCTGGGCGAAAAAAATTTTTTTCGTTCGGAAGAAGAAGAGATTCCTGCTATGCATGCTTACGCACAAGCACCTTGTCGATGCGGGCACGATCCATATCGACAATCTCAAAGTCGAAACACTGCCAACTGAACGTCTCGCCCGTTTTGGGAACATGCTCGAGCAGCTCAAGAATCAACCCGCTGAGGGTATTGTAGTCATAGTCGGCATAGAGGTCGGCCATGTCAAAGTATTCGAGGAAGTTATAGAACGAATACTGCCCGTCCACGAGCCATCCGTTACCTCCGGTACGTTCTCTGATTTCAGGTTCTTCGTCGACGTCGGGTAGCTCGCCGATCAGCGCTTCGACGATATCCTTAAGGGTAACAATTCCCTGAATGCCGCCGAACTCATCAGTAACCAAACCATACTTAACCCGCGCACCTTTAAACTGTTCGAGTGTGTTATAGACGCTCTGGTTTTCGGGCACGAAGTGAGCGGGACGCAACACCTCCGAGAGCGAAAAGCCGGGCCGATCAATCTTCCCGAACAAGTCTTTGAGGAACACCACCCCGATAATGTTGTCAAATTTTCCGGCAGCTACGGGATAGACATTAAAGAGATGGTCTTTCACGGTCTGACGGATCGTATCGAGAGGCTCTTCGGTATTGAGCCAGATAAGTTCGCTGCGATGGGTCATGATCGAACCGACGTCACGGTCGCCCAACGTAAATACGCGCTCTACGATGTCTTGCTCCACATCCTGCACCTCGCCGCTGTCGAACCCCTCACGAACGATGGCTTTTATCTCATCTTCGGTCACTTTGTTTTCTTCGGGGCGATTCAGGCCGAAAAGGATCATCAGTCCGCGTGTGCTTTTGGAGAGCATCCATACAACGGGCGATGCGATCTTCGACAGCATATTCATCGGTCGGGCAACGAGCTTGGCCGCCTGTTCGGCAAAGTTCATACCGATACGTTTGGGCAGCAACTCGCCCAATACCAGCGTGAGGTATGTCACAAGTACGACAATCGTCAGTTTTGAGATCGCCAACGCATACGGTGCAAGCACCGGCATGCTTTTCAGCACCCTTGCCAGGTCGGCAGCAAAGGCCTCACCCGAAAAAAGCCCCGTTAAAATGCCGACGAGCGTAATACCGATCTGAATGGTCGACAGAAACTTATCCGGGTTATGCGCCAATTCGAGAGCCGTCTGAGCCGACTTTTTTCCTTTACGAGCCTCCGATTCAAGACGCGCCTTACGCGCCGAAACGAGTGCGATTTCGGCCAGAGAGAGGCAACCGTTCAGTAAAATAAGTCCCAAAATGACGACTATTTCCATGGTGACAAAGGGCTGCTTTTTGCCAGCCCGCCTTCGGCCGTTTCTTTATACAGGCTGGGAATATCGTGTCCCGTTTCTTTCATTACCTCGACCACACGATCGTAGCTGACACGATGGTTGCCGTCGGAATAGATCGCATAAACGTTCGCATCGAGCGCCCGGGCCGCCGCTACCGCATTGCGCTCGATACAAGGCACCTGTACTAACCCGCATACGGGATCGCACGTCAGTCCCAGATGATGCTCCAGCGCCATCTCAGCCGCGTATTCGATCTGCCCCGGCGTACCGCCGAAGAGCTGACAGGCTGCAGCTGCAGCCATGGCACAAGCCACACCTACCTCTCCCTGACAGCCGACTTCGGCGCCCGAAATCGAGGCTTTCTCCTTGGCGATGTTACCGAATAACCCGGCTGTAGCTAACGCTCTCAATATCCGTATCTCACGAAAATCGTGCGCCTTGTAAAGATGATACAGCACCGCCGGCAAGACTCCGCTCGACCCGCAGGTGGGGGCCGTTACGATGCGTCCGCCCGAAGCGTTCTCTTCGGAGGTGGCCAGCGCATACGCATAGATGTTGCCACGCGAATTGAGACTCCCGGTATAGCCCTTGGCCTTGACGTAATAGGTGGCAGCCTTGCGACGCACCCCGATACCACCGGGCAAAACTCCCTCGTTATTGAGACCGCGATCTATCGCTTCGCACATCACATGCCAGACCTCCTTCAGGTAATCCCAGATTTTCGGGCCTTCACACCGCTCGACATATTCCCAAAAGGAGCAGCCGTCAGTCCTGCACAATTCAAGAATCTCTGCAATCGCCGTCAACGGATAGATGTCGTTCTCCATATGCTTCGTCTCCTCATTCGCCAATGCCCCGCCTCCGACACTGTAAATCGTCCAGCAATCTTTTACCTCCCCCTCCGAAAGAGCTTCAAACAGCATCCCGTTCGGATGAAAAGGCAAAAAGACCTCGGGTCTCCAGATTATTTCGGTGGGTGCAACCGGTTCCAACACCTCGAGGATCGCCCGATCGGTCATGTGCCCACGACCGGTCGCTGCCAGGCTGCCATACAGCGTTACTCGAAAATACGATACTCCTGAAGTGCGTTCCAGAAACAGACGGGCTGCCTTCTGAGGCCCCATGGTATGACTGCTTGAAGGTCCGTTTCCTATTTTATAGAGTTCTCTTAACGATTTCATATTTCTCTTTCGCGGCGCAAAGATATAAATTTATTTTTTACCTTTGTCGGCTGAAAAATAATCAGTACGCACGATAAGATGATTGAAAAAATTAAGGCGCTGATGCAGGAAGTAGAACGCCTGAAAGCTGATAATGCCGAAGAGTTGGAAGCGTTACGTATCCGATACTTGAGTAAGAGAGGAGAGATTAACGCCTTGATGAACGATTTCCGAAATGTGGCAGCCGACCGGAAACGCGAGGTCGGACAGTCCTTGAATGAACTGAAAGAAATGGCCCAACAGAAAATCAATCAATTGAGAGAACGGTTTGAACAGACAGCCGAGAACTCCGACTTCTATGATATGACGCGCACGGCCTATCCGATTCCGCTCGGTACACGCCATCCGCTCTCGATTGTGCGCAAAGAAATATGTGATATCTTTGCACGACTGGGATTTACCATTGCCGAAGGGCCGGAAGTGGAAGATGATTGGCATGTCTTCTCGTCGCTCAACTTTGCCGAAGATCATCCGGCACGCGACATGCAGGACACCTTCTTTATCGGACATGCGCCCGATGTATTGCTGCGCACGCATACCTCGTCGGTACAGACAAGGGTTATGGAAAAAACACAGCCGCCCGTGCGTATCATCTGCCCCGGACGCGTTTACCGCAACGAGGCGATCTCGGCGCGCGCCCACTGCTTTTTCCATCAGATCGAAGGACTGTATGTAGACCGCGACGTCTCATTCGCCGACCTGAAACAGGTCTTGCTTTTCTTTGCGAAAGAGATGTTTGGAGCCGATACGCAGATCCGCCTGCGGCCGTCTTATTTCCCGTTCACAGAGCCGAGCGCCGAGATGGATATCACATGTCACATCTGTGGCGGCCAGGGTTGTAACATCTGTAAACATACCGGATGGGTAGAGATTCTCGGTTGCGGAATGGTAGACCCGAATGTGCTCGATCTGTGCGGTATCGACAGCCGCACTTACTCCGGATATGCCTTGGGTATGGGAGTCGAACGAATCACCATGCTCAAATACCGGATCAACGACATCCGCCTGTTTTTTGAAAACGACCTTCGGTTCCTGCGTCAGTTTGAGGCGGTTCATTATTAGAAGAGTCTCGCATGGATACATGATCGCTTATTTTTCGTAACGATGAGAAAAGAAGAACGATACAAGGGGGTCATCGGATGGTTCGAGGAGCATATGCCCGTTGCCGAGACGGAGTTGAAATATACCGACCCGTTTCAGTTACTGGTCGCTGTGATTCTCTCGGCACAGTGTACCGACAAGCGGGTGAACATGATTACCCCCGCCCTGTTCGAAGCTTTTCCTACGGCCGAAACGATGGCCGCCGCCTCTCCCGAAGAAATCTTCGAATACATCAAAAGCGTTTCTTATCCGAACAATAAGTCGAAGCATCTTGCCGGTATGGCACAGATGCTGGTTTCCGATTTCGGCGGCAAGGTGCCTTCCGATACGGACGAGCTGCAAAAGTTACCGGGCGTCGGTCGTAAAACAGCCAATGTTATCGCCTCAGTACTCTTCGATCAGCCACGCATGGCCGTCGATACTCATGTGTTTCGTGTGGCTAATCGCATTGGGTTGACTTCTATGAGCAAAACCCCGTTAAACACCGAAAGGGAGCTCGTTCAACATATTCCCGAGCATCTGATTGCCAAAGCGCATCACTGGCTCATCCTCCACGGGCGTTACACTTGCATCGCCCGCCGCCCTCAATGCGAACGCTGCGGACTGACACCCTGGTGCAGGACATACGCGCAAACAAAAACCGTAACCGGTAATTAACCTAATATTAACGTTGAGATTGCGTAAGATAACATTCCGTTAACATGAACATTCACCCTCCATTTATACCTTTGCCGAAGTTTTTTTTAACAGATAAAATTCAGAACAGATGAAAGCACATTTCAAACACATGATGCTCCTGCTTGCTTTCTTTGCAAGCACGACTACACTCAGGGCTCAGCAGATGCCCCCGATCCCCGTGGACAAAGAAGTACGTGTCGGTCGGTTGGAAAACGGACTGACGTATTACATCCGCGCCAACAAACGCCCCGAAAACCGGGCTAATTTCTACATCGTACAACGCGTAGGCTCCATTCTGGAAGAAGAAAATCAGCGCGGTTTGGCACATTTCCTCGAACACATGGCCTTTAACGGTTCCAAGAACTTCCCCGCAGGCGATGACGGCAAAAACATGATCTCGTATCTCGAAACCATCGGCGTAAAATTCGGGGCTAACTTGAACGCCTATACGAGCATGGACGAAACGGTTTATAACATCAACGATGTCCCGACAACCACAGCAGGAGCCGTAGACTCATGCCTGCTGATCCTGTATGACTGGTCGAATACCCTGCTGCTACGCGAGAAGGAAATCGATAAAGAACGTAAGGTGATTCACGAAGAATGGCGTACGCGCCGTAACGCTTCACAGCGTATGATTGACTCCATCGCTCCGGCCATCTTCAAGGACAGTAAGTATGCCCATCGCATGCCGATCGGGCTTATGAGCGTGGTCGATCACTTCGAACCGCAGGCACTGCACGACTATTACCATAAATGGTATCGCCCCGACTTACAAGGAATCATTGTCGTGGGAGACATCGATGCGGAGGAGATCGAGCAAAAAGTAAAAAACCTCTTCGGCAGCATTCCCAAACCGGAAAATCCGGCCGAACGGGTCTATGAACAAATACCGGACAACGATGAACCGATTGTTGCCATAGCCACCGACAAGGAGCTTCCGAACAACAACGTGATGATCGCTTTTAAAAGAAAGATTATACCTGCCGACCGAAAAACGACGATGGATTATCTCGTATTCCGATTTGCCACGCAAATGATCAGCCGAATGTTGAGCGACCGTCTTCAGGAAATGTTGCAGCAGGAAAATCCGCCGTTCGCCTTTGCGACGGTCATGGACGGTTCTTTTTACGGCGTACATGCCAATGATGCCCTGCAATTGATCGGTGTAGCCCGCCCCAAAGAAGCGGAGATCACCATTGCAACACTACTGCGCGAAACGAAACGCGCCCATGATTTTGGCTTTACCGAAGGCGAGTACGAACGTGCCAAAGCGAACTATCTGAGCGGAATGGAAAAATTGTACAACGAACGGGAAAAACAACTCAACGGCTTTTATGTGCAGAAATACATACAGCATTTCCTCAAAAACGAACCGATCCCTTCTATCGAAGACGAATACAACACCATGAGTCGGATGATCGTACCCAACATCCCGGTGGAAGCAATCAATCAAATCATGCAGCAGATCATCACCGATAAAAACAGAGTGGTCGTTCTGATGGGCAACGAAAATGAAAGAGCGACTTATCCGTCTCTCGACCGGATACGCGAAATCATACAAGAAGTAGACCGCGAAAAGTTGGAAGCCTATACCGACAACACCGTGCAAGAACCGCTCTTGGCACAACTCCTCCCCAAAGGCAGTATCACGAACGAAACGACGGATGCTGAACGGGGCGTAACGGTATGGACACTCTCGAACGGAGCAAAAGTAGCGGTCAGAGAAACCGATTTCAAACAAGACGAAATTCTGATGTCGGGCTTTGCCTTTGGAGGAACGTCTGTCATCGGGAACGAACATCTCGCCGAAATCAAACTGATGGATGATGTCGTTCCGGAAGGAGGGTTGGGCAATTTCAGCGCTACCAATCTTAAAAAAGCCTTGTCAGGCAAACATGCCGGCGTAAGCACTAATGTCGATCAATACAACCAGAATGTCAATGGCACAAGCAATGTTAAAGACTTGGAAACAATGATGCAGTTGCTCTATCTGAGATTTACGGCTATCCGTAAAGACGAAACGGCATATAAATCGATTGTTGGACGCCTGAAAGGGCTCTTGCCGATGTTAACGAGTAACCCCGATTTCGTTTTCGGCGACTCGCTGACAAGTACGATCTATATGAACGATCCGCGCATGTCTATCCCAACCGTCGAAGAAATTGAGAGTTGCAACTACGACAATCTGCTCGAACTGTATCGCGCCCGGTTTGCCAATGCAGCTGACTATACGTTCTCTTTCGTGGGGAATGTCTCTCCGGCTCAGCTCAAACCGCTGGTAGAGCAATATATCGCCTCACTGCCGGGTACCACCGCCACCGCCATGTACGATAAAAACCGTACCCCCGAACGCAAAGGCATATACAATAACCATTTTATGCGCAAGCTCGAAACCCCCAAAGCCACAACAGCCATCGTATATTCGGGCGATATGGTATACAGTCCCGAAAATATCATCTGTCTGAGCGCTCTGTCGCAACTCTTCCAGATGGAGTTCACAGATAAGATTCGCGAAGAAAAGGGTGGAACATACGGCGTGCGCGTACAAAGCGATGCCCGAAAGATTCCTTCCGAAGGCTTCTCTCTCCAGTTCAGATTCGACACCGATCCTGCCCGACGCACGGAACTCGTCAATGCCATCAACGATGTAACCCAACGATTACGGACGGAAGGCCCCGATGCCCAAATGTTGCAGAAGGTCAAAGAATATATGCTGAAACAGCATGCCGACAACCTGAAAGAAAACAGGTATGCCCTCCGAAACTTGCAAGAGTATCTGATTCACGGCATTGACCGCGAGAAAAACTACGTCAAACACGTAAACAATCTGTCAATCGCATCGCTGCAACAGTTCACCGACGAACTGCTGAAACAGAATAACCGCATCGAAGTATCGATGAGCAGCCAAGAATAATTTTCCGTAACAAGGAAAGCCCCGAAAGGCCGTCCCGCTTCCGTACGAACGAGACGGCCTTTCCCATGTAGCCGATGCGAGAGCTACTCCCTTCCAATCGAAAGCAGCCTATTATTCCCATTTATTCCCATTCGTCAATTCCGGATACAAAGATATGGACATATTTTTTCATGCTGAAAGAATCGATTTCGTATTATTTTCTACCTTTGCACCGTATCATTGCAGTTTTTGCCAATGCAACAAATAAAAAAATGAACATTGAAAAAAAGACGTTATTTTCCATACGTAACTGGATCCTCCGGACAAACAAGCCTGTATGGGGTTATTCGTCTGTAAAAGGTTTAACCTGTGTTTTTTAGAGAATCATCCGGATTACGTTTTTATGCCGTGAAGTTATTTATATAAATTCGAATATGTTATTTAGTTATGCCGTCATCATCCCTATGGCCAACGAAGAAAACGATTTTGAATCATTCGTTTCGATTTTAAAGGATGAATTAGATCGTATAGGTTCCGGATCGGTTTATTTTATCGTAGATAAAGTATTGTTTTATTATTTTTTCAAACGTTTAAAATTCCAATCCATTGATATAAAAGAGCAATGAAAAATACTACTTTAATCATTACGTCTATTGCTTCGGATAAACATCCGGTGCTCAGTCGCTTTGCTCAAGAGGCAGCCTTACATTCGGTTCGCTTTATGGTCATCGGGGATAAAAAAAGTCCTACCTTTCATCTTGACGGGTGTGATTTCTTTTCCATTGAGAGACAATGTGTGATGCCTTACACGTTGGCTCGATTGTTGCCGTTTGGTCACTACGCACGCAAAAATCTTGGCTATCTTGAAGCGGCACGGCACGGTGCAGAAATTATTATCGAAACGGATGATGACAACTATCCGGAAACCTGCTTTTGGAGAGAACGAAATAAAATGGTCACTGCGCATTGTCTGAAAGAAAAAGGTTGGGTAAATATGTATGGATATTACACCCGCAGCATTGTATGGCCTCGTGGCTTTGCACTTGAACATATTCAAAGCGAGCTTCCGGAATTGGAACCGTTGCAAAAAATATTGGCTCCCATCCAGCAAGGTTTGGCAGATTTAAATCCCGATGTCGATGCTATTTACCGCTTAACACAGCCCTTGCCGGTATGTTTTCAAAAAGAACCCAAACGTATTGCATTAGGACATGGAAGTATCTGCCCGTTCAACAGCCAAAATACGACATGGTTCCGCGAAGCCTTCCCTCTCATGTATCTGCCTTCGTATTGCAGCTTCCGGATGACTGATATTTGGCGTTCATTCGTGGCACAGCGAATTGCATGGACGTGCGGTTGGAATATTTTGTTTCATGAAGCAACAGTTTGGCAAGAACGAAACGAACATGCCATCATCAAAGATTTTAAAGATGAAATTTCAGGATATTGCAATAACCGTGAGATTATGGATAGACTTATGCAATTGGACCTGAAAGAAGGAGTAGAGGCTATACCCGAAAATCTGATACGTTGTTATCGTGCATTCGTTGAAATGTCATTAATAGAAGAAAAGGAACTGACTCTTCTTGATGCATGGATTACAGACATAAACAGTTAATTCTATTATGAACAGACGAGATTGTTGAAATATAGATGATCCTTCTTGGCTAAATGAAGAGTGGCAGTAAGTTGGATGCGATCTTCAGAAACTTGATGATAGGCGAACACAATGAATTGAAGAATCGATATATGGTTGTGAATCCCCCGTCAGAAAACTATCTGAATCCTGCCATGAAAGAAGGTCTTGTTACGATGCTCTACCCTAACAGTCCGAGACCCCCTCGTCAGAAATATCTACTGACAGTAAAAGGATTAGCTGTTTGTAATTCAAAGCAGACGGTAAGGTGATAGTAAGAGATGGAGAATAAAAGGGATCGTTTGGGGGCTGATTGCAAACCTGTGTGATCTTTCGATGGGCGAGGTGGAAGAAGGTGTTGGGATTTGAGATCCTTCTTATTAAAATTGCATTAATAATTGATATATGATGGATTTAAAAGGTGTATTTACGGATAGACATTATCAGGACTGGCCAAGCTGGCATATTGTATATGAATGGGAAGATGAATTGTCTCATGCGCTACATTTACCGTTAAAAAACAGTCCGGAAGGAAGCAAACATGTTTTGTATAACATGTTTAAACATATTGATCATAAGGTGTTTAATGGTGGAGTTGGCCGTATGATCGCAGATTGGGGCCATAGAAACAAGGGCTGTTGTCTCTATTTTGAAATGTGTGCCAAACGATATAAAAGCTTTTCCAACAGCCGGAGAACGATTCCGGTGATTATCGATTTTTGGGATAAAGAGGGTATAGAGCGTTTTAAAAAATTATATGCAGACTGTCCGTATCTTCTGGTTACAAGTCTGGAAGTGCTCAATTTCTTAAAAACAAATCAGGTAAGAAACAACTTGATCCATTTTCCAATGACTTTACCTTCTATGTACAGATTAAATCCGGCACAATCGTTCGATAAAAAGATCGATATCATATTGGCCGGCAGGAAGAATCCTGTTCTTTGGAATTTTCTCAAACAATATGAGGCTGCACACCCGGACATTGAATATCTTCATCAGATACGGAAAGATGGGGAGTTATATTATGAGAGTAATAAAAAAGGCATTGTCGGGAAGTTTCACACACGTCGGGAATACATGAATCTGTTGAAAACGGCGAAAGTCGCATTTTATGCAACTCCCGGTATGGATGGAGGGGAGCGACGTACAGGAGGTTTTAATCCTGTTACCCCGAGACTCTTCGAATTACTTTCCGGCGGTTGCCACATTATTGCACGGTATCCGAAAACAGTAGAAACGGACTATTATCGGTTAGATGAGATCTGCCCTTCAATCACGACTTACCCTGCTTTCGAAAGTCAATTGAGCAATGCCTTAAAATCCTCTCCGCCCACAGAAGCGAATGCTGCGTATTTAAAAGATTTTTATACGTCGATCAATGTTGAACTTTTAAAAAAGATGATGTAAGGCAGGATGTTACGAATACTGAAGAGATACAAAATCTACCGTATCCATCGGTTTTTTCTTTCCAGTTCGTCTGACAGTTACTGTGGGGGTAAATGCTCTTTCTTTCTTCTTCGGACCTCTCCGTAGAAAATAGCCTTTATCCTTTGAATTACAAGTTTAAAACCAGCCCTTTAAATCAACCCCAGCATTTTGCTGCGCGAGAGGAGGCAGGCGCCGATCACGCCGGCGCGTTCCTGAAGACGGGAGAGCTTGATCTCCGTGTCCTGACTGACAAGATTCAGGGAGTATTTTTTGATGGCGCTTCGGATGGGCAGGCGGATATAGTCGCCCGTTGCGGCAAGCGCACCGCCGAGCACAACAAGCTCGGGGTTGAAAATATTGATCAGTCCGGCGATGCTTTTTCCAAGGTTCAAGGCGATCTGTTCGAGGATGTCGATACATAGGACATCTTCTTTCTGAATGGCCTCGATAAGATCGGCCAGTGAGATGGGTTCGCCGCTTTCGAGACGTGGTGCCAGAATGGAACTGCTTCCCTGTTTATGCCGTTCTACAAGATGTCGGTAGAGCGCTGCTCCCGAGGCCTCAGTTTCCAAGCATCCTTTTTTGCCGCAATGGTAGAGGATCTCGTTATCGAAGAGGCAGAAGTGCCCGAATTCGCCGGAGAATCCCGATTTTCCGTAATAGAGGCGACCGTCGACGATGATGCCGAGTCCCAGCCCCCACGTCAGGTTCAGGAAGAGGACGTTCTTTTCTCCCTGTACGACTCCCTGCATGTATTCACCGTAGGTCATTGCCCGCGAGTCGTTCTCGACATAGGTTTTGATGCCGAGTCTTTCTTCGAAAAGTTCGGCGAGCGGCTTTTCTTCGAAATAGAAGATGCTGTAACTGTAGCCCGACATGGGGTTGACCCGTCCCGATATGTTTACGCCGATGGCCAGAATTTTGGAACGGGGGACGGGCAGCACATGGATGAACCGGAGGATGATCTCGCACAGAACGTCTAATGCTTCGCGTGTATTTTCGAGTTTATAGGAGATGTTTTCGTTCATTCTGAGGCGCCCGCCTTTGAAGTCGACGGCTGCCAGATGCACGCGGTCGCGCATCACGTCGACCCCGATAAAGTAACCCGAATCGGGATTCAGTCCGTAGATGTTCGGTTTGCGTCCGCCATTCGTGTCCTGCTTGCCGAAGTCCAGAATATAACCGTCTTCCTGCAGCTCGCCGATAAGCTTGGTGACCGTCGGTATGCTCAAATCGATCTCTTTGCACAGTTCGGCGATTGTCGTATCGCCATTGGCAATATAATGCTGAATGATTTTCTTCTTCAGCATCTCGGTTCGGTTGTTACTTTCGGCTGTAATTAAAAACTTCGTTCCCATAGATTTCGATTGTCGTGCAAAAGTAAATACTTTATTGCCGACGTACAATTTTTTTTTCGGATTATTCAGCCGAATTTTCGGCGGGACATCATTGGTCGCGGGGCTTTTCGGCTTCTTTCGTATGGGGCGTGTGCCGGTTCTCCTGTAAAAAAGGCCTTTACGCCGGTCCTCATCGTTGGAAACCGGTGCAAAGGCCTTGGAGTATAAGTGTGGATAAGATTGGCTGTTTTCCGTCCTCTTGTTTACGAAGCGATGATTTCGTTCAGGAACTCCGGAATCTCCACCTCTTCGCAACAGATCGATGCGATTTTCTCGCGTCCTTTTTCCGTCAGGGCAAAGTACATCTGTCGTTTGTCTGTCGTGCCAAGGATGCGGGTAATCAATCCTTTCTCCTCGACCGAGGTGATGACTTTCGACGTGTTCGATGGGGTCAGTCCCAATAACTCACCAAGTTCGCCTGACGACAAACGTTCCGATTGGTGAAGGGAGCAGAGAAGCATCCCTTCGTTCAGGCAAATCCCGTGGCGTTTCACGAACCGTTGTTCGAAAGCGATGATGCTTCGCTGCACGTCCCTGATTTTGCACAGCTTCTCCATGTTTCCCGACATCGCACTTACTTTTTCAGCAGGATTCTGTCGATGGCATTCTTCAGTTCGGCTTTTCCCATGGCGCCCATGCTCATCTGAGGCTGTTCGTTCATTGGCACGAACAGCAACGACGGGATGGAACGGATGCCGAAGGCTGCGGCCAGCTCTTGCTCTTTCTCCGTGTTGATCTTGTAAATTACGATGCTGTCGCCATATTCGGCCGCCAGTTCTTCGAGGATCGGGGCAATCATTTTGCACGGACCGCACCAGGATGCATAAAAATCGATCAAGGCCGGTTTGTCACCTAAGTATTTCCATTCCGACGGGTTCGTTTCATAGTTCGCTACTTTTGTTAAAAATTCCGCTTTTGTTAATTCTACTGTTTTCATTTTTTCTTCGTTTTTAGAATGATTATGTTTTGCTTCTTTGTTGCCGCAGGCGATCATCGCCACCGAGGCAAATAAAATTAAAAATAATTTATTCATTGGAGTGATTATTTAGATGGTTTGTTAAACATGCCGAGTAACAGGCCGCCTGTGATGGCTCCCCAAACGACACTGCCCATGGGAGATGCCGTGATGGGGCAAGTGCCATTTGCACAGCCGACAAATTTCCAATACAAGAATCCTCCCACACCTCCCAACAGGGTGCCGAGCAGGGTAAGTCCGTACTTTTTTAATAATCTTGTTTCCATTGTTGTAGTTGTATGTTATATGAATAAGTTGACGTTGGCGTTTTCCGCGCGTTCCATGTAAGTGGCTACTCCGCCTACGGTGACTTCGTCGAGCAGCTCTTCACGTTTCACGCCCATCACATCCATCGACATTTGGCAAGCGATGAACTCTACCCCGTGATCGATGGCTTGCTGACGCAACGTCTCGAGCGAGTCGATGCCTTTCCGCTTCATGATATGGCGCATCATCCTGTCGCCGATCCCGAACATGCTCATCTTGGAGAGATGGAGCTTCAGAGAACTGGATGGCAGCATCATCCCGAACATACGTCCGAAAAGCTCTTTTTTGACCTTGGGCTTCAATACTTTTTTGATGACATTCAGCCCCCAGAACGTAAAGAATATCGTTGTTTTATGTCCCGTGGCGGCGGCTCCTCCGGCCAGCACGAACGTGGCCAGTGCCTTATCCAGATCGTCGCTGAACATGATCAGGGTTTTCGACTTGCCCTCGCACGACGTCACCGTCCGGCAAGCCTGCGCTCCGCCTTTCTCGATGACAACCGTATATTTGCCTTTCTCGTCTGCGATCGATATCAGACGCTGCCCCGTTGTATTGCACCATGCCTGCGCATCACGGGCAAACCCCGGGTCGGTGGCCGTCATTTCAATGCGTTCGCCTTCGCCGATCGAGTCAATGGCCTGTTTAAGTTTCATCACCGGCCCCGGACATTGCAGCCCGCAGGCATCGATCCGGATGACCTTAACGTCATTCTCCGTCTGAGTCTCCATGTCGATATTAGCCTGTGAGGGAGCCGGTGCCGGTTGATCGGATAAGGGTGCGACGGCGGCGGAATACGTCTTGTATCCTCCCGATAGGTTTTTTACTCGCGTGAAGCCATGTGCCCGCAGGATTTGTTGCGCCAGATAACCGCGAAGCCCGACGGCGCAGAACGTATAAATCTCTTTGTCTTCAGGGAGTTCGTCGAGACGGTCGCGCAAATCGTCAAGTGGGATATTTACTGCACCTTCGATCGATCCGAACGCGTATTCTGTCGCTGTACGTACATCAAGCAGAAGCACTTTGTCACGGTCTGTCCGAACGATATCGCGCCATGAAACGACGGGCATCGTCCCGCTGACGATATTATTCGCCACGTAGCCTGCGATGGCTATCGGGTCTTTGGCCGACGAGAACGGTGGGGCGTACGTATGTTCTACTTTCATCAGATCGTAAATCGTACCGTCGTTTTTGATCAGCAACGCAATCTGATCGATGCGTTTATCCACCCCTTCATATCCTGCCGCCTGTGCACCGTAGAGCTTACCCGTTTCAGGGTGAAACGTGAGTTTGACGGTCAAAGGCAATGCGTCGGGGTAATAGCTTGCGTGGGAGACGGAATGCGTTGTGGATTCGGCATAAACCATCCCCAACTGTTTGAGGCGTTTGCCGGCCAAGCCCGTCGAAGCGACCGTCAGATCAAAGACTTTTGCGATCGACGAGGCAATCGCACCTTCGTATCTCGCAACATTCCCGAAGACCATGTTGTCCGCCACGATCCGTCCTTGCCGATTGGCCGGGTTGGCGAGAAAGTTCAGGTAAGGCTTACCGGTCAGAGGATGAGGATATTCGATCGCATCTCCGACAGCATAGATGTTTTTCACCGATGTTTCGAGGTATTCATCTACCCGTATGCCTCCTGTCTCGCCAAGAGCTATTCCGGCTTTCTTCGCTAATGTGGTACGAGGACGGACGCCGATGGAGAGTATCACCATATCGGTCAAAAGCGTTTGACCGCTCTTGAGAAAGACTTCGATCTTGTCGCCCTTACGTTCAAAGCCTTCGACGCTCTGCTCCAGGAAAAGCGATACTCCTTTTTGCAGCAGATGCTGATGAACATGTGAAGCAATCGAAAAGTCGACGGGTGCCATCACTTGGTTCCCCATCTCGACGACGGATACATGCGCCCCCGTTCGATGCAGGTTCTCAGCCATCTCCAGACCGATAAATCCGGCTCCGACAATCACTGCGTTTTCGATCTTGTGCGAAGTGATGTACGTTTTGATCCGGTCGGTATCTTCTACATCTCGAAGCGTGAAGATCCCTTTGCTGTCGATCCCTTTCAACGGCGGACGGATGGCCGACGCTCCCGGAGAAAGCAATAGTTTGTCATAGTTTTCCGTGTAGGAAGAGCCGTCTGCACGCCGTACGGTCACCGTCTGTCTTGACGGATCAATGGCCACGACTTCGTTTTCAACCCTTACGTCGATTTTAAACCGACGACCAAACGATTCGGGCTTTTGCACAAACAGTCTTTCACGTCCTGCAATCGCACCGCCAATGTAATAAGGTAATCCGCAGTTGGCATACGAGATGTATTTCCCTTTCTCAAGCAGTACGATCTCCGAAAACTCATCGATGCGTCGAATCCTTGCTGCTGCGGTTGCTCCTCCCGCAACTCCACCTATAATAAGGTATTTCATATTCTTTCTAGAATAAATTTTCTCCTATATGTTGTTTTATTATGTTCCAATGGAAATAATGGCGCAAAGATAAAACTATATTTCCGATAAAACAAATTTCCAACGGAAAATTATTCATTGATTAGATATTTGCTTCGAGATTGCTAAATAAATATAAAAAACACAAAATCCTAAGGGCTTTATAGAGGGTTCGTTTTTTATTTATACTTTTGAAACATTATTAATTTTAAATCAATAAAAAAATGGAAACGAACGTTAGAATGAGAACGGATAGTAGATATTATCAAGTTCAACGAAATTTGCGAATATGCAGTTGTTTTAAGGTTTTCTTTTTTAAATATTTTTGTTTGTTATTATCTTTAGTTGTGGGTATGTCTTGCAGGAAAGAAGACGGTCCGGACAAACAGGATGATGGCATCAGGATTGAAAATCTGGATACGAGGCTGCGGATAGCAGTGCCCGATAGTCTTGATCCGGATGTCGAGAATTTATGGCATGCCAATACCGGAAACATACTGGTATACTACCCACCGTTTAATATTTCCTATATGGGCAGGCCATATTCTTATAAGGGCAAAGCCTTCTTCGGCTATATGGATGAGCAGGGAGCGATTATCGAGTGCGAAGTGAAAAACCTGCCGGAATCCGTAAAGGACTGGAAAGCAGAGTTGGTGTATGATACCGGATTCGGTACGATTCGAGAAATCAATGTGCGGATGAACGGGGTTGTTCGGCTTGATACGGCCGGGCAGGCAATAAAACGAGGTATGCTGGAGTTGACTTCATTGGAACCGTCAGGGGGTAAATCCAAATCCGTATTGCAGCGGGGATTATATTTTCTCACATACCCGAGTCAGGACGAAAGGGTAAAGGTTGATTTTGTCAATGAAAGAGAGGTCGTATTTTTTTCAAAGGGGTACTATCATTATGAAATTCGTGAAGACAAACATACGATTGTACTGAAAGATACTTTTTCAGGAAAAGAATGGGAATATTTTTTCCATGTGATAAATGACTACGAATTTGAATTTGAGTATCCTTCGGGCAGTGTTTTAGAATATCCGAGGTTTCGGATTTTGACTTTCAAACATATAGATAAACTACACAAAAAAGTAAAGCTATGAAACGATTATATCTGTGTCTATTTGTTGCACTTCTTGCAACGAGTCTGTTTGCTCAATCGGATTTTTTCTATTCGAAAGATGGGAAAAAAGAAGTGTTTAAGATTCGAAAAGACCTCGTTGTCATTAAGACGAAATCGCAGGATTTGCAGGACCGGGCTATTCGGCAATTCAAGTTCGAATCGTTGGATAGGCTGTCCGACGGTTGGGTAAAAGCGAAGGTCGACCCGAATCGATTCCGGGATGAAGAACTTATGCGCTCCGATAGGGTAGAAGATGTCTATTATATGTTGGAATATAATAATGCTGCACAGCTGGCTTTATCCAACAGTATTTTCATCAAACCCCGCGAAGGAGAAACGATAGAAAACGTGATCCGGAAAAGCGGATTATCCGGTAAAATCAGAAAAAATGAACTGATTTTGCCGGCATCGGGAATATCTCTACTGACGTTAGACTGCAAGATGAAAGATATTCTATCCGTATGCCGTAAGGTATATGAAACGGGAACGGTCGATTTTGTCGAACCCAATTTTTATATGGAAGCGATGTTGGGCAATACGTACTGGCCTCAACAGTGGACATTCAAAAATACCGGACAGACTGGTGGAATCCCCGGAATCGATATCAATATCGAGCCTGCGTGGAGAATCACCAAAGGTAACGGTAATATCAAGATTGCCATTGTCGATCAAGGTGTTGATTTAACGCATCCCGATCTGGAAGCCAATCTGCTGAAGTATCTCGGATATGATGCTACCGGAGGTAATTCCAAAGGAAGCTATACGGGTAATGACGGTCACGGCACATGGTGTGCCGGAGTGGTAGGCGCAATCGATAATTCCATCGGAGTGGTAGGCGTTGCACCGAAATGCAAAATGATACCGATAAGAATATTCTCAGATAATTATGTAATAACGCCTGTTCAAATAGATATTAATGTGAGAGGGCTTAGACATGCTTACCAATCCGGTGCTGATGTTATCAACAATTCATGGGGACTTAATAGCTACAAAAGCCCTACTCATGATGCCGTTATTAGCGAATGTATTCTTCGGGGAAGAAGCGGAAAAGGATGCGTAGTTGTTTTTTGTTCTCATAATGATGGAAAACCTCGGGTACGCTACCTTGCCAATCTTCCGAATGTAATGGCTGTAGGTTCCGTGGATAATAAAGGGAGACGCGTAGGGAGTTCCAACTACGGTAAAGACCTGGATGTGGTCGCTCCTGTTGGCCCAGACGGAAAAGAAGATGCGGCTATAAGAGTCTATACAACCGATTTACAAGGACCTAAAGGCACCAATACGGCGCCCGGTCCTGCAGGTGATTATCGCCATGGTTTTCGGGGTACTTCGGCTGCCTGTCCGCAGGTAGCGGGGATTGCCGCATTGATCTTGTCCGTTAATCCGCATCTGTACGAACATGAAGTCCGGAGTATTATCGAAATGACATGCCGTAAACTGGACCGTTATGAGTTTAAAGAGACGCCGAACCATCCCAACGGTTCCTGGAATAATGAGGTGGGGTACGGCTTGGTAGACGCCGAAGCCGCCGTCCAAGCGGCAAACTGTATCTATAATTTGGCGAATAACATATCGTCCAACCGATTTGCCCGGAGCTGCGGTTCCGGTTTTACATTGCAGAATGTAACGGTCTCTAATCGTGCAAAATTGACGGTCAAATCGCCTGAAACGTCCGTTAACGGAACATTTGAGGTGAATTCAGGTTGTTGCTTTGAGATAAGATAATAAAAGGAGATAACAGGAACTCGTGTTCGGAGAATTTTGAGGGTGTGTCAAAACGCTATGTTTGGGCACACCCTCTTTTAGATGTGTAAATTCCTCCGGACTTTATTTAGCCTGCTTGGTGCTGTTCGAACAGACTGTTGTGACCGGATTTAATACGGTTGCTCTGAAGATTATTTGCAGAGCAGGCTTCTTTTAAGATTTATTTTCTACCTTTGTCCCCGAAAAAGTCAGTAGCATGAGACGCATTTTCCTGATTGGCTACATGGGAGCCGGTAAGACGACGATGGGCAAAGAGCTTTCGAAGCAAAGCGGATTGTCATTTATTGATCTCGATCACTTTATGGAGGGGCGATATCGTAAAACGGTTCGACAGCTTTTTGAAGAGAAGGGAGAAGAGACGTTTCGGCAAATCGAGAAAAAGGCCTTGCATGAAGTGGCTGATTTTGAAAACGTGGTTATATCTACCGGAGGAGGGACTCCGTGTTTTTTTGACAACATGGCATACATGAATTCGATCGGGACGACGGTCTACTTAAAGGCTTCACCTCAAGGGCTGTCCGAGCGTCTTGAACATTGCAGACCGAATCGCCCTTTGTTGAAGGGACTTTCGGGAGAAGGCTTGATGAATTTCGTCGCAGAATCATTGGCGCAGCGTGTGCCTTTTTACGAGCAGGCACACATTACGTTCGATGTAGAAGTATTGGTCACCGAGCATCACGTCATAGCACAAGCATCGAAGCTTCAAGAAATGATCGACACACGCTATTCGTAAAATATATATCCATATAATTATACTTTATTCTGAAAATATTGAACAATATTTAAATTGTCATGACAGAACCAACCAAAGTAACGACACTGGATCATGTGGTGATCCGTTTTTCGGGAGATAGCGGTGACGGTATGCAACTTACCGGTACGATCTTCTCCAATCTGTCGGCCATCTTCGGGAACGATATCTCCACGTTCCCCGACTATCCGGCCGAAGTGCGTGCGCCGCAAGGCTCACTGAGCGGTATTTCCGGCTTTCAGGTACATCTGGGAACAAAGAAAGTGTACACTCCCGGTGATAAGGCCGATGTACTGGTGGCCATGAACCCTGCGGCGCTTAAGGTTAACGTGAAGAATCTCAGACCGGGTTCGATCGTAATCATCGATTCCGACTCGTTCACGACGAGAGACCTTGAGAAGGCGGAGTTTAAGACCGAAGACCCTATGGAGGAGCTTGGTCTGACGAATGTGCAGGTCGTTTCCGCACCGATCTCGACCATGGTACGTGACGGACTGGCCGAATTCGGGTTGGATAACAAATCGGCCTTGCGCTGCAAGAACATGTTTACGCTTGGGCTGGTTTGCTGGCTGTTTGATCGTCCGTTAGATCATGCAATGACCATGCTTCAGACCAAGTTTGCTAAAAAACCGGATATCGCCAAAGCCAATATCAAGGCTCTGACCGATGGATATAACTACGGAAACAACATTCATGCCTCCGTTTCGACTTACCGTATCGAAGGATCGAAGCAGAAGCCCGGCATTTATATGGATGTGAATGGAAATAATGCTACTTCGTACGGACTGATCGCTGCTGCCGAAAAAGCGAACCTTCGGTTGTTTCTCGGGAGCTATCCGATTACTCCCGCAACCGATATCTTACACGAACTGTCCAAGCACAAGAACCTTGGCGTCATCACCGTACAGGCCGAAGACGAGATCGCCGGCATTTGTACAGCGATCGGTGCCAGCTTTGCCGGCTGCTTGGGGGTGACATCGACCTCCGGTCCCGGACTGGCGCTCAAGAGCGAAGCCATCGGGTTAGCCATGATTGCCGAGTTACCGTTGGTGGTCATCGACGTGCAGCGCGGAGGCCCGTCGACCGGTATGCCTACCAAGAGCGAACAGGCCGACTTGATGCAGGCGCTTTACGGACGAAACGGAGAAAGCCCAGTCGTTGTACTGGCTGCCTCGACTCCTACCGACTGTTTCGATATGGCCTATTGGGCCGGTAAGTTGGCTGTGGAGCATATGACTCCGGTCATTCTGCTGACGGATGCGTTTATTGCGAACGGTTCTGCCGCCTGGCGTATCCCGGATTACCTGAACGATTATCCGGAAATCAGACCGAACTACGTGGAGAATTACAGGAATCCCGAGCCGTGGAAAGCCTACCGGCGCGATAAGAATACGCTTGTCCGCTATTGGGCAGTGCCCGGAACCGAAGGGTTTACGCATCGTATCGGCGGGTTGGAGAAAGATTACGATACCAGTTCTATCTCGACCGATCCCAGGAACCATCAGAAGATGGTGCAGACACGTCAGGGGAAAATCGACAAGATTGCAGATTATATTCCCGATGTCGAAGTGTTGGGCGATCAGGATGCCGACCTGCTGATCGTAGGCTGGGGCGGCACGTACGGTCATCTGCATGAGGCGATGGACATTCTGCGTCAGAACGGTCATAAGATCGGATTGGCTCATTTCCGTTTTATCAACCCGTTGCCTAAAAATACGGAGCAAATCCTGAAACATTATCCCAACGTGGTGGTCGCCGAACAGAATAACGGACAGTTTGCCGGCTATCTGCGGAGTAAGATCAAAGACTTCAATCCGCATAAGTTTAATCGTATCAAAGGACAACCCTTTGTTGTATCCCGTTTGGTTGAAGAATTCACGAAAATTATGGAGGGCAAATAAAATGATGAATACAGATTTGAAATATACTCCCAAAGATTATAAAAGCGATCAGTATGTGCGCTGGTGCCCCGGATGCGGCGATCATGCCACGTTAAACTGTCTGCACAAGGCCATGGCCGAAGTGGGGATACCGCCCCATCAGACGGCCGTGATCTCCGGTATCGGCTGCTCGTCGCGATTGCCGTATTATATGAATGCGTATGGCTTTCATACCATTCACGGCCGCGGCGCCGCCATTGCGACGGGGGTGAAAACGGCACGTCCCGATCTGAGTGTCTGGCTCGTCACCGGCGACGGAGACTGTCTGGCCATCGGAGGAAATCACTTCATCCATGCCATTCGACGTAATGTCGATCTGAATATTGTGTTGATGAACAATAAGATCTACGGGTTGACGAAGGGACAGTATTCTCCGACCTCCGATCGTGGATTCGTATCGAAAAGTTCGCCATACGGAACAGTGGAAGATCCGTTTATTCCCGCCGAGCTGACATTGGGTGCCCGCGGCCATTTCTTCGCCCGTGCGCTTGATGTGGACCTGTCGAACCTGACGGATACTCTTGCGGCATCCGCCCGCCATAAAGGAGCATCCGTTACGGAGGTGCTTGTCAATTGCGTCATCTTTAATCATGGGATCCATCGGCAGGTTTCGGACCGCGAGGTACGTGCCGAGAAGACGATTTTCCTGCGCCACGGCGAAAAGATGCTCTTCGGCAAAGACAATCAGAAGGGACTTGTGCTTGACGGCTTGAAGTTGAAGGCGGTGACACTTGGAGAAGACGGTTATACGATCGACGATATCCTTGTTCACGATGCGCACGAAAGAGATAACACGTTGCACATGATGCTTGCTATGATGAGAGACGAGATGCCTTTAGCACTCGGTATTATCCGCGATGTAGAAGCACCGGTGTACGATGAGTCCGTACATCGGCAGCTTGCCGATGTACAGGCTAAGAAGTCTCCCCGAACACTGCACGAGATGTTGATGACCGGCGAGACGTGGGAAGTCAAGTAAGTCGTTGTACTTAGATAAGACAGGAAAAAGTCGTCCCTTAAGACGAGGAGGCGACTTTTTTTAATGCCATACA
Source organism: Tannerella forsythia (assembly GCF_001006485.1). GTDB lineage: Bacteria > Bacteroidota > Bacteroidia > Bacteroidales > Tannerellaceae > Tannerella > Tannerella forsythia. The sequence continues at coordinate 190,715 of NZ_JUET01000058.1, forward strand.
GAGGGTCGGTAGGGAAGAGTAGGCGGAAGCATCAGGAGTTCTTCGGCCAATCGCCCACGATAAAGATGGGGCAGGCCATTATGTATGAGATGTCGAAAACTGCGAAAAGTTTAGGATGTTCGCGTTAAATAATACTAACATATTGTGTTGTTCCGCAAATAAATCGTTCTTTTGCACTAAAATTGGGTAGGTCATATCCTGATTACCTCCCAATGGTTGCAGAAATAACGTACAGGAGCATGACAGCAAGCAAGAAGAAAGCGCCGATTTCGTTTTTCAACTCCCGCCTGATTTCCGTCATAAGCATTGCACTCGCATTGTATATGATGGGTCTTTTCTTTATATTCGGGCTGATAAGTAAAGAATTGTCGGTTTATATGAAGGAGAACATTGCGTTTTCCATCCTCCTCAAAGAGGATATCAAAGAGGCTGATATCCGGCAAATGGAGAGGCAGTTGAATGCACAACCGTTCATCAAGAGCGCGAAATACATCTCGAAGGAGGAGGCGGCCCGGGAGATGGTCGCCGAATTGGGAGAAGACCCGCAGATGTTTCTTGGATTTAATCCCTTTCAGGCGTCGATGGAGGTAAAGTTAAAATCCGCCTATGCCAATCCGGACAGTTTGCAACAAATTGAAAAGAAGCTCACTTCATATACGAATGTGTCGGAATTGCTGTATCAGAAAGATATCATGCAGGTGGTGAACAACAACGTCCGGCGTATCGGCCTGGTATTGTTTATGCTGATAACGATTCTGGTTCTGATTTCGTTTGTATTGATTAGCAATACCATCCGGCTGTTGATTTATTCGAAGCGTTTCTTAGTGTACACCATGCGGCTCGTCGGAGCCACCCCGGCGTTTATCCGCCGGCCGTTTATCCGCTATAATATTGTCAGCGGACTGATTGCCGGCGTACTGGCAATAATGATGCTGATGGGTACGTTGTATTATCTGGAAGGTGAACTTGCCGGATTAGAGCAAATACTGCGCGGTGAAGGGTTACTTATTGTTTATGGTGCGGTGCTTGTGTTGGGGATCGTGCTGGCGGTATTGGCAGCCTGGTTTGCCGTAAACCGCTATATGTATATGGCTGTAGGAAAAATGTATTATATTTAAACAGAAGGATATATTAGAACAAACATGAAAGATTTTGCATTTGGGAAGAGCAATTTTATCTGGGTCGGAGTTTCCGTCTTCTTGATTATTGTTGGTTTCGCTCTGATGAGTGGAGGCGGGTCGAAAGACGGCATCTCTTTCAATCCTGAGATTTTCAGCAAACAGCGTATTGTTATTGCCCCGATCGTGACGATGGTCGGATTTATACTTATGGTTTTCGCTATTTTGAAAGGGGATAAGAAAACCGCGGAACATAAGGACGAAACCCTCGGCGAATGAGCTGGATCGAAGCGGTTATTCTCGGAATCATTCAGGGGCTGACGGAGTTTTTGCCGGTCAGCAGCAGTGGGCATCTGACCATTGCCGGCACACTGTTCGGGATGAAGAGCGGTGAAGAGATTCTCGCTTTCACCACGTTGCTTCATGTGGCTACGGTATGCAGCACCATCGTTGTGCTGTGGGGAGAGATCACAGACCTGTTCAAAGGTTTTTTTGCGTTTCGGCGCAACGAAGAGACGTTAACCGTTGCGAAGCTTTTACTCTCTGCCGTACCGGTCGGCATTATCGGACTGTTTTTTAAGGATCAGGTCGAGGCCGTATTCGGGCAGGGGCTGTTTATTGTAGGGTGTATGTTGCTACTTACCGCTGCCTTGCTGCTGGTATCGTATTTGACCAAGCCTGACGTGCGGAAAGATCGAATCTCGTTTCGCGATGCTCTGATCATCGGAGTGGCGCAGGCTTGCGCCGTTATGCCGGGCCTCTCGCGATCGGGTGCGACCATTGCAACGGGCATAATGCTCGGGAACAAGAAAGAGCGGGTAGCGAAGTTTTCGTTTTTGATGGTACTCATCCCGGTCTTGGGCGAAGCCCTGCTCGATGTGTTGAAGATGCTTAAGGGCGATGAGGTCTCGGCTTATGCGACCATGTCGCCGGTAGCGATGTTATGCGGTTTTGCGGCGGCTTTCGTTTCGGGGGCTGTTGCCTGCAAATGGATGATCGGCATCGTCAAGCGGGGTAAGCTGATCTATTTCGCTTATTATTGTATGGCTATCGGAACGCTGGCCATCATCTATTCATTCTTTAAATAAACGAGGCTGCGATGGATTTTCTTGCGGGTGAAATCGTATGTTTTGACAAGCCGTTGGACTGGACATCGTTCGATTTGGTGAACAAGTTCCGCTATCTGCTATCCCGCAGGCTGAAGGTTAAAAAGATCAAAGTAGGACATGCCGGGACGTTGGATCCCAAGGCGACGGGGGTTCTGATTGTCTGCACGGGGAAGGCGACGAAGCGTATCGACGAGTTCCAGTATCAGACGAAGGAATATGTGGCGACTTTACAACTGGGGGCGACTACTCCGTCTTTCGATCTGGAGAAGGAAATCGATTGTACTTATCCGACCGGACATATCACGCGCGAGTTGGTCGAGCAAACGTTGACTACATTCGTGGGCACGATCCGGCAGGTACCGCCTGTTTTTTCGGCCTGCAAGGTGGGGGGGAAGCGCGCTTACGAGCTGGCACGCAGAGGCGAGGAAGTCGCCTTAAAAGCAAAGACGCTTGTTATCGACGAGTTGGAATTGCTGGAATATGCGCTTCCGGTCATCAAGATACGGGTAGTTTGCAGCAAAGGAACGTATATCCGTGCGTTGGCACGCGACATCGGGATAGCTCTCCGTTCCGGAGCGCATCTGATCGCCTTGCAACGTACGCGTATCGGTGAGGTGACCCTCGACTGTTGCATCCGTCCCGAAGAGATGGAGACTTTTCTGGATCGTACGCTGGCAGAGTTGTCTCATCCGGTTGAATCATCGAATTAAAATAAAATAATCATATGAAACTCTCAAACTTCAAATTCAATTTGCCGCCGGAACTGATTGCGGCGTATCCGGCACCGCACCGCGACGAGTCTCGCCTGATGGTCTTGCATCGGAATACCGGCAAGATTGAGCATAAGGTCTTCAAAGACCTCCTCAAATATTTCGGCGCCGGCGACGTGTTCGTGATGAACAATACACGGGTGTTTCCGGCTCGTTTGTACGGCAATAAGGAAAAGACCGGTGCTAAAATCGAAGTCTTCCTGCTTCGAGAGCTGAATGAGAGCATGCGTTTGTGGGATGTGCTGGTTGATCCGGCGCGTAAGATTCGTATCGGCAACAAGCTCTACTTCGGGAAGAATGACTCGATGGTAGCGGAAGTAATTGACAATACCACTTCACGCGGACGGACGTTGCGTTTCCTCTACGACGGCACGCACGAAGAGTTTGTCAAAGCACTGTTTGCTTTGGGCGAAACGCCGCTGCCCAAATATATGAACCGACCGGCCGAGCCTGACGATGTAGAGCGTTATCAGACGATTTACGCTACGGAAGAGGGCGCCGTTGTCGCTCCGGCTGCAGGGCTGCACTTCAGCCGCGAGTTGATGAAACGGCTTGAGATCAAAGATTGCAACTTTGTTTATCTGACCGTACATTCCGGCTTGGGCATCTATCGCGAGATTGACGTCGAAGATTTGTCGAAACATAAGGTCGATTCCGAGCAGATGATTATTAATGGCGAAGTGGTGGAGGCCGTCAACAAGGCCAAAGGCAACGGTCGCAAGGTATGTGCCGTGGGTACCTCGGTGATGCGTGCCATTGAAACGGCGGTCGGGACAGACCGTAACCTGAAAGAGTATGACGGATGGACGAACAAGTTTATCTTCCTGCCATACGAGTTCAGCATTGCTAACGCAATGATTACGAACTTTCATATGCCGCTCTCTACGTTGCTGATGATGACAGCTTCGTTCGGAGGGTATGACTTGACGATGGAAGCCTACCGGATAGCGATCAAGGAGAAATACCGTTTTTGTGCTTACGGCGATGCCATGTTGATTTTATGACAACAGGCACACAGACAAACCATGTTTACTTGAGTTTAGGCTCCAATCAGGGGAATAAGCGAAGAAATATGATTACAGCATTGGCACTGTTGGCCGAAAGGGCGGGAGATATTCCTACCCTTTCGGCTTTTTATGAGACCGAACCGTGGGGGTTCGATTCGGACCATACGTTCCTTAATGCCGTGGCATACCTGCAAACGACACTTTCGCCTACAGACCTGCTGGTACTTACGCAGCAGATTGAATGCGAGTTGGGACGTACGGTCAAAAGCGAGAACCGCATTTATCATGACCGTCCGATCGATATCGATATCTTGCTGTACGACGATTTAGTGTGTGAGACGCCCGAGCTTACCGTTCCTCACCCGCTGATGCACCGTCGGCGGTTTGTGCTCGAGCCGCTGGCCGAGGTAGCGCCGGCACTCCGCCATCCGGTATTGCATCGCACGGTCGACGAGCTGCTTCACGCCCTGTGACACAGTCGCGACATGACCGTCGTTACAGATTCAGCTGCATCCCTTTCGGGTACTTCACGCTGTAACTGATCTGATAGCTTTTCGTCTCGCCCGGTTGAAACGTATCTTCCCACGTGAGCACTCCCGTATCCGCCTTGTTCGTTGTCGGCGGGGTTGTTTCTTTCAACAGTTCTACTTCGATATTTTTCTGTGTCGAGATCGGATACTGATCTTTGAGCGTCAGTTTGATTTCTTTCTTCTGGTTGTTTTTAACGGTGATTTTGAAGGTGAACACTTGCTTCACATCCGATCCGAAAAGGCGCGTACTGCTGAAATCCTGCATCTTTTCCCGTTTCACGGAGATGCGCTGATCCGTGCCGAGCGTCAGTGTCATGTTCTGCAGCGTACCGGAGCCATCGATATACGTTTCGCCCAGATACATATCGTCGTACGAGATCATCGCCTTGCCGCTTGGCAGATCCAGCTTCTCGCTTTCCGTCAGTTCGGCGGTGAGGTACGTGCGGGTATCTAATTTCGGCGCCGCATAGAAGCGGTAAGTGGCGTTGGCTTGCTGTACCCGCAGGTCGATATTCTGTTCTTTGCCATTACCGGGGATGGTGTAGGGCAGGTCGATGGCATACGTCGTGACCAGCGCATTTTCGTCCACCGTCAGATAGTCGTCTACCGTTGCTTCGGCTTTGGCTGCCGAGGGCTCTTCTGCCGCCATCTCCATGTTTGCTTTCTCGGCGTAGGTGTTTCGTGCGGACGGCTGGCTACGTAGCATCGGCATGGGAGACCATTCGCGCAGAAACCATGTGTTGAATAGTGGAGCGACTTGTTCCTTGCCGGGCGCTCCTGTCGAGAGAGTCAGCTTCACACGTTTCCAGTCGACGCCCGTCGTCTGGCGTACCCGTGCTTTCGAGACGATCTGTACCGGGTGCTCGATCGATTCCACATGCAGATGGTAATAAGGCGACCAGCCGGCCGCGAACGTGCAATAACTCACTGCCAGCCGGCTCTTCATGGCCGATGGCGCAGTGAGGCTCAGCTTCAGCGCACCTGTCTCGTGTCCGCCGGCCTTCAGCTCACCCGTGATACGTGCGATGTCCGCTTCGAGGTGTTTCTTTTCTTCTTCACGCCTGATCAGCAGTGTCTCGATCTCAATGTGCTTGTCCTTGAAATATTCCATGCTTTTCGACAGTTCGTCGAGCGTCATGCCCTTTTCCTGCGAAGCCATCTTCTGGGTCATGCCTTTCTCTAGTAGTTCCAGCATCTGCCGGTGCACACTCATCTCAATGTCGATCTGCTGCCCTTTCTTTTGATACATCACCAGTGAGTCGCGCAACTTCCGGAGCACCGGATCAGAAATATGCTCCGATACATGTGCTGGCACGAACTCGTATGCCGAGATAACAATTCCCGCTCCGGCACGTATGTTCAGACTGCCGGCATCGATCTGGGTGCTCAACCCTTCAATCCATACTTCATTCTCGCCTTGCGTTAAGGCTATTTCGGCCGAATGTTTCAGTTCGGCTCCATGGAAAAAGACCGTTACCTCGTCTAATTTTGATCGGACCGTCTTTCGTTCATTCGCTTGTGTTTCCATCATCATATTCATCATAAAAATCGCGGTTAAAATAATTCCTGCTGTTCTCATTTTTTACTTGTTTTTTTAGGTATTCTTAACGTTATGCAAAGTTACACGATAATTTTGAATTTCTTTGGATTATTGAATGAATTCTTGTTCTGTTGGATGGTTGGTTTGTTTATGAAGAACGAAAAGGCCTTCGGGTATTTTATTTGTTGTTGAGGTGTTTAGTCGTTGAATGCTGACGGCTGACTGAAACCTTGCGGTTTATTCCTTACCGCAAAGGAAAACGCAAAGAACCGCGTTTTGTCATTCCGAATGCAGAGAGGAATCCCACCGAGAAAGAAGGAGATTCATCGCTTCGCTCTGAATGACAAAAGACGATGCAACAATTCAACAACCAACACCCGCGGGGCAACAAACCTTCTGCAGGGATTTGTTCTTCGTTTTTCGCTTCTTGATCGTTTACGTATGACAAAAAAATGTTTTCTTTGCAGGAAGAATAACAACGAACGAGAACATGAAACACAGACATTCATTCGTGGGGCAGGGCTATATGCTGCCATTTGTGCTGATTACTTTTTTCTTTTTTTCAATTGTAATCCTTTCATAGATGAAATATGGCTGAAAGCGTAATATTTCTCCCGGGCTCGGGCAACCATTGAATCGTATTCTCAGCTGCTTTGGCATATCGTTTATCAAAAATATTGTCTATATTCAACTGCAAAGTCCAATTTTTATTATAACGATAGCTAACCATAATATTTCCGACAAATGCGGGGTTGAACCACATCTCGTTAGCAAGATCAGCATACGACTTGCTGGAGTAGTCAAATCCGATTCCCAAACGGAAAAGATGTTTTATCGAATTATTATTGAAAAATATCCACCCAAAAGCCGTATGAACAGGTGAATATGGCAAATAATTCCCCTTCATTTCCGATTTTGAAATGGATGTACTGGAATATTCTCCCACCCGAGAAGTTGTGAAAGCATAACCTCCCCGTAAACTGAGATATGTTACGGGAGAGTATGTCACTTCTGTTTCAAAGCCATCCGAGTTAACCGTACCAACTTGTCCAATCACACTCTTGCCTTCTGTATTCTTTCCCAACTTTTGTACAATATTCGTCTTTCGGATATGAAAAGCTGACAATTCGAGTAAAAAAACATCATTGATTTTAGAATGAAGGCCTATTTCATATTGCATTCCACGCTCCGGGGCATATATTTTTCCTGTCGAACCGGGTTCTATGATATTTCCTTTATTATCAACATAAATATAACTTTTGTCTCCAATAGTCCTTATCGGTCTAAATGAATTGGAAACGGAAGCATAGATTCTGTTATTTGCAGCAAATTCATAAATCAATCCGAACTTATATGTCAAGGCATTGTCTGGAAGAATGTATTCTATGCCCTCTTCTGTGACGGTACGATGGTTGGTCTTATTGTTTTTTACCTTCCTCCTGAATAGATTATAACGCAATGCAAGCATGACGGACCAACGTTTATTCAAAGCAACCTGATCAAACAATGAAAGAGAATGATAATATTCCTTAACATTTACTCTGTTTGTAAATTTGGCCTCCAAATATCCAGGGTTGGCTATCGGATGATAGATAGACATCGCCGTCGTCGTGGCAGGTCCTGAAAAATTGCTGCCTTGCCATCTCTGCAAATACATATAAGAGAAATCATGACCGAACGATACAAGATGATTTATTCCCCATGTATCCAAACTCCCCTGTATTTCTATTTGATTGCCTATATAATAATTGTCATAATCAAAATGAAACGGCTCACGAATAATTGAATCAATACTGATATACCTTTTTTCTTTGCCGTTTAGATAATAATGCTTGTAACGTCCGGAAGTTTTGCTTGTCAAATGTGAAAACTCTTCCGACTGTAAGTAACTCAATGTATTATATGATAAGCCGAATATATTTCGCAACTTCCATTGGTCTGAAAACGTATGTTCCCAGATGTTTGTCGTTGAGAGATGTTTATCATTCAAATGATCATCTACATAGGTGAGATTTGTTTTCTTCAGATCGACCCCTTCAGGAATGTCACCAATCGAATAAATTTTCTTTCCGCTTTCATCATATATATCGTTGAAAAAGCGTGGAATACCAGGATCAGTATGCACTCTGTTATCATATGCTATCGCAGAAAAAGAAAACTTATTCCTGATATTGGGACGAAAATCTAATGCCAGATAGATATTATGAGATTTTTTGTCGTTTTTTCTCCATCCGTCGCTTTGTATACCGGTATAATCGATTCTAAAATTAACTTTTGACGATAAGGAACCGGAAGCACCTAACTGAGCGGTATACGTATTCCAACTGCCGAAAGCGAGCCTTGCATCCATTGAGGCTGTTGCCGACGGCTGGTTGTAAATAATATTAATGATACCGCCAATAGCAGAATGGCCGATCATTGCCGAGGAAGGCCCTTTGAGTACCTCAATCCGATTAACTCCGACAAATGATGAAGTGGGAGCACAAGAATAAAACTCAGACCTTTCGTCTCGAATACCATTCGATAACAACACAACACCATTGAGGCCTCTAGTACGAAACATATGAAATCCTCCGTAATTATTCATCACTCTTATCCCGGTCGTTGTTTTATTGATGTTGAGCAGATCGGTGATGTTTAGATCAGATAACACCCTGCCTTCGACAACAGACATCGTAAGGGGCATTTCCGATAGTGCAACAGGCAGTTTAAGCAGACTTGTTTTGCGAATGTGACGTCCAACAACCACATGTTCCTCCAGATGGATAACAGTATCCTTCTCTTCATCGAATTTCAGATTGTTTTCCGAATCGGTTTGCCCATGTACAAAAGCAAACAGGCATGTCGAAAAAAACAGACATAAAAAAATTTTCTTTCTCATAACATTATTCATATAATAAACAAAAGATTCGTGTGTCCGCTTATGCATCCGCGCTGATCATCTGCAAAATAAAAATGGCTAACAGAACATATCAGCAGTTGAAAACGGCGAATTTACATAAAAAACGCGATATTTAAGCCAATGGAGATAAAAAAACGAGGAGTGTAGTTTCTCCTTAGCCAATGAACCATTTACGACACCCCCAGAGGTGGTACTTCAAACGTAAGGGGTGATTATGACCGACCGTTTTAGGTAGAAATATGTATATCTGTCACTTAGCGTGTGACATGAAACTATTTAGGACAATATTGCGTCTCTACGGGTAAACTGACTGCCGGATGCTGAAAATCGACTGCTGACGACTATCCCAAAGGATTTTAACCATCCCATACGACTTTTCTCTTCGTTTTTCGCTTCTTCATCGTTTACGTATGACAAAAAAATGTTTCCTTTGCAGTCAAGAACAACAAAAAACGAAAACATGAAACACAGACATTCACTGGTGGGGCAGGGCTATATGCTGCCATTTGTGTTGATTACTTTTTTCTTTTTCCTGTGGGGATTTGCACGGGCGATTCTCGACGTGCTCAATCCATTTTTCCAGGAGACATTCCAAATCAACAAGACGCAGGCATCGCTGATTCAGTTCGTCACCTATCTGGCATACTTTCTGATGGCTGTGCCTGCCGGCATGATGATTCGCCGGTACGGTACCCGTAAAGGTGTCGTTGTCGGGCTGCTGGCTTTCGGCGGGGCAGCACTGGCTTTTGTGGCGAGTCGTTTCTTCGGGCCATACATCTTTCGGTTTTATCTGTTGCTGTTGTTTGTCATCGGTTGCGGGCTGGCCTGTCTTGAGGTGGCTGCTAATCCGTACGTGACATTGCTCGGCGATAAGGAGACGGCTGCCGGACGCATCAACCGGGCGCAGTCGTTCAACGGGCTGGGGTGTATCTGCGGGTCGTTGCTGGGGGGCATCTATTGTTTTTCGGGCGAAAATCCGAACATCTCGATCCCGTACATAGGTATCGGGGCGATTGTGTTAGTGATCGCTGTCTTGTTTTCGCGGGTGAGGTTGCCTGAATTTGTTATAGAAGACGAAGGTTCCGCTGCGCGCTCTCGTCCGACGAAAGGGCTGAGTGCCCGACCGCTGTTTCTTTTCGGTCTTTTTGCGCTGTTCTGTTACGAGATTGCCGAGATCGCCATCAACTCATTCTTTATCAATTATGCGGTCGAGAATCACATGGTTGAGTGGTTTACCGACTTTATCGCCACGCATTTCGGGATGAATCTTCACCCTAAGTTTATCGCCTCCATCGTGCTGTCGGTCGGTCTGCTACTTTTTATGCTCGGTCGGTTTGCGGGCAGTATGCTTATGCAACGTATGCGTGCCGAGCAAGTCCTGTTCGGTTGTGCCATCGGGACGGTGACGATGACCACCCTTGTGGTGATGGATATGCACGGAGTCTCTTTCGTGGCCTCGATCCTGATTTTCGTTTTTGAATCGATTATGTTCCCGACAATTTTCGCCTTATCGATCAAAGGTTTAGGAAGCCTTACGCAAAAGGCGTCAGCTATCTTGATGATGACACCTGTCGGCGGAGCCATCGGTACGGTATTGATGGGAATGGCTGCCGATATGCACAACATGACGTTCTCGTTTCTTGTGCCCTTGACGGCGTTTGCGGTAATTTTGATTTATGCCGTCGTTCTTTTGCGGAAGAAACCGGAATAGAACGGGGATTCAGTCTGACAATCAGTCCGGATGAAGACTTTATCGAAAGAATAAAAATCAAAAATAAATACATATCGACGGGTAAAAAACGTTAATACATCCCTGCTTCCTCCTCGAAAAGATGTATTTTTGTCGACGATCCAGGTTATTATTCTTAGTGACATAGAAAGGGTCACGTTATATATTTACATTTATCGAAACATAATGAAAACTGCTTTTCACCCATGGATGCTTCTTGTTGTCGTCATGCTTTTAAGCGTGTCGGGAGTTTATGCGTCCGTGATCGTTCCCAACGATGCCGCGAACCGCAATGTGACGTGGAGCGGCAATCATGAATCGATGGCCCTGGTCGATAACGATGGCAAGGTGTATGCCAGCAGGGCGGGTGAGGCGGAAACATCGGCATGGAGCGACTATGGTCGGCTGTACGTTACATCGCCGGTGAAGGAGGTGATTGAAGTGTATGCCCTGACAGGCGTAATCGTTTATCGTGCAATGAAACAGCCGGGTGAGACGGTCTTCGATCTGAACGTGCCGCGCGGCATCGTCATCGTGAAAGGCTCGTCGGGCTGGGTACGTAAAGTGAAACTCTGAATGAGTTGATTGGATTACTCATGAGCTGTTTAACCTCTTTCCCGATACCGAAATGACAAAGATATATATGGTTGCTTTACTATCGTTTTGTGTATGGATCATCCATGCGCAGCACGATCGTAGTGCAACCGTTCTTCGTTCTGCTGCCAAGGGACTGGAATATGAAGTGAAGGCCGGGTTTCATATCGGGGGGGCATCGCCGTTGCCCTTGCCGCACGAGATACGTGAGATCAGCAGTTATAACCCGACATTAGCCATCCCGATCGAAGGGACGGTGACACAATGGTTGGGTAAGCAGAGGAAATGGGGCGTGACCGCAGGACTGAAATTAGAGAATAAAGGGATGATTACTTGCTCGCGTGTGAAGAATTACCGTACCGAGATTATCGGCGACGGGGGAGAGAAAGTCAGCGGGCGCTGGACGGGATATGTCAAGACTAAAATGCGTACTGCGTACCTGACAATACCTCTGCTGGCTGCTTACCGGCTCGATGAGCGCTGGGTGATGCGCGGCGGTGCTTACGTCTCTTATCTGACCGAGGGCGACTTTTCCGGACACGTGTACGACGGCTACCTGCGAGAAGGCGACCCGACCGGTCCTAAAATTGAGTTTAAGGACGGGCGGATCGCCACCTACGATTTTTCCAACCGGCTGCGACATTTCGTATATGGCGCTCAAATGGGTATCTCATGGCGCGCCTTCAAGCATTTCAATACGTTCGCCGATCTCTCGTGGGGCTTGAACGGTCTGTTTAAAAGCGATTTTGAAACCATCTCATTCGCTCTGTACCCCATCTATCTGAATGCCGGATTCGGATATGTCTTTTAATCAATTGGCCGCTTTGGTCAAAGTCAGACCGATCTCGATTTTCGTCGATTTTTCCAACAGGTTGGGGAGTTCCTTGGCTATAAGAGGCTTCGCATAGTCCGGAATACTTTTGACCGATGCCAACAGGACAGGCAGCACATTGCGTAATGCCTTAACCGTTTCCGTGTCGAGATAGAAGCGGGTAGAGGAACCGTTCGAGGTATAATATACGGGTATCCCGGCCTTAAACAGCACTTTGATAGCAGCCAATTTCGTAGCATCAAGACCTTTCATTTCCGCGAAAACCTTGTCTGCGTCCGGATGCAACAGGATTTTGTTAGCGACTTTTGTGTTGTATGTCGCATAACCTTTGGCCGCCATCCATTCTTTCGAATCTTTTTTCTTATATGTGGCTTCAATTTTTCCATCGGCCGTGAACGTAACGTCTTTCAGCCCGGCCTGTACGAGTTCGTTCAGGGTCGGAGTCATCATGGCAGTCAATTGCTTGACCGTAAGTTTGATCTTTCCCGCCTCAATCACGACATTGTCCGGAGCTTCCCACACGATATCCATCGGCATTTCTTTTACATTCCATTTACCCGCCAATTCGAATGGCTTCTTGTCGTCATTTTTGTTACATCCGCTGAAAATGCCCATCGTACATACGAGCATACAGCAATACATTAAAAAACTTTTTCTCATCATTCTTCTGTTTAGAGTTAAACTTGGTTTTTTTATCGGGACAAAAGTACTACATTTGCCGGCAAAAAAAATCTTTTTATGAAACGTTATGACTTTGATGAAATTATTGAGAGAAAAGGTACGGATTGTATCAAGTTCGATGCGTTGAAAGAGCATTTCGGACGTGATGATCTGATGCCGTTTTGGATTGCCGACACGGATTTTCGCACGCCCGATTTTATCATTGATGCGCTGAAGGCACGATGCGAACATCCGGTTTTCGGGTATACATACCCGTCGGACGAGTATTACAACAGTATTATTGATTGGGTGCGTGACCTGCACGGGTGGGAGATTCGTCGCGAATGGCTTTCGTATATTCCCGGCATCGTCAAAGGGTTTGCGTTTGTACTCGACCATTTTACGCACAAAGGGGATAAGGTCATCATCCAACCGCCGGTGTATCATCCGTTCCACTTGGTGCCCGAAGCGATGCATCGCGAAGTGGTATATAACCCGTTGCGTAAAATGAACGGCTCGTATGAAATGGATTTCGATCACCTCGAATCTGTCATCGACGAAGGCTGCAAAGCCTTGATCCTTTCCAATCCGCATAACCCTGCCGGTATCGTCTGGCCGAAAGAAACGCTGCAAAGGCTGGCTTCGATCTGTGCCAAGCACCATATTCTCGTTATTTCGGACGAGATTCATGCCGAAATGGCCTATCCTGCGTTTACGCATCATCCGTTCCCGACCGTGTCGGACGAAGCGGCGGCATGCAGCATCACTTTCACGGCTCCCAGTAAGACCTTTAATATTGCCGGCATCGTGTCATCCTACGCTATCGTACCCGACGATAAGCTGCGCAAGGAGTTTTACTCGTTTCTTGAATCGGGCGAGTTCAACCATGGAACGATTTTTGCCTACACGGCTACCATTGCCGCTTACCGGCATGGTGCGGAATGGCGTAGGCAGATGCTGGACTATGTGTCGAAGAATATAGATTTTGTGGAAGCGTATCTGAAGCAACATATTCCGCAACTCAGCATATATCGGCCACAGGCATCGTTTCTTATCTGGCTTGACTGCCGAGGGATGAAGTTGAAACAGAAAGGGCTGGTCGACTTCTTTGTGAATGATGCCGGACTGGCGCTGAATGACGGATCGATGTTCGGTTCCGGGGGAGAAGGATACATGCGTCTGAACGTAGGTTGTCCACGTGCTACACTCGAACAAGCGCTGGAGAGACTGAAAAACGCCGTGAAAAAGAGGATGGGTTAGGGTTATCTCCTTCAGGTTGAAAGCGAATTGACTGGTAACTGTAACCTGTCCCCCCGATGTGCGTCCATAACGGTATGGAACAGTGGAGCGACATGGAATATGTTGAAAAGGTTCAGGCCGGGGATGCGGAATATTTTGCTCCGCTGCTGGAACGTTACAGTCAGCCCGTCTTTTCGTTATTGGTGCGGATCGTAGGCAATCGTGAAGATGCGGAAGAGCTGACCCAGGATGTGTTCCTGAAAGTATTTCGTTCGCTCTCCTCATTCCGGCGTAACAGTAGCTTTGCGACGTGGCTCTACCGCATTGCCTACAATACGGCTGTTTCGGCGACACGCCGGCCGAAGCGCGAATGGATGTCGTTTGACGATTCCGGGATGGAGCGTATGGCGGAAGAGACATCGGACGATGAGGCGGACGAAGTCTTCAATGAGGAACGTCAGCAGCGACTTGAGCAGGCGCTGGATCAACTTCGGCCGGGTGATCGAGCGCTGATCCTGCTTTATTACCAGCAGAAAAAAACGATGGAGGAGATTGCGAAGATTACGGGACTGACGCTGTCGAACGTGAAAGTGAAGATGCACCGTATCCGCAAGAAATTAATGGATCGCGTAAAAAAATAGAAAGGATTGAATGATGGAACGAATAGAAAAAGACCGTTTGAATGATTGGTTTGCCCGGCTGCCGGATAAGAAGCTTCCGGCGGACTTTCAGACCCTCCTCATGGAACGCATCCGGCAGGAGGCACTGCTCCGTGCCGAACGCCGCAAAGAACGCTTGAACCTGTTGGGGATGGGTGTCCTGATCATATCTCTCCTGGGCGGCCTTGCTGTCCTGTTTTTCTTTTTGGGCATTTCATGGCAATGGCCGCAGTGGCGGATATCGCTCCCCGAGATGTCTACTTTCTTGTTTTACGCATATATCGGAGCATTAGCTTTTGCACTTTGGATGGCCGATACCGCTTTCCGAAGATATTACTGCAAAAAATACCCGCACGAGAGCACATGAAAAAAATTGAAATTCAAAGATTTTCTTCCGAGAACGGCTTCCTCTTCGAAAAAAAGCATTATCTTTGTCCCACTTTTTCGGATTATTTTTAGTGAGTAATAAATAGATTGTCGAACTTTTAATTAAAAAAAACGGAGTATTAACTTTAAAATGGAGAATTTAAAAAACATTGTCCCTGACGAAAACTTCAATTGGGAGTCGTACGAAAAGGGAGATTTAAACACGGAGGTAAAAAAAGACGAACTGGTCAAGACCTACGATGAAACCTTGAATACCATGAGAGACAAGGAAGTCGTAATCGGAACCGTGACATCACTGAACAAACGTGAGGTGGTGGTTAACATTGGTTTCAAGTCGGACGGTGTCGTACCGATGTCCGAGTTCAGATATAACCCGGATTTGCAAATCGGCGATGAAGTGGAAGTTTATATTGAAAATCAGGAAGATAAAAAAGGGCAATTGATTTTGTCGCACAAGAAAGCGCGTGCGGCTCGTTCGTGGGAGCGGGTCAACGAAGCGCTTGAAAAAGACGAAATCATCAAAGGTTACGTTAAATGCCGTACAAAGGGCGGTATGATCGTCGATATCTTCGGTATCGAGGCTTTCCTGCCCGGCTCGCAGATCGATGTGAAGCCAATCCGTGACTATGACGTATTTGTCGGCAAGACGATGGAATTCAAAATCGTGAAGATTAACCAGGATTTCAAGAACGTCGTCGTGTCGCATAAGGCGCTGATCGAGGCCGAGCTCGAGCAGCAAAAGAAAGAAATCATCTCGAAGCTCGAAAAAGGCCAGGTACTCGAAGGTACGGTCAAGAATATCACATCTTACGGTGTGTTTGTCGACCTTGGCGGCGTGGACGGGCTGATCCATATTACCGACCTTTCGTGGGGACGTGTTTCGCATCCGGAAGAGATTGTTCAACTTGATGAAAAGATCAATGTTGTAATTCTTGACTTTGATGATGAGAAGAAACGTATTGCGCTCGGTCTGAAACAACTGACTCCGCATCCGTGGGATGCACTTGATCCGAGCCTGAAGGTGGGAGATAAGGTGAGCGGCAAAGTTGTGGTGATGGCTGACTATGGTGCCTTTGTAGAAGTGGCTACGGGGGTAGAAGGATTGATCCACGTGTCGGAAATGAGTTGGACTCAACATCTGCGCAGCGCACAGGATTTTATGAAGGTGGGCGACGAAGTAGAGGCTGTGATCCTTACACTTGACCGCGAAGAACGCAAAATGTCGCTTGGCATCAAGCAGCTGCGCGAAGACCCGTGGGAACATATCGAACAACGCTATCCGACAGGCTCGAAGCATACGGCCAGAGTGCGTAACTTCACCAACTTCGGGGTATTCGTGGAGATCGAAGAAGGCGTAGACGGATTGATTCATATCTCCGACTTGTCGTGGACGAAAAAGATCAAGCACCCGAGCGAATTTACCCAGATCGGAGCGGATATCGATGTGCAGGTACTTGAGATCGACAAAGAAAACCGTCGCCTGAGTCTTGGTCACAAACAGTTGGAAGAAAATCCGTGGGATGTTTTTGAGACCCTCTTTAACGTAGGTTCCGTACATGAAGGTACGATCATCGAGATGCTCGAAAAAGGTGCAGTCGTTTCATTGCCTTACGGGGTGGAAGGATTTGCTACGCCGAAGCATTTAACGAAGGAAGACGGATCGTTGGCCGTATTAGACGAGAAACTGCCATTCAAGGTGATCGAGTTCAATAAAGACGCGAAACGCATCATCCTTTCGCACAGCCGTACTTTTGAAGACGAACAGAAGAGTTCGAGAGGGGGTGAAAGAAAAGCATCAAAGAACGTCGAGACGGTGAATAGTCCGGTGATGGAAAAGACTACGCTGGGGGATATTGAAGAGTTGGCGGCCTTGAAAGAAAAATTGGGCGAGAAACCTTCGGCCGCGGCCGCCCCGGAAGAGCCGAAAGCCGAATAATCTTATCACAGGTTTTATCTTGAAAAGAGGCTGCCTCCATCTTGAGGCAGTCTCTTCTTTTTCTCTTTTGGGCAATAAACGACGTCTGAAAACATCCTCTTTTTTAGTACTAAGGTCCATGGCTTCGGCGAGCGACGGTGCCGGGTTGAAGTATCTGTGCCGGAAGGAGGAGAGGAACGGAACGGGAGGCCGTTTGTTGCATTGGCGTTCTTTCACTATCTTTGCCTCGGATTTTAATAGGAAAGAAAATGAGTCATCATTTATTAAAAGGGAAAAGAGGAATTATCTTCGGAGCATTAAACGATATGTCCATTGCCTGGAAGGTGGCCGAGCGTGCCGTCGAAGAAGGGGCAAGGATTACTTTGACCAATACGCCGGTGGCGATTCGTATGGGCGAAGTCAAAGCTTTGTCGGACAAGTTGCAGGCAGAAGCGATTCCGGCCGACGCCACGAGTGTGGAAGATTTGGAAGAGGTCTTTTCACAGTCGGTGAAAATTCTTGGCGGTCCGATTGATTTCGTGTTGCATTCCATCGGTATGAGTCCGAACGTACGCAAGAAACGTACGTATGACGATCTCGACTATGATTTGTTGTCGAAGACACTCGACGTCTCGGCCATCTCATTTCATAAAATGTTGCAGGTAGCCAAGAAGCAGGAGGCCATTGCCGAGTACGGATCAATCGTGGCGCTTACTTATGTGGCGGCACAGCGTACGTTTTTCGGATATAACGATATGGCTGATGCAAAGAGTTTGCTCGAGTCGATTGCCCGCAGTTTCGGTTACATCTACGGACGGGAAAAGAACGTGCGGATCAATACGATCTCGCAATCGCCCACGTTGACGACGGCCGGGAGCGGTATCAAAGGCATGGATCACTTGATGGACTTTGCCAACAAGATGAGTCCGCTCGGCAATGCGACGGCCGACGACTGTGCGAACTACTGTATCACATTGTTCTCCGACCTGACCCGTAAGGTGACGATGCAAAACCTCTATCACGATGGCGGATTCTCAAGCATGGGTATGAGCCTGCGCGCCATGAATCAGTACAGCAAGGGGCTCGAAGAGTATACCGATGAGAGCGGAAAAATCGTTTACGGATAACGCATGCGGCGTATTCGGACGGTCATGTCCGGAAAAAGCATGAGAAAGCCGTCTCGACCGAAAGGAAGAGACGGCTTTCTTGCTATTGTGTTCTCTACTTTCTTCTCAGATGCAGAGCTTCAAATCTTCCTCGACGGTGGTGATACCGGCAAGGCCAAACGTATGGACGAGCACTTGCGTTACACCGGGCGAGAGGAAAGCCGGCAGTGTGGGGCCGATATGAATATTTTTCACCCCGAGACTGAGTAAGGCGAGCAATACGATAACGGCTTTCTGCTCGTACCACGCGATATTGAACACGATCGGAAGGTCATTGATATCGTTCAGTTCGAACACTTCTTTCAGTTTCAGTGCCACAACGGCCCATGTATAACTGTCGTTACACTGTCCGGCATCGAGTACGCGGGGAATACCGTTGATGTCTCCCAGATTCAACTTGTTATACCGGTACTTTGCACATCCGGAGGTGAGGATAACCGTATCTTTGGGCAGACCTTTCGCATAATCCGTATAATATGTACGGTGAGGGAAACGTCCGTCACATCCACTCATAACCACAAATTTGCGTAATGCGCCTGACTTGATGGCTTCGACAATCCGGTCGGCCAGTTGCAGCACCTGACGGTGTGCGAAGCCGCCAATAATCGTTCCGCTCTCGATCTGAACAGGCGGTTCGCATTGCTTGGCGATCTCGATGATTTCGCTGAAATCTTTTTCTCCGCCGGGTCCTGTGTGGATGTGTTTACAGCCCGGATAGCCGGACGAGTTGGTCGTAAACATACGGCTTACGTACGTGTTTTTAGGCAAGGGTGGCACAATGCAGTTGGTGGTGAAAAGAATCGGCCCCTTGAAGGTCTCGAACTCCTCGCGTTGTTTCCACCATGCGTTGCCGTAATTGCCTACGAAGTGTTTGTACTTCTTGAATGCCGGATAATAGTGCGCGGGTAACATTTCGCTGTGCGTATAGACGTCGACGCCTGTACCTTCGGTCTGTTTGAGCAACGCTTCCATATCGTGCAGGTCGTGTCCGCTGATCAGGATGCCGGGACGGTTGCCCACACCGATGTTTACTTCCGTCATTTCCGGGTTGCCATATGTCGAGGTATTGGCCTGATCGAGCAAGGCCATCGTCTTGACCCCCACCGACCCCGTCTCAAGCACGAGGGCCGTAAGCTGTTCGCCGTTGAGTTCACCAATGGTTATGTCGCTCAGCGCACGTTCCATAAACGCATAAATCTCGTCGTCTTCATATCCCAGACGCATGGCATGCTCGGCATAGGCAGCCATTCCTTTAAGACCGTAAATCACGAGTTCTTTAAGCGAACGCACGTCGGCATTCGTCTCGCGCAAGACTCCTTCGACAAATCCTTTCTCTTCATACTCATCGACTACGGGAGCCCATACCACCTCTTCGGCATCGTACGGAGGCAGTCCCGCCTCGGCAACCTGTTGTTTCAGTTTGTCCCGCAGCGCGAAAGCACGTTCTACCCGAGCACGGATGCTCGCCTTGTCGAAATTCGCATTCGTGATCGTCGAAAACAACGCGTCGACCACCAGATGGTCGACTTCACGTTCTGTTTCCTTTCCGGCCCGGCGGAGGCCGGTAGTTAACACCCCGATGCCGCGAACGGCAAACAGCAACATATCCATCATGGCAGAGAGATCGCTCTTCTTACCACAAACACCCTGAACCGTGCAACCGGTCCCCTTAGCCGTTTCCTGACACTGGAAACAAAACATCTTAGCATCCATATCCTTCAATTTTTTTACATGTAACATCAATAAATTTCATGATGCAAATATCCGGATAGGTCTGTTCTTCAAATGTCACTTATGTGACAGAGCTGTTTTTTTATTGTTTTTTGTGAGAGAAATGCCCATACGTCTTGCGCAGACGTTCGTCAAGTATCCGAAAGTCTTCGCGAGCTTCACAAATCTCTTCAACGGCGATCGAACATCTCCGCGCACCCCACGCGATATTCGTTTTTTGCCCCGACATGTTTGGTTTATTCTGCCACCGCTTTTTGCTGCCGCTTGCGTTCGTTTTCGTCAAGGAGGATTTTGCGCATGCGCATAAAGTGAGGGGTCACCTCCACGTATTCATCGGCCTTGATGTATTCGAGCGCATCTTCAAGGCTGAAGACGGTTGGGGGGGCCAGCCCCACCTTCTCGTCCGAGCCGGAAGCACGCATGTTTGTCAGTTTTTTCGATTTGGTGACGTTCACGACCAGATCGCCTTCTTTCGTATGTTCGCCGACTACTTGTCCGGCATACACCTCTTCGCCTGGTGCGATGAAAAATCGTCCGCGCGACTGCAGGTTGTTGAGTGCGTATGCAAACGCATTGCCGGTTTCCATCGCAATGATGGAGCCGTTTTGGCGACGCTCGATAGGTCCTTTCCACGGCTGAAATTCGAGGAAACGATGTGCCATGATGGCTTCGCCGGCCGAGAGAGTAAGCACGAGGTTGTTCAGCCCGATGATGCCGCGCGAAGGAATGGTGAAGACGAGAAAGACACGCTCGTTCTTACTCTCCATCGACATCATTTCGCCTTTCCGCTTTGTCACCACATCGATGATTTTGCTGGCGCATTCTTCGGGCAGATTCACCGTCAACTGTTCTACCGGTTCGTGTTTAATGCCATCGATCTCCTTGATAATCACTTGCGGCTGTCCTACCTGCAGCTCGTAGCCTTCGCGGCGCATCGTCTCAATAAGCACCGACAGATGCAGTACCCCGCGCCCGAACACGTTCCATGAGTCGGCCGACTCCGTCGGTTCTACGCGCAGCGCGAGGTTTTTGTCCAACTCCTTCGTGAGGCGTTCGAAAATATGGCGCGACGTAACAAACTTCCCATCTTTGCCGAAGAACGGAGAGTTGTTGATCGTGAAGAGCATCGACATCGTCGGCTCGTCGATAGCGATCGTCGGCAACGCTTCCGGCTCGTTGGCGTCGGCAATCGTCTCGCCGATCTCGAAGCCTTCCACCCCGATCACGGCGCAGATATCACCGGATGGCACGGCTTCTACCTTTTTGCGCCCTAATCCTTCAAACACATCGATCTCCTTGATCTTTGAGCGCACGAACGAACCGTCACGCTTGCAGAGCATGATATCCTGTCCTTCAAGAAGCTCACCGCGATGGACGCGCCCCACGGCGATTCGTCCCACGTATTTGGAGTAATCGAGCGAAGTGATCAACATTTGCGATGCTCCACGAAGGGTTTCCGGCTCGGGAATATATTGAATGATGGCATCGAGCAACGGATAAATATCTTCTGTCGGTTGCTGCCAGTCGTCCGACATCCATCCCTGCTTGGCCGAACCGAAGAGGGTCGGGAAGTCGAGCTGTTCTTCTGTGGCGTCGAGGCTGAACATCAGATCGAAGACCATCTCCTGTACCTCCGACGGACGACAGTTGGGTTTATCGACCTTGTTGATGACCACGATCGGCTTCAGTCCGATCTGAATAGCTTTTTGCAGGACGAAGCGCGTCTGCGGCATCGGTCCCTCGAACGCATCGACAAGCAGCAGGCAGCCGTCGGCCATATTGAGCACCCGCTCCACTTCGCCGCCGAAGTCGGCATGCCCGGGCGTATCGATGATATTGATCTTGTAATCCTTATAGTTAATGGAAACGTTTTTGGCGAGAATCGTAATCCCCCGTTCGCGTTCCAGATCGTTACTGTCTAAAAACTGATCCGGTTCGGCCTGTCCTTCGCGGAAAAGCTTACCGGCCAGCAGCATCTTGTCAACCAGCGTCGTCTTGCCATGATCCACATGGGCAATAATAGCGATATTTCTAATTTTTTGCATAGATAACCTGTTACTTTCGGGGGCAAAAGTAAGCATAAAAATTCAGCGACGCGAAAAAAAAAGAGGTCGGAAACGTTTGTCTGTCCGAATAAAAGCCCTATCTTTGTAGCCGCTTAAATAAAATGGTATTAATTTATTCAAAGTAGAACATGTATTTAGATTCAGCAAAAAAAGAAGAGATTTTCGGGAAATACGGAAAATCGAAAGCCGACACCGGATCGGCGGAAAGTCAGATCGCGTTGTTCACGTACCGCATCAGTCATCTGACGGAGCACATGAAGAAGAACAAGAAAGACTTCAACACTTCGCGCGCATTGAAGATGCTCGTAGGGAAGCGTCGTCGTCTGCTCGACTACCTGATGAAGATCGATATCGAACGTTATCGTGCCATCATCAAAGAACTCGGCATCCGGAAGTAATCCGGACATCCGAACACCACGTATAAAAAAGCAACTGTCCTTTTGCGGGCAGTTGCTTTTTCGGTATAATTTGCTTTGAGCTGATTGTTAATTTTTAATGGTCAATGGTTATGGGAAAGTGAAAAACTCGGTTGGTCAGAGAACGCAATGGCTGTATTCCGGGGTGGTCCGGAGGTCGCTTTTCGGATAATCGTAGAGGGGGAAGCGAGATTCCGTCTTGCCTTCGGTAAAATACCAGATGTCGGCGTAATGTTCCGGCTTCTCGCCCATTTTGTGAAGTTGGAGCATATACTGCAGGATGGATTTGTTCTCACGAATAAAGACCTTGCCGATGCGTCCGATCATGGGGCTATGTCTGCGCGTATGATCGTGATCAAACTCCAGCACTCGTTTGCCGTCGGGGGTGATGCCTGCCAGTGTGAAGGTCATGCTTTTGCCGATTCCGGGGAGGTTGAGTACGTTTCGGTCGGTTGCCACAAAAGGGAGGTCCCTCGCTTCGCAGAAGTGCCGGATAGCATCACCGCGGTCGTTGCTGTTGTGGAGGAGCGAGAGAAATTCGGCTTCGGTTTTGCGGTCAAGCTTGCCGAGCGCTTTCTCTTCCTGCTGTTCCTGCATCGAGCGGCTGTTAGGTGCAAATACAGCATAGTTCTCTTCAAACCCTTTCACGGAGAAGGTGTAATAGCAAAGCACGCCGAGCGCATTGAGGGTCTTGCGCAGTTTGGCTGTGTGTCCGCGACGCGAGGCAGCCACGTTGTAAACGAGTTGATTCGTAATGCTCCATCCGGTCGAGAGGATGCGGCGGAGGGCTTCGCGCGCTTCGGGGGTCACTTCGAGCGGTGACTGAAAATGGGTTTGGATGACAAACTGTTTGATCCCTACGGCCGATGCTTTGGCTTTGAATTCGCGCAGAATGGTCAGCAGCTCGTCATTGATCCGCATGGGCAAGTAGACCGGCAGGCGCGAGCCGAGCCGTACACGCTGCATCTCGGCATATTTCTCGCCGTTGGGGCGTTTCAGGTTCGCATTTCGTTTGTTTATCGCCATTTTGTAGACGGCATCGAGGATATGGCGCAGCGTTTTGTTCTGGCTCATCAGCGCATCGCCTCCGGTGATGAGGATATCTCTCAGTTGCGTATCTTCTTCGAAGTATTTCATTAGTTTACGTAATCGTATCTCCCAGCTTTCTTTGGGCTTGAGGTCTTCGAAGTTGAAATTCAGACGTTCGCTTTGGAAGTCGTACATGCGCTGACACGATGCGCACAGTCCGCCACATGCGCGTCCCATGGAGTCGGGGATGAGGATAGCTACTTCAGGGTAGCGGCGGTGGATGTTGTGTCCGTCGGGGAGTAACCATCCTGCGGCATTCGGTTTGCCGACCTCGATTACGTCTTCTTTCTCCCAAGCGCGTATCTTACCGTATGTATCGACAAGCTCGGGCGAGTACAGCACATAGCTGCGCAGCGTCTGATCGTCATAGCCCCGCCCGGTGGGATTCAGCAACGACAGGTAATAGGGCGTCACGAAGACCGGAATACCTTTCTCCCGCGCCTTGCGGTAGGTCTGCATCGTTTCTTCGGACAGCGTATGTCCCAGCATCCGGTTCAGTTCGTCGGCGTTCTTTACGGCAAACGTGAGGTGAAAACGATGGTCGTCCCACCATGTGCTCATGAGACACCGTTTTTCTTTCTCACTGCATCCTTCGGGAAAGACGTAACGGTTTGATGTGGAGTGCCGTCGTTCGATACGGTGGATAAGCTGTTCAATAATTCGTTCTTTGTTTTCACGTCGTATGGTGCGTACGTCTTTGCTCAGCCCGCTCGGCCAGCGTTTCATCCATTGCAATACTTGAGTCGGCGACGGGGTGGAGCGCTCCGGTGCATGGAGTCGCATGAACTGGTGATAGAGATCGGTCAGGAAGTCGACGGAGACGTCGTGATCGTCATGCAGCCGTCCGGCCAGGAATTGCCGGAGGAGCGAGAGAGTCTTTAGCTTGATCTCGGACTCGGTCGAGAGTTCGAAAATGGTTTTGCCGTCGTATGCGATTAATCGCGCGATATTTCGCACGCCATCGGGATGGAAGTTTCCGGAGAGTAGCAGTTTGTTCAGCCGCTGTTTGAACTCGGTCTCGTCGCGGCTCGACGAAGCGAGTGCAACAATGTGCGGAAGATCGTGCTCGAATCGACTTCGTATATCCTGGTGAGGGGAAAGGCAGTATTTGTGTTTCATCTGCGTCGTGTTTTGGAGTGTTATGTTTGCAAATATAACGAAACGGACGCGGATAAGCAAAATTTTTGATCGGTATCAGGCGTTGGGATGCAAGTTTCCCTCTCCCCCGATTTTTTGTTTGCCGGGTACGGACGCATATTTCCCAATATTCGGCAGAGCAGACAATGAAAAAAACAGTATCTTTGCCGTATGCTTATTCAAGAATTAACAGCACATTGCACATTGTTTCAGGGTGTGAAGCCGGAGACGGTCCAGGACTTGTTCGACCGCTACGGCTATGCGCTCCGCTCGTATCCCGAACAGTCTTTTCTGGCGATGCAAGGCGAGATGTGTCGTTCGTTGTTTATTCTCTGCCACGGCCATATCAATGCTTTGATGATTAATCACGAAGGGCGTCAGATTATTGTCGAGCAATTTACGGACTGGTCGGTGCTTGCGCCTGCTTTTCTGTTGGCTACGCACAACGTCTTCCCTGTCAATATTGAAACCACGTCGCCCTGCGAAGTGCTTGTGCTGAACAAGGACACGCTGCTCAAGATGCTGCATGCCGACTTGCGTATGATGGAAAATTTCTTGCGCGAAATTTCGGACAAGTGTGCCGTACTGACCGGACGACTCCATAGCTTCGCCCTGAAATCGCTTCGCGAACAATTGTTGCAATATCTTCACACGCGAGAGCACTACGGAAAACAGCAGGAAATCGCCGATCGGTTAGGCGTGGCGCGTCCTTCACTCAACCGCGTGTTGCAGGAACTGTGTCACGAAGGAATCGTTAAACTCGAACACGGAAAAATCACCCTGCTGAAACGCTCGCTTCCGAAATCCGATTCATAAAAAGAAAGGGCGTGCCGTGTTGACACTCCCCTCCGCACTTCTCCCAACTTCCGAAGAGCTGAGACGGCTAACCACCGTAAAAATTACGAATGACAAATTACGAATGACGAACGCCTCCTCCTGTCATTCCGAACGTAGTGACGAATCTTGCCTCGAACGCTTCGGCGTTCGTCCATGGGCCTCGGGCGGTGAGCCGACGGAGCAGCGAGCAGGACGAAAGAAAATCAGGCTGTCCGAAGCAAAGCGAGTTACCTGATTTTCGACCTGTAAGCGTCGCGAAGGCGTGTGAAGCGCACGAAGCCTTGACCTTTGGGTCACTTTTGGGTCAAGCCCAAAGTGACAGAAAAAGATTCATCGCTGACACTCTGAATGACAGGGTAGGAGAATTACGAATTATAAGTTACGAATGACGAACGCTGATTAATTCAGGCTTGCAGCCCTCTTATCGGGGGTGCATCCTTTTTCCCAACGCTTTGCTTCGCTACGCATTGGGCTGAATTAACACGCCCTTTCAGGGCTGTTTTCCAATTGTTGGTTATTGATGGTTATTTGCCAGGTACACGAATCATGTACCCGGCATGACAATTAACAACAGACAACTATACATTTAATATGTATGTTCTCCCTCGCGTATCTCCTGATCGTTGATCTTATGCAAATCCAACGCCCGCCATGCATAGAAGATATACGCCAGCACGAACGGAATCAGGAACGAAACGTACATCATCGTCTGAAGGGTAAAATGGCTCGACGAACTGTTTTGAATCGTTAAGGAGCTTTGCAGATCGACCGTCGACGGATAGTACGCCGTATGATTCCAACCTGCACAAAGCAACAACGCCAGCACTGTCAGTACCGTCCCTGTCCCGGCGAACCAGATCCCTTTGACGTGATATTTCGAGAGCATCGTGTCGATGATACCGTAGAGCACCAGTACGACTCCTGCGAGGAAAAGTACCAGTACGACCGGCATCTCCAGCAGATTGTTCAGATATTTGTACGGTTGCATGAAGATTGCTTCCGTCTCCGGCTGTACCGCATACCCTTCCATCGTCATCAGACGACCGACGAACAGGAGGAAGAAAACGAGAAATCCGCCTGCTTCGATCGGCAGACGCTTACGGCAGTGCTTATCCACCTCGTCGTCTTCGATGTTATTTACGAAATAAAGGATGGCCAATACCCTCGCCAAAAAGAATACGGCTGCTCCGAGGCACAGATTCCAGACTACCGTCACGGCCTCCAGACCATGCCACGGCGTGGCCCAACGCGAAATCACCGGCATGCTTACCTCGGTGAGCTGTGTCTTATCGATCACGAACTCGGCGCCCGTAAAAAACGTGCCGACCGCCGTGCCGAGCAGCAGCGGCCCAAGCACTCCGTTAATGATCAGAAAAATCCGGTAGGTTTTTTCCCCTAAGAGGTTACCTTTTTTAGCCTGAAATTCGTACGAGACGGCTTGCAGCACAAAGCAAAGCAGAATCAGTGTCCACACCCAGTAGGCGCCTCCGAAGCTCGTCGAATAAAACAGGGGAAACGACGCAAAGAAAGCCCCTCCGAAGGTGACCAGCGTCGTGAATGTAAACTCCCACTTGCGACCGATCGAGTTGATCAGCAATTTCTGCTGTCTTTCCGTCTTTCCTATCGTAAACAGCAGCGATTGACCGCCCTGCACAAACATCAAAAATACCAGCAGCGCTCCCAGCAACGAGACCAGAAACCACCAATATTCTTGAAGAAACTGATAACTTATTTGATTCATAGTGTTTCGTTTTTAATTGGTTGTCATTATTCGGAAATTTCAGGGCCTTTCTTGATGGCCTTCGTCATGATGCCGATCTCGGCAATAAGCAAGATCGTGAATAGTACGAGGAACAGGAAGAACGTCAACTGCACCGAACCGGTTGACAGTTTCGATACGGCTGCTCCCGTCGGCATCAGGTCCTGGATCACCCATGGCTGCCGCCCTACTTCGGCTACGATCCATCCCGCCTGACTGGCAATGTAAGCCAACGGGATAGACCAAAGAGAAACCTTTTGCAGCCAGCGATGTTTCGTGATTTGTTCTTTCCGTCCGAATACCAGCACCAGTACGAAAATCAACATAAAGAAAAGTCCTAATCCGACCATCACGCGGAACGAGTAAAACGTCAGCGCCACCGGCGGGATCAGTTCGGCCGGGTCTTTGATGTAACCGTAGCCGAAATAGCGGAAGTTTTCTTCCAAAGTAGAACGGCTCGTCTGCATCGACGCCTCGTCACCGGCCTTGACGGCCTTCCGATAATCGGCCATTGCCTGAATTGCCAGTCTCCCGCGCGCCATCTTCTCCTGTGCCGATATCGTCACACCATCACCCGAAGGATAACCGCCGTCGATAAGGTCGCCGATACCGGGTACAAACGCGTTGGGATCGCGTTCCGTCAGCAACGACAACAGCTTGGGGATGCCGATCTTTCCGATGAACGGGTCCTCGTTATCGTTGTACGCTTTCTTCGAAGGGTTTAAGACCCCGACAGCCACCAGCTCTACTCCGTTCGAGCCTTTATACAAACCCTCCATCGCAGCCAGCTTCATCGGTTGATATTGTCCGACGCAGTAAGCCGAACCATCGCCCGTCCACATCAGCAATACGGATGATACGAGACCGAATATCGCACCGATCTTTATGCTTTCCGTCGCAAATTGCCGCTGACGATTCCGCAGCAGGAACCACGAGCTGACACCCACAACGAACACCGCGCCAAGCACCCAGGCGGAGAGTACGGCGTGGAGGAACTTATTGATCGCTACCGGCGAGAAAGCAACCGCCCAAAAGTCGAACATCTCGTTCCGCACCGTGTCCGGATTAAACTGCATGCCGATCGGATATTGCATCCACGCGTTGGCTACCAGAATCCAGAAGGCCGAAAGGGTTGCACCCGTAATCGTCAGCCAGGTAGAAGCCAGATGTGCACCTCTGCTGACCTTGTTCCAGCCAAAGAACATGACGGCGATAAACGTGGCTTCCATAAAGAATGCCAGAATACCTTCGATTGCCAACGGAGCGCCGAAGATATCGCCTACGAACCAACTGTAGTTCGACCAGTTCGTGCCGAACTCAAATTCCAGGATCAGACCGGTAGCCACTCCAATCGCAAAATTGATACCGAAGAGTTTCATCCAGAATTTGGCTGTTTCTTTCCAAAACTCTTTTCCGGTACGGTAGTAGATCGTTTCCGTCACGGCCATCACAATTCCCAGCCCGAGGGTGAGCGGAACGAATAGCCAGTGATAGATGGCTGTCAAGGCAAACTGCGCCCGCGACCAATCAACCAAAGAAGAATTTAAATTTTCAATCATCGTGTTTTATTTTAGTCATTTATTAATTTGATGGATTTAACGCTCTCTCAACGAGTTCTTCCGAGACATAATGCTCTTTTTCTGCCGCCGTGTCGAACCGGTTCAGGTATCGTGGGAAAAAGAAAATTTTCAGGATCACGAACATGACGAACAGTTTAATCAAAATCAATATCCAAAGCGTCCTTCCCCAAGTCATTGACCTGAAGCCCTCAACATAGAATCGGAAGATACGCATCGACAGATTGCGATAGTTCATGACATTGTATTGATTACAAAATTAATGCTTATGCAAATGTAATTTCTTTTTTGGAAACATGCAACACCCGCATCTTTTTTATAAATTTGCACAAAGGAACATAACCCTCTAATAAGATAAATGTTATACGCATGGATGTTGATCTCAGACTTCTGAAAGAAGGAAATGAGCATGTTTTCAGACAAATCGTTCAGTCTTGCGAAGGCCGATTGAACCGATTTGCCATGATATACACACAAAACCGTGCAGTATCCGAAGAGATCGTGTCTGACACCTTTCTGTCGTTATGGATAAACCGTCATTCTCTGGATGAAAATACTCGATTAATTCCTTATCTGACGGTTATTCTCCGAAATAAATGTATAAATTATTTGAGGTCCTTCCGGCATAAGTTTGTATCGATCGACGAGATGGATATCGGAGCGATGTACATGAAAGCTCATTTGTATACATTAGAGGATGATGCCTCCGGACTTTTGGAAGAGGAGGATTTGCGACTTATAATAAGCAAGGCGATGGAATCGTTGCCGGAAAAAACACGTGCGATTTTTGAGATGAGTCGTATCCAGGGCATAAAAAATAAGGAGATCGCGGATAAATATGGCTTGTCTGTGAAGACAATAGAATTCCATATCACGAAGGCTTTGCAACATCTGAGAAAAAATCTGCCGAAAGAATATTTCTTCTTATTCTTTTTCCTGTTTTCTTCTTATTGGCGTTAACCGGAGTTCCACAGCGTTTCCGTAGGAATGGAAAAATTATCTGTCGCGTTGCCAGCATAAAGCCTGGATTCGAGAAGAACGTTCATTCATTATTCACATTTAACAGCTATATTTTAGGGTGTGATGAAGGATTTGTTGTTCTTTATTATGAATATGGATACTTTAAAATATGGATGATCTGTTATTGATAAAATTCATTGAACAGGACGTGACGATTGAAGAAGCACGTCAGGTTTTGAGCTGGATGGAACAGTCTGAAGCAAACCGATCACATTTTGCCGAGTTGCAAACTTTATGGGCGGCAACCCTGATCGACGCTCCGCATGAAACAAATGACAGGGCGGTAAAAAAGATTGTGGGACGCATACGGAAAAAAGATAAGAAGAAAATGCCACTATCCCTGTATTATGCAGCGGCGGCATGTGTGATTGTTGTGATTGCTGCGGGGATTGCCGTATGGAATACATGGGAGAAGAACTTTGATTATGAGGCGGCCGTAAGACAATTTTCGTGCGGCGATAAGATCATATTGAAAATCGGAGGAAAAGAGGAGATACGATGCGCCGAATCGATTGTGAAAATCTTGCATAATCATCGGCAAACGGTCATTAATGATACGATCGAAGTCATTGATCGGGAAAGGCGAGAACCGAATGTCTTATATGTACCTTACGGAAAGCGTGCAGAACTTCTGCTTTCCGACGGCACAATGATCTATTTAAATTCCGGTTCTACGCTTATCTATCCATCCTGTTTTACGACCCGCCGAAGGGAAGTTTATCTTGATGGCGAAGCTTATTTTGATGTTTCCAAGGATGAAAGCCGAGCGTTTGTTGTCAAAACGTTGTATCGTTCGGTAGAGGTCTTAGGCACGAAATTTAATGTATCCGTCGACAGGGAGTTTCAAACGTTTGAGACGATGCTGGTCAACGGCTCGGTGATGATAAAAGGGGATGCAACGGATGAGCTATTGAGACCGGATCAATATTACACCTTTTCGGATCAAACGAAGATCGAGGAGGTCCGGACTGTTGATGCAACTTGCTATACATCATGGATCGAGAACAGACTTCAATTCAAAAAAGAGAAGTTGTATAAAGCGATACGCAAGTTGGAGAAAACATACGACATACGGATCGAACTGATGGATCGTCAATATCTCAATTATCAGGTTTCGGGGCAACTTAATCTCAGAAACTCGGCAGAAGAAACGGTCAGAATGCTCATGGAAACGGTTGCTCCGGAGAAGTTGATTGACGAAAAAGCGTTTTATAAAATCAAACATAATCATTAATCCTATTTTAATAACATGGGAAAGATGAGTAATTCACACAAAAGAAAAGGCCTCGGATTTGCTTTCGGCTGCCGAAGAGCGCTTGTTGTTTGCTTATTATCTGTGGTTGGACTGTCGGTACATGCCAATGTCCTAAAATCTTCAGTCAGCCTGACAATGAAAAATGTTACATTGCAACAACTCTTTGATGAGATTCACAGACAAGTAGGTGTAAGCATTATTTATTCCAATGAAATTGTAAATGACGATGAAACGATCTCGATTCAAGTCAAAAATTCGACATTGGAAGAGACGCTGAAAATGGCCTTAAAAGGGAAGAATATCTCCATCAGGGAGAGAAACGGACAAGTCGTATTGTTTCCTTCTTCAGAAAAAAACGGGGAGCGCGTACATGCCCCCGATCAGCGAAAAGTGAACATTACGGGAACCGTAGTCGATCATCTCAATGATCCCTTACCCGGTGTAAATATACAGGTTAAGGGTTTGTCTGTCGGGACTATTACAGATGCGGAGGGCGTTTTCTCGATTGAAGTTCCTTATGCCGATGCGGTGTTGGTTTTTTCGTATGTCGGGTTTCAGCCCGAAGAGGTCGCACTTAATGGCAGAGACCGGATCGCAGTTCGGTTGGTGGAAGACAGCAAGGCGATGGAAGAGGTGGTTGTCATAGGATACACTACGCAAAGGAAGGCGACGATTACAGGCTCGATTGCTACTATCACAACGAAAGATCTGCAACAAAGTCCCACGGCGAATCTTAATAATGCGCTTGCAGGACGTATGCCGGGATTAATGGTCAATCAATTCAGCGGGGGAGAGCCGGGCGTTGATGCAGCCACTCTGAGAGTACGCGGTACGGGTACTTATGGCGATCAGTCTCCGATCATTATTGTCGACGGGGTAGAACGTGACATGAGTTATCTTGCTCCGGAAGAAATAGAAACATTTACGATTCTCAAGGACGCTTCGGCAACAGCGCCTTACGGAGTACGCGGGGCCAATGGAGTCATTATTGTAACAACGAAGCGCGGAAAAGCGCAAGAAAAGGCTACCGTCAACTTCAAGGCGTCCGTTGGCACGAATAACCCTGTGAAATTTCCGAAATACTTAGGTTCTGCCGATTATGCCATGCTTTATAATGAAGCTGTGATTAATAGCAATCCGAACGTTGATCGGTCGAAATTGACCCTTTTTTCGGAGAAAGCGATTGCCGATTATCGGAGAGCGAAAGGGGATAATTCGGACGGCTTGGGATATGATAACGATTATTTCGACTATGCATTTCAAACCGGAATGCAGCAGGATTACAGTCTTTCGGTACGAGGGGGATCCGATCGGGCGCGTTATTATGTAATGGCCAACTATTATGAGCAAAGCGGCAACTACAAACATACCGATCTCACACAATATGAAACGCAAGCTGTTTTCAAACGATATAATTTCCGGGCCAATGTTGATGTAAATATCACGAAGAATTTCTACGTAAAAGTTGATTTGGGGGCGCGTATAACGGATCGAAATGCTCCCGGAACGACGGCCTCCCGAATAGTCGCCATCTGTAATACACAGCCTCCTTATTTGCCAATTACGCTGCCTGATAACGGTCATGCGGACAATCAGAAATATGTGCTGAAAAATCCATATGGATTATTGTATGGAGACTACCAGCACCGCTATAACATATTGGGCGAATTGTCACGTACGGGCTATCTGAATGAGAAGAAGACTTATTTAAACGGTTCTTTTGCCATCGGACACCGTCTTGACTTTATCACCAAAGGGCTAAAAATAGAGGGCGTTTTTTCGTATGATGCGGAAGAGGGACGATGGATTCGGCGTCTTCTCGAGACACGCGCCGACGGATACGCCCATTATGGAAGGTATGCCACGTTTCAACCGGAAGAAGGGAATAATGGCTCTTATTACATGAATCACACTTCGTATGATGGTAAATATAAATTGGGCAACCCCTGGTATGACACGGATGAAACGATCAGCAATAATTTGGAGCATAATCCGACGCAAAGTAAAACATATTATCAGTTGAAACTCGATTATTTACGTCGGTTTGGGGCACACGATGTTTCAGGGCTCATACTGTTCAACCGCTCGACACGAACATATGATAATCGTGTAGATTATCGTTATCAGGGAATTAGCGGACGGATTACGTATGGCTATGAGAATAAGTATCTGGCTGAATTTAACATAGGGTATAATGGTTCGGAAAACTTTGCTCCGGGCAAACGCTACGGAACATTTCCGGCTGCTTCTGTAGGATGGGTCATATCGCGCGAATCATTTATGGAAAAAGCGAATTCATGGTTGGATATGTTAAAGATAAGAAGTTCTTTCGGGTTAGTCGGGAGCGACATGATATCCGATTTGGACGATGATCGCTTCGCCTATCTGCAGTTTTACAGAGGAGGTAACGGTTATAACTTTGGTGTAAATGAGTTCGGCAGTCGTTATGATGGCTTGCACGAAGGGAATTTCGCCAACCCTGATTTGACCTGGGAAAAAGCTCAAAAACTCAATATCGGATTGGATGCATCGCTCTTCAACGAACGTCTTACATTCTCGTTCGATTATTTCAGGGAACATCGCTATGACATTATTACGAGTTTGAACGGTAGTGATAAACTTGGATTCCCTGATATTGTAGGCAAAGACGCACCATTCATCAATTCAGGTATTGTCGATAATTATGGTGTCGACTTCGAAATAGGCTGGAACGGACGTGTGGGGAAAAATCTTCGTTATTACATAAAGCCTAACTTTACATTCGCTCGGAATAAGATCAAATTTATGAACGAGATAAATTATGATAACGACTACCG
This sequence comes from Tannerella forsythia, assembly GCF_001006485.1. Taxonomy (GTDB): domain Bacteria; phylum Bacteroidota; class Bacteroidia; order Bacteroidales; family Tannerellaceae; genus Tannerella; species Tannerella forsythia. The sequence continues at coordinate 224,575 of NZ_JUET01000058.1, forward strand.
TAGAAATACCGGCAAACGTATTGGCGAGCATTTTGTTTACATCGCAGACCATTTTGTTCGTGATCAGGAGGAGGCCGACCGTTTAAATGCGATGAACAGTGGCAGTGGCTTTCAGCCATGGGGAAAACTTTATCCCGGTGATGTTGTATATAAAGACCTCAACGGAGACGGTAAGATTGATAACGAAGGAGACCGTATACCTATGGGATATCCGAGAACTCCCGAAATACAATTCGGTATTCCGATCGGAATACAATATAAGGGCTTGGATTTTAGCTTGCTCTTCCAGGGTTCAGGCCACAGCAGTGTGTTGCTTAACGGGGCTGCTGTGTGGGATTTTCCTGCATATGAACAGGATCAAATCGGCAAAGTAAAACCGATGCACCTTGAGCGATGGACAGAAGAAAGAAAAGAGGGAGCAAAGTATCCGAGACTGACTTATGGAGCGAATAACAATAATAAAAATAATCACAGCAGTTTGTTCTTATATGACGCTTCATACTTGCGTCTGAAGAACTTGGAAATCGGATATTCGCTTCCCCAAAGTGCGATTCGTTTCGCAGGATTACAAAACTTCAGAATATATGCACAGGGAATGAATCTTTTAACTTTTGATAATCTGGGAGAGGTAGATGTCGATCCGGAAACAAGGAGCGGAGACGGTTCATGGTATCCCGTACAGCGTATTTTTAATTTTGGCATTAATATTACGTATTAACTTTAAAACTCAATGACATGAATAAGATAAAGCTTTTGACAAGCCTTTTGGTGTGTTTATCAATAATCTTTTGCGGATGTGACGACTACTTGGATAAAACGCCTGACGATAAAGTGAATGAAAAAGAGGTGTTTACCTCATATGATAAGGTGGAAAAATTAGTGACGGACCTCTACGAAGGCTGTAAAACGGCCAATAGACCGCTGCTTTATTTTAACCATTTTGGAACCGCCTCTGTTACCGATGAGTGCAGTGCCAGCAGTCATGAGGCAGCGATTCCTCATCAGTTTCATATCGGTAATTATGGCCCGTCGCAAGGGATGCCTTCTCGCAGTAGCTGTGGCCAGTACTGGGAGCATTTATATGAGAAGGTGCGTAAAGCCAATATTATACTTGAAGGAGTAAAAAAATATGATACACCTGATAATCCGCAGATGGGACGTGAAGGAGACATCACAAAACGTGTCGGTGAGACGTATTTCCTGCGAGGCTACCTGCATTTTCTTTTATTGCGCGCTTATGGAGAGATGCCCTACATCGATCGTGTAATCATGCCCAATGACAAGATGGAATTCAAGCAATTGTCTGCACATGAAATTGTCGAGCGAATATGTGCGGATGCTGATTCGGCATATCATAGGGTTTCGGCTTTTAACGGCGGACAAGACTTTGGGCGCGTAGACAAAGGCGCTTGTCTCGGACTGAAAGCCGTGGTGCGATGGATGGCGGCAACTCCGATGTATAATGGTGGCAATATTCCTAACGATACGCGTATATATAAAGACGAATACGGATATGTTGCCAAACGCTGGGAATTGGCGAAGCAGGCGGCCAAAGCTGTGCTGGAATGTAAGGACCATAATGGGAATTTACGCTATGGGCTGTATAAAAAATATGATGAAAAAGACTTTGGAGACATAGACAATAAAAACACAAGCAATGGAAAAGTCTATAAAAGACTGTGGACCATGTTTTATGATATGGATGCCATACAGCAGGAGTGGGTCTGGTTTGTAACGAGAGATAAAGATACGGGATGGTCCGGAGACGTATTGCCTCCTTCACAAGGTGGGCATGCACGCCAGCGCCCGCTGCAGGAACAGGTCGATGAATACGAATATATCGCTTCTGATGGATACGGGTATCCGGTGTATGGCTCGCGCGCAGTAACAGACGGATATGACGACGCAAATCCATATGAAAGCGTAAAGCGCGATCCGCGTTTCTACCGTGATATTCGTTATCATGGTTCTTCTTATCGCAGCAGTATACTCAATACGGCGGAAAAAAATGATGCCGTAAGCGGAAGCTATCTTGATAATGCATCTCACACAGGATATTATATGCGTAAGTTTTATAAGGATGGGTGGAATAAAGGCTCCGGAGGGCATTCGATCAGCGCTCCTGCCATATGGAGGCTTCCTGAATTCATCTATATCTATTGTGAGGCCGTCAATGAAACGACAGGGCCCAATGAAGAAATATATGCTCTACTCAACGAAATACGCGCTCGTTCGTTCATGGCACCGATTCCTCCTGCTGCAAAGACGGACAAGAAGCTGATGAATCAATACATACAGCGGGAACGACGTGTCGAACTCTTTTATGAGAACCATCGTATATGGCATTGCAGATTGTACTTAGAACCGGATGATCCTGAGATGATTGCTCTTGAAAAAGCATATACCAATGCCGACCATTGGCCTTATCCTAAAACACAACGCAGTTCGCACGGTATGAGGCCTGTCGAAGACGCTAACGGTAAGATCGAAGTCGATGGTAAGAAATACAAGATGCAACGTTTTGAAGTCCGGGATGACCGTGTCTTTGAAACACCCAGACATTACTGGTTTCCTATTATGACTGATGAGTTAAAACGTACTCCCTCATTGAAGCAGAATCCGGGATGGTAGGGGCTATGGTAAGATTAAGCTGTAGAATAGCAGGTCGGTATGAAAGTGCGTAAAAAAGAATACGAATATTTTTGTTTTATTCCTTTTTTCTTTACATTTGCATGGTTTTTTCATGTATTTTACAGTTATAATTACAATATCAAACTTAACTAACTATGTCAAACATTTCAAGAAGAAGTTTTCTCCAACAGGGAGCTGCTGCCGCTGCAGCATTGTCGTTCGTCCCGAGCAGTGTATTAGGTAAAAGTCATGGCTATACCGCCCCGACGGATAAGTTGAATATTGCCGCTGTGGGTATCGGCGGAATGGGAAATGCCAACATCAAGAAAGTGTCGCCGACCGAAAACATCGTCGCTCTTTGCGATGTGGACTGGAAGTATGCCAAAAAAGTATTCGATGCGCATCCCAAAGCCAAGAAGTATTGGGACTATCGGAAGATGTACGACGAAATGGGCAAATCGATCGACGGGGTGATCGTGGCTACGGCCGATCACACGCACGCGATCGTTACGGCCGATGCCATTACGCTGGGCAAGCACGTTTACGTACAAAAACCGTTGACCCACTCGGTTTACGAATCGCGTCTGCTTACGAAGCTGGCTGAGAAATATCAGATCGCAAGCCAGATGGGTAATCAGGGAGCATCGGGCGAAGGTGTCAATCAGGTCTGCGAATGGATCTGGAACGGCGAGATCGGTGAGGTGAAACGCGTGGATTGCGCTACCGACCGTCCGATTTGGCCACAAGGTCTGAATGCCCCGACGAAAGTCGATAAAATACCTTCGACGCTGAATTGGGATTTGTTCACAGGACCGGGTAAACTCAGACCGTTCAACAACATCTATCATCCGTGGAACTGGCGCGGATGGTGGGAATACGGTACAGGTGCTCTCGGAGATATGGCATGCCATATCATGCATCCGGCTTTCAAGGCGCTGAAACTGGGCTTTCCGATTCATGCCGAAGCTTCTTCGACGTTGTTATTGACTGACTGCGCTCCGCAGGCACAGCATGTGAAGCTGATCTTCCCGGCGCGTGAAAATATGCCTAAGTTAGCGCTTCCCGAAGTTGAAATACATTGGTACGATGGCGGCATGATGCCTGACCGTCCGGAAGGATTCCCGCAAGGCAAGCAACTGATGCAGGGCGGAGGCGGATTATGTATTTTCCATGGTACGAAAGATACGCTGATCTGCGGATGCTACGGACGTGACCCATTCCTGCTTTCGGGACGTGTACCGAATGCGCCGAAGGTAGAACGTCGGGTGTCCGACGCAGAGAGCGGCCACGAGCAGGATTGGGTGCGCGCATGTAAGGAAAGCCCGGCAAACCGCGTGAAGCCGAAGTCGGACTTCTCCGAAGCCGGACCGTTCAACGAAATGGTCGTGATGGGAGTACTGGCGGTTCGTTTGCAGGGACTGAACAAAGTGCTCGATTGGGACGGACAGAACATGAAGTTTACGAATATCAAGGATGACGAGATGCTCAAAATCCAGATCAGTGACGACTTCAAAGTGGTGGACGGCGATCCCAAGTTCGACAAGAAATTCACTGAGCCGATGAATGCGAAACAGTTTGCCGAGGAATTGGTGAAGCATACGTATCGCGCAGGCTGGAAGTTGCCGGATATGCCGTAAGCGGAAAATAATGAATACATAGACGAAGACGGAGAGCTTTCCGTGAGAGTTGCGGATCGTGCGCTCCGTCTTTTCTTACTTACAAAAATTAAACCGATAAACAATGAAGAAAAGTGTATTAGTTGCAAGCGCTGTCGGTATGATAGCTCTTGCCTCCTGCGGCGGAGGGAAAAAAGCCGAAAGCGCCGATACGGCGGCGACCGATTCTGTTCCTACGGCTCAGGCCGCTCCTGAATACCGGACGTTAAACTTGCCGACTGTCGATCTGGCAAAATTTGCCAAAGATAAAGACGGATGGATTACGCTGTTCGACGGCAAGACGTTCGATGGTTGGCGCGGTTACGGACGCGAAGACATGCCGGCTCGCTGGACGATCGAAAACGGTTGTATCAAGATGACCGGCTCGGGCAAGGGAGAAGCCGGTGCGGAAGATGGCGGAGACATTATCTTCGCTCACAAGTTCAGCAACTTCGAACTTGAGCTGGAATGGAAAGTCGACAAAGGCTCTAATTCCGGTATTTTCTATATGATTCAGGAAGTAGAATCCCCCGATGAACAAGGTAATTGGAAGACCCAGCCTTCGTATATCTCTGCTCCCGAGTATCAGATACTTGACAATGCGAATCATCCGGATGCCAAGTTAGGCAAAGACGGTAACCGTCAGTCAGCATCGTTGTATGACATGATTCCGGCCAATCCCCAGAATTCAAAAGTGTTTGGAGAATGGAACAAGGCAAAAATCATGTGCTACAAGGGTACGGTGGTTCATTATCAGAACGATGAGGCCGTGGTGGAATATCATTTATGGACTCCGCAATGGACAGAAATGCTGCAAAAGAGTAAATTCAGCCAGGAAAAATGGCCATTGGCATTCGAGTTGCTCAACAATTGCGGCGGGGAAAACAGAGAAGGATTCTTCGGATTACAGGATCATGGCGATACGGTATGGTACCGAAACATCCGAATTAAAGTCTTAGAATAAATTTCTCCCTTTAATTCATAATTCTTACGACAAAGAGGGTGTACTCCAACAGGCACACCCTCTTCTTTCAGAACAACAAACAACATTATTAACAGATCGTCATTTCGTCGCTACGAAATCCAGATCGCTTAAATCTTTGTCTTTAATCGAATATGGTGTGGCCTTCGATGTGTGCTTCTTCTTATATTTGATCGTATATTCCTTATCTCCTTTAAACGTTTTTACCAGCACGGTCAGCGTGGGTTCTTTACTTTCCAGTTTCAATTTGGACAAATCAAAAGCCGCCAACCCTTTACGTCCATAGCGCTGCGGATCCCCATATGCATGATGACGGAGCTCGAAAACGTAGGGATTGTCTCCCTTCGGACGATGTATAAGGTTGATATAATGTACTTTCGTGCCACCGTAGTTGAATCCGAACTGTACATTCAGATAACCATCACCCATCCACATATCCATGATTTTCAAAGGATCTTTTCCGTATCTCACATCCAGACTGTCGGGGTTGAACTGATCGACAAAAGGCTTGGTCAGAATGTTACGGATATCGTGTATCTGCACGGCATGGTTATATCCTTGAAACGAATCGGAAAGAATCGTATAATAAACGAATGCCCGTTGATTGGCTTTCGGTTTATAGTAAGGAGCTCGTGTGGCTGCCGGCCATAACGTTTTTCCATCGTCGAGGGTCAGCGAATAAATTCTTCCATTGTCTAAAGGATTTACGGTGGCCAACGAATACCATACATCCCCCAGTGAATAACCGTTATTATCCAGGTTACACGAATTTAAGAACAGGGCGATCATCACTCCGCCTGCACAGTTGAAAAATAATCTCTTTGTCTTCATCTCGTTTTTTTATTACAAAATTCATAAGCATGATGCGTATCACGGCTTCAATGTTGCATTGCTTCCTCTTAAATAATATTAAAAACAAAAAAAGTGCTATTTTTGCAGCCTTATACAATACAATGAGGATGAATCCTACGGATAGATCGCATTATCTTTTACATACGTTGCCCAATGGTCTGCGCGTTGTGCATTTTCCTACGGATGCAGCGATATCTTATTGCGGGGTTGCGGTGCATGCAGGTACGCGTGATGAGGCGTCGAACGAGTCAGGGCTGGCGCACTTCGTTGAGCACATGCTGTTCAAAGGTACGGTGAGGCGCAAGGCGTGGCATATCTTGAACCGCATGGAAGCCGTCGGCGGTGAGTTGAATGCTTATACTACGAAAGAAGAGACATTTATCTATTCCGTTTTTATGGAAGAACATTATCGCAGGGCGATTGAATTGTTGGCCGATATCGTAATCCGTTCGCAGTTTCCGGCACACGAGATTGAAAAGGAGCGAGAGGTGATTCTCGACGAGATCAGTTCGTATGAGGATATGCCTTCCGAATTGATTTTTGACGAATACGAGAATCTTCTTTTCGACGGTCATCCGTTAGGACGTCATATCCTGGGTAATAAGCGATCGATACGCACATTCGACACCAAGGCCGGCCGCTCGTTTTTAGAACGTTTCTACACGGCAGAGAACATGATTTTTTTCTCCATGGGACGTACGGATTTTCGGCGGATTGTACGCATGGCTGAGGTGTACTGGTCGGACCTCCCCGTTCATCCGGCGGTGCACAGGCGTGAACGGCCACGGCCGACTGTACCTCGGGAGTTGCGAAAGAAGAAGAAAACGCACCAGTCGCATGCCATCATCGGAGGGAGGGCATACGATATGTATGACAAACGCCGCACCTCGCTTTTCCTGCTCAATAACATACTCGGCGGCTCCGGGATGAACAGCCGTCTGAATGTGGCTCTGCGCGAAAAAAGAGGATTAGTCTACGAAGTGGAATCGAATCTTACGGGATATACCGACACCGGCGTGTGTGCCATCTATTTCGGGGCCGACCCGAAGAACCGTGAGAAGGTGCTTGAGCTTATCCGGCGTGAACTGAACGTATTATGTCGTACGCAGCTTACGACTACGCAACTGGCCGCCGCCCGAAAACAGGCCATCGGACAACTTGCCGTCGCCGGTGATAACCGAGAAAGTCTGTTTCTCGGATTCGGGAAGTCGTTTCTTCATTCCAGCCGATACGACTCTTTGAGGGAAGTTATCTGCCGTATCGAAGCCGTGACGGCCTCGCAGATTCTCGAAGCGGCCAATGAAATTTTTGCTCCCGAACGACTCTACTCGTTGATTTACGAGTAATACAACGTGCGAAGTACGAATCAGGATCATGGAAGGGCTTGCTGCTCAATCGCCCGAGAAGGTTCCGACGAGCACTTCACGATAGGCATTGAAGATTTTCGACTTCGAGACGAAGCCGATGTATTTCCCTTCTTCGTTGACGACCGGCAGATTCCATGCTTTCGTATCATCGAACATACGCATGATTTGTTCCATAGGCATCCCTTCGACGATTTTAGCCGGAGCCGAAACCATAAAGCGAGACACGTGGAAGCGTTCATACAATTCGGGGCGGAACATGATATTGCGGATATTGTCTACCAAGACGAGACCTAACAGTACGCCGTCTTTATTGACCACCGGGAACATACTTCGCGAGCTCTCCGCAATAGCGTTTTTCACGAGCTCCCCGAGGGTCATCTCCGGGCGCACGGGGATAAAATCCGTTTCGATCACGCTATTCACGGTCATCAGTGTCAGTACGGCCTTATCCTTATGATGTGTCAGGAGTTTTCCTTTTTGCGCCAGACGCATGGAATAAATGCTATGCGGTTCGAAGGCCCTGATCGTTGCGTACGAGCTGATCGATACGATCATCAGCGGAAGGAACAAATCGTACCCCCCCGTCAGCTCGGCGATGAGGAACACGCCCGTCAGCGGGGCATGCATCACGCCGGCCATGGTGCCGGCCATGCCCATCAGTGCAAAATTCTTTTCCGATAGTTCGATGGAAGTGCCGAAATAATTCAGTATATGAGAGAAAAGAAAGCCGGCAATGCATCCGATGTAAAGACTGGGCGCAAAGATGCCGCCGCACCCGCCTCCTCCGTTCGTGGCGGCTGATGCCAATACTTTGGTGAGCAGGATCAAACCCAGAAAGATGATGATACTCCAGTAACCGATATCGATCTGATGAAACGGACTGCGGTCGATCAGGTTCGCAAACCGTCCGTCGAGAAGCGATTCGATCGTGTCGTATCCTTCGCCGTAGAGCGGGGGGAAGAGGAACAGCAGGATGCTCAACATCGCTGCCCCCAGAATGAACTTTTGCCATTGCTGCGGGAGTTTGTGGTACCAGCCTTCGATACGGATCATGCTGCGGGTGAAATACAGGGAAACAATTCCGCAGAAAATGCCCAGCAGCAGCACGTATGGGATACGCCTGACGTAAAACGCCTCGGTCTGTGAAAACTGGAACATGGCCTCAGTGCCGGAAAAGATGTAAGACATGGTGGCAGCCGTTACCGATGCGATCAGTAGCGGCAGTACGGAGGTCATGGTCAGGTCGAGCATCAGCACTTCGATGACAAACACTAACCCGGCAATGGGGGCCTTGAAAATACCGGCTATGGCCCCGGCCGCTCCGCATCCGACGAGTAGCATCAGGGTCTTCTGTTCCATGCGAAAGAGCCGTCCCAAGTTCGAACCGATGGCGGCACCTGTCAATACGATGGGCGCCTCGGCGCCGACGGACCCCCCGAACCCGATGGTAACGGAGCTGGCTACTAACGAGCTCCATATGTTATGCGGTTTGATCCGGCTCTTGCGTTGCGAGATCGCATACAGAATTTTGGTGACGCCGTGGCTGATATCGTCGCGCACGATATAACGCACAAACAAACCGGCCAGCAAAATGCCGATAATCGGATAAACCAGCAACCAGTAGTTCGCTCCTTCCTGAAAATGTCCCATCAGCAGGTGCTGGATGGAATGGATGAGAAACTTGAGAAGCAGTGCGGCCATCGCGGCGGCGATTCCTACCAGAAAACTGATGAGAAGAATAAAGGAACGCTCTTTGATATGCTTTTCGCGCCAGAGCAGAAATTTATAAAATCGTCCTTCGTTTGTCAATGTTGTCAATTTATACTCCTTTCCCCGTAAATACAATCTTTACGGTATAGATTAAAATCGTAATATCGAGAGCCAGCGACATGTTTTCGTAATAGAGGATGTCGTAGGCGAGACGTTCGATCATCTTGTCGACTGTTTCGGCGTATCCGTATTTCACCATTCCCCACGAGGTGATGCCCGGACGGACATTGTGCAGGAGGTAATAATACGGTGCTTTGCGAACAATACGATCGATGTAATAGCGTTGCTCGGGACGAGGTCCGACGAGCGACATATCCCCTCGGAGCACATTCCAGAACTGGGGTAACTCGTCGAGGCGGTACTTGCGCAGGAAACGGCCGAACGGCGTCACACGCGTATCGTTCTGGGCTGTTAGCATCGGTCCCCGTTTTTCCGCATCGGCATACATCGTACGGAATTTATAAATCGTGAATGGCTTGCCCCTGTACCCGATACGTTCTTGCCGGAAAAGAACAGGACCTTTCGAGTCTTTCCGCACGCGCACAGCAATGTAGGCATAGAGCGGCGAGAGTAAAACGAGCGCAAGCAGGGACGCAATCTTGTCGGCCAGCCATTTGATGTTTTTACCGGCTTCGGAGAAGTTGTTACTTGTGACGTCGATCAGCGGAATGCCGTGTATGGTCTTCACCTCCGCACGGGTTAGCGGATTGTTTTTGTCTGCCCAGATTTTGATGGGACATTTGTAATGGTAAAGCGAGTAGAGGATGCGTATGGTCTCTTCGTGGCATTCGGGATCGGGAACGAGGATCAGTTCGTGTACCGGACTTGTGGCCATAAGTTCGGGTAAATCGTCGATGGTGCCGGCTATCTCCTGCGAATCGATAGTCGTATCGTCCGTCGCAGGGCCTTGTACGAAACCGAGCATCCGATAACCTAACCTTGTCAGATCGTCACACACCTGAAGCGCCTGCCGTCCCGTTCCGATGACTAACACATTCGTCGCCCATTTCCGTAGTTTCACCATATGAAGCGCATGACTCGTTATCAGATAACGGCACGTGTAGGTGAGAATGAACTGTAACGCACCGAACGAGAGGAATATCTTGTAATAGATTTCAAAAGAACGAGGCAGGTCGTTGAGGATGACGGAGAAAAAAATCAGAACGACTCCGATGGTAATGCTGACGAATGTCGTAAACCATTCGATAATACGCGACTTCCCGAAAGGACGGTTGTAGTACCCCGAAAGATAGTATAACGCAAGCCAGAAGAGTGGGATAAAGAGCTGCATTATAATGACCTGATGAAAGGTCAGAAACTGGCCTAAGGAATGAAAACCGTCGTACCGGGCTACCTCGTAGTAGCGAAGTATATTCATGAGACACCACACGATGACTGCCGTGACGAAATCGGAAAGGAGGTATTTCAGTCTCTGCCTGTGCCTGTTCATTATTCCCGTATTACTTGAATCAGTCCGCCCCGGCCGACTTTGACGATGCCTGACGGCCGTGCCTGTATCTGCTCCGTCTGTCGATAGCGGACAATGTAATCTGCTCCGTCACGGATCGATTGCGAGATGTCGCTGTAGGATGAGGGCGCAGGTTCCCCACTTTTATTGGCCGAAGTGGAAACGACGGGCCTGCGAAACCGTTCGCACAAATTGTGTGAGAAACGCTCGTGTGTGATGCGTATGCCTACGCTGCCGTCTTCACCTACCAAGTTGGGCGCTAAATTTTTGGCATTGGAATAAATGATGGTCAACGGCTTGTCGGATAGTTCGATCAGATCCCACGCCACATCGGGCACTTCGTCTACATAGCCGTTCAGCTTGGCAGGATTATCGACCAGTACCAGCATCGCCTTGTGGTCAGCGCGTTGCTTCAGTTCGTACACTTTACGCACAGCTTCTTCGTTCGTAGCGTCACAACCGATGCCCCAGATCGTATCCGTCGGGTAGAGAATCAGTCCGCCCGCCTGCAATACCCGGCATGCTTCTTTTAAATCGTCTGTTATGTTTTCAGTTATTTCTTCCATGCTTTTTAGAAAAGACAAAAATAGAAAAATATTAAATGAGCGCCAAAATTATACAGGAGAAACGGTGAGAGGCTTTGATGGCGGTTTCCGGTGAAGCGCGGGTAAGCCGATAAGATGAGGAAGTGCATCCGTTAAATTGGGTGGAGAATGCAGCAGTTCGGGAACTTTATTTATCCATATTCAAAAGTTTGGACACCATTTCGTTGAACCGGTCTACTTTGAATTTATAGCCGGCATATAAAATTCCTGTCGTATTGCTTTTTTTGAAGATAAATCGTCCGGTCTGAAGGATATCAAGCTCATTGTGCGCATGCAGTCCGATGAAAAAATTTTTATTGTAGTAACATGCCCCTAACCGTGCATAGTTGCATCCGCCGAACGTGGCTTTCCGGGTTACCCCTTCGTCATGAAGCATTTCGTAGCTGTAATGTTTGGCCGATAGCCCGATCATGTCCGAGACGAAGAGCACCCAATGTCGGCCTGCCACGAAGTTGTAAGAATATCCGGCGGCGACTTCGTACTTGAATAATTTCAGATAATCAATACCGACCATTTCCGCTGTCTGAGCTGCTTCATGTCCATCTTTCGGATTTGTTCCGAAGTTCATATCAAGCCGGTAATCCGAATAGGTAAGCGCAAAGGCGAAGGTGCCTGCACTTTTGATTTGCCGGTAGACGGGATTGATCGTGTTTCCGTATGCCATTTTTCGTCCGTTTGTAAAGATACTTACCTGCGCAGAGCGGGTGCGGAAATAACTTCCGCCCAACCGTGTTTCATCCGGTGCGGAGTCTTCGGAGTTCGAGGCGTGCAACTCTTTCAACCAATAGGCTTCGAGGTTGAGGGCGAAGAAACGTGTGTATGTATTGAAACTGAATCGTTCATTGCTGCTTTTGCGCGTTCTGTTCAAGCTGATACTGTATCCTCCGGAGAAGATGTTCCACCCTAAATCGAATCCGATGTATTCGAGTGGTTGGGAGCGAAACAATATTTCCTTGTTTCGGTTGCTCAGAGGTGAAATCCCGAGCCTTGGTGCCTGAATGGTGTTGATGATACGAACTTTGAGCATATTGCCTTCGTATTTCAGATAAGCTGAGTCTGGCTTGTTCTTTGCTCGCTGTCGGGCATATCTTGCGTACAGTTTGGAGGCGAAAGGGCTGAACGATTTCGTACCGTCGGGTTCTTGTGCATACAGTCTGTACGGGACGGTCAGCAGCATGGCTGCAATCACACAGGCAGAAAGTCGGTAAAAGCAGATATACGGTTTCGAACAACCGTGCTTCGTACCGCTTGCGCGAGTTGCCCGGTGTAAAAAAGAGAACCGGAGGTGAAACTCACCGAAGAAGTTCTTATACCCGAAGGTTACCGGGTAGCCTGTCTCTTTCAAGCGTCGAAGTTTATGGATCATCTCCGAAGATATCAAAAAGGCTGTGCCGAAAATTCATTCCGACACAGCCCGACCTTTGCTTACGGTCTGTTTATTTCAGCAACGATTTCGGATCGAGGTTGTTTTTCTCGATATCCTTGAAATAGTTGTACGTACCAACCTTGATCTCGGCACATGCGGCCTCGTCGCATACGATGATCCCCTTCGGATGCATCTGCAAGGCCGTGATCGTCCACATCTGGTTCACACCGCCCTCAATGGCCTGCTGCAAGGCGCGTGCTTTGTTATGACCGTTGGCGAGGATAACGACCTCTTTTGCGTCCATCACCGTTCCGACACCGACGGTAAGCGCCGTCTTCGGCACTTTATTCACGTCGTGGTCGAAGAAACGCGAATTGGCGATGATCGTATCGGTTGTCAACGATTTAATACGGGTACGTGATGTCAGCGATGACCCCGGCTCGTTAAAAGCGACGTGTCCGTCCGGCCCGATGCCGCCGAGGAACAAGTCGATTCCGCCTGCTTTACGGATACGTTCTTCGTAACTGGCACATTCGTCTTCGAGGTCTTTGGCATTACCGTCGAGGATGTTCACGTTCTTATCCTGAATATCGACATGGCTGAAGAAGTTCTTCTTCATGAACGTATGGTAGCTCTCCGGATGATCTTCGGGGATACCCACATATTCGTCCATGTTGAACGTAATCACATGTTGAAACGAGATTTTCCCACTCTTATAAAGGTGGATCAACGCTTTATACGTGCCCAGCGGCGACGAGCCTGTCGGCAGTCCGAGTACGAACGGTTTTTCGGCTGTCGGCTTGGCCTGATTCATTCTTGCGGCGATATAATTCGCGGCCCATTGAGATATTAACTCGTAAGTCGGTTCAATAATTACTCTCATGATGAATTATTTTGTATGATTTCAATCTGTTTCTTTTTCTTTGCCTTTTAACCCTACGTTTTTGAAGTACGTCTTTTGCACTTCAAACATACCTGTTTCAATCTCGCATATTTTGTCATAAGCTTCATTTACTTTTTGAGTCAATGCATTTTTTTGCTCCTCATCAAGAGTATCAAGGGTACAATATGCCAATAAAGCATCAGCTAAAGGACCTTTTACTGCATTTAAATAATCAGTGATTGCCTGATGAAAATCTTTAGCCTGTTCAGAAGGTTCGAGAGCATTTAATTTTTCGAAAGCGCTATCGATTTCTTTTTTTAAGTTATCTGAAACAGTCTCCGGTGTTTTGTTACGGAATTCGTTCATCGGATCATTTCTCATTTCGTAGGCTGTTTGTATATAGCCGTTTTTGAAATCGGCATATACACTTTCTACATAATGCTCTGTTATCCAATACACATTATTGCTAACTGTTTCGTTGTACACATACTCCTTATTTCCTCCCGTACAACTGCATAAACTGATTCCGATCCAAAGGGAAAAAGGTATAAAAGAAAATGTTTTCAAGAGGTTAAGCTTTTTATTTAGACAATATTTTTTCCGCCATCGACCGGCCGAGCGAAATGCATTCTGCTTCCGAACTGATGCTTTGTTTTTGCTCGACGGGGGTGCCGATACACTCCCATTTCATGCTCTCTCCGAATGTTCCCAGACGTTTGACGGCCGCACCGGCCCAGGTGAACGAACCGAAATAGCCATATACCCTGTTTTTGAGTTCGCGCAGTTCGATTTTCTGAAGCAATGCGTCGATTTCGGGGAACAGCTGATTGCTATAGGTCGGACTGCCGATAATCACGCCTCTGTAATTGAATAAGTCGCGCAGGATATAGGAGGAATGGCTTTTGCTCACGTTATGCATGGCAATGTTTTTGATGCCCCCTTCGGCTAATGCCGTCGCAATGGTTTCGGCCATCAGTTCGGTGTTTCCGTACATGCTTCCGTAAACGAGTGTCACCCCTTCGATGCCTTCGTAACGACTGAGACGGTCGTAAATCTCAATGACGCGACCGCGTTGTTCCGTCCAGACGGGGCCATGCGTCGAACAGATCATTTGAACATCGACTCCCGAAAGTTTCTGCAACGCTTTTTGCACCGGGCCGCCGTATTTACCAACGATGTTCGAGTAGTAGCGTATCATTTCACTCCAATAACGATCCGTATTCATCTCCGTATCAAGCACTCCTCCGTCGAGAGTGCCGAACGTACCGAAAGCATCGGCCGAGAATAATACGCGTTCCGTTTCTTCGTAGGTAAACATCACTTCCGGCCAGTGTACCATCGGTGCCATGTAGAATTTCAACTGATGTGTACCCAGATCGAGGCTCTCGCCGTCTTTTACCTCGTGCAGTCCTTCCGTGATGTTGTGATAGCCGGCCAGCATGCCGAACGTCTGTCGGTTTCCGACAATCTTCATGTCCGGATACTGCTGGCGCAGCAGGCGGATGCTGCCCGCATGGTCCGGCTCCATGTGACCGACAATGAGATAATCGAGCGTACGCCCGTTTAAAATCTTGGCGATTTTTTTGAAGAAGGTATCCGAGTAGCATATATCGACGGTATCGACCAGTGCGCTTTTCTCGCCGGCGATCAGGTATGAATTGTACGAAACGCCCCCCGGAAGCGGCCAGATGTTTTCAAACAAATGTTTTTGGCGGTCATTGACACCTACGTAATAAATATTTTTCGCAATAGCTTTCATATCGTGTATATTAGCCTCTATAGAGAGAATTAAACCGTTTGTGCCATGTTGGGTTTTATGATGTTGAGCCTCGAACGTCTCCATGCTCGTACGACGAAATAAATACCCGTCACGATGAACGGGATGCTCAGACATTGCCCCATATTGATCGGCATGGCTGCTTCGAAATCTTCCTGATTATTTTTCAGAAATTCGATAAAGAACCGTGCCGTAAAGATACAAATCATAAAGATGCCGAAGATTAAACCTTCTTTTTTCCATGCATCTTTCTTGAAGTAAAGCCACATGCAGAGTACGAACGTAAGCAGATAGCAGACGGCCTCGTAAATTTGTGTCGGGTGAGACGGCGCCGAGAAGATCGGCTCTGCACCTTGTCTCCATGCGTGCAAATTCTCAATGAACCGGAAGCCCCACGGCCGATCGGTGGGCAAGCCGTACACCTCGTGGTTTATCAAGTTGCCGATGCGTATCAGAGCGGCAACGAGCCCTGTCGGCACGACGAGTTTATCGAACGTCCAAAGCATGCTTTGTCGCGATACGTATTTGGAATAGAAATAGATTGCGACAATAATCCCGAGTACTCCGCCGTGGCTGGCCAAACCGCCTTCCCAGACTTTCAGGATCTCGATAGGATGCGACAGATAGTAGCCCGGATCGTAAAAAAGACAATGTCCGAGGCGTGCGCCGACAACTGTTCCGATCAGCGTATAATAAAGGAGCGGGTCAATCCATTTCGGATTGATGCTTTCACGTCTCCACATCCGTTCCACGATTTTATAACCGATTCCAAACCCGATGATAAACATCAGTGAATACCAGCGTATTTCTTTCGATCCGATGGTAAATATTGCAGGGTCTGCTGTCCAGGTGATATCTGATAACATTTTCTTATAAGCTGATCATTGAAGCCAATAGGCCGTCATTATTCGATAAATTGTTCGTATTTCTGTTGATTTGGATGCGCATTAAACGAGTTTTTTGATCCACTCTTCACAATCGCCCGGGAGCAGGTCGATCACCGGTATTTCGATCATCGTGTAAGCGCCGGGGGTCTGTTTCATCGATGCCCGGGCGGACGCCACGAGAATCTGAGCCGTCAAGGCGGGGTTGTTGATCCTCATATCGAATGTGATCTGTTGATTTTGTGTGTTGCCCGACGCGCCTTTGCGAACGAGATGAACGCCATGTCCCATGTCTTTTAAGTCTTCGACCGAATCGACTTGCATTACGTGCGTCTCGTCGTGCGCGAAATATTCGTCTTTCCTGATGGCCTCGGCCACGGCGGCAAAGTCATGTCCTTTGTCCAGCTCGATGTAAACCATCCGCCGATGAATGCCTGTCCCTAACGGAATAGTCATGCTCAAGGCGGCTTTAACCCCTTCGACGGCTTTGACGGCGACGGTATGCCCCATGCTCATGCCGGGCCCGAAGTTGGTGTACGTAATACCTTTCGGTACGATAGCCTGTAACAAGGCGCGAATGACGGAGTCGCTTCCCGGATCCCAACCGGCCGAGACGATGGATACAACGCCGCACTTTTTAGCTTCTTCGTCCAGAGAGCGACGCAGCGCAGCGATCCCGGTATGAATATCGAAGCTGTCGACGGTATTCATGCCGAGTGCGATTGCCTCTTTGGCGTAGGATTCAACCTGTCGGGTAGGAATGGCCAGAATGGCGACATCGACGCCATTCAGTTTTTTCAGAGCGTCCGTCACGAGACACCCTTTCAATTCTTCCGGAACGTCTTGCGGATGGCGGCGTACGATGCCCGCGATTTCAAAATCGGGAGCAGTCTTCAGCGCCTCCAGTACATATTTCCCAATATTGCCATATCCTACGATGGCTGTTCTTATTCTTTTCATTGTAACGTGAATCCGCACTTCTTCATCGGATGGTTTTTATTTCGGGCTTCAAAAGTATTCTTTTTTTGAACATTCTCCAAGCTTTCGAGCGAAAAATATGTATTTCCATCTTGATGACATTTTTTTGCCGCGAGGTATCCGGTTAGGCAGGCTTATTCGGAAGAAAAGGGCAAATCTTCCGAACGCTTCGGCGTTCGTCCTTGGGCCTCGGGCGGTGAGCCGACGGCCCTCTTATCGGGGTACATCCTGTTTTCCCAACGCTTCGCTTCGCTCCACATTGGGCTGAATTAATGCGCCCTTTCAGGGCTTTTAAAGCAGTCAGCGTTCAGCCCCTGCATTCCCCTTTTTGAAGGGGGGCTGGAGGGATGTCCATATTCAACGCCCCGAAGAGATTAGCCCGCACAGGGCACAAGGGCTGAAAGCCCGATATATTTCAGCCCCATCCCGTAAGGGTGGGATATCGATTCCCAGACCTTGTTCAGAGGGCTGAAAGCCTGAATGAATATTGATATAGAGGCCACCCTTTGTCATTCCGAACGGAGTGAGGAATCTCACCATGAAAAGGAAAGAGATTCTTCGCTTCGCTCTGAATGACAAATTAATGGTTAATTGTCAATGGTTAATTGTTATGCCGGGTACACGGTATCCGAACGCAGAGGAACATCCCCCTCCCCCCCTTCAAAGGGGGAAGAAGAGATTGGCCCGCACAGGGCACAAGGGCTGAAAGCCTGACATAATTCAATTGTTAATGGTCAATTGTTAATTGTTATGCAGGGTTATCCGAACGCAAATAACGCAAATAACGCGAATGAAAGCAAATAACCCCCTTTGTCATTCCGAACACAGTGAGGAATCCCGCGAGGAAAAGGAAAGGAGATTCTTCGCTTCGCTCTGAATGACAAATTAATGGTTAATTGTCAATGGTTAATTGTTATGCCGGGTACACGGTATCCGAACGCAGAGGTACATCCGCCCCCCTTCAAAGGGGGGAAGAGCGGAGCGAAGAGGGATGTTATCCCTTCAAAGGGGGGAATTTGCAGGGCTGACCGCTGATTACTGACCGCTGTCAAACGCCCTTCGGAGCTTGTGCAGAAACTCGTCTGCCTCTGTAAACGAGAGTGAGAGGGGAGGGAGCAGGCGCAGGACATGCGTACCTGAGCAGCCGGTAAATACATGCTGTTCGTAGATGAGGCGCTTGCGCAGTTCTTGAATCGGGAAATCAAATTCGAGGCCGATCATCAGCCCTTTGCCGCGCACTTCTTTGATTTGCGGGAGTCGGCCGAGTTCGTCAAGCAGGTATTGCCCGACGGCGGCCGCATTTTCGATGAGCTTCTCCCGTTCGATGACGTCGAGCACGGCCAGAGCGCCGGCGCACGCGAGGTGATTCCCTCCGAAGGTGGTGCCTAACTGCCCGTGCACAGCCTCGAAGCGTGGAGAGATAAGCAGAGCGCCCATCGGGAAGCCGTTGGCGATTCCTTTGCCGACGGTAATCAGATCGGGCTTGACGCCGAGATGCTGATGCGCGAAGAACCGTCCTGAACGCCCGTAGCCGCATTGTATCTCGTCACAGATAAGCAGGGTGTCGTATGCGTTGCACGCTTCGCGCAGTCCCTGCATAAATTCGCGTGTGGCCGGGCGAATGCCTCCCACGCCCTGAATACATTCGACGATGCACGCGCACACATCGCCCTTGGCCAGTTCGGCATGCCACGCGTCGAGATCGTTCAGCGGCACGAAGGTAGCGTGTCCGTTCGCATTGACGGGCGCTGTGATTTTTGCGTTATCCGTTACTTCGACGGCCAGCGAGGTTCGCCCGTGAAACGAATTTGTTGCGCTGAGCACCCGTCTTCGCCCGTTGTGAAACGAAGCGAGCTTGAGGGCGTTTTCGTTCGCTTCGGCGCCACTGTTGATCAGGAAGAGCGCGTAATCATCGTATCCCGATACGAGTCCCAACCGTGCGGCAAGGGATTGTTGCAACCTGTTCACGACGGAATTTGAGTAAAATCCTAACGTTTGCACTTGCCGGGCAATGGCAGCGGTATAAACCGGGTGACTGTGCCCGATGCTGATCACGGCATGCCCGCCGTACAGATCTAAATAGTCGTTGCCCTGTTCGTCTCGGATACGGCAGCCTTCACCTTTCGTTATGGCGATGTCGAAAAGCGGATATACGTCGAAAAGATTCATGCTTTTGTCTTTGTTTTTAGAATGTTTGATGGTTAAAATGCCACGGGCTTCAACCGCAAGCCTGCTGTTTCGTCCAGACCGAACATCAGGTTCATGTTTTGAACGGCCTGTCCGGATGCGCCTTTGAGGAGGTTGTCGATAACCGCCGTGATGAGCCATTTGTCATCGAACGCGTCGGCATGAACCAGCGCCTTGTTCGTGTTAACCGCCTGCTTCAGATCGGGTGCATGCGGAACATAGTGCGTAAAGGCGGCATCGGCATAAAAATCGGCAAACAGTTTGTCCGTTTCTTCCTGCGTGAACGGTTTTTCCGTTCTGACGACGGCGGTACAGAAAATACCTCGTGTAAAATCGCCCCGACAGGGGATAAACTCGATATCGCCGGCAAAAGCGGGTTGCAGTTGCCGCAGCGACTGTTTGATTTCGGGTACATGGCGATGCCGGAACGCCTGATAGATGCTGATGTTGCCGTTTCGCCAGCTGAAATGCGTCGTATCGGAAGGTTTGACGCCTGCGCCCGTCGAGCCGGTGATGGCATTCACTGCCACATAACCGGAAAGCAGGCCGCGGGCTGCCAAAGGAAGCAGCGCGAGCTGGATACACGTGGCAAAGCAGCCGGGATTGGCTACGTGGTGCGCATCACGGAGTGCGTCGCGGTTTATTTCCGGCAGGCCGTATACAAAATCGTGATCCGGCGAGGCCAGACGGAAATCCTGTGCCAAATCGATGATCTTGACCCGCGCGGGAATATCGTGCGATCGCAGAAAACGCGTGCTTTCGCCGTGTCCGGAGCAAAGAAACAGCACGTCGACGGTATCGAACGGCATTTGATCGGTAAAGCGCAGGTCTGTTTCGCCATAGAGTCCGGCATGTACGTCGGTCAGCGCATTGCCGGCGTTGCTCGACGAGTGCGCGAAGGCAATCGTTGCCTGCGGATGGTGTAGCAGCAGGCGTATCAGCTCTCCGGCGGTATAGCCTGCTCCGCCGATGATTCCCACACAGATCATATCAGGTCTCGTTCTTCCTGATGGTTCGTATAATAGACCCGCAACGGTGTGGAAAGGACTTTGATGAACCCTTTAGCCTCGTCGGCCGTCCAGCCTTTCTGTGTCTCTCCGTATTCTCCGAACTTCGTCTTCACCAAATCGTCTTTCGACTCGACGCCGACGGTCGAGAAGGAGTAGGGACGCAGTTCGAGCGTAACGGTTCCGTTCACGTTCCGCTGACTTTCGGTCAGCATCGCTTCGATATCGCGCATCACGGGTTCGAGATACTGGCTCTCGTGCAGAAACATCCCGTACCAGTTCGCCACTTGATCTTTCCAGTATTGCTGCCACTTGGAGAGCGTATATTTTTCGAGGAAGCGGTGTGCGCCGATAATCAGCATCGGGGCGGCAGCCTCGAAGCCCACGCGTCCTTTGATCCCGATGATGGTATCGCCCACGTGCATGTCGCGCCCGATCCCGTAGGCGGCGCCGATTTTCTCGATCGCCAGAATGGCTTTGATCTTGTCGGTATATTTTTTACCGTTCACTGCAATGATTTCTCCTTTCTTAAATTCGATCTTCAGCAGCTCGCTTCCGGTTTTCTCCACTTGCTTGAGATAAGCCGTTTCGGGCAGTCCCTGAGCCGGGTCGAGGATTTCGCCTCCGCAGATCGAGGTGCCCCAGATGCCTGTGTTATACGAATATTTGAGTTTTTTGAAGTCGGCTTTGAAACCGTTTTTGTTCAGATAATCGATTTCAAACTGCCGGGTCAGATTCATGTCGCGCGTTAGCGTAATGATTTCGACGTCGGGGCAGATGACGAGGAACGTCATGTCAAAGCGCACCTGATCATTGCCTGCGCCGGTCGATCCGTGAGCAATGGCTTGCGCCCCGATCTCGTTGGCGTAGCGCGCAATGGCCATGCCTTGAAAGATTCGCTCGGACGAGACGGATACGGGATAGGTGCCGTTACGGAGAACATTGCCGAAGATCATGTATTTTAAACTCTTCTCGTAATATTCTTTTGTGACGTCGAGCGTAACATATGCCTTGGCGCCGAGTTGATAGGCGTTGGCTTCGTTTTTGCGAAGCTGCTCCTTGCTGAAGCCTCCCGTGTCGGCACATGCCGCATAGACTTCGTAGCCTTTCTCACGTGTCAGGTACATAACGGTAAACGACGTGTCGAGTCCGCCACTGAAGGCGACTACAACTTTCTTCTTCGCACTCTCTGCCGTTGAGGCGGCATTTTTAATTTCCTTTTTCATCTGTTTTGAATGATTGCGTTGTTTATAATTTTGTTTCTTTAGGCTTGGAACGTGGGCTGTTGCGCCGTTTCACCCATGTCTTGTTCAGTTTTTCGAGCATGAGGCATCGCGGGTCTTCGGGATCGAAGAGCATGGCGGTGCAGATGCAGTATTGACGCTGCGTGCGCGTAAGTACATCGTGGTTGACACAGCCGTTGCAGCCGCGCCAGAACGCTTCATCGTCCGTTAGGTCGCTGAATGTGACGGGCACGTAGCCCAATTCGGTATTCATCTTCATGACGGCGCTGCCCGACGTCAGACTGAAGAGTTTCGCCTTCGGCCACCGTAGCCGCGCCAGCTGAAACGCTGCGTGTTTGATGCGTTTGGCCAGCCCGTGGCTCCGGAACTTGTCGGCCACGATCAATCCCGATGTAGCCACATACTGTTTGTTTCCCCACGACTCGATGTAGCTGAATCCCGCGAATTCATCGCCTGCCAGTGCGATGATAACTTTTCCTTCGCGCATTTTTTGAGCTACGTACTCATGTGTACGCCTTGCGATGCCCGAGCCGCGTTTGCGAGCGGCGATTTCGATCGTATCGAGGATGATATCGACGTATTTTTCATGACTTTCGTCCGCTACCATCACGTCGAATTCCACTTCGTCCGTTTGTTTTTTTGTTGTTTTCGTCATTTTTTTCCTGTTTCATTGGCCTGACGGCCGGTTAAAAACGGTTCTAATGCTTTTGCCACCTGCTTATTCGAGTATCCATCGCGTGGAATAACGAGGATGGTGTCATCGCCGGCAATCGTGGCAAGGATTTCGCCCGGCGCGATGCGGTCGATATCCGACGCAATGGCCATGGCGTAGCCCGGTGGCGTTTTGAGCACAGCCAGATGCCCCGAAAATTCAACGGCAGGCTTGCCGGCCGGTATCGCGTCGGGCAAAACGTAGATATACCGGTTGTCGCCGTCGTGTCTTTTCACGATTTTCAGCTTCCGGATATCGCGCGAGAGGGTGCCCTGCGTCACCTCGAAACCTTTGTTGCTCAAGGCTCTCTGTAACTCGTCCTGATTCCGTATCATCTCCGAACGAATGATGTTCTCAATCGCGTTCAAGCGTTTTTGTTTAATGTTCATGATGAATAAATATCCAAAACTCGATGCAAATATACGCATATTATCGAATAAATATTCCAAAATTGTATTTTTTTTGAATTTTTATTCCGTTTGGGGTATTCGGTTCTTATAGGGGATATATAAGTACTTCGAACGTTATTGCGACTTGGAGATCGAGTGTGCGTTCGGTTCGTACCAATTGTTTTTATCCCATAAAAATAAACTTATTTTTGATGCGGTTATCTTGGAAAAGAGACGGGGCTTCTTTTCAAATCCGGATGAAACTGCTACTTTTGCATGGTTTTTTAAATCGACGAGGTATGAAACGATTATTACTATGGATTTGGATCGCTTTTCAGAGTGTGTCTTTGATGGCGCAGAAGCAATCGCTCAAGTGGACGGAGAAAGCTAGGAAGGCCGTTTTTACGATAGAGGCGGTAGATAAGAGCGGAAACCGGACGAAGGGTACGGGATTCTTTATCGGTGAAACGGGAGAGGCGGTGTCGGATTATTCGCTGTTTATCGGCGCGGAAAAAGCGACTGTGACCGATGCGGAAGGGAAGCGTCTGCGCGTGACGCATATTCTCGGTGCCGACGAAATGTATGACGTAGTACGTTTCATGGTAGCCGTGCCCAAGAAAACGGCTTATCTGACGGTGGCAAGCGGTCTGCCGGCAGTCGGATCGGAGGTTTATCTGCTTCCGGCGGGATTGTCGAAAGGCGCTCTTCTTCCGCATGCCGCGCTTTCGGAGGTGTCGAAAGTAAAAGATCGTTACGGATATTACAAAGTCGAGATGCCGCTGAGCCGGGAGCAAGTGAGCGCGCCTTTGTTGACCGGGAACGGCGAGGTTTTCGCGATGGCGCAGGCCGATGCGTCGGGGAAAGGGAAAACATACGGTATCTCGGTGCCTTATATTCAAGATATCCGGATCGGACAGATGGATATCCTGAACAAAGCCTATTCGTCGATCGGGATACGGAAAGCGTGGAGCGACAAAGTGGAAGACGCGCAGGTGGCTTTGATACTCTACTCGTCGCAACAGGACGCGCCGACGTATTTAGAGACACTCAACGAGTTTATTGCCAAGTTTCCGAACGAGCCGGACGGGTATCTGAGCCGCGCATCGCATTATATCTATCAGCGAAAGCAGTTGACCGACGTCGGGACCGAAGCGGAGCTGCTCGAACGCGCCCGCGCCGATATGGAAACGTCGCTGAAGTATTTCGGAGACAATCGGGGCGAAGGATATTACAATCAGGCCAAGCTGATTTACGGCGTGGCGGCCGGCGATACGACGTTGAAGTTGCCGGAATGGAGCATGGAGCGAGCTGCCGAACTGATCGGCAAAGCACTTGCCGAAACGGATATGCCGCTATTCCGTCAATTGGAGGGCGATATTGCCTTCTATCAGGAAGATTACCGTAAAGCGGCGGCGGCATACACGTTGGTGAATCAAAGTCCGATGGCTTCGGCCACCTCATTCTATATGGCGGCGAAAGCAGAAGAGCAGATCGAAGGAGCAAACCTCGGCAAGGTGATCGCATTGATGGACAGCGCCTGCGCACGCGCCATGACGACGAACCCATCCGATGCGGGAGCTTACCTCCTTGAAACCGTCGATCTGAAAATGCGGATGGGGCAATATGAAGCGGCAGCGAAAGACTACGACCGGTATTACGAACTGGAAGGAGGCAATGTAAACACGTCGTTTTACTATTATCGCGAACAGGCTAAATTCCGCGCGGGCGATATGGACGGGGCACTCGCCG
Organism: Tannerella forsythia; assembly: GCF_001006485.1. GTDB lineage: Bacteria > Bacteroidota > Bacteroidia > Bacteroidales > Tannerellaceae > Tannerella > Tannerella forsythia. The sequence continues at coordinate 249,081 of NZ_JUET01000058.1, forward strand.
ATATTCAGTCGGCATTGGCCAAGGAACCGGAGAACGCGCTGTATTATGCCGAAGAAGGGTCGATTTATCTGCGCAAGCAGGAGCTGGAAAAGGCTCAGGCCAGCCTTGAGAAATCCATCAGCCTGCAACCCGACTTCGCGGCGGGGTATCGTTTGTTAGGGCTTTGCCTTGTTCGTCAGCATAAGAAGGAGGAAGGTTGCCGGGCTTTTCAGAAAGCGAAAGAACTGGGCGATCCCGTCATCGACAAGCTGATGAAAGAGCATTGTTTTTAATGATAATTGTCAGGTATTAATTGTTATTCAGCGTTCAGCCCTCCGCATTTCCCCTTTGAAGGGATAACATCCCCCCTTCGCTTTGCTCTTCCCCCCTTTGAAGGGGGGGAGGGGGGATGTTCCTCTGTGTTCAGGCACATAACAATTGACCATTAACCATTAATTTGTCATTCAGAGCGAAGCGAAGAATCTCCTTCTGTCACTTTTGGCTTGACCCAAAAGTAACCAAAAGGTCAAGGCTTCGTGCGCTTCGCACGTCGTCGCGACGCTCGCGGGTCGGAAAATCAGGTAACTCGCTTCGCTCGGACAGCCTGATTTTCTTACGCCCCGCTCGCTGCTCCGTCGGCTCACCGCCCGAGGCCCATGGGACGAACGCCTCTGCGTTCGCCTTTTTCCCCAACGCTTCGCATTGGGCTGAATGATCTCGCCCTTTCAGGGCTGTTACATCGGTCAGCCATCAGCAAACAGATCAACAACTCAACAGCTCAACCCCTCAACAATTCAACATCTCAACACTTGCAGGGCTGAAAGCCTGAATTAATTCAGCGATCAGCGTTCAGCAGTCGGATTAAACTTGCCATGTTCTGAGTTCTTTACCGGTTCGTGTTTATACCGGAAGAAGATGGCGAAAAGAATCGTGACTGCGAGCGCATAACCCGCGAAGATATACCATGCCGTCTGCCATCCGGCCAATTGCGCGGCCGGGTCGGCGATTTGCGAATAAACCGTGCGATTAACGACCGTTTGCGCAGCCAACATCCCAATCGATGCCCCCAAACCGTTTGTCATCATCATAAAAACGCCTTGCGCGCTGCTGCGAATCTCCGGATTCGTTTCCCGATCGACAAACAGCGAGCCGGAAATGTTGAAGAAATCGAATGCAATGCCGTACACGATCATCGAAAGGATAAACATCCACACGCCGTCGCCGGGATTGCCGGCCCCAAACAGACCGAAGCGAAGCACCCACGCGAGCATGGCCATCAACATCACCCGTTTGATGCCGAAACGGTTCAGGCAGAAAGGTATCAGCAGGATAAAACATGTTTCGGACATCTGCGAGATCGAGATCAGGATATTGGCGTGCTGTACGCCGAAAGTCTCTTTATAGAAGGGGATTTCGGCGAAGGTTGCAATGAAAGGATTGGCGTAGCCGTTCGTGATCTGCAACGATACACCGAGCAACATGGAGAAAATAAAGAAGACGGCCATCTTCTTTTCTTTGAAGAGGCTGAAAGCACGCAGGCCGAGCGCACCGACGAGCGAGTTCGTGTTGGCTTTACGGTTGACCGCGCAACGCGGAAGCGTGAACGAGTAGGCCGCGAGCAGAAGTCCCAGTACACCGGAAACGGCGAACTGCTTCGGTCCGGCCTGAAATCCGATCAGATCAATCAAAATCATGGTGCAGATGAATCCGATCGTGCCGAATACGCGAATCGACGGGAACACTTTCACCGCATCCAGCCGGGCTTTGTCTAATGCCGAGTAGGCGACCGAGTTGGCCAAGGCCACCGTCGGCATATAAAAGGCGATGCTGAGGGTGTAAAGCGTAAAAAGCAGCGGGAAGGAGACATCGGCCCCGGCGGAAAGGCCATACATCGAAACGGCGAGCATCAACGATCCGGCCAGAAAATGACAAAGCCCGTACACCCGTTGCGCTTCCATCCATCGGTCGGCCACAATCCCCATGAGGGCCGGCATACACAGCGAGGCAAATCCCTGTACCGAATAAAACCAGCCGATGTGGCTTCCCATACCGACCTGACTCAGGTAGCGCCCCATCGAAGTGAGGTACGCTCCCCATACGGCGAACTCCAAGAAGTTCATAACGATCAGCCGAATCTTCAAATTCATATCGAATTGATATTTTTTATTTGACTTTGTTTGTTTTTCATTCGGGGCAAAGTTAAAAAACTTTCTCAGGACCGCAATAACCGTTTTTTGAGGAGTTATTTTTTTGCCTTACCTTTGCGATTATTTATAAAAACAAAGTATTCAAGAGGTTCCTTCGACAGCATGGCAGACTGCGTGACCTCCGAGCATTAACAGACTGATTGTATGAAATTAAAATTGATATATCCTAAGTGGAAGAAGCTCAAAGGGCAGACAACATTTAACCTCCCTCCTCACGGGCCGGTCGTCTTTGCTGCAACCCTTCCGCCTTATGTCGACATATCATTTACGGACGAGAACGTAGAAGCCCTCGACTTCAACGAAGAGTGCGATCTGGTAGCCATCTCGATGATGCTCAGTACGCAGGTGAAGCGCGGATGGGCTATTGCCGACGAATATCGGCGGCGCGGCAAACAGGTGATCTTCGGAGGTATCTCGACCATGCTGCATGCCGAAGAAACGATCGACCATGCCGATGCCGTATTCCTCGGCGAGTCGGAGGGACGGATGGAAGAAGTGCTGAACGACTGGCGCAACGGCCGGTTGAAGAAAGTCTACAACTACATGACGCAGCAACCGCCCATCGGCGATGTCGGGCCTGCGCGGCGCGACCTCTATAAACGCGAACTGTATAATCACAAGGGCGTACAGATGGTCGATCTCTTTCATGCTTCGCGCGGCTGTCGTTTCAGTTGTTATCCGTGTGCCGTTTCGTACCTCGGCGGACGTATTTTCCGCCCGCGCCCGATCGATAAGGTGATCGAAGACCTTGCCTCGATCGAAAACAATCGCCTGTTTATCGTCGACAACTCGTTGGCTCAAAATAAAGAATGGGAGATGGAACTCTTCCGCGAAATGATTCCGTTCAAGAAGAAATGGATCAGTCATACGATCGAAGATGACCCGAAAGTGCTTGATCTGGCGGCACAGGCCGGCGCCTGGTATGTGTATCAGGCCGTCTACGATACGTCGGATTATATCAAGGAGCGTGTGAAACGTTACCATGATCATGGCATCGGAGTAGAGGGAACGATCCTGCTCGGTATCGATAGCCAGTCGGAGGACGATATCAAACGGCTTATCGATTTTCTGCTCGAAATCGACCTTGATCTGGCCGAATTTACCGTCATGACGCCTTTCCCGCATACGAAAGGATATGACGATTACCTGCGTCAGGGACGTATCTTCGATTTCGACTGGGATCATTACAACGCGGGTCAGGTCGTTTTTCATCCGAAGCAGATGTCGGCCGAGCGATTGCAGGAGATGTATGAATATGCGTGGGATACGTTTTATCAGGACGAAAGTCAGGAACAGAAAATGTTCCGTCTGTTTACGCAGGTCGTGATTCGCGAGATGGAAGACGGTACGTTCCGTCCGAGAAATCGCGAACTGGCCAATAAATCGTTCGGTAAAGATGTGATAAGAAATATCCTCTCATGATATCCGGAAGTGCAATGTTTCTCGTATACGTATGGGTTGTATGGCCATTTAAACTGAAAAAACAGACGATGTGATGAAGACAAAAGATGTCCCTCAGGATTTGAAGTATTTTAAAGACAAAGTGGTCCGCGATGTGATGTATGCTGTGGATGAAGACGGGCGCTATACAAAGGTGCTCAGTGACGGCTGGTCGGTCAAGAACGATGTCTTGGCAGTCGTTTGGGAAGATATTCTGGAAGACTGCGAACGGATCCGTCGGCAGGTGTTGAGGAAAGAAGCCAGTCCGTTGGCTTATCATATGAAAAAGAACTTGCAAGATGTCGCGATGCTGGCCGTATATGCCGGTATTCCGAAGCGTAAGGTCAGGAAGCATCTCAAGTATGAAGCCTTTGCCGGACTGGATGATCGTATCCTCGGGCAATATGCCGATGCTTTGCGTATAACGGTCGATGAGTTAAAACGGGTGGAATGATGGAAATCCCTTTTGAACACCTCAGTGCGGCACATTGTGAAAACGGCGTTACCGGCAATCTGCTGCGTTTTTACGGCTACGATTATTCCGAACCGCTCATCTTCGGTTTGTCGGCATCGCTTTATTTCGTCCATCTGCCGTTTGTGCATCTTGCGGGCTTTCCGGTGACTTCGTTCCGTCCGCTGCCGGGCGCTATCTTTGCTCGTGCTACCCGCTTGCTGGGCTTCAAGGTCCGTCGGACAATTTTCCTCTGTCCGAAGCATGCGGAAAAGAAATTAGATCGTTTGCTCGTTCAGGGTATCCCGACGGGCGCGGTGGTAGGCATGTATTTTTTGCCTTATGTGCCGAACGAATACCGGTTTCACTTTAACGCGCACAACATCTGCGTGATCGGAAAAGACGGCGACGATTACCTGGTCAGCGATCCGGTGGCTGTTGAAAAGGTGAAACTCTCGGCGCACGATATGATGCGCGCGCGCTTCTCCAAAGGTACGTATCCGCCGATGGGCAAACTCTACTGGATACGCTCATTGCCCAAAAAACAGCCAGACTTGCCCAAACTCATACGCAAGGCCATCCTCAAAAACTGCTACCGGATGCTTCATGAGCCGGGGCCTGTGCCCTGGGTCGGCATCAATGCGTTCAGGCATCTTGGCAACAAGATTCCGAAGTTCCCACAGAAATACGGTGTGCGTCAGGCGGCATTACATCTGGGGCAGCTTGTGCGAATGATGGAAGAGATCGGGACGGGTGGTGCCGGATTCCGCTTCCTCTATGCCGCGTTCCTTCAGGAGGCGGCCGCAATTACGGGCATCACCGCACTCAACGATTTTTCCGAACGCCTTACCGCTATCGGCGACGAGTGGCGTATGTTTGCGGCAGAGGCCGCACGTGTCTGCAAGCGTCGTTCGGCGGCTAACGTCGATTATCAGACCATTGGCGACCATCTGAAAACCATCGGCGACCGCGAAAAACAATTTTTTACCGATCTGGAAAAACTCATCAAAAAGAGCCGATGACCCCTTCGATGATCGATATCCGGAAGTTACGTAAGACGTATCGTGGAGCTGCTCATCCGTCGGTCGATGGGTTGACGCTGCATGTGTCCGAAGGGGATCTCTTTGGACTACTCGGCCCCAACGGTGCAGGTAAGACGACGATACTCTCCGTGCTTTGCGGCCTGTGCCCATATGACACCGGCGAGGTGAAGATAGGCGGGCTGGACGTGCGTTGCGAGATGAGGCGAATCAGGCGGATGATCGGCATCGTACCGCAGGAGATCGCACTCTATCCCGAGCTGACACTGCGCGAGAACCTGCATTTCTTCGGTGGTATACAAGGCATACCTTCGGACACGTTGCGCGAGCGCATTGACAACTATATCGAACGGTTCGATCTCATACCGCATCTTTCTAAAAGAACGGCGTACCTCTCGGGGGGTATGAAACGTAAGGTTAACTTGATTGTAGCCATGCTTCATCGTCCCCGAGTCCTTTTTCTCGACGAGCCGACCGTCGGTGTCGATGTGCTGTCGAAGCAGGAAATTGTTGCACATTTACAGGTGCTTCACCGGGAGGGCATGACCATCGTTTACACTTCGCACGACATGGCGGAGGCGGAAAAACTATGCACACAAGTGGTATTGATGGATCGCGGTCGGATTGTATGCGAAGGCTCTCCCGCCGAGTTACAGAACCGGACGGGAAGGGCGTCGCTCGAAGAACTGTTTATGGCCCGTACGGGCTTGATGTATGAATATCAGGGCGCTAATATATAAAGACCTGTTGTTGCTTGTGCGCGATGTATGGGGGATCGTGCTGTTGTTTTTCATGCCGTGGGCGCTTGTGCTGCTGATGGCATACCTGCAGGACGGCACTTTCCGCTCGATCAACGAAAATCGTATCTCGCTCTACCTGCTCAATGCCGATGGCGACTCATTAGGCCGGCGCGTGAGCCGCCAACTCTCGGCAAGCCGTATATTCGACGTCTCGACCGAAGCGGATGGCCGGTCTCTCACGGTCCACGAGGTGGAAGAGGCTGTTATGCGCGGTGATTACCTGATCGGTGTCATCATCCCCGAAGGTACGACGGAGCGTTTGCGCGAACAGGTGCGTCACGGTGTCGAGCGTGCATTTGACGGTGAGCCTTCCGCAGTCTCCGATACAACGCAGTCTTCATTAACGGTCAGAGTATTAGTGGATCCGGCGGCCAAGCCATCGTTCCGCTCTTCGGTGATGTCTGCCGTACGTGAGGAGATGTTGACGATTCGGCACCGGCTGCTTCTTCAGGAGATATCGGCACAGGCCAGCCTTCTCCTCCTCATCCCTGTCGATCTGAATATCGAGACAGACGAATGGTTTACGGTCGACGAAGCGTATGCCCGAAGCGAACACGGGCGGATCATTCCGAACGCTACACAGCACAATGTGCCGGCATGGAGCATGTTCGCCGTCTTTTTTATTGTCGTTTCGCTTGCGGGAAACATGATTCGCGAGCGTGAAACGGGTTGCCTCAACCGGCTGATGACGATGCCTTGTTCCTATGCGGTATATCTGTTCAGTAAAATGTTTGTCTACCTGTGTGTTTGTCTGTTGCAACTCACCCTGATGATGGCAACCGGCATGTACCTGATCCCCTTGCTCGGACTGCCTGCGCTTAAACTCGGACACAGCGCTGGCGCGCTGCTGCTGATGTCGGTCTCAGCATCGCTATCGGCGATCGGTTACGGGCTGGCTATCGGAAGTATTGCACGTACAAACCAGCAGGCAAGCATCTTCGGCGCCGTATCTGTCGTGATGCTGGCTGCTCTCGGAGGGGTCTGGATTCCCACTTTTGTGATGCCTCACTTTATGCGTCTTGCCAGCCGTATCTCACCCCTGAACTGGGGATTGAACGGCTTTAACGAGCTCTTTGTTCGCGATGCGGGCATGGCGGGTATTCTTCCGTATGCCTCCCTGTCATTGCTGTTTTTCGTTGTGATGCTCGGAGGGGCAGTATACGGCAGAACGTCGCGACGTCGGAAAAATTAACCGGTCGGTAGCGCATCATTCACTTTTTTTTACTACGTTTGCCACAGTAACAACCGACTTGAATCATGAAAAAGAAATTTCACATATCCCTGTTAGGCTGGGTGGCTATTGCCATTGCGAGCGGTATCGTGTTGGGGCAGGTGATGCCTGCCGGCATGGTTCGTCTCTTTGTCACGTTCAATGGCCTTTTCGGTAATTTCCTGTCATTTTCTATTCCGCTGATTATTCTCGGGCTTGTAGCGCCGGCTATCGGCGAGATCGGGAAAGGAGCGGGGCGGTTGCTGCTCGTCACCGCACTTATTGCTTACGGGTCGACGATTTTTTCCGGCTTCTTCACCTATTTCAGCGCATCGGCCGTTTTTCCGATGCTCCTGGCTCCCGACACCCAGCTGACGGTTATGGAGAATCCCGAAACCCTGATGCTCACTCCTTATTTTATCGTTGCCATGCCTCCGCTCATGGACATTATGACGGCGCTCCTTCTCTCGTTCGTCATCGGGTTGGGGCTGACCGTGATGTCGGGCGATGCGCTGCACCGCGTCTTCATCAACTTCCGCGACATCATTGCGCGCCTCATCGAATCGGTCATTGTCCCGCTGCTTCCGCTCCATATCTTCGGTATTTTTCTGAATATTACGGTGAGCGGACAGGTGACCGGTATCATGACCATGTTTCTGAAAGTGATTCTTGTCATTTTTGTGCTCCATATCCTTTTGCTTCTGGTGCAGTTTGCGATTGCGGGATGGATTGGCCGTCGTAATCCGTTACGGCTGCTGATGAATATGTTGCCCGCTTATGCCACGGCGCTCGGCACACAGTCGTCGGCCGCGACAATCCCCGTTACGCTCAGGCAGGTGATCAAGAATGGCGTGCGCGAAAATGTGGCTGTATTCACCGTGCCACTTTGTGCAACGATTCATCTGTCGGGCAGTACGATGAAGATTGTCGCCTGCGCCATGGCCATCCTGATGATGTCCGGCGAACCGGTCACCCTCGCTCAGTTTGGCGGTTTTATTCTGATGCTTGGCATCACGATGGTGGCTGCTCCTGGCGTACCCGGCGGAGCCATCATGGCTGCGCTCGGTCCACTTCAGACCATGCTCGGATTCAACGAGACGTTACAGGCGTTGATGATCGCGCTGTATATCGCCATGGACAGCTTCGGCACGGCGTGTAACGTGACCGGCGACGGAGCCATCGCCGTGGTGGTAGACCGTATCGCGCCTGCTGCCGAAGGGCTGGAAATGAACGACCGTGAGCAGGGGTAAATCATTTGTTGAGTTGTTTGATTGTTGAGATGTTCGCCTCTACACGTATCCGATGGCTGAATGCTGACCGCTGACTGCTGAATGACAATTAACCATTGACAATTAAATTAACTCATGCCCTCGACCATCAGGCGGGCGGCCTTCTGTGAGGCGCCGGGTTGACCGAGAGCGGCGATCACGTGGTCGTAGCCTTCCAACATACGGGTGCGATCTTCCGAGTCTTCAACAATGCGCTTCAGTTCGGCATGGATGCGTTCGGGCGAGAACTTTGCCCCAAAAAGTTCAGACACAACTTCGCATCCGGCAATCAGGTTGACGAGTGAGATGTAGGGCACGTGAAAAAAACGTTCGAACACGAAATTGACGAGCCGTCCGCCCGAGACGTGATAGCATACTACTTGCGGTACACGGAACAGGGCGGCTTCGAGGGTTGCCGTACCCGACGTGACCAATGCGACACTTGCGTGCGAGAGCAGGTTGTACGTTTGTCCGTAGAGGATCTTTGGCATCGCTCTCCCGCAGAGGCAATCCCGGTAATCGTCGGCGGTCAGTCCGGGAGCGCCTGCCACAACGGCTTGAAGATCGGGAATTCGTGCAGCCACATCGAGCATCACCGGAAGATTTTGACGGATTTCGTGGCGGCGACTGCCGGCGAGCAGTGCCAGAACGGGTTGATCCGTCAGGCCGTGGTCATGCCGGAACGTATCGGGCTGGTCACGCTGTGCTTCCCGGAATGCGGCAACGGCATCGACCGAAGGATTACCGACATAATCGACCGGATAGTCGAGCGACTTGAAGAAGTCGACCTCGAAAGGCAGGATGCAGAACATACGGTCCACATAGCGACGGAACGATTGAATGCGGTATTTCTTCCATGCCCATATCTTCGGTGAGATATAGTAATAGACAGGGATTCGTAATGTGGTTTTGACAAACCGGGCGATTTTCAGGTTGAACCCCGGATAATCGACGAGCAGTACCACGTCGGGGCGATATGCGCGGATATCGTTTCGGCAAAGGCGCATGTTGCGCAGAATGGTACGGGTGTGCAGCACGACGGGGATCACTCCCATATACGCCATCTCGCGGTAATGCTTGACGAGCGTACCACCGGCAGCCTGCATCAGGTCGCCTCCGAAAAAACGGAACTCCGCATGCGGATCTTCCGCTTTCAGCGCGGTCATCAGGTTCGAGGCATGCAGATCGCCCGAGGCTTCACCGGCAATAAGATAGTATTTCATCGGAGACTAATCGTCGATTTGCCAATCTTTTAATGTTTCCATAAAAGCGTAATCGGTCACATCGAGTTTGCAGGGAACGAGTGAGGCGTATCCTGCATCGAGCATTCGTGTATCGTTGTCCGGAAAAATCGGTTCGTAGTTCAGAAACTCACCGGTGAGCCAGAATTGGGGTTCCCCGTTCTCATCGTAGGTCTGCCGGTATTCCTTGATCCATCGTCCGTCGGCCTGTCTGCAAATGGCCATGCCTTTGACTTTCGCCCTGTTCGGCACGTTCAGGTTCAGATAGGTACCGTGCGGCAATCCCCGTCGCAGCACCTCTTTCGCAAGTTGCTGTGCCAGACGTACCGACTCGGAGAAATCAGCCTCCGGCTTGTATTGATACAGCGAGACACCCATGGAAGGGATGTCGAGCGCACAACCTTCGACAACAGCCCCCATCGTTCCGGAGTAATGCACGCTGATGGCTTGATTGCCGCCGTGGTTAATCCCTGACACGACGAGGTCGGGCTTACGATCGGCTACCTCGTTCAGATACAGTTTGACACAGTCAGTCGGCGTGCCTGTACAACGGTAAACCGTCAGTCCTTCGGCACGTTCGATACAGGTATAGGATATGGACACGTTTGTCGTGATGGCTGTCGACATGCCCGATCGCGGTCCGTCAGGCGCCATGACGACCACGTCGCCCAGCTCGTGCAAGCCGTCGGCCAGGGCGCGAATGCCCTGCGCTTCGATGCCATCGTCGTTTGTAACTAAAATCAATGCTTGTTTCTTCATGCTCTTCTTTTTTGTCGCCCGCAAAAATACGGAATTGTTAAATCATCCCCAAATTTGCATTTCACGCTCCATAAGCCTATCTTTATGCCCTCAACCGAATGTTCCATGCTCGATATATCGTTACATACCGTCGTCGGCCTGACGCTGTTCGTATTGTACGCCATCTCCGTTTTGGGATTGGTGCTTGTCATTCTGCTGGAAAACCGAAATCCGCTGAAAACGATTTCATGGGTGATCGTCCTGCTGACATTGCCGGGCATCGGGCTTGTCTTTTATTTCTTCTTCGGACAGGATAACCGTCGACAACGCATCATCTCGAGGCGTACTTACAAACGTATCATGAAGCCCCTGCACTCCGGGGTCCCGGAGCAGGATAAATGTCTCGTTTTGACGGCTTACCGGCCTTTGGTGAAATTGCTGAATCGTGACGGTCACAACCCGCTGCTCTATGGCAGTTCCATTACCACCTATACGAACGGAGCCGCTAAGTTCGCCGCGTTTATGGAGGCGTTGCGACAGGCTCGTCATCATATCCATATGCAATATTATATCATTGCCGATGACGAAATCGGGAGGCAGGTGAAGAGCCTGCTCATAACCAAAGCGCGTGAAGGCGTGCAAGTGCGTGTGCTGTATGACGATGTGGGGAGCTGGAATGTGAAGGAGAAGTTCTTTCGGGAGATGAAAGCAGCGGGTATCGAGGTGTATTCGTTCCTGCGGGTCGCTTTCCCTGTGCTTACGAGCAAGGTCAACTACCGGAATCATCGAAAGATTGCCGTGATCGACGGCAAGATCGGTTTTATCGGCGGGATGAATATTGCCGATCGATACATCAAGGGGGTGTCGTGGGGCGTATGGCGCGACACGCATTTCCGGATCGAAGGGAAAGGGGTTCACGGCCTGCAATCGGCGTTTCTGATCGACTGGTATGTGGCCGGCAAGCAACTGATCAAAGGTGAAGACTACTATCCCGGCGAAGCCATCTTCGGCGATAATATCCTGCAGATCATTGCCAGTGGCCCCACCGGCCCATGGCGTACCTTGCTTCAGGCGGTTATCTTCTGCATCACAAATGCCAAAAAGTACCTCTATATCCAGACGCCTTACTTCCTGCCTACCGAAAGCATGAATCAGGCGCTCCAGACAGCTGCGCTGGGAGGCATCGACGTACGGTTGATGCTGCCCGAACGTTCCGATACGCGGAGCGCACATCTGGCGACTCATTCGTTCTTAGACGATATGCTTCGGGCCGGTGTCAAGGTTTATTTTTATAAAGCAGGCTTCCTTCACTCCAAACTGCTTTTGGTCGACGACGAGCTGGCGTGTATCGGCTCAGCCAACTTCGATTTTCGCAGCTTCGAACACAATTTTGAGGTCAATGCTTTCGTCTATCATCATCCTTTTGCGCTGGAGATGAAACAAATGTTTATGGATGATCTGAAAAACTGCGAGACGGTTTATCCCGTTCAATGGCTGAACCGTCCGCTGACCAAACGACTGATCGAATCGTTTATGCGTCTGTTCTCGCCTCTTCTCTGATGAAGAAGGAGAAATGTACGGAGCCGTAAACACGCTGCCGGCTGAAGCAAGGATGTGCTGAAAAATCGAACGTTTTGGGATGCTCCAGCACGAAGATACCGCCTTCGGAAAGGAGATAGCCGTTCGTTACAAGCTCCGGCAACTTTGATAATTCCGGTAAAGCATACGGCGGATCGGCAAAGATGAAGTCAAAGGTCTGTTTCGGCGCCGAAGGCAGATATCGGAACACGTCGCCGCGAATCAGTTCGAGGGCGTCGGTCTTGAGTTCACCGGCGATCTTGGCGATAAATGCCGCATGCGCGCGGTTCGCTTCGACGGCCGTCACACGTCCACAACCTCTCGACAACAATTCGAACGAGATGCTCCCCGTGCCGGCAAACAGATCGAGGGCTGTCATCCCTTCCCAGTCGACCAAGTTTTCGAGTACGTTAAACAGATTTTCTTTGGCAAAATCGGTCGTCGGACGGGCGTTGAACGACGAGGGTACCTGAAACCGGCGACGCCCGTAGATGCCTCTTATGATTCGCATCCCATCAACGCAATTACATCGGCCAGCATTGGTGCATCGGAAGGGGCGGCCGGTAGATTCATCGGTTCAACCTGCATCAGGTAATTCCGTAGCGTATCGCGTATGTCGGGAAAAAACGCCGGTGCAGCCGAAAGAAAGAGCTGATCGTCAATCGGATTCAAATCCAACTGCTTCCAGATATAAAGCAAATAGTACAAGATATCCGTACGGTCGTCGATACGAAATCCGTTAACAAATCGTAAGGCCCCCTTATCGAAGCATGCTGCGTCCATCCTGTCTTCCTGCAGCACGGCATACAACTGTTTCGGATAAGCGGTTCGGCTTTGTTTCTGCCAGTGGAGCAGGAGCGGAGCGATACCATGTACGAACGTCGCCCGGGGCTGCAACTGCAGAAAGAGCGTATGTATTTCGGGATCAACTCCGAACAGCAATACGGCTTCGAGCTCTTTCAGAGGCTGAAAGAGTGCCTTCTCGCCGGGTGAGGAGAACGTAAACGCCATCAATTGCTGTGTCCGGTCTTCTGCAAAGACTGCTTCGGGTACGAGCGTGTAGGGATCTCCCGTACTTACGACCGATAGCTCCTTATACGAATAAGAAAAAAACGGATGCTCGGAAGAGACCTCTTGTAACGCATGTGCGTATGGTCGGGAGCGGTCTAACTCGACCGACCGGTAGAAGAAACTCTTCGGTTGCAAAGGGATATGCCCAACAAAAGAAAGTCCACCCGGCGATAGCCGAATAGACATTCTGTATTTTTCCGAATTATGAGCCGTTAACGTGCCAGAAACACGAAAGTTCATACCGCCTTACTCCCAGTTACCGGCGTTGTTGTTGATCTCCGTAATCGAGCCCACCTTGAGCCCTTCATACCGTTTCATCTTGCGCATCCTGTCTTTCAGATTGGCAAGCTGCCGGCTGTTCAAATCGCTCAGGTAACCGTCGTAAGGTACACGACATTCGAACACTTTCACCGTATATCCCGACGACGAAGAGAGCGTTGCCGTATCCATTTCGAACCGGGTATTGACTCCTGCCACCGGAACGAAAGCGAGTGAGTCTACATTATAATTAGGTCCGAACAAGGTATCTTTGGCCAATACCCACATCGTATCGCGTCTGAAGTTCTCCAGCCCGTTTTTAATCACCTCATCGTTCTTCCCGGTTTTGCGAGCTCTCTCAATGATCGCCACGGCTTTCTTTTCCGTTAGCCCTGCCTCCAATTGATCGTCAGACAAAACACCTTCTTTCACGACAAACGGCAATTTTTCTTCTTTCAAGAATTTTCCTAATTCTTCAAAATTTGCAGCATGTACTCCATGTCTGTTCTTGTACTCGATCTGCGCCTTACGGATATCGATCAGCCGATGCTGGATAGCCGTTTCGCGGGCTTTATGTTCAAGATCAAACTCAATCGGGCCCATCACGCTTCTGTAGCACATGTAAACCAGCAGCAAAGCCGCCACAACCAATAATACTTTCAGTGTAATTTTCATGTCGTATATTCGTTTTTTTATGATTTCGTTGCTGCAAATATAAAGAAGATTATTTAAAGCTGTAACTTTATCGCGAAAATAATTTCATATCCATGATTCATCGGTTTATTTTTCAACAGATTCGTAACGTTTTTCCTTACGAACCCACAGATGAGCAGCGTAGGGCGATCGATAGGCTCTCGCATTTCCTCTCTTCTCCGGTATCTGACGATGTGTTTCTGCTGAAGGGATATGCCGGAACCGGAAAGACGTCGCTGCTCGGAGCCACGGTCAAGGCGCTGACGGCGTTGAGGCGGTCAGTCGTTTTGCTGGCACCTACCGGACGGGCGGCGAAGGTGTTTTCGGAATATGCGGGACGCAATGCATTGACAATCCACCGGAAAATCTATCGACAGAAAACGTTCTCGAACGAGTTTACCGGATTCTCATTAGCACCCAACCTGCATCAAGATACATTGTTTATTATCGACGAGGCATCCATGATCTCGAACGATGATGCCGGCATGGCTTCGTTCGGCAGCGGGCGGCTGCTCGATGACCTGATTCGTTATGTCTACAACGGCAAGGGTTGCAAGCTGATTCTGCTCGGCGATGGCGCACAGCTTCCGCCCGTCTTGCAAAGTGAAAGTCCGGCCATGAATCCTGACTGCCTCAAAGGGTATTCGTTGCACGTGCAGGAGTGCTCACTTACGCAGGTCGTACGCCAGGATAAAGATTCCGGTATTCTTTACAATGCGACGCTGATCCGTGACTGCCTGCGCCGGAAGCAGATCGACCGGTATCCCGTTCTTCGAATCGATGGGTTCGAGGATCTTCGCAAGGTGGGCGGCGAAGAGCTGATCGAAGAGATTGCATCGGCTTACAGCCGTGACGGGGCAGATGAGACGATCGTGATCTGTCGATCGAACAAACGGGCGACACTTTATAATAATGGCATAAGAAACCGGATTCTGTACAGGGAAGAGGAAATCTCGTCCGGTGACCGGCTGATGGTGGTACGAAATAATTACTTCTGGACGTCGTCCTGCAAAATGATGGATTTTATTGCCAACGGCGAGATGGTCGAGGTGTTGCGCGTCCGCCGTACGCTCGACATGTACGGCTTCCGCTTTTGCGATGTGTGGGTACGGTTTCAGGACTACGATCTGGAGATCGAACTGCGTATCTTGCTCGACACCCTGCAAACCGACGCGCCGGCACTGCCGAAAGAACAATACGATCGGCTCTTTTACAGTGTACTGGAAGATTATGCCGACGAGCCCACGAAAGCGGCGAAGATGAAGAAGCTGAAAGTCGACCCCTACTATAATGCCGTGCAGGTAAAATATGCGTATGCCGTCACCTGTCATAAGGCGCAGGGAGGACAGTGGCGGAATGTTTTTCTGGATATCGGCTATATGACGAAAGAGATGCTGGGCGAAGATTTCTACCGGTGGCTCTATACCGCCTTCACCCGCGCCACCCATCGGCTGTATATAGTCAACCTCCCTAAAGAATTTGAAGAAGAGGGGGAATAATTGTCAATGGTTATGCCTTTGCGGGCGTTGAGGTGTTTAGTTGTTTAGTTGTTTAGTTGTTGGCTGACAGCTGAATACTGACCGCTAACGATTATGTCAGGCTTACAGCCCTCTAACCAAAGTATGGGCATGGATCCCCCACCCTACGGGATGGGGCTGAAATATATCGGGCTTGCAGCCCTTTCGGGTAATGGTTATGCGTGTTATACGCCGAATCATGTACTCGGAATGACAATTAACGATTAAAAAACAGCCCTGAAAGGGTGTGTTAATTCAGCCCGATGGGTAGCGAAGGGAAGCGTAGGGAAAAAAGGTACCCTCTCGGCAGAGGGCTGAAAGCCTGAATTAAATTGTTTTTTGTTTGATGGTTTAAGAATATAGGGGCGAACAAAACGTGAATTAATTTTGTTTTGGGGATGATATAATAAGGATAATATTTACTTTTGCATTTTCTTCCCCAAAGAGGATGGACTTATGACTGATAAAGAACAATTGACTCAACTGACAAGCCATATCCGGAAGTTAGTCGAACTGACCGAACAGATGCACGAGACGGAAATCTATCCGGTTTCTTTTTTTAGCGAGTCTTTTGATTTGATATATAAGATACAGGACCGTCTCCATGCGATGGAGATGGGGCAGATCGAACTGTTTGATCAAAAGATACGGGAACATCAGGCGCAGATCTCATCGGTCGATCGACCGGTAAGACGAACGGCAGTCGGTCTCATGGAGGCGATTCATCCTCCGATACTTGCCACCGACGAACGATCATCTGCCCCGTCTGTCCCACCCGTTCCGGTAAGCCGTAACACAGCCCCTCCGGTAGCGTCTTCTTCTTTCCGCGAAAAGGCGGAAACATCATTGAACGACAAGATGGAAAAGGCTAAACTGACCGATCTGCGCAAGGCTTTTACACTGAACGACCGGTTCCGTTTCTGTCGCGAACTGTTCGGAGGGGACGAACAGCAGATGAATCGTGTAATCAGCGAGTTGAATGAAACGGCTTCGTACGGACAAGCGCTCGTCCTTTTGAAGAACGTGACCGACTGGGACTTTGAAAACGATTCGGTGATCGACTTTCTCAAACTCGTGGAGCGTCGGTTTCTGTAAAAGCGTCGCACCACATGGCCAAATTGTATATCGTACCTACTCCGGTCGGAAACCTCGAAGATATGACGTTTCGTGCGGTGCGGATTCTCAAAGAGGCCGACCTGATTCTGGCCGAAGATACGCGAACGAGCAGCGTCTTACTCAAACATTACGAGATACGGAACCGGGTACAGTCACATCACAAGTTCAACGAACACCGGACGGTGAAAGAGATTGTCGAACGGGTGATAGCTGGCGAAAACATCGCGTTGATCTCCGATGCGGGCACACCGGGCATCTCCGATCCGGGCTTCCTGCTCGTGCGCGAATGCATTCGTCAAGGTGCGGAGGTGGAATGTCTGCCGGGAGCCACAGCTTTCGTGCCGGCACTTGTGGTATCGGGACTGCCGACCGACCGCTTTTGCTTCGAAGGATTCCTGCCGCCGAAGAAAGGACGACAGACGCGTCTGCGTGCACTGGCCGCCGAAGAACGGAGCATCGTCCTCTACGAATCTCCCTACCGGATTCTTAAAACATTGACGCAATTGGCTGAATTCTTCGGAAAAGAACGGCGGGCTTCCCTTTCGCGCGAACTCTCGAAACGTTTCGAGGAGACATGCCGGGGAACAATCGAAGAACTGATTTCTTACTTTTCCGTGAACGAACCGAAAGGGGAATTTGTTATAATAGTGTCCGGCGCCGGAGCGTCGGACAAAGAAAATGAACATAACGTATAATTATTTATTCAACTCAAAATGAAAAAAGTTATATTATTTATCATTAGTGCAATGATATGGACTTCGTGTGTGGAGAATTCGGCCGAGTACAAGAAGCTGAAAAGTGAAAACGAGATGCTCAAAGCCGAAAAGGCGCAGAGTACGACCGAACTGAACGAAATGCTCTCGACGTTGAACGATATCCAGACCGATATTCAGGCGATTCGGGATGCCGAAAACTATTTGGCCATCGAGCAGTCGGACGGAGAGATGAATCCGAACAAAAAAGAGCAGATCAAGCAAAATATGCGTCTGATTGCCGAGACACTGAAGAACAATAAGACGCAACTGAGCGAATTGCAGGAGAAACTGAAGAAAAGCAACATCCAGTCATCGGCCTTGCAGAAAACAATCGACCGGCTCTCGTCCGAACTGAATCAGAAAGCGACGATGATCGCTGCCTTGCAGGAAGACTTGGCCAAGAAGGATATCCGGATTCAGGAATTGGATGAACTTGTGACGAGCCTGAACGAAAACGTAGAGAACCTGTCTGTAACCACAGCTGCACAATCGCAGAAAATTACCGAACAGGACCAACAGTTGCACAGAGCCTACTACTGCTTCGGCACGAAAAAAGAACTCAAAGAGCAGCAGATCCTCACGGGAGGCGGCCTCTTCTCCAAGAGTAAGGCGTTGCAGGGAAACTTCAATGAAGATTACTTTATCCCGATCGATACGCGCGAAGTAACGTCCATACAATTGTATGCCCGCAAAGCAACCGTGCGTTCCAATCACCCCGACCGCTCCTACAAGTTAGAGAAAGACGGCGATGGCAACTTAGTGCTGAACATCCTCGATCCGCAAGTCTTCTGGAGCCTGAGCAAGCATCTGGTGGTGGAAGTAGGATGAGAACAGGCTACAAATCCCTGTTTTTCGATTTGGACGACACCTTGTGGGATACGTACCACAACAACAAAGAATGTCTCGAAGAAATCTATGTCGATTATCGATTCGACCGGCATTATGATTCCTTCGAGATGTTCTTTGGTCGCTATATGCCTCATAACCTGAAACTCTGGGAGCAATACCGGAATCATGAAATAGACCGCCGGACATTGATCCTCGAACGACTGCTATACATGCTTCGACCGATGGGGATAGACGATGTGGACTTCACGCTCAAACTGAACCGTGACTTTTTAGAACGTACCACCCGAAAAACGAGCCTCATCCCCGGCGCCATCGAACTGCTCGAATACTTGCGCCCTTTTTATCGCATGTTCATCGTGTCCAATGGATTCAGGGAAGTACAACAACTAAAGATGGAGAACTCGGGACTTGCGCCGTACTTCGAACGGCTGATCCTCTCGGAAGACGTGGGAATCCAGAAACCACATCGGGAGATTTTCGATTATGCCCTCCGCTGTACGAACTCGCGACGCCATGAGTCGCTCATGATCGGCGACAGCTGGGAGGCCGATATCGAAGGAAGCTACCAGTCGAAAATCGATCAACTTTGGTTTAACCCCGAACGTTTGCCGGCACATGGGTTCATACCCACATTTAATGTATGTTCACTATCTGAAATACAGGACCTTTTGTAGGTCGACCGTGTTCACTAAAAAGACTTTATCAGACGATGTGTTTATTAAATAATGCTAAATATAGGCCGATTTGTTATGTTGTAAAACATGTTTCCGGAAAATATGCGTATCTTTGCATCGTGATTTTAATAGAAAAAGAAATGATGAAAATGATTGTAAACAAACAAAACTTGCGTGAATTGGCCATGTTACAATATCAGGCCGATAAGTATCGCTTGGCCGGCAATGGATTTATGTGTCAGCATTTGAATTCCCAGATCCGCAAATTGCAGGAAAAACTGATGCCGGTAGAAGGGAATTGATGGGGAACGTCCTCGTCCCGCCCGTCGTACAGAGAGGACAAATTGTTATATATTCAAGTATTACCGCAGCGGAATATCTCCGCTGCCATTCAGCGATGAAGGGTTTGAATTCGGAATGTGCCGGATGACGAATCCTTTTTTATTTTCATCCTTTCGCCCCTCTTTGTATGCGAGAATCGATATTATCATGTACATTTGCTTTCTGAAATAAGGATATGAAACCAACGTCTCCTCTTCTTCGTCCCATGATGTTTGCCGGCACCGGAAGCGATGTCGGGAAAAGTGTGATTGCGGCCGCTTTCTGCCGGATATTCCTGCAGGACGGATATCGTCCGGCTCCTTTTAAAGCACAGAATATGGCACTCAACTCGTTCGTGACGGCCGACGGGCTGGAGCTCGGACGCGCGCAGGCCGTACAGGCCGAAGCCGCCGGCATACCGTGCCATACGGATATGAACCCGCTCCTGCTCAAACCGTCGGGCGACTGCACCTCTCAGGTCGTGTTGCACGGACGCCCCACCGGCAATCAGGATGCACGATCGTACTTCCGCAAAGAAGGACGTGCGGAGCTGGAGCGTGAGGTACACCTGGCCTACGATCGTTTGGCCGCACAGTATAACCCGATCGTGATGGAGGGAGCAGGGAGCATCTCGGAGCTGAACTTGCGACAAGTCGATCTCGTAAACCTCCCGATGGCCCGGTATGCCGATGCGGCCGTCATCCTCGTGGCCGATATTGACCGGGGCGGCGTGTTTGCAAGCGTGTACGGCTCCGTCATGCTGCAGAGCGAGGAAGACCGGCGCCGTATCAAAGGCATCCTGATCAATAAGTTTCGGGGCGATATGAGCCTCTTCGCCGATGGTGCGAAAATGATCGAAGAGTTGTGCGGCATCCCCGTCGTAGGTATTGTGCCTTATTTCAACGATATCCATATCGAAGAGGAAGACAGCGTCGTGCTGCGCACGAAAAAACGCGAATCCGAAGAAGGAAAGATCAATGTGGCCGTCGTCCTGTTGCGGCATCTGAGTAACTTTACCGATTTCGACACGCTCGAACGTGATTCGCGCGTACATTTATTTTATACGAATAATACGGACGAACTCCGCAAGACCGATATCATCCTGCTTCCCGGCACGAAGAATACGCTTTCCGATCTCTCCGAACTGCGCCGCAACGGCGTGGCGCAGGCCATTGTCCGCGCCCATCGCAACGGCACGACGGTGATGGGCATCTGCGGCGGCTATCAGATGATGGGGCTCGAGGTGTGCGACCCCGATCATGTCGAAGGCGATATCGAACGATTGCCCGGCCTCGGCCTGCTGCCCGTAATGACCCGGCTCACGAAAGAGAAGACGACGAGACAGGTCGTGTTCCGCATGACCGACGATGATCGCGAATGTCGCGGATACGAAGTGCACATGGGAGAGACGACGCCCGAGTCTCAGGCCAAGGTCGAGCCGCTGACCCGTTCCGAGACGGGGGATAACGGATGTCTTTCCGGTCGTCGATGCATGGGGACGTATATCCACGGGATCCTCGACAATGCCGCGGCCATCGATTTTCTGCTCGAGCCGTTTGTCGATAAGGCTGCAGCCCGTACGACGTTCGATCACGCAACGTTCAAGAACGAGCAGTACGACAGGCTTGCCGCTCACGTGCGCCGACACGTCGATATGGAGCGGATTTACGCCATCATGAGGAGAGAGGAGTAAACCGCAGCCATCACCCCGACGGTCACGATCTCTGCACGGCTTGCGATGGCGACCGAGCGGCACATGTCGTCCGTCGTCAGTTCGCGCGGGTTCGCACCGATATACGGTTTCTCGACACGCTTCCCAAAATAATCGTGCGCCCCGCCAAAACGGCAGTCGAGGATTCCCGCCAGCGCCGCCTCGGGATAACCTGCGTTTGGACTTAAGTGTTGTCGGCCGTATTTTTTGACGAAAGAGAAAAGGGAAAACCTTCCGCTGACGAGAATCATCAGTGCGGCCGTCAGTCGTGCGGGAATAAAATTGGCCGCATCGTCGATACGTGCAGCCACACGTCCGAACAAGTCGTACCGTTCGTTTCGGTAACCGATCATCGAATCGAGCGTATTGACCATTTTATAGGCAACCATTCCCGGCACGCCGAGCAGCATGTACCAGAACAACGGAGCGATAACGCCGTCGCTCAGGTTTTCGGCTAACGTTTCCAGCGCCGCGGCACGTACCTCCTGAGCCGAGAGGGAAGAAGTATCGCGTCCGACGATACGGGCGACCTGCCGTCGTCCTTCTTCGACCGAGCCGTCGCAGGCGCGAAACACTTCGCGTACTTCGCGAATCAGCGTCGTGCCTGCCAAACAATAGAAGACGAGCACCGAAGCAACGGCGATACCGGCCCACGCATTCAGGCAGAACACACCGTGCACGATCGACCATGCGACACCATACGCCGACAGGATCAGCCCGACAGCGAGGAACGCCCCTTTCATCGCACGACGCTTCCCGCGGTTCAGAGACCCTTCGCCCCACGCGATCAGTCGTCCGAAGCCTACGATCGGGTGCGGTAACCGCAACGGATCGCCGAACGCCTTATCGAGCATCCAGCCGGCGATAAGAGGGATCAGGAGAAAGCAGCTTGTCGCCATTCGTCGAGTGCGTGAATGAGCCGGTCATTATCTTCGGGCGTCTGCGTCGCGATGCGGATGAAAGTCTCGTCAAGCCCTTCAAAGTTCGAGGCGTCGCGTATCAAGATACCGTGCGTATCGAGCAGGTATTTTTTCAGCGCGGGCGCGTTCCCGGTCCGTAGCCGGGCGAGGAAAAAGTGGGTATCCGTAGGCCAGATGTCTGCGATCTTCAGTACGGACAGCGCGTCGATCAGGCGCTTCGTCTCGCTCAGCAGCTCTTCGATAGACGGTTGCAGCAGTGGGGTATGCTCCAGAAAATACTCCCCGGCCTCGATGGCCAGCGCATTGACCGACCATGGCATACGCTGTGCGCGTATCCGGTCGGACAGCCTCCGGCAGGCGGTAAGGCATCCTAACCGTAGTCCCGGCACAGCATAGCGCTTCGTGGCCGAATGCAGCAAAATCACTTGTGGCGTGGCGGCGGCTTCGGCGGCGGTGAACAGCGGCTCGCAAGTAAAGGGGGCGTAGCTCTGGTCGATGACGAAACAAACCGACGGATGCGCCTCGATCAGCTTCGAGAGTAAATGTTTTGTATGCGCTTCGCCTGTCGGGTTGTTCGGATTGCACAACCAGACAAGGTCTGCCCGGTCGTCAATACCCTCGGCGGTAAAGATCGCCTTGACTGTGTGTCCGTGTATCCGGCAGGCGTCGGCATATTCGCTGAACGTCGGTTGCCAGACGTAACTGCGGGCGTGCCGAAAGGCCTGCGCAATAAGGTAAATTGCCTCGGTTGCGCCGTTCGTCACACACACCTCACCGGGATGCAGACCATGCGCGGAAGCCCACTTGGCCTCAAGCGTAAGAGGCTCCGGTTCGGGATAGCTCGACAGCCGATCCATCCGCGCCGTAAGATGTTCCCGCAGCCCCGATAAATCTGTAGCTCCGAAAATATTTGAACTAAAATTACTTTTGACTGCCTGTGGGCAGTTATACATGTCGTCTCCGTGTCCGTGTAGCATAATTGACCGATAAAAATCAGAGGACAAAAGTAAGAAATTTTGCCTGTCGCATAGGACTGTTATGTCTCGAAATACGTACCTTTGCGAAAATTAATCAAAAAAGAGAAAGATGAAAAAAGTAATCAACACCAATCAGGCGCCTGCGGCCATCGGACCGTATAGTCAGGCCGTTCAGGCAGGCAATCTGCTGTTTGTCTCCGGACAGTTAGGCTTAGACCCGTCGACGGGCGAATTTGTGGAAGGAGGCGTCAAGGCGCAGGCGCAGCAATTGTTCAAGAACATGAAAGCCATTCTGGCCGAGGCCGGATATACGATGGCGGACATTGTGAAAACAACCGTTTTCCTGGCTGACATGAGCGACTTTGCAGTCGTTAACGAAGTGTATGCCGCACAGTTCGAAGGCGGCTATCCCGCACGCTCGGCCGTTGCCATCAAGACCTTGCCGAAGGACGGACTGGTAGAGGTCGAAGTGATCGCCGCGAAATAATCGCGTAGCAGTAGATAGACAGGCTGAAATTCTGAGCGACGTGATGTCTGTTCGGGCGGTCAGCCTTTTCTTTTTTGGGTCTGTGTTGAATCGTGTGGGTAACCCATAGATCAGCATTCGGAAAAAAGTTGTATAATTGCATTCATGGATACGAACATGTTATTCTCTATTGGTTTGAATTTGTCTTTTCCCTGGAAAGTGGTTAAGAGTGAGTTTCGTTTGCTTGATGAGAGCAATATCCGCGAGCTTCATATTTGGATTGACTTTGAGTACGGCTCCCGGTTCATCTCTTCTAAGGGAACCTTACTTTCCCCTCACGACACGGTTGACAAGCAGTGGCGTCATCTGAATTTCTTTGAGCATCCATGCTATTTGCATGCTTGTGTTCCTCGATTGAAGACCGATGTTTCCTCAATAGAGATGGTACAGGTTCCCTGGGCACGGCATAACTCGGGCTTTACGATGCTTTTCGAGGCGTTTGCGATGGCTCTTATAGAAGAAGAGACTCCTGTCAACTCTGTTGCTAAGACAGTAAAGGAATATCCCAAGCGTATATGGACCATATTCCGTCATTGGATAAGCAAAGGCAAGCGTAATCTCAACTTGTGCGGAGTGAGGCGTATAGGCGTGGATGAAACCTCTCGCAGGAAAGGACATTCATACATCACTCAGTTTGTTGACCTTGACACCAGAGAGACGATATTCGTCTGTCCGGGCAAGGATTCAGATACATTCAAGAGGTTTTCCCAATGGCTCATAGAGCATGATGGAGATCCTTCGCTTATAGAGGTGGTTGCTATGGACATGTCCAATGCTTTCACCTCCGGCTGCATGACGTATTTCCCTCAAGCACATATTGTATATGACAAGTTCCACATAGTACAGGACACCAACAAGAGACTTGATGAGGTGCGCAAGGCAGAAGTGGGTGAGAAGAAACTGCTGAAAGGGCATCGGTTTACACTGCTGCATCTTCGGAAGAACCTGCCGGAAGGAAGGTTGCAAGAGCTTGATACGATATTGCTCACCTACCCATCTCTTGGAAAAGCCTATAGCCTCAAGGAAGGACTCGTTGATATACTTCATGCCGCCACTGCCAAATCTCAAGGAGCATGGGAAGACTTTCTCAAATGGATGGAGATGGCTGAGCAGTCTCTGCATTGGAACCGTTCAGAAAACTGGTGGCAACGTTCAAGGGGCATCTGTTCGGCATAAAGACATTCTTTGAGCAGGGAACTATCACAAATGGGGTATTGGAAAGTCTTAACTCTAAAGTACAATTGGCCAAAAGAAGAGCTAGAGGATACGCAAATGTGAATAACTTTATGGATATGGTATACTACATAAACGGAGGAAGGAATTTCCATTACCCACTCAAATCAACATAGAGCCTCTTTTTTTTATCGTTCGAAAAATGAGGGGCTCTTTGGGGACTTTGCACAATAAAGAAAGAAGAACGGAGTTTATATAGGTACGAATTTGATTTGATGTATATATGAAGATTTTTAGCAAAAGCAGCCTGATGCTGCTGATCATAAGTATGATGACCGCCTCGGTATATGCGGAAGACGACAAGTACCAGCAATTCAGCCCGATTCATACGGCCATTCCGTCGCTTTCGATTGCGCCTGACGCTCGCGGAGGAAGTATGGGCGATAACGGGGCGGCTACGCTTCCGGATATCAACTCGCAATTCTGGAACGCTTCGAAGTATGCGTTTATGGAAAGCAAGGCGGGAGTGGCCATCTCTTATACGCCGTGGCTGCGTAAGTTAGTCAGAGATGTCTATATGGCGCATGCTGCGGGATATTATAAACCGGGACAGAACGATCGATCGGCTATCGGCGCCTCGCTCCGTTACTTTTCGCTCGGCGCCATCCCTCTCACCGATTACGTCGGCAAGGAGTTGATGAATATCAATCCGTATGAGATGGCGTTCGACTTAAGTTACGGGATGAAGCTCTCGGATGCCTACTCGATGGCTGTCTCCCTGCGTTATATCCGTTCCGATCTGGGCGCCGACGCCGAACAAGACATGCAGGCTGCCAATGCCGTAGCCGTCGATGTGTCCGGCTATATGGAGAAGTATGTGTACCTTGGAGAAAGCGAGAGCCTTTGGAGCTTGGGATATAATATCTCGAATATCGGTTCCAAAGTGTCGTTCAACGGAGGAGCCAAACAGTTCTTCCTGCCTGCAAACCTGAAAATCGGTACGGGGCTGCTTTATCCGATCGACGAATACAATCAGTTCGGGGTTTACCTTGACTTGAATAAATACCTTGTCCCAACCGTACCCCAAAAGAAAGAAGGAGAGAGTGACGAGGCGTACAGCCAGAGACAGAAGGATTATAATGACATGAATTCGTTGTCGGGCGTGTTCAAGTCGTTCTCCGATGCACCGGGCGGATTCAATGAGGAATTGCAGGAGATCAACGTCTCGCTTGGCGCCGAATACAGCTATAACAACCAGTTCTTTGTGCGTGGCGGTTATTACTACGAAAACGCCATGAAAGGGAATCGCCAGTATTTTTCGATGGGAGCCGGCTTCAAAATGAACGTATTTCAACTCGATGCCGCTTATCTGATCAGTACCGTACAGAACAACCCGCTCGATCAGACGTTGCGCTTCTCCCTTTCGTTCGATATGGACGGATTGAAAAGCCTTTTTGAATAATCCTCAACCTGCAATGGTTTGAAAGCTATGCGTATCGGATTCGGATATGATGTACACGCGCTGGCCGAAGGGCGCGAACTGTGGCTCGGTGGCGTACGTATCGAACACAGCACAGGATTGCTGGGACACAGCGATGCCGACGTGCTGATTCACGCCGTCTGTGACGCCCTGCTCGGCGCGGCCAATATGCGCGATATCGGTTATCACTTCCCCGACCATGCGGGCGAATACAAAGACATCGACAGTAAAATCCTGCTTCGTCGTACCATGGAGTTGCTGCGCGAAGCCGGTTATGAACTGGGCAATATCGACGCGACAATCGCCGCGGAGCAGCCGAAACTCAACCCGCATATCCCCACTATGCAACAGACCATGGCCGACGTGATGGGGGTCGCACCCGATGCCCTCTCCATCAAGGCGACGACATCGGAAAAATTAGGCTTCGTAGGGCGATGTGAAGGGATTGCAGCTTATGCCGTAGCCCTGATCACCCGCAAAGCGTAGAAATCCTTATTCTTGGGCAGAAGAAGGGTATCGTTTGCCCCAGAGACGCTTCATGCGCTCGATCAGTTTATCTTCGGCGGCGTTAGGTTGCCCTTCCCAGATACGTGTGCGAAGCAGCTCGTCGGGCAGGAAATCCTGTTTGACGAAATTCCCTTCGTAGTCGTGCGCGTACTTATAGTTTTTTCCGTAATCAAGTTCTTTCATCAGGCTCGTCGGAGCGTTGCGCAAATGGAGCGGAACCGGCAGGTTGCCCGTTTCATGGACGAGCGCCAGCGCCTTATCGATGGCTAAGTAAGCCGAGTTACTCTTTGCACTGCAAGCCAGGTAGACGGTTGTCTCGGCTAGTATGATGCGTCCTTCGGGCCAACCGATTTTTTTGAGCGCGTCGAAGCATGCATTGGCCAGCAGCAATGCGTTGGGATTAGCCAACCCGATGTCTTCGGCCGCAGAAATCAGCAGACGGCGGGCAATAAATTCGGGATCTTCGCCCCCGGCCACCATGCGCGCCAGCCAGTAGAGAGCGGCATCCGGATCGCTGCCGCGGATCGATTTGATAAACGCCGAAATAATATCGTAATGCATCTCTCCCCCTTTGTCGTAAGCGGCAGGATTTTCCTGAAGACGCTCCACGACTTTTTGATCCGTAATCTCGATCGTATGGCCGTCTTCCTCAGCCGATACAATAAGCTCGAGGATATTCAGCAGCTTGCGCGCGTCGCCACCGGAGTAACGGATGAGGGCAGCCGTTTCACGGAGGACGATGTTTTTTTCTTTGAGGACGATATCGTCCGTAATGGCGCGATTCAGAAGCGTCAGCAGGTCGTCTTCGTCCAATGGTTTGAGTACGTAGACCTGACATCGCGAAAGGAGCGGGCGGATCACCTCGAACGACGGATTCTCCGTCGTGGCACCGATCAGTGTGACGACCCCCGTCTCGACCGCGTTCAGAAGTGAGTCTTGCTGCGACTTGCTGAAACGATGGATCTCATCGATAAACAGGATGGGGGAGACGGTTGTCTGAAACAACGGATGGCTTCCCGCTTTTTCGATCACTTCCCGCACGTCTTTCACTCCCGAGCTGATCGCACTGAGCGTATAAAAAGGTGCTTCAAGACGCTTGGCAATGATCTTGGCCAGCGTCGTCTTGCCGACACCTGGCGGTCCCCAAAGAATAAACGAGGGCACACGTCCGGCTTCGATCATCCGTCGTAGCGCCGCACGTTCGCCCGTCAGGTGCTTCTGACCGATGTATTCGTCGAGCGTCGTGGGACGTAACCGTTCTGCTAAAGGCTGGCTCATGGCACAAAGATAGGAAAATTAATGGGAAAAGGGAGAGAAAGCAATCGGTAATCAGCCATGAACAAAATCTTTTTCTTACATTTGAATAAAAAAAGTTATGACTATCAATTTAAACTGTAAAATTTGTTTTTCTTGATTTATTTGTCACCTTTGCAGTGAAAACCGTGTTAAATACATTTTGGGAGTATGAGCAAAATAAATATTTACTCGTTCTTGTGTCTTTTCTTGTTTATCGGCACATATGCTGATGAAAGAAAATGGGATATGTTTCATCCGTCGGGAGATAATGTCATACAGCTGTCGGCAAGTACGGTTGCTGTGTCGGGTATTGAAGAGGCGGATGATAAACCGCCGCAAACTTCTTTTTTGCGTTTGAGTACGATGCATGCGAATCCGGATGAAGAACGATTTCATCACTACGGAAGACAATACAGCGTCTTGGTAAAGAAGAACAGACAAAATTTTGTTTGGGGATTGATTATGACGATTGTTGTTTTAATTTTTGCGATGATCGTTATAAAAGTTTCTTTAATAAATCGTCGGTTAAATCATATTCATGTAAAATATATTGAGCGACACCAACGATTGCGAGAATGGCTGAAAGAATTAAAGAAATGTGAAAGGCGAGCCCGAAAACGTTTGCGTGAAATAGAAGAACAAATGAAACGGCAACAGATGGAAAATGAGGTCGTATATGAACCGATTTTATCGAAATTCCATCATTCCGGAGAGTGGAGACCGACAGAGGAGGATTGGAAGGCACTTGCGCAAATCATCGATAAAACGTATAACGGGTTTACTTATCGGTTGAAAGTGACCGCTCCGTCTCTTGAAGAGCGTGATATCAGAGCCTGTTTGTTGCTTAAAATCGGAGTTAGAAGAAAAAATATGGCGCCTTTACTTTTTATGACGGAATCCGGTGTGTCCATGCATCACGTTCGATTATATAAAAAGATAACCGGTCAAAAAACAAAATCATCGATCTCTTTACGTGATTTTATACGTGACTTTTAAAGTGATGTCGACTGTCACAAAAAAATCACACTTCCCCGGGAGGCAAATGTGACGTTTTTGTGACGTTTTTTTCTTGTTGAGAGAATGATGCAGGATTAAATTTGCAGAAAATTGATCAATCATTAAAAGTAAAAAGATGAAAAAGATTCTTGGTATTACGTTTTTATGTGTGTTTTCTTCAACATTATTCGCACAGTTGAAAGTTTCGCGTGACGGAAAGGTGAGTATTGGAATCACTCAGGCACCGGTTTCTAATTTTGTCGTAGGCTCACCGGGCTATCCTCATATTCGAAATGTATTTGAGAGTGACATGGTAACGATGTTTATCAATGGTCATGGGAAGAGCCCTTATCATCTAAACTATTGGGGTACGGCGCTTATGGTCAGAAATGCGGTTTCGTCTGATCGTGGAGATATAGGGATTGATTGTGGCGTATCAAGTCCTTCTTCATCAAATTCAGGCCGAGCGATTGGAATTATCGGTACAGCCTCCAATGCAACCCCCGGTTATAATTATGGAGTGATCGGTAATCTGCACGGGAGCAATAATGGTACGGGAGTTTTGGGAACAATCGGTACCCTTCGAGGTATTTATATTGACGGGAAATATGCCGGATATTTCAATGGTAATGTAAAAGTTACGGGAACGATTATCGGTACGGTAACAGGTAATTCGGATATTCGTTATAAACAAAACATAGAAGAAATTGGTAGTAATGGTATAGTTTCTGCTTTGGGAAAGCCTCAGTATTCCGTTTTAGATAAGATCACCGCTCTCCGTCCGATCTCATACAATTATAAACAAGTTTATTTTGAACCACAAAGTGATACCTTGAGATCGAGTAGGCGAGGCTTATTTGATGAGCGTTCTCTGATGTTCCGGAAAAAACATTTTGGGTTGGCCGCTCAAGAGTTGCAAAAAATATATCCCGAGTTGGTTTATGAAGAAGATAACGGTTATTTATCGGTTAATTACATTGAGATCATCCCTCTTCTGATACAATCCATTAAAGAATTAAAGGCAGAAGTGGATCGTTTGTCATCCGGTTCCATACGATTAAAGTCTGCCATGTCATCCGACGAGATCGCGAACGTTTCTAATGCCATGCTATATCAAAACACTCCCAATCCATTTACGGACCATACGGAGATCAGATTTTCATTACCTGAAAATGTGGGTAGCGCTTCCATTTGTATTTTCAATATGCAAGGTCATATGGTGAACCAAATATCCATAAACAGTCATCAGCATTCAATTATTCTTGATGGGCTTAAATTAGGGCCGGGCATGTATCTGTATTCTCTGATTGCAGAGGGGAAACTTGTTGATACGAAGCGGATGATTTTAACGAAATAGTCGCGCGAAAGTGATAAGATCATGAAAATAAGGGTATTTATAAGAAAGTGTACATTCTTTATTTCTTTGATGTTTATTGTTTGTCGATTATCGGCACAGCAAAATCAAAAAAAAGAAATAGAAAAGGATCGTACGATGGAACAAGAGGCGGACAGCAGTTCAACTCTCACACAGCTCAGGTCGTGTGTTAACAGTTTCATCCATCAAACGATTTCATCTTCCCAGACCGTATATGGCTGTAGTAATTTAACAGTTAGTGATGTGAGGGTGTTGAGTGGGGGGAATTTATCTCTTATGGCGCCGGGTGAAATAATTATCAATGGAGTTTTTGATGTGATGAAAGGAGGGGTACTGAATGTTGGTACTGCAGTAAATCCTCCTCCTCCCCCACAGCCTACACCTTCAACTTTTCAATACTTGTATGATGCATCCGGTAATCGAGTTGCTCGTCGTCTTGGTTCTGTGAAAAGAACCGAAGATGAACATAACAGATGAAAGACATGTTGAAATAAATTTATAAAAAACTTTTCATTCGTTGATTTTATCAGATTGAATATGAGAATAATAAATATATCCATAGAGATAATATGTACCTGCCTTATCATTGGAGTGACAGGCTATGCACAGAAGACAAATGTTTATGCGGCAGGGAACGAGGCTTCTTCGGACAATTATGATCCATCCGGATATCGTATATGGGGAAACTATCGCAATGAGACAAGTGATGCCAATGAGTTAGACGCTCGGCAACTACCCTCCTTCTATTACAAGATATTAAAAAACAGGTTAGAAAACAACTATTCACCGGAAGAGAAAAGAACCTTTGCACCTGCACCCTTGTCAAGAGGTATGGCTGTCGGTTCAACAGCCGGTATGGCTGAAATTACTCTCACGGGAGCCGCTAATTATAGTGTTCCGATCGAAGTTCCGGAGGGTATTGCCGGATTTAAGCCTGAGGTATCCGTTCGGTATAGTAGTCAATCGGGGGTCGGTTTATTGGGATACGGGTGGAATTTGTCGGCATTTTCCGTCATATCACGCAGTGGTAAGACATTCTATCATGATGGGATGTCAAAAGCTCCTGCGTTATCGTATGAAGATAACGTGATGTTGGACGGACAAAGGCTGATGTTGATTTCCGGGCAGAATCTGATGAACGGAGCTAAATACAGGCTGGAAAATGATCCGACGATAGATATTACGTATAAGATGATCGGTTCATTCCAGGGATTTACAGTAAGAAGTAAGGATGGAACAATAAGAGAATTCGGTGTTACTTCAGATTCAAACATCGAAACTTCGGATGGTACTGCTTTGTTTTGGCTGTTATCTCGAGTGATTGATAAACAAGGAAATGTAATCTCTTATCAATATGAAGAAGTAATAAACAACGGAGAGTTTTATCTAAATCGTATAGAATATGCATCCGGACGCAGTATTCGGTTTTCATACGAAACAAGAAAAGATAAGCAAACAGGATATTATGCAGGAGCGGTATTAAACAGCAACAAAATTCTGAAAAATATATCTACCTATATCGGTCAGATGCAGTTTAAGCAATATCAGTTTAATTATAATACGTACGAGAACGGTCTTTATACCCAGCTGACGGAAATTATTGAAAGCGGACAAAATGGCCAGAGATATAATCCGACCCGCATATATTATGGTTATCCGGATCCATATAAAAATGAGGATATTGTTACTTTGTCGGAACATCGAAAAGGAAATAAGCCGCTGTTTGCCGATTTTAACGGCGATGGACGTATGGATTTTCTGTCGTATCCGGAAGAATTATCGGATAATCCGAAAGAAGATGTAGCCACCTTGTTTTTATCGCTTCACGGACTTGGCGGAACGTATTTTGCCAAGAAATGTACGATCCCGATGCGTGCTTTCGGAGAATTTCGATATTTTATGTTGGCAGACGTGAACGGCGATAAGAAGATGGATGTCATTCATGTTTCCAGAGCGGATAATGGAACGGAACGCTATAACTATTATGTGTTTGACGGAGAGAAGCTCGTGTATCAATATAAGGGTTTTAATACACATGGAGACGAAGCATTTGTCGGAGATTTTGATGGGGATGGGAGGCATGATATTTTAATTAAAAACAATTCGAAGGTGTATGATGGCGAAGGACGTGAGATTGCCTCGGGAGGCATTACCGACTGGGGATCGGATTATATTAAGTATTACTATCCGAACAGTAGATATATATGTGATTTGAATGGAAACGGAAAGTCGGAATTATTAGTCATCGACAAGCATGGAGCTAAAGTTTATGAGTTGAATGAACGGCAGTTTGTGGAATTGCCGGAATTCAGGACCTCCCTGATAAAAAATTACTATTTCCCTTATTTCGGCGACTTTAACGGAGATGGTAAAACGGATGTCTTGATACAGCGATGGCACCAGGGAGATTATGACGATGTAAGTATCCTTTTTTCAACCGGGAAAGGATATGTAAAACAGGATGTTTTAAATGCGGATATTCGGGCTAAAGTATTTGTGGCAGATTTTAACAAAGATGGGAAATCGGATATTTTTCATATGGAGATCGTAAATAATGCTGTCAGAATGAAGGTGGGGATTTTTCACGGAAATGGCTTTCATACCACTTATCACTCATCGAATTTACGACTTGAAGATGTCTATTTATCATATAATAATATCGAATATGATAATTATCTGTTTCAAGTAGCTGATTTTGATGGGGATGGCAGTTCGGAGTTCTGTTGTGCCCGTCATATGAATGCTTACATTATCAGGTCTTTTTCCGATCCTCAGAATCTGCTTGTGGAAACAATCTCGGATGGATTAGGTGCATATACTTCATTTCAATATGCCCCGATAACAAGTAATTCCGTTTGTACCGTCACGGGAAATAACGAAGCTTTTCCCGTAACCGACAGTCGATTCCCTCTATATGTAGTCAGCAATATCACACAGAGTACGGGAGGGTATTCCGAAACGACAAGATATCGATATAAAGACCCTCGTAGCCATATGCAGGGAAAAGGATTTCTGGGATTCGGCGAAGTGGAATCGATAGATGATAATAAAGACCGAAAAGTAATTACTACATACGGATACGAGAAGGATTATTTTTATCCTTTTATTAAGGAACAGAAGATCATGACACGTTCCGGGATGAAAATTTCTACTTCGGTGTATGAAAATTCATATGTCTATAATGGTTCCAAACGAGTTGTCCCCTATGTGCGGAAAAGTACAACCACCGATCATCTGACAGGAGTAGTGAAGACTGCTGAATGCACTCAAATCGATACATGGGCTAACCCGTTAAGCATTGTTACACGCCATGGAAATGATGTGACTGAAACGGTCACCGCATCTTATATTAACCGTGAAGCAGAGAACCTGTGGATAATCGGTCTGCCTCAATCTGTAGAAAAGAGAGTAACCAAGGGAACGGGAACATGGATAGACAAGCAGGTATTTACGTATAATGCCGGATATTTGCCCCAGAAAATAGTCAATTTTACAGGGGATGGGAACAAACAGACATCAGAAGATGTTTTTGATTATGACAGATACGGAAATATGATTACGCATTCGACACGTGCCTATGCATCGCCTCATGTATTGACAACCAGGACGGAATACTCGTCCGACGGTCTGTATATGCTTAGAACCATCGACCCGTTGTCGAGAGTCACGACTCATACCTACAATTCGTCGGGGCAGCTTGCTTCAACAAAAGATTTTCTGAATACTACGACTGCGTATGAATATGATGGTATGGGAAGATTGGTAAAAACCGTCTATCCGGATCAAACCCAGTCGTCGGTTGTTTATTCATGGGAAAATGCTGTTGTAAACAGCGTGTATGGCATGACGGAGACGCTCACGGGAAAACCGGAACGAAAAATATATTTCGATGCCTTCGGAAGAAAAGTAAGAGAGTGCATCCGGCAAACGGATGGACAAGACGTATGTACGGATACGAAATATGACAATGCCGGCCGTGTCTCCCAGGAATCATTGCCTTTTAAAGGAGGTGCCGCTTCAAAATGGAATACTTATGGATACGACGGCTACGGCCGACTTTCCCAACAGACCCATGCTTCCGGAAAAACGACGACTTATACGTATGCCGGAAACAGTATTACGGAAACAAAAAACGGGATATCTCATAAAAGTGTCTATAATGCAATGGGTGAACAGGTCAGTGTTACGGATCCTGCCGGTACCATTACTTATACGTTGCGTCCCGATGGCCAGCCGGTAACGATCACAGCTCCGGGAAATGTTAAAACAACCTTTTCTTATGACGCTTACGGGCGACAGACAGCCATACATGATCCGAGCGCCGGTAATCGCACCTTCGCTTACGATGCTTCAGGCAATCTTCAACGCGAAACGGATGCCGACAATCGTGTCAAGACGATGAGTTATGACGTATATGGGAGGCTTACGTCGAAGGTGTTACCCGAGTTTACTACTTCGTATGCATATAACGGCTATGGACAACTGACGACGGAGACTTCAAACAACGGAATATCATCCGTATACGAATATGACAGTTACGGAAGATTGGCCAAAGAGCGCAATAATGTCCCCGACGGTAAATGGCTTGAAAAAACATATACGTATGCCGCAGGGAATCTTGCGTCTGTTCGTTACGCATCACAGTCGGGGGCTATCGGTACGGAAGCATATACCTACTCGCATGGCCATATGAACGGTATCCGCTGGGGAAGCAGCCCTGTATGGACACTCAATGCGGAAAATCCGTTCAGCCAGCCTTTGTCGGTTACGACAGGGCCGGTAACGCGTACTTATACGTACGATGTCTATGGGATTCCGACGGGCCGGACCGCTCAATCGACAGCCGGGGGTACGTTCTTGAATTCCACCTATGGTTTTGATGCGGCGAGGGGGAATCTGACTTATCGGAAAGATAACCGGAGGAACAAACAGGAAAACTTTACGTACGACAATCTGAATCGTCTGAAAACGTATGGAGGCATCGTTATGGATTATGACCCGAAAGGGAATATTACGAAAAAAGGCGATGTGGGTACATTTCATTATCAGACGCCGTATAAGCCGTACGCCCTCTCCGGTGCGGATATAGGCACAAATAAAGTAATCCCTCCGAGAGAGCAGACGATAAGATATACTTCATTTGATCGACCGTCCGTCATTACCGAAAACGGCTACGAAGCCTCGTTTATATATAATGCCTCGGGCGATCGCCAAAAGATGACGGTAAAGAAAGGGGGTAAACCGTTCTATACGCGTTACTACCTTGGCGGCCGTTACGAAACGGACGTTATGGGGAATTCTCAAAAGCACCGGCTTTATATCGGTGGGGACGCTTATACGGCTCCGGCCGTGTATATGAATACGGGAAACGGTTGGGCGCTTTATTATATCTGTCGCGATTATCTTGGTAATATGACTCATCTTGTAGCGAGCAACGGTACGGTTGTTCAGGAGCTGAGTTATGATGCGTGGGGACGTTTGCGTAATCCGGAGACGCATGCCGTCTATCTTCCCGACAACGAGACGGAATTAATGCTTGGTCGCGGTTATACGGGTCATGAACATCTTTCGATGTTCGGGTTGATCAATATGAACGCCCGTTTATATGATCCCGTTCTCGGCCGCTTTCTTAGTCCCGACCCATACGTGCAGATGCCGGACTTCACCCAAAGCTTCAACCGGTACTCGTATTGTTTAAACAATCCGCTGGTGTATGTGGATCAAGATGGAGAAATAGCCTGGTTCGTCCCTGTTATTGTGGGGGCAGTGATAGGTGCTTATAGTGGAGGGGTTATTGCTAACGAAGGTCAATATAACCCTGTAAAATGGGATTACAACTCAGGTAAAACTTGGGGCTACATGCTTGGTGGTGCTGTTGTAGGCGGTATAAGTGGTTCTCTCGGTTGGGCAGTCTCAATTTCGGGTATGCCAATGGCAAACACAGCGGGAATAATATCTGCTTCGTTTGTAAATTCTGTTGGCACGCATATTTACACAGGAGGGCAAACACCAGTTTCAATGAGTTTAGGTGTTGCCTCTTATGATTTTACGAATGGTTCTTTTGGTCATCTCGGCAAAAAAGGCAACAAGTGGTATGAAAACTTGGGATATGGATTAGGGGCAATGGCGAATTTGAGTGATATATTAATTGGCTTTAAACCTCAAAAAGTTGATTTGGTTACTGAAAATTCAGATGCGATAGGTCATTCTGCTATTGTCAAACACGATACAAGAACAGGCATCAAGGGCAAAACAGATATAAATGGATTAATATCAGTGGGACCTGATAGAGTTAGTCAACCAGATGGTTCGTGGCAC
The DNA here is from genome assembly GCF_001006485.1 of Tannerella forsythia. Lineage (GTDB taxonomy): Bacteria > Bacteroidota > Bacteroidia > Bacteroidales > Tannerellaceae > Tannerella > Tannerella forsythia. The sequence continues at coordinate 285,566 of NZ_JUET01000058.1, forward strand.
TGGATGAAAGGAACTAATAAATGGTCAACTTATTCAGCAAAAGAGAACTCAAGATGGATGCAATCACTTGATGTTAATTATAATACAATTAATCGCTATTCTAATTGGCTTAACAAAATGGAAAATACGGGTAAACTTGTGTATAGTTTAGAACTAAGTAGCTGTGTGACTCACACGTCATTAGCACTTAATGCGTCAGGCGTTTTTAATATAGGTATACACCCGTATTTACTTCATGCTCAAATGTATTTATGGGGTAACGGAATTAGACCTTGGTCTTTTAATCATTTTTTTAATCGTTAGTTATGTACTCAATGAAAAAATGTATCGTATCTCTATGTTTTTTGTTGTTGATAATAAGGCCTAATATGTTAGCACAAGTTTACCATATGCAGCAGAGGAGTTTTAAAAATATCCCCGACTGTGTGTTAAATAATATTAATAAAATGGGGATAGATGACAATCCATTGCTTACAGAATTAGAGGGAGAATATTTCAATGCTCTTTATCAGGTGCCAGACAAGGAGTTTAATTTATCAGGTAAAAAAGTGGCTTTTTTTACAGGTAGTCTTGGCAAAACAGAAAGCAATAAGGTACGGTATTTTATAATCGAAAGAGATAGATTGAAGTGTAATTATTCCCCAAGTATTGGTACATTATACATTTTTAATGCCCAACAAAAAGCCGAGAGTGGAGGGTATGATGCTGCGATTGTATATTGGAATAAAAAATTACTTACGATAGAAGAGGTTGTTAGAAGGCTTAAAGGGAAACATTAAGTGATAATGGAATGATTTAAATCGGGAGTTGTTACCATAATAAATTGACAAATAAGATTGATTTTTTAAATCAAGGCATAAAGGCAGGGAGTTTTTCCCTGCCTTTATCCTATTCAAAAAACAAAACAATATGTAAAGGTAAACAAATACATCATAGAAAATGCCAATGGCTATCCCGCAGCGGCGAGGTTGTGGTTTCAACTAATGAATGCAACTTTTTTTTAAATTTGCATTCAAGTATTGCATTTGTGCGTTGAAACGATATATTTTTATTCACTATTAACCGACTAAAATCAAAATTCATCGGCTTTTATTTTTAAATAGTTAATATGCAAATATTTATTGTTTTGTTTTTTCTATTTTCAAAAGCTACCTCCCTCTAAAATAAAGATAATTGAACATTCGAAGGGCTTTTATTTTTACTTTTAGTACGTTTGGAGTAGGCTTTACGTCCTTCTGTCACCACCCAAATTAAATCCAAGTGACTAATCAAGTGTATCCGCACCAATGCTGCAATGGTTGAAAACGCCTTTTTGCTCCCCGGACAAGACTCGCACCACGTTTAACAGCAAATGGGCAATCAGCGTGCACCAGACCTGTGTCTTTATCCCGTTTTCCGTTTCCGAGTAGAAGAAGTGCAGTTGAAAGTTTTGTTTCAGTTTTTTTGAATGTCAGCTCTATAGTCCACCTGTATTTGTAAATCAAAGCGACTTCTTCGGGCGCTATCTCCCAGTTGTTGGTGATAAACTTGTATTTCCTGCCTTTCTCGTCCTTGTAATAAACCAAACGCAGACAAAGAGTCTCTTTTTTCTTTCCCCGTTTATAATCCAGGTGGATATGTTCTATTTTGTAAACACCGGATTCTTCTTTTTTGAGTTTCTTCTCGAACAAGACTTCCTGTAATTGAGATTTGGCATTGTCTTTCAACCGGCAGACAAAGTTGACCCCCTCTTTTGTCTGGTCGGAGAACTGACAATAGAAATTGTACGCCTTGTCGAAGACCGGCATGCTGCCTTTCGACGGATTCAGGTGGGACAGAAACTTCTTGTCATGCATTTTCGCCTCGCTGATGGTGGCGAAAACGGCCGTGTCGGCGTGTACGTCGGTCAGCATGTGGACTTTCAGCCCGCCTTTCTTCTTCCCGTCGTCTTTGGGGTTGCGCCCCACACCTTTCATGACGTCCGAAAACAAGGTCACCGTAGAGGAGTCAAAGGCGTAAAACTCCTCGAAACCCACGTCCTTTTTCCGGCTGACCGACAAAAGCGGACGGAAATAGGCTATCAAAGCAAAGTAATACAACCTGAAAAGCTCTTCACTCCTCTCGCGCAAGGCGTCACCCGCCGTACTCTTCGCCGGTGCACAATCCATGTTCAGATAGTTCAGCTTGCCTTCCAGCACCCGCATACCGTCGCAGACTTCGCCCATAGAATCGCAGCGGGAAAATATCCCGAACAACATCACGATAAGTTGATCCCACGAAAAGAATGCCTTATAATAACGGTCGCTGCCGCATTGTCGTACCAAGATGTCAAACTGCTCACGGGGAAGCATTTTTACGATTTGTTTGAAAAGCGGCTGACCGACTAAATTCTTTGTATTATCTTTGCCCATAGTTGAGAATTTGCGTGGCAATACAAATTTACAACTTTGGGGGCAATGCTTCGGTGGAGCCCCTTATTTTTATTCTAAACTTTTGTCGGTCAGTAGTGATTTCTTAAATCAGTAAAAGAATGAAACAATTGTTTTTAATATTATGTATGTCTTTGATTTTTAATAATTTCTTAGTGGGGCAAGAAAAGTTGATGGAAAATATATCCAAAGACATTTTGGATTGTCTTACAGAAGTGGGAAAGGATGCTGTGTCTACACTGAATGTTTGCGAAAGCAAGTATTTGAATTGTCGTTTTCAAAAAGACAAAGGTTCATTTGATTTTTGTAGTAAAAAAGTAGCGTTTTTCAAAGGTAATGCAGGTACAATAAAGAGTACAAAGAAAGATTTCTTTAATAAAGAAAAATATTTTATAGAAATAAAAGGTTTTTTTCCTGCGGGTTCGGTTCAGTTGATAATTTTTAATGACGATGAAGTAAAGCAGGTTGTATATGATGCTGTTATTGTTTCTTCAAGTAAAAGATTGCTTTCTGCAAAAGATGTAATTAAGAGATTGAACGGCGTAAATTCAAGTAGCAAATGCAACTATTAACAGAATTGGCAGGCATTGATTTTTTCGGACAAAGGAAGAGAAAACACTTCTCTATCTTTTGTTCCGAAGGGATAAAGTCTCAATCGATACCCGGGGGCATGTTCTTGAATTCCACCTACGGTTTTTTCATCCTGCTCCAGGAATTAGGGGACCAGGGGCGCAACGTATAGTTGAGGAGGTAATGAATGGTATTATTCTCCTGATCATTTAAAACTTTTATTCGATTTAAGCCTTGAAATATAATGAAGAAAAATGAATACTTTTTGTACCACAGCTGCCTTTCTGAAATTGACTCAAGTAATTCTTGTTCTATGTATGTGGATGATATAAAAAATAAGACGGAGATTCTCAGTCTATATTATCAATCTTTTAAGTTCCCCGATTATTTTGGATTTAATTGGGATGCGTTGACGGATTCTTTGTGTTATTTAGATGCTTGGTTGTTAGAAAAAAAGATTATTGTCATTCATAAGAAACTTCCTCAGCTAGGAGAAAAAGATTTTAAAATCTATATTTCTGTACTATACGATGTGTGTGAATTTTGGGCAAAACATCCCGATATCTTAGAGTTTAAGGTCTATTTTCCTATTGAATACAAAAGTATTATTCAAGGAATTCTGAGAAATATAAATTCTCGTTTTGGATAGATAGCGGTGTGGTTTCAACTAATGAATGAAATCTTTTTCTTTAATTTGCGTTCAAGTGTTGCATTTGTGCGTTGAAACGATGCATTTTTATTTATCCATTTTAATATGAAAGCGATAAGGTTATATATTGGTTTGTGCATGTTTTTAGGCTTTAATGCACTTGTATCATCCCAGGGTGTAAGTATTGAATTATCGGCAAAATGGGTCAAAGGATACGATATTTTCAAAAAAGATTCGATCATATACTTTCCAGAACTAATGATCACGTATAGAAATATATCGGATACGAGTTTTTATTTTCAGAAAGTCTCAGATGGTCGTTATGGATTACCCTCTTTACCTGTAGCTGGGTTATTACAATACCCAATTGAAGAATTTTTGAATCCTAATTATTTCAAAAGGGCAAAAATGCATGGTGATTGCACAGGTGAACATTACAAAGTAGAAATTGGAGGTAATTTATTTTCTAAAGGCTGGATTGCTATAAATGACACATGTAATATAGAAGTTGAACACGAAATTGACATGATAAACTCTGCATTGCAGAATATTTATGAATATATATATCGTGAGAATTACAAGCCAATGGATGCTCGCGACGAGTTCAAATTGTATTACACGATATCGGATATGGCGCCGGAGGTCATATTAACTAAGTATAAAGACAAATTTGTTTTTTTGAAACCGGGAGAGAGCTGTACGGATACGTATAACCTTATCGGATTTAAATTGTTAAAAGGCTCTTTTACTTTCTATGTACGTCCACATTTGCCGCCCTATGTCTATACTGCTCCGATTTGGGACAGTCATCAATCGCAATACGTTGAAGGAAAGGCCTTATTACCTCGAATCGTGGGTGGGTATACATTATATTCCGGCAATTTTTACTCTAATAAAATAACAATTACCTTTTAAATTCGGTGTCGTCAATAAAACAAATATGCATATGAAGCAAGACAATCCGCTGGTAATTATTTATACACTATGTTTTATGCTAATACTCTTTTTGATATCTGCATGCAAAGAGCCATATAGAGAGTATTTTATAGGTAAATGGACTTCGTCCGATTATGAAACGGAATTATATATAAAGTCTGATAGTTCTTTTATTGCTAAGAATTTTATTATTAATACAGTTGATGATAAAACCAAAAGAATAGATGGAAAAGGTATTTGGAGAGTAATTAAGTTTAGTAAGACTTTTAGATTAGAACTTATTTTTTATGAGCCGGAAATAGATTGCAATATATATTTTGACCATAGAGATAATACGTATAAAAAACAATTGCACGGTGAAGAGTTATTTATCGAAAGACAAGTGTTTTTCGGATTAAATAAACCTTGGTATTGTTATCAAGCAATAGGAAATGAAGGTAATGAAAAGAGATTGGTCTTTAAAAAAGATTAGGCCTTCCAGTGATATAGAGATGTGTGGATTATCCTTAAGTTATAAATTCACTCGTTTAACCAGTCTTCATTTAAGAACAATATTTCTGAATGCTTTTAGATAGTATCAACATCAAATATAAATATTCGCCTTGGTCTTGGTGATGTATCTATCGAGAAAAGAGTTTCATTTCGTGTATATAACATAGCGTTTGAGAAATTTATTTCTATTTTTGCGTCATCAAAAAAAGACGGATAAGATGTATTTGCTTGTATTGATTCAGAATAACGACGAAACGCCGTTGGCGTTGTTTGAACGGATAGAGGATGGGCGAAAATTTGTGCAATCCATCCCCGATTATCGGAGGTGGGAAGAGGTATCGGACGATGCGCGATGGGAATACGAGGCTTTCAGCCCTTCGGGATTGCCTGATTATATGGAACTTTCGTATAACGGAAACCGTGTGCCGATTACGAAGTTTATGTTCCGCGACGAAGACGATGTGGAGATTATCTGGCGCGAGATTCCTTCTCTCGATCAACCCGGTCAGGGACTTGTAGACAGTCAGACGCTTGTCGATGCGTACGTCGTAGGAAATCATGAGTTGAAAGCGTATATCACCAAAAGGGAAGACACGTTCCGGCGGGTGAAAACGCTTCTTGAAAAGCGAGGCTATCGGGTAGACCGTTCGTTTCATGGTTCGGAAGACGGCGAAGCGATCGTCTACCAAAACAACGAAGGCGGCGATTGGCATTTCCTGATGCACATGGACCCGTCTTTTGTCGATCAGGCTCCTGCTGAGGAAGAAGCTTTCGAAAAATGGCTCGACGCGTCTTTGTGATAATGCCCGATTCTTTCTATCTTTGCCCGAATGAAAACGCGTCGTAAAGAAACAGAAACGCACGAAAAGAATCATCGGACACACCGTATTTCGTTTTTGCTCAACGAAGACGAGTATAAGGCCGTGGAACGTCATCTGTCGAAATACAAGATTACGAACAAATCGAACTGGTATCGGAAGACGATTCTGAGCCATGTCCTCCGTGTGATGGAAGAAGATTATCCGACGCTTTTCAACGAAAACGAAATGCGCCGGTAATGAACTTGTTCGATGACGTGTATTTTATGAAGCAGGCGCTGCTCGAAGCGCGCGAGGCGGCCTCGGAAGGAGAGGTGCCGGTGGGAGCCGTGATTGTTTGCGGCGACCGGATCATTGCGCGTGCCCACAATCAGACGGAACGACTGAACGACCCGACGGCGCACGCCGAGATGCTTGCCGTAACGTCGGCAACGTCGGCGTTAGGCGCGAAGTACCTGACGGATTGCCGGCTGTATGTGACCGTCGAGCCGTGTGTGATGTGTGCGGGAGCCATCGGATGGGCGCAACTGGCCGTAGTCGTTTACGGCGCGCCGGACGAGAAGCGCGGCTTTTCACGCTATGCTCCGCAGGCTTTCCATCCCAAAACGGAAGTGCGCGGCGGAGTTCTGGAAGAAGAATGTGCAGCCGAGATGCAAGCCTTCTTCCGTAAGCGCCGATAACGTTTCCCCTTCAACCGATCCGCATCACGGCGGCCTCGAACTCGTTTTTATCTCCGACGGCTTTATTGCGCACCTTACTCCGGTAGTTGTAAATCGTTGTCAACGAGTATTGCAGAAACTCGGCGATGCGTGTGCTGTCCGTAATGCCGAGGCGGATCAGGGCGAAGATACGCAGTTCGGTATTGAGCAGGTCGCCCGGTTTGGGAGTGATGCGGTCTTTCTCGTTCAGCAGCTTGTTGAAGTCGGTCACGAAGTGGGGGAAAAGACTGAGGAACGTATGATCAAATTCGTTATAAAACTCTTTGCGCTCCGCCTCGATAAACTCGTCCGATTTGATGGCCCTGAAAAGTTCTTCGAGCTTGGAGGTTGAAGCCAGCTTCGTCAACCTTCGGCGGTAGTGGTCGAGCTTGTCGATATACGCCGAGCAGCGGTTAATGTATTGTGCGATATATTCTTCCTTAATCAGGTTGGTTTCTTTGAGGGTGTTGTTGATGGTTTGCAGTTGCCGGTTGGCATCGGCCAGCGCCTGTCGAGCCACGGCCAGCTTCTTCATCTGTCGATAGACGTAGATAATGGCGGCGACCAGACAAAGAGCCAGCAGGCTGACGCTGGCAAGCAGCAGGGTGATGGTACGTTGTTTCCGTTCGCTTCTCAGACGGTACGCCTTATCGATGACGGGGAAGATTTCGGCCACTTCGATGGTGCGTGAGCGGGCGTTGCACAACTGAGCATCTTCGAGCGAACATTTCATGTACTCGTAAGCGCGGTCGATGTCGCCATCCTCATACAGCAGGAAAGCGAGTTTGCGCAGCGAGATATATTCTCTTACCGATGTCTTCAGATCGGCAATGGCTGAAAGGGTCAGGTAGTATTTTTGGTTCTCGCGATCGCCTTTCAGGGCGTATGCTTCGGAGAGCGTGTAAGCCAGAAAACGCATGCGCTCGGTGTTGCGGCATGTGTCGGTCACCGGTTTCAGCATGGCGATGGTCGCATCAAACTGCCCGTGAGTGTTGAAGCGATCGGCCTCGACGATCAGGGTGTTTATCTCTCCATGGGGCATAATGAACAGCAGCGAGTCGCGGTAGCGGTCGGCAGACTGCTGATAGGCGTTCTTCTCGTCGTTCGTCAGCGCGTAGTCCGCCATGTGTCCGTAAAGCGTACGGCTGTGATGGAAATAGCTTTGCAGCAGATCGCCCGAGAACGCATGACGGGGGATTTGATTCAGCGCGTCGAGGGCTTCCTTATACATCCCTGTGACGGTCATCACCCCGACACGGTTCAGTTGTGCCCGGTAACGGAAAGCATCGTCGGGCAATTGCCGGAGGAGACGTTCGCTCTCAAGGACATATCTCAGCGCCGAATCGGTTTGGTAGACGATGTACGTTTCGTACAGCCGGCAGCACCATCCGAACCGTTCCTGATCCGAAACGGCTTGCCGGAGCTTGTTTCTCAAGCTGTCGATTTCCTTTTCCTTCTCGATATGATAGCGGCCTCGATCGCTGATCATACGGTCTAAATGCTTCAACCGACCGCTATGCTCGGCCAAAGAACCTGCCGCTTGCACAAGATGCGTCAGGCAACATAAAGGCAGGATGATCTGTAAAAATCGTCTCATGTGCATCAGGGGCTGTCAAATTTCATCTGTAAAAGTAAGAAATTTTTGGGATATATGCCCGAAGGGCAGTGAAAAAAAGACAGTCAACCCTTTTCGTTTCATTCGGAAGAACGTTTCCCGAGCAGCAGGGTCAGCACGATGGCCAGGATGGAGACGGCGCTTGTGATCACGCCCCCTTCCGGTCCGAATGCTCCGCCGCTAAGCCATTCTTTCCCTTCAACGAGGCTCGAAGAGAAGAGGCTTGTCTCCAGGATGTTCATTCCGCTCACAGGCATACCGTACAAATTACCCTGACTGAAGTTCCAGACCGAATGGATGGCACATACGCCCCATATATTGCCGGTTTTGAGCATGTATACGGCAAGGAAAACACCATATAGCACGAGATTGACGAACGCTAAAAGACCAAAACCGCTGTTAAAGAGATGCAGCACGGAAAAGGTGAAGGAACTGATCAGGATCGCGGCGATCGCGGGCAGCCGTGTCGACAGACTCATCATAAAGTAACCGCGTGTCAGGATTTCTTCCTGAGCGCCTTGAATAACAAACCCGAAGAAGAAAAGAAGAAGCATGGCGAGGCTTGCTTTGCTATTCAGCCCGTCGAACGTGACGGAGCCGGTGGCGATAAGCGTCAAGTACACCGTACTGAAAAAGACGAATCCGACGGCTATTCCCTTCAAATAATGTATCCATGCGTCTTTACGGACAAATCCCATCGAGAACAAGCTGCGTCCTTCGGCAAAACGACAGTAGAGCACAACGACAAGAGCGCTAAGCGCACAACTGAACAGAATGATCAACTTTTCGGTATCCATCGCCGAATCACCGGGGACGTTAGCATCTTTCAGCAGCAGGAAAAGAACGTATGGGAGAATCGTAGGGAGCAGTGAGGCGATGTAAATGCCGATAAAAATGGGTATCTGCAACAATGGGTGTGGTTTGAACCGGCTTTCCCGGGCTGCCGCGACGAGCGGATGATCGTTCAAATGGAGTCGAATCATAAGGATAAATTATGATGTTTATGAGTTATAATACATTTGTTTATTGTTTATTTGAGCAAGTCGGGGCGCAGCTGCTCCGTACGTTCGTGAGCTTGTTGGAGACGCCATTCGGCGATTTTGCGTTCGTGTCCCGAGAGTAAGATGTCGGGCACCTTCCAGCCTTTGTATTCTGCAGGCCGTGTATAGACGGGCGGCGCAAGCAATCCGTCCTGAAACGAATCGGAGAGCGCGCTCTGTTCGTCGCCGATGACTCCCGGAATGAGCCGGATCGTCGCGTCAGCGATGATGGCTGCCGCCAACTCGCCTCCTGTCAGTACGTAGTCGCCGACCGAAATTTCCAGGGTGATCAGGTGTTCACGTATGCGGAAATCGATCCCCTTGTAATGCCCGCAAAGAATGATGATGTTTTGCAGCAGCGACAGGCGGTTGGCCATCGGCTGATCAAACATTTTCCCGTCGGGCGAAGTGTAGATCACCTCGTCGTAATCGCATGCGGCTTTGAGCGCCGTGATCGCGCGGTCGACCGGTTCGATCTGCATTACCATGCCGGCTTCTCCTCCGAACGGGTAATCGTCTACCCGTCGCCATTTGTTCGTTGTATAGTCTCGCAGGTTATGCAGGTGTATCTCTGCAAGCTGCTTGTCCTGTGCTCTCTTCAGAATGGAGCAGTTCATGCAGCCGTCAATCATTTCGGGGAGTACGGTCAGAATATCTATTCGCATCATAAAAAAGTTTGGGGTACAGGCGCTTCCTGATGCCGTCAAGCATGTTCGGTTACCGACCTGTAGACGGCAAAGGTAGGAAAAAATGGCGGTTGGCGATTGGCGGTTGCCTATTAATTTTTATCTTTGCACATCTTTTTTTTTTGAGAAAAACTCATACGTAGAAATGAATATATCATATAATTGGTTAAAAGAATATTTGCCGTTTGATCTGACCTCCGACGAAGTGGCGGAGGCGCTGACCTCGATCGGTCTTGAGACCGGCAGTGTGGAAGAGGTACAGTCGATCAAGGGGGGACTGGCCGGACTGGTGATCGGTGAAGTGTTGACATGTACGGAGCATCCCAATTCGGATCATCTTCATCTGACGACGGTTGATGTCGGTTCCGGCGAACCGTTGTCCATCGTCTGCGGCGCTCCGAATGTGGCGGCAGGGCAGAAAGTGGTGGTAGCGACGGTCGGTACGAAGCTATATCATGGCGACGAAGAGTTTGTCATTAAAAAAAGTAAAATACGCGGTGAGGTCTCGTTGGGCATGATTTGTGCCGCAGACGAGATCGGTGTCGGTGACGATCATGCGGGAATCATCGTCCTCCCGGCCGACGCGCGGGTTGGTATGCCTGCCGCAGAATATTACCACGTGGAGAGTGATTATGTGCTCGAGGTGGATATTACTCCCAACCGCGTAGATGCGACGTCGCACTATGGGGTGGCACGTGATCTGGCAGCCTACCTTAAGCAACAGGGACAGCCTGCCGAGTTAAGACTCCCTTCGGTCGAAGCGTTTCAGGTTGACGATCCGTCGCCGTCTATTACTGTCGAGGTGGCTAATACGGAGGCCTGCCCGCGCTATTCGGGACTGACGATCCGCGGGGTGACCGTCGGAGAAAGTCCGGATTGGCTGAAGAACCGTTTGTCCGCCATCGGCTTGCGTCCGATCAATAACGTGGTAGACGTAACGAACTTCGTATTGCATGAAACGGGGCAACCGCTGCATGCGTTCGATGTGTCTAAAATCAAAGGAAATAAAGTTGTGGTACGTACCGAGCCGGAAGGTGCGAAGTTCGTAACGCTCGATGGAGTGGAGCGTACCTTGACCGCAAATGATCTGATGATCTGTGATACGGAGAAAGCGATGTGTATCGGCGGCGTGTTCGGCGGGCTGGATTCCGGGGTGACGGAGCAAACGACCGATGTATTCCTTGAGTCTGCTTGTTTTCATCCGACATGGATCCGCAAAACAGCGCGGCGCTTCGGCTTAAATACAGATGCATCGTTTCGTTTCGAACGCGGTTTAGACCCGAACCGGACACTCTATGTGCTTAAACGTGCGGCATTGCTGATTCAGGAAGTGGCCGGAGGGGAGGTCGTCGGGGAGGTACAGGATGTCTATCCGACGAAAGCAGAACCGTATCCGGTCGAGATTACGTACCGGAAGATCAACACGGTAATCGGGAAGGAAATCCCCGTGGAAACGGTGAAAAGTATTTTGTCATCGCTTGAAATGGAGATTGTCTCGGAGACGGCTGAAGGATTGTCGTTACGTGTGCCGGTATATCGTATCGATGTACGCCGCGATGTCGATGTGATCGAGGATATTCTTCGTATCTACGGATATAATCATGTGGGATTCAGTGAACACCTGCAATCGACTTTGAGCTATCAGGCGCCGGCCGATCGCAGCTACCGCATGGAAACGTTGATCTCGGAGCAGCTCTGTGGGGCAGGCTTCCATGAGATTATGAATAACTCACTGACGCGACGCGGGTATTATGAAGAGCTGACCTCGCTACCCGCCGACGGATGTGTGGCATTGATGAATCCGCTCAGCGCCGACCTGAATGTGATGCGTCGGACATTGCTGTTCGGAGGTTTGCAAAGTATCGCGTACAATTTGAATCACAAACAAAAACAGATTCGCTTTTTTGAGTTCGGCAATTGCTATGCTTATCAGCCCGCCGAGAAAAAGGAGGGAGAGGCCTTGTCCGGATTGAGTGAAGAATATCGACTGGGCTTATGGATGAGTGGTTATAGATTGGAAAATAGCTGGATGCATGCTGACGAGAAGACTTCGGTCTATGAACTCAAAGCGCATGTCGAAAATATCTTGCGACGTCTGGGCGTGAACATGAAAAAGCTCACGTGGAGCACTTTCTCGAATGATATTTATACGTCGGGCATGACCATTAGCTCGGCTTCGGGACGCACGCTCGGTACGTTCGGCGTAATCAGCCGGAAGATCTTGAAGAAGATGGATATTGACGATGAAGTGTATTTTGCCGAGTTGTTGTGGTCGACCCTGATGAAGGAAACACGCAAGGCCGAAACAGTGTTTGTCGAGATTCCGAAATTTCCGGAAGTGAAGCGTGATCTGGCCTTGCTCGTCGATCAGTCCGTGACGTTTGAGGAGATTGAGCGGATCGCTTTCGAAACGGAGCGTAAGTTGCTGAAAAAAGTTACCTTGTTCGATGTGTACGAAGGCTCGAAGCTGTTGCCTGGAAAAAAATCATATGCCGTCAGTTTCTACCTGCAAGATGAGGAAAAGACGCTTAACGACAAGCAAATTGATGGTATTATGGCACGCCTGCAAAAGAATTTGGAAGAGAAATTGGGTGCGCAGTTAAGATAAAAACAAATCAAAAAAAGGATATAAGCTATGGGAAGAGCATTTGAGTTCCGCAAGGCGCGGAAATTTAAACGTTGGGGAAATATGGCCCGCGTATTCACGAAGCTGGGAAAAGAAATCACCATCGCCGTTAAGGCCGGTGGCCCTGAGCCGGAAAATAACCCGCGTCTTCGTGTGTTGATACAGACAGCGAAGAAGGAAAATATGCCGAAAGAAAATGTCGATCGTGCCATTAAAAAAGCCAGCTCGAAAGACTATACCGATTATAAAGAGATGAACTATGAAGGCTACGGACCTTTCGGGATTGCGATTTTTGTGGAAACGGCAACCGATAACACGACGCGTACCGTGGCCAATGTCCGCAGCTATTTCAATAAGGCCGGCGGATCGCTGGGCACAAGCGGATCGTTGGAGTTTCTTTTCGATCATAAATGTGTGTTTCATATCACCAAAAAGGAAGGAATGTCACTGGATGAGTTGGAGTTGGAACTGATTGATTTTGGAGTGGACGAAGTTTATGAAGAGGAAGACGAAGTTGTGCTTTATGGAGATTTCTCTCAAAATTCGGCCATTCAGAAATACCTCGAAGAGAATGGCTACGAGATTACAACGAGCGAATTCCTTCGTATTCCGAACGACGTGAAAGAAGTGACTCCCGAGCAGCGTGAGAGTATCGAAAAGCTGATTGAGAAACTGGAAGAAGACGAAGACGTCCAGAATGTTTTTCATAACATGAAGGAAATCGACGAGTAAGCGCTTTAGAAGAAGTCGTATGTATGGCGGGGACTATCACATTCCGCTGGAGAATGTTTATATAGCCCCGTAATCCATGCGATTAATACGTCTTTACGGTTCCAAAAAACGATGCAGAGAATCTGTTTCCTGAAACCGTGATAACTTGATGAATACACAATAAACCACTTGATTCATAGCAGCTGATTACCACGCTTCATCCTTTCGATTTTTATTTCTACCTTTGCCCAAAAAAACAAAAGAATAATATGAAACCAACATTATTTGTGCTGGCGGCTGGCATGGGAAGCCGCTACGGAGGTTTGAAACAGTTAGACGGTGTAGGGCCTAATGGCGAGACGATTATGGATTATTCGATATTCGATGCGATTCGTGGCGGATTCGGAAAAGTGGTCTTTGTCATACGGAAAGATTTTGAGGCCGACTTCCGGTCGAAAATTTTGTCCAAATACGAGAATCATATCCCGGTGGAAGTCGTTTTCCAGTCGTCCGACAAATTGCCGGAAGGTTTCACTTGTCCTCCTGAACGCACGAAGCCATGGGGCACGAATCACGCGGTCATGATGGGTAAGGAGGTTATTCGGGAACCGTTTGCGGTGATTAATGCCGACGATTTTTATGGGCGTGACAGTTTTGCGGTCATCGGTGAGGAATTGTTGAAATCGGAAGGTAAAGAAAATACGTATTGCATGGTTGGTTTTCGTGTAGGCAATACCCTGAGCGAAAGCGGGTCAGTGGCGCGTGGCGTTTGCGAAACGAACGAGGAGAACTATCTCACGTCGGTCGTGGAGCGCACAGCGATTGAGCGCATTGACGGCAATATTCAGTTCACGGACGAGCACGGGCAGATCATTACGTTGGAAGAGAATACGCCGGTATCGATGAATATGTGGGGCTTTACACCCGATTATTTTGCGTATTCGGAAGCGTTCTTCAAAGAGTTTCTGAAAGAAAATATCGACAATCCGAAAGCCGAATATTTTATTCCGTTGATGGTCAACGAGTTGATCATAGATGGGAAGGCGCGTGTTAAAGTATTGGATACGACATCGAAATGGTTTGGTGTAACGTATGCGGCTGATCGTCAAGGGGTCGTTGATAAGATTCAAGCACTGATCGATGCGGGCGAATATCCCGCTCAGCTGTTCGGTTGAACCGGATGCAGGCCGGAATGGTTATATCAGTGGAATATTGCAGAAGAATCGGAATGAAAAAAATAATCCATATCGCTTTGGCATGCGGCTTGTGTCTGTTCGGTGCGATACGTCTTCAGGCGCAGGAAAAGGAAACCATGGTACTGATTGATACCGACAAAGGTAAAATCACCGTCAGATTATATAACGAGACTCCGCAACATCGCGACAATTTTATCAAGTTAGTGAATGAGCATCAGTACGATGGTCTGCTGTTTCACCGGGTGATCAAGCAGTTTATGATTCAGGTGGGGGATGTGACATCGAAAGATGCGCCGCCCGAGAAGAAACTTGGCGACGGTGATCTGGGATATACTATTCCGGCTGAGATCGTCTATCCGAAATATTTTCATAAACGCGGACAGCTGGCAGCAGCACGTACAGGCGACGATGTCAATCCCGAACGCGCCTCGTCGGCCTCGCAGTTTTATATCGTGACAGGCAAGTTCTTTACTTCCATGGAGCTGGATAAGATGGAGCGTGAAAAAAACATACAACTCACCCCCGAACAGCGCGAGGCTTACATGACGGAAGGGGGCGCTCCGCATCTCGACGGTGCTTATACCGTCTTCGGCGAGGTGGTAAAAGGCATGAAAGTGGTCGATAAGATTCAGTTCGTACCGACCGATACGAACGACCGTCCGTTGAAAAATATCGCGATACGGTCTATGAAAATCCTTGACGAATGAGACTATGAAACGGTACGGATATCTGATTGCCGGATTGCTTTTTCTATGTTGTGCGAGCGGATTCGCGCAAGCCCCGGCCACATCCGATATCCGTCTGACTGTTTCCGACGGGTATGTGAGAGGGGTCTTAGACGGCAAAGATACGATTCCGTTTGTTCGCTTGCCGCATGTGTACGTCTTCCCCGAGCTGAAATTCCGGAACGAGAAGGAGCGGCAGAAATACAATAAACTTGTGCGTGATGTCAAACGCACACTTCCTTACGCTAAACTGATCTACGAGACGTTGATCGAAACATACGAGTACATCGAAACCCTTCCGGACGAGAAGACAAAGAAAGCGCACCTCAAACGGATGGAAAAAGAACTGTTCAACGAGTATAAACCCGAACTGAAAAAGATGACCCTTTCGCAGGGCAAGTTGTTGATCAGGCTTGTCGACCGCGAATGCAATCAGACGAGCTATGAGTTGGCCAAGGCTTTTCTCGGCGGTTTTCGTGCCGGTTTTTGGAATATTTTTGCCGGTATGTTTGGGGCCAGCCTGAAATCGGAGTACGATCCCCAAGGCAAAGACGCCATGACCGAACGTGTGGTTTTGTTAGTGGAGTGCGGGGCGATCTAACTGCTTGAATATCTCCCATAGTACCATCCCTGTCGCAACAGATACATTCAGCGAGTGTTTCGTGCCACATTGAGGAATTTCGATACACATATCGCAGGTATCGACCACAGCTTGTCGCACCCCTTTTACCTCATGTCCTACAACGATAGCATATTTTTGATTGATATCAAGTGAAAGGTCTTGAAGGGAAATACTTCCTTCGGCCTGTTCGAGGGCGCAAAGCACATATCCTTGCTGTTTAAGCTCGGCAACGGCATCGGCCGTATCCTTATAGTAACGCCATTCGACGGTTTCTTCAGCACCTAATGCCGTTTTATGAATTTCCGCACTCGGAGGTGTCGCCGTGATGCCACACAGGTAAACGGCTTCCATACGAAATGCGTCGGCTGTACGGAATACGGAGCCCACATTATTCAGGCTCCTTACCTCATCAAGTACGATCACCACAGGAAGTTTGGCAACGGTTTTATATTCATCGGCCGTCAGACGGTTCAGCTCGATTATTTTCAGTTTGCGCATACGTCGAATATTTGAAAAACAAAGGAAAACGTTTTTGGGGAAACGAAAAAGAGAGGCTGTCTCCAAATCATCTTTGTGTCCAGCCTCTCCGATATATTCGGAAACGGATGAGATGCAAGTATCTCCCGTTTATGACGCACATTCTTTGATAATGTCTATCAGTTCACGGCCTAACGCATCGGCTTCCTCCATCGTATGTGCCTCTGCATAGATACGGATAATCGGCTCCGTATTACTCTTGCGCAAATGCACCCATTTATCGGGGAAGTCGATCTTTACTCCGTCAATATCGGTAAGGTCGTACTGCGAGAATTTTTCTTTTACCTTAGCCAGTATGGCGTCCACATCGATCGACGGACTCAGGTCGACGCGTTGCTTTGAAATGAAATAGTTGGGGTATATAGCTCGCAATTCGCTTGCTTTCATCTTTTTCTTCGCCAGATGAGTAAGGAACAATGCGATTCCGACAAGCGCGTCGCGCCCGTAATGACTGGCAGGGTAAATCACGCCGCCGTTGCCCTCTCCTCCGATCACGGCATTTGTTTCTTTCATCTTCGATACGACATTCACTTCGCCGACGGCTGCCGCATGATATTCCATACCGTGTTTGCGGGTAACATCACGCAACGCCCGGCTCGAGCTCAGGTTGCTCACCGTATTGCCGGGCGTGTGTGAAAGCACATAGTCGCTGACGGCGACCAGCGTGTATTCTTCACCAAACATGTCACCGTTTTCGCAGACAATGGCCAGGCGGTCTACATCAGGGTCGACTGCGAAGCCCACATTGGCTTTGGCCTGCTTCGTCAATTGCGAAAGCTCGGTCAGATGTTCCGGAATGGGTTCGGGATTATGCGAAAAATTCCCGTGCGGATTACAGTGTAATTTGCAAATTTCCTTGATCCCTAACGCATACAGCAGCTCGGGGATAACTATGCCGCCGACCGAATTGACACAGTCGATGGCGACGCGGAAATTGGCTGCACGAATCGCTTCGACATCGACTAATTCAAGTCCGAGCACATGCTTAATATGGCGTTCCTTGTAGCGGTTGTCCGTAATTACTTTACCCAACGCATCGACCGGAGCAAATGTGAAATCTTCGGCTTCGGCGATCCGTAGAACCTCCCCGCCCTCTTCGGCATTGAGAAATTCTCCTCTTTCATTCAGCAGTTTCAAGGCGTTCCACTGCTTAGGATTGTGGCTGGCCGTCAGGATAATTCCGCCACAAGCTTGTTCCATGGTTACGGCCAGTTCGGTGGTAGGTGTCGTAGCCAGATCGATATCGACCACATCGAAGCCCATTCCCGTCAAGGTTCCAATCACGATGTTTTTTACCATCAGTCCCGACATACGGGCATCCCGCCCTACGACAATCCGGTTCGTCGTTACCGATGTGTTTTTACGAATAAACGTGGCATAAGCCGCCGTAAATTTTACGATAGCCAACGGATTAAGTCCGTCGTCCGGTGCACCGCCGATCGTCCCGCGGATACCGGAAATCGATTTAATCAATGTCATTGTGTTTACAAATTTTTAATAAGTCGCAAAGGTAGCATAAAATCAGCAATTATGCATATTCGAATAAAATTATCGAAATCGAAATCCGCATTGTTCCTACCTGTTTTTATCCGTTAGTTGCGCTTACCATTCGGAAAATACAGCAGTTGAAAAAGCAGATAATTTGTCCGGTTCGAAAAAAATGCGTATTTTTGCACCCTAAAAAATCTGCAGAGGGTAGAACAAGAGGCGTAAAAAGGCGTCCACCCCCGGGAAATAACCTGTTAATAATTAAGAAGACAGATGTACGTAATTGTAGAAATTAACGGTCAGCAGTTTAAGGCTGAGGAAGGAAAAAAATTATTTGTTCACCACATGCGTCATGCGGAAAGTGGGGCAACGGTAGAGTTCGACAAAGTGTTGTTGGTCGATACCGACGGTAAAGTTCAGGTAGGTACGCCTACGATTGAAGGAGCAAAGGTCGTATGCGAAGTCATTTCTCCGTTGGTAAAGGGAGATAAGGTTCTGGTATTCCACAAGAAGAGAAGAAAAGGACATCGCAAGTTGAACGGTCATCGTCAGCAGTTTACCGAGTTGAATATCAAACAAATTATTGCTTAACGTTTAAAAAGTAGAAGAAAATGGCACATAAAAAAGGAGTCGGAAGTTCGAAGAACGGTCGCGAATCGGAAAGCAAACGATTAGGTGTTAAGCTATTCGGTGGCGAAATGGCAAAAGCCGGAAATATTATCGCACGCCAACGGGGTACGGAGTTTCATCCGGGTAAAAACGTAGGTATGGGCAAAGATCATACGATTTACGCATTGATCGACGGGGTCGTTGTTTTCAGTAAAGGCAGGGAAAATCGTTCGTATATCTCGGTCAAGAGTACCTCGGAAACAGTAGCAGAGAATTCGTAAGTGGCGAGAGGAGGCTGCTGAGTTGCAGTAAGCGAGAAGAAAGAATAGACAGATTCTTCCGTACAAGAAAATATTGGGGCTGCCCAGAAGAGTCATAAACTCGGAAGGACAGCCTCTGTTGGTTGTTTATATATTTCTTAAAACGGATCAATGAATTATTTCAGGTGTATTGGGCAAAAGAGAATCGTGTGGCTTGCCTTGTGTTTGATGAACATTATGGTTTTGTCGTGCGCGGCACACCGGAAAATGGGCACGATCGCTGTCTCGGAGGCTACGGAAGATCTTTCGTACCGGTTGGGAATACCATTGACGGATGAGGATAATCTGGAACTTTACCGGATGGTTGCGCTGTGGATCGGTACTCCGCACCGGATGGGGAGGAGCACGAAAAAAGGAACCGATTGTTCGGGATTCGTTACGAACATTTACAAGAATATCTACGGCAAAACTCTTGCACGTTCTTCGGCTGCCATGTTGGCTACGAATTGTGAGCGCATCAACAAAAAAAGTTTGTGCGAAGGCGATCTGGTCTTTTTCTATACCCGCCGAAAATCGAAGCGTCCGTCGCATGTCGGCATTTACCTGAAAGACGGGAAGTTCGTTCATTCGAGCACCTCAAAAGGAGTTATCATTAGCAGTTTAGACGAGCCTTATTACAAAAAACGCTGGATTACCGGAGGGGTGGTACGGTAGTTTTTTGGGGCAGGCGAATCAACATTCCGTAAACTTATGTATCTTTGTTGTCTGTAAAAAAACGAGAAGGAATATGTTGACAATAAAAGTTATCACAGAAAATCAGGACGAAGTCATTCGCCGGCTGGCCGTCAAGCATTACGATGCCAAGGAAATCACCGATAAGATTATCGCTGCGGATAAAATACGGCGCAATGCACAAACAACTTTAGATGCGAACCTGACCGAGGTCAACCGGATTTCAAAAATGATCGGTTTGCTGATGAAAGACGGAAAAACGGCTGAAGCCGAAGAGGCTAAGAACGAGGTAGCCCGGCTGAAAGATACCAATAAAGAGTTGGAAGCAACGAAGACACAGGCCGAAGATGAAATCCATGAATATTTAGTTTCTATTCCCAATATGCCGCATGAATCTGTGCCCGAGGGTAAAGGCGCTGAAGACAACGTGTGTGAAAAGAAAGGAGGCGTGGTGCCCGAACTTCATGCCGATGCTCTGCCTCACTGGGAATTGGCAAAAAAATACGACATTATTGATTTTGAACTTGGCGTTAAAATCACCGGTTCGGGCTTTCCCGTTTATAAGGGAAAGGGAGCACGGTTGCAGCGTTCACTCATCAATTTCTTCTTAGACAATGCGCGTGAGGCCGGCTATCTTGAGATTGAACCGCCATACGTCGTAAATACGGAATCGGGCTACGGAACGGGGCAGTTGCCCGACAAAGAAGGTCAGATGTATCATGTCGGTCTGGACGATTTGTATCTGATCCCGACCGCAGAGGTGCCGGTTACGAATATTTACAGAGATGTGATTTTAAATGAGGCGGATCTTCCCATCAAAAATACGGCTTATTCGGCTTGCTTCCGTCGCGAGGCCGGTTCGTACGGAAAAGATGTGCGGGGCTTAAACCGTTTGCATCAATTCGACAAGGTTGAGATCATCCGTATCGATAAGCCCGAACACTCGTATCAATCCTTGCAGGAGATGCTCGATTATGTTCAGACGCTTGTTGAAAAGTTAGAACTCCCGTGGCGCATCCTGCGGTTGTGTGGCGGTGATCTCAGTTTCACTTCATCGCTGACGTTTGATTTCGAAGTGTATTCCGCTGCGCAGAAACGGTGGCTCGAAGTCAGCTCGGTGTCTAACTTCGAGAATTATCAGGCCAACCGCCTGAAATGTCGCTATCGCGATGCCAATAAAAAGGTTCAGCTCTGTCATACGCTTAACGGAAGCGCTTTGGCCTTACCTCGTATCGTTGCGGCTTTGCTGGAGAATAATCAGACACCGAACGGTATCCGGATTCCTCAAGCGCTCATTCCTTATACAGGGTTTGAACTGATTGACTGATACGGGGGGCTACCGTATTTTTCCACGAAGAGTTTTTTAAGAGGCGATCTTAAGTCCGATTCAAATAGAAGACGGTGTGTTGAAACGAAACGTTTGGCACACCGTCTTAATGTTTAATTGCGATGAAAGGTCACTCGGATCACGGCCAATTCCGATCTTGTGCCGATGCGGTAGGGTGGCCCGGCAAAACCGATGCCGGACGAGATATAAAACTGCGAAGCGCCTTCTTTGTAATAACCGTACGAGCAGCGGTAGACCAGCTTGATGATCCAACTGTAAGGCCAGAACTGTCCGTTATGTGTATGACCGTGAAGCCCAAGGTCGCAGCGGTTCATCACGATCTCGTCGAAACGCGGCTGATGATCGGCTACAATCACAGGCTTCCTCTTGTCTACGCCCTCAAGCAGGCGACTCAACGGCTTTCGTCCTTTATTCGTCGCATCATCGCGTCCGACGAGGTAGAACGTACTGTCGGGCATGACGACCGAATCGATGAGCAATACCCCGCCCGTTTTCTGCAACCAGCGCAGTTTGGCGAAGCGGTTGGCGCGGTATTCGTGATTACCTAACGTGATATAAACGCCCAACGGAGCATGGAGTTGTCGCAGATTGTCTTCAATATGTGCGCGTTCGGCAAAACGCGACTCGTAATCCATGATATCTCCGTTAATAATTATGATATCAGGTCGTTGCGCATTGCAGAGCGTCACAAAGCGTTCCGCACTCTTTTTGCCGATCATTTCGCCGAAATGCGTATCGCTTATCAGAGCGATGGTGAGGCTGTCGCGTCCTTCCACGTTTTTCGGGATGTGTATGTTCTGATAGGTCACTACGGGATGCGTTACATTATAATATCCGCGCATCATCAGTCCGGCGGTGACGACCAGCAGGAACACGTAGTAAAAGCGTTTCAGACGCAGGCTTCGGGTGGTGATGAATGCGGGAATCCACGGTCTGATACGGTTTGTCAGCCGGAAGAGATCGGCGGTCAGCAGTCCGAGCATCAGATAGATGGATGCAACGTACCATGTGCCGCAGAAGTACAGGATCGGAATCATGACGTGATCCGGCAGGTCTTCGTGAAAGAAGAATCCATAGAAATACGTCGTCCATTCAATCAGGAAAAAGAGCACAAAAGGTATGCTCCACTTTTTTTGCGGCGGCAGCGCCTGTTTACCCCGGTAAAAAATATAGAGGTTGAAAAGGATTTGTCCGACGATGGCTTGCAGAAACACTTTCATGGCCGGCGAAATGAAAGGTGAAAAACGACCAACTCTCCGTGTGTTCCGATCCGGAAGGGCGGTCCCCAAAGGGAGAGACCGGACGAGACATAGAGGTTAAAATTTATCATTTACTTAGATGTTTAAGAGCAAAATTTTCACTTATCACAATTTTAGGAAAACCTGTTTCCAACATTACTTTTGCTTGTATGGAATCATTTAATTTCCATTCGGACAATAAATGTCCCGATTTAACTATCAAAGGAAATCTTTTTTCCTCTGCTATTGCAAGGTTCTGAGAGCAGTTAAAAAGAAGAATTAATCCAATTAT
The DNA here is from genome assembly GCF_001006485.1 of Tannerella forsythia. Taxonomy (GTDB): domain Bacteria; phylum Bacteroidota; class Bacteroidia; order Bacteroidales; family Tannerellaceae; genus Tannerella; species Tannerella forsythia. Next base: position 307,862 of record NZ_JUET01000058.1, read on the forward strand.
TAATCTTACGTTCATCTAATCCGTTTTAAATATATACGACATACTTGTGTATAACGCACAAAGTCCATGTTTATGGTGCTGCATAGGTATGGTGTTTTATATTTGTTCATAGACGATGTTTTTTATGCTAACCGTTTGCCCACCTTCCTTTGTATTGCCACCCTTTGAGATGGTCGGAAATGCCACGACATGCCAGCGCTTTGGCTTGCTTTCCCTGACGATATAGCCTTTGGCGGATAACGTAGCCAACTGTTTCTGCACTGCCGATGTATTGATTCCCAGGAGTGCGGACAGCTCCGCGTTGGTTGTCTTGGGATTCTCCGTCAGTATCTGCAACAGTTGGGCGGTACGCGGACTTCGGAAAGAGATCAGTTCGCCGTTGTACCACCATATATGACCGGCATTGCCTTCGACGAAGGCTATATTCTGCATCAGTTCACCGGCAAGCACTTTTTCCATATACGCCGAAAAGGGCTTTATCCGTTCCGGTGTGGCATTCGCGCCGTCCGAGGGGGCAGGCCCCACCAGTGCATCCGCCTGACTGAGGGCATTGAGATAGGTTCTCTTGTCACTGCTATGAATGACAATCATCGGGTATTTCTTGCGCAGCAGGATGAAGTTCACCAACAGTCGGGCAATACGCCCGTTGCCGTCCTCGAAGGGGTGGATGCGGATGTAACGGTAATGGAACAGCGAGGCAAGCTCTATGGGCGAATACTCGTCGGTGTCGGCCACACGGTTGTACCAAGTCACGAGGTCGTGCATGAAGGCCGGAGTTTCTTCGGGCGAGGCATAGTCGAAACGCTCTCCCGTAGGTGTGATGACGGAGTTCGGACGGGTCTTGTAGCAGCCCGCATGTACCGTGTAGCTTGTACGGATGTCGCCGGGCAACTGTCCAAATACCTTATAATCATCCCGGAGCATTGTTTGATGCATGTTGCGGATGAAGAGTTCTGTCAGGGGATGGCCGTTCAGGGCCTCTGCCTCCATCATCTTCAGACAGACATTGTGAGCCTTCATCTCCTCCAAATCTTTCATCTTGGCAGAACCGACCACTTCGCCGAGCAACAGCAACACTTCCGTCTGTCCGTATGTGAGCGTGTTTCCTTCGATGTGGTTGCTGTTGAAGTTGAAATCGAGCATAAACTTGCGCTGGAGACGTTGTTCGTCTTCAGGCAAAAGGGGGTGCATCGCCAACCACTTTTGATAGAGTTCCGGAATCTGTTTCATTCGTTTGAATATTTGATGCCGCAAAGTTACAAAATGTCTTGGCGAATCCCAAATAAATAACCACCTTTTTCTCATAGACTACCATTTAGGGTGGTGAAAAAGGCACTCCACTTTCATCAGGAATATGTCTGTGAAATCATCCTTGAAACTCTATCCGATGTCCAAAAATTACCAATTATTAACATGTGTAAAAATATCACTACAATTTATTTGTACACAAATGATTACTATACTAAAATGTCCGATTTTGATAGTTCCCTCCCATCGTTTCACCTTTAATTTTGCAGCAAAAAAACAGACTTGTCGCACCTTCTGGCAACGGCTCATGGGTATCTTCACAAGCTGCCTATTATAATTAAGAGACCTCTGCAAAACTCTATTCAAATGTCGAATCTATGGGTATAACTTGTTGATTGTAATAGTGGTGTTTTGTTGTAAAAAGACTTTTGCAAAGGTCTTAATAAGGTATGTGAGGCAAAACGACAATATCATTAACTCTTTTATCTTAATTCAAGTAGGTAGATGGCCCGAACGGCAACTCCATCTTCCTGCCTGCCGCCGGCGGCCGCAAAGGTTCCGAGCTCATCAGTGCCGGCAGCTGGGGCGTCTACTGGTCGAGTTCGCTCATCACGGCGTACAGCATCGACGCCCGCTACCTCTACTTCGTTTCGGTCGAACACGACTTTACAACACCAACCGCTACTACGGGTTCACGGTGCTGCCCGTCCGCCCATAAAATTTGCCTTGCCCGAAACGGGCATGACGCGATAGGCCGACGATAAAAACCTCTCCTCCCGCCCACGGCGGTGGGAGGATAAAAAAGGAGATGTCTCACCTTCTAACTTGTCTATTACCTGAAGTTTACAGCGATTTTATTTGTGCGAACAGAGAAAATTGAGTACTTTTGCAAGTAGAATTGAGTAAGATTCTCATCATAATTGAGTAAATCCATCATTAGATTTGAGCATGAACTATATTCGCAAACAATATCACACGCTGAAAGCACGCATTCAGGAGCCAAGGCGTTTTATGCAAGTATTGGCAGGTCCGAGACAAGTGGGCAAATCTACTCTCGTAGGGCAGGTGCTGCAGAAAGTACCCATTCCATATTCGGTAGAAGTGGCAGATGCCATCGATCCGAAAGACCGTGACTGGATACGCCGAGTGTGGGAAGGAGCACGAACCACCATGACGCTCCGTGGAGAGGCTGAACGCCTGCTTGTGATCGATGAAATTCAGAAGATTGACAATTGGAGCGAGGTGGTCAAGAGAGAATGGGACGAGGACACGCGCAAGCACCTCAATCTGAAAGTGGTACTGCTGGGCAGCAGTCGTCTGTTGCTCAAGAGAGGACTTACGGAGTCGTTAGCAGGGCGTTTTGAGCTTATTCGCCTCGGGCATTGGAGCTATCAGGAGATGCACGACGCTTTCGGAGTGACACTTGACGAGTACATCTACTTTGGCGGCTATCCCGGTGCTGCCCACATGATTGGTGACGAAAAGCGTTGGCGTAAGTATATCAAGGATTCGTTGGTGGCTCCTGTCATCGAAAAGGATGTACTGATGACCTCCAACATCTACAAGCCTGCCCTTATGAAACAATTGTTTGAGTTAGGGTGCGGTTATTCTGCCGAGATACTTTCGCTGACAAAACTGATGGGACAACTGCAAGATGCCGGCAACGTGACCACGTTGGCTTCGTATTTAGAGATACTCGACCAGTGTGCATTGCTGACGGGATTGCAAAAGTATGCCAATGATGATGCCCGAAAGCGTGGCTCCATTCCCAAATACCAAGTGTACAACAACGCCTTGCTGACAGCATATAAAGGCAGGTCGTTCCTTACGGACAGAACGGACACGACGCTTTGGGGGCGATGGGTGGAGAGTACGATAGGTGTTCATTTGCTGGGCATGGCAGAGGAGGCAGACTATCAAGTGTATTACTGGCGAGAGCCTGCAAGGAACAAGGCAGATAAGGACAAAGAGGTGGACTTCATTATCGTAAACGACGGTGAGGTGACAGCTATTGAGGTGAAAAGCGGTCGTCGCGGGATGAACTCAGGTCTTCCTGTCTTTGTGGAGGCATTTCATCCCAGGAAATCTTTTGTTGTGGGCTCGGGAGGCGTTTCGTTGGAAGACTTTCTGAGGTGCGACATAGAGGCATTGTTGGGATGAATGACGGTATGAACCTAAGCATAAACTTTTATCGGACAGCAATGAAACAAAATAAGCGAAGAAGAGTGTTTTACTTATAATTAGATCCATTTTTTTTTGTTCTGTGCTTATTTCTAATAAAATAGGGCCATTTTTATTTTGCCGTATCGATAAAAAAAGATCATTACCACGAATAAAAGTTGGAGAAATAATTTTTTTTAACACTTTTGATTAAGGGTTTTTGAGGTGTTATACGTCATATATGTAAAGTGTGGTTGATAGGGTTTAAATACTTAGGTTAATCTCTCAATGGAAAGACGAAGTCGTGATGACCTCGTCTTTTCGCTTTTTAGGGTGATAAGGCTTCTTTTGCGGGAAAAACCGTACATTTGTCGTATGAACGGAAAAAGCAGATTGTTCTATCCGGCGCTTTTGCTGCTGCTTGTCTTGTTATGGGCGGGCAATTTGGCATATGGCACGGTATCGATTCCACTCGGTGAGGTGATTCGTATTTTATTGGGCGATTCCGTTGAGCAGACGGCTTGGCAGCATATTGTGCTGCAATCGCGGTTGCCGCAGGCCGTGACGGCGTTGCTTGTGGGAGCGTCGTTGGCTGTCAGTGGCTTGTTGTTGCAGACGCTTTTCAGGAATCCGTTAGCCGGTCCTTCGATTTTAGGCATCAGTGACGGGGCTAATCTTGGGGTGGCCCTCGTGATGCTTTTGGGAGGCGGTGCGGTCGGCTTGTCTTCCGTTTTTTCCGTCGGAGGATCGCTGGCTCTGATCGTGGCCGCTTTTGCCGGGGCCTGCTCCGTCTTGGGTTTGATTATCTACTTTTCGACGAAAGTCAGAAGCAATATCATGCTGCTGATCATTGGGATCATGGTTGGCTATATCGCTTCATCGTTGATTTCGATGTTGAACTACTACGCTTCGTCCGACCGTATCCATGCCTACGTGATGTGGGGCATGGGCGACTTTTCGAGCGTTTCGAACGAGCGCCTGCCTTTCTTTGTTCTTTGTACGCTTATCGGACTGACATGTGCTTTGCTGCTGGTCAAGCCACTTAATGCCTTGCTGCTTGGCGAGCGTTATGCCGCCAATCTCGGCGTAAAGATCAAACGCACCCGCATCCTGATATTGCTTTGTACAGGACTGCTGACGGCTACCGCCACCGCTTTCTGCGGGCCTGTTTCGTTTATCGGGTTGGCTGTGCCCCATATTGCCCGGCTGACTTTGGGAATGGAGAATCACCGCATGTTGCTGCCGGTGACGATGCTGACCGGCTCGTGCATGGCGTTGCTCTGTAACTTGCTCACGGTGGTTCCCGGCATGGGGACGGTCTTTCCTCTCAATGCGGTAACGCCGGTACTTGGCGCACCCGTTATCATATACGTTATTCTGAACCGGAAAAATATCCAATCTATCAACTAACCGTTCTGACGATTTTCATAGAAGTAGTCCGGCAGATATTATTCCGCATGGATCAGCACGCCGGCACGATAGCTTGTCTCGGCGGTAACGGGACAGAGTGAGAAATAGCCGGAGCGGATTCGTCCGTCGGAAAGCTGCAAAGGGTATTGCTGCCTTAAAAGCCCGTCGGTACGTAAGGCGGCTTCTTTTTTCTCGCAGGAGATCATGAACCGTCCCTGCGATGCCGGATGGATCAGGCGACGACTTAATTCACAGGCCACTAACCCCATCGTGTAACGCAGATTCATTTCGACAAAAGGATGAACGGCATACGCTTTGTTATGTCTGAAGATAAGCATATCTACGCCGAGATACCCCCGATAGACATTGCCGAGTATCTCTTTTAATGTCAATGTAACCGCTTCCCGTACTGCAGCCAAGGTCTCTTCCGAAATATATGTCGTTAAGAACTTCTGCAAGAACTCGGCATGTCCTAACCATCCGCCGGAAAACATACCTTTCGTTTGAGTTTCAAAGATCGACAATCCTTCATAGCTGATTCCATTTTCGCCATCGGCATAAAATTCCATGGCAAAATCACAGACTTTTTCCAACATCGGTTCGATGCTGACAGCCCCCTGTCTTCTCAAAGCCCCTTCGATCCATTGCATGGCTTTCTTGTCTGCCATTGTGCTCATGATCGGATAAAGACCTCGTCCGGAACACGAGAAAGGGGTTTTTAGCAAGAAGGGTGGGGGATGGGTTTTGATATGTGTTTTGACGGCCGCGCCGGTTTCGTAGAAACAGGGAATCGAGATGGAAGGTAGTCCGGGCAGTCGTCGTAACGTTTCCCGGAGACCGTATGCCGCCGCGCGGCGATGTGTTAACGTGTGGTATATCTCCTTCCAGGCAGGAATGGAAAGAGGAGCTCCTCGTTTTCGAAGCTTTTCAAAAAGATGGAGGCTGTGCGGTGAAAGTCCCCACGGAGAAGCGTCGGGAGATGCGGTCAGCCGGCAGGTTTCTTTGTCGGAGACGGGATGTAGGGACGGTTGTAAATCCGGAGGCAGTGATTCGATGAAACGTTTGGCGGTTTCTGCTTTGGAAGTGAGAACATAGTCTCCCTCATTTCCATACCATAACGGGAGAAGAGAGAGGTCGGACATCATTTTTTGAACGACTGCGTCGGGAGTATAGTTACGTACTCCCGACGCAATAGCCGTTTCATGTCCCGGATTAAAAAGATGAAGTGCCTTATTCGAGGTTTTCATCGATCGCGTCAATTTTCTTAACGATCAATGCCATTTCGTCTTTTAAATGTTCGATTTTACGTTCCATTTCTTTCAGTAGGCCGCTTCCCCCTTTGGAGGAGACGTTCAGGAATCCGATATTGTTTTCGTAGGTCTGCACTTCATTCTTCATGCGCTCATACATCCGCATCAGTTTATCCCGTTCGTCATGCAGTTTATTTTCACCCTGCCCGCTCATTTCGGTCAATGTGGAACGGAATTGCTGCATTCGGCGGTCGGTCTGAGCGATGTTCAGACGATCGAACTGTTGATCGATGGCCTCACGAAACGCCGTATAGATTTTATCTTTGCTTCTGAACGGAACATGCCCCGTCGCATTCCATTCGGCAATCAGCGATTTCAGGGTCGCGACTGCTTCCGATTCGGGCAGGCGTTCGTCTACCGCCTTGATTTTCTCAATCAGCGCTTTTTTTATTTCAAGGTTTGTGGTTTCCTCTCCTTTTTGTGAGGCGACGACTTTATTTTTCTGTTCAAAGAAATAGTCACATGCTTTGATGAAGCGTTTCCAGATTGCATCGGATTGTTTGCGACTGACCGGCCCGATTTTCTTCCATTCTTCCTGAAGTTTGATCATGGCTCTTGTCGTTTCTTTCCAATCTGTGCTTTCTTTCAGCGCTTCGGCTTTTTCGGCCAACACCTTTTTCAGCTGATAGTTGGCTTCCGCCTCCTTCTTTGTGTTTCTGAGAAATTCACTTCGTCTTTGGAAATATTCGTCGCAGGCTTTGCGAAAACGTTCGAAGATTTTCGTATTTTTCTTCTTCGAAGCGAAGCCGATGGTGCGCCATTTCTGTTGGAGATCCAGTACCTCCTGTGTCTTTTTCTCCCAATCCTTGAATGATTTTAAATCGTCATAAACGATACCCTCAACCGTTTCACAGAGGCTTGTCTTCTCTTTGAGATTTTCCTCTTCCTGCTCCCTCAATGTTCCGATATAGTTGTGATGACGCTTATTGATACTGGTGGAAGCCCTCTTGAAACGCGCCCATAGCTCTTCACGTAACTCACGCGATACCGGTCCGATTTCGCGCCATTGCTGGAAAAGTGTCTGTAGCTGATGGTAGGCCGAGACGGCGTCCGTTTCATCCGTCAGTTTCTCGGCGGCTTCACAAAGCGCTGTTTTCATTTCCAGATTTTTTTTGAAATCGTAGTCGCGGAGTTGGTTATTGATCTTAACCAGATCATAGAACCGCTCGCTTTGAAGCTGGAAATTCCGCCATAGTTCCCTTGCATATTCTTGTGGTATGGGATTATACTCTTTCCATTGTTGCTGAATTTCCTTGAATTCGTTATATCGTTTGTTGAAATTGTCGTTGCTGTCGACTAAGGCACCCATCCGGTCAATGAGCTGTAACTTCTTAAGGTAATTTTCTTCTTTGATGCGCGTTTGCTCTTTTTGCAAGGCGATCCTTTTTTCCTTATACCGGTCGAGCAGTTGCCGGTAGATTGCGGCGGTGTCATCGGCTGGCGTATCAAAATCTTTTTCTTCTCCGCCGTTTTCAATAAAGATACGTTTTAGTTCATCGACTTCGGCTTTTACCGTTTGGAGGTATGCCTTTTTCAGCTTTTCCAGTTGTTCACGGGGCGCTTCTTCGGCATGTTCCACCAAGGTCTTCAACTCTTCGAGAATCGCCTGTTTGTCGATCATACCGATGGCGCCGACTTCAATGGCCTCCTGCAGTTCGCCGCAAAAGTCGTCGGGGGTTGTCGGGAGTTCTTTCATCTCGGGCTCTTTTTGTACCGATGCTTCATCAAGGGTGATGTCATGCATAGCTTCTGCCGGCTTCTCTTCCATGGCATTTTCTTGCTCTTGCACGATTTCAGAACTCTCTGCGACGTTTTCAGACGGCTGCTGGGCAGAAAGGGCATCAGGCATTTGGGTCATTTCCGTTTGGCCTGTTTCGTTTGTGTCTTTTGTCAATTCCATTACGCTGTTTTTTATGGGGTTTTTCCCATACATTATCTTCCAATGGTACAAAGTAAACGATTTTTTTTGACTTTGAGCTTTATTTGAAGGAAAAAATAATAAAAAAAGACAAACTTTTCTCCTTGTGCTGACATTATTGAGTGAGCGAGAGGCGAATGCTGATGCCGTAATCTGAATTCGAAGTAGGGTAGGAGGCGCTGGAAACAAGCGGAGTATTGATTTGCAGATCATAGTAAGCACGCAGGGTAATCGATTTGCTGAGGGCATAGTCGGCAGAAAACTGCAAGCTTTGTGTCATGGCTCCGCTGGTCATCTGCGTATATCCGTCTTCTATTTTGCGAATCAGCGCCTGTGTTTTTCGGCGTGCATAGTCGAAGCGTAAAGTCAAGTCATTATTGAAGTTGTTCTTTTTCCGCATTTTTAACACCTTATTGAAATCTGCGTATTTGTATCCTAAGCTAATTACAAATTCGTTGGAGTGCGCTTCTACGATCTGATAGGACGATATGTTCAAGTTGAGATTGCGGGTTTTCTGATATTTCAGTCCGGTCGTAACATTATTCAAGAATGTAGCATCGATGCCAAGGAGCGGATTAAACCCTTCAGTAAGACTTACGGATGTGATTGCAAACGCTGAAGAAGGTATAGGTGCGTCCGTTTGCGTGTCTGGAATATAACCGAGATGATGACTTCCGGCACTTACCCATTTCGGATAAGATTGATAGGTCCCGACGCTGTATACGCATCGGTACTGATGACTAAGGACCATATTTTTGAAATGTTTCTTTATAAAGGGTAGTTGAATGAGTCCGTCGTACGATATACGCCAGTTCGGAAGGAGGTTGGCGAGGGCTTTCGGAAAAGCAGTCAATTCGATTTTTTTCGGGTCCTTCCCGGTGTAAGCTGCAAGGAATGCAGGGATCAGCACATCGGAGGAATTCCGACTGACATTTCCTTTCTCGGGGTTATACGGTTGATCTGCTAACGAACTGTTAGCGAGGAATCCGGCATTCGGGTACCTTGTTGCGGCATACTTTTCTTCCAGTCTTGATGCGATTATGCTCCGATGGTTCAGAAATTCGCGGAAGGTTTTCGATTCATATCCGTTAGATGCATTTCCGAGGCTTGCGAATGCATTTCCGAAGGCTACGGTCGTCATGGTAAACGTACCGCCGTAAAGTGTCGGCATGCCGTCGAACATATAACTTATTTCCGTATCGCGTGAGTCGACTCGCGTGGTATTCAGATCGATCTTGAGTCCGAGGGCCGGCTCGAGCGTGGCTGTCGCCGTGAGCGTTTTACTGCTGTTGATCCGTGCAGGTTTGACATTATTTTTGTCCATAATCAACCAGTTTTTGTTTGCTGCCTCTTGGATATAGCTTTCGCGTACGTCACCGAATGCAAACCCCCATCCCGGCGCATTTCCGAAGGGGGTATTGGCTTGACCGACCCAGTCGCCGATCATCGGTTCGAAGCCGGGGATCAACATGCCGTCACTCAGGCCGTATTGGATATGGATACGGCGGGCCATCATCAGGAAGCGCGTTGTATATTCGAGCGCCTTGTATGCCGGTGTTTCTTCCTGTGGGGGCGCAGGATACATCGTCAGGTGCAGCTCGACGGAGTCGCGATTGTTAATACGGATACGGGCGTAGTCCACTGGCTTGTAGTCGATTTTGTATAATGTGCTGTCATCGGTTCGTCGTGCCACGATACGGGTAAATTTCCGAATCATCAGGCCATGGTTGACGATTGTTCCGCTATCGGGACTGAGCTGTATCGTCGTCTCAAATTTTTTCTTCTGTTTTTTCCGGTTCTTGTCCTCTTGTGTTCGACGATTGCTCTCCGCTGCGGAGCCGTATTTTTGATTGATTTTTCTCAAGAATCTGTTTTTGTTATAGAAGGACTGGAAATTCATACTTCCCTGCAAGTTCACTTGTCGCTGGTTTTTGATGCTGTTGCCGGTTTTGATATCACGGTCTACAAATGATCCGCGCTCCCAATTGTATGTTGCGTTGTAGGACATGCTCCCTCCCATCCAGTCGAGCACGGGAATATACTGCAACGGAAGTGTGTATGTTACATTGAACGTCTGATCATACGCCAGCGGTGTACCTAATTCGGCAATACTTTTTTTAACACTGTCTTTCCATACTTCATATGCGTGGGGATTCAGTTTTTTGTTGACCTGTACATGGGGCTCTTCGATTCTTGCGTTTGTGCCGGCGCTGAAATCGATACTTAAGTTGTTGAGCGGGTTGAGCCGAATGTTAAAAGAACGGTCCCAATAAAACTGTTGACTGAATGATACGGGGATGGTATTTGTTCCGGAGCTCAGGAGATCGAGATTACGCAGTTGAATCTCGTAATAGTTACGCAGGATAGAGGTCTGAAAACTGATATTGGAAGGCAAGTAGTTGAGAGCAAACTGTTTGATATAACGTGTATAGCCATTGTTTTTTTCGATGTTTTCGAACGGCTGAAACGGTTTGGCGTACGGGGTGTACACATAGCTCAGGTTGCCTTGATAGTTTTTCGTCGTTTCGTAGACGGTTTCCGGGTCGGTACGTTTTCTTTCGTTGTATGCATAGCTCATCGAAAAATTGGCAGGGTCATAAGGCATCGGGTTTTTACTTTTGATGTTCACCTGCACGTTGTTCAATGCGATGCTTTTAGTTGTTACTTGCTGCTGAGACAGACTTTTCAATGAGTCTTTTTCTGCTTTTGAATCCAGGAGGCCGAGGGCATCGTTAAGTTTCACGTCCTGATCGAGCGGATTATACTGGGGGGATACGGTTTCACGCGAATAAGCATAGTGAAGTGGCAGATGAACTTGCGCCTTTTCGGGGAAGAATTTGCCTAATTGCATGGAGGTAGAGACGGCATATTGCAAATAGTCGTCCATGTTTCGTTCGCCGATGGACTGGTCGATACGTCCGAAGCCGGCTGTTTCAATGTGTCCGGTTGCATTAAAGGTTCCGAAGTCGGACAGGGCGATGCTCAAGGCGCCGTTGGCTGCCCAGCCTCCCTGTTCGTCGAAGTCAGTCATGCGCAATTCGTTCACCCATATCTCACCGCTTTTGATGTCTTTGGAATTGTTACGCACTCCGATCATGATCGTTTTCACTTCGGCAAGGCTCGGGTTACCGATGACACTGATTTTGTTCAGTTGGCGATCAGGATCGTATTCCGAGTAGAGCCTTGCGAAACTCACATCGCTCTGTCCTTCCCTCCGGGCGCGGTTACGTCGCATCTTCAGGTTGGTCAGCACTTCCATACGGAAATCGATCATGTTTTCTGCAGGCCAGACGGTTTGGCGGTCGTTCTCGCTGCTATTGTTGTAGTGTCCGGCCGGTGTCAGGTTCAGAGGAACTTCATATTCGTAATAGTTGTTTTTATAGTCGGAGCCGAGACGCAGGAAGACCGATAGCTCTCCGTTGTTCAAGGATGTGACATCGTTGATGAATTTTTCGGCATGAACAAAGAGTTGCAACCGTTTGTAGCGGCGCATATCATAATTTGTTTTTTTGTAGATGGCACGTGCGTCTTGCGAGCCGAGATTCGTCACCTTCATTGAGAGCGCCTGTTCATTCTGCTGGCGCAATTGAGGCTGGCTCGGATCGGTCATTCGGGTGATACCTGGTGGTAAAATATAGTTGACGGGTTGTCGGTCGCCGTTTTCTTCGATATTGACCGAGGTGATGTCTAATGTCCCGTTGATGGAGGGCGGAGCGTTCGGGTTCGACAAGTCTTGCAGGTAGGTGCGCCATTCTCCGCGAACCAGTTCGAATGTACCGAGGCGCAGAACGGTTTGCTCCTGAAAGCCGGTCATGTAAACACGCATGAAGCGAATGCTCCTGAAATCCTGTATAGATCCGATCTTACGTTGATATTCTTTCACCGGAATCTTGAACTGATACCAGGTGACCGACGTAGATGTCGTGTCTGACCTTCCGTTCGGTAGCTTTACTTTCACTCTGCGCTGGTTGACGATATAATTACTGCCTACCACCATATCTTTCGGGCGGATTGATACCTTATATTCATAATACTTTTCGTTCTGGTCGTTTAAGGTATTGTCGTTGTTCAGGTCTTCTACGTCAGGGACGGTCTTGGAGGATACATCGTATCGTTCGGGCGAATCTTCGGCCGCCGTTGAGTTTCCTTCGGTGCCGTTATAGCGTTTGTAACGCGTGAGGATGTCGACTTCATCGTGATCGTAATCCGAGCCGCGAAAATAGTGATAATTATCGCCGGCCGGGTCGTTGATGGGGGAGAACGGGTTGTTTTCCCACGAGAGGAGCGTTTCGGCAGAGACTTTGCGTTTCACTTTTTCGACGTAGTCTTGGTACGCCGGGAATGTTTTTTCTTCTTCGGTCGTGAGACCGTTGAGGCCGACATCTTGCAGCCTCCGCGCTCCGGCGGTGTTATCAAACGCATAGACCGTACTCTGCTGAATGGGAATCTTTCCCCAGACGGTCGTGTCGACTTGTGACCGATCGCCATTGATCGGCAGACCGTTCTCAAAGAATTTCTTTTCGTCCTTGAGGATGTCTTCGGACAGTTCTCCGAGGTTGAAATAAAGGTCGCCTCCGTTAGCCGTTTCTCGGTTATAGATGAACGGATCCATCAGCCAGAATTCAATGTATTCGATATTAGCGGTTTCGAAATCCGTCTGCTCGAGTTTACGCATCATACCGCCCCATCGTTTCTGTGGGTTCGTCAATGTCCCGTCAGGGTTTATTCCGTCGGCATCAAGATTATAGGGGCCGCGTTCATTCGGATAGTAAGCGAGGTTCAGGGCATAGAGCGTACTATTTTCATTGTAGGCCAGCTCTTTGTTCGGGTAGATTTCCGAATAGCTGATGGCGCGTACATAATGGTTCGAGATATCGTCATCGCTGATGTGGCGCGGGCGTAATGAAGAGCTTGGCCGTGTGAAAATTCCGTCGATATAGTACCAGGCAAAGAGCGCTCTGTTTTTGCCGTATTCGATATTATTGACTAATGAGGCTTCGGGGAAGAGTGCGCCGGCCGTATTGTCGTAGGGCACGCTGGCCAAAGCCCATGGATAGGGATTGAGCAGGTCGAAGCTGCTTTGTGTCGATTCGAAGTCATCGAGATAAGAATGTTTGCCTGTATTTTTATTCTCATAATGTCCGGCGATCAAGTGTGCAAATTCGGCATTGAACGAGATTTGGCTTGGTTGGGTCAGATTCAGCAGCGGAAGTTTGTCTACCATGTTGGTGAGCCACTGACTCTCTCCTTTGTAAGCAAGGTTGGCGCCCCACAGGGTGTTTTTGATCGATTCGTCTCCGATGGTGGTTTTCGTGGTCAGCGGCATTTCGGAGAGATGCATCAGGGTGGCTCCCATGGTGAAGTTTTTGGAAAACTCGTAGCTCAGATCGACTCCCATCATCGTTTTTCGCTGCATGTTATAGACGGATTGGTTCTCGAGTGAAACGCTGATAGACCTGTTACCGGCGATGATACTTTCGTTCAGGATGGTTACGGTACCGGAAACATAATCAACGGTATAATCCACGTTTTCGGTGAGTTTGACACCGTCTGCCATGACAACGACCGAGCCGCGCGCTACGTTCGTTGCGCCGAGGCTGATCTCGGATGAGGAAGATGCGCGGTACTTCCCCCTCAGTTTGAATTTGTTCTTTTCGGCGATCTGCTGCGCAGCTGTTTTCGTCAAGGTGTACAGCTCCTGAAAAACATATTTGTCGGCGATGGCATCGTTACCGATAGCTTTTCGCAGGTGTGAACCGAAAGGTTCGACGACGGGGAAGAAGATACGGCCGTTGAAGGAGCTGACAGTGTAGCCTTCAACGAAATCGAAGTATCCGTTGCCGTTGGGGACGGGTTCGTTATTGGCGTCGAGCCGGTCGAGATTCATCACTTGCAACAAGGTTTTTCCGGCAATGTTACCTTCCTGAATGCTATATACGTAGGTACCGGTCGTATCGCTTTGATAGACGACGTCGAGCTTGAACTTGTCTTTTTGTACCGACGAAGCGTTGAGCCAGTATACGTTTCGCATCATCAGGTTCCAAAAGGGCATGTTGGGCGACATGTTGACACCTCGCAACAACTTGACATAAAGACACCGGCTCGTATTTTCCTTATCGTCGGTCGAGATTTCGCCGACCTGATAAGAGGTACCGCCGTACATATATTCGAAGGCTACAGCAAGACATTCATCCTGTTGTAATTGCGACTGCAGCGAAAGATATCCTAACTGTTCGTTCAGCCTGTATTCCGACGGGCTCAGCTTACGGGCGCTTTCCATTTTGACGAAGTCTGTTCCGCCTTCAAGGAATCCCTCAAGCGTTTGCCCGACTTTGTTGATGTTTCGGGCATCCTTATAATTCTCGATCAGATCATTATAGAGTGTGTTTGCTTTGTTGTAAGGGACTGAAACGGAGCCTGACGGCTGCACTTTGGGGTTGAAGATATGATGATGTTCGCCTAAGTCGGAAAAGGCCACGATGTTACGGGCGTCGTTGTAGTTGCTGCGTTTATTGAGCACCCATACCTCGATACGTTTGATGCTGACGCTGGACGAGATATACGGGAGTTTGGCCATGGCCTCGTCGTAATGGTCGCGAAAATAATGTGCGAGAAAGAAGTGGCGATTCTCGTCGTAATCATCGATATTGATCTCGAAGTCTGTCATTTGAACGCCTCCTTTCGACGAGATGGTTTTCGACTCGGAGTTCTGTTGTGCCAGCAACGCATTGACACGCAATTTACCGAATTGCAGTTCGGCTTTGATCCCGAAGAGGGCTGCGCCGCCGCGTATGAGCGAATTACCGGTGTTGAGGCTGACGTTTCCGGCTTCGATGTTTTTGATGATTTCGTCTTCATCGCCGGCATAGGCGAGGTTCAGGCGTGAAGCGTCGAAATCGAACGACGACTGTGTATTGTAGTTCAGTCCGAAATTGACTTTCGTTCCCACCGTGGCCTGCATGTTAAGTTGCACGTTGTTATCGAAGTTGAAGAAGGTACGGCTGCGTGAACGCTCGGGCAGCGACGGGTTCTTCGTGCCGCTCGATTTGAGGCCTAATTTCAGTTCGGCCGTTCCTTGCGACCGCACGCGGACACCGCCCGGGCCGAAAATCTTGCCGGCGTCTCCGATATTGAACTGCATATCCATGAAATTGAATTGTCCGTTAGCCGATTCGCGAAACGATTCTTCGTTTTTTTGCCGGTAATAGGCGCGCATCGATTCCTGCATGCTGTAGTCTTGGTATTCTTCGGGTGTCAGTGTCAGGGGGGTACCCAGTTCCATGTCACCTACCTTAGTGCGGATGATGTACATGCCTGTATGCAGATCGTATTCGATCGATGTTTTCAGATTCTCCGGATCGCGCAGATCGGCGGGCGATTGTCGGGTAAGCTCCTTGTATTCCTGCGGGACGGTTTTCGAGATCGGGTACCGGCTTTTCAGCAGCGTATCGTTCGGAGCTGTCTGTGTTGTTGTCTGCTGTGCCAGGCCCTGGCTGAGCATACAGACACTCGTGCCGATCCCTACGAAAAACAACCGGAAACTATGTCTGAAACTTTTCTTCATTAAAGCATTGTAAGGGCGGTTTTGATCAATTGTTCCACCGTCATGTCCGGCGTCTTTTCCAGGAGGGAATCTATGGCTTTTTGTGATGACGCTTTCTGAAAACCGAGCATCACCAGCGCGGCTACGGCTTCTTCACCCGTAGCCGGGCGTCCCATTCCTGCGGAGGCTTTACGTTCGTCGAGTCCTTCAACGGGTCTGACTTTATTTTTCAGATCGACTACGATGCGTTGCGCCGTCTTGCTCCCGATACCTTTGATGGCTGTCAGACTCACATCATCGCCCGAGGCGATGACATCAATCAGACCGGAGGGTTTGAGTGATGAGAGAATCATGCGCGCCGTATTCGGTCCTACACCCGAAACGGAGGTAAGGAGCAAGAACAATTCGCGTTCTTCACGACTGGCAAAGCCGAACAGCAAATGCGCATCTTCCCGAATCACTTCGTGTACGTACACTTTCCCTTCGCCGCATTTGTCGAACGCACTGTACGTCGTGAGTGAGATGTTCAGCCCGTAGCCGATCCCTGCACATTCGATGACCATCTGTGCGGGAGACAGTTCGACGATTTCGCCTCTTATATATTCGATCATTCCCTAACCCGTTTAGATATTTATACCCAATATTTAGATATAACGTAGGAAAAAGCAAAAGCGTATATTGGGGCGGTTGATTTTTTTTTTGAATGGGTATCGCCTTTTTTCAAGCAGAGAGAAATATCCTGCTCGAAAACTCCTACCTTTGCCTCGGAAAAAAGTAACATGAGATGAAACAGAATGATTGGAAGAGCCGTCTCGGGGTGATGTATTCGACCAACCCCGATTATAAGTATCAGATGGATGAAGAAGCGGAAGAAGAGACCTTGCCAAAGGAAAAACAACGGTTGCATATCACGCTCGAAAAGCGGAACCGTGGAGGTAAGGTTGTCACATTGGTCAGCGGTTTTCGCGGTACGGGCAATGATCGGTCTGCACTCGGCAAATGGTTGAAGACACGTTGCGGTGTGGGCGGATCGGTCAAAGACGGTGAGATCATCATTCAGGGGGATTGGCGACAGAAGGTGACCGACCTTCTTACGGAAGAAGGATACCACGTATGCTGACGATTTACCGTGCTTCGGCCGGAACAGGTAAGACACATACACTCACGGGCGATTACCTGCGCATGCTCTTTGCCGCCCCTGACGCATACCGTCATATCCTTGCCGTGACATTTACCAATAAAGCCACCGAGGAAATGAAAAACCGTATATTAAGCGAGCTGTATCTGCTGGCCTCGGGACAATCGTCCGACTATACCGGCATGCTCACTGAGGCTTACCGTCTGACCGAACAGCAATTGCGAAGCCGTGCACGTACGACCTTGATCCGCATCCTCCACGATTACTCGGCGTTTAACGTCAGCACCATCGATCACTTTTTCCAGCAGACGGTGCGTGCATTCGTCTGCGAGATCGGGTTGCCGGGGAATTACCGCATCGAGATGGATAGAGACCTTGTGCTCTCCGAAGCGATTGACGGTCTGCTCTCCGATCTCGACAATGACGAACACAAAGATTTACTCGAATGGTTGCTTCGTTTCAGTGAAGAAAAGGTGGAGAAAGGTGAGACATGGGACTTGCGTACCGAAATCCGCAAGCTCAGCAACGAATTGTTTAAAGAGAATTACAAGGCTTTCCACTCCGAAGTAAACCGCGATATTGCGGACCGAGCAGCACTGGCGGAGTACAAAAACATGCTCTATGCCATCCTGCGCAGCACCGAAAGGCAGGCCGTGCAGATCGGCGAAAAAGGACGGCGTGTCATGGAATGGCACGGGTTGCTTCCGTCGGACTTTAAAGGAGGGGCACGTTCCGCTTTTTTCCTGTTCGATCGTCTGGCCGAAGGGAACATGAAAGAGCCGTCCGCCACGTTCAGAGCGCTGCCCGACCATGTGGAGAACTGGTACACCAAGACGACGCCCCCCGAACGTCGACAGGTCATTGAACAGGCTTACGCCGAGGGACTGAACGAATGTGTGCATGACGTTTGCCGCTTCTTCGACGGACTGATGAATTACTATACGGCGTTGGCCATCAGCCGAAACCTTTATACATTGGGGATATTAAGCGACATCGAACAACAAATCCGGCAGTGGCGCGAAGAAAAGAACCGTATGCTGATTGCCGATACGACCGAGCTGCTGAACAGGATCATCGACGGCAGCGATATTCCCTTTATCTACGAAAAGACGGGAACGCGTATCGAACATTACATGATCGACGAATTTCAGGACACAAGCGCCATGCAGTGGCATAACTTCCGTCCGTTGCTTAAAGAAAGTCTGGCCTATCGACGCGCCAACCTGATTGTGGGAGATATTAAGCAAAGTATTTATCGCTTCCGCAACTCGGACTGGACGCTGCTCGACAAGCAGATCAGGTGTGATTTTCCCGCATCTTGGCTCACGGAGAAAACCCTGGCCGAAAACTGGCGAAGCTGTCGGAATGTCGTTGAATTCAACAATGCTTTATTTTCCGTTGTCCCTCAGCTACTTCAAGTATTATATAATGAAGGGATCGATCAGGCTGCGCTTTCGCAGGAGAGTCGCGAACGGTATGCCGGCAAGATTGTGTCGGCTTACAGTCGGAGCTATCAGGATGTCGCGCCACCGTTTCGGGCAAAGGAGGGGCATGTCCGCATTGAGCTGTTACCCGATGAGGACGAACATTCGTGGAAAGACGAAGCCCTGCAACGCCTTCCGGTGGTTATTGAACAGCTGCAGAAGAACGGATATCAATTGAGAGATATTGCCGTGCTCGTCCGTACCCGTAGCGAAGGCATCCGGGTAGCCGACACTTTACTTCATTATAAGGAGACGCATGCCGATACGCCGTTTCGGTATGATATCATCTCTGAAGATGCTTTGCTGATTGGGCAAGCTTCGTCCGTCCGTTTCATGATCGGCATGCTTCAATATCTGAACTGGCCGGACGAGGGGACAGCCGCTCGTACGGTCGAGGTGGTACACGCCGTGATGCAAATGAAAACATCGGCCGGAACATCCGCACAAACAATTTGGAAAGAGCCTGAAACGGCGTTTGCACCGGAAATACTTTCCGAACTGCAACGCCTTTCACACCGTTCGTTCTATGAAACCGTTGAGGGACTTTATCGTCTTTTCAAAGCCGACTTTCCTGAGAACGAACAAGTCTTTGTACAGGCATTTCTTGATCTGACGGCCGAGTATGGGGAGCGTGAAACGTCCGATATCGGCCGTTTTCTGAAATGGTGGAAAGAAACCGGATGTCAGTCGAAAATTGCGATGCCTGATACGCAGAATGCCATCCGGATTTTGACCATACACAAGTCGAAAGGGCTTGGTTTCAAAGCAGTCATTCTTCCTTTCGGCGACTGGGAGGTAGACTCGAAGAGCAGTACCATGCTATGGTGTCATCCGGCATCTCCACCGTTCAATCGTTTGCACGTCGTGCCGGTGAATTATACGAAAGACCTCTGTCGTACCTTATTTGCCGAGGCTTATTATCACGAGAAACTGCATGCTTACATCGATGGTCTGAATACGCTGTATGTCGCTTTGACTCGGGCAAAAGAAGAGCTGATCGTCTTCACTCCCGACGATAAAGCGTCCGGAACGCAGGTGATCTCGCAACTGCTTCGTGCAGCCCTTGTCTCCGACTGCCATGCGACAGCGGAAGGCGACCTGTTGCGTCCGCTTGCCAACGGCTACCGGCCCGAGGAGAACGTCTTTGAATGGGGTAAACCCTGGCAACCGGACAGTACCCCGGCATCCGGCACGGAAGAGCTTCCGATGAAACGTATCCCGTCCGTCAGACCCGATGAACGGATGTTTCTTCATCTGCATCGCCAGGGCGACTTCTTCGACGATCCGGCGCGCCGCTACGGCATCCTGATGCACGACTTGCTGAGCCGTATCCGTACCACTACGGATATTCCCGCAGCCGTATCCGCCAAGGAAACGGCTGGTGAAATCAGCAGAGAAGAAGCTTACGGCCTGATCGAAAGATTACAAACCCTGTTGAACGAACCGTCCGTACGGCCGTGGTTTGACGGCTCGATGCAAATCTTGAATGAGACGGATATCCTTGTCGGTAACGGACATTCGAGTCGACCCGACCGGATCATGCTCGACGGGAAACGGGCCGTAGGGGTCGATTATAAGTTCGGGACCCGGAAAGACAGACGTTATATCCGTCAGATGAGTACGTATATCCAATTGCTCCGTGCGATGGGATTCGCTCATGTCGAAGGGTTTCTCTGGTATGTCGAACTCGGAGAAATGGAGGCTGTTTCCGATTGACGTTTTTAATATTCGATAAAAAAAACTACTTTTGCCACGTTTATTGAAGAAAGAATGAAAGTTCACAGAGAAGGAACAGGGCTGTTGTTGTCGCTATTTACTTTTTTATTTATCGTCGATGTAGGGATATACTACGCGATAAACAAAGGGGGAGTCTTCTATACCGTATTGTGCCTTACGATTGTTCTTTTTCTGTTGGCGCTGAATTTTTTTCGCAGTCCCAACCGTCATTTCCCTTATGACTCCGAGGGACTCGTAATTGCACCGGCCGACGGTACGGTCGTTGCGATCGAAGAGGTGATGGAAAACGAATATTTTCACGAAAAACGGTTGCAGGTTTCTATTTTTATGTCTGTGTTCAACGTGCATGCCAACTGGTTTCCGGTGAACGGAACCGTGAAACATGTCTCTCATCAGCCCGGACGTTTCAAGGCGGCTTATCTTCCGAAAAGCAGTATCGATAATGAGCGCTCGACGATCGTCATCACGACCGGCTATGGAGTGGATATTTTGACACGTCAGGTAGCGGGAGCACTGGCACGCCGCATTGTCACGTATGCACAGGAGGGAGAGTCATGCCATGTCGATGATCAGATGGGATTCATCAAGTTCGGTTCGCGTGTCGATACGTATCTTCCGTTGAATGCGGATGTGCTCGTTCGGCTGGGACAAAAAGTGACAGCCAATCAGACGCCTGTGGCCCGGTTAGGTAAAATCATCTATTCATAGGCTTATGAATCGTATCGGCCGGTATATTCCCAATACATTAACATGCTGCAATCTGATATTCGGATGCATGGCATGTATCGCGGCGCTTGAAGGATACAGTCTTCATGCAATGATGTACATCTTTGTCGCCGTTGCGTTCGATTTTGCCGATGGGATGGCTGCTCGTTTGCTGAAAGCCTATTCACCTATCGGAAAAGATTTGGATTCGTTGGCCGATATGGTCAGCTTTGGAGTGGCTCCGGGGTTGATGCTTTTTCGATTCATTCATGAACGGATCGCCGACCCATCGATCACCCTCCCTCCATATCTTCTCTACCTGTTTTACATCGCCGCGCTGGCCATTCCTGTCTGCTCTGCCCTTCGTCTGGCAAAGTTCAACAACGATACCCGGCAAACGACGACCTTCATCGGCTTGCCCGTACCGGCACATGCCATCTTCTGGTCATCGTTGATCTGCACGCTCACGTCCGATTGCGACTCAACAGGGTTCGCTATGGCCGTCGATCTGTCACCGACGATTCTCTTGACGGTCACGGCCGTCACGGCGATCGTTACCTCTCTGCTTCTCGTGTCTGAGATACCAATGTTTTCGCTGAAAGTCAAATCGCTGGCATGGAAAGGAAACGAGCGGCGCTATTTGTTGATTCTTGCAGCGGTCGCTCTTACGATATGGCTCGGCATCCCCGGTATTGCCATGACGATTCTGCTGTATATCTTGTTGTCTTTTGCGGGGATTCGTTCGAAATAAGGCCGATGGGTATAGCCGCAAGATACCGCTTTGTTCGGAAAGGATATTTTTTGCTTCCCCCCCCCACCGTTTGATCGGCTAATCGTTATTTTTGCATTCGGATTCTTTTTTAACGATGAAAGCAAACAGTCTGAGTATACGTCATTTTGTCAATGACCCCGAAGCGATGGAACGGGAGTTGTTGCTGAAGTTTTTCCGGTTTGAAGGAAATCGGGCGAATGTATTACAGCTTGAACATATCCCTGCTGTCTTAACGGCCGGTTGTGTGGTTCTTTGTCTTAAAGGCGGGTTAAGTCTGAAACTGAATGAGCAGGTGTATTCCATTAAGTCGAATGATTTGTGCGTTATTTTTCCCAACACAATGGTACAGACCCTTACACGAAGTGAAGACATGGATTGTATCGTACTGGCCAGCGATCTTGAATTTATTCGCAATTTCCCGGTGACACATGCCTCCATGCTTTACCTGATGATCTCTAAAATGCCTTGTGTTGCTCTTTCGGATCGGGAAAAGAAAATCATGCTGGCGCATTTTGATTATATCCGTATGAACTACGAACGCAAAGATTTCCCTTACCGGATTGATGTTACGCGGCAGTTATTGCTTGTGCTTTGTCATGAGATTGCGGCGATTTATCAAAACGGAGAGCAAGCTGCGATTCCTTCGGATACGTATCAGGAGAAGTTGTTCCGAAGGTTTATTCGTCTGGTCACTGAACATTACGAGCAGGAGAGACGTGTCGATTTTTATGCGGAAAAACTTTGTATTACATCCAAATATCTGTCGCAGGTCATCAAGAAACTCTCACAGAAAACGGCTGCACAATGGATCGATGATTTTGTCGTTCGACGAGCCAAGCTGATGCTGTTGTCTTCGCCGTTAACCGTTCAGCAGGTTTCCGACCGGCTGAACTTTCCGAACCCTTCGTTCTTTACGCAATATTTCAGGCGGAAGACCGGCAAGACGCCGAAAGAGTTTCGCTTGACCGTACAGTAAAAGAACATACGGATAGCGGAAATTGATTATCTTTGCATACGTATGAAGGAATTTATCATCACACGGGAACAAACGGAAAAGGCTGTATTGGTAGGGTTGGTTACTCCCGATCAGGATGAACGTCGAGTAAAGGAATATCTTGATGAGCTTGATTTTTTGGCCGATACGGCCGGTGTTCGTCCCGTCAAACGGTTTATACAGAAGTTGGACATGCCGCATTCCGTGACCTTTGTCGGTTCGGGCAAGTTGCAACAGATCAAAGAGTACGTCATTGAGCATGAAATCGGGATTGTTGTTTTTGACGATGAACTGTCGGCCAAG
Organism: Tannerella forsythia; assembly: GCF_001006485.1. Lineage (GTDB taxonomy): Bacteria > Bacteroidota > Bacteroidia > Bacteroidales > Tannerellaceae > Tannerella > Tannerella forsythia. The sequence goes on from NZ_JUET01000058.1 coordinate 330,584, forward strand.
CAACTTCGAAACATCGAAAAAGCATTGCAGGTGCGTATCCTCGACCGTACAAATCTGATCCTCGATATCTTTGCCAAACGGGCACAAACGGCTCATGCCAAGACCCAAGTCGAACTGGCGCAATACCGGTATATGTTGCCGCGTCTGACGCGCTTGTGGACACACCTCGAACGGCAGCGCGGAGGCGTCGGTATGCGTGGACCGGGAGAAACGCAGTTAGAGACGGACAAGCGGATCATTCTGGATAAAATATCAAGGTTGAAACGTGAACTGGCAGAGATCGACAAACAGAAATCGTCGCAACGCAAGAACCGTGGCAAGATGGTGCGAGCGGCCCTCGTCGGCTACACGAATGTCGGCAAGTCGACCTTGATGAACCTGTTGAGTAAAAGTGAGGTGTTTGCCGAGAATAAACTCTTTGCCACACTTGATACGACTGTACGCAAGGTGATCATTGAGAATCTTCCGTTTTTATTGTCCGATACGGTTGGATTCATCCGCAAGTTGCCGGTCGAACTCGTCGAATCGTTCAAATCGACCCTCGATGAAGTGCGCGAGGCCGATTTGCTCCTGCACATGGTCGATGTTTCGCATCCGATGTTCGAAGAGCAGATCGAAGTGGTCGACAGAACACTTGCCGAGATCGGCTGCGAATCGAAGCCGGTGATCATGATCTTCAATAAGGTCGATGCCTTTTCGTTCGTTCCGAAAGAGGAGGACGACTTGACGCCGCGCCAACGTGAGAACCTCTCCCTTAGCGAGCTGAAAGAGACATGGATGAATAAACGGTCGGGCAATACCGTCTTTATCTCAGCCAGAGGTCGCACAAATATCGATGCTCTGAAGGCGGTCCTTTACGAGCGTGTCAAGGCGATTCACATCACGCGTTTCCCGTATAACGATTTTCTTTTCCAGCATTACGAAACGGACGAGGAAGAGATGCATTCAGAAGCGTGAGCTAGGGCACCACCGCCTCCACATTCTCCTTGATCTTTTCGACTCTCTCATCGGCCTCGAACGTCGATTCGTTGGTGAGCATCTTGCACACCTCTTCGAGGCCTGCGAGGAGGCCCAAGTCATAGCCGCCATCTTTCATGAGGTTCGGGATCTCGTCTGTAGCGAACGCTGCCATCTTCGGGTGCGCCGAAGGTAAGAGGACCGGAGAGTACGGTCAGCTCATAGCCGGATTCGCCGGGGCGTTCCTTAAGGCGGAACGAGCCGGTGATGGATACGTTTTTCGTCACCGGATCTTCTTCGACGGAGGGGTATTGGGTATGTGTCAGCATCTCGTATTGGTATTCGTACGTTTCGTTTTCGTAGTCCATCTTCAGCGGCCGGATACGTCCGAAGTAATCTTCGTTGCGTTCGCTTTCGTGCCAGCCGTTGCAATATTCGATTTTCCAGTCCGGCCAGATCGTCAGCACATGCTCTTCGGTGCTGCCGTCGCCGGACGGATTGAAATGATAGAGGGAGGGGAAGGAGCGGGCACATTCTTGTATTTCGTGCTCTTTACCATCTTTGTCGACAGCGAAGACGGTGATGTATCCGCCAATGGTGTCGCCTTCAAATACATCGAAGACAGGCTTCTGAACGAACGACACGATATCGGTCATCTCCGGCAGTCGTCCGCTGCTGAGCAGGTGTCCGGGTTCGATGTCGCTCCATCCCATGACGCTGTGGTAGTTGAGCAGTTCCACACCGCCGTCGTCCATGAGCATGCAGAGGAAGGGATTGGTCTCCTGTCCGATGTCGCCCGTAAAGAGTCCGATGCACTTACCGTTGATGCCTTCTATGGCATAGATGCCGTCGTTGCGTGATCCTGCGGCTTGTTTCACGGAAACCATGACACGTCCGTTTCGGATAAAAGCCGAGAGGTTGTCATCCGGTCGGTTCGTCTCTTGTGGTAGTTGGGAGGCAGGTACGGGCAGCGTAATGTCGATAACCGTTCCTTCACCTTCGGGCATGGCGGAAGGACAGGCCAGCGTCCCGTCCGTTGTACTGATCTGCGGATGATAGGTCAAGCCTTTCCCTTCGCTGTCGATAAGAAGGAGCTCGGTGTTGACCCTTCCTTCCGCACTGCTGCATTTGATGAAGAAGGGCTTTCCGTCTTCGCTTTTGTAAAGGATTTGGCCGTAGTCGTCGCTATCGGGGTCCGTCATCAATGCTTCCGGATAGTCGTTCACCGTGACGGAAGCTTTCGGGTCGCGCGGGATGACGAGGTATATTTCATCGCCCTTGTTCTCGACGAGCTGTACGTCTTGCAGTCCGTACTGTTCCGTATACATTTTGTAGGTCGACGAGGCGAGGAAGTCGGAGGCATAGGTGAAGTAGCCGACGAAGGCTACTGCTGCCACGTCTTGTTTGCCCCATTGAATCTTCGCGTCGGTCGGCGTTGGATTGGTTTTGCTTCCGCAACCTGCGAGCAGTGCGGCCGTCAGTAAGAGGATGATGGGATGTTGCATTGTATTCTTTTTTAACTTATCTGTTTTCATCGTGTCTTTTTTCTATCTGTCGAATCATTTCGATGTTGATACGTTCAATCTCGCTCAATTGCTTGCTGACGTCGTCGCTCGTGGGGGCATACCATGCTTTGGCTTCGAAATGTTTTTGCAGATCGGCCGAGCGGAAGCGCATGCCGTGTCGGGCATAGATTTCGTTACGCATCAGGCGCAGTTCCTTACGGGTGAAGTGCTCGATCTGTCCGCATGTCATCGGCTGCAGGGCCGTGAAGGGGAAATCGCCTGAAATGTTTCCGGCCTCGAACAGATAGCGGATTCGCTGAGGGGTGGCATAGGTGTTGCCGTCTGTCCAGAGATCTTCACTGCTGTAATAGGTACATTTCCGGATCAGGAGACCGTCATCAGACTTTTCGATGCGGAACGAGCGACCGTCGTCGAGGATGATGATATTTACGGGTGTTTCGTATTCGTTGCCAAACGTATAAGACTGGGATTTTCCGTCTTCGGCAAAGCCTTTTACTTCTTTCCGGTCGGGGAAGAACGTAAAGGTACGGCCGTCTTCTGTCCGGTATTCGCCGGCAAAACAGTACGTCACGATGTCCGTTTCGATTGTTTCGCGCAGGTCGTTTGTCGGATGAAGCACCTCGGTCGGTATGTCTTTTGCGTTGTAAACCGTCATGAACACTCCGGTCTCCCCGAACTGCCGGACTTCGACCCTGTCGCCTGCCGAACCGTTAATGGCGATGTAGCCATCGCCCTCAGGAGTATCTTCGTCGATTACGAAAAAGCCTCCGCGCAGGCGGTAATGATCGTCTTCTGGCGTTAATCCGAAGCTCGAGCCGCCTTCGTGCAGCGATCCGCCGCTGAAGTTGATGTAACCGTCTGCGGGCATTGCGATGAAGAAGTCGAAGCCGTTGGTCCACTGTTTGCCTTCAAACTCGCGGAATCGCTGCTTCACGGCCGGGTATTGGGAGGACGTTCGATAAGTCCAAGTTCTATCCGAAGGCGCCTCTTCGGATAGGAAAACGACGGTCTTTTCCGTCGGCAGGCAGGCTGGAGGAAAGTCGGGCGATGTCGGCGGCGATGTAGCGTCGGCTTGCAGGCCGGCAACCGTCAGCAGGATCGGTGTGATAAGACTTCGTTTTATCATTGTTTCTTTGTTTGAATTTGTTATTAAACAGTTTATCCTTAATCGTTTTTGAGATTCCTCACTGCGTTCGGAATGACAAGGAACGGGGGCAGGTCAAACGTGCAGGTTCGAACCCACCCCCGTTCGCGCTTCACTTGTTAGTTAGTCGGCTGCCTCGCCGCCTTTCTTTCCACTGCATGCAGCACTCAAGGTCAAGGCACCGGTCATGATGATCATCATAAAAAGGCTTCTGTTCATAATGAATTGAATTTAAACGTTTATCATTGCGTTTAGCCTGTTTATTCTATGGCTCTGACGGAGTTCATCACCGCGTCGGGATACCGTGCATTCCGGCAGGTGTTTCGCCTTTACCCTCTTTCTTGTTGCAGCTTGCGCTACCGATCGTCAGGATCAGTGCCAGTGCGGTCATCATAAAAATGGTTACTTTCATCTTGTTACTTGTTTTTAATATAATACTTATATGAATAAAATATGAATGATATGATTCAGTCGGTGCCGAAGAGACGGCGCTCGCGTTCTCTATCATTCAGAGCACTCTTTTCTGTCACTTTTGGCTTGACCCAAAAGTAACCAAAAAGTCAAGGCTTCGTGCTCTTCACACGCCTTCGCGAGGCTTGCAGGTCGGAAAATCAGGTAACTCGCTTCGCTTCGGACAGCCTGATTTTCTTTCGCCCTGCTCGCTGCTCCGTCGGCTCACCGCCCGAGGCCCATGGACAAAATTAATTGTCAATTAACCATTAATTTGTCATTCAGAGCGAAGCGAAGAATCTTTTCCCTTTTCGAGGCGAGATTCCTCACGGTGTTCGGAATGACAAAGGGTGACGTTCGGATTCCGTGTACCCGGCATAACCATTGACCATTGACAATTAACAACTGAATTACGTCAGGCTTTCAGCCCTCCGCCGAGGGGGTTGCCTGTTTTCCCAACGCTTCGCTTCGCTGCACATTGGGCTGAATTAACGTGCCCTTTCAGGGCTTTTACAGCGGTCAGCAAACACCTCAACAGATCAACAACTCAACACCTAAACACCTCAACGCCCCGAAGGGGTTAGCTCGACCGAGGCCCATGGGACGAACGCCGAGGGCGTTCGAGGCGAGATTCCTTACTTCGTTCGGAATGACAAAGGGGGGCGCACTCCCTCGCATGGTATATGCGTGCTTCGAGTTAAGGCTACATCTGTCGTTCAATACACTTTTCACTTTCTTTCAAAGCGCTTCTTTTGTTATTCAGAGCGTCAGCGATAATTCCGCCGATCCAATCGAATCAAAATATACTTGCTTTTTAAAAACCCCCTCTCCCTTGGTTTCCGCGCTACTACGGGGAAGTCTGTGCGGGAGAGGAGGAAAATGAAAAAGAGACAATGTTGTTTCAATATGAGTTATTCCGTTTAATCGAGTCCTTTGAACTCATGATCGAACGAAATAGGTTTCACCTGCGAATGCATACCGGCGCTGTTATTGACGATAAAGAATTTGCCTTTTTCTCCCGGTTCTCCCGGTTTTTTGGTCTTGAGTACATACAATCCGTCGGAAGTGCCATTCTGACCGCTGGAACCGTTATCCCGTCCCTTGGTCTTTATTCTCAGGAACAGAAATTTGCTCTGGAAGATTTCCGAAGGCTGATATGCCTTTGCCGGATCTACGATGACTTCGACCGTATAGGGTTTGGTCGGATTGTATCCGTTGCCCGGCTCGGCGCCTTTGAGGTATGCAGCTATCTGGTAAGGACGGTTGTAGTTGATATCGCCCCCGAAGAGTTCTTTGAGTCGGCTGACAACAGCGTTCACATTCGACAATGTATTGTTGAGTTTAATACATTCGAGGCCGATGCTTCGGTCGCGGCGGTACATTTCCATGGCCATCACTTGCAGAGCTACCGCGCCGTGCGGCTCGCCACCGATCTTTTCACGCACGGCCTTGAATTCATCGACCGTGGCGGGGAATCGGTTGAACTCGACCGTTCCGCTCTGCCCTTTGGTGTAGTTGGTATGGTCGATCTTACCGGTAATCTTCACATCGAGGGCGACTAACGGTTTTTCCTCTTTTTTGACTGTGACGGCACAGGTAGCTGAAGCGCCTCCGGCTTTGGCCGTGATGGTGGCCGTACCGGCAGCAACACCGGTGACTTCGCCCGAGGTCGATACTTTGGCTACGCCTTCGTTACTGCTGCTCCAGCTGACGATCTTAACGGATGCGTTGGCCGGCTCTACCGTGGCCGTAAGCGTTTCGTGCCCGTTGATTTGCAGTTCGAGCGTCGTCTTGTCAAGTTTGACGGCTGTGACGGCAACGGTGCCTCCGCCGCTTCCGCCGCTTCCGCCACTACCTCCGCTTCCGCCACTACCTCCGCTGCCTCCCGAACCGCTGCCACCTCCGGGAGTGGGGGTCGGGGTAGGTTCATCTTTGTCGCACGCCGTGCAGCATAACACACTTACAATAGCCAGTACCGCTATTCTTGTCATCCAAAAAATCTTTTTCATGTCCTTTTAATTTAATAAATTGTTATACATATTGATTAGTAATGTTCTTTGCCTTGTTTATATCGTCGGGAAGTTTCGTTTCTTGGCGTCTTCCTCCAAGTATTCGCGGATGCGGAACCCGAACATTCCGGCCACGAGATTGTTGGGCATCTGACGCACGGCGCGGTTGAAGCGCGTTACCGAGTCATTGTAAATCATTCGGCTGTGGCGTACGTTTTCTTCATACTGTTTCATGTCGTTCATCGTCGAGAGGTAAATCCGGTCGGCTTTAAGGTCGGGGTATGTTTCGCTTAACATGTTGATGCGGCCGACTAATTTGCCGATAAGTCCTTCCTGCTCTTCGATGTCTTGTGCCGACGCAGTGGGTTTCAGATCCCGACGCATGGAAATGACGTCGGTCAGAGTCTGATATTCATGTTCGGAATACTGTTTGACCATATCTATCAAGGCCGTAATCAAATCCCACCGGCTTGACAGTTGCACTCCGATTTGGTTCATGGCGTTGGTGCACAATTCTTCCCGCTGTACCAGTCCGCGCTGAACCGAGATAGCCCAGAAAAGCAACACGGCGATAATTCCGACAATAATTGCAAGTTCCATTCTTTTTTTGTTGTTTATTTAAAACTTGTTTTTTAGTGAAACCACCTTCCCTCCAAGGAGATTTCAGGTAATACATCTTCATATAAAAAACAATCGTATCGTATCAAGCCTCGAACGAGGGAGTCGAAGACGGTGATACGTTTTTTATATCCGTTATCGCGCTCCGCCTCCGCGTCCGCCACCGGTATGTCCTCCTCCTCCTCCGAGCGAAACAAATCCTCCTCCTCCGGAAGCCCTGAATTCTTTTGCCTTGTACGAGAAGGATCCGTTGACGAACCGACCGGAGAGGTCCCGACTCATTATCGACACCGTTGTACGGTCGTAGCCTTGGGTCAGCTCCTTTTGGCGGAAGTATTCGGGCGAGAGCGCTTTGAATTCGTTCTCCACTTTGTCGGCGATGCCGAAGAGCGAAGCGAACGTCAGGTAGTCGTCCCACAGCGCCACCTCGCGGGCTTGTCGCTCGTTGATGAGACTGAAGTCGTTCAAGTAATTCCGGAACTCGGGTACCGTGCGCGCCATCTCGCGGCCGCGGCGGGTGAAGCGGTTGTTCAGCACCGCCCCGTTGCGATCGAAGGTCTTTTCGCCGTAAGTCTTTGTCGCTTTGATCCACTGATAGAGTCGCATGCCGTTCTCTTCTTTGTCCTTTGCCCACTTCGAGAACTCGTGCGGCTGCAGGATCAGGTCTTTGCCGGCGGCGGCGCGCATGATCTTGTAGAGCCTGTATTCCACATCACTCATAAACTCACTCTCGGAGGGCTTCTCGTCGCCAAACGAGAGGGTGGGGCGCTTTTCGTCCGGCCGTTGGGAGATGCGGATCAGTCCGAGGTGGATGAAGCGTAGCAGGAGCGCCTCGATGAGGTGCTTTTCGCTGCGTCCCCACAAGGGGGTAGCCTCGTTGAGCACATAATGAGCTGCAATGAGATCGCCGCCGAGCGGGATATCGCGACACCAGCCCGTCACACGGCGCACGCCGTAGACAGGGCGGGCGGACGTGACACCCGCAAGCTCGAGGATGACGTAAACGACCGCCCCGACGACGAATAACACGACGATGCCGGCCAACAAATATTCCCACCACTTGACACTGAAATAGATGATCGTCATGCAGACGGGCGAGAGCAGGGCGGTGTAAAGGATACGTTTCCACGTGCTCCCGTTCAACAGGGTGAAGATGAAGAAAAGGAGGCCGGACCCGATGAGCAGGGTCAGCCCGACGAGCGTGACCGTTTCGTCACCGCCCTCTTTGTAGCTGCTGCCTTCGAGGGCACGATTCTTCATGACTTCAAACGATTCGTCACGTTGATCCGTCGGCATGAACAGGTCGTTGTCGAAGCGTGCCATGACGATGACGGATTCGTCATCGTCGAGCGGCATGCGTGTCTGGGCTACGATCTGTCCGTTGACCAGATGGATATCGCCCTCGAAGCCGAAGGCCCATACGCCGGTGTTCTGCGGCGTGAAGGCCGTTGCGGAGTCGCCCTCCGCCGTTTTCTCTATGACGATGCGCACGTGCTGCGGCGGACTGCTCAGTCCTTCGGCCACAAATTGGTGGTTGAAGGCGTTGGCGTCAGACAAGCCTTTGACGAAGTGCGTCATCATGTAGGAGACAGTGAAGCGGTGATGGCCGTAGGAGCCCGTACCCCAGCAGATCTCATAATCGCCGTCGCCCTTGTGTATCAACCCGCAGCGGCCGGCTTTTGCTTCGATCGTACGGTGGGTGTCCCAGACGTCTTCGCGGAGATAAGTCTTGCCGGTCTCGTCGCTGACGGCGAGGTCTCGTATCTCTATGGCGCCGAGGTTGCCCTGCACAAGATACCATTCGGTGCCCGTCTGTACGTCCACGTCCCATATCTCGGTGATATGAGCCGTGCCGGAGCGGTCGAGCCGCACGGTGATATCAACATTGTGCACAAATGTCTCTCGCGCTATCGACAGCGAAGCCGACAGCAGGAGCAGAGTCGATATGAAAATCCATCGTTTCATCAGGTCGTTTTTTTATTTCCGGACATTGCCTGTTTGAGATAAATCTTCCTGTTTTCGCTCATCGGACTGTCTTCGGCTATCGTATTCTGCCATTCGTCACGAATATCAAGGTTCCGTTTTTTGAAACGTTGACCTGATTGACTGTAATATTTCAGAATGGCATCTTTGGCCCGTCCGCCTCGAAAGATGTCTACTTCGATGTCGTTTACAAAAACTTTCATATTCTCTTACCATTAAGATTAAAACTCCGAGCCGTATTTCCGAGTCATTGCCCAAAGCCGGTCTTCGTTTATCGTTAGCAGGATATGCGATTTCCGGATGTCCATGAGATGATTGGCTGTTTTGTAGAGCCCCGGTTACTTTTCAATATTCTCGCCTCCGGTGTAGGTCATACGGACAACATTCCTGTAATTGACCGACGGTTGCTTCTCGAGATATTTGATCATCTCGTCGGCACTGGTAACAAAAAGGTTTTGCCCTTCATCGGCTTTTTCGTAGTTGCTGACAGAGGCGACGTAGCTGTTCACAACGACTTTATACGTTCGTTTTTCGTCGAACTTCGAGCCGTCGGGCATCTTTACTTCTACCTTTTTTACTTCTTTGTTGTCCTTTCCGAGTGCGATCTTATACTGAATCCCAGACACGAAGGCCGGTCCGTAATCATCAGCGCGGCATATAGCGGCAAGCAGGCGTTTAACCTCTTCGCCGGTGAGGTTGTATACGATCAGTTCGTTGCCGAAAGGATCGAGACGGTAGATGTCGTTCACCGTGATGTTTCCTTTGGGCAGGGATTCGAATCGTACTCCTCCGTTGTTTTGCACGGCGATGTCGGCTTCGGCTGCAGCGCGTTGCGCATCGGCCATCATACAGCCCAGTTCCTGCTTGCACATGAAGTCGTCGTCGGCCCGTGTTACGACACGGGTGAGTGTTTCGTTCCGGCTGAACTCATCGACCAGCGCCTGCACTTTTTCGTCTTTACGCGGAAAATCGGTTACTTTTATCAGGCGGGCTTGCTTGTCGATCACTTTGCCGTCTTGCAACTTGAGGGTTACTTCCGTCACGTATTTAAGCCAGCGTTCGGCCTGTGTGACGAGCACGCCGCTGTGAATCTTGGAACCATGGACGGCCGTATGCGAATGTCCGCCGATGATGACATCGGCTTCGGGAAAGGCTTTCGCCAATTGTATATCCGCTTCGTAGCCGTTGTGGGTCAGCAGAATCAGCACGTCGCACCGTTCGCGCAGCCATGCATACTCGCGGGCTACTTCTTCCGGAGGACGGAATGTGATGCCTTTCACGGCAAGGGGATGAGCATCGGGAATCCCTTGCGAATTGACTTGTATCAATCCGAGTATACCGATACGTACGCCGTTGCGTTCAAACATTTTATACGGTTCGACATGCATCCGCAGCGTATCTGCCGGATACATGTTGGCGCACACGTGACGGAAGTTCGCCAAATTGATAACTTCGCGCAGTCCGGCGGGCTTGGAATCGAACTCGTGGTTGCCTACGGCCGAGAGGTCGAATCGCACGCTGTTCATCAGTGCAACCATCGGATAGCTGGTGACTGGATACATGTCGTTGAGCGGATTGCCGGTACGGTTGTCGCCTCCGGAGAGCAGCAGCAAATCGGGGTGTACCTGTCGTGCGCTGTCTACCAGCGCCGCGAATTGAGGAAACCGTTCTATAGCCGCATGGATGTCGTTTACGGAAAGAATGGTTATTTCTTTTGTCTGTGCCGATGCGGTCAGTGCAACGGCGGCAAGTAAGGATAAATAAAAACGTTTCATCATGATTTGATTTTTATAATTAAACTTATGATTGAGGTACGGTCTTTTTACTTCTGCTCTTGAGGAAGATAATTCCCGCTACGGCCGCCACCAATAACAGGATGCCGATGACGGGTCGATAAACGAGCCATGCAATAGCGATGACGATCAGTGACCATGCCAAGCCGAAAATCCAACATACAAGTCCTACGCCTGCATCGACGATGTTACCGAGGAAGGGCAGCACTTTAAAGAGCGTCGGCAAAAGGCTGAACATCGATTTTACTCCGAAAACGACAAGCAATAATCCTACGATACGCAGAATCCACGTCAGCATATTATTCTCGTCTTGTGCATTCTGAAACATATTATCGGCGCTTACCGTACCCATTTCGACCCGTGAGAATGATTCTCCGTTTTGGGTTTTATAGTCTTCAAACGTCTCACCGTTTACCTTGGCAATAAGTGAAATATCAGCCGGCATTACTTTGTAGAAGGTGATGCGGACGTCGCCAACGTGCGGACTGTTGGGCGATTGCCCGAAATAGACCGTATTTTTATCCGAATGTACCAGCGACACGCTGTCTCTCACCGATACGGACGTGTGCAACGCCTTGTTCCATTCGCGCACCTGCTCGTCGGTCATCTGTACATCCGCCGGCACGTTTCCGCTGATCGATCGTTTGATGAACTCCGGCAGCGTGTAGGCTCCGAAGGTCACGTTGTCTGCCAACTGATCTTTTTCTTCTATGGTAGTCAGTACAAAGTTCAGGTTCTTATATTCAGGGTCTTTAAATTCCGACGACTTAACAGGCTTGTCTACCCATTTCGATTCGTATGTATAGGTAGTGACCGTTTCCTGTCCGCCGCCGATTTTGTCGCGCGTCTCGCTCTTCGAGTTTTCGATCCATTGATAATATTCGACCTTGCGATTCAACTTGATGGCCAATGTCCGCACACCGAACAGTTCGTCCGAAAGCGTATCTTTCGTATCGGCAAAGGCCGAGGCATGGATCAGCTTGCCATTGAGCGACGCATCGACCGTCGAGACGTCGTCGACATGTACCGCCACCGATTCCGCTTCCTTGATCGCTTTCGAGGTTTTCACGGCGCGACCTTCATTCCACCAAAGCAGGCACGTACCGATGATGAACATCAGCAAACCGCTTACGATTCCTTTCATTGAACCGGACAACCGTTGTCCGTAACTTGTGTTTGTTGTTTCTGTATAAGCCATAATGTTACATGTTTAAATTGTTTATATTAATTGTTCCTTTTCTGTTGTTCAAATCATTTTTCACTCTTCACTTCTTTTGTCATTCAGCCGTCAGCCGTCAGCATTTCCCCCTTCGCTTCGCTCTTCCCCCCCTTTGAAGGGGGGGGATGTTCCTCTGCGTTCGGGACATCGTCTTTTGTCATTCAGAGCGCTCTTTCCGTTACTTTTGGCTTGACCCAAAAGTAACCCAAAGGTCAAGGCTTCGTGCGCTTCACACGCCTTCGCGACGCTCGCAGGTCGGAAAATCAGGTAACTCGCTTCGCTTCAGACAGCCTGATTTTCTTTCGCCCTGCTCGCTGCTCCGTCGGCTCACCGCCCGAGGCCCGAGGGGACGAACGCCGAAGCGTTCGAGGCGAGATTCCTCACTGCGTTCGGAATGACAAAGGGACATCCAAATCCATATTCATTCAGGCTTTCAGCCCTCCGCTGAGGGGGTCGCCCTATTTCCCAACGCTTCGCATTGGGCTGAATTAATGCGCCCTTTCAGGGCTGTTACAGAGCGGTCAGCTTTCAGTCCCTTGCATTCCCCCTTCCGAAGGGATAACATCCCCCCTTCGCTTCCGCTTTTCCCCCTTTGAAGGGGAGCTGGGGGGATGTTCCTCTGCGGTCGGTCATTTGTCATTCAGAGCGCTCTTTCCGTTACTTTTGGCTTGACCCAAAAGTAACCAAAAGGTCAAGGCTTCGTGCGCTTCACACGCCTTCGCGACGCTCGCAGGTCGGAAAATCAGGTAACTCGCTTCGCTCGGACAGCCTGATTTTCTTTCGCCCTGCTCGCTGCTCCGTCGGCTCACCGCCCGAGGCCCTTTGACGAACACCGAAGCGTTCGAGGCGGGATTCCTCACTGCGTTCGGAATGACAAAGGGCGGCATCCAAATCATTATTCATTCAGGCTTTCAGCCCTCCGCCGAGGGGGTCGCCCTTTTTCCCCAACGCTTCGCTTCCGCATTCCCCCCTTTGAAGGGGGGGGGAGGGGGGATGTTCCTCTGCGTTCGGTCTTTTGTCATTCAGAGCGCTCTTTCCGTTACTTTTGGCTTGACCCAAAAGTAACCAAAAAGTCAAGGCTTCGTGCGCTTCACACGCCTTCGCGACGCTCGCAGGTCGGAAAATCAGGTAACTCGCTTCGCTCGGACAGCCTGATTTTCTTTCGCCCCGCTCGCTGCTCCGTCGGCTCACCGCCCGAGGCCCAAGGACGAAATTAATTGTCAATGGTTAATTGTCAATGGTTATTTTCTAAATACATGATTCGGCGTGTACCACGCATAACAATTAACCATTAATTTGTCATTCAGCGCGTAAGCGAAGAATCTCTTTCCTCTTCCCCACGGGATTCCTCACTACGTTCGGAATGACAAAGGGTGGCGTTCGGAATGACAAAGGGGGTTATTTGCGTCCATTCGCGTCATTTGCGAAATTTGCGTTCGGATACCGTGTACCCTGCATAACAATTAACCATTAATTTGTCATTCAGCGCGAAGCGAAGAATCTCTTTTTCCACTATTCGTCTTTCACTATTCATTGTTCGTCCTTTACTGTTTTAGCTACCTTGATTATTTTGCTGTTTTTTTCACTTTTCACTCTTCGGCATACTTTCTTCATTTGCTTGTCTACTTCTGTCTCCACCATCTCCTTGATGGTATCAAGTAACTCCATGCGTTCTTCTGCAAGATGCAGCGCCTTGTCGATCTTCTTTTCATGTTTTTCTTTTTTCCTTTTCATTATGCCGGAATCTTTTTTTTCTGTTGCAAATTTAGCCTCTGTTCGGGCGATCGGACTTGCTCAAATCGGACAAAAACCTGCTCAAATCGGACATTTTTTATCACCCCCGACTTGCTTAAATCGGACATCGATGGTTCTCAAACGGCAGTATAATAGTTTTTTATGTAGAAACAACGGGGGATATAGCACCTCATAATGGTATTTGGAAGAAAAAATTATTCTTCGATAAAATTTGTTTTTTAGGAGAGGATTTACGACTTTTGATGCGGACAAACAACATTATCCTAAATTTTATAGATATTGTCGATATGCCGTTCAACAGTAACGTCACTTTTTTATTCACCGCTTTATCGGTGTTTCTTTTTATGTTTCTTTCGTGCGATAAGATTTACGAACGATCGGATCGGGAAGGACATGCAGCGACAGATTCCCTTATGCTACAGGCTTACACAGGCGACTCCTTAGCCGTATCATTGCGGATAAACACCTCGGAAATCGAAAAGACTTACGATGCCTTCCTGAAAACAAGAGATACGGAGAAGAAAATCATGGCTGCCAATCAGTTGTTCGAGACGTTGTATCAAGACGGTTCGATCGATTCACTGATCGTTTTTGCTCCCGGTGAAAACCTTGAAAGGTTGGAATTTTATGCTCATTACTATATGGGCGAATATTTTATTCTGTTCAACCGTTTTGATGAGAGCATCCGCAGCTTCGAATGGGCACGGAGTTTTTACTCCGAAAAATACGTAGGGGAGGAGGCTTTGTCGGACTTGCTGTCATCGCTGAGCGTATGCCTTCAACGCAAGGGCGAATTTCACCGGGCGCTGGAAGCTGTCAAAGAGAGCTACGCCCTTGATGAGGTGTCGGGCGACAAGGAACGCATTAGCACCTCGCTCAACAATATGGCTGCTCTCTATCTTGCCATGAAACAGCCGAAGCTGGCCAAGGATATGATCCTTAAAGCGATCGGCATAGAACGTGAACTGAACCGCGACCGCGTGCTCGCCATCCGGTTAGGCATCGCTTCGGAAGTGTATCTGAAGCTCGACGATCCTCGTAAGTCGTTGGAATTTTCGGAAGAAGCATACCGCCTCGACATGGGAGGCAACCGTCCGCACAAGGCTGCCGTCCGCCAATGTCAGATGGCAAGCGCTTACTATCAGTTGAAGGAATATGACCGCGCACGCCAGCTGCTTGACGAAGCCATCCCCGTACTCACGGAAAGCGGTAACCGTCCGTCGCTGGCTATTGCATCGTTACAGCTCGGCGGAGTGCACGAAGCGCTCGGTAACCGCAAGCAGGCCCTCGAAGCATACCGGCAAGCCATTTCCGACGCCGTGCAGGTACATGCCCGTTATGTGGAGAAAAACGCTCGATACGCGGCTTATAAGGTGATGCGCGACATGAACGATCCCGGCGCACTGCTGCAACTGGAACGTTATACCGAACTGAACGACTCGATGTACCGGCACGAATCGGAGCAGATGATCGAACAGTACTACGCTCTTTACAAAACGGAAGAGATCAGTAAGGAGAGTGAGAAACACAGGGAAAGCCTGCGGGTCTCCATCTTCGTGGGAGCGATTGTAGCCGTCGTGCTGCTCGCTATCGTGCTGTTCCTGATATATCTTGTATACCTCCAACGGCTGCGCTCGCGAATGATGCGGCAGGTGGAAAAATTGCGCACCGGCTTCTTTACGAACATCACCCACGAATTGCGTACACCGCTCACGGTGATCCTCGGCTTGAGCCGAAACATCAGTGAAGACGAGAGCTTGCCGGAAAAGACACGTCTTGAGGGAAGCGCCGTCGAACGGCAGGGCAATCAATTGCTGACGCTCATTAACCAGCTGCTCGACATCTCGAAAGTGAGATCGGCACTTGGCGAACCGGACTGGCGGCATGGCAACATGACGGCATTCATCGGGATGATCATCGACGGATACCGCGAATATGCTCGCGAGAAAGAGATCGATCTTCAATACGTAACCGACAGACCGGTGGAGGCCGACTTTGTGCCTGATTATGTGAACAAGATACTCAATAACTTGCTTTCGAATGCGTTCAAATTTACTCCGGCCAACGGGAGGGTGCGTGTGAATGTCACCTCTGATGGCGATGACATAACCATCACTGTGGCTGACACCGGAAAGGGGATCCCCAAGGAGAACCTCGCCCATGTGTTCGATCCGTTCTATCAGGGGGAATACGAAGGAGGTAATATCGGTACCGGCGTGGGACTGGCATTGGTGTGGCAGATTGTTCGGTCGGTCGACGGAGAAGTGAGCGTGAAGAGTGAACCGGACAAGGGCAGCGCCTTTACCGTGCGGTTGCCGAAACGGCATGGCGATGGTAAATGGAAACCATTGGAGACAAGAGAACCTAAACCGATTTTTGCCCTAACGACGGAGGAAAGCGGTATAGAAGATCGTGTGACCGGCGAAGAGAATCGTACACGTCTGCTCATTATTGAAGATAATAACGATGTAGCACGCTACATCGGCAGTCAAATCTCCGACGAATACGATATTTTCTTTGCATCCGACGGTAGGCACGGGCTGGAAAAAGCGCGCGAAATTGTGCCTGACCTGATGATCACCGACCTGATGATGCCCGAGATGGACGGACTTGAAGTGTGCCGGAGCGTACGTGCCGATGAACTGATCAGTCACGTGCCTATCATTGTGATTACGGCCAAAGTGACGGATGCCGACCGTGTGAAAGGATTAGAGGCCGGGGCGGATGCCTATCTCGGAAAACCGTTCAATGGCGACGAACTGCGTGTGCGCATCCGAAAATTGCTTGAACAGCGTCGCTTCTTGCGCGAAAAGTTCTCGAAGGCGCTGGCCGAAGGCAAGGAGGCCGAAGTACAGCACACCGATGCCGACAACCGTTTCCTCTCCAAAACGGTCGATGCCGTCTATCTGCTGATGGACAAGCAGCAGTTGGACGTGAATGCGCTGGCCGACAAACTTTGTCTGAGTCCGCGCCAGTTTCATCGCAAAATAACCGGATTGACGGGAGAGACACCCATGGCTTTTGTCATGCAAATAAGGATGAAACGGGCAAAGCAATTGCTCGATTCCAAGCCCGAATGGAGCATCGACGAGGTGGCCGAACATTGCGGATTCGATCACTATTCCGGCTTTTATCACGCTTTTAAGAAAATGTTCGGCATCTCTCCTTCGCAATACAGGCGAAGAGGAGCGGAGTAATTCCGGATTTGTTGGCCGAACCTTGAAAATCTGAAAGCCCATACGGATAAAAAGAGAGCCGACTCATTTTGAGTCGGCTCTCTTTTCAGGAAACTTGATGCGGTTGCTCTGCCGAAACGTGCAATGTGATTCCGGCAAAGTAACTCACTGTTTATTTACTCGTGGAACAGCTGATTCTCAGCGATCGCTTCAAATTTTTCGGCATCGGCTTTGCGGATTTTTACGCTACCGTTGCCCCAGTTTGAAGGCCATCCGCCGATGATGTGTCCGAGGAAGACGACCTTAAACTCGTGCAGTCCTTTGGCCAGCGCTACCGAACAGTCGCGACGCGAGAAGCGTTTCGTTTCGCCGGTGTTGCTGATCAGCCTCCGACCGTCGACCCATACCTCTTCGAGGTCGGACGAGAAGTAGTAGACGCCGTCTTCGGGAATGTCTACATAGCCTTCGGCTATGGCGGCATATTGCTTCACTCCGCGCATCGATTCGCTGCTTTTAACGACCTTTGTAATTTCAGCAAGGCTCTTGATCGTCGATGCTTTCCAGTCGGTAACATCCGCCAACTTCGACGGTTCGAGGAACATGCCGTCCGTTACCTGCATCTTCAAACCCGGCTTGGCCGCAGCTACTTCTTTGGCCGGTGCCAGTGCCTGCTTCTCTACGGTGATGGTGCGCACGGGGCTCATCTTTCCCGAAGGCAGTACGGAACGGATTTTCAACGTGGCTGATTCCGTAAATTCCAGCGGCGATTCGTATATGGCCGATTCGGGTGTGGGATCGTTGCCGTCTGTCGTGTAAACGACCTTGACAGGGCGGTTCGTCGTAAACTCGAGCGATGCCTTATCGGTGAACGCCACGAAATTGCATGATCCGTTCGGCTGTTCGGGCTGAGGAATGTAATAGTTAACCTTATGTTCGTCGAGACGCACGCAGGCGTTGTCCAACCGGCGCAAGAAGTCGTTATAGTTTTTCTTCTCGGGCTGTGTCCATGCAATCTCGCTTAGCGCCAGCACACGCGGATAAGCGCGATATTCCAAGATGTCGGTCGTGTACAGGTATTCCGACCACAAATTACATTGAACGCCTTTGACGAAGTGGTCTTTGCCGAGCTTGATCAGGGTGTCGGGTGTCGGGTTGTAACTGTACGTCTTCTCTAACTTCGCGTTGCCGCCGATGGCTACCGGCTCGATTTTCGGATCGCCCTGATAGTGGTCGATATACATCCCTCCCGATCCGGGCGTCATGATCACGTCGTGATCCATATTAGCCGCGGCAATGCCGCCGGCCTCGCCACGCCACGACATTACCGTGGCCGATGGTGCCAGACCGCCTTCCAGAATTTCGTCCCAGCCAATCAGACGCTTGCCGTGTCCGTTCAGCACTTTCTCGATACGACGGATTACGTAGCTCTGCAGCTCTTCTTCGTTCTTCAGACCTTCTTCGCGGATACGCTTTTGGCAAAGCGGACATTGCTTCCAGCTGCTCTTGGGACACTCGTCTCCGCCGATGTGGAAATAGGTGCCGGGGAACAGCGGGATCATTTCGGCGATTACGTCTTCAAGAAACCGGAAAGTCTCTTCTTTTCCGGGGCACATGACAATGTCTTCGACGCCCCAAATGATACGCGGCGTGATGGAATCGCCCTTGCACGAAAGTTCCGGATAGGCTGCGATGGCTGCGAGTTCATGTCCCGGAATTTCCAGTTCGGGAACGACGGTGATAAAACGCTCGGCAGCATAGGCTACGATTTCTTTGATCTCTTCCTGAGTGTAGAAACCGCCGTACTCCGTACCTTCTCCGTCGATACGCTTCGACCCGATCTCCGCCAGTTTCGGATACTTCTTGATCTCGATACGCCAGCCCTGATCTTCGGTCAGATGCCAGTGCAAGCGGTTGATCTTGAAGAGGGCTAAAACATCGATATGCTTCTTCACATTCTCGACCGGGATAAAGTGACGGCACGGATCGAGCATGACTCCGCGGTAGCCGAATCGGGGGGCGTCCTGAATGTTTACGCACGGAGCCACCCATGCCATACCATCGACGGTTGTGCTGCTTTCCACCTCGGCGGGCAGCAGTTGCAGGAAGCTCTGCATGGCGTAGAACAATCCTTGTGGGGTGCGCGCCTTGGCCGTGACCTTGTCTTTCGTTACCTCCAGTGTATAACCTTCTTCATGCTCTACCGATTCGTCGATCAGTAACGCGATCGCATTCGATGCCGTTTCCTGGTCGGTCACTTGCAGCGTAAAACCGGTTGAGAGGTTGAGCTTGCCGGCGATAAACTCGGCGACCGTCCGGGCACCGGCGTCCTGTGCATAAAAAACGGTGTTCTTTTTCAGCTGAAAAGAACCTTCGCCCTGCTCCAGACTTTGCGGTTGAGGAATGATGTTGATTCCCTGATTGTAACTTTGCTGATTCGTGACCGGTTGCTTATTGTCGCACGCCGTCAGGCAGCATGCGCCGATCACTGCGGATAAAAATAATTTCTTCATATAATAATATAATAATTGAATTTGTGTTCCGGAGGATTACCATGCATACAACGGATAGTCTTTCATCGTCTGATTCACTTTGCTGCGCACGGAAGCGATCGTTGTTTCCGATTCGGGATTGGAAAGTACGGTGTCGATCATCTCGACAATCTCACCCATCAGCGGCTCTTTTACTCCGCGTGTGGTGATGGCCGGCGTACCGATACGGATGCCCGATGTTTGGAACGGCGAACGGCTGTCGAACGGTACCATATTCTTGTTCACCGTAATATCGGCGGCAACTAGCGCTTTTTCAGCTACCTTACCTGTCAACTCGGGGAATTTGGTACGCAGGTCGATAAGCATGCTGTGGTTGTCCGTTCCGCCCGAAATGATTTTGTAGCCCTTATCGATAAAGGCTTGTGCCATCACGGCTGCATTTTTCTTTACCTGTGTTTGATAAGTCTTGTATTCGGGTTCAAGCGCTTCGCCGAATGACACGGCTTTGGCGGCAATCACATGTTCGAGCGGACCACCCTGAATACCGGGGAATACCGCCGAATCGAGCAGCTGAGACATGGTTTTGATTTCGCCTTTCGGTGTTTTCTTGCCCCATGGATTTTCAAAATCCTTGCCCAGCAAAATCACACCACCGCGCGGGCCGCGCAGGGTCTTATGCGTCGTTGAAGTGACGATATGGGCGTGTGGCAGCGGGTTGTTCAGTAAACCGGCAGCAATCAGGCCGGCCGGGTGTGCCATATCGATCATCAGCAATGCGCCGACTTTGTCGGCAATCGCACGCATTCTGGCATAATCCCAGTCCCGAGAATAAGCGGAAGCTCCTCCGACAATTAATTTCGGTTTCTCGCGCAATGCCACTTCTTCCATCTGTTCGTAATCCACGCGTCCCGTATCTTCTTTTACATTATATTCGACGGCGCGATACAAGATACCTGAGCTGTTTACCGGCGAACCGTGCGAAAGATGCCCTCCGTGCGAGAGGTTTAAGCCTAAGAACGTATCGCCCGGATTCAGGACTGCCAGAAAGACGGCCGCGTTTGCCTGTGCTCCAGAATGTGGCTGCACGTTAGCCCATTCGGCCCCGAAGAGCTTTTTCAGCCGTTCGATGGCCAGATTCTCGCTTTCGTCTACCACTTCGCAGCCCCCGTAATAACGTTTCCCGGGATATCCTTCGGCATACTTGTTGGTAAGGTAACTGCCCATGGCCTGCATCACCTGTTCACTCACGAAGTTTTCCGAAGCAATCAACTCGATACCTTTCAACTGGCGTTGATGTTCACGTTCGATAATTTCAAAAATTACACTGTCTCGTTTCATAGAAATATATTTGTTAAAGATTTATATGTTTGTTTATCCTTCCGTCTGTTGCTATAATCACTTGTTTTTCATTTTTATTTTAGAGGCGTAAAGGTATTGTTTTTTTATGAATATACCGAATGATTGCGGGGGATTCTCTGTTAAAAAGTTATTTCGCATACGTTACATATACGACTGGCATGACACACTCATAAATGAACCTTGAGGAAGGCCCAGTCTCTTTTATTTCGTCCATGCCATAGGAGGGGTAGAAAGGGTGCATTTGTAGGTATAGTTCAGCCTTTGCAAACGATGCGTCGGTTGGCATGTATGTTGGGAAAATCGTTTCGATACGGAGTATAAAAAAACGTCTCGGCTAGAAAAAGCCAAGACGTTTTATGATTTTCTTTTGTTGCTCTGCAACTTCTGAAAGTAGTCCCGCCGGGAATCGAACCCGGATTTAAAGTTTAGGAAACTTCCGTTCTATCCATTGAACTACAGAACCGGTTCTTAAAAGGACCGGCCAACCGCTTTAACCGTCGGCCGGTAGTCCCTACTGATGCGACCTGTCTTTATTTCATTCTGCTCTCTACCACTTCCCAGTCGATGATGCTCCATACCGCTTCGATATGGTCGGCACGTCTGTTCTGGTAATCCAGATAGTAAGCGTGTTCCCACACGTCGATACCGAAGATCGGAGTGTATCCTCTCCGTACCGGATTGGAGCCGTTGGCTTCCTGTGTGATCACTAATTTACCTTCTTTATCGATGGATAAGAAAGCCCATCCCGATCCGAACAAGGTTAAGGATGCCTCCGTAAACTTCTTTTGGAAAGCCTCGAAGCTACCGAAATCGCGATTGATGGCTTCGGCAAGTTTGCCCTTAGGAGCGTTATGCTCTGTCTGAGGCTTGAATTGCAGGAAGTAAAGTTCATGATTCAGCGCTTGACCGGCATTGTTGAAAATAGCACCGTCGGGGGCTGTTTTAACAATCTCCACAATGCTTTTTCCTTCGTATTCCGTACCTACTATAAGTTTGTTCAATGTATTTACATAGTTCTGTAAATGTTTACCGTAATGATATTCAATTGTCTGCTGGCTGATTACAGGTTCCAATGCATTCTGTGCATAGGGAAGCTTTGGTGTTTCAAAACTCATAAGTGTAATGCTTAAAAATGTAAAAACTAATGTTGATAAAATCGCTTTCATACAAGTGAATTTATAAATTTATCCGTTACAAAGATACGCACTTTCGGATAAAAAACCAAATGTCGACTCGGATATCTTTAAAGAGTTGGATATTTTTTATTGATCAAAAAGGATTTGCATGACTTCAAGTGACTTTATCTCCGGAAAATCAGATAGATGGAGGCGGTAGTAGTCGAGAATATGGCGGATGATACGCGTACGTTCTGTTCGGGAAAAAGTGAACACCGACATATTTTGGAAATTCATTTTTAACAAACGGGCGAAGACGAGGCTCTCCTCCCTGCTTAAATAATGATTGTGTTCGGGAAGAGTACTCGAAAATGTACCATTCAACAGATCAAAATATTGTCCTTCGGCATACAGTTCTTTATTGGGATGGATGCCAAGGTAGTTCGAGAGGCGGAATAGAAATGCGAGATGAAAGTTGGCGACGCCTTCGTCGGCAATTTCGAGCCATCGGATGGCATGATACACGTAGTTGAACAAGGGTCTGTTCGCTTCTTTTTCCTGGATAACCCGGTAGAGAACTTCGGACAGGAACAAGGCTTCGGCGTTCTTTACAGGGTGCTGATGGAGTTGCATCGCCGGAAAGGCGGGCCGGGCTTCGCATATGCGTTGAATCTCTCTGTTGTTCAGATGTTCCACTTCCATGTCAAGGACGGAAAGAGGCATCAGAAAAGCATGCGGAATCTTTGTTTTCTTACGGTGCGAGTTCGTCACCATGTAAGCAATACGTCCGAATTCTTCCGTGTACACAGTGATGATCATGTACTTGTCGTTGTACGGAAGAGTGTGTAATACAATTCCCTTTGTCTTATACAGCATCCCGATGCAAAAATAGTAAAAAAACGGATGTGGATGTCTGTTGGTTTAAATCGTTTGTTTTTATGAAGCTGTGTTTGTTTTGAGATTTTGATGCGATTAGCCTGTGATGGCAGAAGGCTGTCTATTCATTGTTGAAGTAATTTTCTATATAGAATTTATCAGTCAAATATTTTTCCTGCCACATTGGATTTTGCTTGTCAAGTAGAATACCCTCTGCAAATCCGATAGCATAAAAACTAACGCGTTTATCTTTTTCTAATTTTGAAGTCGCTATAGAGTTTAACTCAGATAAATAAAACTTGTCCTTCAAACTATTAAAAGGTGTAAAGTCTTCTATCTGTGCCATTTCGGGCGTCGGAATATAATTATCTAACGCTTTTATGAATTTATATTCAGTATATCTTGCAATACCTTCTTGCCATATTTGAAACGAAAAATAGCGATAATCAGAAGGACTTAGTGCGTTTTTAAGTCTTTTCCTTTGTGTTAAGTAGTTTCTAAAATCTTTCTTAAAAGACTTCTTTTCTATACTAGAAATCACCTTGAGTAATGCGGAAGTGTATTTTTTGAATTGTTCAATAACATTTGAATTGTCATAAGGGAAAGCGTAATTTAATTGCCACATTCCGGTTTCGTCATCACCAGATAAATCCAATGCATTTACTTTGTCATAATAGTGCTGTGAAGTAAATTGATATTGATGGAAATGTTCGTGTAATAAGGTAATTGTCCAATCAGATGAGTTCTTGTTTGTTTTTTCAGGTGTTCCAACAACGATGCAATTCACCCCATTTACTGCTGGAAAGGTAGCTAAATAGAAATCGGGAAATAGTCTTTTCCTGTATAGAATTTTTGTGTTCAATATTTTATCATCTTCTGATAGTTTAAAATCATCTGATGGATAAGGGTGATTAACCAAAAATTCAAGGCTGTCTGTTACAAGTAATATCACAAAAGGAACTTTATTTATTCCATTCCAGATTTTTTCTCCCATTTGTTTGGAAATATTGATGGCTTCTCTAATTCTGATTTTATCTTCGTACCTCATCTTAGGGGTATCTTGTCCATAAGCAAAAGAGAGTGAACTTAAATACACCATTAGAAAAAATGTTATTTTTTTCATTTTCTACTATTTATTTTTTTGTGCTTACTTATAATGCCACAAATATATGGAGTTTTATTTATCTAATACATATGTTATTCTTTTATTTTTAGGGTATGTTTAAAAATAAGATGCTCTTGCTACAAACTATTTATATATATAAAATCATGTCTATATAAATTTGTTGAGTTCTCTTCATGGGTTTGTCGGGCAAATACTTTTTCCGATATGACGGCATTATGTGGAAATTGCTTACTTTTGCACATTCGTAATAAGTATTCAAATTCGTCTAAATATATGTCGGAACGAAAAGTAAGAGTGCGTTTTGCACCCAGTCCAACGGGGCCGCTTCATATCGGCGGTGTACGTACAGCCCTGTATAATTATTTGTTTGCCAAACAGCATGGCGGGGAGATGATTCTTCGTATCGAAGATACGGACACACAGCGCTTTGTGCCTGGTGCGGAAGAGTATATCATCGAGTCGTTTCAATGGCTTGGCCTTCCTTTCGACGAGGGTGTGGGTTATGGAGGAAAGTTTGGCCCTTACCGTCAGAGCGAACGGAAAGAGATTTACAAACAGTATGTAGACCGATTGCTGAATGCGGGACGGGCTTATATCGCTTTCGATACGCCCGAAGAGCTGGAAGCCAAGCGAAAGGAGATTCCGAACTTCCAGTACGATGCCTCGACCCGGATGCAGATGCGTAACTCCCTGACACTTTCGGCTGAGGAAGTGAAGTCTCTGATCGATGCGGGACACCGTTATGTGGTGCGTACGAAAATCGAACCGGACGAAGACATCCATGTGAACGATCTGATACGTGGTGAAGTTGTTATCAATAGTTCGATCCTTGACGATAAGGTGCTGTATAAATCGGCCGATCATTTGCCGACGTATCATCTGGCGAATATCGTGGACGACCATTTGATGGAGATTACTCACGTGATTCGCGGGGAGGAGTGGCTCTCGAGCGCTCCGTTGCATGTCTTGCTTTATCGTTATCTCGGTTGGGCCGATACGATGCCTTGCTTTGCACATCTGCCATTGCTCCTTAAACCCGAAGGGGGAGGGAAGCTGAGCAAGCGCGACGGAGACCGTTTGGGCTTTCCCGTCTTTCCGCTCGAATGGCATGACCCGAAGAGCGGCGAAGTGTCATCGGGATATCGTGAGAGCGGCTATCTGCCCGAGGCCGTTATCAATTTTCTGGCACTGCTCGGATGGAATCCCGGAGATGATCGCGAACTGATGGCGATGGACGAACTGACCGCACTTTTTGACCTGGCCCATTGCAGCAAGAGCGGTGCGAAATTCGACTACGAGAAAGGCAAATGGTTCAATCATCAATATATCCGTAAGCGCAGCGATAAAGATATCGCCGCCATGTTTCGCCCTGTTCTCGAGCAGCACGGTGTTGTCGGTACGGATGAGGCTTATGTCGAAAAAGTCGTCGGACTGATGAAAGAGCGCGTGAGTTTCGTGCCCGAGCTGTGGGAGCAGACGTATTATTTCTTTGTCGCTCCGGAAACATACGACGAGAAGACGCGCCGGAAACGCTGGAAGGAAGACAGTGCCGCACAGTTGACGGAACTGATCGAGGTGTTACGCCCTCGTGAGCCGTTTGATGTAGAGGGTACCGAAGAATATGTGAAAACATGGATTGCAGGGAAAGGGTACAATCTCGGGAATATCATGAATGCCGCACGTTTGGCGCTTGTGGGGCAGGGCATCGGGCCGCAAGTGTTTCATATCACCGAAGCGATCGGTAAGGAAGAGACGATTCGGAGAATCGGCCGTGCGATAGAAGTGTTAGGTTGATGCGTCACGTTTATACACTGGCATTGCATCTGTATGCGTTTGCCGTCGAACTGTCTTCGTTCTTCCATCGTAAGGCGCGGATGACCCGCGTGGGGCAGTGGCATACCAACGGCATCCTTCGGAAGAAGATCGATCGAAATGCCCGATATATCTGGTTTCATGCCGCCTCGCTCGGTGAGTTTGAGCAGGGGCGTCCTTTGATGGAGGCGATTCGCAAGCGTTATCCCGACTATAAAATTCTGTTGACGTTCTTTTCGCCGTCCGGCTACGAAGTGCGTAAGAATTACGACGGGGCGGATGTGATCTGTTATTTGCCCTTCGATACGCCGTATAAGGTGAGGAAGTTTTTGCATCTGGCCAATCCGGCGGTGGCAGTCTTTATCAAATACGAGTTTTGGCTGAACTATCTGACGGAGTTGAAAAAAAGAAAGATCCCGACGTACCTCGTCTCCGGTATTTTTCGGCGTGAACAGCTGTTTTTCAAATGGTACGGAAGCTGGTACAAGAAAGCGCTTACCTGTTTCGAGCGTCTGTTTGTGCAGGACGAAGCCTCGCGAAGCCTGCTGGCGGAGTTCGGGATTACGAACGTTCAGGTGTGCGGAGATACGCGTTTCGACCGGGTGATGGCCGTGCAGCGGCAGGCACGCGAGCTTCCCGCGGTGAAAGAATTTGCAGGAGACGGAACTTCGCTGATTCTGGTCGCAGGCAGTTCATGGCCCGAAGACGAGTCGATCCTTATTCCGTATTTTAATACGCATCCGGAAGTGAAACTGATCATTGCGCCGCATGAAATTCCACGGGAACATCTGCTGTATATCGAATCACTGCTCCATCGTCCTTCCATTCGTCTCTCCGAGACGAACGATCAGCCGGTGTCCGGTAAGGACTGTCTGATTATCGACAGCTTCGGTTTGCTGTCGTCCATCTATCGTTACGGAGAGGTGGCTTATGTGGGGGGCGGGTTCGGAAAAGGGATCCACAACACGCTTGAAGCGGCTGTTTACGGTATCCCGGTGTTGTTCGGACCCAGATATCAGAAATTTCGCGAAGCGCATGAACTGATTGCCTGCGGAGGAGGATTCTCTTTACAGAATGAAGCCGCGTTTATAATCCGCATGGATGAATTTATCCGTAATCCGGCTCAACGTGCGAAAGCCGGACAAATCGTCGGTGATTATGTCCGGCGGAACAGCGGTGTAACCGACCGAATCCTTGGGGAAATGCGTTTATGACCGTTACTTCTCCCTGAATATCCGGTCATTATCGAGCAGGGTGCGGGTGTCTTGAATAAATTGGAGGTAATTTTCCCGTTGTCCGGATGGTAGCGGAAGCGTATCGGCTACCGAGGGGGGAAGAATGCGATAGTTCGGCATGGAAACCCATACCGGCGTATAGTACGGACAAATCGAGATTTGTCCATTTCTCTTTTCAATATTGAGCGTAACGATCAGTCCCCCGTCTTTGTATCGGTCACGCTGGTTCGATACGAAGTTGCCCAGCGAGTAGACTGTCACGGAACGGATGGTGCTGTCCGTATCGTATCCGGCTTCGAAAGGCTGGATCACGTGCGGATGACTGCCCATCACGATTTCCGTCCCATAGCGATGACATAGCTCCGCCAGCATCCGTTGAGTATTGTTGGGTTTTCGTACGTACTCATCTCCCCAGTGAAAGAACACGATGATACAATCCGTTTCGGAGCGGTCGATTCCCTTTAAATCGTTTTGAATGACTGTCGTGTCGATCAGGTTCACGATCGTTCCTTCAGGGATGGGGACGCCATTGGTATCGTATGTATAGTTGAGCAGGGCAAACCGGATACCCTTGACCTCGAAGCGCAACGGGTGGTTCATCCGATATCGCGTACTGTCGATAAACGCACCGGTGTGAACGATACCCAGCGAGTCGAAACGCGCCGTCATGTACCCGATTCCTGCTCGCCCGTTGTCACAAATATGGTTGTTGGCCATCACCACGGCGTCCATGCCGATATCGTGAAGGGCATCCGCCAGTTGTGCCGGAGAGCGAAACATCGGATAGCCTGTATAACGGGAAGTAGGCGTGAGTGTTGTTTCGAAGTTTAACATGGCAAAGTCCGCCTCTTCGAAGATCGGTTTGACGTAACGAAACGTTTCCGAATAGTCGAAGGTCCCGTCCGGCCGACGGGCCGCACGAACCTGTGGCATGTGTTGCATCAGATCACCGGCAAAGACGAGCCTTGCCCGTTGCGGTTCGCCGATCTGCAGCACTGTGTCCTCGGGCAATGCGGAGCTCTTCTCTCGAGTCAGAGCATGCCATGCTACATAGCCCGTAACGGATGCAATGAATGTGAGTGCCGGAATCAGAAGATTCCTGGAAAAAGGATGCATCATTCTTCCAATTTATACCAGGAAGCGTACATGTGGTAATTCCGTGCGATCTTCTGATTGATTTCTTTCGATTGCTCGGGGTCTACTTTCTTCACGAACTTCGCGGGTGCTCCGGCATAAATACTCCCCGGCTCTACCTGAGTATGGCTTAGTACGACCGATCCTGCTGCCACGATGGCACCCTCACCGATCACTGCGTGATCGAGCACTACGGCGCCCATCCCGATCAGCGCACCGTCACATATCTTGGCGCCGTGAATGGTGACATTATGTCCGACGGATACATTGTCGCCGATCTCGATCGTCGATTTTTCATATAAGGTATGCAGTACCGAGCCGTCCTGTATATTGACCCCGTTCCCGATACGGATCGAGTTTACATCGCCGCGTAATATCGCACCGAACCAGATACTGCATCCTTCGCCAATCACCACATCTCCGATAATGGTTGCGTTGTCTGCCAGATAAGTGTCTTTCCCGATCAAGGGTACGAAGCCCCGAACTGATTTTATAAGTGCCATTGTTTTATTGTTATGGATGAATTTGTCTGTATGGATTGGGTACAAAGATAGATAAAAAGAACGGAAGTTGTTTATTCGGTTAAAAATATATCGGAATGTTTTGTAAGTAATAAAACTATCCGTACTTTTGTGCCCGATTTTTACGGATGAAATAAAATAAGCATTAAAATAAGAGTTTATGATTGTAGTTCCATTAAAAGAAGGCGAAAGCATCGAAAGAGCATTGAAGAAGTTCAAAAGAAAGTTTGAAAAAACAGGGGTTGTAAAAGAGCTAAGAAGACGTCAGGCTTTTACCAAACCTTCCGTTGAAAAAAGGAAAGAACGTATTCGTGCGATTTACGTGCAGCAATTACAGCAAGCCGAAGAGTAATCATTCGTTTTTTTACTCCTTTTTTTGGTTTAATAAAAAAATCTCCTTATATTCGTCGCATTAAAACAATGCGACGTGAATGTTTTTATTAAGCCATTTTTAAGTTACCTTCGCTATGAGAGGGGGTATTCGGCTCATACTGTAATGGCATACGAGCATGATTTGCTTCAGTTTGAGTCGTTTGTCCATGCGAATGCGGAAGGAGCAGTGATTGACGTTCGGTTGATCGATGCTGATTGTGTTCGTTCGTGGATGGTTTCTCTTTTAGACAAGTCAATGGCTCCCGGATCAGTCAACCGCAAATTGAGTTCGCTGAAATCATTCTTTAAGTTTTTGCTGAAGCAGGGGGTATTGTCTGAAAGTCCCGTACGTTTGGTGGTGGGACCCAAGCAGTCTCGTCCGTTACCTTTCTTTGTGAAAGAGAAAGAGATGGCTGATTTGCTTGACGGTCCATCTTTCGACTCTGATTTTGAAGGCAGGCGTGACCGTCTTCTGCTTGAAATGTTGTATCAAACAGGTCTGCGACGCTCGGAACTTGTCGGAATTCGGTATGCCGATATTGATATGGAAGCCATGCAACTCAGGGTAAACGGCAAGCGCAATAAGCAACGTATCATTCCGTTTGCAGGGCGTTTGAAAGAGATGATACTTCATTATATCTCGTTGAAAGAGAGAGTGATTTCTACCGATGATGCAAGGTATCTCTTTGTGCGAAAAAACGGCGAACCTTTGACGGGGTCCATCGTCTATCATATAGTTCGAAAGCGGCTGTCCGGTATCCCGATGTTGGCAAAATGCAGTCCGCATGTGCTCAGGCATTCATTTGCAACGAGTATGTTGAATGACGGAGCGGAGTTGAATGCCGTGAAAGAGCTGCTCGGACACGGCAGTCTGGCTTCTACCTCTGTTTATACGCATATCACTTTTGAAGAACTAAAAAAAATGTATCATGCTCATCCGAGAGCGAAAAAGTAAGGAGGTAAATTATGGAAATTAGAGTTCAAGCAATTCATTTTGACGCAACCGAACGTTTGGAGGCGTTTATTCAGAAAAAAGTTTCGAAGCTGAATCAGTATCATGACGGTATTTTGGACGCAGAGGTGACCTTGCGTGTCGTGAAGCCGGAATCGGCTCAAAACAAACAGGTTGGTGTTCGTTTAAAAATAAAGAACAACGACCTTTTTGCCGAGAAAGTCAATGATACATTCGAGGAGGCGGTTGATGATGCTGTTGTTGCTTTAGAGAAGCAATTGATTAAAGTAAAAGAAAAAAGCAGGGCAAAGTAAAAAAAAGAAAGTAGAAATTTGCTACGTAATAAAATAATGTCTAAATTTGCAGCCGTTTCGCTTACCACGAAGCGGCTCATTTTATGCTAAAGGCCTCTTTAGCTCAGTTGGCCAGAGCACGTGATTTGTAATCTCGGGGTCGTTGGTTCGAATCCGACAAGAGGCTCGAAAGAGAAGAGGGGGGTGAAGTGAATGGAAAAGATGGTTTTTGAACGAATGGCTATTATAATTATAGTACGTGCGTACATTAGAAAATAATGGTGCGTTTATGAACGGATGTGTAACGCCTGTGTAGCTCAGCGGTAGAGCACTTCCTTGGTAAGGAAGAGGTCCCGAGTTCAAGTCTCGGCACCGGCTCGGATAAATAGAAAAGAAGAAGGAAATTATTAATTATTACATAAAAGACAATTTGAGTTATGGCAAAAGAACATTTTAACAGGACAAAACCGCATGTAAACATCGGTACGATCGGTCACGTTGACCATGGTAAAACGACCTTGACAGCTGCTATTACAACTGTTTTGGCGAAGAAAGGTCTTTCCGAGCTGCGTTCGTTCGATTCGATCGATAACGCTCCGGAAGAAAAGGAAAGAGGTATTACCATTAATACGTCGCACGTGGAATATGAGACGGCAAACCGTCACTATGCACACGTAGACTGTCCGGGTCACGCCGACTATGTGAAGAATATGGTAACGGGGGCTGCTCAGATGGATGGCGCTATCATCGTTGTGGCTGCTACCGACGGTCCGATGCCTCAGACTCGCGAACATATCTTGTTGGCTCGCCAGGTGAACGTTCCTCGTTTGGTTGTGTTTATGAACAAATGCGATATGGTGGACGATGCTGAAATGCTGGAGCTTGTAGAAATGGAAATGCGCGAACTGCTTTCGTTCTATAATTTCGATGGCGATAATACTCCTGTTATTCAGGGTTCTGCCTTGGGTGGCTTGAATGGAGATGCTAAATGGGAAGAAAAGATCATGGAGTTGATGGATGCCGTCGATTCTTGGATTCCGCTGCCTCCGCGCGATGTGGATAAACCGTTCTTGATGCCGGTGGAAGACGTGTTCTCGATTACGGGACGTGGTACAGTAGCTACGGGACGTATCGAAACGGGAGTGGTCCACACGGGAGATGAAGTGCAGATTATTGGTCTGGGTGCTGACGGAAAAAAATCCGTGGTAACAGGGGTTGAAATGTTCCGTAAGATTCTGGACGAAGGTCAGGCCGGAGATAACGTGGGTCTGTTGCTCCGTGGTATTGACAAGAATGAAATCAAGCGCGGTATGGTGCTTTGCCATCCGGGGCAGGTTAAGCCTCACTCCAAGTTTAAGGCGGAGGTTTATATCTTGAAGAAAGAAGAAGGCGGCCGTCATACGCCGTTCCACAATAAATATCGTCCGCAGTTCTATATCCGTACGCTGGATGTGACGGGTGAGATCACTCTGCCGAGTGGCGTGGAGATGGTTATGCCCGGTGATAACGTGACAATCGAGGTGGAATTGATCTATCCGGTAGCATGTAATATCGGTTTGCGTTTCGCCATCCGTGAAGGAGGCCGTACGGTAGGTGCCGGTCAGATTACGGAATTGTTGGATTAAGTTTTAACAGCATACAGTCGATTGGTTCATAACGGTCGACTGTGCTTTACGGAAGTAGCTCAGTCGGTAGAGCACTGGTCTCCAAAACCAGGTGTCGGGAGTTCGAGCCTCTCCTTCCGTGCAATAAATAACGAATAATGAAGAGAGTAATAGCTTATATCAAAGACTCGTATAACGAGCTTGTACATAAGGTTTCTTGGCCGACGAAAGCCGAGCTGTCAAATAGTGCTGTCGTTGTTATGTTTGCTTCCCTTATCATAGCAGTACTTATTGGCGCCATTGACTTCGGATTTGAGGCTGTGATGAAATTCATCTACAGTTTATAGGTTTTTTTGTAATGTCAGATTCTCAACAAAAATTCTATGTTCTCCGCGCAATCAGCGGGAAGGAGAATAAGGTGCGTGAATATCTGGAGGCTGAAATGAGAAATTCGGACTTGGGAAATTATGTTTCACAAGTGCTTATTCCAACAGAGAAGACGTTTACCATGCGTAATGGCAAAAAGGTCGTCAAAGAGCGCGCCTATTTGCCGGGATACGTATTGGTGGAGGCCAATCTGGTGGGCGAGGTGATCCATCGTTTGCGCGAGATACCCAATGTGATCGGATTTTTGGGTGGGGTGGAACACCCTATTCCTTTGCGTCCGTCGGAGGTGAGTCGTGTGTTAGGGACACTGGATGAATTACAGGAGCAACCGGAAGAACTCGATGTTCAGTATGATGTAGGTGAGACCGTGAAAGTGACGTATGGCCCTTTCAACGGCTTCAGCGGTATCATTGAAGAAGTGAATGCGGAGAAAAAGAAACTCAAGGTGATTGTTAAAATCTTTGGACGTAAAACGCCCCTTGAATTAAGTTATGTACAAGTAGAGAAAGAATAGTCGTGGTTACGAATGATGGGTTCTTTTTCAAGATATGAATTAAATATTAAATTAAAAAAAGATGGCGAAAGAAATTGCTGGACAAATTAAATTACAGATAAAAGGAGGAGCAGCCAACCCTTCTCCTCCTGTTGGACCTGCATTGGGCTCCAAAGGGATAAATATCATGGAGTTCTGCAAGCAATTCAATGCCAGGACCCAAGACAAGGCCGGTAAGGTGTTGCCTGTGGTAATTACCTATTATGCGGATAAGACGTTTGACTTCGTTGTAAAGACACCGCCTGTTGCTGTGCAGCTGCTTGAGGCCAGCAAGCAAAAGAGCGGGTCGGCACAACCTAACCGTAAGAAAGTGGCGCAAGTCACTTGGGATACGGTGAAGGCCATTGCTGAAGACAAGTTGGTCGATCTGAACTGCTTTACCGTTGAATCTGCGATGAAGATGGTCGCCGGTACAGCGCGAAGCATGGGGATTACGGTCACTGGAACATTCCCGGAAACGAACCATTAAAAGTCGATTGGAAGATGAGTAAAGTAACGAAAAATCGGAAATTGGCGGCGGGTAAGCTTGAAGAAGGGAAAATGTACACATTGCAGGAAGCTTCGGCATTAGTCAAAGAAATCACGACAACTAAGTTTGATGCTTCGGTAGATGTGGATGTTCGTCTCGGTGTTGACCCCCGTAAATCCAACCAAATGGTGAGAGGGGTAGTATCGCTTCCTCACGGGACAGGTAAAGAAACAAGGGTTCTTGTATTGTGTACTCCTGATAAAGAAGCCGAGGCAAAAGCGGCCGGAGCCGATTATGTAGGACTGGATGAGTATATCGAAAAAATCAAAGGCGGATGGACCGATATCGATATTATCATCACGATGCCCGCTATCATGGGTAAAATTGGTGCATTAGGACGTGTCTTGGGCCCTCGCGGCTTGATGCCGAATCCTAAAAGCGGAACCGTAACGAATGAAATTGGGAACGCCGTGAAAGAGGTGAAACAAGGTAAAATCGATTTTAAAGTCGACAAAGCCGGAATCGTTCACTCTTCTGTCGGTAAAGTATCTTTTAGCCCGGAGCAGATAAGCGGAAATGCGAAAGAATTTATTTCAACGCTTATCAAATTGAAACCGTCGGCAGCCAAAGGTACTTATATAAAGAGCATTTATCTTTCCAGTACAATGAGTCCGGGAATAAAGGTTGACCCGAAAACGCTTGAAGATTAATTACTTTAAAGTTTAGGAACAGATGAAAAAGGAAGATAAAGGTATCGTTGTTGAACGGCTGGCCGAAACATTGAAAGCGTATGGAAACTTCTACTTGACGGACATCGAAGCCTTGGATGCGGAGAAGACGAGTGCGTTGAGAAGGGTTTGTTACAAGGAAAATGTGAAGTTAGTCGTTGTAAAAAATACTTTGTTTAAAAAAGCTTTGGAGTCCATGGACACGGACTACTCGGCATTGTATGAAACCCTCAAGGGGAATACGGCCGTTATGTTTTCGAACGTGGTGAATGCTCCGGCTCGCTTGATGAAGGATTTTACGAAAGGCATGAAAGGAGAGGTTAAGCCTCAACTGAAAGCTGCCTATGTACAGGAAAGTTTCTACATTGGGGCAGAAAATTTGGATGCTTTGGTCAATCTGAAGAGCAGAGAAGAGATGATTGGAGATGTGATTGGATTGTTGCAGTCGCCGATCAAGAATGTGATGTCTGCTTTGCAATCTTCATCCGGACAGGCAATTCATGGTATTTTACAAACGCTCGAGAAGAGATAAAAATTTAATTAATAGAATAATAATCATTTAAATCATACAAAAATGGCAGATTTGAAAGCTTTTGCAGAACAATTGGTAAATCTTACCGTAAAGGAAGTGAGCGAATTAACGACGATTTTGAAAGAAGAATACGGCATTGAACCGGCTGCGGCAGCCGTAGCGGTAGCAGCCGGTCCGGCTGCCGGTGCCGCCGCCGCCGAAGAGAAATCTTCTTTTGATGTGGTACTGAAATCCGCCGGTGCTAATAAGCTGGCAGTCGTTAAATTAGTGAAAGAATTGACCGGTCTGGGCTTGAAAGAAGCAAAAGATATGGTTGACGGTGCTCCGAACAACGTCAAAGAAGGTGTGGCTAAGGCCGAAGCTGAAGATTTGAAGAAAAAGTTGGAAGAAGCAGGAGCAGAAGTTGAGCTTAAATAGTGTCTATGGCCTGATAAACAGGTGATATGGTTAAGTCTCCCCGTACGTCGGGGATTCTTAACCTTTTTGCGTCTATTTCATTACAAGTTCAAAAACAATTCCTAACTACTAACTAAATGTCTTCTGCAGCTCAAACTCAAAGGATAAATTTTGCTTCGATCAAGAACTTCCTTGCTTATCCGGACTTCCTCGAAGTACAATTGAAGTCATTTCAAGACTTTTTACAACTTGATACGCCGCCCGAAAAAAGAAAAAAGGAAGGTTTGTATAAAGTGTTTTCCGAAAACTTCCCGATTGCCGATACACGAAATAATTTTGTGCTGGAGTTTTTGGATTATTATGTAGATCCGCCTCGGTATTCCATTGATGAATGCATTGCACGCGGACTGACATACAGTGTTCCGTTAAAGGCTAAACTTAAATTGTATTGTACCGATCCGGAGCATGAAGATTTCGATACGGTGATTCAAGACGTCTATCTGGGACCGATACCTTATATGACTGATCGGGGTACGTTTGTGATAAACGGAGCCGAACGTGTCGTCGTATCACAATTGCACCGTTCGCCCGGTGTGTTTTTCGGACAAAGTACGCATGCCAACGGAACGAAATTATATTCTGCCCGTATTATTCCGTTTAAAGGCTCATGGATCGAGTTTGCAACGGATATCAACAATGTCATGTATGCGTATATCGACCGTAAGAAAAAGTTACCCGTAACGACGTTGTTGCGTGCAATCGGTTTCGAGAGTGACAAGGATATTCTCGAAATATTCAATCTGGCAGAAGAAGTCAAAGTAACCAAAACGAACTTAAAGAAATATGTCGGGCGGAAGTTAGCGGCTCGCGTGTTGAAGACCTGGGTGGAAGATTTTGTCGATGAAGATACGGGTGAAGTTGTTTCCATCGAACGAAATGATGTTGTTATCGACCGTGAAGCGGAATTAAGCGAAGACAGTATTCAGGAAATTATAGATTCTGGGGTGCAATATATCCTGTTGCATCGTGAAGATCAGAATCTGGCTGATTATGCGATCATTTACAATACGCTTCAGAAAGATCCGAGCAATTCCGAGAAGGAAGCCGTATTGTATATTTATCGTCAATTACGTAATGCGGAGCCGGCGGATGAAGCCAGTGCTCGAGAAGTGATTACGAACCTGTTCTTCTCCGAAAAGCGTTATGATTTGGGAGATGTGGGGCGTTTCCGTATAAATCGTAAGTTAGGATTGACCACCGGCGAAGACATCCGGGTTCTAACGAAAGAAGATATTATTGAGATTATCAAATATCTGATTGAATTGATCAACTCGAAGGCGGTGGTAGATGATATTGACCATTTGAGTAACCGTCGTGTCCGGACGGTCGGTGAACAGCTATACAACCAGTTCGGAATCGGTTTGGCGCGTATGTCGCGTACGGTTCGTGAACGGATGAATGTTCGTGATAACGAGGTTTTTACACCGATTGATCTGATCAATGCCAAAACGATTTCGTCGGTTGTGAACTCTTTCTTCGGGACGAATGCGCTGTCGCAATTTATGGATCAGACGAACCCGTTGGCAGAGATTACCCATAAGCGTCGTTTGTCGGCCTTAGGTCCCGGAGGCCTATCGCGCGAGCGTGCCGGATTCGAGGTGCGTGACGTTCACTATACGCATTACGGACGTCTTTGTCCGATTGAAACGCCGGAAGGCCCGAATATCGGATTGATTTCTTCGCTTTGTGTGTATGCGAAAATCAATGAGTTGGGATTCATCTCGACTCCTTACCGTAAGGTCGAAGAAGGAAGGGTAAACTTTTCGGAGGAGGCCTTGGAGTATTATACCGCAGAAGAAGAAGAAAGCAAAATCGTAGCACAAGGAAACGCTCCGCTGGATGATCACGGACGTTTTGTGCGTGATAAGGTGAAATCGAGATATGAGGCCGATTTTCCTGTGGTAGAGCCGGAGAAAGTCGACTTGATGGACGTTGCTCCGACTCAGATCGCTTCGATTGCGGCGGCGCTGATTCCTTTCCTTGAACATGACGATGCGAACCGCGCCTTGATGGGATCGAACATGATGCGTCAGGCCGTACCGTTGATTCGTACCGATGCCCCGATTGTCGGAACCGGTATTGAAGCGCAGGTAGCCCGTGATTCTCGTACCCAGATTATCGCAGAAGGAGAGGGCGAAATCGTCTTTGTTGATGCTACCTGTATCAAGATTAAATATGACCGTACGGAAGACGAAGAATTTGTAAGTTTTGAAGATGCGGTGAAGACGTATACCATTCCGAAATGGCGGAAGACGAACCAAAGTACAACGGTCGATTTGCGTCCGATTTGTCGTTGCGGTCAACGGGTAAAAGCCGGAGACATCTTGACGGAAGGCTATTCGACGCAAAACGGGGAACTTGCCTTGGGACGCAACGTCAAGGTCGCTTATATGCCCTGGAAGGGATATAACTATGAGGACGCTGTAGTGCTGAATGAACGCATGGTACGTGAGGATTTCTTTACGTCGGTTCATGTGGATGAGTATATTTTGGAGGTACGTGAAACGAAGCGTGGTATGGAAGAATTGACTTCCGATATCCCCAACGTGAGTGAGGAGGCCATCAAAGACCTTGACGAACGCGGTATCATTCGTGTAGGCGCACACGTTAAACCCGGGGATATCCTGATCGGAAAGATCACCCCGAAAGGAGAGTCCGATCCTTCTCCCGAAGAAAAATTGTTACGTGCAATATTCGGAGACAAGGCCGGCGACGTAAAAGACGCTTCGTTGAAGGCAACGCCCTCGTTGCAAGGAGTCGTTATCGAAACGAGCCTGTTCTCGAAGATGATAAAAAAACGCAATTCTCGTATGTCCGATAAGGCGGTGCTGCCGAAATTGGACGAAGAATACGAAGAGAAGATGGGCACATTGAGAAGTTTGCTTGTCGATAAGTTGCAGGAGCTCACAAACGGTAAGACCTCGCAGGGCGTAAAGGACTATCTGAATACGGAGGTGATTGCCCGTGGTGCCAAGTTTTCGCGTAAAGCCTTGGAAGAATTGGACTATAACACGGTGCAAGTAAGTAAATGGACGACCGACGCCCATAAAAATGAGTTGATCAAGCAGCTGATTGTTAATTATCTGAAGAAGTATAAAGAATTAGATGCCGAGTTGCGCAGGAAGAAGTTCGATCTCACGATTGGAGACGAGTTGCCTACGGGAATCGTGCAGATCGCAAAAGTTTACATTGCCAAGAAACGTAAGATTCAGGTCGGCGATAAGATGGCTGGACGTCATGGGAACAAAGGCATCGTTTCGAAGATTGTACGTCAGGAAGACATGCCTTTCCTTGAGGATGGCACACCGGTGGATATTTGTTTGAATCCGTTGGGTGTACCTTCACGTATGAACCTCGGACAGATCTTCGAAGCCGTCTTAGGATGGGCAGGAAAGACACTCGATGTGAAATTTGCTACGCCGATATTCGACGGGGCGTCGATCGACGATTTGAATGAATGGACTGATAAAGCAGGCCTCCCGCGTTATGGTAAGACTTACTTGTATGACGGCGGTACGGGAGAGCGTTTCGATCAGCCGGCAACGGTGGGAGTCACGTACTTCCTGAAGCTGGGACACATGGTCGACGATAAGATGCACGCTCGTTCCATCGGCCCCTATTCGTTGATTACGCAGCAGCCCTTAGGAGGTAAGGCACAGTTTGGCGGTCAACGCTTCGGAGAGATGGAGGTCTGGGCAATTGAGGCCTTCGGTGCCGCTCATATCTTGCAAGAAATCCTGACGATCAAATCGGACGATGTGGTCGGCCGTTCGAAAGCGTATGAAGCGATTGTGAAAGGAGAGAATATGCCTAAACCGGGTATTCCCGAGTCGTTGAATGTTTTGCTTCATGAATTGAGAGGCCTTTGTTTAAGTCTTACATTAGATTAAAAGATAACTCTTTATAAAATAGAAAAATATGGCTTTTAGAAGAGAAAATAAGATAAAGAGTGAGTTCACGAAGATTACCGTCGGATTGGCTTCGCCGGAAGAGATTCTCGAAAACTCGTACGGAGAAGTATTGAAGCCGGAAACGATCAATTACCGTACATACAAACCCGAACGCGACGGTTTGTTTTGTGAACGGATTTTTGGCCCGGTGAAAAATTACGAATGTTATTGCGGAAAATATAAGCGTATTCGTTATAAGGGGATTGTCTGTGATCGATGCGGTGTGGAAGTGACGGAAAAGAAGGTGCGCCGCGAGCGTTCCGGACATATTCAGTTGGTTGTTCCGGTGGCGCATATCTGGTATTTTCGTTCTTTACCGAATAAGATCGGTTATCTGTTGGGACTGCCTACCAAGAAAATGGATTCGATCATCTATTATGAACGGTATATCGTGATTCAGAAAGGGGCCGCGGAAGGTGTCAATGACATGGACCTGTTGTCCGAGGAAGAATATCTGAATATCATCGATACTTTACCGAAAGAAAATCAGATGCTTGAGGACACCGACCCGAACAAGTTTATCGCAAAGATCGGGGCAGAAGCGATTTACGACTTACTTGTTCGTTTGGATTTGGATACCTTATCCTACGATCTGCGTCATCATGCAACAACAGACACTTCGCAGCAACGAAAGAATGAAGCGTTGAAACGTTTGCAGGTCGTTGAATCGTTCCGTGCGTCGAAAGGTCGGAATAAGCCGGAGTGGATGATTATTAAGGTGGTTCCCGTTATCCCGCCGGAATTGCGTCCGCTTGTTCCGCTCGATGGAGGCCGTTTTGCCACCTCCGATTTGAACGATCTGTATCGTCGTGTGATCATCCGTAACAATCGTCTGAAACGGTTGATCGATATCCGTGCCCCGGAAGTCATTCTTCGAAACGAAAAACGAATGTTGCAGGAGGCTGTCGATTCATTGTTCGACAACTCGCGCAAGTCGAGCGCTGTGAAAACGGATGCCAACCGTCTGCTGAAATCGCTTTCAGACAGTCTGAAAGGAAAACAGGGACGATTCCGTCAGAATCTGTTGGGAAAACGTGTCGACT
The DNA here is from genome assembly GCF_001006485.1 of Tannerella forsythia. Lineage (GTDB taxonomy): Bacteria > Bacteroidota > Bacteroidia > Bacteroidales > Tannerellaceae > Tannerella > Tannerella forsythia. The sequence goes on from NZ_JUET01000058.1 coordinate 370,220, forward strand.
ATTCCGCACGGTCGGTGATTGTCGTCGGACCTGAGTTGAAAATGCACGAATGCGGTCTGCCGAAAGGCATGGCTGCTGAGTTATATAAGCCGTTCATCATTCGTAAATTGATCGAACGGGGCATTGTTAAGACGGTCAAATCCGCCAAAAAAATCGTAGATCGCAAAGAGCCGGTCGTATGGGATATTCTGGAATATGTGATGAAAGGACATCCGGTATTGCTGAACCGCGCTCCGACATTGCACCGTTTGGGTATTCAGGCCTTCCAGCCCAAGCTCATCGAAGGGAAGGCAATACAGTTGCATCCTCTGGCTTGTACGGCGTTCAATGCCGACTTTGACGGTGACCAGATGGCGGTCCATTTGCCGCTCGGTAACGAAGCCGTGCTTGAAGCGCAGATGCTGATGCTCGCTTCACATAATATTCTGAATCCCGCCAATGGGGCCCCGATTACGGTACCTTCTCAGGATATGGTGCTCGGTTTGTATTATATCACAAAACTTCGGCATGGAGCGAAAGGCGAAGGACTTGTTTTCTACGGACCTGAGGAGGCAATGATCGCATACAACGAGAAAAAGTTGGATATTCATGCGCCGATTAAGGTCTATGTGAACGACTTGAATGAGGAAGGCGGAATGGTCAGAAAGATGGTGGAAACGTCTGTCGGTCGTTTGATGGCCAATGAATATGTACCGGATGAAGTTGGATATATTAATGAGGTTTGGGGAAAGAAAGCCCTGCGCGATATCATCAGCCGTGTGATCAAAGTGTGCGGTGTGGCGCGTACGGCGCAGTTCCTTGACGACATCAAGAATCTGGGGTATTATATGGCCTTCAAAGGCGGTTTGTCATTCAATCTGGCCGATGTGCTGATCCCACCGGAAAAGGACGAGATCGTGAAAGAAGGGTATGATGAAGTGGAACAGATTACGGCGAACTATAACATGGGCTTCATCACGAATAACGAACGTTATAATCAGATTATCGATACGTGGACACACGTCAACAGCCGTTTGTCGAAGACCCTGATTGAGCAACTCAGCGCTGACGATGACGGATTCAACTCCATCTATATGATGATGGATTCCGGGGCACGCGGATCGAAAGAACAGATTCGTCAGCTCTCGGGAATGCGCGGATTGATGGCCAAGCCGCAGAAGAGCGGAAGTGAGGGCGGACAAATCATTGAAAACCCGATTTTGTCGAACTTTAAAGAGGGATTGTCGGTGCTGGAGTACTTTATCTCGACGCACGGCGCCCGGAAAGGGTTGGCGGATACGGCGCTGAAGACAGCTGACGCCGGTTACTTGACCCGTCGTCTTGTCGACGTTTCACATGATGTGATCATCAATGAGGAGGACTGCGGCACATTGCGCGGGCTGACTTGTACGGAATTGAAAAACAATGAAGAAGTGATTGCATCGCTTTACGAACGCATCCTCGGTCGTGTATCGGTTCACGATGTTATTCACCCGATTACGGGAAAAACCATCGTTAAGTCGGGCGAGGAAATTCGAGAGGAGCAAGCAATGGAAATTCAAAACTCACCGATTGAAAGTGTAGAAATTCGCTCGGTACTGACTTGTGAGTCGAAGAAGGGCGTTTGTGCGAAGTGCTATGGGCGTAACCTGGCAACGGGACAAATGGTGCAGAAAGGTGAAGTCGTTGGTGTCATTGCCGCACAGTCTATTGGTGAGCCGGGAACACAGTTGACGCTTCGTACGTTCCACGTCGGCGGTATCGCATCGAATATTGCGACGGAGAACAGTTTGGTTTCGAAATACGACGGAGTACTTGAGATTGATGAGCTGCGTGCCGTCGATTCGGAAACGGAAAAGTGCAAGATCGTAGTCAGTCGTTTGGCGGAGCTGCGTATCGTAGATCCTCATACGAAAATTATCTTGCATAATCATAATATCCCTTACGGTTCGAAGCTATTCTTCGAGCATGGAGCAACCGTTCGGAAGGGAGATAAGATTATCGAATGGGACCCGTTCAATGCGGTGATTGTTTCCGAAGTTGCAGGAAAGATTACTTTCGAAAGCATGGATGAAAATGTGACGTATAAGATTGAAAGTGATGAAACGACCGGATTGAAAGAGAAGATCATCATCGAGTCGAAAGATAAGACGAAGGTACCGGCTGCGCATGTTTTGGATGCTGAGAATCAGCTATTGAAGAATTATTCATTGCCTTTGGGTGCTCATGTGGTCAAGGAAGAAGGCGACATGATCAAAGCGGGTGAGGTGTTAGTAAAGATTCCGCGTGCGGTGGGTAAAACCGGTGATATTACAGGTGGATTGCCGCGTGTTACGGAGTTGTTCGAGGCGCGTAACCCGTCTAATCCGGCGATTGTTTCGGAGATTGACGGTGAGATCAGTTTTGGAAAAATCAAACGCGGTAATCGTGAAATCATGGTAACTTCGAAGCTTGGAGAGGTGAAGAAGTACATGGTTCCCTTGTCGAAACAGTTGCTGGTGCAGGAAAACGATTACGTACGCGCCGGCATGCCGCTCTCCGACGGCGCGATTACTCCATCCGATATTCTGGCGATCAAAGGCCCTACGGCCGTTCAGGAATATATCGTGAACGAGGTACAGGATGTTTATCGTCTGCAGGGAGTGAAGATTAACGACAAGCATTTTGAGGTGATCGTTCGTCAGATGATGCGCAAGGTCGAAGTCGTGGATCCGGGAGATACTCGTTTTCTCGAACAGCAGGTCGTTGACAAGCTCGAAGTGATGGAAGAGAACGACCGCATCTGGGGTAAGAAAGTGGTGACGGATGCCGGTGATTCGGGAACGCTTAATGCGGGACAGATTGTCACGGCGCGTAAACTTCGTGACGAAAACAGTATGCTCAAACGTCGTGACAAAAAACCGGTAGAAGCGCGGGATGCCGTTCCTGCAACAACGAATCAGATCCTGCAGGGAATCACACGCGCAGCTCTGCAGACCTCCAGCTTTATGTCGGCCGCCTCATTCCAGGAGACAACCAAGGTGCTGAATGAAGCGGCGATCTGTGGAAAAATCGATCGTCTCGAGGGGTTGAAGGAAAATGTGATTTGCGGTCATTTGATCCCGGCCGGAACCGGGCAGCGTGAATATGAAAAACTGACCGTTGGCGCCAAGGAGGAATTCGACCGGATTGCGGCCAGCCGTGCCAATGTGGTCGATCTTTCGGAGGTAGAGATGGATAAGTAAAGGTTCATTCCTAATAGCACTCTTATGTTGGCGAAGAATCAAAAAGCGCTTATTGCCATTGCGGGAGGGCAGGATATCTGTCTTCTCCCCCCAATGGCGAATCGTCATGGGCTGATTACGGGAGCTACAGGTACGGGAAAGACGTGTACCTTGCAAAATATGGCTGAAACCTTCAGTAGTATGGGGGTTCCCGTGTTTGCCACGGATATCAAAGGCGATCTTTCCGGGGTTAGCAGGCCGGGAGGCAGCAATCCGCATCTGCAAAAAAGTGTCGACCGGAATCGTCTTGCAGAGAAAGGCTTCGAATACCGCGGCTTTCCAGTATGTTTCTGGGACATTTTCGGAGAGCAGGGACATCCGTTGCGTACGACGGTCTCCGAGATGGGACCCGTGCTTCTCAGCCGTCTGCTTGATTTGAACGACATACAGAGCAGTGTGCTCACGATCGCCTTTCACATCGCTGACAATGAGCAGCTCTTGTTGATCGATCTGAAGGATTTGCGTAAAATGCTCGAACATCTCGGTACGGAACGAGGTAAATATATGGTATCGTATGGCAATATTTCGCCGGCCAGCATCGGAGCGATTCAGCGTGGACTGTTGGCACTCGAGGAACAGGGGGGCGACGTATTCTTCGGAGAACCGGCGTTTGATATATTCGACTTTATGCAGACGCAGGGCGGACGCGGGGTCATCAATATACTTGCAGCCGATAAACTGATTCGCTCGCCTAAAATTTATACTTCTTTTTTATTATACCTGCTTTCCGAACTTTTCGAGCAGCTGCCCGAAGTTGGCGATCCGGACAAGCCTAAACTTGTCTTCTTCTTTGATGAAGCGCATATGCTCTTCAACGATATCTCGAAAGCGTTGTTGGAGAAAATCGAACAGGTGGTCCGTCTGATCCGTTCGAAAGGGGTAGGTATATATTTCTGTACGCAAAATCCGCTTGATGTGCCTGAAACGATTTTGGGACAGATGGGGAACCGTGTGCAGCATGCGTTACGTGCTTTTACGCCTCGCGATCAGAAGGCGGTGGTTACGGCTGCATCGACCTTCCGACAGAATCCGGCATTCGATACGAAGAAGGTCATTACGGAGCTTGGGGTAGGAGAGGCCCTCGTTTCGTTTCTTGACGAAAAAGGCAGCCCGACAATGGTTGAACGTGCGGTCATCCTTCCTCCGGAAGGACAGGCCGGCCCTGTCACTCCGGACGAACGTCGACGAATGATGCAGACCTCGCTCGTATTCGGTAAATATGAACGATCGGTAGACCGTGAATCGGCTTTTGAGATTTTATCCGGTCGATTGGCCCGGACACGGCAGGCGCAGGAAGAAGCCGTGCGTCAGAAAGAGGAGATCAGGCAACAAAAGGAGTTAGAGCGTCAACAACGCGCAGCACGTGTCGAACGTGAGCGATTGGAGCGTCAGCGCAAGCGTGAAAAAGATAATAGCGTGATGGGTAGCTTGACCAAGATGGCTTCGACTAAGGCTAAACGCGAGGTAGTCAATGCTTTGTTTAAGTTTGGTCGCGGCCTGCTGGGATCATTGATGAAGTGATCCTCTTCTTGTTTTGATATCCAATGTTGTTTTTTGCTCTTTTTTCTCGAGATTATTTGGATTTCTTTAAAAAATCTATTATATTTGCAGACAAAGAAGAATGAGTAAAGCCGCATTGTTAGATTGGGAAACTCATCAGATAAAATACAATTCCGAGACACGCTCTTGGCGCTGATGGCGGGCTGCAATTCCTTGTGAATGCTTCGGCACAGCAGATTACAAAGGCGTCAAAGGCACTCAAAACCTGTCATACGGAGTTTGTTCATATCGGCAGTGCGGCCTCCCATAAAAGAGGATGTGTCAAAACGTAATGTTGGGGCGCATCCTCTTTAATTAATCCGTATTTTTTGTCATTTTTTTTTCGGGGAAATTCAGCTTTTTTCTATGTTTGCAGTATGTGTAAGAAATATCTTCCTGTGGGTATGAAAGAGGCGGTGACTCATTGTCTGGATTCTTTCGTGCCGTTTTATTTATATCGTTTGCCCGAGCGGGAGGGAGGACGGCTTGGTTTCGGAGTTTCGCTGAGCGGACGAATAGAGCGTAAGACGGCGGATTTTTCCGTTCCCGGTTTTGTTACGGCTCCTTTCGATTCGGAAGAAGAGGCTTACTTCATTCCCGGGGAATTCGAATGCGGGGGAGATTTGACGGATAAGGCGGTGCGGGATTTGAAGGATGCCGTATTCTCCGGTATCCGTATGCCTTGTCCGGAATCCGGAGATATGGATAAGGAAGCTTACCGTACGGCTTTTGAGGAAATCATGCGCCGGATAGATTCCGGGGTATTGGAAAAGGTGGTTTTATCCCGCACCTTGACCCTTAAGAAGGGCGATTCCGGATTCTCCGACGTTTTTTCTTATTGGGAGTTGCTCCGGAGGGCTTATCCCCATGCTTTCGTTTTTCTCTATTTTATTCCGGGAAAGGGAGTATGGGCGGGAGCGAGTCCGGAACTCCTGTTGGATTATGCGGAAGGACGCGTGAAGACGATGGCTTTGGCCGGAACCAGGCCCGTATCTTTCGAAGGCGAGTTGCTTAAGCCGTGGACACAAAAAGAGATAAAAGAGCAGGGAGTGGTCAGGGACTATATCCGGGAAGTGCTTGAAAATCGTTGTCGCAGCGTAGAGATGTCGGAGACCCGCACCTTTATGGCCGGGAATATTTGCCATTTGTGTACGGATTTTACGGCTTTGACCGGAGACGGCTTAGAAAGCTTGCCCAAGGTGCTTCATCCTACCCCGGCACTCGGCGGATTCCCCCGTAAGGAAGCTTTGGCGTGTATCCGGGAGGTCGAGGTGCATGAACGCAAATTTTACGGAGGATATTTGGGGCCTGTGGGTAAGGATGTTGCAAGATTGTATGTGAACATCCGCTCAATGGAACTGTTTCCCGGAGCATTCCGGCTTTATGTGGGAGGAGGTATAAACGGAGATTCGGTATTCGAAGACGAATGGGAAGAGACCTCGGATAAGGCGGCTACTCTTTTGAATGTGCTTGGAATACATTCCGTCGGAGATAAGGCGAATTTTAATGATAATGCAAGATGATGGATTCGGGTTATTCGGATAAGAAAGGCGTAAGCGTATTGATGGATTTATTCGCGATGAAGGGCATACGTAAACTCGTTATGTCGCCCGGTTCGCGAAATGCACCTCTTCTGTTTTCTTTCTCCCGGAATCCCGCTTTCGAGAAATACGTGATTGCGGATGAGCGTTCCGCCGGTTTTTTCGCTCTCGGATTGGCTTTGGCCTCGGGTGAAGCCGTAGGATTGGTTTGTACTTCGGGGACGGCCATGTTGAATTATGCTCCTGCCGTTGCCGAGGCTTTTTACAGGGGGATTCCTTTGGTCGCGGTAACGGCCGACCGTCCGGCCGAATGGATCGACCAGGACGAGGGACAGACGATTCGACAGGAGGGAGCTATGGCCGGTTTCGTTAAGTCGTATTGCAGCCTGAGAGCGGAATTCGATACCTCCGCCTCGGCATGGTATGCCAATCGCCGTTTGAATGAGGTGTTGAACCATGCGCTGATGCCCCGGCGAGGACCCGTGCACATCAATATGTCGTTTTGCGAACCGCTATACGGGATTTCTTCCGGATATTCCGGAAAAGAGCGGGCGATAACGCTGGTCAGGGAACGGCAAGAATTGCCGGAAGAGGTATGGGATATGCTCGTAAGGCGGTTTTTGGAAGCTCCCAGAGTGATGATCGTCGCCGGTTTTTATCCTCCCGACGAAGACGTGTCCGTCGCATTGCAGGATATATGCAAATTTCCCCATACGGTTTTGTTTGCCGAGAGTCTCTCCAATATCCATACGGATACGGGGATATGTACGGTAGACCGGGTATTGGCTGTAGCCGGAGAAGACGAATCGCTTTATCCGGAACTCCTTATTTCTTTCGGAGGCTCGTTGGTTTCCCGTATGTTGAAAACTTTTTTACGGAGGGCGAAACCGGCGGAGCATTGGGGGATAGACGAGAGGTTCCCGGCTCCGGACACTTTCTGTGCGCTTACCCATCATATATGTACGGGAGCTTCGGGCTTTTGGAAGGAATTTGCCGGACGGTTAATAGACAAGGCGCCGAAGTTCCTCTCACCGGAAGGAGTTTCCTATGCCGGTTCGTGGCAGAGGATAAAACGGAAGGCAGACCTTCTGCACCGCACTTTTATGGCGGATGCGGGATGGAGCGACCTCAAGGCTTTCGAAGTGATTTTACGGCATATTCCCCATGATGCTGCTTTGCATGCGGCTAATTCCACGCCCGTACGTTATCTCCAATTATTCGAACACGCGCATTATGCGGGAGGAGAATGGAGCAATCGCGGAACCAACGGAATCGAGGGGGCCACTTCCACGGCAATGGGGTTTTCCGAAGTATATTCCGGGACCACCCTTTTGATTACGGGAGATCTGAGTTTTATGTACGATTCCAATGCTTTGTGGATGCCTTATGTAAACGGGCGGATACGGGTGATCGTGATGCGTAACGGCGGCGGCGGGATATTCCGTTTTATTCCCGGGCCGGATTCTTTGAAGGAATTGGAGACCTGTTTCGAGACTCCGCTCGAAGTTCCCGTAAGGGAAATGGCCGGAGCTTACGGATGGAGGTATATGAAGGCCGCTTCCGCCGAAGAACTGGAAACGGTGTTGCCTTCGTTTTTCGCATCCGGCGACAGGGCGGTCCTGCTCGAGGTGGAAACGCCGAGGTTTGAAAACGCCCCTGTATTGAAATCGTATTTTACATATATTTCGGGGGAGTCTTACCCCGTAAACCGATAGAACTTACAATTAAAATAGATGAATATGAGAGAATGGAAGGAAATAAAGAAATACGAGGATATTTTATTCGGGTATTTCGAGGGAATAGCCAAGATAACCATCAACCGGCCTAAGGTTTATAATGCTTTCCGGCCGCAGACGAATGCCGAAATTCTGGATGCCATGGATATATGCAGGGAGCGTCCGGATATAGGCGTAGTCGTTTTGACCGGAGCCGGCGATAAGGCTTTTTGTTCAGGAGGAGATCAGCATGTGAAAGGGATGGGAGGATATATCGACGGAGGAGGAGTTCCCCGATTGAATGTATTGGATGTGCATAAGGCCATCCGTTCTCTGCCCAAGCCCGTCATTGCCATGGTCAACGGTTATGCCATAGGAGGAGGGCATGTGCTTCATGTGGTATGCGATTTGACGATAGCGGCCGAGCATGCGCGTTTCGGACAGACCGGCCCCAAGGTCGGGAGTTTCGACGGAGGTTTCGGTTCTTCTTATCTTGCCCGTTGTGTAGGTCAGAAGAAGACGAGGGAGATCTGGTTTTTATGCCGTCAGTATACCGCTGCGGAGGCCGAAGCTATGGGGATGGTAAACAGGGTGGTACCTGCCGCGAGGTTGGAGGACGAAACGGTGGACTGGTGCAAGACGATATTGAGCCGGAGTCCGATGGCGATCCGGATGATTAAACGGGCTTTGAATGCGGAGCTCGACGGTCAGAGAGGATTGATGGAGTTTGCAGGGGATGCCACCCTTATGTATTATCTTATGGAAGAAGCTCAGGAGGGGAAAAATGCCTTTTTGGAAAAGCGGACTCCGGATTTCGACAAGTTCCCTAAATTCCCGGGTTGATGCTTAAGGCCGATTATATCCCCTATACCTTGAAATTCAAGGAGCCGGCAGGGACGTCGCGGGGCGTTTTGCATACCAAGCAGACTTATTTCGTGAGGGTATACGACGATGCTTTCCCCTCTCGGGCAGGTTACGGCGAGGCGGCTTTATTCCGGGGATTGAGTGCGGAAGAGGGAGCGGATTACGAAGAGCGGCTGGCGGAGGTTTGCAACGGCGTTTGCGAGTTTACTCCCGACGCCTGGCAGGCATATCCTTCTTTGTGTTTCGGGATGGAAACGGCGCTTGCCGACTTCGAGGGCGGGGGATTGCTTTTTCCTTCGGCTTTCACTTCCGGCGAGGCGGGGATTCCCATAAACGGTTTGATATGGATGGGGAGCTTCGAAGCTATGCGAAGGCGTGTGGAGGAGAAACTGGAGGAGGGCTTCCGCTGTATAAAACTTAAAATCGGGGCTATCGATTTCGAATCGGAACTCGCTTTGGTACGGATGGTCCGGGAGAAATTCGGGAAGGATGCCGTTATCCGTCTCGATGCGAACGGGGCTTTCGAAGAAGAGGAGGCGATGTATAAATTGGAACGTTTATCCGCCTTCGGTATCCATTCGGTGGAGCAACCCGTCAGGGCCGGGAATTACGGGGCTATGCGCAGGATTGCGGCGAATGCCCCTGTTGCCGTGGCCTTGGATGAGGAATTGATAGGCTTATACGATGAAACTTCCAAACGGGAGATGTTAGCTTATATCCGTCCGGCCTGTATCGTGCTCAAGCCTTCACTTGTCGGAGGTTTTTACGGCACGGAGCAATGGATAAGGATTGCCGAATCCATGGGGATAGCGTGGTGGATCACTTCCGCTCTGGAGTCGAATATAGGCCTGAATGCCATTGCCCAGTGGACCTATATTCATGGGAATCCCCTGCCTCAGGGATTGGGTACGGGCGCTTTGTTTACGAATAATACGGATACGCCTCTTTATACGGAAGGCGGTTATTTGAGATATGCCGCAGGGAAGAGACCTTCCCGTTGCGATGTCGAGGCCTTGTTCCGGGAAAGATACGGGAACGGGGGGATTGTAAACGGATATGGAACAGGGACTTATGAAAATTCTGTATGAGGACAGGTATTTCGGTTTGCGGGAGATAGCCGCCGGTGCCTTGGGAGATGATGTTCCGTGGAAATCCGCATTGCGTGCATTCGTATCGGAATGGTGCGATTCCCGGAATTTTATAGAGGTGCGTACTTCCGGCTCTACGGGTATGCCCAAGCTTATCCGTCTGCCTAAAAAAGCGATGGCGGCTTCGGCACGGCTGACCAATGCTTTTTTCGACATATCCCGGGATTCCGTACTGATGCTCTCTCTTCCGCTTTCTTATATAGCCGGTAAAATGATGGTGGTGAGGGCATTCGAAGCAGGGGCCGTTCTGTTGCCGGAATCTCCCTCTTCTTTGCCTCTTTCCTCCCTGCATACGAAGGTCAAACTCGGAGCGCTCGTACCCCTGCAAGTGGAGGACATCCTGTCTTCGGGGGAATACCACCGGTTCGAAAAGGTAGAAAATCTTTTGATAGGAGGAGGCCCCCTGGCACGGACTGCGAGAGAGCGGTTGGCGGATATTCCCACCCGTTTTTTCGCTACTTACGGAATGACGGAAACGGCATCCCATACGGCTCTTATGCGATTGAACGGAGAGGGAGCTTCCGCTTGTTTCGAGGCTTTGGAAGGAGTGCGTTTCCGCCGGGACGAATCCGGATGTCTTTGCATACATGCTCCCCATATTCGGGACTCGGAGTTTTGCACCCGGGACATGGTGGAGTTCGTAGATGAGAGGCATTTCGTGTGGAAAGGGCGTTTGGATTACGTAATCAATAGCGGGGGGATCAAATTTTCCCCCGAGGAACTGGAAGACCTCGTTTTCCGGGAGATGGAAGTCCCTTTTTATATCAGTTCTCTGCCCGATAAACGTCTCGGGGAACGTATCGTTATGGTGGTGGAGGATATGGAGTGGTCACCGGAAAAGCGCAGGAGGATGGATGCGGTTTTCAGGAGACTGTTGCCCCGTCATGCCATCCCCCGGGAGATTATATATAGGGAACGCATTCCGAGGACGAAATCCGGAAAGATTATCCGTTTCCGAAAGAATAACTCTTGAGGTTGTAGTGCTTTAATTTCATTCAACAATCGGTACAGGGACCTACCTGGTTTTTGGGGGCGTAAGGATGACAGCAAATAACGTTTCTTTGAAGAGAAAAGCCACCGCGCCAAACGCCACAGCTACGGCGGCAATCTTCATCAAAACCATCAATCCAGTCTGACCAATTCATATTTTTGGTTACCTAATGTTTTAGAAGTTAATATTAAGACCTGCCATCACCGTAGCGCGGGGCATCGGGTATCCGGCGTTCATTTCATATGTTTGTGCCAGCAGGTTTTCACCTCTTACCCAGAAACCAAGCCATTGAGCAGCACGGAACGAAGCGCAAAGATTCCACAAAACGAAATTTTCCGTTGCGACAGGGGCAGTAGAAGTGTAAAGTCCTGCGATGTGCTGAAGTCCAGTCGATACATTCCAGCGGTCTTTCGAGAATGCAGCTCCGGCGTAGAGCTTATGTTCGGGGGCAGCCACCCTTCGTAACGGTTCTTCAAAGCAAAGGAGGTCACACCGCGTGTAATGTGCTGGTCGCCTTCCAACAACGGGGCGGATGCGGGACTGGGATAGGTGGCATTGAAGTGCGTCACGTTCACATCGGCATAAGTATTCCAGTTGTCGTTCAGTTCATAGCCCAACTTGACGTAACTGCTATACTGTTCAAAGGGCATGTTTTCACAATGCCCGTCGGTCCGGTTGTACGAACCGCAAAGGACGCCGGAGAAACGTTCTTTGCGGATGCGGTTAGTCAGTTCCGTTTCCAGCGTATTGTAAGAACCGTAGCCGGTATGTAGATGGGTGCGCACACCGTCTTCGTGCATCTTACGGGTAACGATGTTAATAACGCCTCCCATGGCATCGGAACCATAGAGCACGGAGGCCGGACCGCGAAGCACTTCCACCTGATCTGCCAACAAGGTTTGATAGGCGTCGGCTATCGGATGTCCAAAGATACCGGCATACTGCGGATGTCCGTCTATCAGCACCATCAGTCTTGCGTTATCTCCGGAAAGTCCGCGTAGTGATATACCACCTGCCGCACCGTTCGATACACCGTAACCCATGACCCCACGCGAGGTAGTGAATAATCCGGGCACTTGCTCTGAAAGAAATTGTTCTTGTTTATTGATTCAAAGATACTGTTTTTACCTTGTTCCACCAAGCAAAGTCTATACTTTCATGTACCCATGGATCGCGGGATAGCTGGAAACTATTTGGGAATATCCCTAAAACAAGAAAAAATCAATCGTTTAATAATCAACTTTTTAGATATTTGTTTCGTACCCAGACCCGGTACAAAGTATGTATAATAAGAGAAACAAAAAGAATATATTATGCTGACAATCAGTTATTTATAATTTTCTTATATTTGGCAATTTTGCTCATTTTTACCTGTTTTTGGTTGAATAGTACACTTTTAGTACACTTTGATATTCGGAACTTTTTAGTATCTTTGCAAAATAAGAAAACATCTGAAAATAAATGAGTTAATGATTTTACTCGGTTCTATACTCATTCAGGTACATAACTATCAATTATGGCAAAGTTAGAAAATAAAGCAAAGGAAAACCCGAAATTGGAGCAAAATGTGCTTTCTGATGGTCGGATAAGTCTGTATCTGGAGTATTATCTCGGTAGAGAAGAAACACCAGTTTTAGATGACAACAGCAATCCCGTTTTGTACGAAACAGGCAAAATGACAGGTAAGCCCAAAGTTCACATTAAACACAACAGGCGAAAAGAGAATTTGCAGTTGTATTTGATAGCTAAGCCCCGTACCCCTGTGGAACGGCAACAGAACAAAGAAACGCTTGAACTGGCTGCCAAGATCCGTGCAGAGCGTGAACAGCAGTTTAAGGAGAGCATGCTTGGCTATCGTTTGAAGAAGGATAGAAATATCAATTTCTTGGACTATTATGAGGCTTATATTGACAGTTACACCAAGAAAGACCTGCGAATGATAAAGATAGCCTTGAATCGTTTTAAGGATTTTCTGAAAGAGCAATACCCACTCTATGAGTTTGGCATTAAGCCCGACTTGATAACCAAAGATATGATGGAACACTTTGTTGAATATCTGCAATCAAGAAGTGTGGGTGAGGGAGCAAAGAGTATTTACCAGCGTTTCAAGAAAGTGGTGCGTTATGCTATCGACCACGAAGTGATGTTGAAAGACCCTTGCAAGGGGGTGGTTTGCAAAGTAGATGAACAGATTTTGCGCAAAGATGTGTTGTCAATGGATGAGATACAATCACTGATTCAATGCCATTATGATAATGAAAATCCCAATGTCAGGCGAGCCTTTATCCTTTGTCTGTATTGTGGGCTACGCTTCTGCGATGTGAAAGACTTGACTTATAAGAACATAGATTACACTAATCGTCTTTTGAAATTTGAGCAGAACAAAACTAAAGGGCATTCAGCACATAGTGGTGTGGTCATTCCTCTGAATGATGGATTATTGTCATTGGTTGGTGAGGCACCTGACGATTTGAATACCTCCATATTCAATCTTCCATCTTATGAGAGTTGTTGCAAATCTGTGAAACGGTGGGTAAAACGTGCAGGCATCAATAAACACATCAGTTGGCATTGCGCTCGCCATAGCTTTGCAGTGAACATACTAAACAATGGCGCTAACATCAAAACTGTCGCCAGTTTATTAGGGCATAGTGGGTTGAAACACACCGAAAAATATACTCGTGCTGTGGATAAGTTGAAGTCGGAGGCTATCAATAGTTTGCCAGAATTGAAATTATAGCTATAACTTTTGTCGTTATTTAACAAATTATGATTATTTTTGCATACCTGCAAACATCCATGTTATGGGTGGTAAATAAGCAAAAAAACAATGGCGAAGAAACAGATAAAGTCCAAGACAATCGAAGAAACGCTTTGGGAATCAGCGAACAAGTTACGTGGTTCTGTTGAGCCTTCAGAATATAAGCATGTAGTGTTGAGTCTCACCTTCCTGAAGTATGCTTACGACCGCTTTATGGAGCGACGCAATGAATTGATAGCAGAGGGGAAAGAGGCTTTTACCGACAACCCGGTGTTCTACAATGCCAAGAATGTGTTTTACCTAGAACCAGAAAGTCGTTGGGATTATCTTATTGAGAATGCTAAACAGAACGATATTGCCATCAAAATAGACAAGGCTTTGGCAAAAGTGGAACAGAGCAACGCAACACTAAAAGGTGCTCTTCCAAACAACTATTACAGCGGACTTTCACTTGACCGTACTAAACTTGCTGCCTTGCTCGATGAAATTAACAAGCTTGACACGCTGAAAGACCCAGAAAACGACCTCATTGGTAGGGTTTACGAATATTTTCTTGGCAAGTTTGCCATAGCCGAAGGCAAGGGCAAAGGAGAATACTACACCCCTAAAAGCATTGTAAACCTGATTGCCGAAATGATAGAGCCTTATCGTGGAAAGATTTACGACCCTTGTTGTGGCTCTGGTGGCATGTTTGTGCAGAGTATGAAGTTTATAGAGGCGCATCATGGCAACAAGCGCGACATCTCTGTCTATGGGCAAGAATATACCAACACCACTTACAAGCTGGCAAAGATGAATCTCGCCATTCGCGGTATAGCCTGTAATTTGGGCGAGATGGCTGCCGACACCTTTCACAATGACCAACACAAGGACTTGAAAGCCGACTTTATTATGGCAAATCCACCCTTCAATCAGAAAGGTTGGCGGGCAGATAACGAGTTGGTGGACGATTCTAGATGGTTGGGGTATGATACGCCCCCAACTAGCAATGCCAACTATGGGTGGATATTGAACATTGTAAGTAAACTATCTGCCAATGGCACGGCTGGCTTTCTGTTGGCGAATGGTGCATTGAGTGGCGATGGAACAGAGTTGGCTATTCGTAAGCAGCTTATCCAGAACCACGTGGTGGAGGCGATTGTGATTTTACCTCGTAACATGTTCTATTCTACCGACATCAGCGTTACGCTTTGGATTCTTAACAACAATAAGAAAGCGCGCATGGTGGAACAGAATGGTAAGCTGGTACGTTATCGTAATCGCGAGAACGAAGTGCTGTTTATCGACCTGCGCCAATGGGGCGAGCCGTTTGAGAAGAAATATATTCAGTTCTCTACTGAACAGATAGGCCAGATAGCTAAGAATTTCCACAACTGGCAACGCGAAGGCCATAAAGAGACTTATCGCAATGAACCTGAATATTGCTACTCTGCCACTACGGAAGAGATAGAGCAGAAAGGTTGGAGCCTTGTACCAAGCAAATATATCGAGTTTTGTAATCGCGATGAGCAAGTGGACTTTGACACCAAGATGAAGCAATTGCAACAAGAAATGCGCGACCTGTTGCAACAGGAGGAAGAGAACAAATTGCAGTTGAAGGAACTATTTAATTCATTAGGCTATGCACTCGAATAATCAAATCATGATATACCAGTCTGAGGACGGGCAGACGCAGGTGGATGTACGCCTGGAGAACGAAACGGTGTGGCTTACACAGGCTCAGATGGTGGAGCTTTTTCAAACCACCAAACAGAATGTAAGTCTGCATGTCGGTAATGTTTTTAGGGAGGGCGAACTGGAGCAAGAGTCAACTGTCAAGGAATACTTGACTGTTCAAAATGAAGGAGAAAGAAAAGTCTCGCGTAAGGTTAAATACTACAACCTTGACGTCATCATTTCCGTTGGCTACCGTGTAAAAAGCAAACGCGGTACTGCTTTCCGCATCTGGGCCAACAATGTGTTAAAGCAATATCTCATTAAGGGCTATGCCGTGAACGAGCGTATGCGCAAGGAGCAGATTGGCGAGTTGCGCCAACTGGTTGGTATGCTTGGGCGCACCATACAGCACCCTTGTTGCGCTCACGCTGATGATTGCCGAGAGCCGAACAGAAGAAAAGGACGTTATGGTGAAAGTTGTGGTTAACCTGATAAACAAAAACAACTATGAGTAAAGCGGAGTATAAACGTTTAGGCGATTTTATCAGAGAGGTGAATGTTCGTAATCGGGAGTTGAAGGTGACGAACTTACTGGGCGTAAGCATATCAAAGGAGTTTATGCCATCTATTGCCAATATCATTGGCACAGATATGTCTGCTTACAAAATTGTAGAGCGAGGACAGTTTGTGTATATTTCCGACACTTCACGCCGCGGGGATAAAATTGCGATTGCCTTGTTGGATGCTTATGATAACGCTATAATCTCTCAGGCTTATACTGTTTTTGAGGTAATTGACCACGAACAACTGTTGCCTGAATATTTGTTGATGTGGTTTCGCCGTCCAGAGTTCGACCGTTATGCCCGTTTTCATTCGCATGGTAGCGCTCGTGAGATTTTCGATTGGAATGAATTGTGTGAAGTGCGGCTCCCAATCCCCACCATCGAACGCCAATGTGAAATCGTAAATGAATACAAAACGCTATCCCATCGCATTCGCCTAAATGAGCAGATGATCAAAACGCTAGAAGAAACAGCCCAAGCCCTCTATCGTAAAATGTTTGTCGACAACATAGATAAAGAAAATCTGCCTGATGGATGGAGAATGGGGACGTTGGGGGAGGTTGCTACATTTAAGTATGGGAGACTCGCAGTCAAGCATACAAAAAGTGTTGAGTTTCCATATCCTGTTTTTAGCGGTTATGGCATAACAGGATACACAAACGAATACTCATTAAAAGAGCCAACAATCGTAATTATTGCTCGTGGTGATGCCGGAGCGGGTAAAATTTATATGTCCCCCAAAGAATGTTTCCTATCAAATCTTGCTATTTCCATTGAGACAAAAGAGCGATTCATAAAAGAATACTTGTACTATCATTTGCTGGTTTCAGATACAATGGCATTACGCTCAGGCTCAGCACAAGCTCAGATAACGATTAACAATATTGAATCGTTTGAAGTAATGATACCCGAAATAGATATTTGCATTGACTTCTCTCATAAAGTTGATACACTATATAAAAATATAATCTTGTATAAACAAGAAAACGAAAAACTAACCGAGTTACAGTCTTTGCTTTTAGCGAAGATGGTGCAATAATATATTGTTTATGATTACAAAATATGCTTATGTAGATGAGTTTGGTGCCTTCG
The DNA here is from genome assembly GCF_001006485.1 of Tannerella forsythia. GTDB lineage: Bacteria > Bacteroidota > Bacteroidia > Bacteroidales > Tannerellaceae > Tannerella > Tannerella forsythia. The sequence goes on from NZ_JUET01000058.1 coordinate 387,332, forward strand.
GCTATAATTTTGAGAATGAAGGTTGCACTACACATTTTATCATAACTGCTATCATTGTAGATGAAAATGATATTCCAGTGGTAAAAGAAAATGTTGAAACAATCCGAAATAAATATTTTCCTAATGGTGAGATTAAATCAAGCCGCATAGGAAAAGATCATCGCAAGCGTATTTCGATATTAAATGAACTGAAAGCGTTGCCTTTTAAAATACTTGTATTAGTATGTGATAAAAGAAAGATTCACGAACAATCAGGGTTGAGATTTAAACCTTCTTTCTATAAGTTTATCAATAATCTTGTCTACCAAGAATTGAGAACTAGTTTCAGTAATTTAGTTATTGTTGCAGATGAGGTAGGACAAAATGAATACTTACAGTCTTTTGCCAGATATATAAGAGAACGTGAAGTTCCATTGACTTTTTTTGATAAAAGTCTTTTCCGGTTTGAAGACAGCAAAGACAATTTGATAATCCAGGTAGCTGATATTGTTGCAGGTTCACTTGCCTATAATTATGATGAGCATAAGAAGAAAAGGGCAAATGGTAATAATTATAAATCAATATTGTCGTCTAAAATTCTTATGATTAAGGAGTTTCCGCAAACCTTTGCGAACTTTGATATTCAACATAATGATTTAGATCCTCTATATAATGCTCAAATTGCAGACATTTGTTATCGGAAAGCTAAATTTTATATCGAAACTCATAAAGGTTCTGATAATGTAGAAGAAAAGCAAAAGATTGCAGTTCTTGAGTATTTGTTGTTCCGTTTTATGAACAGGTCTCCACGCAAGTATATTCCAACAAAGGAGTTAATAAACCAACTCTGCTATTTAGGGTTTGACAAGATGACTATTCATGTATTTCGGGCAAAAATCATAGCAAAACTTAGAGATAGCGGAGTGATTATTTCTAGTAGTCCTGATGGCTATAAAATACCTTCTTCGGAAAAAGAGTTAAATGATTTTATTAATCGTGGTATAACTATTATTCTTCCAATGCTTTCGCGCTTAAAGAAGTGCAACGACATTATCAAGTTGGGAACGTCTGGAAACGTTGATCTGTTCCAAAAAACTGAATACCAAATTTTAGCAAACATGTTTCAAGATAATAATAAATAGATGGACAAGTTATACATAATGACAAGAATAATTGATCTGAGATCTGCGTGGCCTCATGAGGCAAATGATTTCACGAAATCTACACAAACGAGAATCTTGGTCAAAAGCTTATAGTTGGTTTTTAGAAAAAGCAATTGGGTTTAAAGTGATTGCTTAAAAAAAATGATTAATAGATAATACTTATGTCACACTTCAACGAACACGCATTAGAAATGGCCATCATGGAACTGCTGGAGCAGCAGGGATATGTGTATAAGAATGGTGAGACAATTCATAAAGAGTTGTCTGAGGTTCTGCTGTTGGACGACCTACGACTATTTTTGATGGAACGTTATGCCGAAGAGGGCATAACTGCATTAGAGGCGGAACGTATAATAGCTAGACTGAAAGCAGACAATGGGGATTCGCTTTATGCGCAGAATGCACAAATATATAGACTGATGACGGAAGGCTTTGCCATTAAACGTGAGGATGCATCAAAGCCAGACTTGTTTGTTGAAGTGATTGACTTTGAACATACCGACCGCAACATCTTCAAAATTGTAAATCAACTGGAGATAGTGGGTCAGGAGAAACGCATACCTGATGGTATTGTCTATGTAAATGGTTTGCCCGTGGTGGTGATGGAATTTAAGAGTGCGGTGAAGGAGGACACAACCATTATGAATGCCTTCACGCAACTGACGGTACGCTATCGCAGAGACATCCCCAACTTATTCCGTTATAATGCCTTCGTGGTGATTAGCGATGGCGTTAATAATAAGTATGGCACACTGTTTACGCCTTACGATTTTTTCTATGCTTGGCGTAAGGTGGAGAGTACGGACAAATCGGATGACGGCATTGGCTCGCTGCACACGATGGTGGAAGGATTGTTTAGACGGGAGCGTCTGTTGAGCGTAATGAAAGACTTTGTGTTCTTCCCCGACAATTCAAAAGGAGAACAAAAGATTGTTTGCCGTTATCCGCAGTTTTTTGCAACGCATTTGCTTTACGAGAACATTTTAGGACACTCGCACATCAATATCAAGGGCGACGGAAAGGGTGGAACGTACTTTGGGGCTACGGGATGCGGAAAAAGTATGACGATGTTGTTCCTGACGAGAATGTTGATGCGAAGCCGCCACTTGGCCTCGCCCACAATTGTATTGATTACCGACCGCACCGATCTGGACGACCAATTGGCTGCACAGTTTGTAAATGCCAAACTATTTGTTGGTGATGAGACAATTATCAATGTGGAAACACGCAAGGAGCTGGGCGAACTGTTAAGAGGAAGAAAGAGCGGTGGCGTTTTCCTAACCACTATCCATAAATTTTCTGAAGATATCAACTTACTATCTGACCGTGCCAACATCATCTGCATCTCTGATGAGGCACATCGCTCGCAAACAAATATCTCTCAAAACATTTCGATTACAGACAAAGGTGTGAAGCGCAGTTATGGTTTTGCAAAGTATCTGCACGACTCGCTACCCAATGCCACGTATGTTGGATTTACAGGAACACCTATCGATGCTACGATAGACGTGTTTGGAAGTGTGGTGGATTCGTATACAATGACAGAATCGGTGATTGACGGCATCACTCGCCGCATTGTATATGAGGGTCGTGCTGCCAAGGTGTTTGCCGACCATAAGCAATTGCAAGAGATTGAGAACTACTATAAGCAATGCGCTGAGGAAGGCGCCAACGAATATCAGATTGAAGAGAGCAAGAGAGCTGTGACACAGATGGATAAAATCATTGGCGACTCAAAGCGATTGGCTGCTGTGGCCAAAGACTTTATTGACCATTATGAGAAACGCATAGAGGAAGGTAGCACCGTATGCGGTAAAGCGATGTTTGTATGCTCTAATCGCCAGATAGCCTACAACCTTTATAAACATATTATATCGCTGCGACCAACATGGGAGGCAGAACGCATCAAGATGGTGATGACTCGTTCGAAAGATGATGAAGAAACGCTTTATAATCTACTGGGTAGTGATGACGACAGAAAGAAACTAGACCTAGCATTTAAAGATTCTGAGTCGGAATTTAAGATTGCCATCGTGGTGGACATGTGGATTACTGGCTTTGACGTGCCTTGTCTCGACACAATGTATATCGACAAGCCTTTGCAAAAGCATACACTCATTCAAACCATTTCTCGTGTAAACCGCGTGTATGAAGGCAAGGACAAGGGGTTGGTTGTAGACTATATCGGCATTAAAAGCAGTATGAATAACGCGTTGAAACAGTATGCTGGTGGGGGCAACATGGATAGTAATGTGGAAACCATCGAAGAATCGCTAACGATGGTAAAGGACGAACTGGACATTCTGCGCAGAATGTTTGCCGAGTTTGACTATTCAATGTTCACCATAGGCACACCTTTACAACAACTTGATTGCCTAAAGCGCGCCGCCGAGTTTGTACAGCGTACCGAAAAGACACAGACGCTCTTCATGGGACACGTGAGGAAATTGAAATCTGCATTTAATCTCTGTTCAAGCCACGATGAAATTAATCAAGAAGAACACGAAGACATACATTTCTTCACGGGCGTGCGTGCAATTGTTTATAAGATAACGAAAGGAGATGCCCCCGATGTAACGCAGATGAACCATAGGGTAAGCCAAATGCTTCGTGAAGCGTTGCAGTCGGAAGGTGTAGAAGAAGTGGCACAGGTGAATGCCGACACTAAAGACCTAGACTTATTGAGCGAGGAATACATGGCGAGGCTCGAAAGACTACAGTTGCCCAATACGAAGGTGAAATTAATGGAGAAGTTGCTACGTACGGTTATTACTGAATTTAAGAAGGTGAACAAGATGAAAGGTGTGGATTTTACGAAACGCCTGAACGAGTTGGTGAATAAGTATAATGACAGAAGCGACAATGCCGTGTTTGCCCAAGAGGTGCTTGACGAGGTGGCTAGCAAGATGGCTGAACTATTGAAAGAAGTGAACGAGGAAAAGAAATCGTTTAAAGACTTGGGAATAACTTATGAAGAAAAGGCTTTCTACGATATTCTGAAATGTATTGCCCATAAGTTTGGCTTTGAATATCCAGAAGACAAGTTACTTACGTTAGCTGCTGCAGTGAAAAAGATGGTGGACGACAAATCAAAATATACTGATTGGGCTAATCGTTCGGACATTAAGGCCGAACTACAAATGGACTTAATACTTATTCTTGCAGAACATGGATATCCGCCTGTACCACAAGATGAAGTGTTTAAAGAAATCTTTGAGCAGGCTGAAAATTTCAAGAAATATGAGTCGGAAACTGATACTGTTGACAAATCAAGAGTGAATCAACAAGTTAAGATGTATCCGCATTTCGAAGAAGGTAGGCTTATGATGGCAGCCGAACCCTTTGAATGATATAATTGGAAACATTGTTGTCCGATAAAAATCGGTTAATCTCGTAATTCATATTATATATCTCTGATAAACAAGGCTTCATTATTTTCCATATTCATATTCAAAAAGCAAGCCCTGCCGATCGAATAAGTTTTGCTGTTCCAACTTTTGCCGGTTTCTCAGCCAATCCTTCTCCGGATTTTCCAGAAAACGCATTAAATGGAGGTAGTTAAACAGATGTATTCTCAAAAAAACTTACCAAATAGGAGAAAGACCAAGAGCGTTTTAACTGTTTTTGAACCACTGTTAAGAGCAAATTCACTATCAGAGCGCAGTATATTTGTATTTTATGAATGTCCGTATATATGCCTAAAATTAATTATATATTACTGATATACAGAAATTTATTTCTTGCTCCAATCCATACATCCAAATTATTGTTATTAAATAGTTTAATGGAGCTTTTAGGTACAAACACGGATATTCATTTGTATTTTGATGGCATTCTCATTGTCGCCAAGAAAATACTTCAACGGAAAATTCTGTTTTAACTGTTTAAACAGCAATTTTATCTGCCAACGCAATTCGGGGATGAACCAAAACAGACCAGTCTATCTATCGAAAAAGGGGCTGTCCAAAAAGTAAGATAGCCCCTTTAGCTATTGTTTATCATTGCTTTTTGATAAAATTTCTTCCCTGCGATTGATGTAAGAAAAACGACTTTAAAACGCTGCTTTGTTGAATTGCTCAGTCTTTAAGTGATTGTTTATGATTAGCTTATGCAATAATAATGGGTGAAAATCGGTTTGGCTATCAATGCTGTCCGATAAAAGAGACAGTCTTTCTTTCGAAAATAACTTTTATCGGACAGCAATGTTACATTATGAACGCTCCCGGTAGGACGCATCAAGGTTGCGTTTAGTGTTTGCAGGAAACAAGAGGTAATGGGTGTTTGATGCCTTGCTTCTTCTTTAGCCCGTTCGTAGGCATTCTTCAAATCCTCATTCATTAAATGATACACGAATGGTTTGCCACTAGTCACCACACTTTCATCAAACAGCAACTGAGTTTCTACTCCTGTTAGTGTAGAGCCCTCAATGGCGGTAGAGTGGATAATAAGGGAATAGAGGTAGTAATTTTCATAGTCCACCGCTTCACTGATACCAAGTTTCGTGAACTTTTAGTGCATTGCTTCTATCTCTTGCCATATGCCTTGTTCCATTAATTGTTATTTAGTTGGCTTTATTTTTATTCAAAAGGACTGTTTTTGCTTTGTTCCACCAAGTAAAGTTTATATTTTCATGTTTCCATAATGGGATGGCTGGGAACAATTTTAAAAAGAAAAAAGAGTTAAATGCTTGAAAATAAGCAATCTAACTCTTTTTGTAGTACCCAGACCCGGGGTCGAACCGGGATGGATGTTACTCCACTGGTGTTTGAGACCAGCGCGTCTACCGATTCCGCCATCTGGGCATTTGCGGGTGCAAAGGTAGAGAATATTTTTTGAAAAAATAAAATTCATGAATAAAAAAAGGTCGTAATGCAGTGTGCAGGCTTGACTGGCTCAACATTCTCTGATATTTTATCGATGTATCTATAAGGTAATCAGTGTGCTTGCAAAGAAGATGTGATCGTTGTTGCTGTCAAAGATATTTCCCGACAAATGCACTGACCCGTTGGGTGTATTCCTCGCGGTTGTCACGGTAAGAGACGGCATGAGCAGTGCAGGGAACGATCCACAGTTCTTTATCACCTTGTTTTTTAGCTTTGTATAGTGTATAAACCATCCACGTAGGGACATAATCGTCCGCATCGCCGTGGATAAAGAGGATCGGGTATTGGCTTTTTTCGATCTGTTTCAGTGCGGAGGCTTCGCGGAAGTCCCAACCGTAAAGCCACTTACACAGCAGGTTCGTTGTATATAGCATCGGTATTTCGGGCAGTCCGAAGCCGACTTTCAATTCTTTCGAGAATTCGTCCCAGACGCTTGTGTACCCGCAATCTTCGACGAAGCATCGCACGTAGTCGGGTTGCGCGTCGCCGGCCATCATCATCGCCGTTGCCGCTCCCATTGAGATTCCGTGCACAACGATTTGTGTTGAGTCGCCGAACATTGTATGGGCTACTTCCGCCCAACGCCTCACGTCGTGTCTGTCGAGCCATCCCATACGGATATGTTCTCCTTCGCTTTCTCCTCCGCCATATAAATCGGGCAACAGGATGTTGAACTCGAGATCGTGATGATAAAGATAGCCGATCATCAGCATCCGCACGGCGCTATCCGTGTATCCGTGAACGATCAGGGCGGTGCGTCGGGTCGGTTGGGGCGCCTCTGCATAAAGCGCATGAAGGCGGATGCCGTTGCGGAGGATAAACGTATCGCGTAAGGCGCCGGTTTGTTTCAGGCTGTCAGCCCAAGGCTTGATGAACGGATACTCGGTAAACATGTACGCATACGATCCGTCGGTATCTTTGCCCGAGTTATTGGCGGGACAGAGCGAATAGTCAAGCATGTAAAAACTTCCTCCTGCAATCGCGGCGGATAGCAGGATCAGTATCCCGGACAAGAGATAAAGCGCACGTTTCATCGCGTTTGTATTTTGTACGATAAAGTCTCTTTATTTTAGTCTTTTCGCAACGATTTCAGTAACCTAATCTCGGCCGCATAGCCATCTAATTCGTTCGGCGTTTCAAGATTGAATGGCAAATCACGCAGTGCCGGATGATTGATGATACGGGTGATAGCTTCGAGGCCGATATTTCCTTCTCCGATTTTGGCATGGCGATCTTTGTGGCTGCCCATTGGGTTAAGGCTGTCATTAAGGTGAATAGCACGCAGTCTATCCAGCCCGATGATTCGGTCGAATTCGTCTATCACCTCATCAAGCTGATGGATGATATCGTATCCGCCGTCGAAGATGTGGCATGTATCGAGACATACTCCCAAGAGATGCGCCAGCTCGACCCTGTCGATGATGGCACGCAGCTCTTCGAACGAACGGCCGATTTCGCTTCCTTTGCCGGCCATGGTTTCCAGCAGAACGGTTGTACGTTGTTCCGGTTTCAGGATCCGGTTCAGCATTTCGACGATGTAGTCGATGCCGATTTCTACCCCCTGTTTTACATGGCTTCCGGGGTGGAAGTTGTAGAAATTCCCGGGTACGTATTCCATCCGTCGCAGGTCGTCAGCCATGGTTTCCGTCGCAAATTTTCGCAGACCAGCGTCGGCAGCGCAGGCATTCAGGGTGTAAGGCGCGTGTGCCACGATGGAAGAAATATCGTGCTCCTTAGCCAGTTGAAGGAAGGCCTCTACATCTTTCTCATCGATAGGTTTGGCCGTTCCTCCCCTTGGATTGCGTGTGAAAAACTGAAAGGTATTGGCTCCGATACTCACGGCCTCTTTGCCCATGGCCAGAAATCCTTTGGAGGCCGATAAATGACAACCGATTCTAAACATGCTGTTTCTGTTCTTTTTAATGAATAAATTTTACGATCTCGCATGGCTCCGACGTACCAAACGTTTTCACGGTCTGAAACCGTCCTTCATACTTTTGAGAGATAAACCATACATAGCGATGGATGCTATTGATATATATACCGTTATTCTGTGTCGGATCTTGACGGAGTTGGGGCAATAGCAGATAATCGATGCCTCTTTCTACAAGGTAGCGATTCATCATATCAGGATCATAGATACGCAGGGTTACAAGATCAACTTTTCGGCATTCCCGTATAAAATCTTCCAGGTCGTTCGTGTATGTCGCACCTGCATCTCTCAACATTTCTGAAGTCTGGTTTTTTAAACTGTCGTCCATCAGATAGATGCCTATCTGATGGACCTCTCTTCCCCCGATGTTTACAGGGGTCACGGAAGTGATGACGTATTGAAGTTGTTCTCCATAAAATGCATGTTTATCGACAGCGATAATAAACGGGGCTTTTTCATTCTTTTTCAGATATTCCAGGGTGTCGAGCGGGACCGTCAATGTTGCCGGTAGTCCTGTAAAATCACGGTCGGCATAAATCTTTGAGATCGACGCCTTACGGCTGACGATAACGGCATCTTTCTCCAGATTGTGGGCAGCCCACTGACTTGCCTTGATAAAATTCTGCCAGTCGGGCGTGAGGCCGTAAAGTGTTTCGCCAAGCATATTCTGCTGCAAGACGGGGATGTTGCGCGCCACCCGATTCTTTGATATGATGAGTGTACCTCCGCATACGACAAACAATAACACCGGGTAGATAAAGAAAAATTTTCTTAACGGTTTGGATTGAAACAGGTAGCACAGTCCTCCGAGCAGGAACAGAAGGATCAACGGATAATAAATCATGATCAGCCGGTCTTGTCCCCAGATGATTTGGAGCAGTACAAAGCTCGCAAAGTTCATCACGCCGATGTAGATTCCCACGAACAGTAGCGCCATATTCCGTCTGAATACGATGGCAAGTCCCGAAAAATAGAGCAGGTATATGATCACGGTGCGCCATACATCTGTTTGGGGCAGGTTGCTGGGAGTTTCCGGAATGACTCCCATCATCTGGCATAAGAAAGCAGAAAGGTAGATTTGCGAATTGATGAGAAAGCGGTTCATGAAACCTGCCCAATCTTCCATTCCCTGGCTCGGAGCGTAGTAGTCTTTCGCTAAATAGTTTCGGATATCGTAAGCGCTACCGGCTTCAGGCCAAACAACGGTTTTGAAGAGTTGAAACGCCGCGAAGACAAGCACAGTGGCAACAACCGTATACAACAAGTCTTTCCATCGTAACTTTACCATGAAGAAGAGAGCTACGGCTCCTATAACAGCATATCCGATGCTGCGTGTAAGCCCCATACACAGTGCCAGCATGCCGAGGATGAGGTATTTTTCCCAGTCTGTTTTCAGGGTGTAGGACACATTGCCGTTACGCAAAAAATAATTGGAAAAGAAGTAGAGAAAAAGCGCCTGAGTCAGCATAAACATCGGTTCGCTGTACGTATGGCTTGCATAGAAGAAGACGAACGAGCAAAGACTTGTAAGCAATAGCGCAGGCATCAGTACAAGTGCGGGAACGATGCCCCGGAAACTTTTATATGTGAGCCAGAGTGAAAGCAGAATAAAAACGGCCGACAGCGATTTAAGCAGGATCAGCTTGATCCCGAACACGCCGACGAACGGAGCAAGGACGATCGGATACAGCGGCCCGCGGAATCCCGGAAACCGGAAGTCTCGCCAGAAGTTTTGAGCGTTTATAATATAGTCGCAGTCGTCGCCGCTGAGGCTGACTTTGATATCGAAAAGCAGGATGCTCATCAACGCTCCCAAAATCATCGAAATGACAAAGAATATACGTTCGTGCCGTTCAAAAAAACGGTTGATTCGGGTGTATGTTCCCTGATCGGGACGAGGCTTGTACACCTTATTTTCGTGTTGGTGTACCTCTGTCTGTTTGTGCTTTTTTAGTTTGTTCATCGCGTTCAAGGTCTGAATAATTTAAAATCAGCAAGCCGCATCTTTTGGAGACGGTAAGCGAACGATACGCCCAATACGCCCCAGCCGTATGTGATGCTTCGCCTCAGGTTGATGGACGAGGCTTCCTCAAAGTATCTGGTCGGACAACTGACTTCGCCGATACTGAATCCCCAGTAGAAAATTTGCGCCAGCATCTGGTTGTCGAAAACGAAATCGTCCGAATTTCTCTCATAGGGAACCGCCAGCAATACTTCTTTTGTAAAGGCCCGGTACCCGGTATGATATTCACTCAGTTTCTGCCCCATCAACAAATTCTGTATGAAGGTCAGAAAACGGTTAGCAACGTATTTATAAAGCGGCATTCCTCCCGCAAGGGCTCCTTTGCCGAGGATACGCGAAGCGATGACTACAGGATACAGTCCACTGGCGATCATATAGCAAATGGACGTTAGCAGAAGCGGTGTATACTGATAGTCGGGATGAAGCATCACCACAATATCGGAACCGATCTCGAGTGCTTTGTCGTAACAAGTCTTCTGATTGCCTCCGTAGCCTTTGTTTTTTTTGTGTTTGATGACGTACCGTATCCCTAACTCACGAGCGACATCGGACGTATGATCCGAGCTGGCGTCATCAACCAATACGACATGATCGACAATATCGAAAGGAATTTCTGCATAGGTCTGTCGCAATGTTTGTTCGGCATTATAAGCCGGCATGACTACGGTTATAACTTTTCCTCGTATCATTTGTTGTTTTAATAGCGGACGCAAAATTACGACTTTACGCTGGAAAAACAATCGTGCATGCTATGAATATCTGTTTTTTCCATGTATTTTTGCAAGGTTTTAAAGGATGGAGACGACAACGGAGCACAAGAATAAAGGGGGAAATAAGTGGGTAAAAGGAATTGCCTGGCTGCTGCTGACGCCCGTATTGCTGGTGTCGATTCTCTCATTACTCTTGTATGTCCCTGCCGTTCAAAACTTCGCCTTGAAGCATGTAACGCAATACGCCTCCGAGGCTTTGGGCACGAAGATCGGTGCAGGTCGCATTCTTTTGTCGTACCCATTGAACCTGACGCTACAGAAGGTATCGGTGCAAGATGCATCGCAAGACACGTTGTTTTCTGTCGGTGAACTGTCCGTGAAAATTCGTCCGTTGCCCTTACTCGACAAGGAAATTTGGGTATCATCCGTGTTGATAACGGATGTATCCGTCCGTACGAAGCAATGGCTCGAAGGCATGAGTGTTGAAGGTCACATCGGCGAGCTTATGACCTATGGAGGGCGGGTGTATCTGTCGAAAGAAAAAGCCATGTTAAACCAGCTTTCGATTACTGATGCCGATATAACGTTGCAAATTGATTCGCTTTCAGCGTCATCGGATACGACAGATACGCAAGTCAATTGGACGATTCTGGCCAATCGCCTTCGTCTCCGACAGATTGCATTCCGGTTACGCATGCCTTCAGATTCTCTCCGTTTAGAGACTCTCATCGGGGAAGCGACACTTACAAATGGCGCCGTCGATTTGGGTGCGGGGCAGTATAGCGTGTCAAAACTGGATTTGTCAGACAGCTTTGTCTCTTATGATGCCAGCGACCGACCTCCTGCCGAAGGCTTTGATCCGTCGCATCTGCTACTTTCTCAAATCAATCTGGAGTTGGACTCAGTCTTTTACCGTGAGCCGGATATCAGAGCTCATCTTCGCGCGTGTTCGATGAACGAACGTTCGGGCTTGCAAATTACTTCCTTTACCGGCCGTGTATGGAGCGACAACATCGCATTATCCGTCCCGTATTGCGAACTGCGCTTACCTCGTTCGCTGGTTGAACTGCGAGCGATGGTTCCCTGGAACTCTCTGGCCAAAGACCCGCTGGGTCGTCTGCAGGCTGAACTTAAGGCATCAGTCCATTTGCAAGATGTTTTCGTGCCGATGGGCCAACATGTGTCCTTTTTAGAAGAAAAATATCCCGACACGTTACTGACTTTTCATGCGGCCGTCGAGGGTAATATGCGGCAGTTGTATGTTCACCGGTTTCAGGGCGCCTTGCCCGGCGCGTTCCGGATAGATGCACATGGCGCGGCAGAACGGTTGACGGATGACGTATATCGTTCCGGAGAATTGTCTCTGAGTGTGCAGATGCAAAACAAGCAATGGCTGAAAACATGGCTGCCGGCCTTATCCGGAGGACGCATCAATATTCCGGACAGTTTGCGACTGAAGATGGCTGCGACATTAACTCGCGGGGTTTATCAGGCGAATATGTTGCTCTCCGAAGGAAATGGATCGGCTCGTTTTTCAGGAAAGTATCATGCTTTTCAGAAGGCTTACGCAGCTGATCTGATGATTGACAGTCTGAATTTGATACGTTTCCTGCCTGAAGATTCGATATTCCATGTGACAGGCTCGTTACGTGCCGAGGGAAAAGGGACGGACTTTTTCTCGAAAGCGACCCATCTTATATTTGATGGAGAACTGAAGGGGTTGCAATACAAAGATCGGTATATTTCGGGCATCTCGGTAGAAGGTACTTATCGCAATCATCAGGCAAATGCCCGGATGGCGAGCGCTTATCCGTATCTGAAGGGAACGGTCACATTCGATGGAAATATACGTAAAGACAAAATTGCAGGGATGTTGATTGTCGACATGGATACATTGGATTTGCACGGGTTGAACGTAACGGAAAAACCTCTATCCAATTCGTTTCAACTTTTCTCGGAAATCGATACGGACTTGAAGAAGCGACATCGACTGGACGTGACGCTCGGTAACTGGGAGATGGCAATGGAGAAACAGAAGGTAAGGCCGAAAACGCTGACTCTGCATGCGGCGTGCAACGAAGATACGACGCGCGTTTCATTCCATGCGGGCGACCTTGGGATGGTGTTGACAGGAAATACCGATTTGGAAGCTCTTATCGGCAAACTGACGGAGGTGTCGGATGATTTCCAGAAGCAAATGAAGAAAGATACCGTCGCATATTTGCAGCATCTGACACCCTTATTGCCCGAGCTTGATTTACAGGTTGAAGCAGGGCATGATAACCCGTTGCAGAATTATTTGCAGGAGAATGATCTCTCTTTCGATCGTTTTTCGTTTCGGGCTTCGACATCTCCGCAGGATGGGGTCAATGCGAACGGACTGTTGCTTTCGCTCATGAAAGACACGATCAAGATTGATACGGTACGTTTGAGCATCCGGCAAGATTCGATCGATGGATTGCGCTACACTTGTGATGTGACGAAAAACAGATTTCGACGGCAGAAACCGTTTACGGCCGGTGTACACGGCCGGCTTCAAACCGGAATGGCCGATATCGAAGCCAGTTATCGGGATGCCCGCGGGGAGACGGGACTCCGGTTCGGTGCTCGCGCCACCAAACAACCTGAAGGTTTCCGCTTTGAGTTTTTCCCCGAAAATCCCGTGCTGGGTTTTATGCCGTTTATACTCAACAAAGACAATTACATGGAGATACGCACTCTGAAAGATATATCGGCCAACCTGAAGCTGATCGGTGAACAGAATGCCTCCTTGTGGATTCATTCGACGGAAACAAACGGAAAAATGGATGAACTATCCGTCGAAATCAGTCAGATAAATTTAGAGAAAGTGTCGCACTTCGCCCCGATCCCTGTCATGGGAGGGTTAGCCAACGTGGCACTGCGCTATGTGCCGATGGAAAAATCGTTTATGGTGGCGACCGATGCCAGCGTCGATGATCTCGTTTATCAGGGAGGGAGCATGGGAGAGCTGTTGTTGAACGGGGTATATCTGCCGCTTGATAACGACAGACATCAGTTTGACGCACACTTCTTCCACAATCAAGCTGAAATCGCCATGCTCTCCGCTCTTTATCAGCCGTCAAAAAATCACCAGGTAAGCGGCACCATGACTCTCAGCCAGCTGCCATTGAAGATGTTGAATCCTTTTCTGGGCGAAACAGGCCGTATGCAGGGATGGCTGAATGGGCGAATGACTTTGGCCGGAACAAACAAAAAACCTTCATGGAACGGTCATCTGCAATTGGACTCGGCATTTGCATACGTGACGGCTGCCGGAACGGATCTCCGTTTCGACGACCGTAAAATAGAAATGAAAAACAGCAAGATTCGTTTTAATAAATACAGTATTTATACGAATGGAAACAATCCGTTTATCATTAATGGAATAGTAGATATCAGTCGTCCGATGCACGAGACCGTTAATTTAAGGCTGACTGCAAACAACATGCAGCTGCTGGACACCCGCAAAGAGCCGGGAAGTATGATTTATGGCAAGATGCTGGTCGATCTGAATACCACTCTGAAAGGGCCGTTGCGTGCCATGTACATGCGAGGCGATCTGCATGTGCTCGGCAGTACAAACCTGACGTATGTAGTTCCGGAGTCTAAACTGGAGAGTCGTGATAACTTTGCCGATCTCGTCACGTTTACGTATTTCTCCGATACGATTCCCAAGCGTCGTCGGTGGGGCGAGACCTTGAGCACGGCTGAGACTGTTCAGCCGCTTCCGTCGGTGGGAAGTATGGATATGCTCATGACTGTTCGCATCGACCCCGTTGTCCGTCTGAAGATTGATTTGGGCGGTGAACAGTCGAACCGTATCGAACTGAAAGGAGGCGGCGATCTGTCGTTTCAGTACACTTCACTGGGTGATATGAGGCTGAACGGACGTTATACGATATCGGACGGACTGGTTCGATACAGCATTCCGGTCATTCCATTGACCGATTTTACGATTCGTGATGGCAGTTATGTCGAATGGCGAGGCAATCCGATGAATCCGTTCCTGAACCTTACCGCTTTAAGTCGGTTACGTTCGTCGGTCAATTTGGATGGTCAGTCGCAGATGGTCGATTTCAATACCGGCATTCAGGTGCGGCAGGAGTTGCAAAAGATGGCGTTGAAATTTATTTTGGAAGCGCCGAACAATGGCGCCGTGCAGAACCAGTTGGCTGCCATGGGAGAAGAGGAACGCAGTAAGCAGGCGATCAGTTTGCTGGTGACGGGGGTTTACTTGGCCGGTGACGGTGCTGGAACAGAGCGAATGGATGTCGGGGCTGCCTTGAGCAGTTTGTTGCAGCGCGAAATCAATAATATGCTTGGCAGTTTGCTGGGAGAAGTGCCTTTTTCTTTCGATGTGAATACGTATGACGGTACCGACGGAAAAGGCCGGCGAATCGATTATCTCGGACGTTTTTATAAAGGTTTTATGAACGATCGTTTATACACCACGCTGGGGATGAGGTATTCGACTAATGATCCGGTGACTGGCGACCGGTTTTATGTCGATGATGCATCGCTCGAATATCGTCTCGATACCGAAGGATCCCGTTTCATCCGAATATTCAGTCAGAAAGATTACGAGAACCTGTTTGAAGGAGAAATCCGAAAGAGAGGGGTGGAGGTGATCTTCCGTCGTAAAACGAGACGGTTTGGGGATCTGTTTGATTTTCGCAGACAACCGGCTATCCGAAGGGAAGATGATTCGTACAGGAATGAGCCGGACAATGATTCGTCAGAGAAAAATGAAGAGGAGCAGGAAAAAGATGAATAGCTGGATCGGCACGGGAATTGTAGGGTTGCTTTTGGGCGGGTTGTGTGCATGTTCGACGACGAAGAACTTGCCGAAGGGCGAGGTATTGTATACCGGCATCGAGAGTATTACAGTGACCGATCGGGAGCATGTCCGTGAAGCCGATGAGGTATTGGGCAAGGTGGAAGAAGCGCTCGCATATCCGCCCAACAATGCGCTACTGGGCAGTTCGTCGAAGCGTACCCCGTTTCCGCTGGGGCTGTGGATGTATAATGCGCATGTCAACAAGAAGGGAGCGTTTCATGAATGGATGTTTCGCTGGCTTGCCGCAAAACCGGTCTTTATCTCAACGGTTACGCCGGCTACGCGGGCACGTGTGGCGCAGAATCTGCTACGTGAGAATGGCTATTTTACAGGGACGGCATCCTGCGAGATCGTACCGAATAAAAAAGATTCGCTTAAGGCCGGTGTGCGTTACGAGATTACCCTCAACGAACCTTATACGCTCGATTCGATCTTTTACCGGCGCATGCAAAATCGGGGTGACACACTGCTGAAGCTGCAGGAAGATAAGCGACTTCTGCGCAAAGGCGACCGTTTTAGCATAGAGACGTTGGAAGCTGAGCGACAACGTCTCGCCACGATTATGCGAAACAACGGATATTATTTCTTTCGTCCCGAATACATCATTTATCAGGCGGATTCGTCGTTGCGCGAAAAAAAGGTCGATCTTCGGGTCGGACTGAAACAGGGCGTTCCGGAAACCTTGCTGCGTCCGTGGTATATCGGCCGCATCTCCATTTATCTGAGTGGCTACGATAACGAGATGCCCACCGACAGCATCTCTTATAAAGACCTTACCATTTATTATGAGAATAGATTGCGCGTAAAACCTTCCGTGTTATACAAGCAATTACAGTTTACATGCGGCGAACTTTATTCGCTCGAAAAACAGACCGAGACACAGCTTGCCCTAAGCAGGCTTGGCATCTTCCGTTATACCGACATGCAATATATGCCCACCGACTCGTCTCATACATCCGATACGATGAATGTTCAAATCTATACGTCATACGATTATCCGTTCAACAGCCGGTTTGAGATCAAGGCGACGATGAACGACAATAACTACGCCGGTCCCGGCATCGTACTTGGCGTTACACGCCGCAACATGTTCGGCGGAGGCGAGACACTGGCGGCTTCACTGTTTGGTTCATACGAGTGGCAGACGGGAGCCCGTGCAGCCGGCCATACGGGGATGGTGAACAATTACGAGGTAGGAGCGAAAGGTACGCTGACTTTCCCACGCCTCGTGCTTCCACGCTTGGGACGAGGCGCGTACGATTTCTCTGCCTCAACACGCATGGACGCACAAATCTCACAGCTTAACCGGGCGCACTTTTTCAGACAGCTCGTTTTCGGAGGAAGCCTCGCATACGAGTTTGTGCCGAATCCGATACGCCGCCATACCTTCACGCCTGTCCGACTGACATTTTCCCGTTTGCTCCATACAACTCAACGCTTCGACAGCATTGTCTCCCTCAACCCCTCGGTACGCCAGAGCCTGCAGGATCAGTTCTTTCCTGCCATCGAATATTCGTACACGCTCGATAACTCGTCTGTACGCGAAGAACGGAGTAAAACGTGGTGGCGTTTCTCCGTCTCCGAGGCCGGTAATCTCCTCTCCGGCGCCTATGCCTTATTCGGTCGCAGGTTTAACGACGAAAAGAGGCTTCTGGGTAATCCGTTCTCACAGTTTCTGAAAGTCACGACCGAGCTTCGTTACAACCATTACATTAACCGCAATCACCGGCTTGCTTTCCGTGTCGGTGGAGGTGTGATTTACAGCTACGGCAACACCTTACAAGCACCTTACGGCGAGCAGTTCTACGTAGGTGGAGCAAACAGCATCCGCGCCTTTACGATCCGCAGCGTAGGCCCCGGACGTTTTGCCCCCGATCGTGACAATCCGTATGCATATATCGACCAGATCGGCGATATCAAGTTCGAGGCGAATGCCGAGTACCGTTTCCGGCTGGTCGGTGATCTGGATGGAGCCGTTTATCTCGACATGGGAAATGTATGGCTTATGCGTAACGACCGGGCACGTCCCGGCGGTCAGCTCAAATGGAAACATTTCCTCAACGACATCGCGACGGGCACCGGTGTTGGTTTTCGTTACGACATGGACGTGCTCGTCTTTCGCTTCGACATCGGTTATGCACTGCATTTCCCTTACTCGACCGACCGCCGAGGATACTTTAATGCTCCCTCTCTCAGAGATGCGCTCGGCTTCCATCTGGCACTCGGTTATCCTTTCTGATCGTCTCCGTTTGGGTTTTGGCAGTACACTCCAAACAGTCGTCCGATTTATGATATACCCGACCGAAAAGAATCCGACAGGCATAAGTTCCGGATCCGATGCTTATCGGATTTTTTTTTATGCCTATCGGATTTTTTTCTATGCCTATCGGATTTTAAGGCTCGCGTGTCAAAATTTTCCTCCCCCTGTAATGTCCCGAATTTCGTTTAAGCCGGAACATATTCCGCAATAAGGCTACGTTAATTTTGCGAGGCGCAAACCGATATATGACTACCGGTCGATAACGATCTTTTGGCTGTAGACTTCGCCGCTTGCGGTACGCACCGTAACCAGATAAATGCCGGACGAAATATCTGCTACATCCAATCTCCCGGCACGGTCGGCGGCGCGAAGCAGACAGCCTCCGAATGAATAGAGGCTTATCCGGCTGATCTTTTCTGCACTTCGGACGGCGATCGCCCCCTCATGCAAACGAATCTCGCACGGAGCAACGGCTTCGATCTTTTCGTTAGGCGACAACCCCGGTTCACGGAGATAAAGATGAAAGCTGTGAGGTTGAAGCAGCACTTCCCGGTTCTTATCGGTTGCTCCGATTTCCAGAAATGCAGCGGCATCACTGAAGATATCCTTCCACCTTCCTGTTGTCGGGAACTGTGCCGGGACAGAGAGAGGCTTGTCGGTAAAATTGCCTAACAGCAGCAGATCGGCCTCTGCATGTTGCAGTGCGATACGCCGGCCGTTCTCCCAGTCCGATGCGTCGGTATTCATCGTTTCCGATGCAGGTGAAGCAAACAGCCCGGGATATTTCCGGCGCAAAGCGAGCAGCCGGGTGTACGTATCGAACAGGTCATGGCGGTGCATCTCCTCGTAATAGTCCCACCGTACCGGCTTACGTCCTGTACGGCCATTCTCTTCGATCGAATAATCGTAGCCCAACTCGCCGAACTGCCAGATCATCTTCGGGCCGGGTGTACACAGCAGAAAAGCCGCATTGAGCGCCGCCCGACGAAGACGTGTCGCCTCATCGCTTTTGACCGGCGGGATGCCCCACGTTTTCGCCTTGTACATCGTGCGTTCTTCGTCGTGGCTTTCCTGATACGTCATCAGACGATGCTCTTTCCAGCCGCGCGAGGTTGCACTGCCGCCCTTCAGGCTGCTGCCGTCCTTATAGCCCATGGCCGACTGGCAATAGGCGTGATTCATGTTGTTCCAGAGCAGCATCCCGTCGTCGGCCAGTTCCTTTTCTTCTTTGTTTTCGCAGAAATGTTCGAGGATCGTATATGCTTTCGGGTTGATTTTCCGAATATGCGCATGGTAATCTTTCAGAATCGCAATACGTGACGCATCATAGCGGGAAGCCGTAGCTTCAGTCGATTTCGTTTGCGTAAATCCTTTCGTCAGATCGAACCGGAAGCCGTCGACACGATAGACCGTCAGCCAATGCTTCAATACCCGTTTGAAAAATTCACGCGTACCGGAATATTCGTGATTGAAGTCGGAGAACACGTTGTAAGGATGGGGTGCGTCGACGTTGAACCACGGATTGTCGGCGGCCGGCTTCCCCGTCTCACCATCCCAATAGAGGCGTGCGAAAGGATGCGACAGCGTCGCATGATTGAAGACGACGTCGAGGATGACCGACATGCCCCGTGCATGTGCTTCGTCGATGAAGCGTTTATAGTCGTTGGGCGTACCGTAGGCCTTGTCGGGTGCAAAATAGAATGACGGGTTGTACCCCCAGCTGTCGTTTCCATCGAACTCCTGTACGGGCATCAGCTCGACGGCATTCACGCCCATGGCTTTCAGGTAGTCCAACTTGCCGATGGCTGCCGTAATCGTTCCCTCTTTCGTAAAATCGCGAACGAGCAACTCATAGACTACCAGCCGGTCGGCAGCCGTCGGGTCGAAGCAGGTCGTCTGCCATCGATACGGCTCTGCTCCCGTACGCATCACCGAAACGATGCCTTCCGTCTGCATCGGATAAGGTTTCAGGTCGGGATAGACGGTGACGGGAATGGCACGGTCATTCCACGGATCGAGTATCTTCTCGGCATAAGCATCCGCAACCTTGAATGCATTATCAATAAGATACTGGAACGCATATTCTTCACCTTTCTTCAGTCCGCCGACTGTTCTCCACCAGTGATCACCGTCACGGTACATCTGCCAGTCGTTGCTCTTTGTCCAGCGGTTGAAGTCGCCCAGAAGATGCACGTGCCGCTTGCCGGGCGCATAGAGCGAAAGCACGACAGAGCCGTCTTCACGATACGTTATGCCGTCTGTTATTCCCTCCGGACGCGGCTTACGCTCGGGCACCGCAGGAACAAACGCCTGCTCGTTCAGCGTCACAAAGATGTCGGTATTGCCTTCTCCCTTCCCTTCTTTTTGTTTGTCGCCGCTGCGGAAAACGAAAGCCAGCTTAAGAATCTTCTCGTCTGCCGGCACACCGTAATAGGCTCGTATATTCGGCGAAAGGGTCAGTTGCCATCGGTCGCCACCCAACGAAGCAAGTTTGTATTTTTCCTGATTGTCTCCCCACGAAGGAGCATACTTCCAGTCGCTTCCGCTCGTGCTCTTGTCCGTGATCACGCCGGTATGGGCATAAACAGGGCCGGCATATCCTTTCAGTCCGCCATTTCCTTTCGACGCATCGAAAATGATTTTCACCGTTCCGACCTCCGTCACAATGGCAGGGTCGGTCGTCACCTGCGTCATCGCTACGAACGATGTCAGGAGAAATAAGAATAAAGAAAGAAACCGTTTCATCCTATAAAAATTAATGGGTTCTAAAGTGTTATCAATAGAACAAAAATACAATTTATTTATCAATCAGTGTTCTTTTGACGAATTCTTTGAGCCATATCCGCAAAGAAAATCCATAGAAAAGATGGTCATAGGTTAGCATTCCGGAAAGGGTAGAAAAAGGGTGTGGTAGAGCGATGAAGAGCGCAAAGTCCTTTCTGTGTTTTTTATCTCAAGTGCTTGGATTTAAAGGAAACTTTTGTACTTTTGCCCGAATATTACCCGACCATTTAAAGGTCTGTTTAAGCGGTTATTCCCTCATTGCAAATGGGAGTGACGAGAACGCGTGTAATTAGTTGTCAGATGAAAATATACGGAACGGATCAAATCGTTTATACTCCGAACAACATTCCTCAGATATTGATGTGGGTAAAGCCGAACTCCCGCGTTTTGGAATTCGGACCGGGCATGGGATATATGACCCGATACATGAAGGAGCAACTTCATTGCCATGTGGTAGCTGTCGAGATTAATCCTGTTATGGCCGAGACGATTGCTTTATATGCCGAGCAAGTTATTGTTTCCAATATCGATACCGGAAGTTGGGAACAGGAGCTGCAAGGCCGATATTTCGATTACATTCTCTTTGCCGATGTGCTGGAACACCTCCGAGACCCTCTTGGCACCTTGCAGACCGTTGTTCGCTATGGGGATTGTATATTGACGTCTGTACCCAATATCGGACATTCGTCGATCATACTTTCTCTACTGGAGGGTGAATTCGAATATCAAAACATGGGACTGCTGGATGATACTCATATCCGTTTTTTTACACGAAAAAGCCTGGTGGATATGACCGGCAAATGCGGGTTAATCTGTACGGATAACAAAGATACGATACTGATGTATCCTTCATCTTCCGAATTCCATAAATATTACAGTTCGCATATCGGGGCATCATGGGCGATTGCAAAGACGCCGGACAGTGCCGTCTATCAGTTTGTCGACAGATGGGAGAAAAAGAATGACACACGATACCGGCGGAAACCATATAAGATATCATTCGTACGTTATCTGAAAATCATCGTGTCGGAAGTTATACGGCGAGTCGTTTTTTCGAGTAAGCATCTTAGAGAGAACAAACGAATCCGGCGTTTCTGGCAACAAGTAAAATGATAATGAAAAAAAGCATAAAGCCTGTTTCTATTTCTAAAAAGGACATTTTATGGAGTTATCTCTCTCAATTCCTATCTATCGGAGCAGGTATCCTGATTCTTCCGGCCATCTTGCATAAGTTAAGCAGTCAGGAGATCGGGATAAATTATATCCTATTATCTATTAGCGCTTTTATTCCTTTGTTGGATGCAGGCTTTTCTCCTCAATTTACGCGGAATATTACGTATGTCTTTAATGGGGCAAATGTCTTAAAAAAAGAAGGGTATGACCATCTACATACGGGAGGAAGTGTTAATTACAGGCTCTTATCATCCGTTATCCGCGCGACACAATATGCGTATAAACGGTTTGCTCTCGGAGTAGGGCTCCTGTTACTATCCGTTGGTACATTTTACATGTATATCGTAACAGACCGTTTTGCTACGGTGAACAACATGATGTGGATTTGGATTCTTTTTTGCCTGTCTGTCTTTTGTACGATCTATCTCTTATATTATCATTCGTTACTGATTGGCAGAGGATTTATCAAAGAGTCTCAGAAATCGTTTGTGCTTACCAAAGTGCTAAATATGTGTATTGCGATCGGTTTGGTTTATTGTGATCTGGGACTGATAAGTATTGCGGTGGCAAACCTGTTAGCGCCGATCATCGGACGTTTCTTGGCTCATTTCTATTTTTACAGGGACGGACTGAAAGAAAAAATACAAGAGGAGGTTTCTTTTTCCGAGATCAGATCGGTCTTATCTGTTTCATGGCCTAATATCCGTAAATTAAGCCTTATCACGATTGCAGGATATGTAGTTTCACAACTGGGAGTGTTTTTATCCGGTCTATATCTTCCTCTTGAAGAAGTTGGCTCTTATGGACTGATGATTCAGCTAAGTAATGTTATTGCGCTTGTATCCACTACACTTATCACCATACAAACACCGGCCTTTGCATCTTATCGGGTGACGGGAAACAGGGAGATGCTAATCAAAAAATTTGCATCTTCCATGGTGCTCTTTTATCCTCTGTTTATCATCGGTGCGATATTACTCGTATGGGTAGCACCGAAACTCTTGTCTGTTATTCAGTCAAATGCCGTACTGCCGGCTTCTTATATTCTGGTTGTCTATTGTTTAATCAGATTGTTGGAAGCAAATCATAGTTGTTTTGCAAACATCATCTCATCAGCGAATCACATCCCATTCTTTAATGCGGCATTGCTTTCCGGCTTGTGTACGTTAATCGGATACGGATTGCTGATTCTATTTTCCCGAACCGGTATTCTTTTTCTTATTCTTGTTCCCGGAATAGTTCAACTGGCTTACCAAAACTGGAAATGGCCTCAGATGGTGTTAAAAGAATTTGGAATCAGTTGGATGAGGTTTATACGGATTGGCTGTCAAGAGGTCAATCGCTCTTTTTTCTCCCTTTATGTATAAATCGAAACAACTAAGGCTAACGATCATTATCTTATTGATCTGTCTTGCACCTTTAGCAAAAAACAATAATCTGCTAACTGCCATACAAATCATGATATTCATTCTTTCGTTATACATTCGTCCGGATCGACGAATCATCAAATTATCGCATGTATTGCTTCTTCCGGTGATTATTGGAATTATAAATGGCTTGTTTCGGTATGCATTTTATGAGGTGTTTAAAGATATGTATTATTTTTTGAATCCTATACTATACCTGTTATTAGGAAGTATGATCGCGAGACGTTATGATCGGATGGATTCCTTACGTGCAATTGCTTGGGTGGGAAGCATGTGCTCTCTATACCTTATCTTTTATATGTTTAATAACTATGGATATACGGCGCTTACAGCTCCCAGAGAAGCACGTGAGTCTCTTTCTGTCACAGGCTTTGCGGCCACGGGTGTGGCTGCCATTATTCTTTTATGCGATAAGCTGTTCTTCGGAGCTGTACTTTTTTCAAACTTTCGAGCATGGATGGGGCTCTTGTTGATTAATTTGTTATCCTTATATCTTTCCGCATCACGAACCGATTTGCTCGTTTTTGTCATTAGTTTATCTATGATGTTATACGTAAAGTTCCAGCATCGGAAACATTATATTTTACTGTATCTTGTTTTTGGGGGACTTATCTTATCGGTATTTCTTTTGTCAAATCCTCAAAGTCGTTTTGCTGAAGCTTTATTGAAGGCCCCCGAAGAGATAACGATCCAACCGGCAGAGAATGTAATTGAAATCAATGAAAATTACAGGGGACATGAAGCTTATATGACGATGAGAACGATCAGAAAAGGAAATTTTGAAGAACGATTAGGCGGACAAGGCTTTGGTGCCACGGTAGATATGGGATCGTATACCCCGCTGAATATACGCCACATTCCGATTATGCATAACGGTTATCCGTATATCCTTCTAAAAACCGGATGGATAGGCATGACTGTCTATATTCTTTTCGGTTTGCTACTCCTTCGTTTATCTTTAAAAGGAAAAGATAGAGATTTATCACAGGATGATGGGACGCTCCCTTTCTGGAAATCCTTTCCGATCATTTCCGCATTGGGATTATATGTTACGAATGTTTCGATCACAGGAATATTTAATCCGGAAAGTGTCATTTTGTGGATTGCTTGCGGACTATCTCTGCAGTACAAATTAGATCTTGATGGACGTATCTGTAATCATCGTAAATTACAACACGAGACAAATGACGTGTGACTGTCTGCATTCCATACGGATGCATACAAGAGATGTCAACTACGAAATTATCGTGGTAGATAATGCGTCGACGGATGGTAGTGTCGCGCATATAAAAACGCATTTTGCAGGGGTCAGAGTAATCTCTTCCGATCGAAACCTGGGTTTTGGGAAGGCCAATAATAAGGGAGCCTTGGAAGCCCGGGGAAAATATCTCTTTTTTCTTAATTCAGATACTCTTTTGTTAAATAATGCAATCCATTTCTTTTTTTATTATATGGAAAGGAATAAAGAAGTTGGAGCAGTGGGCGGAATATTGCTGAACGAACAAGGGCAAGTCTCTTTTTCATACAGTCGCTTTCCATCTCCTCAAACAGAGGTGAAATATGTTTTAAATAAATTGTTCCATCGTCCGACGATTCCTACTGTTCCTTCTCAACCTGTTTCTGTCGACTTTATTTCCGGAGCAGACCTGTTTATCCGCAAAGCTACGTTTGAACGATTAAATGGCTTTGATCCTGAATTTTTTATGTATTATGAGGAGGTTGATTTACAGAAACGGATGGACTTGCTTGGATTAAAACGTATTATACTTCCTGAAGTTCGCATCATTCATTTGGAAGGAGGGAGCTTTGCCTCAAAAAGGCTTACTTTTAGGCGCTTTCTGATCGCTCAAGAAAGTTTTAACCGTTACATAGCGAAGCATTATGGAGGAGTATCCAAACTTGGCTTCAGGACTTTGATGGGGATACTTCGGCTTACGCTTTTTACCCATCGTTGGAGCTGGAAGGAGAAATGTCTTGCCTATTTACATGTCTGGAAATGAAGCATATTTTAGTTTTAGCTTATGCCATCTCACCGATAAGAGGATCAGAATATTCGGTCGCATGGAATTATATAACACATATGAGCCAGTATCACCAACTCACAGTGCTGTATGGTACGTCCGGAGATCATCTTGGAGATACGGGGGAGTTGGAGACATATATGCAGAAAAACCCTTTGCCCAATATTCGATTTGTCTTTGTAAAAGCTAAAAAATCAACAAACTGGATCAACTATTTCAATAAAAAGGGGATTTTGGTATATACCTTTTATCTTGCATATAAACAGTGGCATAAATCTGTATATAAGAAGGCGGAAGAAATATTAAAAGAAGAACAAATCGATCTCATTCATTACATAAGCCCTATTGGTTATCGGGAACCCGGCTATTTATGGAAGATAAAGCTCCCATATATTTGGGGACCTATCGGAGGAACGAATGACATACCTTTCCGGCTATGGGGAAGCGTAAGTTCCATTTCCGGCAAAGTTAAACTTTTATGCCGCACTTTGGCCAATCAAGTGCAATTACACCTTTCGCCACGCATTAAAAAGGCATTGAGAAGATGTGATGTACTCCTGACGGCCACGATGGCCAATCAACAAAAAATAGAAAAGATTCATCATGTAAAAAGTTATTGGCTGCCTGAAAATGGGATTGTGGGAGAAATTCATCACGCTAATCCCGATAAATTTACCAGATCAAAGTTGCACTTTATCTGGATTGGTCGGATTGATGCCAATAAAGCATTAATTCTCTTGTTAAAAGCTCTGGTTCGACTGCCTCCCGACAGTCCCATAATCGTACATATTGTAGGTGACGGTTGCTTGAAAAACAAGATGGAAAAATTTGCCTCAAAAAAGAAGATTCAGCATTTTCTCCAATGGCACGGACAGATTAATCGGGAAAAAGTTTTTAATTTGTTCAATATTTCACATTTACATATTATTACCAGTTTGTCGGAAGGAAACCCTACAACAATATGGGAGGCGATGTCGTATGGTGTCCCTACGATGTCATTAGATCATTGCGGGATGCACGATGTTATTTGTAATAAGTGTGGGATTCGAATCCCAACTGATTCGTCGAAACAAATCGTTTCGGATATCAGCCGGCATATAATGTTTTTTATGGAGCATCCGGAACAACTCAAAACGCTGGCGGAAGGAGTGACCCGGTGTGCGCAAAATTTCAGATGGGATAAGCGAATTCAAATATTTAATAAGTTATATGACGATATGATGCTTACGTGTGAGTAATCAGATCTTCTAAGTAACAATATGGGTTTAGGGACACATGGATTTTGGGGCTGTGCCGGAGGGATAACGATTGGAGATGATACCATATTCGGAAATTATGTCAGTTTGCATGCTGAAAACCATATCTTCTCAGACGTGGAGCCTCCTGTCAGATTCCAAGGAGTTACACATCAGGGTATTTCTATTGGCCGAAATTGCTGGACAGGAGCGAAAGTTACCATCTTAGACGGGGTTTCTATCGGTGATGGGTGTGTGATAGCTGCCGGAGCAGTTGTTACAACCCAATTTCCGGCAAACTGTATCATTGGAGGAGTGCCGGCAAAAATCATAAAATACAGAGAACCTACATGCGCATCCTGCACTACACCTTAGGCTTATTTCCTTATCGCAGTGGAGGATTGACCCGTTACACCTCTGATCTGATGCAAGCCCAGAGCAAAAAACCGGAAGATCAAATTAGCTTATTATACCCCGGCGATATCAGTCTTATCAACACAAAAAGACATATCGTAAGACGCCGCTCTTACGGAAAGGTCAAGGTATATGAAATCAAGAATCCATCGATTGTTCCTCTTTTGCATGGGGTTAAATCGCCGGCAAGCATTACGCGAAACACGAATACATTATCTGAGGAAAAATTAGACCGGTTTTATGCACAAACACAGCCTGAGATCTTTCATCTTCATACCTTGATGGGGTTACCTTATGAGTTACTTCTTTTTCTGAAAAGGAAAGGAGTTAAGATTGTTTTCTCAACACACGATTATTTCGGATTATGTCCCAAAGTGAATTTTGTAGATCATTCAGGCAACGTATGTACCCGTCATTCCCCTTCTCTTTGCGCAACATGCAACCAGGATGCTCCGAGCAACATCTTCCTGCGTATTCGAAATCTTAAAGGACTGGCCTATTTTAAAAAATATCTACCGCACGGTATGCCCACAAAAAGAGAAACTCTCGTGCGAAAAAAAAAGTGTGATCTTAAAACGGAAGATTATGCCGATATGTTTGATTACTATCAATCTATCTATGGGTTAATCGACCTGTTTCACTTCAATAGTACGGTTTCTCAAAACGTCTATTGTTCTTATCTGCCGGAAATCCGAAATTTTGCAATCTTCCCAATTTCTCACGCTGCAATCATTGACCGGAAAGTAATCAAACGTTTTGATCGTTCCCTCTTTCGATTGGGCTTTATTGGGAGCTTGTCGCCTTACAAAGGTTTTCCCTTACTAAAAGAGGTATGTACGGCATTACAGGAAGAAGGAATTCATAATTGGAAACTAAGCGCTTGGGGGAATCGTACAGGCATTGATGCCGATTGTGACCGTATCGTCTATTGTGGCGCATACAAACAAGAACAATTGGCAGAGATCTTCTTCGGTATGGATATGTTGATCGTACCGTCTTTATGTTATGAAACATTTGGATTAGTCGTATTAGAAGCTCTCTCGTTCGGCGTCCCTGTGATGGTTTCGGCGACAGTGGGTGCGAAAGATATCATCAAGACCTATGACGAAACGTTTATTTTTCACACTCCCGATGAATTAAACAGTAAACTCAAATGGATTTTAAGCGATGAGTCTATCTTGTCAGCGTATAATAAAACGATCTTATCTAAGGAAAACACATTCTCTTTAGATGAGCATATCCATAGAATAAGCTCATTATACCGCTCTTTATAAACGGTTCTCTGATAATAGCCTTAAGAAGTATGCCTCATAATCGTTGATCAGTTTCTCCCATGAATAGCCATTTTGAGTTACTTTCAAGTTACAAGCAATAATCCTGTTTTTTGTGGTGGGGCTCAATGTTGACATATTGCTCAATATTCGAGAAATATCTTCCTGATGATGAAAAAAAAGAGCATTTTCTTTCAAGATCGAGCGATTAAATTCATTATCATGTGCGGCTATGAAACATCCGGAAGCCATGGCTTCCAATAGGGATGGATTCGTTCCGCCTACACTGTGTCCGTGAAAATAAAGATAAGAAAAATGCCGTAACGCGCATAACTTCTCGAAATCATATATACCGTTTATAAAACGTATCCCTGCAGATTGACGGTACTTGTTAACCAGATACTTGCCATGAGATGTTTTGATTCTGCCGACAATTATTAACGGCTTATCTCTCATATTACTTTCAAGATATCCTTTAATGATCATCTCGATATTGTTTTCAGGTTCCATCCGGGCAATCACCAGCAGGTAATTCCAGGCGGTCAAATTAAACTCATGGAGATATTGTTCCCGATAGTGCCTGTTCATACATGCACCATAAGCTAAAAATTTACTCTCTTTTCCATATTTAGCCAAATGGTAATCATGAATTGCCTTGTTATCAGTTACAATATGTGAGCTATACCGGATTGCCATTTTTTCTTCCCAGCGTAAAAAACAACGTACCCATCGATTAAACTTTGGCCTCCGGTGTTCTAAACCATCCATATTCGTAATAAGAACAGGCGTTTTTAATTTTTTTACATTGAACCATATATAGGAGGGGACGACGCTTGTGTATCCAAGTTCGTATAAGATATCAAACTTCTCTTTTTCTTTCAAGGCATCTTTCAAACAGGCATAATCATAGAAAAAACTTCCGAAAGAACTGCCCATCACATGTTCGGGACTGCATATATGCTTTATTCGGACGCCTTTATAAACAGGTTCTTTGTAATCATGGAAGTGAGGAGAATAGACTGTCACGTCATGACCTTTTTCTACCAATCCCACAGATAAATATTCGGCGAACTGTTCGAATCCTCCATAATTATTCGGGATACCACGAGTCCCTAAAATTGCAATTTTCATTTATTTCTACAGTTTCCTACGGATGATGATACGGTTCACCACGGAGGATGGTCATTGCTCGATAAAGCTGTTCGACAAATATCGGACGAATCATTTGATGTGAGAAAGTCATCTTACTGAGCGATAAACGCTCGGAGGCCATTTGATATACCTCATCACTGAAGCCATACGGTCCGCCGATGACAAATACAAGACGCCTCGATACGATTTGTATTTTCTTTTCCAAATAAGCTGCAAACTGCATCGACGTATATTCTTTTCCTTGCTCGTCCAATAACACAAACCAATCGCCGGCCTGCATTGCTTTCCGTATTAAAACTCCTTCCTGCGTTTTTTGTTGTAACATCGTCAGATTTTTTGTATTTTTTACCTCTGGGAGTGCTTGTAATTCAAATGGTACATAATGCTGCAAGCGCCGCTGATACTCTGCCAAAGCCTCTTTCCAAAAAGAAGCTTCCGTTTTACCGACTGTGAGAAGTACAATATTCATTCGATTCTAATTTGACCGAGTAAAGATAAGACATATTTTTTACTGTAAATCCATAAAAAAAACTAACCGAATGCAATCTGCTGATGGAAAGCGTTCTAAACTTATTTTGGGAGCGTTTTTTCCATTTTTAACGCCCGACTTTGAAAATAATAGATACTTTTGTAATTAAGAATATTAAAGTAAGGAGGAAACAGCAATGAGAAAATTGGTTTTTATATTCGTATGTGCTCTCTCTGTCTTGAGTATGCAAGCTGTAGACATTACGCTGGTATCTAACGCATTTAAGAATGGTGATGCCACAATGTTAGCGAATAATATGAACTCGGAAGTAGATATTGCGGTCCCTAATGTTTCGCAAAAAGGTAGCGGAGCTGATGCGACGGCTGTTCTTACTCAGTTCTTTCAATCCAATAAACCGTCCGGATTTACCGTCGCACATCATGCCGATAAAAGCGACTGCGGGTTTATTGTCGGGAAGTTGCAGACATCGACGAAAGAATTTCGTGTAAATATTACGTATATAGTGAAAGAAGGTAAACCACTTATTCAGTCGATACGTATCGAATAAGTGCAAGAGACAGGATTATTCAAATGAAAAGTGCAGACCAACTGATTGACGAACTGATTACGCTCGCCTTCGCCGAAGACATCGGCGATGGCGACCATACGACCTTGTGTTGCATTCCCTCGACCGAGATGGGTAAGAGTCGGTTGATTATTAAAGAATCCGGTGTGTTGGCCGGTGTAGAAATGGCGCAACGTATTTTCAAGCATTTCGATCCCGATATGCGGATGGATATTTTTATCTGCGATGGGGCCGAAGTGAAGAGAGGAGATATTGCGTTTACGGTCGAAGGCAGGGTGCAGTCTCTTCTACAAACAGAGCGATTGGTATTGAACGTGATGCAACGTATGAGCGGCATTGCTACGACGACGCGCCGATACGTGAAAGCGCTTGAAGGCACGAGGACCCGGGTGTTGGATACACGCAAAACAACTCCGGGCATGCGCATGCTTGAGAAGGAGGCGGTACGTATCGGAGGGGGAGTCAATCATCGTATCGGGTTGTTCGATATGATCCTGCTGAAAGACAATCATGTCGATTTCGCCGGAGGGATCGAGCAGGCCATTACACGGGCACAGAGCTATCTGGAAGAAAAGAGAAAAAAACTCAAGATTGAGATTGAAGTCCGCAACTTCAAAGAATTGGACGAAGTAATGAAGGTCGGAGGAGTAGATCGCATCATGCTCGATAATTTCAGTCCGTCGGATACTCGTGAGGCGGTACGGCGTATCGGAGGTCGTTATGAAACGGAGTCGTCAGGAGGCATTACATTCGACACGCTACGCGATTATGCCGAATGCGGAGTAGACTATATCTCGGTAGGGGCACTGACTCATTCTATCCAAAGTCTTGACATGAGCCTTAAAGCCGTGTAAAGAGTGGAGCGGTTGGCATGTGATATGCGAAAACTTCTTCTTCTCTTTCCTTTGGTGGGGCTATGTTTTTCGGCCGTTTTTTCACAGGCGCAAAGTTTAAAGGGAACGATTACCGATACTGAGGGACGACCTATCTCGTACGCAACGGTTTATATTCGTGAGATTGCATTAGGCATTGTCGCCAATGAGCAAGGTGAGTTTGTGTCGCATTTGGAGCAAGGGCGTTATGTGGGGGAATTTTCGGCTCTCGGATACGAAAAACAAATCCTTCCGTTTACCATTTCCGACTCCGAAACGCCTCTGCGAATAACGTTGCAACAGAAAGCGTATTCATTGGGGGAAGTCGTTGTCGATGGGAGAGGGGAGGATCCTGCATATGCCATTATGCGCAAGGCAATTGCACATGCTCCTTTTTATCGTTTTCAGGTTAAAGCTTATCAGGCGGATGTCTATATCAAAGGGACTCTCAAAACGGGTAAGTTGCCGTCTTTGGGCTCTGTCCTTATCGGGGAGCAGAAGACGAAGATAAAGAACCTCTCGAATAAGCTCTTTCTGATGGAGTCGCAAAATGAGGTGAAATTTAAAGCGCCGAATACCTACGACCAGAAAGTCGTCGCATTGTCTTCGTCGATTCCTGCCGAGTTCGACGATGAAAAAATGGCGATGAATGTCGTGACCAGCAACGTGTACGCCCCCGAACTGTTCGGCGTAACCTCACCATTGGCTCCGGGAGCTTTCACGTACTACAAATTCGTGTTGGAAGGCGTCACGACCGAAGGGAATCGGGTAATCAATAAAATCAGGGTTTTACCGAAGAAGAACAACACGCAGTTGGTGAACGGATGGCTTTATATTCTGGACGGTACATGGAATCTGCAACATATCGATTTCACCGTTAAACAGATGGGAGTGAGTTTTCGTAATCATGTGTCGTTTCATGAAGTCAAACCCGATGTGTGGTTGCCCACGGCCTATGATATGAGTATGAAGATCAATATGCTCGGCATAAAGGTCGAAGGGAAATACTATTCTTCGGTTCAATATCGGCAGGTCGATGTGAACGAGAAACAAGCGCAGGCCGCCCAGCCGATGCTCCCTGTACAGTCGGTGTTGCCCGCAACGAAACGAACGACGAAGAAACAGTTGAAAGCCCGTAAAAAACTGGAGGAGTTGGCTGCCAAGGAGGAACTGACGACCCGCGACGCTTACAGGATGGCACAATTGATGCAGGACGCTGCCGAGACACCCGAAATCAAAGAAAAAAGAAAAAGTCTTCAACTTCAATCGTGGGACTCCACCGTTCGTATTACGCGCGATTCGCTAACCCTGCTACGTGATACCAACTACTGGAAGAAAATACGTACGCAGCCGTTGCAGACAGATGAAATCCTCAGCTACCGATGGAAGGACAGTCTGAAAAATGAAATCCGGAAAGAGAACCAAAGCGATTCGCTGAAAGGACGAACGTTCGGGAAATGGATGTCGGCATCGTTGATGGGTGAAAAGATCAAGTTGGGCAAGCGGGCAAGGCTTGGATATGGCGGTCTGCTCCGGGCAGTACCGGAATACAATTTTGTCGACGGCTTTTGGATCGGACAGCGCCTTACTTTCGAGATGGACTTTACGCGAAAGAATCCGAAAGGCGCTTCGGGCGAAGTCGTCATCTCCTCCTCTTCAAATGATCTCCCTCTCGATAGATCAATTACTTTCTCTCCGGAGGTTTATTACACAACAGCTCGTAAGGCGCTTGTTTGGCAAGTGAATACGGCGTTTCGTTACGATCCCATACGGCATGGAGAACTTGAACTCTCGGGTGGAGATATCACGGAAGATTATGCGGGTAAGAACGGTACGAACCGATTGATTAACTCCTTTGCGTCGTTGTTGTTCGCCGCGAATAGTGCCAAGCTGTATCGTATGCGGTTTGCCGACGTTACGCATCGCATTGATGTGGCGAACGGACTGCGACTGTCGGCGACGATGCATTACGAACGGCGGTCAACCCTCGAGAACCATACATCTTATCGTATCTTCGGAGAGACTCCGCATTCCAATCTCCCTCACGGATATGCTTCGGTTCCGATGCCTGATCATACGGCTTGGATCGCCGGTATACAGTTGCGGTATACGCCGCGCTATTATTATCGGATTCAGGAGGGGCGGAAAATCTACGCGTATTCCGACTATCCGACTTTTAGCTTTTATTATCGGCAAGGTATCCCGTTCGGAGATACACGGAATGCCTCATTTACGATGCTCTCGGCCAGTGTGATGCAGACCGTCAAACTGAACCTTTTCAATCGATTCTTTTATGGAGTCGATGCCGGTATTTTTCCGTCGGCAGAGAGACTCTATTTGCCCGATTTTAAGCACTTCATCACCTGTGAGTTGTATGTTGTCGATCGTCCGATGCAAACGGCTTTCAACTTGATTGATCACTATCGTTATGCGGCGAATGACAAATGGTTGCAGGCACATCTGATGTTCTCTTCCGATTATTTGCTCCTCAAGCATATACGTTTTATGCAAAACTATCTTTTTGATGAAGCGTTACACGTGCATTCACTCTGGATTCCGGGGCGGAATTACAGTGAGGCAGGGTATTCCGTCGGCTTTTCGGAAGCCGGACGGATCGGTGTTTTTGCCGGATTTAATAACGGCCGTTACGATGCCGTGGGCTTCACCGTCAGTCTGCCCCTGCTGCAATGGTTGAAGTAGGACGGGCGTTAAGATTCTCGTGTAACTTTTCCGTCGGTTAACCGATAGGTTTGATGACTTTCGGGACAGACGGCCAGTCCTTTGTCATCGAAGTCGAGATGATGACCGTATTCGCTCACCCAGCCCGTCTGACGTGCCGGATTACCTACCACCAGCGCGTAGGGCGGTACATCTTTCGTTACCACCGCACCTGCTCCGATCAGCGCATAGGCGCCGATGACACACCCGCATACGACGGTCGCATTCGCTCCGATGGACGCTCCTTTCTCTACACGAGTCGGCCGGAATTCATGCTTGCGGGAGACGGCGCTACGCGGATTAATAACGTTCGTAAACACGCAGCTCGGTCCCAGAAAAACGTCGTCTTTACACGTCACGCCGGTATAGACCGAGACATTATTCTGCACCTTGACCCCATTGCCCAGACATACTCCCGGCGAGATGACGACGTTTTGCCCGATCGTGCAGTCACGGCCGATCGTCGAGCCGGCCATGATGTGTGAAAAGTGCCAGATTCTCGTTCCCTGTCCGATGCTGCATCCTGCGTCGATAACGGCTGTTTCATGTGCCTGATATTCCATTTGCTGAAAGTGAAAGATTCCTTATTTGTAGAGTGCGAAAACGGTCGGTTTTTTGTTCAGGTCGGGTGCATTTTTGCCCCATTCTTTTACGGGCTTCGTGCGTATCATTTCGTCTTCGCACGAGAGGTTCGAGGCCACGCACAATCGGGTCGACGGCCTGCATATTCGCACCAACTCCTCCAGTAGCTTGCCGTTTCGGTAAGGCGTTTCGATAAAGAGTTGCGTCTGGTTTTCGGAATAGATGCGCGCCTCTAATGCTTTGATCCGTGCTGCGCGTTGCGCCGCATCGATGGGCAGATAGCCGTGAAAGGCAAAGCTCTGTCCGTTAAATCCGGAGCCCATGATCGTCAATAGAATAGAAGAAGGTCCAACGAGGGGAACGACCTTATACCCTTTGCGCTGCGCGATGGCTACGATATCAGCCCCGGGGTCGGCCACCGCCGGACAGCCCGCTTCGGAGATTATCCCGACCGACTCGCCCGCGGCCAGCGGTGTCAGGTACCCGGCTACCACGTGCGGCGAGGTGTGTTTGTTCAACTCGTAGAAATGCAACTCGTCGATCATCAGCGACGGTTCCGTTTTCTTCAGAAACCGGCGCGCCGTGCGTATGTTCTCCACCACAAAATGGCGGATACCAAGAATCACCTCGCGATTATACGCCGGTAGCACCTTGTAGTGTTCCGTTTCGCCCAGGGTGACCGGAATCAGATAAAGAGCCGTTTCCATGTTCTGTTCAACAATCTTTTACGAAGCACAAAAGTACATAAAAAAAAAGGATTCACGTACCGCGAGCCTCCGCAAAAAGCGGGGTAAGAAACAGTCCTTCGGATGTTTGTTTAGTTGTTTATGAATGTAGGGGCGAACACAAGGTTCGCCCCTACACGGCATAACATAATTCAATTGTTAATGGTTAATTGTCAATTGTCATACCAGGTACATGATTCGGCGTGTACCACGCATAACAATTAACCATTGACAATTAACAATTAATTTGTCATTCAGAGCGTAAGCGAAGAATCTCATTCTTTTCCTTCGCGAGATTCCTCACGGTGTTCGGAATGACAAAGGGTGGCGTTCGGAATGACAAACGCGTTTATTTGCGCCCATTTGTGTCATTTGCGAAATTTGCGTTCTGATAACCCGGCATCACACAAAAAAAGGGCGAACACAAGGTTCGCCCCTACACGGCATAACATAATTCAATTGTTAATGGTTAATTGTCAATTGTCATACCAGGTACATGATTCGGCGTGTACCACGCATAACCATTGACCATTGACAATTAACAATTAATTTGTCATTCAGAGCGAAGCGAAGAATCTCTTCCCTCTTCCTCGCGAGATTCCTCACGATGTTCGGAATGACAGAGGGTGGCGTTCGGATTCCGTGTACCACGCATAACAATTAACCATTGACCATTAACAATTAATTTGTCATTCAGAGCGAAGCGAAGAATCTCATTCCTTTTCCCTCGCGAGATTCCTCACGGTGTTCGGAATGACAGAGGGTGGTGTTCGGATTCCGTGTACCACGCATAACAATTAACCATTGACAATTAACAATTGAATTACGTCCATTCGCGCCCATTTGCGAAATTTGCGTTCTGATAACCCAACACCACACAAAAAAAGGGCGAACACAAGGTTCGCCCCTACATTGACAACATTAATTACTGTTGACTACTTTTCACTTTTCACTCTTCGTTTTTCACTTTATAAGAATTTTGGTTACCCGTTCTCCTACGCGCACGACGTACATGCCGGAGGACAGCGGAAGAACATGGTCGCCGGCGGAGGCGTTCATCGTGCGAACGAGTGAACCTACTACATTATATATATGTACCGTCTCGGCCTTGGGCAGGGTGAGGCGCAGCGCACCGCCGGCGGCGTAGACGCGCAGGCCGTCGATCGTTTGATTGGCCACGGTGTAGGTGAACGTGAACGGCACCGTGATGTTCTGCAGCGCGTAGCCTGCCGTAGGCGTGAACGTGAGGTTACGCAGCGCGGCTTTGTAGGTGCCTTTCGACGTGCCGGGTGCGGCCGTGCAGGCGAGCGTCAGCAGGTTGCGTTTTTCCATCGTGCCGCCCGAGCGCAGACCGTTGGGTTTCATTTCCACGTGCTTACCCGTTATGGTGAGCGTATAGCTCGCGGCCAGTGACGCGTCGGGCGCGGTCTTCTTGGCGTCGAGGGCAAAGCCTTCGGGCAGATCGACATCGAACGAGAGCGTAAAGTCGGCATCGGAGGGTGCCACTAAGGCCAATCGTAACGTGTTATCGCCTCCCGACGTGACGGAAACCATCTGTTCGGCCGGTACGACGCGCACGCGGCAGGCCGTCTGCTGTCCGCCGACGTTGGCCACGACGGTAATATCGGCCCGTCCGGGCGCGAGGGCGGTGACGGTACCGTCTCTGCTCACGGTCGCGATGTCATTGTTCGAGGAATACCATTTCACGTCGCGATTGATATCCGCGTCTTTGGGATAGGCCGTTACGACGAGGCGTTGCGAGGCGCCTGCGGGCAGCGTAAGTTCCGTATAATCGAGCGCGACGAAGGCGGGCCCGGGTTTGGGGTTTTGCGTGACGGTAACCGTTTCTTTCAGCGCGCCGGAGACGAAGAAGATATTAGCCGTGCGGGGCTGCTCGTCTTCGTAGGCCGGGGCGGTGACGGTGATTGTGCCGTTGCCTGTGCCCGAAGTGGCCGAGAGGGTGATCCACGACGCGTCGCATTGGGCGGTCCACGGCCGATTAGCCGTAACGGTCAGCGCCTTATCTTCGCCGTCAAAGGTAAACGTGAGTGTGGCGGGCGTTACCGAGAGCGTGGGAGAAAAAGCTTCCTGCGTCACCGCGACGGTAACCGGCGTGGCGGGGCCGCTGCCGTCTTCAAACACGAAATCGAGCGTAGCCGTGCGTGCCGCGGTAATGCCGTTCGCATTTTTAGCTTTCACCGTAAGCGTCGTGTCCGGGCTTTCGGAGACGATCGTTATGCCGTCGCCGCCTGCAAACTCAAGCCACGTCTGCGCTGCGGCGGGGATGGCAGCCTTCCACTTCTTATTGCCCTGCACCTTGATCTGCTTCGTGCTGCCGGCAGTCCAGGCCATCGGCGCGGCGTCGGTCAGGGCGGCGGACAAGATGGGAGGCGTCTCCTGAATATCGAAATCCTTCCACACGTTCTTCGCTTTGTAGGTATCGACCATGCCCTCGGGTACGTACAGCGTAACGTCCGAGAGTGTGACGTCGTTAAAGACATTCGCTTGGATGTCGGGGATCGATCCGGCATCCTTCCACGCTACGGTGAAGTTCGTCAGCGACTTGCTAAAGGCAAAAGCCCTCTCTCCAATCTCGGTGACGCTCTTCGGGATGGTGATGCTTGTCATCTTCCTGAGTTCACATAAAGCCCTCTTCCCGATCTTGGTGATGCCCTCGCCAAGGGTTACGGTTTGCACCTTCACCCAGAAAGCATGCCAAGGCTGATCCTCCGAGTTGTTATACTCCGGTATCTCGCCCTGTCCGGTGATGGAGAGCGTCTTGGTTTCGTTGTTGAACGCCCAGTGCAACCCCGTGCTGAGGTCGCCCCCTGCGGTCTTCCCGTCCATAATGAAGAACCTTTTCCACACGTCCTTCGTTTTATAAGTCTCCACGGTACCGGCGGGCACATGCAGCACTAATCCGGGAAGATCAAAGGCATTCCCATCGGGGATGGGGATGTTGTTATCCGTCCATGGTACGGTGACGTCCGTCAGCTTGTGACAATTTTCGAAGGCCTTCTCTCCGATCGTGGCGACGCTCTTCGGGAGGGTGATGCTTGGCAGCACCTGGAAACCCGCGAAGGCATTCTTCCCGATCTTGTTGACGCCCTCTGCAAGGGTTAGGGTTTGCGCCTTCCCCCCGAAAGCACACCAAGGCTGCTCTTCCGGGTAGTTATAGTCCGGTATCTCGCCCGCACCGGTGATGGAGAGCGTCTTGGTTTCGTCGTTGTACGCCCAGTGCAGCCCCGCGAGGTTGCCCCCTGCAGTCTTTCCATCCATGATGAAGAACTTTTTCCACTCGTCCTTCGCTTTGTAAATCTCCGCGGTACCGGCGGGCACGTGCAGCACTTTACCTTTGGGGTAGCTAAAGGCCGAAGCAGGGAGGTTGGGGATGGATTCGGCCTCCGTCCACTCCACGGTGACACCCCCCAGCGCATAGCAAGAGAAAAAGGCCTGCTCTTTGATCGTGGTGACGCTCTTCGGGATGGTGATGCTTGACAGCTTCTCGCAACCCATAAAAGCTTTCTCTCCGATTGTTTCAAGGCCGCTCTCCGGGAGCGTGACGCTTGTCAGCACCTCGCAACCCGTAAAGGCCCTATTTCCGATGCTGGTCACACCGGCTTCGATCACTACGGTTTTGATTTTCTCCCGGACATCCTTCCAGGGCTGATGGTCAAAGTCGGCAAAGTCCGGCATGGCGCCCGTGCCGCTTACGGTGAGGGTGCGGGTGGCGTCGTCGTACTCCCACCACGTCTGGGTGGCGTCGAGCGGGCTGTTGGTGATAGTCCCGTCCGTGATCTTCCCAAACGTCTTCCACACGTCCTTCCCGCGGTAAGCCTTCGTCCGGCCGGCGGGCACGTGCAGCTTGATGTTTTGGAGCGTCACGCTGGGGTGAAAGACATTCGCATCGATGCCGAGCGGCGTAGCCCACCCCACGGTGATGTCCGTCAGTGCCGTGCAATTGCCAAGGGCCTGCTCTCCGATCGCAGTGACACTGCCCGGGAGGGTGATGCTTGTCAGTGCCGAGCAACCGGAAAAGGCGTACTTCCCAATCGTTTGGACACCCTCCGGGAGGGTGACGCTTGTCAGCGCCGCGCAATCGTTAAAGGCAGCCTCTCCAATCGTTTGGACACCCGCCGGGAGGGTAACGCTTGTCAGCGCAGCGCTATTCCTAAAGGCGTACGCCCCGACGCTCTTTACGCCGGCCTCGATCTTTACTTTCTCGATCTCGTTCCGGACATCCTTCCAAGGTTGTGCGTCTGCGTTGGCAAAGTCCGGCATGGCGCCCGTTCCGGTGATGGTGAGGGTCTTGGTACCGGTGTCGTAGTTCCAGTTCAGCGGTCCGGTGGTTCCGCTGTTTTGCGCCGCAGCGCCGAGGGTCGTCAACAATAAGAAGAGACCCGTCATCCATAAAGTAAACATTTTCTTTTTCATTGTTTGATATAATTTAAATGTTAGTAATGTGTTGAATTATCAGTTGTCAGCGTTCAGCAGTCAGCCGTCGGTATGCCGCGTAGGGGCGAACCTCTGTGTTCGCCCACTCTGTGTTTGCCCGCGATCACCGCCGATTAACATCCAACGCCCGTACGGGGCTGTTTCCCAATAGTTAATGGTTATTTGCCGGGTACATGATTCGGTGTGTACCACGCATAACCATTAACCATTATCACTGCCTGCACGGGGTACAAAGGGCTGAAAACCCGTTTTATTTCAGCCCTATCCCGTGAGGGTGGGGAATCGCTCCGCCGGCTCACCGCCCGAGGCCCATTGACGAACGCGATTATTTATGTTGATTTGCACCATTCGTTCGTGTCGGGCGTCAGCAGGTTGTCGTACAGATACGCTTTTACGGTGTGTCTTGTTTTACTCATGATTGCATCCTCCGGTTACAAGGTTGGTTACTGCGGATTTGCTTGCTCGCGGGCAACCGGGGTCCGTCGGCTGCGAGAAAAACTGTCTTTTTCATAATCGCTTTGTTTTTATGAAGAAAAGATACGCAACACCCCTCGCTCCGCATGCGACATACGGAGAGATAAGAAGTTATTATATGGACATTAACAAATGTTAAATAGGGAGGGGTAAGCAGATGTTTGCCCGGTCGGGCGTCAGGGCGCAAGGCACGGTTCGGAGCGGTGTGCGCGTCCGTCCGTGGCGTTATCGATAGTGTTTGTTTGTTTCTGCCTTTCATACCCGGCCCTGTTTTTATTTTTGACGGTACAAAGATATAACAGATTTTTAAGTTATACAATGAATACATTGCTCAATTTTGCTGTTTGCTGACCGCTGAAATTACACCTGGAGGGATATTCATATCAATGCCATGGTGGGCGAACACGGAATGGGCGAACACAAGGTTCGCCCCTACACGGCATAACATAATTCAATTGATTGTTAATGGTCAATTGTTAATTGTTATGCGTGGTACATGGTACGTACTGCGCCCATTCGCGCCATTCGCGCCATTTGCGTTCGGACACCACACAAAAAAAGGGCGAACACAAGGTTCGCCCCTACACGGCATACCGACGGCTGTTTGCTGATGGCTGAAATTACATCCGACGCCTGCCCGAGGCCCAAGGACGGAATTAATGGTCAATGGTTAATTGTCAATTGTTATGCGTGGTACACGCCAAATCATGTATCCGGCATAACCATTAACCATTGACAATTAACCATTAATTTGTCATTCAGAGCGAAGCGAAGAATCTCTTTCCTCTTCCTCGCGAGATTCCTCACTGCGTTCGGAATGACAAAGGGGAGCCGTTGGGAAAGCACCTTTCCCCGTGCTGGGAAAGCATCCTTCCCAGTACTGGGAAAGCATCCTTCCCCGTATTGGGAAAGCGGCTTTCCCAAAATAGCGGTTATTTGACGGTCAGCGGCCGATCGAATACGGCAGAGCGTACTTCTTTAAGCAGCTTGTTTCCGGTCGAATACTGCGTCGTTACTTCCAACTGATACGTCCCGGCGGGGAGGGCGGGGATGATGATCATCAGCTCCGAGGGGTTGTTGACCACGATGTCGCCTTCGTCCACCTTGGTGGCGGTGTTCGTCGCCGTCTCGCGGAAGAAGATGCCGACGCCGGGCTTGTCGCCCACCACGCGGAGCTTCGTTCCGGTCACGCGCAGGTTGAACCCGGGCGTGAGCACCTCGTTCACCGTGCGGCTCTTCATGTCTTCGACCTGACCGATATACAGTCCGGTCTCGGCTACGCCCATAATCTTAACCTCGACGTCTTCGATCTCGCGACGCATCAGTTCGCCCTGCGTAAACTGGAACTGGAGCGTGTGACGCTGCGGATCGAACGTTTCGTTGGGATTCAGAAATACGCCGCGTACGACGGGCATGGCCGTGAAATAGCCGGTGTTGACGGCGAAACCGTCGCACAGGCGATAGGCCATTTCCTTGAGGAAGAGTTCTACGGCATGGCTCATGGCGGCGTCGGAGACGTCGGCTCCGCCGCGGGTGGCGGCCGAGTGACAGATGTCGGCCACGGAGAGGCTTCGTTCGGAGCTGACGCGGGCGGTGAAATCGTTCGGGTCGGGCGTCAGCAGGTTGTCGTAGAGATACGCTTTGATGGTGTGCCTTGTTTTACTCATGATTGTGTCCTCCTGCTAAAAGGTT
This sequence comes from Tannerella forsythia, assembly GCF_001006485.1. Taxonomy (GTDB): domain Bacteria; phylum Bacteroidota; class Bacteroidia; order Bacteroidales; family Tannerellaceae; genus Tannerella; species Tannerella forsythia. The sequence goes on from NZ_JUET01000058.1 coordinate 429,191, forward strand.
GGTTACTGCGGATTCGCTTACTTGCGGGCAGCCGGAATCCGTCGGCCGCGAGAAAAACTGTCTTTTTCATAATCGCTTTGTTTTTATAATGAAAAAATGCGCAACCCTCATCGCTCCGCATGCGACATACGGAGACGTAAGAGGTTGTTATGTGTGTATTAATAAACGTCAAATAAGAGGAGGTAAATTGAGGCGTTATCGGTCGTGGGTCAGGGTGTGAGGTACGGTTCGGTGTGGCGTGCGCGTCCGTCCGTAGCGTTATCGATAGTATCTGTCTGCCTTTGCCTTTCATCAAGACTGTTCCTGTTTATTTATTCTTAACGGTGCAAAGATATAACAATTTTCCAAGTTAGATAATGAGCAAATTACTCAATTTCGCCTCGACTTTTCTCTTTCAAAACGATTCGTCGGCGGTTTTTTATGTTGCCAAAGACAGGGGGTTAAGCTTTTTATGTACCTTTGCGAAGTGAAAATAGAATCGGACGAAATAATAAATCTGCATCAATCCCTACCTTTCTGTATGAATCCCAACTCATCTGTCGACATCTACGCTTTGGCTGAAAAGTTCGTCGAGCAAACGGCCTGTCCCGTTTTTTTGACCGGCAAGGCCGGGACCGGCAAGACGACTTTTCTGAAGCATCTCCGTGAGCATACGCAGAAGCAGATGGCCGTCATTGCCCCTACGGGAGTGGCGGCGATCAACGCCGGAGGCGTCACGATCCATTCGTTCTTTCAACTGCCCTTCACTCCGTTCGCCCCGATCCCGCAGGGACGGAAAAACCTGATTGCGAAGAGTAAACTTACGACTGTCCGCCGAAAAGTACTGCAAGAGCTGGAGCTTCTCGTCATCGACGAAATCAGTATGGTGCGTGCCGATCTGCTCGATGCCGTCGATACCATGTTGCGCCATTTCCGTTATCGCGCCAACGAACCGTTCGGCGGCGTACAGGTTGTTTATATCGGCGACATGTACCAGCTCTCTCCGGTCGTGCCGGACGAAGAATGGCAATTGCTCTCACAGTTCTACGAAGGGCCTTATTTCTTTCAGAGCAAGGTCGTCCGGCAACAGCCTCCCGTTTTTATCGAACTGGATCGTGTCTTCCGACAAACGAACGAACAGTTTATCTCCCTGCTCAACGAAGTGCGCAATAACTGCCTGACGGAAGCAGGCGAACAATGCCTTAACAGCCGTTACATCCCCGACTTCCGCCCTTCAAACGAAGACGGCTATATTACGCTGACGACGCACAATGCCAAAGCAGACCGTATCAATTATGAGGAACTGGACAAAATCGACCGGGATATTTTTTACTTTGATGCGCAGGTACAGGGCGATTTTCCGGAGAAAAGTTTCCCGAACGACGAACGATTGAAGTTAAAGAAAGGTGCACGTGTGATGTTTATCGCCAACGATATGGAGACTCCCCGCCGCTACTACAACGGAAAAATCGGGGTGGTTACCGACATCGATGAAGAGCATATCCGGGTAAAAACCGATCCCGACGATGAACCGATCGAGGTCAAGCGGGAAACATGGCAAAATATTCATTACACCGTCAACAAAGAGACGAACCAGATCGAAGAGCATAAGCTCGGCAGCTATACGCAATATCCGCTACGGCTGGCCTGGGCTATTACAATACATAAAAGCCAGGGACTTACGTTCGATCGGGTCGTCATCGATGCGCAGGCCGCGTTTGCTCCGGGACAGATCTATGTGGCGCTCAGTCGCTGTCGCTCGCTCGAGGGCATCGTCCTCTCTTCACCCCTCAACACGCAGGCTTTGCAGGTCGACAGACACATCGTCCGCTATGTGCAGCAAAAACCTTCGGCCCGCGAGTTGGAGGCGCAAATCAATGTTTTTAAAGAACGTTACAATGAACAGGTGTTGTTTGATATCTTCAATTTCAGCGATATGGTCTACGAAATGCGAAGGTTCTATGAACAAACCGTTAACGAGAAGAACGCCTTCAATGACGAAACGCTTCCTTTCATCAGCCGGATGATGGATCAGACCGACCGCCTGAACCGGGTGACAACCACGTTCCGCAAACAGCTGCAATACCTTCTTCATACCTCCGATACTCAACGGACAAACGAACGCATCAGAGCCGCTTCGGATTATTTTGCTACGCATTTGACGTCGCTCATCGCCGAAGGGGAGAAATCGCCCGCCCGCACCGATAGCCGTGCGTCGGCACGTGACTATAACGATGCCCTGACGACGATCCTTACTCGTCTGGCCTATAAAAAACATCTGATTGGGGGGATAGGCGATGGTTTTTCCATAACCCGCTACTTCGAACTGAAAGCTACATTTACCGCTCCTCCCGGCCCCGTCAACGCGTACGCGGCAGCCCATAAAGAGTTGAAGACGGAAACGGAGCATCAGGAATTGTTCAGGCTGCTGGCCGGCTTACGGAAAGAGTTGTGCGAAGAAACCGGCGCACCGGCTTATCTCGTAGCCGCTACGAAAACATTGATCGAATTATGCAACATGCGCCCTCAAACACCCGAGGAATTGATGGGTGTCAAGGGATTCGGAAAGATTAAGACACAGAAATACGGCGATCGCTTTCTGGAAATTATCAACGAGTATTGTCGCAAATACAGCCTGAGCTCACTGATCGATACTTCCGATCATACGAAGAAAAGAAAGAGGCGAAAAACCGACTCGTGAAAGCATTTCATGCCGAAGCCGACGTATGACTGCCCATAAGTAAAAAGCGGTTAGAAAACAATTGATTGGATGTTCTTCTGTAAAAAAAAGCGATAAAAAGGTTTGCAGAAAACAAAATAACTTCTACTTTTGCACTCGCTAAGTCGGGAAAGACTTTGTTATTGTATGACTCCGTAGCTCAGTTGGTAGAGCAAATGACTCTTAATCATTGGGTCGAGAGTTCGAGTCTCTCCGGGGTCACATCATGCAAAAGGTTTCTTAATAGGGTTTTACGGCACTGTCGTAAGACCCTGTTTTCGTTTCGGGGGGGGCGAGTGATGCACCTGAAGTCTTCCTGGGACAACGACTGCAAGGAAAGGGTTTACTTTTATCCCAAATTACGCGATAGATTGTTCGGCGTTTACCATTAATAATGGATGTGCGAATGTACGACAATGGTTACGTCAGGCTTACAGCCCTCCCAACGGGGATATTGCTTTTTCCCCAACGCTTCGCTTCCGCTCCGCATCGGGCTGAATTATCTCGCCCTTTCAGGGCTGTTTTTCAATGGTTAATTGTCAATGGTTATTTGTCGGGTACATGATTCGGCGTGTACCACGCATAACCATTAACCATTGTCCGAAAGGGCTGAAAGCCCGAATTATTTCAGCCCCATCCCGCAAGGGTGGGGTATCGACATCCGGACCTTGTTCGGAGGGCTGAAGGCCTGAATTAAATTCATTCTTATTTCTTCTATTGCGTAATCTGGGTTTATTCCGGCATCTCATCGCGTCATTTGTTCGAAGGAACCATTTTTTTTACCTATCTTTGAGGCGTAATTAAATAACCATTAATCATAAGGAATTATATATGATTCAGTTTTTTCAATCGTCGGACAAGAGCGTCTTAGCGGTAGAGACCTCCCATACATTCTCGAAGAACGATATCGAAAAATTAATCTGGCTGTTCAGCGGCGCCACTCCGGTAGAGGCGGATGTGGTTAAGGGACGATTTGTCGGGCCGCGTCGTGAGATGATCACGCCGTGGAGCACGAATGCTGTCGAAATCACGCAGAACATGGGCCTGGAAGGAATTTCGCGTATCGAAGAATATGTTCCCCTCTCGCCGGAGAAGGGACATGACCCGATGTTGCAACATGTCTATGACAACCTTGACCAGCAACTGTTCACGATCGACCGGAAGCCTGATCCGATCGTGTATATCGACGATATTGCGGCCTACAACGAGCAGGAAGGACTTGCGCTGAGCGCCGACGAGGTGGGCTACCTCAACGAAGTAAGCAAAAAACTGAAACGTAACCTGACCGACAGCGAAGTGTTCGGGTTTTCGCAGGTGAATTCCGAGCATTGCCGGCATAAAATCTTCGGTGGTACCTTCATTATCGACGGCGAAGAAAAGGAGCATTCCCTCTTTGCTCTGATCAAAAAAACATCGGCCGAGAACCCGAACAAGCTGGTGTCGGCCTATAAAGACAATGTAGCATTCAATGCCGGCCCGACCGTCGAGCAGTTCGCTCCTCTGTCGGCCGATAAGCCCGATTATTTCTCGATCAAGAAGATCGATACCGTACTGTCGCTGAAAGCCGAAACGCATAATTTCCCGACAACCGTCGAGCCGTTCAACGGTGCCGCTACCGGCACGGGAGGCGAGATTCGCGATCGTCTGGGCGGAGGCAAGGCTTCTCTTCCCATAGCGGGAACGGCTGTATATATGACCTCCTATCCCCGCACCGAAGAAAACCGCTCATGGGAGAACATACTCGATCCGCGTCGATGGTTGTATCAGTCGCCCGAACAAATCCTGATCAAAGCATCGAACGGCGCCTCCGATTTCGGGAATAAGTTCGGACAACCGCTGATCTGCGGGTCGTTGCTCACTTACGAGCACACCGAGAACGAGAAGAAATATGCATACGACAAAGTCATCATGCTGGCCGGAGGCGTGGGCTACGCCAACAAACGCGACGCCCTCAAAGGTGATCCGAAGCCGAAGGAAAAAGTGGTGATCATCGGAGGTGATAATTACCGCATCGGTATGGGTGGAGGCGCTGTCTCGTCGGTCGATACGGGACAATATACAAGCGGTATCGAGTTGAATGCCGTGCAGCGTGCCAATCCGGAGATGCAGAAACGGGCGGCCAACGTGATCCGTGCCATCGCCGAGTCCGAAAGTAACCCCATCATCTCGATCCACGACCATGGAGCGGGGGGACACCTGAACTGTCTGTCCGAGCTTGTCGAAGCGACCGGCGGACATATCGACATGTCGAAGCTCCCCGTCGGCGATCCGACCCTTTCGGCGAAGGAAATTATCGGGAACGAGAGCCAGGAACGTATGGGGTTGTTGATGAAAGAAAAAGACGTTGAGCGTGTGCGGCGTATCGCTGAACGTGAACGCGCTCCGATGTACGTTGTCGGTCAAACGACGGATGACATGAAGTTTGTTTTCGAGCAGCAGGATGGCGTACGCCCCATCGATATCAAACTCGAGTACATGTTCGGTAAGCCGCCGCGTACCATCATGGAAGATCAGACGGTCGACGAAGCATATTCTCCTGTAAAATATAAGGAAGCCGATTTGCACCGCTACCTCGAAAATGTGCTCCAGCTCGAAGCCGTAGCCTGCAAAGACTGGCTGACGAACAAGGTCGACCGCAGTGTAACGGGTAAGATCGCCCGCCAACAGTGTCAGGGAGAGTTGCAGCTGCCGCTCAGCGACCTTGGCGCTGTGGCGCTCGACTATCGCGGTCAGGCCGGTATGGCTACCTCCATCGGCCATGCTCCGCAAGTCGCGTTGATCGACCCGGCCGCCGGATCGGTGATGGCGATTGCCGAAGCACTGACGAATATTGTTTTTGCCCCGCTGGCCGATGGGCTTACCAGTGTTTCGTTAAGCGCTAACTGGATGTGGCCCTGCCGAAATAAGGGCGAGGATGCAAGGCTCTACAAAGCCGTTGAGGCGGCATCGGATTTTGCCTGCGCACTCGGTATCAACATCCCGACCGGCAAGGATTCTCTTTCGATGACCCAGAAATACGGCACGGACAAAGTCTTTTCGCCCGGCACGGTGATTATCTCGGCTGCAGGTGAAGTGAGCGACATCCGCAAGATTGTTTCGCCCGTACTTCTGCGTGACAAACATACCTATATATATTATATCGATTTCTCGTTCGATGCTCTCCGTCTCGGCGGTTCGGCTTTCGCACAGTCGCTCGGTAAAGTGGGCAGTGAGGCGCCGACGGTCAGAGACTTCGATTACTTCCGCGACGCATTCAATGCCGTACAGGAAGCGATCGACAAAGGGTTGATACTTGCCGGACATGATATTTCGGCAGGCGGGATGATCACCGCACTGCTCGAAATGTGTTTCGCTAATGTCGAAGGCGGACTGGAAGTGGATTTGAACGCCATAGCCGAAGAAGATATCGTTAAAATCCTGTTTGCGGAGAATCCGGGTGTCCTCGTTCAGGTGAAAGAGAAGAGCGTCTTCGAGAAGCAGATGCGGGCGGCCGGTATCGGATTCGCACGTATCGCACGGCCGACAGACGAACGGCATCTCATCGTGACGAAAGATGATACGACTTATCATTTCGGTATTGATTATATGCGCGATGTCTGGTACAAGTCGTCGTATCTGCTCGATATGCGGCAGAGTGGGAACGAATGTGCCGGCAACCGGTACGAGAACTACAAGATGCAACCGCTCGAGTACAAGTTCCATAAAGATTTTGTCGGGACGCTCGCATCTTACAAACTAACGGCCGACCGTCGTAAGCGGAGCGGTGTCCGTGCGGCTATTCTGCGCGACAAGGGCACAAACGGTGAGCGCGAGATGGCTTATACGCTCTATCTGGCCGGCTTTGACGTGAAAGACGTGCATCTGACCGACCTCGCTTCGGGGCGTGAAACGCTCGAAGATGTGAACTTCATCGTCTTCTGCGGCGGATTCTCCAACTCCGACGTGCTCGGTTCCGCCAAGGGGTGGGCTGCCGGTATCCTTTATAACGAGAAGGCCAAGCAAGCCATCGATCGTTTTTACGCACGTAAAGATACGATGAGCCTCGGCATCTGCAACGGCTGTCAGCTGATGGCCGAACTGGGACTGCTTTATCCTGAACACGAAGAGAAGCATAAGATGAGGCATAACCGTTCTCACAAATTCGAATCGGGATTTGTAGGGTTGGATATTCCGAAGAATCATTCCATCATGCTCGGCTCACTATCGGGCACGAAGCTCGGAGTCTGGATTGCGCACGGCGAAGGGCGGTTTGAGTTCCCGTACGACGAAAAGCAATACCACATTGTGGCGAAGTACAGCTACGACGGTTATCCCGCCAATCCGAACGGTTCGCCGTGGGCTGTTGCCGGCGTTTGCTCGGCCGATGGCCGACACCTCGCCATGATGCCTCACCCCGAACGGTCCATCTTCCCGTGGCAATGCGGATATTATCCCGCCGACCGCCTCGGCGACGACGTGACACCATGGATCGAGGCGTTTCTCAATGCCCGTCGATGGATTGAAGCATACTGATTCTGCACCCCGCTATCGGGGTGTTTGAAACAGGAAAATAGACACACTAAAACGATTGAGAGACCGAAGAATCGAGAATTCTTTGGTCTCGGTTTTAACAATTAGATAGATTGGTAAAAGTGTTCTTTAGTTGTTGATAAAAAAAGATTTATATTGTTTTTGGAGGAGGAGGAGAGGAAATTTTAATTTGTCTTACTAATTATTATTAACGGTTGGGTGTCGTATTTTTTACCTTTTTTGAGTAAATATTAAACTAAAACGCACGTTATTTGTTATCATTAAAACGAGGAGAAGCAAAAGACAATGAAGAAGTCAACGATTTGGATGCTTGCGACCGTCATGGGATTTGCATTTGCAGGCCTGCTTTATTTGCAGGTCAGCTATATCAGTATCATCATGAAGACGAGCAACGAACAGTTCGACACTACGGTACGTCGCTGTCTGGAAAAGGTGTCCGGCAGTATCGAACGGGATGAGGTCTATCGGTATCTGGAGGAAGACATCAAGTCCGGTGGGAACAGCTTCATGTATAAAAGTCCTCCCAATCAGATGGAGATCAATCAGAAGATTACCCAAAGCGAAAGCTACCAGTTGCATGTACAAAATGCGAATGGCAGCATCCAGCATATCGAACTCAATCGTTTCAGCGCAATGACTTCTGCGCCGTCGAAGAATACGATTATCCGCGCATCCGAAGAACAGCAGAAGAAACTGTTGAAACGTTACGAATATCAGGCCGGTGTGATTGATGATGTTTTGTACAGTATGATTTATACACCGAACCTGAAGCCTATTGACGAACGGGTCGATTTCAAGGTGTTGAACAATTACATCAAGTCGGAGCTGATCAGCAGTGGGCTGAATATTCCGTATATTTTTTCGGTGGTCAACAAGGATGGCGTAACCATCTATCAGAATGAGGCGTATGAGAAACCGCCGAAGGCTGCCGATGTCGTCACCCACGTGTTGTTCCCGAACGACCCGCCGTCGAAATGGAATTATCTTAAGATCTATTTCCCGACGAAAAGGGACTATATATCGAGTTCGGTGACATTCCTCGTGCCATCCGTGCTGTTCTCCTTTATTTTGATGGTGACGTTCATCACAACGATTTATATTATTTTCCGTCAGAAGAGACTGTCGGAGATGAAGAATGATTTTGTGAACAATATGACGCACGAGCTGAAGACGCCGGTATCGACGATCTCACTGGCTGCACAGATGTTGCGTGATACGGATATTACGAAAAGTCCGGACGTCTTCAAACATATTTCGGGAGTCATTAATGATGAAACGAAACGCCTCGGCTTCCTCGTAGAAAAGGTGCTGCAAATGTCGCTGTTCGAAAAACAGAAGGCGACGTTAAAACTGAAAGAAGTCGATGCCAATGATTTGCTGGTCGGTATTGTCAGTACCTTCGCTCTGAAAGTAGATAAGTACGGCGGGACGATCGACGTGGATTTACAGGCCGAAGATTCGTCCGTTTATATCGACGAGATGCACATCACAAACGTATTGTTCAATCTGCTTGATAATGCCGTTAAGTATCGCCGTAAGGATGTGCCACTGGAACTCATGGCGCGCACACGTAGCGAAAACGGTAAACTGATTATCTCGATCGAAGATAATGGCATCGGTATCAAAAAGGAACACCTGAAAAAAGTTTTTGACCGGTTCTATCGTGTGCCCACCGGGAATGTCCACGATGTGAAAGGCTTCGGACTGGGGCTGGCCTACGTGCGCAAGATGGTGGAGGATCATGGCGGAACGATCCGTGCCGAACAACAACAGGAATCGGGAACACGATTTATTATAACATTGCCACTCATTAAAAACTAAACATTAAAAATCAGAAATTATGGACGAAAAGTTGAAAATCTTCTTTTGCGAAGACGATGAAAATTTAGGAATGCTGCTAAGAGAATACTTGCAGGCCAAAGGCTACATTACCGACTTGTTCTCCGACGGAGAAGCCGGTTATAAAGGCTTTACGACAGGGTCTTACGACTTGTGCGTGCTGGATGTGATGATGCCGAAGAAAGACGGCTTCACGCTGGCTCAGGAAATACGTTCCATCAATCCCGATATCCCGATCATTTTCCTGACTGCTAAAACAATGAAGGAAGATATCCTCGAAGGATTTAAGATCGGTGCGGACGATTATTTGACCAAACCGTTCAGTATGGAAGAGCTGCTGCTGCGTATCGAAGCGATTCTGCGCCGCGTGAAAGGCAAGAAGATGAAAGACGTGCCTTTCTACAGACTGGGTAACTTTATGTTCGACACGCAAAAACAGACGCTGACCATCGGCGAGAAGATCACGAAACTTACGACGAAGGAATGCGAACTGCTAAGTCTGCTCTGCGCACATGCCAACGAGATTCTGGAGCGTAACTACGCCCTGAAAACCATCTGGGTCGATGATAATTATTTCAACGCTCGGAGTATGGATGTGTATATCACCAAGTTGCGTAAATTGCTGAAAGATGATCCCGAGATCGAGATTATCAACATCCACGGAAAAGGATATAAGCTGATTACGCAGTCGGGCGAAGAACAGGCTCGCGAAGACGGTATCCTTTAAAAGAATCGGAGCAAGGCAGAGGCTGTCTTATAATAAAATGCATGTTTTATTGAGGCTGCCTCATTTGAAAGGAGGGTGTGTCAAAACACAATGTTTGACACACCCTCAAAAATTGTCTTTCGGAATAAAACAGTCTTTATCCGCTAAATATCAGAAAGGAGCAATGATTAAAATACGAAACCTAATTTAAATCCGGCATTCGCTCCTACTGAAACAGTACTTGAGCTTCCTGCTTTCGTGCCTGTCGTAGAAGTACTTCCTGTGGTCTGTTTTACCGAGCCTACCGAAGCGGTACCAAAATCCAAACCGGCTTCTACACCCAGATAGACATTCTTCACAAAATAGTAGTCTGCGCCGAAGAATAATCCCATACCGAAACCCAAGGTACCCGGACCTTCTACTTTTGTCTTGTCTCCATGTTTAGGTTTTGAAGACGAAGACTGCGTCTGATATGCCAGACCTATATCACCCCCGATGTATGGCGAAAGTCTGTCTGTACCGCTGAAATGTTTTTCCACGCCGAAGCGCATGCCTATCTGACTTTTGTTTTGTTTTTTCGTTACATCTTCGTTCGATGTATCTTTCTGTGAATCAGTTATTAATGAAAGTGCGCCTCTTAATGCTATTCCGTCAGAGATGAAATAACGTCCTTTCAGCATACCGCTGTTGAGCATTACGGGACTTTCAGTTGCGAAAATACCTTTTGAGAAAAGGGACAAGTCGGCGGTTACATTCCCTTTTCCTGCCTTGAATTCCTGCGCGTTTACGGCGCCCCACACGGAGATTAATGTTACTCCTGCAATCAATAATTTTTTCATTTGTTCGTTTAACTTTGTTATTAAAATCGGCGGCAAACTTACGGAAAAAATATGATTTTGTCGTTTTTTTTTTCTCCGGGTTTTTATTGGTCAAGGGCCTGAATCTTTATCGAACGTAGTCCGTTTTTCTTTTTTTACCACACTGATTGCTTGCGCAGATCCCTGCGTAACTTTTGCGCCTGTCCGTCCGTGACGCGGTTCATCAACAGCCAGAACTGCTGGCTGTGATTCATCTCGACCGTATGGCACAACTCGTGCAGCAAGACGTAGTCGATCAGATGTTCCGGCAGCGTCATCAGTGAAAGTGCCAGACTGATGCGTCGCTCCGAAGAGCAGCTGCCCCAGCGTGTCCTCATATCGCGTACCGTTACCCTTGTGTATGAGAACCCATAACGTGCGGCCAGTGCCGCGAGTCGTTTGGGAAGCACGCGAAGTGCCTCGTGACGAAGCGCACGACCGATCATCGCACGTAAGATTTTCTGCACCGGTTCACTTCCGAAATCTGTTGCTTCCGGACAGGCCAGATGGAGTATGCCCTCTTTTAAGGTCATATAAAAACTCGTCCGTGGACAGCGGAAAATCCGCAGGTGAAAAGTCGACGTCTGCCAGTCCGTCTGTTCGTCGAACCGTCGTGTCGTGTTGCGTGTGAGTAACTCCTGTAACTTCGTGCGATGCTGACTGATGAACGCCAGCATCTCACGTTCGCTGCCACGTACCGGCAACGTTCCGATCACCTGCCCGTTCTCGACTCGTAACGTATATCGGCGGGCTCTCGGATGACGACGCAACCGTATCATACCTAACACCTCGTCGAAAATCTCCTGTTCATTCATGCCTGTTGTTTCGTCTCGCAAAGATACCGATTTTCCCGAGCCTACAGAAACGGATAGGCCGAGAAACAACGCGATATTTTTTGCGTTTTAGCGATTTCGTATGAACGAAAATGGGCGCATGAAGGTTTTAAAAGCGTATGAAAATAAATACGCTTATACATACAAGATTCATTGAGATATGTCGTATATTTGGACGTTATTCCGGCGTTATTACCTGATAGTTGTTCTCGATAATGAAACAAGCTGTTAAACAGTGTATTAAATGTTATTGATCATTTAGCATGCGTAACAGCGTGAGGAAACAAATGGTACCGGTACTTACCCTATAGCAGGGAAACCGGCGAATAAAATATCATAATGAAGATGAATATAGACCTGATATGGCAAAAATTCCTGCAAGGAGGCGACGACCGCTCTTTCTCCGCTATTTACAACGAGTATGTGGATGAACTATATTCATACGGCATTCAATGGGGATTCCGGGACGAGATATGCAAAGACGCCATTCAGGACGTATTCTATAAAATGTATATTTCAAGAAACAGCTTGAAACAGGTCAAAAACCTGACAGCCTATCTGTTCAAATCATATAAGTATCGGTTGATCGATATTCTTCGTAGAGAAGTAAAAACTCAACATATCGATTTATCGGACCATTTTTTCATCTCGGAAAAGAACATCTTAGACCAGATCATCGACACGGAAGAATCCAATCTGCTGAGGAGTAAAGTCAAGAAACTATTAGACTGTTTGTCCGGACAGCAACGCGAAGCCCTGTATATGAAATTCTCACTCGGATTAGGGTACGATGAGATCGGTGAGATCCTTAATATCAACTCCGATTCCGTAAAGAAATTAATATATCGTACAATGAAGAAATTGCGGGAGCAATTTTAGAAATAACCGGAGGTCTTTTTCTGTCTGCCGACGTAACGCATAGATAGGGGGAAAACGGCAGCCATCAGGCCGACCGAGTCAAGTCTACTGAATCGATGGAATGTTAAAATTGTTGTCTTTTATCTTTTTTTTGTCCACCAAACGAAAACAGACACGTCATATCCCCAAAAAAAGAATCTAACGGTGGACAGAAAGAAAGAACATACCTTAACGAAAAGTGAAAAGGAGGCGATATACTCCCTCATCATACAACGTATCCGTAGCTATAAAAGGCGAAAACGCATGCTGCAAATAGCTTCGGTAGCCGCTGTCTTGTCGATCGGGATGATATCCGGCCTGTCCCTCCTCTTCCATTCGAACACGCCGGGAGAGACAAACCGTATTGTCGGACAAACATTACCCGACATGGAAATTCATTTGATCAACGGAGAGAAAACCGTTTCGCTCATATCCGGTGCCGAAATCAGATTCTCGGCAGAGGGTGACGCCTCCGTAACCGACGGTATGAACATAGACATGATACTGGGGCTGGAGAAAGACCATACGAACAAATTAGTCGTGCCGTTCGGTAAACGCTCTACCTTGACATTGGCAGACGGGACAAAAATATGGCTAAACTCAGGCACCGAACTGGAATTTCCGTCGCAATTCAACGGCGAAAAACGGGAAATACACATGCAGGGAGAACTATATTTGGAGGTGGCAAAGTCGAACGAAAAGCCCTTTATTGTCCATACCCCCCGAATGAACGTTTGGGTATACGGCACCTCATTCAATATTTCGGCCTACAAGGAAGACAGCGAACAATCGGTTGTACTTGTCGAAGGTAGCGTACAGGTAAATAAAAATGGCCAATCGCTAAAACTCGCACCCAACCAAATGGCAAAGATCACCGGTACGGGGATGGAAAAAGCGACTGTCGACGTCTCGGAATATATAAGTTGGAAAAACGGCGTGCTGGTATTCAGAAAAGCCCCGATCTCCGACATCCTCCAAAAGGTGGGAAGATTCTATAATATTGATTTCGAATATCTCCCCGGCCGAATGAACGAAATGACATATTCCGGCAAACTGTTTCTGTCAAACAGCCTGGACAGTGTGATGACTTCCGTATCTATCCTCACGTCTACGACCTATACAAGGAACGACCGGATGATCAGTATAAATAAAAAACGATAAAGCCTATGGAGAAAAACATCTGAAGTAACCGGAAAAGACCGGACGATGCTGTCCCATCGTTCGGGTCATGAAATTCATTTACTAACTTTTAATGTGAAAACAAATTCATAACAAAATTATGGTAGAAAAAATAAATCCCAATCATATTGTTGCTTCCAATTGCATTCATATGATAAGAATCATGAAAATATCCGTTGGGTTGCTTTTCCTTGGCATTTTCTCGCTATATGCCGAAAACGTCTATTCTCAGCCAAGGGAGCTATCCCTCAATTTGAAAAATACGACCATCAGGCAGGCCTTTTCGGAGATTGAGAAAAACAGCGATTATGTCTTTATGGTTTCGGATGAAGCCGAACGTTCGCTTGATAAGAAGATAGACATTGCCGTACAAAAGGGATCCATTGACAAAATCCTTTCCTTACTTTTGGAGGATACCAATCTGGATCATGCAATTGTCGAAAGGCAAATCTCTGTTTTTAAGAAGAAGGCTAGTGCCGTTGCGATAAGAACAATGGTTTCGCAGAAAAATCCCGTAAGTCAGCAGACCGCCAAAAAAGGAATAACAGGAGTTGTAAAAGATTCGAAAGGAGAACCGGTCATCGGGGCTAACGTTATTGAAAAAGGTACGCCGGCAAACGGTACCGTAACGGACATCGACGGAAACTTCTCGCTAAGTGTCGATAATAATGCGGTTCTCCGTATTTCTTTTATCGGTTATACCGATCAGGAGATAAACACGGCCGGCAAAACCCGATTCGATATCACACTTCTTGAGAACGCCGAGGCGTTGGATGAGGTCGTTGTGGTTGCATACGGGACGCAGAAAAAATCGACACTGACGGGAGCTGTGGCTGCCATCAACACGAAAGAGATCAAGCAAAGCCCTATGGCAAATTTAGCCGTTACCCTGACCGGTCGTTTGCCGGGGTTGATCGCTATTCAGCGTAGCGGTGAGCCGGGACGTGACGCAGCAATGCTCTATATGCGCGGACGCGGTACGGTCAACGGACAGAATCCGCTGATACTCGTCGACGGCGTAGAGCGAGAAATAACCTCTATCGATCCCAATGAGGTAGACAATATCTCGATCCTGAAAGACGCTTCTTCGACAGCCCTGTTCGGTGTCAGAGGCGCTAACGGCGTGATCCTTGTTACGACGAAAAGAGGAACGAGCGAAATACCCGATATCAGTCTGAATGCCGAAACGGGTTGGCAGACGTTTACACGCTGGCCTTCATCGCTCAACGCTTACGACTGGGCGACTTTGAAGAATCAGGCCTGGCGCAACGACACGCCGAATCCGGGTGTCAACGACAAGCCGCCGTATTCCGACTATGCATTGGAAAGATACCGGTTAAATGACTGGCCCGAAGTATACGGAAACCATAATTGGGTACGGGAACTGATGAACCAATGGGTACCGCAAAGCAGATATAACCTCACCTTAAACGGAAAAGGCAGCAATGTCGGATATTTCGTAAACGTAGGTTATTTGCATCAGGGCGGACAGTGGAAAATTGATCCCGAGCCTAAGAGCTACGATCCGAGTAACTATATGGATCGATATAATTTCCGCGCCAATATAGATGCGGCTCTGAACAAACAGAAAACATTGAAGGCTTTCCTGAATGCAGCCGGTACTTTCGAATCCGTCAACGGACCGAACAGTACCTCCGAGAAAATCATTTACCATACCCTCACCTTGTGGCCGTCTATCCAACCGGGGCCTTTGACACCGGACGGACAGGTATTGATCGGATCGGGCAGCTATCAGGAGTCGCCGTGGGCACTTATCAACCGTTCCGGATATAAGAAAGAATCGAGAAGCAGCGTGAACGCCTCGTTCGGCATGCAATATGACATGGATGCATTCGTTAAAGGTCTTTCGGCCAAGATTATTGCATCGTTCGATACGAAATCCGTTAATACGCTGACCGGAAGCAGAGGATATCAATATTGGGAACAAGTGATCGATCCCAATCAAAAAGGGGCTGACGGGCGCGACAGTATTTCATACCATCGTATTCGCTCCGATTTCGATAACACGCCGCTCTCGACAAAGAAAGAGGCTACCTTCCAATCATTCTACGACATACAGTTTCAGCTGAATTACTATCGTGTCTTCGACAAGAAACATTCCGTCACGGGTCTGCTTCTGGCACAGCAGCAGTCCCTAATCAAACCGAACGACCCGTTGCCTTTCAACGTAAGAGGGCTGTCGACCCGTCTGTCATACGGGTATGACGAACGATATATCCTTGAGCTCAATGTCGGGTATAACGGTTCCGAGCAGTTCGCGCCTAAAAACAGATACGGGCTTTTCCCGTCTGTCTCGGGGGCTTGGAATCTGTTCAACGAGTCGTTCTTCAAATCAGCTGTCAGGACGATCAACAAGTTGAAATTAAGAGCATCGTACGGTACGGTGGGTAATGACCGAATCGGAGATACGCGCTTCCTGTACATGGATAATATTACAAGACCGGGTGCAGGCTATTCGCCTGGCATCTCGAACAATCATACCATAGCGGAACAGTTCTTCGGAAACCCTAACCTCAAATGGGAAACGGCGAGAAAGTTCAATGCAGGACTGGAAATCGGACTGTTCAACGCCCTCAACATCACGATTGACGTCTTCAATGAGAAGAGAGACAACATTCTTATCACGAAAGAATCGTTACCGAGTCTGATCGGAGTGCCCAGATCGACCATTGCTCCGTTCAACCTCGGCAAGATAGAAAACAAAGGGTATGAAGTTGAAATGACCTATTCGAAATCCATCCATCGAGACCTGTTCGTTATCGTAAAAGGAAATATCAACTACAACGATAACAAGGTACTCTATATCGACGAGCTGCAACGCGACAATACATATGCCTATCCATATCGCCAGACAGGCTACTCGATCGGGCAGCAATGGGGACTGAATGCTCTCGGATTCTTCAAGGATCAGGCCGAGATCGACAACTACGCCCGCTATGACGGTATACAGCCTCGCCCGGGAGATTTGAAGTTCGAAGACCTGAATGGCGACGGAATCATCAACGACAAGGACATGAAACCAATCGGATATTCCGATATTCCCAAATACACGTGGGGATTGGCTTTGAGCGTAACGTATAAGAATGTCGACATCTCGGGACTGTTTCAGGGAGCAGCCAAAGTGTCGGGTATGGTAGAAGGAAGCGGCGCCTGGGAATGGTACGATTTCAGAGAATACCATTTGAAAGCGTGGACGGCGGAAAGAGCCGCAGCAGGCGAAGATATCAAGTTCCCTGCACTGTCGCGCGCACAATCGGCCAGCGAACTTCGGCCTAACACATTCTTTAATCTCGATCGCTCGTATGTCAGGCTTAAGAACCTTGAAATAGGATACAATGTGCCTAAAAAATGGTGTTCGCAATTCCACGCCAAATCGGTCAGGATATACCTCAACGGATATAATCTGTTTACGTGGGACAAGATGAAATTCAAAGACTGGGATCCCGAAGTGACCGACAATCGATCATATCCCATTTTAAAAGTCGTAAATTTAGGGGCTAACGTTACATTTTAATTTAATCTGTAAATGCAAATTGCTATGAAAAAGAAAATAACGAAAACGATACTCATTGTTTTAGCATACATTGTATGTACGGGATGTTCGGACGTACTGGATATAACGCCCGACGGGAGGATGACGCTCGACGATGTCTTCAAGAACACGGACTATACGGAATCCTATCTCAATTCGATCTACGAATACGTACGGAAATACGGGCACGGCTATCATTATTATTCGTTCCTGTCGTCATACACCGACGATGCGACCGACAGCCAGGTGCCGCAGGATACGTGGATGCAGCTCCACCAGTGGAACCAGGGCAATTTCAGCTCAAGCAACCTTCCCTTTATGCACGGAAGCGAAAAAGAGAGGCGCAACGACCGGGATTTCTGGGGAACGGCTTACGGAGGTATCCGCAAAGCGAATGTTTTCCTTGCAAGGGTGAACGAATCGAATGTGCCCAACGCCGAGAAACGGGGACGATACATTGCCGAAGCCAAAGTGTTGAGGGCACACTACTATTTCGACCTGATAAAGAACTACGGAGGAGTGCCGCTTATCGATAAAGACATCATATTGGATCAAGATTATGAAAAGATCGAACGTGCTTCTTTCGACGATATCGTACAATTTATCGTAAAAGACTGCAACGAGGCTATTGCCGAGCCAAATCTGCCGTTCAGAACCAAGTTCGCTACGGAGCAAGGACGGATGACGAAAGCCGTTGCGCATTTTATCAAAGCTTCTGCACTGCTGTTCGACGCAAGTCCGCTGTGGAATCCGGATGATGACGTCCGGAAATGGCAGGCGGCCGCTGCTGCCGCCAAAGAAGCTGTCGCCGCCCTTGAAAGCAACGGCTACGAACTGTATCCCAAATATGAGGAATATTTTATCACTCGCCCCGACAAGTCAGACCATCCGAACGACAGGGAAACGATACTCGAAGCGATCGATACGTGGGGATACGGGGGCCAGACATTCAGGCGATTCGGAACAATCGTTTTCCTGATGCACATGATCCCTTCGTTTCCTTCCGAGAAGTCCGGCCTTTGCCCATCGCAGGAGCTGGTCGACAGTTACGAAATGAAAGACGGCTCAATTCCGATTCTGGGCTATTCCGATACCGAACATTTGCAACCGATCATCAATCAGACGTCGGGATATGACGAAAACAAACCTTATGTCGACAGAGACCCGCGCTTCTACGCTTCTGTTTGGTATAACGGCGCCCATTTCGGAAAAAAAGACAGTAAGGATATTTATATCGAGTCTTACGTCGGGGGTACGCATGGAATCTCCGGTATCAAACAACGATCTCCGACGGGATACTACACCCGTAAATACATCGACCCGGCGCAACGCTCGGCAGGAGCGAGCACGACGTTATGGCGTATATACCGCATGGGAGAGCTTTATCTGACGCTTGCCGAAGCAGAGAACGAAGCAAACGGACCTACGGCCGAAGCCTACGCGGCGGCCGACAAAACAAGGGCGAGAGCCGGTATGCCCGGTCTGCCGAAAGGACTGACCAAAGAGCAGTTCAGAGAACGTATCCGCCGCGAACGGAGAATAGAAATGGCACTCGAAGAAAACCGCTTCTACGACATCCGGCGATGGAAGATCATGCCCGAAAATTCAAAACTTAAAACAGGCATGCGGTGGATAAAAGCCGAAGACGGTACGCTGACTCATACGCGCATCGTATCCGTACGGTGTGAGCCAACTTCCGACGAGAAGTATTACGTCTTGCCGATCCCCTTGAATGAAACGATGCGGATGCCGCTCTTAAAACAAAATCCCGGCTGGTGACTTTTATAAAAAACAATGTATCATTTTCCAAAAACAATCATCATGAAATATCTCGAAATCAAATTTCAGGTAGCAGTTTTCTTTCTCTTCTCGTACGTTTTATTTTGTACGGGATTCGTATCCTGCACGAATGCGCCTTCAAATGCGAATAACGCCGCCGGTGGCCAAACAGAGGAGAGAACAGACAACGGCTATTACGTAGCGGCATATATCTGGCCGTCGTGCCATCATGACGAGCGCTTCGGTGACATGCTTTGGCCCGAAGGAAAGGGCGAATGGGAAGTCATCAACAAAGGCAATCCGCGGTTCGACGGGCACTACCAGCCCCGACGCCCGCTGTGGGGCTGTGAGATGGACAATGATCCGGCTGTCATGGAGAAATGGATCGAAACGGCCGTTCGCTACGGCGTCAACGTCTTTGTCTTCGACTGGTACTGGTATGACGGAGGGCCTTTCCTCGAAAGCACGCTGAACGACGGATTCCTGAAGGCGAAAAACAATGCCGACATGCAGTTTTATCTTATGTGGGCCAACCACGATGTGAAAAAGAACTACTGGAACGTGCACAAATTTACGAATGATACAACCCTCATGTGGAATGCCGTCGTCGACGAGGCGAATTATAAGACAATCGTGAAGAGAGTGATCGAACGGTATTTCAAACAACCGAACTACTTCAAGATAGACGGTTGTCCTGTGTTCTCGATATTCAGTGTCGACAAACTGATGGAGAGCTTCGGCGGAGACGCGACGAAAGCGCGGCAGGCGCTGGATTACTTCAGAGAAGAAGTCAAAAAGGCCGGTTTCCCCGATCTGCATATCCAATGGAATCAGGGCGGGGGGGCTCTGATGTCGCCGGAAAATGCGAAACAATTCTCCGACAGGGTGAACGAGATGGGCTTCAATAGCGTAGCCATGTACAACATGGGTGGGACAGACGAAGATTACATCGTCTACGGGAATAACGCCGTCGACATCAGGGCGCAGATAGATTCACTTCTTGACATCCCCGTGTTCCCCTGCGTATCGATCGGATGGGACGACACGCCGCGCTTCCCGACCAAAGGCATCCGCGACGTGGTGCATTATCACAACACGCCCGAGAGCTTCGCAGCCCTGCTGTACAGGGCCAAACAATATGCCGACAGCCATCCCGAACAGCCGAAGCTGATTACCATAAACGCATGGAACGAGTGGGTGGAAGGAAGTTATCTCCTGCCCGATATGCTCAACGGATACGGATATCTGGAAGCCGTCAGGAAAATCATGAACGGGACATTCGATTCATACGCAAAAAAATAAGGCGATGAACGATAGCTCACTCCCATGATGGAACCGGCAGAGAGAGCCCAAGATTTCAACGTGCAGGCTTACTCTACTACGCAAGTGTCAGATTAGGAGCCAAACAAGGTGATCTTGACGTTTAATCGATCAAGACCACCTTGTTTGGCTACAGTTTTTATGCTTTCATCCGGTGAAACATCTTTCCGTCGGCCTGCGCCGCAGGCAGCACGAGCACATCCTGCACATCTACATGCTCGGGTTGTGACAGGGCATAGCAGATGGCTTCGGCGATATCATCGGCCGACAGCGCCCGGTATCCTTCGTATACCTTGTCGGCACGGTCGCAGTCGCCCTTGAATCGCACAACGGAGAACTCCGTCTCTACGGCGCCGGGACAGATTTGCGTCACCCGGATACCGTAGGGCAGGAAATCCATCCGCATGCCTTTACTCAAGGCGTCGACGGCATGCTTGGTGGCGCAATAGACGGCGCCGCCGGGATAGACGTCTTTGCCGGCAACGGAACCCAGGTTAACGATGTGTCCCGACCGTCGGCCGACCATACCAGGCGCAATCGCCCGCGTGACGTAGAGCAATCCCTTGATATTCGTGTCAATCATACGTTCCCAGTCGTCCGCGATACCCTCATGTAGTGGTTCCAGTCCAACGGCCAGTCCGGCATTGTTTACGAGCACATCGATCCGTTGCCATTCAGCGGGCAACTGCTCGACGGCAGCCTGTATCTCGTCGCGTCGCCGCACGTCGAAGCACAGCGTGTGTACCTTACAGCCGTATCGTTGCGTCAGTTCGTTCTTCAACTTCTCTAATCGTTCGCCGCGTCGGCCGGTGAGGATCAAGTTGTGCCTCTCTCGCGCTAATCGTACGGCCGTCGCCTGACCAATCCCTGATGTAGCGCCTGTAATAAATATTGTTTTTGCCATATTGCTGTAAAGTGAATTTATATCCCGACAAATCTACAAAAATCAGGGGAGGTGACAAAGTTGATTTTAGGTACAAACACGGATATTCATATTTTTGTAATAATTTGCATGTAAAATGTCGTTAGTCAGCATATTTCTAAAGATGATAAAATAATATGCGAAAAATATAAGTGTAAGATAAAAGAAATATGTAAATTTGTGCGTTGGCTATAACTTAAAAAGATAATAAGAATTACATTTGTAATATAAATTATGAGGCAGATATTTGATGAGACAATAAAAGAGACTCTGAATCTTAGGCTTAGGGATTTGGAGAAATATTTTGAAGCTGATGTAATTTTTTATTACGGTGAAATTCACCCTGCATTAGAAAAAGCATTTAGAGATTTTATAGAACAACTCAAGAAGGACAAGGAGTTTAACAGGGATAGGCTTGTTGTCCTTTTAAACACGCCTGGCGGTAGTGCTGAAACTGTTGAGAAAATGGTCTCTGTAATAAGGTTTCACTATAAAGAAGTATATTTTGTCGTTCCAGATTATGCAATGTCTGCAGGGACAATTTTATGCATGTCGGGCGATAAAATATTTATGGATTATTCTTCATCACTTGGACCTATTGATCCACAAGTTTACAATGGAAAAAATTGGGTTCCTGCATTGGGATACTTAGATAAAGTGGAAGAATTAATACAGAAATCAAGAAATCGTGAATTGACAGAAGCAGAATTCATGATATTGCAAAAAATAGACTTAGCAGAGCTTCGTAGTTATGAAATGGCAAGGAGTTTAACTATCAATTTGTTGAAAGAGTGGATCGTGAAATATAAATTTAAAGATTGGAACAAGCATAGTTCGAATGGAAAGACTGTTTTATTAGAAGAAAAACAAAAACGTGCAGAAGAGATAGCACGTGATTTAAGCAACAATAGTATTTGGCATTCACATGGTCGTTCCATAGGTATAGACACATTAACAAGTTCTCTTAAGTTAAAAATAGAAGACTACTCAAGAGATGATGAGTTAAGAGAATTAATAAGAAATTATAATGATTTAATTTGCGAATATATACTAAGGATAGGTAATAAAGCGTTTGTACATTCAAGAGTGTTCTTTTAAACTTACAATTATGAAAACTGAAAAAATATTGACAGAAGAATTGAAAGAGGTAATGACAAAAGAAAAAAAACATTTTACTGAACAGAGTGGGGATTTGTCTGAAATCTATGCTAAGTTGTCAAAAATTGGCATAGACATAAAATCTACTTATTCACTTCCTTTGAAAGACACCATTGGTAAGGTTTTCAGAGAGCAAATTCAGTTTAAAAACTCGTAAATAAAGGAGGAGCACCACAACAGAAGTTGAGCGTAATAACTAGATACAATGCATTATTGTATAGAAGATTTGTGGTAAGTCCAATGTAATTCTTTGTTTTTTTTATGAATTACAAATTAGTGCAAAGTTGATTTTCGTTTTTACAAAAAATATCTATTCCGGAATTTGGGTTAATGACGACCCATTGCCATACAATAGGATGAAGTTTCATGTCTTGTTTAGTTGAAATCGGGGGGATGAGCAGCGGTTAGTCGTTCGGAAATTGGGAAATTCAAAATTATCGTGTAGCTTTGTCCTGTGATGGAAGAGACAGGATATCGCTATTTTAAACGTGACGTCAGTTGGCTGTCGTTTAATTATCGGGTATTACTCGAGGCCGCAGACGAAACGCTTCCGATCTATGAACGGATTCGTTTCCTGTCCATCTATGCGTCGAATTTAGAGGAGTTTTACGAAATCCGGGTGGCCGAACATCGTGGTACGATTATGAAGGGCATTTTTACGGCCGGAGACGTAGGACTGGCGGAAGAAACGCTGAGCGAGATTACGGATGAGGTCAACCGTCAGCAGCAAGCCTTCTACCGGATTTTCAACGAAAGAATCCTGCCTGAGTTACGTCGGCAAAAGATCTGCCTCTATCAGAGTGAAGAGCCGGAGCCGTTTCATCGCGAGTTTGTCCGCAATTATTTTAACGAGGAAATTTTTCCGTATCTTTCTCCCGTAACGATTCATGCAGGTTTCCGCACCTTTATTCGTGATCGGCGTCTATATCTGATCACCCGCATCATCCGGAAAGAGACGGGGGAATCGCTTTACGTACTTATTAAAGTGCCGCATTCCAAGGTGTCGCGTTTTATTGCCTTGCCTCCGCATAAGGGCATGCACTATTTCATGTTTATCGACGATGTGATCCGTTACAACCTGCCCAGCATTTTTCCCGGTTATGAATTGGACGGATGCTACAGCATCAAAATTTCGCGCGATGCCGATATTTACGTCGAAGAGGAGACGTCGCAGACTATTGTACAGGCCATACGCCGTAAGGTGGAGAAGCGCAAGATCGGAGCTTTGAGCCGTTTTATGTACGACCGTGCCATGCCGCGCGATTTTCTGGCGTATATTTGCGAGGCTTTCGATATCGCTGATGATGATCTTGTTGTCGGCGGCCGTTATATGAATCTTCAGGATATGAGCAAACTGCCGAATCCTGTCGGTCAGGGGCTCGAACAGCAGATTCCGTCGCCCATGCGCGTGCCGTATCTCGAAGAGGCGGCGTCGATGTTTGGCGCCGTAAAAGCACGTGACGTATTGTTGTATTTCCCTTATCAGTCGTTCGACTATCTGCTTCGTTTCCTGATGGAAGCGGCGTTCGATCCGGATGTGGAGGAGATCAAGATCACGCAGTACCGCGTAGCCGAAAACTCAGCGGTGATTCATTCGCTGATCAGCGCCGCGCAAAACGGAAAGAAGGTGACGGTGTTCGTCGAGCTGAAAGCGCGTTTCGATGAAGAGAACAACATGAGTACGGCCGAAAAGATGAAAAAAGCCGGCATCAAAATCATTTACAGTATTCCGGGACTCAAGGTTCATGCGAAGGTGGCTGTCATTCTGCGTAAAGGAGAAGCGACGGATTTTGCCTACGTGAGTACCGGCAATTTTAACGAGAAAACGGCGAAAATCTACGCCGACATGGCTTTGCTGACATGCAACAAGGCGATTGTCGACGATATCAACCGGGTCTTTTCCGTGCTGGAAGGGACGCTTCAGGAGCCGCAATTTAGTTGTCTGCTTGTCGCGCGTTTCAACATGGTGCCGGAACTGGTTCGTATGATTCGTCGCGAGACGGAACATGTGAAAGCCGGCAGGAAGGGGCGAATTGTTTTGAAGATGAATGGTCTGCATGACTGGAGAATGATCGACGAGCTGTATCGTGCCGGTTCGGCGGGTGTAGAGATCGACCTGTTGGTGCGCGGTATCTGCTGTCTGGTGCCCGACCAGCCGTATAGTCCGAATATCCGTGTGACGCGGATTATCGACATGTTTCTCGAACATGCGCGTATCTGGTATTTTTATAACGATGGGGCGGAAGATCTGTATCTTACTTCGTCGGACTGGATGAACCGTAACCTGAATCGTCGCATCGAGACGGCTGCCCCCGTGCTGTCGCCATCCGTCAAACGTGAAATGATCGACATCCTGCATATCCAGTTGCAGGATAACGTCAAGGCTTGCCATATCGATGCGCAGTTACGGAATGTCTTCGTCCGTAACGACGCACCGCCCATACGTGCCCAGCAGGCTATTTACGACTACATCAAAGCAAAGACCGAGGGCTGTTAGCCGTTCTTCTTACGTATCCGCCACTCGTTGGGATAAAGATTGTTGGCACGTGTACCGAGGTTTTTCACAAAGCCCAGCGGGACATCCCGGCAGGTTACCAGCGTAAAACCGCGCGGTACCTCGCCGGGCAGCGTGAGTGCTTCGTTTTGCAGGTAGCGGATGGCTTCCTCGCGCGATACGTCGACATATACGAAAGCATCGCGCCGTATTGCCGTGCTGAACGCCAACGCCGGTGACGGAAGTACGTCTTTCCCTTTGACTTCGCCGATCGTTACGCCGGCCGACAGGACGTGCAATTGTTCGCCGAGAAGCTGTACCGTTTCCCGATAGGCTGACGGTATGCCTCGTACCATATCCCCGATTCGTTCGAAATGATAGGCTTCCGGTTCCGTAAGCCATTCTTTCGCCTGCGCAGGGATCGGTTGTGGAATGTGTTTCTGTCTAAGTTTACGACGGGTAGCATGTTCTTTCCCGCCCGGCTTGCGCAGTACGGCCAGACAGAACCCTTCGCCCTTTGTGCGGTGCGGGAAAAAGCGATAGAGGGGAAGTGTACCGGACAAAGCCCCGCAGACGCCCCACTCGGAAGGTACGTCAAGAGGTACGGTTTCCGCTCCGAAAGTTTCGGCGATGTATGCGATGTTTTCCTCGTTTTCTTCCGTGTTGAATGTGCACGTGCTGTAAATCAGCAGTCCGCCGGGTTTCAGTGCGTCCCACACGTCGTGGATGATCCTCCGCTGACGGGCGGCACAGTGCCGGACATTCGCGACACTCCATTCCTCGCGACCGGCAGGGTCTTTGCGAAACATCCCTTCGCCCGAACAGGGCATATCAGCCACGATCAGGTCGAACAGTTCGCGTAGAGCGCCGAAATCTTTCGGGTCGTTATTCGTTACGACGCAGTCCGGTATTCCCCATTTCGTGATGTTTTCGGCCAGGATGCGGCTTCGGCTTCGGATCACTTCATTCCCGACCAGCAGGCTGCCTGCCGGCAATACGCTCAGCAGATGGGTCGATTTGCCGCCGGGAGCGGCACAGAGGTCGAGCGTGCGGGCAGGGGAGGAGAGGAGCTGTCTGACAGCTTCTCCGACGAACATCGAGGCAGCCTCCTGCACATAATACGTGCCGGCGTGAAACAACGGATCGAATGTAAAGGATGGACGTTCGCGTAGGTAGTACCCCTGTTCACACCACGGCACCCGCTCTCCGTCGACGGCCTCGAATTTCTTCGACGGGTTCAGGCGGATGCTTACGGGCGGATTCGTTTGCAGCGCCTGTTCAAGCAGATCATATTCGTCATCGAGTAACCGGCGGGTACGTGTTGTAAATTCGGAAGGAAGTATCATATTGCTTTAAGTGCTGAAACAAGGTTGAAAAGTACGTATCTTTGAGATTCAACGCGCAAAATAGTCGTAACGGATGATCGCGTCGGAGACTTTCCATGCGTCTTTGAGATGCCGGATTTCCTTTTCCGATACGTGACCGGTTTCACCGTAAATATTTCCTTGTGCATCGATAGCTATTCGTTTGTTATTCGTATCGATGATGCTTAAACCTAATCCCTGCCATGCGTAATCGGCCAGTCCCAGGAGTTGCAGCAGGGTCGGATAGATATCGATCTGTCCCATCACCTGTTCGTAACGCATCCCTTTCGGAGCGTTGAGGATGATGAGCGGTACCATCGGATCTTCGGAAACAAGTCCGTGTCCTCCTTCGCTTGCACACCATTCGCTTCGCATATCGACAAGTCCTTCATGATCGCCGGTGATGACAATGAGCGTATGTTCGTAGATACCGTCAGTCCGTAACTGCTCAACAAACTGTCCGAGTGCGCGGTCGGTATAGTTCGCCGTCATCATGTAATCACGCATCCGCGGAGGGAAGCGGTTGGAGAATGTGACTTGTCGCAACCGTTCGGGCAGGACGAAAGGGAAATGTCCGGAGTACGTGACACATTGCAGCAGCATCTGTCCGTTGTCGTCCCACACTTTTCTGCGACGTATCTTATCGGCTATCTGGCGCATCAGCGCCCCGTCGCCGATCTGTGGCCGGTAACGCGGGCCTACCGGTTCGTCGTTCACAAAGTCGGCTTTCGAGAGCAGACCGTCGTAACCGAAAGCCGGTTCGATAACGCTCTGGTTCCATACCATCGGTTTATCGCCGGTCAAGGTATACGCCTTGGCCGAACTCCCGTATTTCTGCTTCATCGCCCTGGCCAGCGAGGGATAGGTGGAGTGAGGATATTTCAGGCTGTAGACACCGTTATCTATGGGTAACAGCCCTGTATTCACCATCAGCTGGGCATCGATCGAACGTCCGCCTTTTACCTGCGATACGACGTATGGAGCGTAAATGGTGGTCGAGTCTTTCAGCAGGCGATTCAGACAGGGGGTCAGCTCCTGCCCCTCGACCGTCTGCTCAAGCACCCAGCTTTCGAGCGACTCGGCAAGGATCACGATGCAATGTGTGCGGGTTGTCGTATCGGAGGGAGCGCTCATCGGCGGGTGTTGCCTGAGCCAATCCTCGATGTGTATGCCGACTTCAGGCGTATAAGTTTCCACATCTCGCATGTAATCATAACAAATGGAACCGAATACGGTGTACATCGGGGTTCCGCACGTATGCGTATAAGAGTCCTGCAATGCTTCGTAAACTTTTTTGAAACCGCCTTGCAGCCAAAGCGTACTTCCGGCAATGAGTACAAACCCTCCCGTGAGTAATGCGTAGACACGTATCTCTTTCATGCTTCGGGACAAGGTGGCAGGACATTTCATTCTCCTTCGAGCGATGGCGGCTGCTACGGTCGACAGCGGAAACACAAGATCGGTTATTCTGAACGATCCCCATACGCTGTCCGTAAAATCTTTCAGGTTGCCTACGAGCCAGTAACTGTCCAGCGGAATCGCCGTGTAATACGTTCGGAAATACATCAGGTTACAGACGAGCAGTATATCGAGCAGTATGGCTGTGAACCAGGTTGTCCGCTCCATACGCCAGACTACGAGAGGAAACAGCAGGATCAGCATGGCCAGCGCCGCGTAGAGGTACGTTTCCGGCGATGAAAACGGCCGGAAGGTTGAAAGCAGGCACCAGCAGAAATCAAACCACAGGAATTTGAAAAACAGCAGTCCTCCCAAAAGGTAAAGCAAAGCATGCTGCCCTTTGACGGAAGGGGAAGAGGATGACGATAACTTACGGATCACACGATGCTCACTCATTGGGTATGCCTGATTTCAGTCTATGTTTTTAAAAACACGCAAAAGTACGAATAATTAATGAATATAATGAATGATATGATATCCGTTTGCCTTTTCCCTCAAATCTTTCTACCTTTGCCGCTTCACGATAAATTAACGAACAAAACAATGAGAATTTCAAAGAATAAATTTGTAGCAGTGACCTACGACCTCAATGTAGGAGAAGGCAGCGAGCGCGAACTGATGGAACGCGCCACTAAAGAAAACCCCTTAAAGTTCATTTTCGGAACCGGGATGATGCTGAAAGACTTTGAAGATCATTTGAGCGGTCTGGCAGGAGGGGATACATTCGACTTTTCGCTTACCCCCGAGCAGGCATACGGCGAACGAAACGAGGATCATGTGATGGAATTGCCGAAACATATCTTCGAGATTGACGGCAAATTTGACAGCGAGCATATCAAAGAGGGCGAAACCGTACCGATGATGAGTTCGGACGGAAATCGTATGAATGGCTCCGTACTGGAAGTGAAGGACGATATCGTCGTGATGGATTTCAATCATCCGCTGGCCGGTGAAATGCTTCATTTCAGTGGTGAGGTTATTGATGTGCATGATCCTACTGAGGAGGAAATTACAGAGCTGAATCGGTTGATGAGCGGTGGCTGCGGCGGATGCTGTGATTGTGGAGACGACGCGTGTGGCGGCCATGAGCACGGGAACGGCGACTGCTGTGGCGGCGGGTGTCATTGTGGATAACGGTAGAACCTGCCCGACGTGAATACTTTCGGAACATACTATCGGCTGACCTCGTTCGGTGAATCGCACGGTGCAGCTATCGGCGGTGTCATTGACGGCTGTCCGGCAGGTGTGGCGCTCGACATGGATTTTATCCGGCGTGAATTGAGCCGTCGCCGTCCGGGGCAGTCGGCGCTCACCACCCCACGCAACGAAACCGATACGGTCGAGTTTCTTTCAGGGGTCTACGAAGGAAAGACGACGGGGGCGCCGCTCGGCTTTATCGTTCAAAACAAAGACCAGCATCCGGCCGACTACGATGAGATGAAGAACGTTTTTCGTCCGTCGCATGCCGATTATACCTACCAAACGAAATATGGGATTCGCGATCCGCACGGAGGCGGCCGGAGTTCTGCCCGGACAACGATCGCGCAATGTGTGGCCGGGGCTGTCGCCAAGCTCATTCTGCGACACGGGGGAGTTGCGATACAGGCTTATACTTCGCAGGTGGGGCATATACGTCTGGAAGGAAGTTACAAGGAGTATGACCTGAACCTGACGGAGAGCAATGCCGTGCGTTGCCCCGACGTCAGGAAGGCGGCCGAGATGGAGGCGCTTATTCGTGAGGTAAAAGCCGACGGCGATACGGTGGGAGGAATTATCACATGCGTGATTACGGGTGTTCCGGCAGGTCTTGGCGAGCCGGTTTTCGGTAAGCTCCATGCGGCGCTCGGTGCGGCGATGCTCAGCATCAACGCCGTCAAGGGCTTTGATTACGGCGACGGCTTCGATGGCGTCTTTTATCGCGGTTCGGAGCATAACGATCTTTTCTTTAACGATAACGGAAAAGTGAGTACGCGCACGAATTATTCGGGGGGCATACAGGGAGGGATTTCCAACGGTCAGGATATCTATTTTCGTGTGGCGTTCAAAGCCGTGTCTACCGTTTTACGCCCGCAGGCTACCGTCGATACGGATTATAACGAAACGATATTGGAAGCAAAAGGACGCCACGATCCGTGCGTCCTTCCGCGTGCCGTTCCCATCGTTGAAGCGATGGCGGCGATGACTGTACTCGATTACCGGTTAGCGGCAAACGCCCGGTCATTCAGCCAAGGGGGAGTTTAAGAGTTCCATCCCCGATGGCAGGGTCGAGATCATTTTTTCGTTCAATGCCCGGCGGTCTTCTACCGGCAAAATCGTATAAGGAGGAATCTGTTCCTGCGAACGCGCTTTCACCATGGGTTGGCCTGTAATCAACGAAACCGCTTTACCGAATAAAAGGTCGCGCTCATCTCCGAAGGGGTAGAGTGCATGGTAATTTTCCTTTTCTGCATGCTTGGGTACGATACCGTTTATAAACTCATCGTTGTTGATGTTGGCAAATCGGTATACCATCATATAAATTCCCCAGTCTTTGATATCATTGACTTTTCCTTTGCCCCACAAATCTTCGGGGTTCACCAGAATGCCTCCACAGAATTTACCGCTTGTCGTATCGCCGATCTGTACCAGATCGAGGTAAGGATGGAGGCCGGTAATCGTTGATTCCGAGGCTGATGCCGTGCGGCGTGTCGTCAAGACGTACAGACGGCTGAGGTTCATATTGACGGATAGCGTATCAATGAAATATTCGGTAATCCGGTTTTCCATCTTTTTCTCTTTCCAGTGTTTCATATACTTGTCGTTCCAGACTTGCGACAGCAGCTTCGACTTCTTCTTCACCGCCGATTGCGGGCCGAGTATGCTGCAAAGAAGACGCGAGGTGCGTGCCGTTCCTCCTCCGTTGTAACGCAGGTCGAGTACTATATCGGTAACTCCTTGTGTCTTGAATTTCGAGAATATTTCGAGCAGACGAGGCTCCGAATCCATCGTGTAGTCCGCATAGCAGAGATACCCGATTTTATGCGCGCCTTTTACGATGACGGAATCTTTCAGAATCGGGTCTTCGTACATCTGTACAGCTTTCATCGAAATATCGGCCGGCTCGGTGCTTATCTTTCCGTCTACCAGAACTCCTTTTTTTACGGAGATAGAAGAGGCATAGTAGAGATTCCGGTAGTTCGTTTCCGTGATGTCTCCACCGTTTAATCCTACCAGAAAATCGCCGCGCTTGATACCGGCCTTCTCGGCCGGCGTGTTCGGATAAACGAATAGCACAATAGCGAACAAAGCGTTTTTGTTTGAAAACCTGCCAAAAATCAGTTGATAACCGAATGTAGTCGAAACACCCTGAAACGCATTTTGGAGTTCTGATACGCGGTCTGTCAACATCGACCAGCGGTCGTGCTTATGACGTATTTTCTTAAAAAGCTGCTGCGAGTTTGCTTCGGTTTTGTAATCAATCGCATCCCAATTTACCGTCTTGGTCCATAAATAAGCGTCCGACATCATATCGACAATGAAATGATTCACCCGCTGGGTCTTTGTTTCCTCGTCGATGATGCCTTTCCCTTTGTCCGAGCATGCGCTTACTATGCAGAGCCACCCGATGCTCCATACTGTTATCCCATATTTCCACTCTCTCTTTTTCATCATGCAATCGTAGTTTAAAATTGATACGGATATTCTGTTTTTTCGGTCGTAATCGTCTCAACAATCAGCGACGAAACGAGGCAAAGGTAAGAAAATGTATCGGGAATGCAATATCCTCTTTATTTCCAATCAACGCCTTATTTTATTTCTTCGTAATCGACGTATTCGCCTTCATCCTCCGCAATGACTTTTTTTCGAGTAGGCGTTCGAGAGGCCGAAGCTTGATCGGATCGACGAGAAGAGGAGGCCGTGTGACGTTTGGCATGCGTAGCGTTTGAAGGGCCGAAGAAAAAAGACTTCACTGTACGTATGATAGAGAATCCTGCCAGCAGAAATAGCAAGACGGCAAAAAAGACGATAAAGAAAAAAATCTTGAACATAGTCAGGTCTGTATTTATATTTTAAAGATACAAATCTATCGAATAAATTTGAATTATGAAAACATAAGGAAGAAATCCATACTAAGTTCTTTCGGTTTTCGTTATTACTTTAAATAAATCGTACGATGAAGTTAGCATATTGGGTGGTGTTTTTGGGGATTGCTTCGTGTGTGAATCGGAGTGTTGTATCGGTAGAGGAAACGGCCGAAGCCTCTCTTTCCGAGATTGCGGAACATGTGGTAGCCATTCCGCTGGAGACGAATGAACGATGCCGGATGGGGCCGGTAGATGCGGTGAAACGTGCCGGGAGCGAATTCTTTATGCTCAGCAACCGGATGCTTTATCGTTTCGATCGTACAGGGCGGTTTCTCAGTCGCATCGCTTCGGACAGGGATGGCCGATGTTCAGCGATCCGCGATTTCGCGGTAGATACGCAACGCAGGCAGGTCGTGGCCATCGATACATGTGGGCATGCGCTGTTCTTCACATACGATGGGACGCTGGTCCGTCGCAAAGCTCTTGCCGAAAAGCCGTGGCAGAGTCTGCTGAAGATCGCGTATCACGACGGACACTTTTGGGCAACCGCCGAGCAATGCGCTACCTCGGCATCGGGCGGGGAGAGGAAGATCGAGAAATGGCTCTACCGGCTCGATGTGTCGTTCGACGTGGTGAACGGAACACCTTTGTACGACGTCGATTTAAAACGTTTTCACCTGAGCAGTCATTTTGATCCTGAACTGTGCGTATCTCCACACGGGCTGTATGCCTACACCGCTTCGTATGAGCCGGAAAAGCTGCTGGCCGACACGCTAGCCCTGATCGATGGCAATAGGCTGGAAAAGATATTACATGCCTCGACCGACCATCCCGTCCCCATGCTTCCGTTTCGCATCGGACAACGTTTTCTGATGGCATCAAACGGAAAAAACGGAGACGAAAGCCGCTATTTCTATTGCTACGACCAGCTTGAACAGCGCGTGTTTCGCCTGAAGAACGGCTTTATGGACGATTTCTATCAAACAGGCCATCTGCCCGACCTGCAGGCGCTCGATGTGTATGGCAGTGAGTTCTGCTATTGTCGTTCGGGGCAAGCCGTCTCTCGCTTATGCCCCGAACGCGCGGCAACAGATAATCCGGTGTTATTCGTGGTGCGCCTGAAAGCATGAAAAGCATCGTTTCCCTTGCTTGCGCACATCTTCTTTCCCATGTTAACGGAAGAAGTAGCGGAAGATATCGTTGCCGTTGGCGTAAATAAGCAGTCCGAAGAGAAGGATCATCCCGGCAATCTGCGCGTATTCGAGAAATTTTTCGTTCGGTTTGCGTCTCGCCACCACCTCGTAGATCAGGAACATGATATGTCCGCCGTCCAGTGCGGGGATGGGAAGAATGTTCATAAATGCCAGGATGATGCTCAGGAAAGCCGTTTGCATCCAGAACACCTGCCAGTCCCATTCGGCAGGGAAAAGACTGCCGAGCGTCCCGAAGCCACCGATCGAAGAAGCGCCTTCTTTCGTAAAGACATATTTCATATCGCTCACATAACCTCTCAGCGTCGTGATGCCGAGGTTTACCCCTGCCGGGAACGACGAAAAGAAGCCGTACCTTACCGTTGTCATCTCATAAAGCGAAGCCGGCATTTTCATCAGAACGCCGATGCGACCGAGCGAATCGACCGGTACGGTCAGCACCACCTCTGCACCGTCACGAACGACGCCGATGCGGACCGTCTGTCCGCGATAAGCATACAGTGCCTCTCTTGCTTCGAACGACATGACCGTCAGAGAATCACCGACCGACACGATACGGTCGCCCGCCAGTACTCCGGCCTCCTTCGCCGACGAAGCCATCACCTCTTCGATGACCATCGGGTAGCGATAGTTCGCAAACGTATCTTTATTCCGAAGCAGCCGTTGCATCATATCGGCCGGGATGGCGATCGTCACCTCCTGACCTTCGCGGAGCACGGTGACCGACTGCGCATTGACGATCTGACGGACGCTGTGTCCGTTGAGACGTTGCAGTTCTTCGCCGTCGGCGCGAAGAAGAATATCGCCGTCTTTGAAACCTATGTCCTTGAACGTCGCGCTGTAATACATGCCGTCCGTCGCGTTCTTGAGCGGCAAGTACGTGTCTCCCCACGTGAAAAGCACCATCGAATAGATGAAAAGCGCCAGCAGGAAGTTGAACAGTACGCCGCCGACCATGATCAGCAGGCGCTGTGCTGCCGACTTGGAGCGGAATTCCCACGGTTGCGGTGGCTGCGCCATCTGTTCCTTGTCCATCGACTCGTCGATCATCCCTGCGATTTTGCAATATCCGCCGAGCGGCAACCACCCGAGGCCATACTCCGTATCGCTGTTCTTAGGTTTGAATTTGAAGATCGAGAACCACGGGTCGAAAAAGAGGTAAAACTTGTCGACACGTACTTTGAAGAGCCGTGCAAAAAGAAAATGCCCGAACTCATGTACTAATACGAGAATCGATAAACTTAGAATCAGCTGTAAGGCCTTGATCAAAAATATTTCCATAAAGTCTGTTCCTTATTTGTTTGTTTATTGTTTGTTCAATCGATATCGGCAGGCAGACACAGAGGTTTCTACCCCGACTTTTTTACCTGCCTGACATTTTTACCTGTTTAAAAATTCCGCTGCGATCCGTCGCGCTTCGGCATCGGTTTGTACATAGTCGTCGTATGTCGGCCGGGCAACGAATATTGCTTTTTCCATTGTTCGGGCGATCACGTCGCTCATTTGCAGGAATCCTGCCCGGTCTTCGAGGAAAGCGGAAACGGCTATTTCGTTGGCCGCGTTGAGGATGCACGGCATGTTACCTCCCTTACGGATGGCCTCGAAGGCGTACGCCAGATTACGGAAACGTTCCATATCGGGTTCTTCGAACGTGAGCGAGGCATATTGCCGGAAGTCTAATCGTGGAGCAGCGGTTTTCAGCCGCTTCGGATACGACAGTGCGTACGCGATGGGCAACTTCATGTCGGGCAGTCCTAACTGCGCCAGTACCGCTCCGTCTTCGAACTGTACCATCGAATGAACGATCGACTGCGGATGTACTACGATCTCGATCTGCTCGGGCAGAAGATCGAACAGCCATCGTGCCTCGATCATCTCGAAGCCTTTGTTCATCATCGAGGCCGAGTCGATCGTGACTTTCGCCCCCATGTTCCAATTGGGATGACGGAGCGCCTGCTCCTTCGTGACTGTCGCCAGCTCATCCGGCGTTTTCGTGCGGAACGGACCTCCGGAAGCCGTCAGCCATATTTTTTCCACCGAATTGTTCCACGTTCCGGAGAGGCACTGGAAAATGGCCGAATGTTCGGAATCGACCGGAAGGATGGGGGCATTGTTCTCTTTGGCCAGTGTTGTGATCAGTTCGCCCGCGACAACAAGGGTTTCCTTGTTGGCCAGTGCAATTGCTTTTCCGGCTTCAAGGGCAGCGATGGTCGGACGCAAACCTGCATACCCCACCAGCGCCGTGAGTACCATATCAATCGGCTCCATCCGTACGATTTGCGCAATGGCGTCGGCACCTGCCCACACCTTCACGGGTAAATCGGCAAGCGCCTCTTTTAATTCGAGATAGTGTTGTTCGTTGGCAATCACGACGACTTCGGGCATGAAACGACGTGCCTGACGAATCAGGAGATCGACTTGATGATGGGCGGTAAGCGCATAGGCTTCGAACATGTCGGGATGCTCTTCAATCACTTCCAATGCCTGCGTTCCGATGGAACCGGTCGAACCCAATATGGCGATTTTTCTCTTCATCTTTAATTAAAATGCAATGTATTCTTCCGGATTGACCGAAGTTCCTTGATGCCACAACTCGAAATGCAAGTGAGGTCCGGTAGACAGCTCGCCCGTATTACCGACCAGTGCAATCGCTTCACCGGCTACGACATGCTCTCCGATCTCTTTCAAGAGGGCGTGGTTATGTTTGTAGACGGATAGGAATCCGTTCCGGTGCTGCAATGTGATCACATTCCCCAATTCGGTGTCGTAACCCGTGTAAATCACGGTACCATCGAGCGTAGCGAGTACGCTTTCCTTTGGGCCGGCTACGAGGTCTACTCCGTAGTGGCGGTTCTCCAGATCGTAATGTGCGGAGATGGTGCCGTTCACAGGCTTATAGAAAAAGACATTGTCTGTCAACCTCGGCCCGTCATTCAATGTAGTCAGGTTGTATTTTTCCTCCTGTTCGTAGTTTTGGACGAACGCTTCTTCCGTTTTCGAACGGGGAATATCGTAATTGGCTTTGATAAATGCGGCCGAATCTGTGGCGTGAACCGAATCAATGGTCATTGTTCCGCTCATGATGGCCGTAACATTTCTCAGGTAGAGCGACTGTTTCTTTAATACGGCATCTAACGAATCGGCGCGTATCGCGCTCTGCACGATCGCTTGGCGTACCTCGGCGTCCAAATAACCGGGCAAGTAGTTCCGTATGGGGGTTGTGATGATGATTAACGAGGTGATTGTGATCATGAAAAGCGCAAAGACGCAGACGGCCGAGAAAAACCACAATTGCGATACCCGACAATTCCATACTTCTTCGAGCGTCGATTCGTTAATGAAAGATAGCTTATATTTAAAACGAACCCTCTTCCAAAACGATTTCTTCTTGTTTTTCAGTTCTTTTTTTTTCTTGCTCATAACGTTAATTCAAATCTAAAATCCCTTCCGGCAACGATACAGTCATACGCCTGCCTGGCTCGTCGATGGAACAAATTATTTCCGGGGCTATCGGGATCAATCGTTCTTCGCCTTGGTCATCGACACGAAACACAATATTGGCGGTGGATTCATCTACATTCGTTACCGTCCCGATTCCCCCCAACATTTCGTCGGTCATCATGTAACCGATGAAACGCGTCCATGGTTCGTTGTCATCCTCTTCCGGCAATGCATCGGCCGGATAATAAACTGTTCGGTTGGCAAACTTCTTCGCCGTGGTTTCATCGTTTACTCTCTCCAGCTTCACGAACAGAGAGGAAGTATTCTTCGACCGGAACGATTCCACATAAAACGGCACCCATATACCGTCCATCTCACAAACCACATACGGATCGTCTGCGTTTTCAAATAGCCTGCTGTAATTTGTGACAAACGTCAGTTCGCCTTTAATGCCATGCGGCTTGGTAAACTGCCCGATCATTGCGAGGTTTTCTTTTCGTATCATCTCCAATTCCATTCGTTAAACTCTCGTAATGCAAGCGCCAAGCCTGTTTATTCGTTTGTCGATTGCCTCATACCTCCGATCAATCTGTTCGATATTGCCGGTACGGCACAAATCACTTGCAAAGTTTTATCCTTCGCACCTTGAGGTGTTGTATCGTCTTGTGATTTTTGTCCTCTCTCTATGATAAACGAACTCATCGGCTTTTTCGGAACGGCTTTTTGCTTTGATTCTGCAGGCGATTCTGTGCCTGTACGACTTCACGGTTGTCGATCAGCCTGTAGTTCTCTTCGTTCAGTACAATCAGATTGTCGGATAATTCCGCCAGATCGCTCAGGATCTTCCGGTCCGTTACGGTATCTTTATTCCAGACGATAAACGTTTTCTTCATGTGGTTGGCCAGCATTCTTACCAGGACGTCCTTTTCCGGGCTGTTTCCTCGTTCCGTCGTTTTCCGGATCATTTGTTCCAGGATCTTCCCATAATGACGATAACGAATACGTGAGTCACCATACGGAATCCGGGGAGGGCGACTGTACAGATTCTCTTTCTTGATGATCTCATACGGATAGTCGACATCCAGTTTGAAATCGGACATGATGGCCAGATGATCCCATAAAATATGCTTGAAATCATTGACATCCCTCAAATGTGGGAACAAATTACCCATGATGCTGATAATCGCATTGGCGCATCGGTTACGCTCATCCCGGTCCTCAATCGTTATGCAATGATCCACCATATTTTGAATATGGCGTCCGTATTCGGGCAACGCCAGTCGTTTCTCTGTCGTGTTATATTTCATTTTAAGTTGAATATGATAATCTGGCGGCAAAAGTAGCTATTTTTTGCGGATAAAAAAAGCATGTAAGGCGCTTAATATTTCGTGCAAATATTTGTATAAAAGTAAATATTTTTCTTGTATAATGATGATTAAGTACGAATCTTTTATATTTTATGCTTATTTTTGTCTCGAGAAAAGAAATCATGTCCATACAAAATAAAATCAAATATAGCGATGAGTACAAAACCTGTGCCCCCTTTTGCGGGCAAAGTTTATATCTCCGGCAAGATCGATAAGGTGCATGTCGGGATGAAACAAGTCTACCTGTCCGATACGGTTGTAATCAATGCGGAAGGTAAGCAGACAGTCAAATCCAATAGTCCGGTCACGCTTTATGATACGGCCGGTCCGTATTCCGATCCGCGGTATATTCCTTACATGGGTAAAGGAATCCCGCGTATACGGGAAGAATGGTACGGACGCCGTAAAGATATTGTGATTCGTGAAGGAAAGGCATCTCCCGGGCCGAAGAAGAAGGGTACATTTCCGGTAACCAAACCGGTGTTTCATGCCCGGAACGAGAGACAGATTTCACAGATGAGCTATGCTAAGAAGCGTGTGATCACACCGGAGATGGAATATGTGGCGATTCGCGAGAATCAGCAGGTTGAAGCTTTGGGCTTGAAGTCGTACATCACTCCCGATTACGTGCGCAGGGAAGTGGCCTCGGGACGTGCTGTTATTCCGGCCAATATCAATCATCCGGAGGCCGAACCGATGATTATCGGGCAACGTTTCCTCGTAAAAATCAATATGGATCTTATCCCTTCGGGTGAAGGTTATGAAAGGGATACCATGCGGATGATCGAATATTGTCGATTGGGTACGGATGTACTGACCGATTTATCCGATACGGTCGAGAGTAAGAGAAACCGCGATTGGTTGCTGCGCAACTGCCCCGTACCGATCTGTACCAGCCCGCTGTATGAGGCATTGGCCCAAGCCGGAGGAGAACCGGCGGACATTACCTGGCCGATCTTTCGCGACACCCTTGTCAAACAGATGGAGCAGGGGGTCGACATCATCGTGGTCCATGCCGCCATGCATCGAAAACATTTGGACCTGATCGATAACCGTCTGACACATCTTGCCTCGCTCAGCGGTTCGATTCTACATCGTTGGATGAAAGCACACAAACAGGAAAATTTTCTCTATACGTATTTTGATGAGATTTGCGATCTCCTCCGAATGTACGATGCCGTATTGTCTATCGGCAGCGGATTACGTCCGGGTTCGGTTTACGATGCGAACGACCGGGCACAATTTGCCGAACTTTATGAGATGCGCGATTTGACCGAGAGAGCATGGAAGCAATACGTCCAAACGATGACCGAAGGGCCGGGACATGTGCCGATGAACAAGATTGAAGCGAATGTAAAGGAGCAACTGTATGTCTGCAAGGGCGCCCCGTTCCATACCCCGGGCATGAAGACGACGGATATTGGGGGCAAATACGATTACATTGCCTCGGCTATCGGAAGTGCACAGGTTGCCTGGTATGGAGCGTCGCTTATCGGCGGGAGCATATGGCAAGAATACAGAGAACGACCCACCGGGGAAGAAGTGCAGGCCAGCATCCTCGCTCATAAGATTGCAGCTCATACGGCCGATCTGGCCAAAGGACATCCCGGAGCACAGGTGCGTGACAATGCGCTTGGCAAAGCACGCAAAGAAGGCCGTATGGAAGATATTTACGCCCTCTCTTTCGGATGGTAGGGCATAGCATCGAGAAATATACGTATGCATATAGTTATTCCGGCACGGATTGCCGAAAAATTACAGATCAGCGAGCGACAAGTAAAAAACACCTTGCAGTTGCTTGACGACGGCGCAACGATCCCTTTTATCAGCCGTTATCGAAAGGAGCGAACCGGCGGACTTGACGAGATTCAGATCGCCGATATTTCCGGTGAATACAAACGCCTGCTCGATCTCCAGAAACGTAAAGAGACGATTGTCGGAAGCATCGAAGAGCAGGAGAAAATGACCGACGAACTACGGCGAAAAATCGAAGAGACGTGGTCGGCAACAGAGCTTGAAGATCTGTACTTGCCGTTTAAGCCGAAACGTCGTACGCGGGCACAGATCGCTCGCGAGAGAGGCCTTGAACCGTTGGCTAAAAGGATGATGAGTTGTCGAAACGATGTGGAAACTGCCGCCATGCGCTTTGTCACGGATGAGGTTCCGACGCTTGATGACGCGCTGGCCGGCGCGCGTGACATTATTGCAGAGTGGATAAACGAAAATCCTGCCGCACGGAATGCGGTACGTTCCGTTTTTGCACGCGAAGCCTTGATATCCAGTCGTGTCGTCAAAGGGAAAGAAGTCGAAGGAGACAAGTATCGTGACTATTTCGAGTGGAGCGAACCGTTGCGGCGTATCTCATCACATCGACTGCTGGCTATCCGTCGGGGCGAAACTGAAGGCATCCTGCGTGTCGATATCTCGCCCGACGAAACGCATGCACTCGAACGGTTGCACCGACTGTACGGGTGTACGGGGGGATCCGCCGGCGAACCGGTGCGCATGGCTGTCGACGATAGCTATAAACGGCTGTTGAAACCTTCCATCGAGACGGAATTTGCGGCTTCAAGCAAAGAAAAAGCCGATCGGGAAGCGATTCGTATCTTTGAAGAGAACTTGCGACAGTTCCTCCTTTCGCCCCCTCTCGGGCAGAAGCGGGTGATGGGGATCGATCCGGGTTTTCGCACCGGATGTAAAGTCGTTTGTCTTGACCGGCAAGGCAATCTGCTGCATAACGAAACGATTTATCCGCATCCGCCTCAAAACGATCGCACGGGTGCGATGAAAAAAATCGCTCATTTGGTCGAGCAATTCGATATTCAAGCGATCGCGGTCGGTAACGGAACAGCTGGACGGGAAACCGAGCAACTGGTCCAAAATATACGGTACGACCGGGAGGTACAGGTGTTCAGCGTCAGTGAAAACGGGGCAAGTATTTATTCGGCTTCCAAGATTGCACGCGAAGAATTCCCCGACTACGACGTGACGGTGCGCGGTGCCGTGTCATTGGCGCGCCGGCTGATGGATCCGCTTGCGGAGCTGGTGAAGATTGATCCGAAATCGATCGGAGTAGGACAATACCAGCATGACGTGAACCAGAAGGCCTTGAAGCTGTCGCTCGATCAGACTGTCGAGAGGTGTGTGAACAAGGTCGGAGTCAACGTGAATACGGCAAGCCGTCATCTGCTGACGTATGTGTCGGGTATCGGTGCAACGCTTGCACAAAACATTGTAGATTACCGTGCCGAGCACGGGGCGTTTCGTTCACGTAAAGCCTTGATGAAAGTTCCTAAAATGGGTGCCAAATCGTTCGAGCAGAGCGCCGGTTTTCTGCGGATCGACGGAGCGGAGAATCCGTTGGACAACTCGGCCGTACATCCCGAAAGTTATGGAGTAGTCGAGCAGATGGCTGCCGACTTGCATTGCCGTGTCGACGATCTGCTGGCTGACGAGTTATTGCGTCAGCAAATCGTACTTGAACAATATGTTACAGACACAGTCGGTCTGCCTACCCTCCTTGACATCATGGCCGAGCTTGGCAAACCCGGACGCGATCCCCGCGAAACCATCCGGATCTTTGAGTTCGATCCGAACGTAAAAAACATCCATGATCTGAGGCTGGGGATGGTGCTGCCCGGCATTGTGACGAACATTACGAAATTCGGTGCTTTTGTCGATGTCGGCATCAAGGAAAACGGCCTTGTACATGTCTCACAAATGGCCGATCGTTTCGTCAGTGACCCGACGGAAGTCGTTTCACTCCATCAGCATGTATCCGTCAAAGTGATCGAAGTCGACGAAGCACGCAAGCGAGTCGGACTGAGTTTGCTGCTGTAAATCGGAATTACTTTGTACT
This sequence comes from Tannerella forsythia, assembly GCF_001006485.1. Classification (GTDB taxonomy): domain Bacteria; phylum Bacteroidota; class Bacteroidia; order Bacteroidales; family Tannerellaceae; genus Tannerella; species Tannerella forsythia. The sequence goes on from NZ_JUET01000058.1 coordinate 470,720, forward strand.
TCCCGACAGATTTGCACGTACTCCGGATGCGACCTTCTCGGAAATCAGACATCCAACTGTCCTGTGCGGTCAAAAAGCATGAACATACGAATCAAAGAAAAAAATGTAATCAACAGTGTCTTTTTCATCATGATTGTGTTGTGTGATAAAAAGTTAATAAATTGCAATACTTCCTGGATTGTAATCAGAAATGTTTGATCAAGAACGAAGGATGAAAGCGAAAAAAGACTCCGAACGAATAATTGAACCGGTCTCCCTCCGCATCATGACGTTTCTTCGGATCGACTATTCGCGTCCCGATCCGATAAAACGCATCGGCGTTGATGCCCAACGAAAACTCAGGGCCGAATCTGCGGGTATATTCGGCTCCTGCGTACACCATGCGAGGCTGTCGGTATACCGCATCATCCAAATATGTGGAGATAGCCCCGTAAAACGGATTGCCGAATAGAGAGATAAAATCATCACATTTCCAGTAAGCAGCCCGTATGCGGAAGTCGCACAAGTCGGCCGTCATGCTTCCATACCAGCCGTAGCCTCGTTTCAGCGGCCACAGATTGCCGTCATGCTGATAATACCCGGTCGCGTCGAACTCCATCTGCAACTTCTTCAACACCCCGCGCCGTACATTCCAGTCGACCCCGACGCCGGCCGCACCATTCAGCATGGTTTGTACCGACTGGCCGTTACTGATCGTATCCAGCTCGCCTCCGCGATGTTGTGCCAGCGCCTGCATCAAGGCATAAACATGAAATGTAGATTCCGGCGAGTTGAACTTAAACCGCGAAGACCATCCGAACGTAAACGCCTCCTGATGCGTATCCAGCTTGTAAATGAAACTCTCCCAGTTCAGCCAAATATCCAAGTCCATCCAGCGCGGATGATATAAAATCTGTACCCCCGCCTCCGGGTCTGACGATAAATTGAGTTCCGGATTGTACAGCGGATCAATCAGGCCATGATTGCTTCCGCCATATAGATCGCCCAAAATCAGGTCTACCTGATCCGACAATGCTACATGTGCCCGCAGATAAGGTAATAAATGTACATTATGCTTCGATTCTTCCCCCCGCCAAACGGCAATGTCCTTATATGCGAAGGCCGGATAGCGGGTTGCTCCCCAAAACCAAACGGAATGCACACCTCCTTCCAGCTTGATGTTTTCCGTCGGATAGTAAACGCCTTTGAGCTGCAACCAGAACCCCGGTAAGGTATATCCCTTTTGTGCAAAACTCGTGCTTTCGGCATTCCGAAAGAAGCTGAGGTTATCTAATGTAACAAATAGCTTGCGTTCATTTTCAGAGGTTATGCGGTAATCGGTACGGAACACTTTTTCTGCAAGCTGTGCGTGCAACCAAAAAAGATTCGTGCTTGCTCCTGCAAACAGCATACTTAAAAAGAATACTCGTAAACCGTGAAATCGTATCATGCCTTTTCAAAAAAACGAGTGCAAACATAAAAAAATTACGCCGAACTATGTATGCTAATGTCAGAAATTTAGCCGACACGTCCGAAAAACTTTGATAAAAACATGCTATATAACATCTTTTTAAGTTGTCGCATTCAGTAGAAGAACGCTAATTTTACACGCGAAATTAACAAATGACTGATTATGGAGAATGATCAAACGCAATCCGGTCTGCGTGTGGAAGATTTTCGCACGCAGATAGACGGAAAAGAAACTTCGCTGTGCATTTTAACGAATAAATCCGGCGTCGAGGTGACCGTCACCAACTACGGCGCTAAAATAGTCTCACTGATGGTGCCCGACAAGAACGGGCGACTGACGGATGTCGTTACCGGCCATCGTTCAATTCATGATTATCTCACTTCGGAAGAGCCATACTTTGGCGCCGTTTGCGGACGCTATGGTAATCGCATTGCCAAAGGACGATTCACGCTCGACGGAACGGTTTATGACAGGCTGGCCATCAACAACGGCCCCAATAGCTTGCACGGAGGCCTCAAAGGCTTCAATGCCGTCGTGTGGGAGATGAGGCAAGTCGATCGGCAAACCGTCAAGCTGCAATATGTTTCAGCCGACGGAGAGGAAGGATTCCCCGGGACGCTGAGGGTTGAAGTGACTTATCACTGGACGGACGATAACGAATTGGTGATCGCCTACCGCGCAACAACCGATCGGCCGACCGTACTAAACCTCACAAATCATTCATACTTTAATTTGTCCGGTGCCGGAGACCCGTCCATCGGAGACCATCTGCTGGCGATCGATGCCGATTATTATCTGCCAACCGACGAAACGGCTATTCCTCTCGGACCGAAAGCAACCGTAGAAGACACGCCGATGGATTTTCGCGAATGTCACTCTGTGGGCGAACGGATCGATGAGCCGTTTGAACAACTGATTATCGGAAAAGGTTATGATCATACGTATGTGCTGAACCGCGCCGCATCTGACGGCCTGCCGGTGTTTTGCGCCCGATGTGCTTCTCCCAAGACCGGTATCGTGATGAATACCTATACAACCGAACCGGGCGTTCAGCTTTATACAGGCAACTGGATGACCGGTAATTTCGAAGGAAAGAAAGGACAACGCTATCCGATGCGTGCGGCCTTGTGCCTCGAAACCCAACATTTCCCAGACAGCCCCAACCAACCCGACTATCCGTCGACCGTGCTTCGTCCCGACAAGGTGTTCGAAAGTACCACCGTCTACGCTTTTTCTGTGGAATAACGAATAAAATAATAGATTAATAAAAAATTAAAAAGAACTATGAATTATGAGTGACAAAAAGAATTACACATTACCAATTATCGTAATGATTTTCCTGTTCGGTATGATTTCATTCGTAACGAACCTTGCCTCTCCGATGGGAGACATCTTGAAGTTTCAGTTCAATGTGCCCAATTGGATGGGTACATTAGGGGTATTTGCCAACTTTATTGCTTATGCCGTGATGGGATATCCTGCTGGTAACCTGTTGCAAAAATTTGGGTATAAGAAGACAGCCTTAATTGCGATTTCTATCGGCTTTGCCGGTGTAGGCATTCAGACTCTTTCGGGCACAATGGAAAGCTTTGGCGTGTATCTGCTGGGTGCATTTATCGCAGGTTTTTCCATGTGTTTGCTGAATACGGTAGTAAACCCGATGCTGAACTCACTCGGAGGAGGAGGTAATAAAGGAAACCAATTGATTCAGATCGGCGGCTCATTCAATTCGTTGTGCGGTACGGCTGTGATTATTCTGACAGGTATCCTTATTCCGGAAGGAATCAAAAACGCCCAAATCAGCAACGTGTTTCCCCTCATGTATGCGGCGCTGGCTATTTTTGCCTTTGCCTTTTTAGTGATTGCGCTGACAGCTATTCCTGAAAAAGATAAAGAACAACAAGTATCTTCCGAATCTTCTCAATACAGTCCGCTATCTTTCCGTCACTTCATACTCGGTGCGGTAGGTATTTTCGTATATGTCGGTGTTGAAGTAGGTATCCCGAACATATTGAACAAATGGCTTCAAAACCCTGATTTAGATGTGTTGCAATTAGGTGGCATGGGGAATGCCGAAGCGATTGCCGGGTCTGTAACCGCGACGTACTGGTTGTTGATGCTTGTCGGTCGTTTGCTCGGGGCGGCGATCGGTAGCAAAGTATCGGCTAAGAGTATGTTACTCGTCGCTTCGGGATTAGGATTAGTGCTTACGCTTGTGGCCATGTTTGCCCCTGTCAGCTCGTTGATTAATCTGCCTGTATTCAAGAATGATGCCAGCGGGCTGTTTGGACTAGTGCAAGTTCCTGTAAGTGCAGCTTTATTGGTGTTGATCGGTTTATGTACCTCCGTAATGTGGGGAGGTATCTTCAATCTGGCTGTAGAAGGGTTAGGCAAATACACCGAAAAAGCCTCCGGTATTTTTATGGTGATGGTTTGCGGTGGAGGTATTCTCCCGTTGTTGCAAAATGCAATTGTGGATATGAAAGATGGTATAGGGTATATGGCCAGCTACTGGGTAATTGTAGCCGGACTGATTTACCTCCTCTACTATGCACTGATCGGTTGCAAGAATGTAAACAAGGATATTCCTGTGAATTAATATAGACAAGTGCCGCTTCATCCTGTCAAAGGACGAGGCGGTAAATTTTTTATCATATAATAACGGATTAACAGTATGGAAGTAGAACATGTAAGAAGCCGGTTTATCAAACATTTCGACGGCACTACCGGCACCGTATATGCGTCTCCGGGACGTATTAACCTTATTGGCGAACATACCGACTACAACGGCGGTTTCGTATTCCCCGGTGCGATCGACAAGGTCATGATGGCTGAGTTGAAACGAAACGGTACGAATAAGGTACGTGCCTATTCAATCGATATGAAAGACTATGTGGAGTTTGGCTTTGAAGAGGCCGATGCGCCGCGTACAAGCTGGGCACGCTATATCTATGGTGTATGTCGCGAGATCATTAAGCGGGGCGGAAAGCTCGAAGGTTTTAATACCGCGTTTGCGGGGGATGTACCGTTGGGCGCGGGGATGTCATCGTCGGCTGCTTTGGAGAGTGTGTACGCGTATGCGTTGAACGATATGTTCAATTTGGGTATCGACAAGTTTGAACTGGCTAAAATAGGACAAGCTACGGAACATAACTACTGTGGTGTGAAATGTGGGATCATGGATCAGTTTGCCTCGATCTTCGGAAAGGCCGGCAGTCTGATGCGTCTTGACTGTCGTTCGCTTGAGTATCAATATTTCCCGTTCGATCCGAAAGGGTACAAACTCGTTTTGCTCGACACGGTCGTGAAACACGAGCTTGCATCTTCGGCCTATAACAAACGTCGCGAGTCGTGCGAAAACGTGGCACGTGCCATCGGCGTAGAATTTCTGCGTGACGCCACACTCGATCAGCTTAATGCCGTGAAAGGAAAAGTGAGTGATGAAGACTATATACGTGCGGAATACGTGATTGAAGAGATTCAGCGTGTACTTGATGTTTGCGACGCACTCGAAAAAGGCGATTACGAGACGGTCGGAAAGAAAATGTACGAAACGCATGAGGGCATGAGCAAACTTTACGAGGTAAGCTGTGAGGAGTTGGATTTCCTTAATAACATGGCCCATGAGTATGGTGTAACCGGTTCGCGTGTGATGGGTGGTGGCTTCGGCGGTTGTACGATCAATATGGTAAAAGATGAATTGTACGAACCGTTCGTTACGAAAGCCAAAGAGGCTTATCGCGCCAAATATAACCGCAGTCCGAAAGTATACGACGTTGTGATCGGCGACGGGGCTCGCAAAGTGTGCGAATAAAACTTGACTGCTATTTGTGTAATTTCATAAATTAGCAGACTTTTAACTTTATAAAAAAAGCAAGCATTTGGGAAACAGTGAGTTGTCCAAATGCTTGCATGCGTTAGAAAATTTACTTATCTTCTTCTTGATTCGTAAGAGTTGTTTGAGGTTGCAGAAAAAGTTTTTTGTTTTCCGATAAAAGTTATTCTCACAACAAAGAATGTCTCTTTTCGAACGTATGACATGAACATGAATAACATAAAGATGAAAACATGGGTATGTAACGTTGCCGCCATGATCGGGCTGGCTCTTTGCAGTCTGACTGCTTTTTCACAAGATGGGTTTGAAAAATATTTCGAGGCCAAGCGCCTGCGTGTGGACTTTGCTCTTAGCGGTGATGCACAGGAACAGCGTGCGGCATTGCAGCAACTTCGTGAGGAGCCTGTGTGGGGTGGTCCGAGGAAGAATTTGGTTGATCCGTTCGGTTATGGCGGATATTATGTCAAGGTCTATGACCGGGCGACAAAGCAATTGATATACAGTCGAGGGTTCAATACGCTGTTTGAGGAGTGGCGTACGACGGAGCAGGCAAAGAATCAACAGCAATCGTGGACGAACAGTTTCTCCATGCCGTATCCCAAACAGCCCGTTGAGATAGAATTGTCGGCACGCGATAAAGCTGATAACCGCTTTTATCCGCTACTGAAAATCGAAGTCGATCCGCAGAGTATTTTTATCGATCGGGGAGCATTGAAGAATCATCCGGTCAGGCGTCTGCAAGACGAGGGTGATATGGCGGAAAAAGTCGATTTTGTGTTTCTTCCCGAGGGATATACGGAAGCTGAAATGGGTAAGTTCGAAGCTGATGCACGGCGTTTTATGGAGTTGCTGTTTACTATCCCTCCTTACGATGCCCGCCGCTCGGATTTCAATGTGTGGGCGGTTGATGTACCCTCCGAAGAGTCGGGTACGGATCTGTCCGGTAAAGGTATCTATCGGAATACGGCTTTTGGTTCGGGCTTTTATACATTCGGTCTGGATCGTTACCTGACTACTTCCGATATGAAATCGATCCGTGATGCGTTATGGAACGTACCTTGCGATGCGATTTTTATCCTTGTCAACTCATCCGATTATGGCGGTGGGGGCATCTATAACTACTATGCGATGGGGACGGCCGATCATGAGCGCACGGCGAAAGTGTTTGTTCATGAGCTGGGGCACAGTTTTGCCGGTCTGGCCGACGAATATTTCGAATCGGAGGTGGCATATGGTAATTTTTACAATGTGAAACTTGAGCCGTGGGAGCCCAATATCACTACGCTGGTAAATTTTGACTCCAAATGGAAGGATTTGTTATCTGAAAAGACCCCTGTCCCCACGCCTGTTGCTGAAAATGAAGCAAGACCGGGAGTATATGAAGGCGGAGGCTATGTCGCTAAAGGTGTTTACCGTCCAATGGTACATTGCATGATGCGTGATTATCATCCTTTCTGTCCGGTCTGTCGGCGGGCGATTCTAAAAATGATCGACTATCTCTCGGACAAATAGGCGCGTTATCCTTCGATTTCGCTTAGTTCGAGCCAGCGCATCGATTTTTCGTCAAGCTCGTTGTTGAGTAGAGGGAGACGTTTCGATTTCTCGGTCAGCTCCTCGACGGAGAGCGTGCCGCTACATAACGCATTTTCCAGCGTTTGTTTTTCGGCCTCCAGGGCTTCGATCTCTTTTTCCAGTGTTTCCAGCTCCATCCGTTCCTTGTATGAGAGCCGACGCTTGTCATTCGTCCGCTGACGTTGTGCCGAAGTTTCTGTTCCCGCTCCCTGCTTCGGGGATGCTTCGGCCTCCTCGCGTTCGCGGCGCAGTTTTTCTTCCTTCCATTCGCGATATTGGGTGTAGTTGCCGGGGAAGTCTTGAATCTCGGCATTGCCGTGGAAGATAAGCACGTGATCGACGACCTTATCCATGAAGTAGCGGTCGTGCGAGACGACGATCACGCAGCCTTTGAAGCTACGCAAATATTCTTCGAGGACGTTCAGCGTGGCGATGTCGAAGTCGTTCGTCGGCTCGTCGAGCACCAGAAAGTTCGGGTTACGCATCAGGATGGTGCAGAGATACAATCTTCGTTTCTCGCCTCCGCTGAGTTTATACACATAGTTATGCTGTTTCTCCGGAGGGAAAAGAAAATGTCCGAGGAACTGCGATGCCGTCAGTGTTTTTCCGTCGCCAAGAGTCAGGTGTTCAGCGATGTTGTGTACGATGTCGATGACTTTGGCGTTCTCGTCGAATGACAGTCCGTCCTGGCTGTAATAGCCGAAACGCACTGTTTCACCGATATCGAAATGTCCGCTGTCGGGAGCGACTTCACCAATCAGCATCTTGATGAAGGTCGATTTGCCGGTTCCGTTCTGTCCGATGATGCCCAACTTTTCGTATCGTGCGAACGTGTAATTGAAATTCTCCAGAATACGCACATCGTCGAACCGTTTGCAGACGTTTACCGCATCGAAGATTTTTGATCCGATATAGGCCGATTTGACATTCAGCTTGACATTTCCGGCTTCCCGTTTCTGCTTGATTTTCTCTTCCAGCTCGTGAAACGCATCGATTCGGTATTTCGCTTTTCCGGCGCGTGCCTGTGGCTGACGCCGCATCCATTCCAATTCTTTTTTGTACAAATTATTGGCTCGTGCAAGTTCCGCGTGGCCGGCCGCCGTATGCTCTGTTTTCTTCTCTACGTAATACGCATAATTACCTTTGTACGAAAAGAGAGATTTTTGGTCAATCTCGATGATCCGGCTGCATATACGGTCTAAGAAATAACGATCGTGAGTGACCATCAGCAGGCTGAGGGATGACCGGTTGAGGTGGTTTTCGAGCCATTCCACCATTTCGAGGTCGAGGTGGTTGGTTGGCTCATCGAGCAGGAGCAGATCGGGTTCGGTAATCAGAACGTTGGCCAGTGCGACACGTTTCAACTGTCCGCCCGAGAGGGTACCGATCGGCTGGTCAAAATGTCTTATTTTCAGTTCGGTGAGAATCTGTTTCGCTTTCCGTTCATAGTCCCACGCCTTCTTCTGCTCCATGCGGGTGATAAGCGTTTCCATTCGTTCCGCATCGGCATTGGAGGCAAGGGCTGCCTCATACTCGGCAATGAGCTGCACGGTGCGGTTGGGCGAATGGAAGCAGGCTTCCAGCACCGTCAGTTCGTCGGGGTACCGTGGCGACTGTTCCAGCCAGGTCACTTGTCCGTCGTTTCGGAACACGATGCTGCCGTTGTCATGCCCTTCTTTTCCGGCAATGATTTGCAGCAGCGTCGTTTTTCCCGACCCGTTGGGAGCGATCAGTCCGACCTTTTCGCCTTGTGCGATGCCAAACGAAATGTCTTTGAAGAGCACCAGATCGCCGAAGCTCTTCGTTAGATGATCGACCTGCAGAAACGGTGTCATTGTGTGCGTAACGATGGGCGAAAAGTGACCGTTCTCAGCTTTGTTCTTTGAGGATCACGTCGTGTGCGCCGCCTTCGACGATGCTGGTCGATGAGACTAACGTAATCCGGGCATCGCGCTGAAGTTCCTTGAGTGTGATAGAGCCGCAGCTGCACATCGTAGCCTTGATTTTTCCGAGCGTGATCTCGAGATTGTCTTTCATCTTGCCGGCATAGGGCACGTAACTGTCAACGCCTTCCTCAAATTTCAACGTCTCGGCTCCGCCCGTGTCGTAGCGTTGCCAGTTTTTGGCACGGTTCGACCCTTCGCCCCAATATTCTTTGACGTAGTTGTTACCGATACGCAGGGTCTGCGTGGGCGATTCGTCGAAGCGAGCGAAGTAACGTCCCATCATCAGGAAGTCGGCACCCATGGCTAAAGCGAGGGTCATGTGGTAGTCATGTACCAGTCCGCCATCGCTGCAAATCGGAATGTAGATATCTTTTTCCTTGAAGTAACTATCGCGTGCCTGAGCCACGTCGATCAGCGCTGTGGCCTGTCCGCGTCCGATACCCTTCTGCTCACGGGTGATACAGATCGAACCGCCTCCGATACCGACCTTGATAAAGTCGGCACCCGCATCGACGAGATAGCGGAAGCCTTTCTCATCGACGATATTTCCCGCGCCTACCGGAATGTCATAGTGGCTCTTGATCCATTGCAACGTCTCTTGTTGCCATTCGGAATAGCCGTCGGATGAGTCGATGCAGAGAGCGTCGACTCCTGCTTCGACGAGTGCCGGCACTCGCTCTTTATAGTCGCGCGTATTGATACCGGCGCCAACGAGGAGTTTCTTCGTTTCGTCCGAAAGTTCGTCGGGGTTATTGCGATGGCTGTCATAATCTTTCCGAAAGACAAAGTAGGCCAGTTTCTGGTCTTTATCGATAATGGGCAGTGAGTTGAGACGATGCTCCCATAAGATTTGATTGGCTTCGCTCAGCGTGATTCCCAATTGTCCGACAATCAGTTTGGGGAATGGGGTCATAAATTCTTTGACCTTCATGTCCGGGCTGTCTTTTTCGGTACGGTAGTCGCGGCTGGTGACGATACCGAGCAGTGTGCCGTTCGACGTACCGTCGTCCGTAATGCCGATTGTCGAGTGTCCTGTACTTTTCACGAGCTTGACGACGTCGGCCAGCGTATGTTCCGGAGTCAGGTTCGAGTCACTGACAACGAAGCCTGCCTTGAATTTCTTTACTTTGCGAACCATTTCCGCCTGACTTTCCACCGGTTGCGATCCGAAGATAAATGAAAGTCCTCCGTTGCGAGCCAACTCGATAGCCAATTCGGGTCCGGAAACGGCTTGCATGATAGCCGAAACAAACGGGATATTTAACTCGATAAGCGATTTTTCTCCGGCAGGGTGCTTCACTAACGGTGTCTTGAGTGAGACATTCGCGGGAGTGCATTGTTTGGTTGTCAGACCGGGAATCAACAGGTATTCTCCGAACGTTCTGGATACATCTTCTAAATAAACAGCCATAATCTATAACTTTTGAGACGAAAAAAATTGCACAAAAATAGCGTTTTTACTCAAATATGCAAAAAGGAGTGTTTGTTGCCATTGGGTTACTGATTTTAAAAGCGCTTTTTTAGATGAATAGGACTCCCTTTTCTGTAAGGTGCAGAGTTCTTTGTGCTTTTTTATACCTTCCTCCAAACGTTTCAAGTTTTCTTGCGAAACTTCAATAAAGAAAATGCTTCAAAAAAATATACCTGCCAAGTGATAGACGGTAAAAGCAGCGATCCATGCGATCCCCGTGTTGTAGATTATGGAGAAAGCCGCCCATTTCCGGCTTCCCGTTTCTTTGGCAATTGCTGCAATCGAGGCGATGCAGGGGAAATAGAGCAGGACGAAAACGAGGAACGCGAGTGCCGAACGTGGTGTGAAATCGCCGGAGGTGCGCAGCGTATTGGAAAGCGTCGTTTCATCTTCATTACGATACAGTACGCCGAGGGTGCTGACGATCACCTCCTTTGCCGGAGAGCCGGAGATCAGGGCAATGGCAGCTTTCCAGTTTAGTCCGAACGGATGCACGACCGGTTCGCAGAACTTCCCTAATTGTCCGAGATATGAGTTTTCATAGTGTTGTGAAGCGGCTACTTCGGTCTCTGCTACGTCGGCCGACACATCGGCCGACGGACGCGGATAATAGCTCAGAAACCAAATGATCACCGATGCCACAAGTACAACGCCGCCAATCTTTCGCAGGTATTGTTCGCCTTTATCCCACATGTGTCTGAGCGTAGCGCGCAAGGTGGGCATGCGATAGGGGGGAAGCTCCATCACAAAAGGTGTTTCGTCGGCTTTGAATACGCCCCAACGAAGCAACCGTGCCGTGACCACCGCGACTCCGATACCAAAGAAATAAAGCAAGACGAGTACGGTGCCTGCACTATTCGGGAAGAACGTTCCTGCCAGCAGAAGATAAACGGGCAGGCGGGCACTGCACGACATGAACGGGTTAATCAGAATCGTGATTAACCGGCTGCTGTGGCTTTCGATCGTACGTGTAGCCATAATGGCGGGCACATTACATCCGAATCCCATCAGCAAAGGGATAAATGACTTGCCGTGTAATCCCATCCGGTGCATGATGCGATCCATGATGAATGCCGCGCGAGCCATATAGCCCGAATCTTCCATTAATGAAATGAAAAGATACAGGACCAGAATGTTCGGTAGGAAAACGGCCACGCTACCTACTCCGCCAATGATGCCGTTCACGAGCAAATCTTTCAATGCTCCGTCTGCCATGGATGAGGCAATCCACTCGCCGAGACGAGCGAATCCCGTTTCGATCCACTCCTGTGGGAAAGCGCCGAGCCAGAACGTAGTCATGAAGGTGAGCCACATCAGGAAAATGAAGATGGGGAAACCCAACCATCGGTTGGCTACCAGACGGTCGATAAAGCCCGTCTTTCGCTGTATATCCTGATTGCCGGGTATATAAACTTCCTGCAAGGCACCGGCAATAAAGCCGTATTTGAAATCAATGACAGTCGTCTCAATGTCATCGTTCAGCTGACGTTTGAGTCGTGCCTTTGCCTGGTGTGCCGCATCTTTCCATGTGGCATAATTCCCACAGTGACTGAGCATACGTTCGGCTTCACTGTCGTCTTCCAGCATCCTCAGTGCCCAATAACGGGGAGGAAACTGATAGGGAAGTTCGTCGGCCGCTTGCATCTTTTGGGAGAGTTTGTCGACCTCAAGCTCGATTGCCGTACCGTAATTGATCTGTATATGACGCTGGATCGTACTGCGATTCTCGAAGATGTCGATGACCTTATTCAGCAACTCATGGAGTCCTTTCCCATTTTTGGCTACCGTTGGAGTCATCGGGATGCCGATCATCGCACCAAGATGATGGTAATCGAGTGTGGCACCGCTGGTCGCAAGCTCGTCGTACATATTGAGCGCAACGACGGTGGGCTGGCTCAAGTCAATCAACTCGGTCGTCAGGTATAGGTTGCGTTCAAGGTTCGATGCCGATACGACATTGATAATGACATCGGGTTGATGATCGAAAATATGCTGTCGGACGTAGCGCTCTTCCGGGGAGTAGGGAGAGAGTGAATAAGTACCGGGTAAGTCGGTGATGCTAAATTTATAACCGTTGTATGTAAAGTGTCCGTTCTTGGCTGCTACCGTAACGCCGCCGTAATTGCCCACGTGTTCGCGTCCGCCCGAAAGGATATTAAAGAGCGATGTCTTACCACTGTTCGGATTGCCCACCAAGGCAATACGAATGACGTTCTTACGTTGGGTTACAGACGGGGAGCCGTTGTGTACGATGACAATATCATTGCCTGCTACGGCATTCGGACGGGTATTGTTTGTTTCTTCCATAGCAGCTTTCTCCGCCTCTTCTTCCGTAAGGATTTCAATCATTGCTGCTTCGCTACGGCGAAGCGATACTTCGTATCCCATCACGGAATACTTCACAGGGTCGTTCAGCGGCGAGTTGAGTACGGACATCACGTGTTGGCCGCGAACAAAACCCATTTCGATGATACGTCGCCGAAAAGCGCCATGCCCCGTAACGCGTACGATCACTCCCGATTCACCGTTATGCAAGTCCGATAATTTCATTTTCTCCTTTATTTTTGCACAGCAAAAATAAGTTGCTTTTATAAGTTTGTCAATCCCCATTATTGGGGGTATGCGAAGGAGAGGTGTACAGAAAGGGAGATAGAATTTCTTGGATACCAAAAAGTCCGAGCTTGTGAAAGCCCGGACTTCTCACAATCTTTAATTTCGTCGGTCAATTGGTTTGATTGACCCAATACATCTCCTGCAAGCTGTCCGCACGAAGCCTCTTGCTGCGGTTATTGTACGTCAGATTCAATAATCCGAGGTAGCTTCTGTACTGATCTTCGGTCAGTGTCTCCTTCATCAGTTTCAGGTTACCATAGATGGCTTGTTCCATCTTTTTTTCCCTCGCATCTTTATTGGAATAGGACAAGCTTTTCTGTTGCATCTCCATAAAATAATCGTTTATTTCGACTACTTCTCTTACTTGCTGTGCATCCAACTGTAAATAGCGACTCAACTGTGTCATATCAATAACTACAGGAAGCTGATCCGAATGCCTGTTTCCCGCAAAACTCATGGTTACACTTACTAACAAGGCTGTAACAACCAAACTCAAACGTTTCATAACTCTATTCATTTTACTGTTTATATTCTTTTTTATTATTCTTCAAAGACTATCGGGATGAGGCCCGGTTGTCGTTTGTCTGCGATGCAAAGATGGGGTGAAAAGGATGCGTTTGTTTCCAATTTCCCAGCATCGCGAAAAAAAAGGAAGTGATTACGAAAAAAGAGCGGTCTTGGGGTTGCTTCGTGAGGCTTAGATTGAATTGTAACGGTTTGAACCATAAAAGATAGAGAAATAAGCATAACTGGCGGATTTTTCAGGCAAAGGCGAAAAAAACATCGGTAAAGACGAAAAAGAGGCTGTTCATCGTCCCTTCCATTTTAGAAAAACGGGCGAAATATTTTCATATCTTTGCAAACAAAGAAATATCGTCATGTTTACAATAAAAAAAATTACATCGGTACAAGCGTTGCTCCTGTTCGGACTGTTAATGGGTGTCTTTATCATTTATCCGAATATTGCTCAGATACCGTGGGATATTCCGAGACTTGTACAAAGTGCCGGAACAGATGGGGCGGCGATGCAGATTTTTGTAAATGGTGTGAAAATCAATTGTGTGTGTTTTGAAAGTTTGACTGGTTTCTGGCTTTTTTTCATTTTCCGCTATCTGTTTTTTAGCGTTACTATCTGGGCACTGCTGATCATCAACATCAAAAAAATCAAACAGCCTGCTTTTACCCGACGTATCTTCCTGACGGCTGCTGTCACGGCACTGGTTTATGGCCTCTATATTCTGATTTCGTTATCAATCAATAAGCATGTTGATTGCTTCACCATTCACTTGTTGTTTCAGTTTGTCGTGGCCTGTGTACTGTGTGTGCTTATCGGTTACGCGGGGGCTTTGTATTCGGTACAGCGTGAGAAGGAGCTGGAGATTGAGCGGTTGAAGAGGGAAATGCTGCAAAGTCGTTGCGACGCGCTGGCTAACCAGATCAATCCGCATTTCTTCTTTAATTCGCTCAACGGTTTGACGTATCTTATCCGAAGCGACGACAAAGAGCGGACATTGGAATTTGTGAACAAGCTCTCGAACGTATTCCGCTTCATTTTGCAGAGCGACAAGAAAGGGCTCGTAACGCTGAACGAAGAACTGAATTTTCTCGATTCGTTCCGCTATCTGCTCGAAGTCCGTTTTGCCGATAAATTGACGTTTGACATCCGGGTGGAGGCGTCTGCCACGGCCATGAAACTGCCGGTGCTGTCGCTTCTCCCCCTCGTTGATAATGCCGTAGTGCATAACGCGATCGACAGCGAGCATAAGATACACATGGTTATCGCCACCCGTAGCGACAGCGATTCGGGCGAAACGGTACTGACCGTTTCCAACCCCACCTATCCGAAACTGGAAAAGCCGGTCACAAACGGCACCGGACTGACAAACCTGAGCGCACGTTTCCGGTTGATGGTACACAAAGATATCCGTATTGAGCAGACAGACAATATATTTACCGTTATTTTACCCTTGACCTAAAAAAGCATTGTATAAGCCATGAATGTGTTAATTGTTGAAGATGAAACAGCAGCCAGTGAAAATCTGAGGAGGATACTGAGCGAGATGGATGATAGCCTTGATGTGAAAGGAGTGACGGAAAGTGTCAGCCAGACGGTTCAATGGTTGCAAACGCACGATGCACCCGATCTGATATTCATGGATATCCATCTGTCGGACGGGTCGGCGTTCCATATTTTTCAGATGATTACCGTCGAGACACCCATTATTTTTACGACGGCGTACGACGAGTATGCGCTCGATGCCTTTCGGGTTAACAGTATCGATTATATCCTGAAACCTGTCGATACGGAAGCCTTGAGGCGCGCGATAGAGAAATTTCGTAAACTGACGAAGCGCGGCATGCAAGAGTACGTCACTCAGCAGGCGCAACTGACCCCGACGGGGAAATACATTCAGAAAATCCTGATCCCTGTGAAGGATAAGCTCGTTCCGGTTACACTCTCGGACGTCTCATTTTTTTATACGACCGAGAGCAATACGACAGTGCATCTGAGAGACGGCAAGGTTTATCCCTATGCCAAAACGCTCGACAGCGTGATGCAGCACCTCAATCCCGACATGTTTTTCCGTGCCAACAAGCAATTCATTATTGCGCGTGAGAGCGTGACGAACATCACCGTTTGGTTTGACAGTCGCTTGCTGGTCTCTTTGGATGCGCAGATGCCGGAACGCCTTTACGTGAGCAAAAACCGCGCGTCGGACTTTAAAAAGTGGATGGTCGGGTAGTTTCCTCCACTCTTCATTAATTGCCTCAGGATGTTTTGCCGTGAAATCTTTCCGGATTCTTTCGTGATAAAATCATCTTTTTTGTTTTTTTATCGGAAATCCATCATTCGTATTTAAACAATTGATTATCAGCTGATTGACAAGTTGTAAAATGCCATAAGTAATGATTTAGCGACCTATCTTCTGCAATGATATACAACGCTTTGCATAACTCGAATAACCTATTGCAAAGGTAATACTATCTACGGAGAAAGACGAAACTTTCTCCGTTTTTCTTTTCTGACGGCTCTCTATTCAGACAGCTGATTCTATTTTTCATCTTATTGTTCATTGTTGTGGCAGTCTTATTTGTGAAGACTGCCTTTCATTTTTTTCGCTCTGTCCTCTGCGGTGTTCCTCTCCACGTTCCATTCTATGTATTCGCATCGGGATCGGTTGTTCGTTGTCAGCGGCAAAGGTAGTTCCGGCGTCTGACGGGCAAAAAGGTCAAGCGGCAAGCCGTTTAGACGACAATCTCCACACTTCCATTTCATTGCAGGTAGTATTCTCGCCGTAAAACCTTGTTTGTCCTAAGCCCTACCTTTTTTACGCCCCTGAAACGAAAACGACCGACCCGACGGAAAAACGCATAAAAAAAATGTCGGATATGCGAGAAGCTGGGAAAAAGAAAAAGTTGAAACTCAAACTCCCTCACCTCTGGAATCCGCATAAACCCAAATTACGCGATCCCCTGTTTGGTGTTTACCATTAATAATGGATGTGCAAATGTACGACAATGGTTACGTCAGGCTTACAGCCCTCCGCCGAGATGCGATGTCTTTTTCCCCAACGCTTCGCATTGGGCTGAATGATCTCGCCCCCTATTTATTAATGGTTAATTGTCATGCCGGGTACATGATTCGG